>CAVORB010000016.1:0-197500 GCA_963698495.1 uncultured Gammaproteobacteria bacterium | reverse complement strand
CTGCTGCGTGGGCGGAGTGCGCGCTTGCTGCGGGAGGATTTCTGCGGAACCGCTTCCGTGTGCTGCGAATGGGTGCGCCGGCGCAAGAACAACCGCGCCATCGGCGTCGACATCGATCCCGAGGTGCTCGCCTGGGGCCGGGCTCACAATCTAGCTTCCTTGCCCAAGGATGCCGCCGCGCGGGTGAGCCTCCTGGAGCAGGATGTGCTCGCGGCTGAGTCCCCTCCGGCCGACATCATCGCGGCAATGAACTTCAGCTACTGGTTGCTGACCGACAGGGCCGCCCTCGCGCGCTACTTCGTTCGCGTGCGCGATGCCTTGAAGGACGACGGGATCTTCTTCCTGGACGCCTACGGAGGCTACGACTCCTACCGCGTCATCACGGAGGAACGCCAGATCGAGTCCGACGACGGGCAATTCACCTATGTCTGGGAGCAGGAAAAGTACGACCCCGTCACTGGCCGTCTGGTGTGCCACATCCACTTCACGCTCAGTGACGGCTCGCGCCTCGAGCGCGCGTTCAGCTATGACTGGCGTTTGTGGTCCCTGCCCGAGATCCGCGAGTTGCTCGCGGAGACCGGCTTCGGGCGGGTGATCTGCTACTGGCAGGGATGGGACGAGGAAGGCAACCCGGACGGCGTGTTCGTCCCGGTGGAGGAAGGCGAGCCCGACGCCGGTTGGATCGCTTACCTCACAGCAGAAAAAGGTTGACGGTCAGGACCCCTTATCGGGATTTCAGATCGGCAAGACGCACAGGGAGTGCAACGCTAGCTCGCGTCATATTTTCATAATGCGGTATACATTCTGTATTGTGAAATCATCGCAGCGCCATTAGAGTTCTCTTCAAGCCCCGGCAATCCCGCCGGCACGCAACTGCCTGATCACTGGAGAGCCCGTCATGAGCGCAGCACCAGAGCACCTTTTCCCCGAGATCCCGGAGTTCACCGCCGGCATCGAGTACTTCGGCGAGCCCTGGCCGGGCTTCTCAAAGAATGCCGACCAACCGCTGATCCGGGAGGGTGATGGCTCGATCCAGGATGCCAGCGACCCCCGCGCCGCCTATCAGACCCTGATGGGGGCGGACGCGCTGCGCTACCTCACCTTGCAGGTGACCGGCGCGAAGGGCTCGGGACATCCGGGCGGCTTCGCGTCCAGCGCCGAGGCCCACGCCTCGCTGATGATGCTGGGTCACACCAATATCGTCACCGAGGTCGGCCATCACGCCCCCGGCTTCTACAGCGCCATGTTTCTCGATACCTCGCTCGAGGAGATGGGCATCCGCACCGTGGAAGACATGCGCAACCGCTTCCGCGAGCGCGAAGGGCTTCTCGGGCACCTCTCCGGGGCGATCCCGGGAATTCTCTCCCCCGCCGGCCCGCTCGGCCAGGGCCAGCACTTCGCGATGGCGGGCGCCCTGCTCCACCCGGACAAGCTGTTTCCGGTGACCATCGGCGATGGCGGCATGGGCGAGCCCTACCCCCTCTCGGCCATGATGCACTTCCACACCGCCTACCCGCGAGCCACCAACTTCCTGCCGGTGCTGATCTGGAACGGCTACAGCCAGGAGCACCACGCCATGGTCTCCACCTGGGACAACGACCGCATGGTGGCCTACTGGAAGGCGCACGGCTTCCAAGAGGTGGTCCTGATCGACGCGAAGGACTTCGACGATAGGGCGCAGGACGGGGCCTACGTCGACAGCACCCGTTTCTCCCTCGACGCGCGGCTCGCATTCGCGGGCGCCGTGCTCCAGGGCGTGGACCGCGCGGCCCGCTCGGCCCTGGGCGGGCGGCTGACCGCCTTCATCATCAAGCAGCTCAAGGGTGCCGGCGTCCACACCACCGGATCGAAGTCGCACAACCTGTACCCGCAGGACACCCTGGATCAGCCCCACATCAGCGAGGCCCTCAAGCGCCGCGCCCTGTCCCCGCTGGCCTGGGCTGTCGTGCGCGAGAACTTCCGCCGCGCCGGGGGTGGTCCCGCCGTCGCGACCGCCGTCACCGAGCGCGCGATTCCGCTTGCGGACCTTGGACAGCTGCCGACCCGCGACTTCCCCGTGGGCGACAAGGAGGTGCCTGCAACCGCGCTGGGCGCCCTGGTGGCGGCGGTCGGGCAGGCGGATCGCCGCTTCGTGGTCACCAACGCGGACGGCAACGAGGCGTCCGCGATGAAAAACATCAATGAGGCCCTGGGCATCCGCCATCCGACCACCGATCCGCTGTACAACCAGCGGCCCGACGGGCAGGTATACGAGCCTCTGAGCGAGGACGCCTGCGCCGGTCTCGCCGCCGGCCTCGCCCTGTTCGGCTCCCGCTCGCTGTGGCTCTCCTACGAGAGCTTCGCCATCAACGGCTGGCCGATCTTTCAGACCGTGACCCAGGCCATGGCGGAGCTGCGCCGGCGCACGCCCTCGGTGATCGCCATGTTCACTGCCGGCGCCTTGGAGCAGGGTCGCAACGGCTGGACCCATCAGCGGCCGGAGATCGAGAACTACGCGGCCGCGCAGATGCGCAACGGCAACGTCTACCCCTTGTTCCCGGTGGACGCCAACATGCTTCAGGCAAGCTTACGAGTGGGCGCTGGCGAGCTGGAACAAGGGCATCGCCATCTTTGCCTCGAAGAGTCCGCTGCCCGTGCGCACCACCCTGGAGCAGGCGCGGGAGGCCGTCGAGCGCGGCGCGGTCAGCCTCTACGAGAGCGCCGGGGGCGACAAGGGTACCGTGGTGTTCGCGGTCACGGGCGACATGGTCTACCTGCCCGTCTTCGAGGCCAAGGACCTGCTGGAATCGAAGGGCTACCGCGTGCGCATCGTGGGCGTGGTCAACCCGCGCCGGCTTTACCGCCCCGAGGATGTCGCCTGGGAGACCTGCGCCCAGCCGGACAATGCCTTCATGGACGATGATCACTTCAACGCCCTGTTCGACGGCGACATGCTGTGCGCCGTGAGCGGCGGCCCCGGCGCGCCCCTGGAGCCGGTGACGCTGCGTACCCGCGCACCCCGCCGGGAGCTGATGGTGTGGAAGCGCGGCGATACCACCGCGACCCCTGGCGAGGTCATGGCCTTCAACGGGCTGTCGGCAGAGGACATGGCCAGGCGCGTGTCCAAGATGATGGGCTGAGCACGGACCTCGGCGAGGGATCGCCGAAACCCGTGCTGTCTAACATCCACCTCGCGACGAACCACTCGGACAGAGACCCATGGCAGAGCCAAAGATCATCGTGCTCGACGACGACCCAACCGGGTCGCAGACGGTCCACAGCTGTCTGCTGCTCACCCGCTGGGATGCCGATACCCTACGCGGCGCGTTACAGGACGACTCGCCCCTGTTCTTCGTGCTGACCAACACCCGGAGCACGGACGCCGACCGGGCGGCCGCGGTCACCCGCGAGGTGTGCCGGAACCTGCGCGCCGCCCTCGACCAGCTCGCCCGCACGGGTCGCCCCATCCAGCCTTTGCTGGTCAGCCGCTCCGACTCCACTCTGCGCGGACACTACCCGGTGGAAACGGACGTCATTGCCGAGGAGCTCGGCCCCTTCGACGCCCATTTCCTGGTCCCCGCCTTCTTCGAGGGTGGGCGCCTGACGGTGGACAGCGTCCACTACATCGACACCGACGGGCGACGGATGCGGGTGGACGAGACCGAGTTCTCCCGCGACTCGGTATTCGGCTACTCCACCAGCTATCTGCCCGACTACGTGGCCGAGAAGACCCGCGGGCGCATCCCCGCTTCCGCGGTCGAACGCTTCCTGCTCGATGACATACGGGGAGACGTGCGCGATCGCCTGCAATCGCTCTCCGGCAACGCCTGCTGCGTGGTGGACTGCGAGCGCCAGTCGGACCTCGACGGCTTCACCGCGCAGGTCCTGGACGCGGTCGCCGCTGGCAAGCGCTTCCTGTTCCGCAGCGGCGCGAGCCTGCTCACCTCCCTGGCGGGTCTGCCCCCGCAGCCGGTCGGCGCGGAGGACCTGCACAGCCAGGTCCGCAACGATGGTCCAGGCGCGGTGATCGTCGGCTCCCACGTGCGCAAGACCACCGCGCAAGTGGAGGCCTTGCTGGCAGAGCCCGACGTGGCCCCGGTACAGGTGGACGTGGACCGCATCGCCGACGATCGCCCGGGAATCCTGGCGGAGGTCCTCGCCGACGCGGCCGCCGCCCACGCCGCCGGCCTGACACCCGTGATCTACACCAGCCGGGTGGAACGCATCTTCCCGGATCAGGCGGCGCGGCTCGCGTTCGGCGAGCAGGTCTCGGGGCTGCTGATGGACGTGGTGCGTGGGCTGCCGGCGGAGACGAGCTTCCTCATCAGCAAGGGCGGCATCACGTCGAACGACGTGCTGAGCGACGGCCTGGCTCTGCGCCAGTCGCGGGTACTGGGCCAGGTGCTGCCGGGTTGCTCGGTGGTGCGCTGCCCGGATGACCACCCGCGTTTTCCGGGGCTGCCTGTGGTCATCTTTCCGGGCAACGTGGGAGACGCGACCGCACTGGCAACGGCGTTCCGGCGCCTTGCCGGTCCGGCCCGAGCAACCGCAGCCGCGGCGGGCTGAGACCGGAGGCTCAGCCGTTGGCCGGCCGCATCTGCTCCGGGCGTATCCTCGGCGTGAAGTAGACGTCGGCGTCGTCGAGGTCGACTTCGTTGCCACCGCCGTCCTCCAGCGGCTGGTCGTAGTCCTTCCAGCCCCGGAGCCCGGTCTGGAGGGAGACCACGTCGCGATAGCCCAGCACCTGCATGGAGTGGGCCGCGAGCACGCTGCGGTAGCCTGAGCGGCAGACGACGACCACCTCGCGTTCGCGTGCCTGCACCAGCTCCGGCAACGTCTCCTCGTAATCCCACTCGCAGGCCGACTCCAGGATGCCGCGCGGCACATTGATCGATCCGGCGATGTGCATGGCCTCGAACTCCTGGGGCTCGCGGACGTCGACGATCAGCAGGTCGGGGTTGTCCTGCAAGCGTTCCTCGAGATCCCAGGGCATGATCTCGCGGACGTCCGAGAGACAACCGCGCACCATTTCGATGAAGTTCTTCATGGTTCGTGTTCCGGCCTGATCGATAGGGATTAGGCGCCTCGGGGATCAGCCCCCGGAGCGGGGCGCGCCGCGGGCGCACAGGTCGTTCTCGACGGCGATGACCGCCGCCTCCACGCGCGAGTGGATGTCGAGCTTGCGCAGGATCGCCTTGACGTGGAGCTTGACGGTCCCGTCGGAGATGCCCAGCGCGCGGGCGATGGTCTTGTTGCTCTGGCCCTCCGCGAGATGACACAGGATCTCGCGCTCGCGCGGCGTGAGATCGGCGAACGCGGACGCGCTCG
Source organism: uncultured Gammaproteobacteria bacterium (assembly GCA_963698495.1). Classification (GTDB taxonomy): domain Bacteria; phylum Pseudomonadota; class Gammaproteobacteria; order Chromatiales; family Chromatiaceae; genus CAVORB01. The sequence goes on along the minus strand of CAVORB010000016.1, from coordinate 192,193 downwards.
CGCCGGCGGGCCGCTCACCCTGCACCGCCTTGGCGAGCACGGCGGTCAGCTCCTTGGCGACCACCGTCCTGCCGGCGACGATGTCCTCGAGGGCCGCGATCAGCTCATCGGGCTCCATGTCCTTGAGCAGATAACCCTGGGCGCCGGACTGCAGGGAGTCGATCAGGTCGCGCTCCTCGGCGCTGGTGGTCAGGATCGCGACCGGCATCCGCTGGCCGGAGGCGCGAAGCCGGCGCAGGACCTCCAGCCCGTTCATCCGCGGCATGCGCATGTCCAGCAGGACCACGTCCGGCGCCGTCTCGGCGACCCGGCGGATCCCGGCCTCGGACTCGCCCACCGCGTCCACCACCTCGATACCGCGGCGCTCGAGGAGCTCCTGCAGCCCGAACCTGAACAGGGCATGATCGTCGATCAGCAGCACGCGCATCAGGCCGCCTCTCGCGCACCTTGCGGCGACTTGCGGTCGACCGAGAACACCAGCTCGACGCGGGTGCCCTCCTCCGGCTCGCTCTCGACCCGCAGATCCGCCCCGATCCGTCGCGCCCGCTCCTGCATGATGGTGAGCCCGAGGTGCTCCCCGGTGGACCCGGCCGAGGGAACCGCGTCGAACCCGATCCCGTCGTCCTCCACCAGCAGCACGTAGCTCCCGCCGGCGCGGGTGAGGAGCATGCGCACGGTGTGCGCCCGAGCGTGCTTGCGGATGTTGGCCAGCGCCTCCTGCGCGATGCGGGTCACCTGCAGCTGGGTGAAGGCCGGAAGCTCGAACGGGCGGCAGTTGTCGTGAAACAGCACGTGCATGTCCGTGTCGCTGACGCAGCTTATCGGCAAGCTTCTCGAGGGCCGGGACCAGTCCGCATCGGTCCATCGGGGCGCGGAAGTTGGCCAGCAGGCCGCGCAGCTCCGCATGCGCCTCATCGAGCCCGCCGCGAATGCGCTCGAGATCGGTGCGCGCCTCGTCCGGGACAACGGACTGCGCCAGGGCGTCTTCCAGCATCTTGACCTGGAAGCGCAGGCTGGCCAGGGTCTGGGCGAGCGAGTCGTGCAGCTCGTGGGCCAAGGCGTTGCGCTCCTCGACGATCGATAGCCGCCTCGTCTCCGCGTCGGAGCGCAGCTTTGCGACCGCGATGCCCAGGTGGTGGCCGACGCTGAACAAGAGCTCCAGAATGTCCTCCCGGCCGCTCACCCCGGGCTTATCGACGAATACCGTGTAAAGCCCCAGGAGCTCGTCATGATGCTCCAGGGGTACGGTCACCACCTCGACTTCGTCGCTGCCGAACATCTTGCGTCCGTAGACGCGCGAGCAGAAGCGCGCATCGTTGCGGCAGAGGATATCCCCCGGCGACAGCACGCTGCCGCACAGGCACAGGTCCACCGGCATCATGTCCTGGTCGCGCACCAGATCGTCGTCGAGCCCGATGGATCCCACCAGCCGCCGGCTGCCGTCCGGCATCACCAGGCGCACGGTGGCCGCGCGCCCGTTGACCATCTCCTTGAGCACGCGCAGGAAGCGCAGCAGCAGCTCGTCGAGTCCCTGCGCCTCGTTGATGCCGGCGGCGACGTCGTAGAGGATCTTGATCGAGGCCGTCTTCTGCGCCAGGCGCATGGTCTGGCGGGCGACCCGGCTGTCCATGTCCTCGTAGAGGTCCGTCAGCTCCGAGTTGAGGGTGCCGATGTCGCGCGCGATCTCGTTCAGCACCCCGACATCGCGCAGCGCCTCGCTGGCGCCGGGCTCGCCCTGGCAGACGCGCGCCACCGACTCCTCCAGATTCACCAGCGGCTTGAGCAGCTGCGAGCGCAGCCGGACCCCCGCCAGCGCCAGCGCCGCCAGGGAAGCAAGCAGAAATCCCAGACACAGCAGCTGGACGCTGTCCGAGTGGGGAAGCCGCCAATGGACCAGCAGCAGCACCAGTGAGCCGGTCAGCCCGGCGGCAAGCACCAGCATCGGGGAGACGAGACCAGCGGAGCGCAGAATGCCCAGCACGTCGCGCCGGTTGTGCTCCGGGTCCGGGGTAATCGGGTTTTCCTGTGCCATCTCGTTCATCGAGCCCGCATCGAGCCGCTCGAGCCGCGCTTCGTCCGGATGATAACCGAACCAGGGCCAGGCCTTGCGCCGGGTGACGCGCGTGGAAACGGTCAAGCCACCACCTCCAGGGAGGCCTCGCGCTCGCGCTGCTGCAGCTCCCACATCTCGGCGTAGGCGCCGCCGGCGCTCAGCAGCTTGCGATGCGTGCCCTGCTCGACGATTCGCCCGGCCTCCATGACCAGGATGCGATCGGCGTCCACCACGGTCGACAAGCGGTGGGCGATGACCAGGGTCGTGTGATCCTCCGCGACCTCCGCAAGCGTCTGCTGGATGGCCTGCTCCGTGTGGCTGTCCAGGGACGACGTGGCCTCGTCGAAGACCAGGATGCGCGGCCGCTTGAGGATGGCGCGCGCGATGGCGACCCGCTGCTTCTCGCCGCCCGACAGCTTTAGACCGCGCTCGCCAACCACGGTATCCCAACCGTCGGGCAATCCCTCGATAAAGGCGCGGATGTGGGCCATTTCCGCCGCCCGCTCGATCGCCTCCCGCGAGGCATCCGGCCGCCCGTATGCCAGGTTGTAGTAGATGCTGTCGTTGAACAGCACCGTGTCCTGGGGCACCACGCCGATGGCCGCGCGCAGGCTGTCCTGCGTGAGGTCCCGGATGTCCTGCCCGTCGATCAGGATGCGCCCGCCGGTCACGTCATAGAAGCGGAACAGGAGCCGCGAGAGGGTGGACTTGCCGGCACCGCTGTGGCCGACCACAGCGACCTTCTGCCCGGGACCGATCTCGAAATCGACATCCCGCAGGATCTCGCGCTCCGGCTGGTAGTGGAAGTCCACATGCGCGAAGCGCACCGCCCCCTGCGTCATGGCCAGGGGGCGCGCATCGGGGCGGTCCTCGATCTCCGGCTCCCGCTCCAGCAGCTTGAACACCAGGTCCATGTCCGCCAGGGCGTACTTGATCTGGCGATAGACGATGCCGAGGAAGTTCAGCGGGATGAACAGCTGCAGCAGGAGCGCGTTCACCAGCACCAGATCGCCGATGCTCATGGAACCGGTCACGACGCCCCGCGCGGCGAAGAACATGATGAAGGTGACCCCGAGCGCGATGATTGCGCCCTGTCCGAAGTTCAGCACAGACATGGAGGTCTGGCTCTTGACCGCCGTCTCCTCCCATTCGCTGAGGGTGCGGTCGTAGCGTCTGAGCTCCATGGGCTCGTTGCCGAAATACTTGACCGTCTCGTAGTTGATCAGGCTGTCGAAGGCGTGCGAGTTGGCCTGGGAGTCGAGCCGGTTCATCTGGTGACGGAAGTCCATGCGCCACTCGGTGATGGCGAAGGTAAAGGCCACGTACACGGCGACCGTGCCGAAGGTCACCAGGGCGAAGACCAGGTCGTACTGACTGAACAGGATGGCCGCCACCAGGCCGAACTCCACCAGCACCGGCAGCACGCTGAAGACCATGTAGTTGAGAATGGTGGCCACCGAGCGCGTGCCCCGCTCCAGGTCGCGGCTCACGGCCCCGCTCTGGCGCTCCAGGTGGTAGCGCAGCGAGAGCCGGTGCAGGTGCGCGAGGACGCGGGTCGAGAGCCGCCGCATCGCCCGGTAACGCACCCGGGCGAACACCACGTCCCGGAGCTCATTGAAGAGCGATGCGCTGAGCTTCAGCGCCCCGTAGGCCAGCAGCAGCGAGACGGGCAGGATCAGCGCCTGGGCCGAGACGCCCTCGAAGGCATCGACGATGCCCTTGAGCACGACCGGCACGCCGACGTTGGCGACCTTGGCGAGCACCAGGCAGGCGATCGCGAGCAGCGCCCGGCCGCGGAATTCCCAGAGGAAGGGCAGCATGGCGCGCAGGTTGTGGGTATCGCGGCGGTCGCTGTGAGCGCGTTCGGTGGCGACTGTGTACATCCTGCTCCCGTGTTGGGTTTGGTTTGATCGACGCCCATATCCGGGCGAAGATTCTACCGTATCCGGTCATCACGACCGGTTTGCTGCCCTAAAGAAAACGCTGATCAATTCAGCGCTTGAGCGGCACATGGATGTGACGCCATTTTCAAGGGCGTGAGCGATTGAAAATGAAGCCATCCAAGAACCGCGCTTCTTGGATGGCGTGCTGATCTCGGCCAGGATGGCTAATAACCAGTGTCTTACCTAAGTGAGGTCGACCCATGGCAGATCCCACCCTGGACTCCGGTGGCTGCAGCCTGCAGGAACCCTTCGCCCTGCAGGTGCTCGGAGATCAGATGGAGCCCGAGTTCCCGGACAAGTGCATCGTCATCATCGAGCCGACGCCGCAATGCCGCGACGGCATGTTCGTGTTCGCCGACGTGGAGGGGGTGCGCTGGTTCCGCCAGTACCGCAAGGACGGGGACGGCAGGGAATGGCTGATCGCGCTCAACGACCTCTACCCGGAGATCGAGCTCACGGGCCTGGAATGGGCGGTGCTGGGCGTCATCATCCAGCGCAACGTCCGGCGCAAGATCAAGCACTACAGGTACCAGGAGGAGGCTCCACGGCCCGCGGCGAACATCACCGATCTCACGGGCCGGTCCTGATCAGGCGTTATTCGAGTGCGCCAGACGACACCTTGCGCCTGCCTGCTCCTGGCCGCGGCCCTGCTGACCGGCTGCGGCGAGCAGCAGGCCCCGACCGCGAACCCCGCGGGCCGGGAACGGGACCAGGAGCATCTGGTGACCGTCCACACCGCCGAGCGCGCCCCGGTCTCCGGTCAACACGAGCGCCCGGGCTCCCTGAGATTCCGCAGACTGGTGCGCATCTTCAGCCAGGAGGAAGGGCGGGTGACGGATCTCGCGGTGTTCGAGGGCGACGAGGTCGAGACCGGCCAGCTGCTGGTCGCGTTGGACGACGACCTGCTGCGCGCGGAGCTCGACAAGGCCCGCGCCACCAAGGAGCAGGAGAAAAGTGACCTCGAGCGCCTCGAGAGCCTGCGCGCCAGGCGCGCCATCGCGGAAGACGAGCTGGCCCAGGCTGAGACATCTCTGCTGGTCGCCGAGGCCGAGGAGCGGCTGCTGGAGACCCGGCTCGCCTTCACCCGCATCCGCGCCCCGTTCGCCGGCGTGGTCACGCGAGCGGCTGGTGGAGCCCGGCGACTTCGTGACCAAGAACAGCCACCTGCTTACGGTGGCGGACCCGTCGTCCCTGGTCGCCGAGGTCTACGCCTCCGAGCTGATCCTGCCGCACGTCGCGGTGGGGGACCCGGCGGCGGTCCGCATCGATGCCCTCGGCGCCTCGCAGTTCGACGGCAAGATCCTGCGCATTCATCCCGCCCTGAACCGGACAAGCCGTCAGGGCATCGTCGAGATCGTGCTGGACCCGGTGCCGGAGGGCGCGCGCGCCGGGCAGTTCGTGCGCGCCAGGCTCGAGACCGCCGCCGTCGAGCGCCTGCTGATTCCTTTCCGCGCCCTCGCGCGGGACCGCGCGGGGGAGTTCGTCTGGCTGGTCGACGGCGAGGGCAAGGCCGTGCGGCGCGCGGTGCGAAGCGGCGCTGCGCATCGCCGACCGCATCGAGATCCTCGACGGCCTTGAGCCCGGCGACCGGATCGTCACCCGCGGCTTCCTCGGCCTGACCGAGGGCAAGGCCGTGAAGATCGTCGACGCGGCAGGCTGAACGCCGCCAGGAACGCAGCATCCGGCAATGAGCATCTCCAGCTGGTCCGTGCGCCACCCGGTCGGGGTGGTGATGCTCACCCTGGCGGTGATGGTGCTCGGCGGCTTCGCGCTCGGCCGGCTCAACATCGACCTGCTGCCCCACATCATCTACCCGGACGTCCGGGTGCGCATCCTCGACCCGGGCGTGCCCGCCAAGATCATGGAAGACGAGGTCACCCGCCAGCTCGAGGAGCAGCTGGCCGATCACCGAGGGCGCCATCGCCGTCCAGTCCCGGACCACCGAGGGGCGCAGCGCGGTCGACCTGTCCTTCGCGTACGGCAACGACATCGACTATGCGCTGCGGGACGCCAGCTCCCGCCTCGACCGCGCCAAGCGTTTCCTGCCCGACAGCATCGACCCGCCGGTGATCTACAAGCGCGACCCCTTCCAGCTCCCGGTGGCCGAGTACGTGGTCAGCTCCCGCCTGCTGCGACCCGGTGGAGCTGCGCGCCTGGGTCGGACTACGGCCTGAGCCGCGCGCTGCTCAACCTGCCCGGGCGTGGCCGCCGCCGAGGTGGGCGGCGGTCTGGAGCGCGAGATCCAGGTGATCGCCGACCAGTACCGGCTGGCGGGACTGGGGCTCGACGTGCTGGACATCGAGCAGGCGCTGCGGGAAGGCCAACCGGGACGTCTCGGCGGGGCGGCTGCGCATGCCAGACGGCGAGATCAGCGGCCGCACCGGGGGCCGCTTCACCAGCGTGGAGGAGATCGCCGACCTGCCGCTTTCCGGCGAGGATCGCGGAGCGACCCCTGTCGCTGCTTCGGCTCGGGGAGGTCGCGCGCGTCATCGACGGCGCGGCCGAGGAGCGCCTGCGCATCCGCCTCGACGACCAGCCCGGCATCAAGCTCTCGATCCAGAAGCAGCCGCTGGCCAACACGGTGGCGGTGGTGGACGCGGTCGAGGCCGAGCTCGGCCGGCTCGCGGAGCACGGGCGAGATACCCGGGGACATCCAGATCCGCCGCGTCGGACGACCAGGCGCGCTACATCCGCCAGTCGCTCGACAACGCCGTCACCGCCGCCGCTCAGCGGCGCCCTGCTCGCCATGGCGGTGGTCTACGTCTTTCTCGGCAGCCTGCGGCGCACGCTGCATCATCGGCAGCGCCATTCCCATCGCCGTGCTGGTGACCTTCATCCTGATGGCGGTGAGCGGGCTCACCTTCAACATCATGACCCTGGGCGGGCTGGCCCTCGGGATCGGCATGCTGGTGGACAGCACCATCGTCATGCTGGAGAACATCTACCGCCACCAGCGCCTGGGCGAGCCGAACGCGCAGGCGGCAGAGTCCGCGGGCCTCCGAGGTCACCAGCGCCATCGTCGCCTCCACCTCCACCAACCTCGCGGCCGTCCTGCCCTTCCTGTTCATCGGCGGTCTGGTCGGACTGCTGTTCCGCGAGCTGATCTTCACCATCTCCGGCCGCCATCGTCGCCTCCATGGTGGTGGCGCTGACCCTGGTGCCGGCGCTCGCCGGGCGTGTCCCCGCCGGCCGCGAGGGCGCGCTGCGGCGGCTCGCCGACCGTGCTCATGGCCGCCGCCCAGGACGGTTACGCCTGGCTGCTTGCCCGGCTGCTGCGGGTGCGCTGGCTGGTCATCGCCGTCTTCGTCGCCGGACTCGCCTACACGGTCCCCTGGTTTCAGGAGTCGAGGCAGGAGTTCCTGCCCAAGCTGGACGAGGGCGACGTGCGCATCAGCCTCACCGCGGACAGCGGAATCGACATCGAGCGAGATGGATGCCCTCACGCGCAGGGTCGAGGAGCTGGTCGCCGCGCAGCCCGAGGTGGACGCCATCTTCACCACGGTGGGCGGCTTCGTCTTCGGGCGCTCGCCAGTTCGAGAACGCCAACCGGGCGAGCCTTCAGGTGCTGCTCAAGCCCTTGGCGGAGCGCGGGATCAGCAGCAACGACTGGATCGCGCGGGTGAAGAAGTCGATTACCGCCGAAGAGATCCCCGGGCTGAAGGTGTAGCTGTCCACCCGCGGTATCCGCGGCATCCGCTTCGGCAGCGGGGACGACGATCTCAGCATCCGCATCAAGGGGCCGGATCTCGACGTGCTGGCGGATCTCGCAGACGAGGCGTTGGAGCGGCTCAAGGGCATCGAGGGCCTGCGCAATCTGCAGCACTCCAGCGAGGAGGTCACCCAGGAGCTCTCGGTTCGCCTCGATCGCAAGCGGGCGGCGAGCTACGGGCTTCAGGTGGAGGACGTCGGGAACATCCTGCGCTTCGCCCTGGAGGGCAAGACCGTCACCGACTTCATCAGCGGCGACCGCAGCATCGACATCCTGCTGCGGCTGGACCGCATGGAGGTGGCGGCCCCGGGCGACCTGGAATCCATCGTCCTGTTCAGCAAGACCGAGCCCAGGGTTCCGCTGCGCCTGGGAGACGTGGCGCGCATCGAGATCCTGCCTCAGCCCTCGACTATCGTGCGCGACCGCCAGCAGCGCATCGTGGACATCACCGCCTCGCTGGGGGACGAGATCACGCTGGAGGAGGCGATCGAGCAGTCCCTGGCGGCGCTCGCGGATCTTCCCCTGCCGCCGGGATACAGCATCTACGACGGCGGCGGACTGAAGGCCCTGCAGGAGGGCCGCGACATCGGCCGCCTGCTGCTGGGCCTGGCCCTGTTCCTGGTGCTGGTCGTGATGGCGGTGCAGTACGAGTCGCTGCGCAATCCCGCTGATCATCCTCATCTCCGTGCCCTTCGCCCTGATCGGCGTCGTGCTCGGCCTGCAGTGGACCGGCGCTGCCGCTGTCGATGCCCGTCTGGCTCGGGCTGATCATGCTCGCCGGCATCGTGGTCAACAACGCCATCGTGCTGGTGGAGTTCGTCGAGATCGGTCGCCGCCGCGGCCTGGACAAGCACGACGCCATTCTCGAGGCCGCCCGCCTGCGCCTGCGGCCCATCCTCATGACCACCCTGACCACCGTGGTCGGCATGCTGCCCCTGGCGCTCGCCATCGGCGAGGGCTCCGAGATGCTGCAGCCGCTGGCGGTGACCATCGTCTCCGGGCTCTCCTTTTCCACCCTGGTGTCGCTAGTGCTGGTGCCCATGGTCTACTGGATACTAGGGAAGCGCGAGTCGGCCCCTGCCCTCGGATCAGCAGCGCAAGCTTGAGACCGATTCGAGGTCCGTTTCGGCCTGTTAGCGGCAAATAGCCATCGACCTCCTGTTCAACCGAATCGACAAGCGTGTCCTTCGGTTCCCTGCGCGAGGCGATCTCATTCTCCCCCGGGACGACCACGACTCTCAACCCGGGGATCCGATGGTTACCGCCCCGACGACTGCAGGGCTGGCACGAAGATGGGAGCGCGTTGCCGTGTGCCCTTGCCCGAATACGCACAGATAACGGCGGCATTCCGTCGGAAACGCCATCGCGCACTCTTGGCTGGCCCAACCGCTGTTAGAATTGCGCACGGCCAACCGTTAAGCGACGCGATCTCTTGAGTATCCTCACTATCGCCTGGTCCATGTGTGGAGCGGCGGCTTTCATGCTTGCCCTGCTGCACATTCTGCTTTGGCTCAAGGACCGCAAGGCCTACGTCTACGTCGTCTCGGCGTTAATGGCGGCGAGCGCGGGGGCGAGTGCGATGACGGAACTCGCGCTGATGCACACCCGACTCGATCGATACCTACCGCATCCTGATTCAGTGGGAGAATTTTTTCGTCTACACACTCCTGCTACCCATGATCTGGTTCGTCCAAGCGCGCCTGCCCAGGGCACGGCGATGGCTCGCCATTCTTATCTCTACGCTGTGGACCGTCGCAATCCTGGTGAACTGGCGCTCACCCTACAGCCTTGTTTACGCGGAAATCACGTCTCTGCGGCAGATGCCGACGTTCTGGGGTGAGCAGTTCACCCTCGCCATTGGCCCAGCCAATCCCTGGGTACACCTGTCGAACCTGGCCTCGGTGCTCATCGTCGTCTACGTGCTCGATGCAGCGGTACGCTCAAGTCGCGCAGGCAATCGGCGCCGCGCCATCCTCGTGGGTGGCAGCGTAGCAACCTTCATCCTGCTCGCAGGGATCCATTCACCGCTGGTCGACGCCGGGCTGGTGGAAACCCCTTATATGGTCAGCTTCGCCTTTCTCGCGATCGTGCTCGCCCTGAGCTACGAACTGGTCTCCGAAGCGTTCCTTGCGTCCCGATATGCCCGGGAGATCCAGGTAAGCGAGGCACGCTGGCGTTCCCTGCTGACGGACGTGCAACTCGCGGTGATCGGCATCGACCCCAAGGGCCGGATCAACTACGCCAATCCCTTCCTGGAGCGGCTCATTGGGTACCCATTGAACGAGCTGACTGGAAGGCCGTTGGCTTCAATTCTGCTGGAATCAGATCATGCCGAGCTGACCAACCGCTTGGCAGCAGCCGCCCGCAAAGGTCCCCGGCCGCACAGCCGGTGGGACTTGGTATGCGCCTCCGGCGCGCGGCGCTCCCTCGCCTGGTCGACCGTCCGTCTGAACGACACAAACGGGGACTACGCGGGACTCTTGAGTATCGGCGAGGACATCACGGACCGGCTGACGGCGGAGCGCAACCTCGAACGTACGCGCCGCGAGCTCGAGCGCCTTGGCCGGGCCAACATGCTCGGGGAACTGGTTTCCGCCCTCGCCCACGAGCTGAACCAGCCCCTCGCCGCGATCCTCAGCAATGCCCAGGCCGCGCGTCGCTTCCTTGCTTCCGAAGGTACGGGGCAAAGCGAGCTGCCGGAGATCCTCGACGACATCGTTCGGGACGACAAGCGTGCCGGGGAGGTGATTCGGCGCTTGCGGCTCATGCTGCAGCAGGAAGATACGGAGCGCGACTGTTTTCATATCGGGGACTCCGTTCACGACGTACTGGCGATCGCGAGCGGCGAGCTCGACAGCCACGGAATCACCGTCCGGCCGTCGCTGTCCCCCGATCTGCCGCCAGTGGAGGCCGACAGGATAGAGACCCAGCAAGTGATCATGAATCTACTGGTCAACGCAATGCACGCAGTATCGGACGCCCCTGCGGAGCGTCGTGAGATCCGTATCGGAGCGCAAAGCCTCGGTCGGGAGTACCTGATGGTTAGCATCGAGGACAAGGGTCCTGGAGTTCCCGTTGAAGCTGTCTCCCGGCTGTTCGAGCCGTTATTCACCACGCGATCGGGCGGCTTGGGAATGGGGCTTGCGATCTGCCGGCGCATCGTCGAGGCTCATGGCGGTCGGATCTGGGCGGAGAGTACGGACGAGGGCGCTCGCTTCTCCTTTACCTTACCGGTGGCTCGGACCGGAACAGACAAATGACGGACTCGGAAGAAATCGTATTCGTCGTCGAGGACGACGTGGCGGTCCGCAAGAGCCTGGCACGTCTTCTGCGCGCCGCGGGTCTGGCGGTCGAGACCTCCGCCTCCGCCGCCGAGTTCCTGGATCGAGGCGGTTACCAGGGGGTCGGCTGCATCGTGCTGGACGTGCGCATGCCCGATCTGGACGGCATGGCGCTGCAGGCGGAGCTGGCGGCGCGACAGGTCGATCTGCCCATCGTCTTTCTCACGGGACACGGCGATATACCGATGTCGGTGCGCGCGATGAAAGGGGGGGCGGTAGACTTTCTCACCAAGCCCGTGGACGAGGAAGTCCTGCTGTGTGCAGTGCGCCAGGCCTTGGTCCGTCACCGCGCTGATCGCACTGAACGGCATGTAGTCCAGGCGCTGCGTGAGCGGTTGGAGCTGCTTACACCACGCGAGCAGGAGGTATTGCGCTGGGTCATTGCAGGGGCGCTGAACAAGCAGATCGCCGCCGAGCTGGGCATAGCCGAGAAGACAGTGAAGGTCCACCGCGGGCAGGTCATGCGAAAGCTCGGAGTTAGGACGGTCGCGGAGCTTGTACGGACCTGCCAGCGGTTGGGGATCGAATCCGCGTACGACGTGGATAGCTAGCCTGCGCGTCCTTGCTCAATCCCGTATCGAAGCAACCCTATAGGACCAAAGTCCTATAGCTCGCTCTTCCTTTTGGATCTAGCCTCTGTATCGCCGGAAATGGCGAAGGAAAGAGACCCGTGCCCAAAAAGAGCCTCGGGCACCGCGGCACTATCCGCTTGCGTGATACCTTCCTGTTCCTTTCGCTGGGTAGATGGCATACAAGGCTGTGAGGCTTGCGAAGCCGGCGCTGTCTGACCGGACCCTCCGCGCTTTTTTCCAGCGAAGCTGGGGAAGACCCCGACCCTTCAAGGCGTGCTATGAGCGAGCAAGCCAACATGGCAGAGGGTAACGCCCGTTCACTGTCACCGGCGTTGCATCGGAGGGGATGCTGAACAGCCATGAACAGTGAGGTGCTGTCACGTGAGCTTCCGGGTCCAACCGGCTTTCGGATGTTCAGCACATTTGCGTCGTTTCTTCGCGGCGACCTGTTGAAGCCGTTCGTCGGCCTCTTCGAGCGGTACGGCCCCCTGTTTCGGATGCGGCTTCCGCTCGGTCACGATCTGGTGATGCTTGCCCATCCCGATGCGTTCGAGCATGTGCTGCGTTCCCCTCGGGAGAATTACCGCAAGGGTTCCATGTACGACGGTGCGCGTCTCCTGCTTGGCAACGGCCTGGTAACCAGCGAGGGGGAGCGTTGGCGCCGCCAGCGAAGCCTTGCCAATCTTGTTTTTCCTCCCGCCAGGCTCGAGCCGTATCTGAACGTCATGGCGCAGTGCACCCTGAAGCTTATCGCGTCCTGGACTCCGCAGGCCGGCCGCGTGCGGATCGATGTCCGTACTGCGATGACGCGGGTCACCATGGCAATTGTTGGGCGCACCCTCTTCGGTCTCGATCTCGCCGAGCAGTCGAAGCGGGCGAGCCGGGGCTTCGGTGCAGCGCCCGCGGCCATCGGCCGCCGGGGTCCGGCCGGTCTGCGAGTGCCGCTGTGGGTACCGACGCCCGGCAATCTGCGGCTCCGCAGCGCGTTGCGGGAGCTGGATAAGACCGCCTACAACATCATTCGGCGTTTCCGCGCCGGTCAGGCTGACAACGCGGACGAGACTTTGCTTGGCGCCTACATGGCCGCGCGGGACTCCGAAACCAGCGATTCCATGAGCGATGGTCAATTGCGCGACGACGTCGTCACCCTTTATTCGGCCGGCCACGAGACGACTGCCAGCCTGTTGACCCGGGCGCTCTACTGGTTGGGGAGACGACCCGAGATCGCCGAACGCGTGGCTGCGGAAATCGACGGTCACATCATCCACGACTCCCCGAGCCTGGACGACCTGAACACGCAGCAGTGCACGGGGCGCTTCGTCAGCGAGGTCCTGCGCCTCTACCCGCCTGCCTGGACGATTCCGCGCAACGCCATTGCCGAGGATGTCGTCCTCGGTTACCGGATACCCGCGGGAGCCATCGTCATGCTCTCACCCTATCTCGCCCACCGCTGGGGAGAAGCCTGGCCCGATCGGCTGCGTTTCGACCCGGACCGATTTACAGGCGGGGCCGTCAAGGACCCCTATGCGTTCGCGTACTTCCCGTTCTGCCTGCCGCCTCGCATCTGCATCGGGATGCAGTTTGTGTTGGTCGGGGCGCGGTTCGTGCTCGCATTGATTCTCCGGCGATTTCGCGTCGGGCCATCCAACGGACCGGTCGTCGGTTGCGTGGCAGTTGGCACCCTGCGACCGGATGGGAACATTCGTATCGATCTAGTCTCCAGGGGCCAGCGATGAAATACCAGACGGCGCTCGTGCGCGGTCTCGTGCGATTGCACAAAGTGGGACGCCACTCCTCCTCGCGCGGTGGGGCCAACAGCGTCCGTCGCCGTTTCCCGGCCATTGCATGGAATTCAATCCTTACGGCGCTCCTGGCATCAAGCTGCGCCAGCTTCTCCCCAAGTCCGGAACAAGGCGCCGGGTTCATGCAGCGCACGCAGACACAGACGATTGGCGGCGTTACGGTCACGGTCGCCGTGCCAAGCGCCGAAGAAGCGACCGCCGTATTCGGCATCCCCCTGCAAAGTCGCAGAATTCAGCCAGTCTGGGTGCGAGTCGAGAACAAGGACGATGCGCCGTATGTCTTTCTGGCGGCGGACATGGATCCGGACTATTTCTCGCCGCAAGAAGTCGCGTGGATGTTTCACTCCGGTTTCTCCTCGCCGGCCGAGCATGACATGCAAGTGTATCTCGACAAGCAAGCCCTCCCTTTGTATATCCCTCCGGAAGAGGCTCGGGAGGGGTTTGTCCACACCAACCAGGACTACGGCGTCAAGCACGTCAGCGCGGTGCTTTTTCACCCGGGTCGAACGAAGATCTTTGAGTTCGTCGTCGAGGTTCCAGGCATTCGGGCGGACTACAAGCAGGTGGATTTCGACAAGGCCGTCCCCGAGAAAAGCAGACGCGAGGTCGATCTGGACGGGCTGCGCCAGGCGATTGAGAACTATCCGTGCTGCGTGCTGGGAGCGGACGGCAGCACGCCGGGCGACCCCCTCAACATTGTCGTCGTCGGACCCGGAAACGGCCATACCTTCCATCCGCTCGTGCGCCGCGGATGGGATCCCGCCGAGACGGTCACCGGGAGCACGGTCATGAGCACCATCTTGTCATCGCTGTTCGGGCTTGAATATCGCACGTCCCCCGTTTCCGCGCTTTATCTCGACGGCCGACAACAGGACATTGCGCTTCAGAAGGCCCGCGGTTCGGTCGATGAGCGTAACCACCTACGGCTATGGCTCACGCCGCTGGTTTTTGAGGGTAAAGACGTCTGGATCGGGCAGATTAGTCGGGACATCGGCGTCAGGCTGTCCTCGAAGACGATCACGACGCACAAGATCGACCCGGACGTAGACGAGACACGCGACTACCTGCTCCAGGACATGCTGTTATCGGCCAGTCTGACGGGCATGGGCTATGTCAAAGGCGTCGGGGCGGCGACGCCGGAGAACCCCCGTTACAACTACACGCTAGACCCCTACTTCACCGACGGGCAGCGCTTGGTGCTGTTTTTGAGCGCGGAGCGAACATCCCCGGAGGATTTGGAGCTTGTCTGGGATCGCTAGAATGGGCACTGAATTGCTCGTCGGCTGCGCGAGTACCGAGAACCGCAACAGGCCTGTCCCGTGACAGACGAACGCGTCCCCTCCGTGCGGGCTGCGAACCCGCGCGCGTCCGCTGAGGGTAGCCGTTTCTCGGGACGCCTTATCCGGGTGGGCATTGTCGCCATCGCCTTCATCGGATTGCTCGCCTTGCTTTTCTCATTCGCGCCAACCTATCTCGCCCGGCATCTGGTTGCGTCTGCCCTCGATTCGCGGGGCGTAGAACACGAAGGCATCGAAACACTCCGGGTCAACCCGTGGACGCTCGAGTTGTGGGCCGGCCCGTTGCGCTTCGGGGTCGGATCTGCGAACCGCGCCCGTATGGGCGAGGTGGGGCTGAACATCCGGTTCTATCCACTCCTGAAGCGCAGGGTTTCCTTCGAACGGCTTCTGCTACGGGAGATCGACCTGAATGTCACCCGCAGCGACGAGACAGGGTATCTGGTCAACGGAATTGCGCTGAGCCATGTCATTCCACCCTTGGGTATGGCCCAGGCATCGGAAGGGAGCGGCGAGGTCTGGGAAGCCGGCGTAGACACCCTCGAGCTGCTTGATTCCCGCCTTGACTTGCGGAACAACGACAACGCTGAGCTGGTGGTCGATGTTGACCGGCTCGCGCTGCTGGGTTTCAACACTTGGGAATCGGAACAGCCCGGGCAGTTCGATATCTCTGCTCGGTTGAACGACATCCGGTTGCACTGGTCCGGGGAGGCAAGGCCTTTCGCCGACGACATCGCGCTTTCCCTCGACGCGCGGATGGAGCAGGTGACCGTAGCGAAACTGGCCCGCTTGACGGGACCTTGGGGCCTTGACCGGCACGAGGGGACTTGGGACGCCCATATTACCTCCTCGTTGAGCCTGCTCGGGTCGGGTGGGCTCCAAGGGCACGCCAACGGAACCGTCGATCTCGACAGCGCAGACTATGCGCGCGCCGGGGACTTCGCGCTGGCGCTCGAGAAGGCGACGGTGCATTTGGACGTCGGTTACGCATTGAGCCAGTCGGGAGATCTCGCGCTGCAGGGTAGGGTCTCCTTGGACCTGGGTCCCAACAGGTCCGCATTCGGCGATAAGACTAAACTCACCGCGGCCGGGGGTCGCGTTTCCGTGAACGAGCTCGATGCGAGGTACTCGGCCGACGGCACGCTTCAGGTTGCCGGTGCGCCAACTGTCGATGTGAAAAGCATCGAGTTGTCCGGTCCGATCGAGGTCTCGGCAGACAAGCTGCTTGAGCTTCTCGTGTTCCTGCAATCCCTGTCGACGACGCAGACGGTCTCTGCTGCCGACACCGGTTTGGGAGGCATCTCCGGTCGCTCCGTTGTTCTGCCTTCCTCGGACGTCAAGTTCGGCCGGCTCGCCGCCGAATTTCATACCCTTGACTTGCGATCGGTCGACGGTCGAGTTGAGCTGGGGCTCACCGCGAGCGCCGATCTCGCGGACACCGTAATCTTGGCGAACCAACGACACATCGCCGTTGAGCGCTGGCACGCACTTCTCGATCAATTCAGCGCGACATCGGGGCAGGGACGCCTGGCGGTCGTCACGGGCGGCCGCAGCTCACTGGGGGTGGCGGCTGCCAAGAGCGGACGTGGAGAAATGAAGCTCGGCGAGCTGGAAGTCGAGGTCAGCCAACTGGACTTGGAAGCGACCGCAGACGGCGTGTCGGTGAAGCTCGCAAGCGCGGGGCGAGCCGGAGGTTTTTCCGGCCTTGCCTACGCGAAGCAGGCGCTTCCGCAGCTTCAGGTCAAGGTCGGTGCTGCGCGTTTGGCGTTGCCGCTGGCGTCACTCGAGGCCCAAAGGGGTTCGTTTCGTTGGCAGGCATCGGGCGACGCTGCGGCAAGGTCCCTGACCGCCAACTTCGCAGATGGTCGGGCCGCAGCACTTAAGCTGAAGCGCGCCGAGGTCAGCGCCCTCCGGGCGCGTGAGCCTTTGCGGTTGTCCGCCGATGCCCTAACGATGGAGGACGTCGATCTCGACCTGACGAGGTCCCTGTTCCTGGCCCTGGTCCGAGGAGGCAAAGCGGCTCCTCAAAGAGCCGCGATCGCCACAGAAGTTGCGTCGGGGCCAAATGCCGAGGCACCTTCTTCGACCCCGGCGACGGCTGAGGGGGAGATGGACGTACATCGGGTGCAGAGCTTGCTCACGAAACTGGGCTACAACCCGGGGCCGGTAGACGGGCGAATGGGGCGACGAACGAACGCCGCGATCAGCGCGTTTCAACGCCGCGAGGGTTTGGATGTCGATGGACGATTGTCCTCACCCTTGCTCATGGCACTTGAGGCAAGAGCCGAAATGCCGGACAACGCAGATGTGACTGGCCCGACGCGAAAAAAAATCAAAGGGGCGGCGGGATTCGGCGTGCGTATCGGCCGCGTAACCCTGACCGGGAGCCCGGTGTTCCGCTTTCGGGACGACATCATTACCCCGAACCTTACGATCGAGACCGTCTTCAAGGAGCTCGAGGTGCAGGGTCTGGACACCGAGGAAACGGACGAACGCACACGGCTCAATGCGATCGCTAATGTCGACGAGCTCACCCACGTCTCGGTCTCCGGCTGGGTCGGCAAATTGGCTGAGAATGCGGACCTGGACATGAAAGCGGAAGTAAAAAACCTCCGGCTGTCGACCTACTCGCCCTATGCCGCGGAGCTCGCCGGTGCCCATCTCGAGTCCGGACGGCTCGACGCGGCGGCAGAAGTCAAGGCCACAAGGGGGCGGCTGGGGGGCGAGATCCGCCTCGATGCCGCGGATATCAGGCTGCGTCCCGTCGGCTCCGCGGATGCCGAGCGGATAGCCAAGACGGTTGGCGCACCCCTGGAGGAGGCAATCGATCTGTTGACGGATCAGGACGGGCGCATTGTGCTGACGTTGCCGATCTCAGGGACCTTGAGCAGTCCCGACGTCGACATCGGCCCTGCCGTCAACAGGGCGATCGGGAACGTCCTGGAAAGCGTGTTCCCGCCGACACTGATCGCCTCGATGCTGGAAGGGTTGGTCGAGGGCAGCGGGCCCACTTTCGAGCCGGTCGAGTTTGCGCCAGGCTCGTCCGAGCTTGTAAAGGTCGGTAAAGGCTATCTGGACTCCCTGGCCAAGCTGCTCGCCGAACACCCCGATTTGTCGCTGAAGGTATGCGGCCGCTCTACCATGGTGGATATGAACGCGGTCGCCCCGACCGCAAGAATGCATCGTCACCGCGAAGCAGACGCAAGGGGTCTTTTCGGCGAAACAAATGGCGCGGCTGTCCGCCAGTACACACCGGCAGAAACAGCCCTGACGAAGCTCGCCGTAGAGCGGGAACGGAACGTGCGCCGGTACCTTGTGACGGAGAAAGGCATTGACGCGGCGAGGATTTCCGAGTGCCGCTCCACATTCGAGGCCGCCGATCGAGGCATCCCGCGGGTCGAGCTTTCTCTGTAAACCGGGAACGCGGCTTCAAGTCGCTGCGTGTTCCCTTTGCTGGCGACCATGAGACGCCCGTCGGTTACCCCCTGCCCGCCCAAGTTGCGAGAATCGCATGAGGTGGCCGACGACACAGGCTGCCTATAGGACCAAAGTCCCATAGCCGGTTCCCTCCTCCGCGTCTAGGCTCCTATTCACCGTACACGGAGAGATAAAGACACCGATGATCAGAAAAGCCTTCGAGACGGCCGCCATGGTCGCTTGCCTGATGCCCTCTCTCGTCTCTGCAGAGGTTGGCGAGGCCAACTTTTCCCTCCAGTCGACGCGCGATCTCTACGGGCTGTGCTCGGCGCCCATTGATCACCCGGACTACGCCCCGGCGATCTATTCCTGCAGGTCTTTCCTCGAGGCAACGGTCCAGTATCACGACGCCGTCAGCGACGGCCAGACCTTCAAGCGCCTGATCTGCTACCCCGCCGGAGCAACACTCGACGACGCACAGGTCGCATTCGTCACCTGGGCGAAACGTAACGTCAACAACAAGGCGTTCATGGGCGAGATGCCCGTCATCGGCGTTGTTCGGGCACTAGAAGCCAAGTATCCCTGCAAGGGCTGACTGGCCGAGGAGGAGACCATGAAGAAATCGACCATCGCGGTGATCTTCGCGAGTTCCGTCGCCCTGAGCGGCTGCGGCAGCACAACTGGGCAGCGGGCTGGCAGCGGTGCATTGATGGGGGCGGCAGCCGGAGGTCTCATCGGTTCAATGAGCGGCAGTTGGGGCAAGGGTGCCCTCATCGGGGCCGGCGTCGGTGCCGTAAGTGGATACCTCGTTGACCAGCACAAGAAGGGACACATCGATTAGCGGTGATAACCGCCGCTGCAGTCACCGTTTACATCGTCGACGACGACGCTTCGGTGCGGCGATCACTGGCGCGTCTGGTGCGATCCGCCGGAATGCGCGCCGAAGTCTTCGAGACGGTGCGCGGGCTGCTTGGCCTTGAGCGTTATTCGGAACCTTCCTGCGTCATCGCGGACATCCGGATGCCTGATCTGTTGGGGCTGGAGCTGCCCCCTCTCCTCGTGCGACGCGGATACCGATTCCCCGTGATCTTCGTGACGTCCTACGACACCGAGCAAAACCGTGAGGCCGCGAGACGCGCCGGCGCCGCCGCCTTATTTCACAAACCGATCGACGGACAAGCCTTGCTGGATGCCATCGCCTGGGCAGTCGAAGCGGCGTCCGACCCGGCGAGCGGAAACCCGTGACAACTTACACACCATCGACCTATCCCAACACCCGACGGAGGAAACGCGACATGAGGAAACGACTCTTAGTGATGCTGACTGGGATCGCCGCCTGCGCGGCAGTCCCGCTTCAGGCGCTCGCCCAGAGCGAGAAGCCGAACATCCTAGTGATCATGTCAGACGATGTAGGCATCACCAACATCGGCGCCTACAGCATGGGCATGGCCGGGTACCAGACGCCTAATCTGGACCGGATTGCCAACGAAGGCGTGCTGTTCACCGACTACTACGCCGAACAGTCCTGCACCGCCGGACGTTCGGCGCTCATCACCGGCCAGTCACCGGTCCGCACCGGCCTGACCAAGGTCGGTCTCCCGGGCGCTGCCCTTGGCATCCAGCCCGAGGACCCGACACTGGCCGAGATTCTCAAGCCCCTCGGCTACGCCACGGGACAGTTCGGCAAGAACCACCTCGGCGATCGCAACAAGTTTCTGCCGACCGTTCACGGCTTCGATGAGTTCTACGGCAACCTCTACCACCTCAATGCCGAGGAGGAGCCCGAGCACCCCGACTATCCCAAGGATCCTGCGTTCAAAGCCGAGTTCGGCCCGCGAGGTGTGCTTGACTGTGTAGCCACCGATAAGGAAAGCACGGTTGACGATCCCCGCTTCGGCCCGATGGGCAAACAGGAATGCACCGACACCGGCCCACTGACCAAGAAGCGCATGCAGACCGCGGACGAGGAGTTCCTCGACCGGACGGTCCAGTTCATCAAAAAGAATCACGAGGCCGGTAAGCCCTGGTTTGCCTGGTTCAACTCGTCACGCATGCACTTCTACACCCACCTGAAACCGGAAAGCGACGGCGTAACGGGTCTCGGCATCTACGCCGACGGCATGGTGGAGCACGACGGCCATGTGGGTCAGCTGCTGGGTCTGCTGGACGAGCTCGGCGTTGCCGACAATACCGTCGTTGTCTACACGACCGATAACGGTCCGCATTACAACGAATGGCCGGACGGCGGCATCTCGCCTTTCCGTGGAGAGAAAAACACCAACTGGGAGGGCGGCTACCGCGTACCTGCGTTCGTGCGCTGGCCCGCGAAGATTCCGGGCGGCAAGGTGGTCAACGAAATCACCTCGGCGCTCGACTGGTTCCCAACTCTGGCAGCCGCAGCCGGTGTACCTGACATCAAGGAACAGCTGAAGAAAGGCAGCAAGCAAGGGGCTAACACGTTCAAGGTCCACCTCGACGGCTACAACCTCCTGCCCAACCTGACGGCAGAGGCGGGCGCAGAGGTCGATTGGCCACGCAAGGAATTCTTCTACTGGAACGATGGCGGCCAGCTCGTCGGGTTGCGTTACGAACCGTGGAAATTCGTTTTCATGGAGCAACTCTCTAAGGGCTTTTCGGTCTGGCGGGATCCCTTCGTGTCGCTGCGGATGCCGAAAATCTTCAACCTGCGTAGCGATCCCTTTGAGCGCGGCGACACCGATGCGAACAACTGGGAAACCTGGATGCTCCGCCATGCCTTTCTCTTTGTTCCGGCGCAGACGTACGTGGGCGAGTACATCGCCACCTTCAAGGAGTTCCCGCTGCGCCAGAAGCCCGCGAAGTTCAACCTGGACGATGTGATGGCAACAATGAAGACGGCCACTGGGAAATGATGGTCTGAGTGTCGCGTTATGCACCTCCTTGGGGACAGACCACGAATTCTGAATTTGTGGCCTGTCCCTATTACTGCGCAACGGCATGCAGGTGAGCTTGAAGAAATAGCCGGCTTTCCAGGGGTGACGGCGACGATTCGCCGTCACCTTCATCGAGACAGACAAAGCGACAACGAGCCGAGCAAGCCATGATTAAGAACCCTGCAACGAAAGCGATCACCGTCGCCTGGGCCCTATAGCCCTTACGGCGAGCATGCAGGCGGCGGACTCCAACTGGGACGAGCTTCGCTCGCGGCCTTTCCCGGAGAACTATCCGACCCGAGAGTCGGCGGACCGGCTGCGCGACGAGATGTTGTTCCACCGTGCCACCCAGGTGGTGGGCTGGTCGCTGCCGGCGATGACCATGTGGTACATGAAGAAGGGCTCGGAGGCGGCATTCGGCGCCGGCTCCAACGTGCTGGTCATCTGGAAAGACCGGCTGGATGCCGAGACCATCGTGAGCACACCGAATTCTGACGTGATCTACGCCCAGGGGTTACGTGGACCTTAAGGCGGACGGCCCCACGGTGATCGAGGTGCCGCCAAAGCAGCAGGGTATCCTCGACGACTTCTGGCACCGTCCGCTCACCGACGTGGGCTATGTCGGTCCCGATAAGGGCGAGGGCGGCAAGTACCTGATCCTGCCTCCGGACTACGAAGGCGAGACGCCGGAGGGCTTCTTCACCTTCAACACGTTAACGGGGACAAACACGTTAACGGGGACAGACCACGATTTTCCTTGGAAGACGTGGTCTGTCCTTTTTTATTTTTAGCAGTGGAGAATGATAAATGAACAGGAAGCCCATCATCAGGAGCCTGGCCACCACCCTGGCCTTGCTAGCCCTTGCTCACGTGGGTTTGGCCTTCAGTACCCCGGCGGACGCACAGACCGATGACGCGCTCTCCTCCTGGAACGATGGCAAGGCCAAGCAGTCGATCATCGCCTTTGTGGCAAAGGTGACGGAGCAAGGCTCCCCCGACTTCGTGCCACCCGCTGAGCGCATCGCCGTGTTCGATAACGACGGCACCCTGTGGGCCGAGCAGCCGATGTATTTCCAAGTCCTCTTCGCGCTCGACCGTGTCAAGGCGCTCGCACCACAGCATCCTGAGTGGAAGGACAAGGAACCCTTTGCCTCGCTGCTCAAGGGTGACGTGAAAGGCGCTATGGCAGACGGCATGAAATCGGTGGTCGAAATCATCATGGCCACTCATGCCGGCATGACCACCGCGGAGTTCGAGACGATCGTGAAGGATTGGATATCCACGGCGAAACATCCCACGACCAAACGCCCTTACACCGAGATGGTCTATCAGCCCATGCTCGAGTTGCTCGACTACCTGCGGCGACAGTGGTTTCAAGACCTTCATCGTTTCCGGCGGCGGCATCGAGTTCATGCGTCCGTGGTCCGAGAAGGTCTATGGCGTCCCACCTGAGCAGGTGATCGGCAGCAGCATCAAGGTGAAGTACGAGATGCGCGACGGTGAGCCGGTGCTTGTGCGCCTGCCCGAGGTCGACTTCTATGACGACAAGGAAGGCAAGCCGGTTGCTATCCACCAGCAGATCGGCCGGCGGCCCATTGCAGCGTTCGGCAACTCCGATGGCGACCTGCAGATGCTGCAATGGACGACTGCCGGAAAGGGGCCGCGGTTCGCGCTCTACGTCCACCACACCGATGCCGAGCGCGAATGGGCCTACGATCGAGAGTCCAGCTTTGGCCGTCTCGACAAGGGCCTCGACGAAGCACAGGCCAAAGGCTGGACGGTTGTCGACATGAAGGAGGACTGGAAGGTCGTCTATCCGAGCACTACGACCAGCTCTACCCGAGCGCAGGATGGTTTCACGAAGAAGTGACAAGCCATTTGGTTCGCTGGCCAACCATGAGATACCAGGAGGTTCAATCCTAGATGACGCTTAACGACAACAATCTCAGACGAGCAGTACGCCTCAGCGTGCTGTTCCTAACAGTCGCGCCCTTGCCCGCCCTCTCCGCCGATCATTGGTTGCCGGTGGACGGATCCGATTGCACGGTCTGGTCGGACCAACCACTCAAGCCAGGAGAGACGATCCGCTGGAGCGGCGGCTGCGAGGACGGCCGGCTTGCGGGCCAAGGGGTTCTCGAGGTGACCGTATCCGATCAGCGACAAGTGCGCTTCGAAGGCGTCATGCGCGGCGGCAAGGCCAATGGAGCCGGCGTCCTCGAGAGTCGGGAGCAGGAAGGGGAGGACCGCTATACGGGCGGCTTCGCCGCCAGTCTGTTCGACGGCTACGGCGTGCTGGAGCTTGCCGACGGCAGCCGCTACGAGGGCGGCTTCAAGGCCGACAAGCCCGACGGCTACGGACTCTATCAGGGCACGGACGGCAGCCTCTATCAGGGCGAGCTCGCAGACGGTGTGCCGCAGGGTGAAGGCTTCGAGGTCACCGCTGATGGGGCCAAGTACCAAGGCGAGTTCACCGACGGCATGCGGCACGGCCAGGGCACCCTGCTGTTCGCCGACGGCGGCATCTACGAGGGCGGCTTCGCGGACGGCAAGGCCAATGGCAAGGGCGTCTACACCGATCCCTTCGATGACGTCTTCGAGGGCACCTGGAACGACGGCAAGGCAGACGGGGAATTCGTGGTCACCAGGGCTGATGGGGCCACCCAGAAACAACTCTGGCGTAACGATCAACAGGTCGCCCCCGGCGGCGGCGGAGGTGAACAGTGAACAGGTCACAAACCGTGCGAATCACGAGCATCACCAAGAGCGCACTTATCGCGGCGGCGTTGGCCTTGTTCGTCAATCTTGCGGCACCTGTTCCGTCCGCACAGGCGGGTCTGCTGGGCGGTGCGCTCGGCGGGGCCGTTCTTGGCGGGATCATCGGCGGCCGACGCGGTGCGGGAGTTGGTGCGGTGGTAGGCGGCGTCGCCGGCGCGATTCGGTCCGGCGACCGGCGCCGCGCGGCGCGGAACTACGAGCGGCGCGAGCTGGCATACGAGCAGCGCCGGCTGGAAGCGGAGCGCCGGTACCTGCGCAAACGCCGCTGACCAACATTAGGGGTAATGAAATTGCAGCCCGAAACTAGACACAATAGGGTTTCAGCGGTGTTGCTGGCGTCAGCCGTAACGCTCGGCAGCGCGATGGCCCAGGCACAGGACGACAAGGGCGGCGGCGACCTGCGCTCGGCGGTCCAAAACCCGATCAGCTCGCTGATCAGCCTCCCCTTCAAGTTCACCTTCGACTACGGAGCGGACAACGGCGAGGCGAGCTTCCTCAACATCCAGCCGGTAATCCCGGTCACCGTGGGCGACTGGAACCTGGTCAACCGCGTCATCGTGCCCCTGATCGACACACCCGGGCAGGTCACCGGGATACCCGGAATACCCAATCCGATCCGCGGCGACGGCGCCACCGGGCTGGGGGACATCAACTACTCGCTGTTCCTCTCGCCGGTGAAGGTCGGCAAGGTCATCTGGGGCGTCGGTCCATCCGTTACGATGCCGACCGCCACCAACGATCAGCTTGGCAGCGGGAAATGGAGTGCCGGACCCACCGCGGTCGGCTTGACGCAGACCGACTGGGGTTCTGTGGGCATCCTGGGACGTCAGCTCTGGTCCTTCGCCGGGGACTCGGACCGGCGCAGCGTCAGCCAGTTCTTGGTCGAACCCTTCGTGAACTATAACCTGGACAAGGGCTGGTTCCTGCTCACGGACATGGTCATGACGGCCAACTGGACGGCGGATTCCGGCAACCGCTGGACGATACCGCTCGGCGGGGGCATCGGCCGGGTGTTCAAGGTGGGCAATCAGCCCATCAACTCGCGGCTCGAAGCCTACTACAACGTCGTGCGTCCGGATGGCGCACCCGACTGGCAGATCAGCTTCACCTGGCAGTTCCTGTTCCCGAAATAGCGTATAGAATCCACGACTGGCATCGGCGATCGGTTCCGGGATGGGACCAACACACAGGGGGCGGTCAACGTGGCGTGGGTCTATCTGGTCATTGCGGGTCTCTTCGAGTGGGGCTGGCCGGTCGGGCTCAAGCTGGGTCTGGCCGACACGGGTCTGCGCTATGGCTGGATCGCCTTCGCCGGCGTCTGCATGGCCGCCAGCGGGGCCCTGCTGCTCATCGCCCAGAAGACGATCCCGATGGGCACCGCCTATGCGGTCTGGACCGGAATCGGCGCGGTCGGCACCTTCGTGCTCGGCCTCTTACTGTTCAGCGAGCCGGTAACGCTGGCGCGCTTCTTCTTCGTTGGCCTGATCGTGATCGGCATCGTCGGGCTGAAGCTCGCGTCCGCCCATTGACAGCGGCCTAGATCGCTCGGGTGTCAGCCTTTACCAAGGTTCCATTGCGGGAAGGTACGCGCTCGCGCGTGCGGCGAATTCGAGATAACGGGTACCCCTGCCTTCGCGGGCTTCCTTGGGCCAATAGAGGACATGCACGATGACAGAGAGTACGGGTCTGATTCCACGGCGCGGAAACGCGACCGTGTCTCGCTTGCTCCTCGTCGGTTTCTTGCTCTGGGTCTCCTGTGTCCCCGTCGGTCATGCTACCGGTGAGCAGAAACCCGGAGGGCAGTCCCATGCCGGTGGTTTCGATACCGCCGAAGTGATCGTAGATGGGCGCGAGATCCTGACGGTGAGAGGCATCTCCGCCTTCCCCGCCAAGCGGCGAGCCGGGGAGATCGAAAAGGCGATTATTGCCGTCGCGGATGATGAGAGCATCCCCTCCGGCCTCATCACCCTGGAGGAAAAGGACGACCGCACGGAGCATCATTGCCGGCGAGCGTTCTCGTGCTCGACCTGTTCGACGAGGACGCCGCATTGGAGGGCGTCAATCGAAAGGTGCTTGCCGAGTCGGTACAACTGCGTCTTCAGGAGGCGATCACGGACTATCGGCTCGACCGCAGCCCACGGGTCCTGATGATCAGGAGCCTGTACGCCCTTGGCGGCCACTTTGGTCGGCGTAGGATTGTTCTTTGGCTTCCGCAAGGGATTTCGCAGCCTTGACGGCGTCGTCGAGCGGCGCCTGCAAGACCATCTGAAGGCCCTGGAGGCGCAGGCGGCGCAGTTCGTGAAAGCGCAGCAGTTGGCCCACTTCCTGAGAGGACTCATCAAGGCCCTGCACCTCGTCCTGGGGGCGCTTACCCTCTACCTCTACCTCAACTTCGTCCTGGGACTCTACCCATGGACGCGCGGCTTCGCGGTGTGGCTGTTCGATCTGGTCCTGAATCCGTTGCAAACCATGGGGACGGCGGTCCTCGCTACAATTCCGGACTTAGTGTTCCTGGTCATCCTGTTCTTCGTCACGCGCTACATCCTGCGCATGGTCCAAGCCTTCTTCCGCAGCATCGACAGGGGTGCCATCCGGTTGAAGTCTTTCGAGCAGGAATGGGCCTGGCCAACCTACAGGATACTGCGCCTTCTCGTGGTCATCTTCGCGGTGGTGGTGGCCTATCCCTACATCCCCGGCTCAGAATCCGAGGCATTCCAGGGCATTTCCATCCTGCTCGGCCTGATCGTCTCCCTCGGGTCCTCGTCCATCATCGCCAACATCATCGCCGGTTACAGCATGGCCTACCGACGCCCTTTCAAGGTCGGTGACCGGGTCAAGATCAACGACACCGTCGGCGAGGTCATTGAGATTCGCGTCTTGGTGACCCGGCTGCGCTCCTTTAAGAACGAGGAAATCGTGATTCCCAACACGAGCATCCTCAGCGGCGAGGTGATCAACTACAGCACGCTGGCCGAGCAGCAGGGCCTGATCCTGCACACCACGGTGGGGATCGGCTACGAGACCCCCTGGCGGCAGGTCGAGGCCATGCTCAAGCTCGCCGCCGACCGCACCGAGGGGCTGCTCAAACAGCCGGCACCCTTCGTACTCAGGAGGGAACTGGGGGACTTCGCGGTCGCGCACGAGCTGAATGCCTACTGCAGCGATCCCGCGAGCATGGCGCGGATCTACTCGGCGCTGCACGATAACATCCTCGACGTGTTCAACGAGTACGAGGTGGCAATCATGACGCCCTCCTACGAGGCCGACCCAGTGGAGCCCAAGCTGGTGCCCAAGGACCAGTGGTATGCACCGCCAGCCATGCCGCCTTCTGCACCCGGGCCCGGATGACGATTTAGAAAGGAAAGGCGACTCTCCCGTAGATCCAATCACCCTCGAGCATATTCCTGGCGTCGATATCGTGAAGCCATGTCAGGCTGAACATTACGTCTCCGAGAAGGTAGCTCAACTTCGGTCCCAGCGAATAGCGGTGGCCTCGGGTGTTCCGCTGATCGACTCTGTCGATTCTCATGTCCGCCAACTCCACGTAGGCATTGACGTGCAGACTCGCAATGAATCGCTCGCCCAAGGGGACGCTGATCACGGCGTCCAACTCGACCGCGTCTTCGAGCTCGATCTTCAGTTTGTCCGATTCGGTGTAATTCCAGTACTGCACGACCGCATCCAATGAGACCTTCTCGCCGTAAACTCCCAATTCGAGGGATGGGACATGAGTGTAGGCATCGATCCCGGGGCTGGATTCTGGCGACACATAATCGTACTCCCCATACGGAAAGTAGGTGATCCACCACAGCGACACGTAGACGTTTCTTTGCGAATCCGCATAGGGCCAGATCGCGAACCCGAAACCCGGATCGCCTGTGCCGGCCTGCTCCTTTAGACCGTCAGCATCGATTTGGAGATACGGGAGTGAGAAACTCAGACCCCAGTCGTATTTGCCTGCGATCTTGGGGAGGAACAGGCCGCCCTTAAAAGCGGCCGCCCTTATGCTGGCGTTCACTTCGACCTCACCCGTCTTCGCATCCTTGTACGTCGGGTATCGCCAGTACGCGGGATAGAGAAGCAGGCCGCCGCCCCAAGGATCCCCCGGAATACCGTCGTAGGGCTCGAGCACATCGGCAAGAGCGGCGGGCGAGGCCAGTTGGGTGATCAGCAACGCCGCACTGAGTAGGCGCCTTGTAGAGTGGCAAGGTTTGTTAGTCACCGGAGCACCCAAGTGGAGTAGCAGCAACGAAACACCCCCGTTGAGTCAAGGAGGCTGCCGCATCGCCGCGCCCCGTTCGGGAACGGGCAGAGGTCGGCTGGGGGCAGGCCGAAAGCTTGGCTAACTCACCGGCACCGTCACGATGGGGGCAGTCTGGCCCTCTCTCGTTTCGACCAAGCTGAACAGCAGCATGAGGAACACGAAGTCGACCTTGGACGCCTCGTCGTTCTGCGCGATCCAGAACCAGTGATCAAGATAGCGCACGGCCGCGTAGGCATCTCTCGGCTTGCCCGTGCCGCTCAAGACTCGAAATGGGACGCCCGCTCCGCTAGAGCCAACCTCGAAGGGCGTTACGTAGCCTTTGCTCAAATGCTCCCGAGGCGGTTGGACGCGCGCCGAGAGTTCGACCATGATCTCGAAGAGAGAGCGGGTCTGCATGGCGATCTCCCTATTGGACCGTCGCCACCGCGCCATAGGTGACCCGATACTCAGGAGCACTCGGGCTAAGGCCGAGGAGCCTCGCCACCTCATTCGCATCCTGCTTGCTCACACGCTTACGCCTCAGCGCCATCACGACGGCATCGCCGTCGTCCAGACGCTCTACGCGCATCGCGAGCCCGCCGGCCCGCTGCACGCGTTCCAGAAGATCGACCAGGCGCTCGAATTCCGGGTCCGCCTCGCGGGCCCACATCGGATCCACGGAGCGGTTGTCCAGGTCGTTGATGGTGCGCACACACATCCCAAGCACCAGCCGCACCGGATAGCCGGCCTCGATCAGGAACAGTACCGCGGAGGGCGGCACCGGCGTCATCAGGCTCTGGGTAAACTTCGCGCCGGCGATGGGTACATAGGTGATGGTGGGCCGCTCGACGTAGCTACCGGCGCCGCCCAGGCTTTGGGAATCTGACCCCGGCACGACCAGGCCCCACCCCAAGGCGGCGTTGAGCTCCCCCGCGAACTCGTATTGACTGATGACGGAGCTTACGTCCAGAAAGGCGGGTGTGTCGGCATAACGGAGCTTGACGATGTTCAGCAGCATCTGGCTCTTCCAGGAGTCAGAGATGGTCGAGACATAGTCGAAGCGGTCCCGGGGGATGGTGGCAGGGCCGAAGCCGACGCAGGCGGTGAGGCCTGAGACAAGCAATCCGGCGAGGAGGAACGAGAGAGGGCGCATGCGTCACCGAGGTCCGCTCGCGTCTAGTTCGGTATCATCATGCTGACTACCCATGAGGCGATGAAGGCCAGAGGTAAGCCCCAGCGGGCGACCCGGTCTATCCGCCCCGACACCTCCGGCTTACCCTTCGAACTGAAGGCGGCGGTGGTTACTACCATGACCAGCGACGCATAGATGAGAATGGTGGAGAACAGGATGAACAGGTCGAGTCGAGTCAGATAGGAGATTTGCGGCAGGCTGGCGCCGATGGCGAAGCGGTAGGCGATCAGGGTCAGCATGGCGGTAATGGCGATGCTGATCTTGGTGCCGGTATCCTTCGGGTCGATCCAGTTCACCGCCCAGGACATGGCCACGATCAGGATCAGCGGCGCGATCACTTTGATCCAGTAGTAGCCCCTGAGCCGTTCGGCCTCCAATATCATAGCAACGGACGCATCCTTCGCGCCTTCGGGTCCCGGGACCTCGACGTCCGTGGTCATCCGCCAGTCGACGATCTTCCAATCGGCGACCGAGAACTCCGTGCCGATCCCGCTCCCGGCGCGTGCCGAGAGCACGACCTCGTCGGGGCCGTATCCCGCTGCCACGACCGGGATTTCAATCATCTGTTTATCGAACGGGAACTCGCGCAGATCTAAGGGTTGGGAAAAATCCCCCCAGACTCGGGCACGGTACGTGACCGTGCCGTCCGGCTCGATATCCACCACATCGGCCAGGCTCGACCAGATCCGCTGCTGATTCAGGATCTGAAGCCGCGGGTTCCAGACCTCATCCAAACGACGGGTGGCTGTGGTGCCGCCGGCCTCGTCCGCCAGCCGCGGGTCCTTCCACTCGGCCTCGAAGTAGATATTGGCCTGAAAGCTCTGCGAGGCGCTGTCGATGGCATCGAGATCAATCAGGAAGATTCCGACCCGAACTTGCGTGGGCCCGAGCTCGGCATTCGGTCGACCGGTGTTTGCAGCGGCTGGAGCCGAAGCGAGAGCGCTTATCAGCACGAGCAGCGACAGTCTCGAGAAGACTCGCCGATGTGGCGAAAAATTTTCCATGCGTCAACCCAACCAACCGCCCGGTTCAACTTTTCAATAATGCCATAATCCCCGAGTTCACGCTCCCGGCCCGCCCCTAACCTCGCCGGCGCCCCGACGTCGTGTTTCCGCACATCGCGGGCCGCCGTCTCGATCCTGAACCTGACGCCCGCGATGCCTCCACAAGCAGGGCCCCGGCCGCAGCGATGACAAAAGCCTGACGATGCCGATGTCATGTGCGCCAATCCCGGTTGCTTGCCCAATGCCAGCCGCGACAGCGAAACCCCCAAGCACATTACTCCGCAGAGCGACAGCGTCGCGCAAGCCCCGCGATCTGAACCCATACCGCTACCGCCTCGAGTTCATTGACGGGTAGACCGATTGTGACTTCGATCTTGCGCCAGAAGCGGTCTACTGCACTCGCTATCGAGATTTCAACCCGGAGCTAGAAAGCTTACGAGGCCAAACGGTTGACGGTCGCAAACTCGCGGGAAGTATTGCTGACCAGCGAAAAGGCGGCCCGCGCCTTGCCAACGAGGTACACCCATGTTGGGGACTTGGCAGGTCACAAGTACTTTGCCTTAAATCTGATCGTTATCGCGACTGATTTGATAGGCCTTGTTCTCATGCCACCACGCAAAACGACGAACGCGGGCAACCGTAGTCTCGCGCTATTGGACGACATCGCGCATCCGAAGACTGTTATCGGCGTGTGTTTTCGGGCCGCTGGTATTGGTGGTAGAGCAGGATCCCGCCCCACGCGAGGGCGGCGATCATGATCAGGGAGCCGATGAAGTGGCTCAATCCGGCGAGGGTCCGGTCCAGGTGCAGCAGGCCGCTCTCGTTGAGGATGTAGTTCCAGTCGTGGAAACCGTAAGGGGCGGACTGGCCGGTGTTGCCGCCAAGCAACGGCAAGGTGCCGGCCCGTGCGTCGTTGATGTAGGGCGCGATGTCGAGAAAATTCTCGCCGAGCCACCACAGGGCCACGGAGGCGCCGAAGGGGTCGCGGGTCTTCAACAACAGCACGCCGAGGGCGATCAGGGGCATCAGGAGTTGTCCCAGCGTCCCGCCGAGGGACATCATGAACTGCCCGAGGGGCCGGAAGAACACGTGACCGGCCTCGTGGAACGGGAGGTTGACCAGGTGCAGCACGGACTGACCGGCCGCGTTGCTGTCGACCGACGAGAGCATGAGCATCGCGCCCCAGACGAGCAGCAGCGCGAGCAACAGCCCCCTGGCGGCGAGCCCCGCCCAGGACCCGGACATGGCCTTGTCCGGCAGAATCAGCTCGCGCAGCCCACCGCTGCCGGCCGGCTCCATCCGCAGATGGACCGGGCGCGGCGCCGGGTCGCCCGGCCGAGGATGGTACTTGTAGTACTTCTCGAACACGATGCCGCAGCGCTCGCAAATGGTGTTTGCCGCAGCCTGCGCCGCGTTGCATTTCGGGCATTGCATCTGGGCTCTCCCTCGGCTTCGCTCTTCAGCGCGTCAGTCATCCGCCCCGGCGGACGACCCCTTCGAGGAACCCGGCGGCGGGCGCACGATGCCGATCATGGTGGTGAAGCGCCGCCAGGGCCACCCGCCGTAACGGTGCAGATCGGGCGCGTACATCTCGGAGATGGCGCCGTCGAGGTAGAGGGCGTTCGGACAATCGAGGACATCCCGGAACAGGGTGCCGAGGTCGTGGAAGTTCACCGGGGCGTTGGAGATGGCGAACACCACCCTCCCCTCACGATCGACGCCGACGCCGTTGCGGATGTGCTTGCTGTGATAGCCGGGGATGAAGCGCGGATGAAGCGCGCCGCCGATCACCAGCATGGGGCCGGACTGCACCGCGTGGCGCACCTCGCCCTCCGGCCGGTAATCATCGGTTTGAACGACGCGCGCGCCGGTCGCCGTGACGTAGAAGACGCCGTTCGGCGCGAGGAAGAAGTTGCCGCCACCCTCCCCCCGGTTCAGCTGGTAGTAGCGTTCGCCGTTCTCGATGTAGAGCCCGAGCGGCGTGAACTGCTCGGAATAGATGCCGCCGTTGACGGCGAACACGAGCTCGCGCCCTTCGGCCTCGAGGGCCTCGCGCAAGGCGTGCAGGCTGCCGTAGTCCGTCCCGTCCGGCCGCTTCCAGAAGAAACGGAGCCGCTGCTCCTCCCCCTGGTCCAGGCGGTAGACGTCGAAGCTCGCATCCTGATGCCGGACGGTGAAGGCCGATGCGGCGACGCTGGCATCCGCCGACGCGAGTGCAATCAGAAGCCAGAACCAGCGCCAAGCGGCCATCTTGTCACCGCGACCCGTGGCGGCCCCGATCAGGTCGCGGCTTTGGGCTTGCGCCTGCGGCGCGATCGGGATCTGGTCGCCGGGGGCCGCTCGGCGGGCCGGGCGGGCTTGACCAGCACGAAGTCGATCTTGCGCTCGTCGAGATTGACCGCCGCCACCTGAATCCGCAGCCGGTCGCCGAGGCGGTAGACGGTCCCGGTCCGCTCCCCATTGAGCCGGTGACCGACGGGGTCGAAGTGGTAGTAGTCGTTGTCCAGGGCCGTGATGTGCACCAGGCCGTCGACGTAGATGTCGTCCAGCTCGACGAAGATGCCGAAGGAGTTGACGCTGGTGATGGTGCCGTCGAACTCCTCTCCCAGCTTGTCCTGCATGTACTCGCACTTGAGCCAGGACTCGGCGTCGCGGGTCGCCTCGTCGGCGCGCCGCTCGGTGCCGGAGCAATGCTCGCCGATCCCCTTGAGGTCCGGCTTCGAGTAATCGAAGTCCGCGGCGGTGCCGCCGTCGAGCAGGTGCTTGATGGCGCGGTGGACGATCAGGTCCGGATAGCGGCGGATGGGCGAGGTGAAATGGGTGTAGGCCGGGTAGGCGAGACCGAAGTGGCCGACGTTGTCGGAGCTGTACATCGCCTGCTTCATGGAGCGCAGCAGCACGGTCTGGATCAGGTGCCGGTCCGGCCGTGTCTTCACCTGCTCCAGCAGCGCGGCGTAGTCCTCGGCCGTGGGCTTCTCCCTCCCCGGCAGCTTGAGACCGAGCTCGCCCAGAAACTCGCGCAGGTCGTTGAGCTTCTCCTCGCTCGGTGTCTCGTGAATGCGGTACAGGGCCGGCAGCTTCTTGCGCTCGAACAGCCTCGCCGCCGCCACGTTGGCCGCCAGCATGCACTCCTCGATGATGCGGTGAGCGTCGTTGCGCACCAGCGGATGGACCGCCGCGATGCGCCCCTGCTCGTTGAACTCGAAGCGGGTCTCGGTCGTGTCGAAGTCGATGGCGCCGCGCTCCGCGCGCGCGCCGTGCAGCGCCTTGTAGAGCCCATACAGCTCGTGCAGATGGGGCAACAAGTCCGAGAAGCGCTCGCACAGATCGGGGTCGCCATCGACCACCATGGCGGCCACCTGGTCGTAGGTGAAGCGGGCGTGGGAGCGCATCACCCCGCGGAAGAACCGCGAGCGTGTGACCTGTCCCTCGAGGTTGACGTACAGCTCGCAGGCCATGCACAGGCGGTCGACCTTCGGATTCAGGGAGCAAAGCCCGTTCGAGAGGATCTCCGGCAGCATGGGAACCACGCGGTCGGGGAAGTAGACCGAGTTGCCGCGGTTGTACCCCTCCGCGTCGAGGGCGGTGCCCGGCTCGACGTAGCTCGAGACGTCCGCGATGCACACCAGCAGCTTCCAGCCCTTGGGCTTGCGCTCGCAGAAGACGGCATCGTCGAAGTCCCGCGCGTCGGCGCCGTCGATCGTTACCAGGGGCGTTCGGCGTAGATCCGTGCGCCCCTTCTTGGCGGGCTCCGGCACCTCATCCTTCAGGCCCGCGATCTCCGCCTTCACCTCCGGGGGCCACTCCACCGGCAGGTCATGGGTGCGGATGGCGATGTCGGTCTCCATCCCCGCGGCCATGTGGTCCCCCACCACCTCCAGGACACGGCCGATGGGCTGGGTGCGCTTGGTCGGCTGATCCGTGATCTCCGCCACCACGATCTGGCCCTGGCCGGCCTCGCCGATGCGGTCGCGCGGGATGATGATGTCATGCGCCAGGCGCTTGTTGTCGGGCACCACGAAACCGACGCCGCCCTCCTGATAGAAGCGTCCCACCACGGTGCGCGTGCCGCGCTCCAGCACCTCGACCAGCGAGCCCTCCAGGCGCCCGCGACGGTCGCGGCCCGTGACCCGCACCACCACGCGGTCGTTGTGGAACAGGGCGCGCATCTGACGCGGATAGAGATAGACGTCATCGCCGCCCTCGTCGGGCTTGACGAAGCCGAAGCCGTCAGGATGTCCGATCACGCGCCCGGCAATCAGGTCGCGCTTGTTGACCAGGCAGAAAGCGTCCTTGCGGTTGCGCACCAGCTGGCCGTCGCGCACCATCGCGCCGACGCGCCGCTGCAACGCCACCAGGTCATCCTCGGCGGAGAGGTCGAGGGCAGCCGCGAGCTCTTCGAACACCAGCGGAACGCCGGCATCGGTCAGGGTCTCGAGGATGAACTCGCGGCTCGGTATGGGGTTGGCGTACTTCTTGGCTTCGCGTTGGCGATGAGGGTCCAAGTCCCTGGGGGAGTTTGCTTTCTGGCGTCTGGCCACGATGGATGTCTGCCCATTCTTGAAATCTGATTAGTGTACCGTTGACAAGGTACCCTTGTCTCACTAACATTCCCGCTTCCTCGGGCCGGGGCTTTCCCACCGCCTCCCCGAACACCACCTGCCGAGGTGGCGGAATTGGTAGACGCGCATGGTTCAGGTCCATGTGAGCGAAAGCTCGTGGAGGTTCAAGTCCTCTCCTCGGCACCATCCCACTCTTGTCTTCTCCACGCTTTCGTGGCCAGACTCACCGCCCGAACGCCACTTGCCGACTCCTCCCTTCGCTGTTAGTTTTCCACTGGGCGCGCGCCTTGGCGCCTGGACCGGAGACCGCCGTATGCAGCGGCAGGTCGCAACCAAGAACCAAAGGAGAAGTCAAATGCCAATCAACACACGCCGCGGCTTTCTGACCGCCTCGGGAAAGCTGATCGTCGGAACGGCCGCTCTCGCCGCGATGGGGGCTCACGCCGCTGAAGAGCATGCGCATCACGGGGGATCGGGGGACGGACACGCCATGGATGCCGGGTCCGAGAACATGTGCGCAACCTGTCAGTTCTGGGGCGGCATGCGCAAGATCTCCGAGGACGGCAAGCAGGTCGTCGCGCAGAGCATGGGTTGGTGCAACAACCCGGAGAGCCCGAATCACCGCAAGCTGACCGCGCCCGACCATGAGATGAAGAAGGCCGGCATCTGGAAGAAGTGGGCCGCGCTCTGATCTGAGTGCGAGATAGGCTTGGGGCGGTCCTCGCACCGCCCCGCTCCCGTTCCTTCCCGGGAGTGGTCGAACGGCACACTGCCACGAAAAGAAAAGGCCGCCATCAGGCGGCCTTTTTCGGTCCCCGTCGCCCGGTCCCGCTTACCCTGTGCGGGACTCGGGCCGGTTCAGCGGAACCGACGCCGGAGCCCTCAGAACCTCACGTTGACCGCGGCATAGATCGAGCGGCCCGGTCCCGGTACCGGGGTGCCCCACTGCGGCTGGTTGGGTGGGGGCGGGATGGTCATGGTCGTTCCCTGGCCGACATAGGCCCCGCCGAGCGGATGCTCGTAGAAGCGGTCGAACAGATTCTCGACACCGAGCTCGAAGCTCCAGGTCTTTTTCTCGTAGCGGCTGCGCAGGTGAGCGAGGCCGTAGCCGGCGGTCTGCATCTCGTTTCGCTCCTGCGACACGTCGTCCTTGGCGGCCACGAACTCGCCTTCCAGGGTGTTGCGCCAGGGGCCGAGCTGCTGGGTGATCGCGAGCTTGGCGTTGAGCGGCATGATGTTGTAGAGGTTGTCGTCGGTGTCCTCATTCGTGCCTTTGGTGTAGCTGGCTATGCCCTCCAGCGTGAAATCGCCCAGGCCCGTGCCACGCGCCACGAGATAGTGGGCCGAAAGGTCGACGCCATAGAGACGGGCGGACTGGTTGACGTACTTGAGAACAGTGAAGTCGTCGACGACCGGCACCACGCGGGGCGCGTTCTTCGCCGAGTCCCATTGCACCGCGTCGATGTAGTCCTGCACATAGGTGTAATACGGGGTCACCCGGACGCCCCACTGCTCCCGGTCGGCGTCGTGCCAGTCGGCGGTGAGGCTCACGGTGTTGGCCACCTCCGGGTCGAGATCCAGGTTGCCGACATAGCCGTTGCCATCGCCGACGAAGTTATTCATGAAGGCCGCCATCTGCCAGGTGGACCAGGTATAGCGCTCGTATAGGCTTGGCGAGCGGGTCTTTCGGCCCAGCCCGAACTCGTAGGTCTGGGTATCGTCCGGCGTGAAACGTGCGAGCCAGGACAGGTCCCAGTTGTGGTCCGTCTTGCCCCTGGACTGGGTGTTGAACAGTGCGGCATCCCGGGTCTGGTTGCCCATGTCGCCCATCATCATCCCCATGGGCGGAGGAACGGCCGTCGGGAAGACATTGGTGTTGTAACCGTGCACCGGGCCGGTATCCATATCCACCGCCTCGTAGCGCAGGCCGAGAATGTGTGTCCAGCGATCCTGGTTGAGCTCATACTCACCGAAGACGGCGTAACGGTCGCGCTGGCCGTCGTTGACGTTCAAGAAGGTGTAGGGCCACATGCCGGCGCCGGAGGGGGCCCAGGAATCGTCCAGGCGGTAACGCTGGTATTCGGCGCCCACGCGCACCAGGTCGCCGTGGCCACAGGAATATCGGCGCTCACGGTGACACCGGTGTTCTTGCCGTCGGTCTCCATCGGCATGCCGGCCGCGCAACCCACCATCATTCCATTGACCATACGGGTACCGGAAATCGGCGAGCAGGGAAAGCCGTTGAGCGCCTTTGACCCACCGGAGCCGAGCGGAGGCTTTCCAGGCCCGTACCAGAAGCGCTTGTCGTCGCCGAAATCCATCTCGTGCTGCGTGTGCTGGTAGTAAGCGCGCGCCTTCAGCGTGCCCCAGCTCTGGTCGCCGGTATAGGCGAGGTTGAACTGATCGTTGCGGTTGTCCGTCATGTCCATCCGCTGGTTGGGATAGGCCTCATAGGGGATGTGCTGATAGCTGTAGGTAAAGTCCAGGAGGTGGCCGCCGTCCTTCCATGCGGCCGAGACGGACTGGTTCGTGGCTTCATAGGCAGTCGAGCCCACCTCATCCAGCGGCAGGGTGTGGCCCAGCCGCCCCGTAAACTCGTAGTCCTTGAAATCGCCGCCGGCCTTGTAGTTGTCGGACTGAGCGTAGGCGCCCGTGTAGTTGAGGCTCAGGTTTTCCGTGGCATAGGTGCCGGAGAGGTTCCCGCCCCAGTTGTCGCCATTGCTGCGATAGAAAGCGCCCGCCTCCCCCTCCATCAAGCGCCCGCCGGGATCGGCGAAGGCCGGGGCGGCGGAGTCCACGACGATGGTCCCGCCGATGCTGTCTCCACCCACGCTCACCGGGGTGACGCCGGAGAACACCTGCACACTCGCCACTGCCGTGGGGTCGATATAGGACAAGGGCGAATTCATGTGGTTGGGACAGGATGCGGCCAGGTCCATGCCGTCCACCTTGGTGCGTAGGCGCTCATCGGCCAAACCGCGGATGACAGGGAGGCCGGACACGCCCCCGGCCTTGTAGGTATTCACTCCGGGGAGGTCGGTGAGGAGACTGGCGGTATCGCTCGTTCGAGCACTCGCACGGGCAATCTCGTCGCGGTTGAGAACGAGGGAACCGGGAGCGAGCGGAACATCTTGAGGGGCCGTGACGACCACTTCCCCGACGGTGGTGACATCTCCAGCCGCCAGCCCTTGCGCGGCATAGAGGGCGAGGACGGCGGCAATGGGGTTGAGACGAAGCTGCATTTTCTTTTTAGACTCCCTAAGGTTTTTGGCTACAGGCTCGGTCATCCGCGAGCCGGAAAACTCGGACGAGGTGCGCGGCAACGTGCGAGCGGACATCCAGCGTCGTTATCCGGACGCCGCGGACCTCACGAGGGGATCGAGCGAGTCGGTTACGACGATCATGGGAACATGAGTGCCCGCACCGATTGATGCGCGCAAAGCACGGATATCCACCTCAGGACCGTGGCCGGAAGAACGATCCGCTCCCCATCGGAACAGTTCCGGTCACCGCGATAATTCCCCCGGAATTCAAGGCTCCAAGCCCGGGGTGGCCGCACCCTATCGGGTGCTCGAGACTTCGGTCAATCGGTCTGTATGCTTTTCGAGCCCGTCCGCTCGATTACGTGGCGAATGCCGCGCGGGGTGCGCGAAATGCCGCATCGCATGTCAGGGTAAGCGACAGGAGTGTAGCGTGCCCGATTAGGGGCAAAGTGGCCGGGGACGCTCTACCAGTGTCAAGGGCAACCTGCCCAGCTCGGCGAGAGCGAGCGCCGTTACACTAATCGGAAACAAGGAGGCAGGCTTAGCCGATGTCCCCGGAGAGGACGAGTTCCTGCTTGTAGCCAAACCCGCGGCTGTTGTCGATCAGACGGATCCAATCGGGACGGAGTCGATAGAGATCAGCCGCCCTGAGGCGCTTGGCAATGGTCTCCTCGTCGGCGCTGATGGGCGCCTCCAACAGTGGCCGGAGGTCGTGAAACTTTGCAAGGTAACGCTCGAAACCCGCAGCACGTTCGGACCCGTCGAGCATCTCGACGCGGCCCGTGATCTGTAAGCCCCGTATCTCGGCCCATGCGCGGCAATCGGCATTGATCGCAATGGCCACGCGCGGATGCGCCGCGATGTCCCGTCCATGCCGCGTCCGATGGTCCGACACGAAGTAGAGGTTCAACGCGGGATCGCTGGCGAAGAAAACGGTTGCCGCCCAGGGCCCGTCTTCTCCCACGGTCGCCAAGGTTGCCGTGGTGTGCGCCTCCAGCATCCGGCGCACCGCATCGCGGGTCCCGCTTGTCACTCGCCGGGCGATCCCCGGTCGAAGGGCGGACCCTGCCAGCGTTTCACCGTGCCGCAGTCGAGACCGAACAGGTCCAGAATCCGTCCGACCGAGTGGTTCACGATATCATCCACTGAACTGGGGGCATTGTAGAAGGCAGGCATGGGTGGACAGATGATCGCCCCCATCAGCGCCGCCTCGTGAAGCAGACGCGTATGACCGACGTGCAGCGGCGACTCTCTGGGAACCAGCACCAGACGCCGCCGCTCCTTCAACGCCACGTCCGCAGCGCGGACGATCAGGTTGTCGGCATAGGAGTTGACCACGCCGGACAGGGTCTTCATCGAGCAGGGGGCGATGATCATGCCGTCGCTCCGAAACGAGCCGCTGCTGATCGGCGCGGCCAGATTCTTGTCGCCATGCACGACGTCGGCCAGCGCCTCGACATCGGCCAGGTTCCACCCGGTCTCCAGCGCGATGTTCACCTTGGCGCCGCGGCTGATGACGAGGTGCGATTCCACCCCGGACATGCCGCGCAGCGTCTCGAGCAGGCGGATGCCGTAGATCACCCCGCTCGCGCCCGAGATTCCAACGATCAGCCGCATCGACCCTCGCCCCCGATCAAGCCCGCTCCGGCCGGCCCCTTACGCACAAAGGATCCGGCCGCCAGCGGGCAGCGGTGAACCCCCGACTCAGAGCGGCTTCGCCAGGGTGAATGCGCCGCGGATGTCGCCGAGCTGGAAGCCCCGCGCCTCATCCTCCGGATAGGCCTCGTCCAGGGCGGCGGTGACCTCCGGTGTGATCGCGTCGCCGTGACAGGCGAGGCACACGTCTCCGGTGGGAATCGCCTTCATGAAACGGTACTGCTTGCCATCCCCGGTCTCGACCACTTCGGCGAAGGCCATGGTCTCGACGTTCTCGCCATCCTTCTTGCGTTCCTCGAACTTCATCAGCACCGCCTGCTCCCACTCATCCGGCGCGTTGAGCGCGGGATTGCGCAGCTTCAGGCTGGTGCGGCCGACCTCCCAGCCGGTCTTGTCGGAGAGGTCCTGGGCAATGGCGGGCGCCCGTTCCTTGCAGACCACGATGGCGTTCACCGGTCCGCCCTCCTTCATGGCGCTCTGCAGCTCGCCCTTGAGGCTGGTGAAGAACTCCTTGACGATCCCCTTCGCCTCGGCGGCGTTCGGATCACCGGCACTCTCCGCCAGCGCGGAGGAGACGGAAACGAGGGCGGAAATGGCCGTGAGCAGGGCAAGTTTTTTCATGGCGTTTGAACCCAATGGTGGTTGAAGAGGCATTGTCTGCTTCCTCGAGCGCTCCGGCCGCAGGTGGTAGGCGGCAGGATCAGCGCTCGATGTCGACGCAAACATACTTGATCTCCAAATACTCGTCGATACCGTACCGAGCGCCTTCCCGGCCGAGGCCGGACTGCTTGACGCCCCCGAAGGGCGCCACCGCGGTGGAGATGATGCCGCTGTTGACCCCGACCATTCCGTACTCGAGCGCCTCGGACACCCGCCAGGCGCGGCCAAGATCCCGCGTGTAGAAGTAGGCGGCGAGACCGTACTCGGTGTCGTTCGCCATGGCCACCGCCTCCTCCTCGGTGCGGAAGCGGAAAAGCGGCGCCACCGGGCCGAAGGTCTCCTCCCGGGCGACCCGCATCCCGGGCGTCACGTCCGCCAGTACCGTGGGCTGGAAGAAGGTGCCACCCAGGCCATGACGCGCGCCCCCGGTGACGAGGCGAGCGCCCTTGCCCAGCGCATCGGCGATATGGGCCTCGACCTTCTCCACCGCCTCCTGGTTGATCAAGGGACCCTGCACGCTGCCCTCGTCGGTGCCCGGACCGACCCGAAGCGAGGCGACCTTCCCGGCCAGGCGCTCAGCGAAGGCCTCGTAGATGCCCTCCTGGACCAGGACGCGGTTGGCGCAGACGCAGGTCTGGCCTGTATTGCGGTACTTCGACTGCACCGCCCCTTCCACCGCGGCCTCCAGATCCGCGTCGTCGAAGACGATGAATGGGGCGTTGCCGCCAAGCTCGAGGGACAGCCTTTTCAGCGTGTCCGCGCACTGGCGCATCAGCAGCCTGCCGACCTCGGTGGAGCCGGTGAAGCTCAGCTTGCGCACCACGGGGTTCGATGTCAGCTCTCCGCCAATCGGGACGGCCTCTCCCGTGATCACGTTGAACACGCCTGCGGGGATACCCGCCCGCTCCGCCAGCACCGCGAGCGCCAGGGCGGATAGCGGCGTCTCGGCCGCGGGCTTGACCACCATCGGGCAGCCGGCGGCCAGTGCCGCCCCCGCCTTGCGGGTGATCATGGCGGCGGGAAAGTTCCAGGGGGTGATGGCGGCGCATACGCCGATGGGCTGCTTGAACACCAGGATGCGCTTGCCCGCCTGATGCGGCGGGATCAGGTCGCCGTAGACGCGCCTGCCCTCCTCCGCGAACCAGTCGAGAAAGGACGCGGCGTAGGCGATCTCTCCCCGCGCCTCCGCCAAGGGCTTGCCCTGCTCCGCCGTCATGATGCGCGCCAGATCCTCCTGATTCTCCAGCATCAGATCGTGCCATCGCCGGAGCATCGTCCCCCTCTCCGCGGCGGTCAGATCCCGCCAGGGCCGCCAGGCCCGCTCGGCGGCCTCGATCGCGCGCCGGGTCTCCGCCGCTGCCAGGTTCGGCACCCGGGCGACGACCTCGCCGCTGGCGGGATCGGTGACGTCCAGGCGTGCCCCGTTGTCCGCTTCCAGCCACTCGCCGCCGATGTAACAGCGGCTGCGCAACAGGTCCGAGTCTTCGATCTGCATCGTTGAGTCCTCCCGTCAGGACGGAAAAGGGAAGTCAGTCCGGCGACGGCTTACGAAATAGCGGCTTGAATCTGCTGCTCCGCGAGGTCGCAAGATCGCCGCTTGCCGGGTCCGATTCTCCCGACGGTGGGCGAATCGCCCCGGAATGACGCGGCCTATTCGACAACCCGTATACAGTGCACCGTACGCGTATCGCTCAACCGCGTCCCGGGCGGATAGGCACTGCTGCAGTCTGGGACAGCCTCGGGGCAGCGCGGATGGAAGTGACAGCCGGCGGGGGGATTCGCGGGAGACGGCATGTCGCCCTCCAGGCGAATGATCTCGCGGCGCTTTTCCCGATCCACCACCGGGACCGCGGACAGCAGGGCCTTGGTGTAGGGATGGCGGGGGTCGCCCAGGACCTCGTCCACCGTGCCCCGCTCCACGATGCGGCCCAGGTACATGACTGCCACCTCGTTGGCCAGATAGGACACCACCGAGATGTTGTGGGTGATGAAGAGATAAGCGATGCCCATCCCGTCCTGCAGTTGCTTGAGCAGGTTCAGGATCTGGGCCTGGACCGAGACGTCCAGGGCGCTGGTGGGCTCGTCGCAGACGATGACCTTGGGCTCCACCGCCAACGCCCGGGCGATGCAGATGCGCTGGCGCTGGCCGCCGGAGAACTCGTGCGGATAGCGCTCGGCCGCGTCCGGGGCCATGCCGACCTGGTCGAGGAGCGCGGCGACGCGGGCGCGGCGTGCATCACGGCTGCGCTCCAGGCCCATCGCCCGCAGTCCCTCGCCGACGATGTCGCCCACCTGCATGCGCGGATTCATGGCGGCGAAGGGGTCCTGGAAGATGATCTGCAGGTCCTTGCGATAGCGGCGCATCTCCCGCCCGCTGAGCCCGGCCAGATCGGTCCCCTTGTAGCGCACCGAGCCCCCGGTCGGCTCGAGCAGGCGGAGCAGGCCCTTTCCGACCGTGGTCTTGCCGCAACCGGACTCCCCCACCAGGGCCAGGGTGCGGCCCGCGTGTAGCGCCATGTCGACGCCGTCCACCGCCTTGACCTGGCCCGCCACCCGGCGGAAGACCCCCTTGTGGATCGGGAAGTGGACCTTGAGCCCGGCTACCGTCAGCACGGCCTCGCCAGGCGAAGCGGCGACGCTGGGCCGGACCTCGACAGCCGCGGGCGGCACCGCGGCGGGCGCGCCGTCCGCCCACAAATGGCATCGCACCAGATGTCGGGAGGATGGGCGGTGCCACTCGGGCTCTTGCCCACGGCACAGCTTCATGACGCGGTCGCAGCGTTCGGCGAAACGGCAGCCCGAGAAGGGTCGGTCGAGCGGCGGCACGCGGCCTGGAATCACGGCCAGGCTGCCGGCCCGCTTCTCGGGGGTGGGCAGGCTGTCCATCAGCTTTGCGCTGTAGGGGTGCGCGGGACGGGCGAAGAACTCGCCGGCGGTGGCGGTCTCCACGATCTGACCCGCGTACATGACCGCGAGCCGGTCTGCGGTCTCGGCAACCACGCCGAGATCGTGGGTGATGAGCAGCACCGCCATGCCGGTCTCGCGCTGCAGGCCCTTGAGCAGACGCAGCACCTGGGCCTGGATGGTGACGTCCAGCGCCGTCGTGGGCTCGTCGGCGATCAGGAGCTCCGGGTCGCCGGCCAGGGCCATGGCGATCATGACGCGCTGCTTCATGCCGCCGGAGAGCTGATGGGGATACTCGTCGACCCGCCGCTCCGGGTCCGGAATACCGACCGCCCGTAGCAGCTCGATGACCCGCGCCGGGACCCCGGCGCGGGGGCGCTCCTGGTGCACCCGCACCGCCTCGGCGATCTGCTGGCCGACCGTCAGCACCGGATTCAGCGAGGTCTG
Organism: uncultured Gammaproteobacteria bacterium; assembly: GCA_963698495.1. GTDB lineage: Bacteria > Pseudomonadota > Gammaproteobacteria > Chromatiales > Chromatiaceae > CAVORB01. Next base: position 148,443 of record CAVORB010000016.1, on the reverse strand, counting down.
GGGCTCCTGGAAGATCATGCCCATGCGGCCTCCGCGCACCTTGCGCATCTCGGCCTCCGGCAGTTCCAGCAACTCGGTCTCCGCAAGCCGGACGCTGCCCGCGACGATGCGCCCGGAGGGCGGCAGCAGCCGCATCAGGGTCAGAGCCGTCATCGACTTGCCGCAGCCCGATTCGCCGAGCAGGGCGAAGGTCTCGCCGCGGCGGATCTCGAGGTCCACCCCGTCCATCACCCGCACCGGGCGCTCGGCGTCACCGACGCGGGTGGTGAGATTGGAGACCTGAAGAAGAACGTCGTTCATAGCGGCCTGTCCGATGTCGCGTCCCGTCGCATCAGCGCGCCCCCCGCAAGCGGGGATCGAACGCGTCCCGCACCACGTCCGCGAACAGGTTGGCGAACAGCACCAGGGTGAACATGAACAGGAAGGCAGCCGCCAGGGACCACCAGACCACGGGCTCGCGGGCGAGCTCCAGGCGGGCGCTGTTGATCATGTTGCCCCAGCTGTTCATGGTCGGGTCGACGCCGATGTTGATGTAGGAGAGCACCGCCTCCGCCAGCACCAGGCCGCTGAAGTCCAGCACCACCGTGATCAACACGATGTGCAGGACGTTCGGCAGGATGTGACGGCCGATGACGGTGGAATGTCTCACGCCCAGCGCCACCGCCGCCTGCACGTAGTCCGCCTCCCGCAGCTTGAGGGACTCGCCGCGCAGCAGGCGGCAGAGGCCGGTCCAGCTGGTCACCCCGAGGATGATGCAGAGGAACAGGAGCCGCAGATCCGCGCGCTCCACCAGGCTGGCGAATTCCGCCTCGTGGTTGCTCATGTAGATCTGCAGCATGAGGATGGCGGCGGCGATCAGGAGCACGCCCGGAATGGAGTTCAGGGTCGTGTAGAGGTACTGGATGACATCGTCCGCCAAGCCCCGGAAATAGCCTGCCATGATCCCGAGCAGGACGGCGGCGGGCAGCATCACCAGGGTGGTCAGGGTACCGATGACGAGACCGGTGCGGATGCTCTTGAGGCTCTGATAGAAGACGTCCTCGCCCACCTTGTCGGTGCCGAGGACATGATACTTGAGCGCCAGCTCCCCGGCGATGAAGGCGATGGCGAGCATCAGGCCCAGCGTCAGCAGGCCGGTGCGCCAGGGCAAGGCCGTCTGCCGCCGCCAGATCGCGCGCAGCGTCTCCCGCGGCCCGGTGCCGCGTCTGCGGCCGATCATCCAGAGCGCGGCCGCCGCGATCACGGCCCAGGCGATCAGGCCCTCGATCAGCCCCGTCAGGGCGCGCAGCAGGATGTCCCCGCCCCGCTCCCGCTCCGGGTCTGTCAGGTGGCTTCCGCCATGGACCAGACGCGGGTAGTCGCGGACGATCCGTCCGTCCGGGAGCTCGATGCTCTCCTTGGCGAAGAGATGGGTGGCGAACGGCGCCGAATAGGTCTTCTCCTGGCCATCGCGCAACGGCTCCAGCCAGAGGTCGAGCAGGCTCAGGATCTGCGGCGAATAGACCTTCTGCCCGGACTCCTGCCTTTCCTCCAGGGGGTGAAAGTGGATCGTGTCGAGCAAGCCGATCGTGACATAGAAGCCCAGCACCACCAGAGACGCCACCCCGATACGGCTTCGGGCCACGCGCCGCCAGGGGGCGCGCAGATGCTCGTGGCGGGCGGCGTAGAGGCCGAACCCCACCGCCAGCGCCAGCAGCAGGTAGATCAGTGCGTCGGTGAGAAGGACGACGGGCAAGACGCTATCCCCTCAACCCAGCCGCACCCGCGGGTCCACCAGGGTATAGGAGATGTCCGTGAGCAGGAGCCCCAGTATGTAGAGGACCGAGCCCAGGAACACCATGGCCCTGACGATCGCGAAGTCCTGGTTGCCGATGGCGTCGATGGTATAGCTGCCGAGCCCCGGGATGCCGAAGAACGACTCGGTGATCAGGCTGCCCATGAACAGCAGCGGCAGCACCACCACCACGCCGGTCAGAATCGGGATCAAGGCGTTCTTCAGCACGTGGCGGAACAGCACGACCCGTTCGCTCAGGCCCTTGGCGCGGGCGGTGCGCACATAGTCCTTGCCGATCTCTTCCAGGAACAGGGTGCGGTACCAGCGCGAGCCGGTTCCGACGCCCCCGATCACGCCGACGATGACCGGCAGGATGAGGAACTTCCATGCCGCCACCCCCGTGTCATAGCCAGAGATGGGCACCAGGTGGAACAGCTTGCTCAGCAGATACTGGCCGCCGATGATGTAGAACAGGCTGGAGATGGACATCATGGCGACCAGCAGCACCACGGCGGCGAAGTCGATGTAGGTGGCGCGGAAGAAGACGATGAAGAGCGCAAAGCTGATGTTGAGCGCGAGCCCCACCAGCAGCACCGGCACGGCAATGGCGAGACTCGGCCACATGCGCTGGGAGATGTCGTAGCCGATGTCGCGGCCGCCGTCGGAGGAACCGAAATCGAAGATGAACAGCTTGACCGATTTGTCGAAGAAGATGGTGTCGGTCATCCGCCCGCGCCCCTCGGCCCCCGCGTTGTAGATCAGCGGCTTGTCGTAGCCGTGCTCGCGTTTCCAGGTCTCGACCGCCTCCGGCGTCACCCGTTTCATGCCGAGATGCATGCGGGCCATGTCGTCCGGCGAGTTGACGACGAAGAAGAGCAGGAAGGTGATCAGATTCACGCCGATCAGGATGGGAACCGCATAGACCAGCCGCCGGAGAATATAGGCGATCACAGCGCCTTGCTCCGCTCCCGGCGGCGCACGAGGCGAACGGCGGGCAGCACCGCGGCCGCGACCAGACCGGCGATCAGCCACAGCGGCCAGACCACCGGCTGATTCCACTCCTCCCGCCGACGCGCCCGCAGCTCGGGGTCGAGCCGTCGGTACTTGAGGGTGTTGTTCGCCATCAGATTGGGCTTGAGATTGGCGAGCCAGGCATGGTGGAGACTGAAGGCCTTGGGATAGAAGCCCCAGGCCCACGGGGCGTCGCGGCGTACGATCTCGACCATCTGGTCGATGACCTCCTGCCGCTCCGGGCCGTCGTCCATGTTCTTCATGCGCTCGAACAGGGCATCGAACTCCGGATTGGCGTAGTTGGCGGCGTTCTCGCCGCCACCGTCCACCTTGCTGTTGGGGCCGTAGAGCAGGAACAGGAAGTTCTCCGGGTCCGGATAATCCGCATTCCAGCCCCACATGAAGAGCTGGCCGGTGCCGGTGCGCATCTTCTCCTGAAAGCGGTTGTAATCGGTGGCCCGGATCACGAGCTGCACACCGAGCTTGTCGAGCTGCTTGCGCATCCAGTTGAGGCGTGCCTTGTCGTCCGGGCCGGTCGCCGTGGTGTCGAAATACAGCGTCAGGGCCTGCCCGCTCGCCGGGTCCCGCCCCCCCTGATATCCCGCCTCCGCCATCAGGGCGCGGGCCTCGCCGAGATCACGACGCTCGGGCCGCCCGTCACGCCATCTGTAGACATAGGGGTTGACGCCCGCCTCCCCTTCCCGGTGTCCGAAGATCCCCGGCGGAATCGGCCCCTGGGCGGCCACGCCGCGGCCGTTGGCGAAGATGGAGATGTACTCCTCGTAGTCGACCGCGATCGAGATCGCTCGCCGCAGCAGACGCGCGCGCTCGGAGTCGCCGCCGACCACCGGGTCGCGCATATTGAAGCCGAGGTAGAAGATGGAGGTCTCGACCGACGTGAGCAGCTCGATGCCCCTTGCCTCCATGTCCTCCGTGAGGGCCGCCTCGCCCTGGGTTGTGAACTGGACCGCCTGATCGAAGGCGTCGGAGGAGATTCCGGAGCTGTCGTAGTAGCCCTGGAGAAACTTATTCCAGTAAGGGATGCTTTCCTTTTCCAGGCTGTAGACCGCCCGGTCGATGAAGGGCAGGCGCCGCCCGGCGTCCGCGAGCAGGCCAGCCTCCGCGTCCTCGGGCATGCCCTCGTCGGGATAGCGCTCGTCGCGGAAGTTGGGGTTGCGCTCCAGCACCATGCGCAGGTTCGGGTTGTTCTCGCTCAGCCAGAAGGGGCCGGTGCCCACCGGGTACCAGTCCAGGCTGAGGTTGCGCCGCGCCATCCCGGGCTGGCTGTAGAAGCGATCGGCCTCCCAGGGCATGGGCGAGAAAAAGGGCATGGCCAGCCAATAGGCGAACTGGGGATACTTGCCCTTGATACGGATGCGATAGCTGTAGCGATCGACCACCTCGGCCCCCGCGAAGGGAATCCCGCGCAGGTCCAGGTGCGGCCGCTCGCCGTCCGCGAGCGGCTCGCCCGCGGCCAGCTCGATACGCTCCGCGAGCTCCTTGAAGTCCAGTATGTGCTCCTGCATCAGCCCCGCGATCGGGGAGTGCAGCCAGGGAACCGCGAGACGCTTGATCTGGTAGACGTAGTCCTCCGCGGTCAGCTCGCGCGTGGAGGTGTGGGGAAAGTCGGCGAGCACCTTGATCCTGGCCAGATCACTCTCGCCCAGGTCGAGGTAGCGGTAGCCACCCTGCTCGTCCCCGGCAAAGGCGGGATGGGGCTGATAGAGAATCTCCGGGCGAATCCGTATCAGGTACTCGCTGACGGCGATCAGATCCGCGGGCGCATTCTCAGGCAGCACCTCGCCATCGGCGTCGAGATAGCGGGGAACCGGGACCTCCTCCGCCGTCAACGGCACCAGGCGATAAGGGCGCAGAAGGAAATGGTACTGCAGCGGAGGCTCGTAGATCTGCGCGAGCAGGGCATACTCATTGGAGCTGTAGGAGCGCACGGGATCGAGGTGCTTGGGCCGCTCTTCGAAGGAGCTGTAGAGGATGTTCGCCGTGGCCTGACTTTCCGGGTAGGGATTGTTCCAGGGCCCTTCGCCGCACGCGGTCAGCGTCGCCAGGACCCAGGCGGAGACGACCGCCGTCGCGGCGCGAAACGGCCTCCCCCCTTTCCAGCTCAGCGGTGATTCTGTAATGTTGCGCATCTAGGCAAATCGCCGGAGACCTTGTTCGATCCACCGCCCCGGGGGCGCGTGCATCCCGGGCCGTTGCGGAACGTGCTCCACGACCACTCCTCACCTGGCCGGGGAGATCAATCTCCGCGCCGAAGGCAATCAATCGCCAGAGGGACCTGAAATCAGCAGGGGACCCATGATCGCATTCGGTCCCCTCCTTGTCAGCCGTCAATCCGAAGACCAGAAAAAGGGGCCAGCTCCATGGGATTTCTACAGAACAAACGCGCACTGATCACCGGCGTGGCCAGCAACCGCTCGATCGCCTGGGGCGTCGCGCAGGCAATGCACCGGGAGGGCGCCGAGCTCGCGTTCACCTACCAGGGGGAAAAGCTCAAATCGCGCGTCGAGGAGTTCGCCGCCAAGCTGGGCTCGGACGTCGTGATCCCGCTGGACGTGGCCAGCGACGACCAGATCGACGCCTGCTTCAAGGCCTTGGCGGAGCGCTGGGACGGGCTCGACTGCATCGTGCACTCGATCGGCTTCGCTCCGCGCGACCAGCTGGAGGGCGAGTACGTCGACGCCGTCACCCGCGAGGGATTCGCCATCGCCCATGACATCAGCTCCTACAGCTTCGCCGCGCTGGCCAAGGCCGGCCGCGAGCTGATGAAGGGCCGCAACGGCGCCCTCCTGACCATGTCCTATCTCGGCGCTGTGCGGGCGGTCCCCCACTACAACGTGATGGGCCTGGCGAAGGCGAGTCTGGAGGCCAACGTCCGCTACCTGGCGGCCTCCCTCGGTCCCGAGGGAACGAGGGTCAACGCCGTGTCCGCGGGCCCCATCCGCACCCTGGCGGCATCGGGCATCGCCGATTTCCGCGCCATGCTCAAGGAGGTGGAGGAACGCACGCCCATGCGGCGCAACGTGACAATCGAGGAGGTCGGCAACGCGGGGGCCTTCCTGTGCTCCGATCTCGCCTCGGGCATCACCGGCGACGTGCTCTACGTGGATACCGGATACCACATCCTCGGGCTCGGCTGAGCAGGGGATGGGGCCTCATCGGCCCCTCCCCGCTGATTCACTCCGCGGAATCGTCGCCCAGCGGCTTGCGGTCGATTTTTGCGCGGGTCTGCAGGTCAGCCAGCAAGTCATCGTAATAGGTTGCCGCGACGGTCCGTTTGAACCCGGCGCGCTGGCGGGCTAGCTCGGCCTCGCCGATACCTTCGCTGGAGCCGTCGACCACATTCGATACCACCACCACGACCGCATCGCCATTAGCCAGCGACGAGCTGCCGTAGCTCGCCGCATCCGCCGCCGGACGCGCCATGGAGAAGGCAAGGTCGGCCACCGCGGGCGGGATGTCCGGGGTGTCGCGTCCGATCAGCCCGGCTTCGGACACCTCGTGCTCTCCCGCAGCGTCCGCCAGCGCCGCACCGGATTCCAGTTGCTGCGCCATCGACTGCGCCGCGGAGAGGGCCGCCTCGGCCGCCCGCTGGTCGCGCAGCACGGCGACGATCTCGTCGCGCACCTCGTCGAGCGGCTTTGCCGATGCCTCCTCGTGCTCCATCACTCGCAGCACCACGGCCTGCAGCGCATTGCGCTCGGGCTCGATCAGGTCGCTATTCAGCCCCTGCTTCAACACCTCATCGCTGAAGGCGGCCGCAATGACCTTGCGATTGGACAGGATGCCCTCTCCGCCGGCACGACCAACCCAGTCGCTGGTCTGCAGCTCGAGCCCGAGCTCTTCCGCCGCCGGCGCAAGGCTGTCCGGACTTTCGTAGGCGAGGTTGGCGAGGCGCTCTGCCATATCGAAGAACTGGCCCTCGCTGCCACGCTTGGTCATCTCGGCGACGAGTTGCTCACGCACGTCCTCGAAGGGCTTGACGCCGCCGCCCTCGATCTCGGTGACCTGAATCAGGTGGTAGCCGAACTGACTGCGCACCGGCTGACTGAGGACGTCTTTCTCCAGCGCGAAGGCGGCCTGATCGAAAGCGGGATCCATGATTCCCGCCTCGATGAACCCGAGATCCCCCCCCTGACCGGCCGAGCCCGGGTCCTCCGACAGCTCCTCGGCGATCGCGGCGAAGTCCTCTCCACCCTCGATGCGGGTCCGGATCTCCTCAAGACGGGATTTCGCCGCCTCCTGGGCCGCGTCGTCGGCGTCCGCGCTGACCGTGATCAGAATGTGTCGCACCCGCCGGCGCTCGGGCTCGCTGAATCGCTCGATCTCGCTCTCGTAGAGCGCGCGCAGCTCGTCTTCGCCCGGAGCATCGGCGCTACCCAGCTCGCTGGCGTCGAGCACCAGGTACTGGATCTTCACGCGCTCCGGGGTCTCGAATCTGGAGGGATTGGCGTCGTAGAAGGCGCGAATGTCCTCGTCCGGGATCGGGTCCTCGGTGACGAAACCCGATTTCGGCAACTGGACATAGCTGACGTTCCGCTGCTGGCTCTGCAGGCGCACGGCTTGTGCCAGCTCGGCGTCCGTCGCCAGCTCGCTCGCCATCAGCGCGCGCTCGAGCTGACTGCCGACGATGCGCTGACGCAGACCCTCCTCGTACTGGGGAGGGCTCATCCCCTGCAGCTCCAGCGTCCGCTCGTAAGCCGCGTTGTCGAAGCGGCCGTCGCGCTGGAAGGCCGGATTGCCGAGAATCGCCCCGCGCAGCTCCTGGTCCGAGGCCCTGAGCCCCAGCTCATAGGCAACCTGCTGGAGCAGGGTGTCGCGAATCATACTGTCGAGCACTTGGGCGCGCATTTTCTTGTCCTCGAACAGCTCGGGCCGGTAAGCGGCGCCGAGCTGCTCCCGCAGGCGCAGGCGCAGGTCCTGGTAGCGGCGATCCAGCTCCCGCTGGGTGATCTCAACGCCGTTGACGCTCGCCACCACCGGCTCGGATCCAACGCCAAGATATGACTGAATCCCCCAGAGTGCGAATGGGACACTGATCAGAATGACGATCGCCCAGGCGATCCAACCTTGCGCGCGTTCTCTAATCGTCTGCAGCATGGTTTCGTTTCGTAACGGCTTAAGAGGAGGCAGAAATGAAAACGGGGCATCCCGCGAGGGATACCCCGATCAGTCAATAGTGGCGGAGTGGACGGGACTCGAACCCGCGACCCCCGGCGTGACAGGCCGGTATTCTAACCAACTGAACTACCACTCCGTGTTCTCTTGGTGGGTGCTGCAGGGATCGAACCTGCGACCCTCGCCTTGTAAGGGCGATGCTCTCCCAGCTGAGCTAAGCACCCCGAAGGCAGACGATTATTGTACAGCGTCCTTCAGTGCCTTGCCAGCCTTGAACGATGGGATCTTGGAGGCGGAGATCTGGATGCTCGCCCCCGTCTGAGGGTTGCGGCCCGTGCGTGCGGCACGCGACTTCACTGAGAAGGTGCCGAACCCGATCAGTGACACGTTGTCGCCATTCTTGAGCGCAACCGCCACGGCATCGGTCATAGCGTCCAGCGCCCGCCCGGCCGCTGATTTGGAGATGTCTGCCGCTTCCGCCATTGCTTCGATAAGATCCGATTTGTTCATTCTTCCCCCTTTGTAAAAAACTAAGGTGTTTCCCTCACGCGGTTTGGAAACATCCCCGACCCATGCCTTAGTACCACCGGGTTTATAACTACCGCGCCAAATGCTGTCAAGCGGCCCCATGCCGCGCAACCGGTGGCGGAATGAGGAGCTGAAACCATAACGGATAGGCGCCCAGGTAACAACATCGTGACATCAATATCTCGACCTTGCCGATCTCGCACAATCTCGACGTCGAGTGGGCACATTGCATGCCAATACGATGCCGCCGGACTCAATGGTGTGTCCGCACACCCGTTCTCTTCTTCTTCTCCGGTTTAGGCGCCGCGGCGGGCTCCTCGGGTCCTTCCGCCGCGCCCTCTTCGTCCGGCGAGTTCGCGATGATGTCCGGGCTATCGGCAAGGGCCAGCTCCAGAACCTCATCGATCCAGCGCACCGGCTTGATCATCAAGTTTTGTTTGATGTTCTTCGGTATTTCAACCAGATCGCGCTCGTTCTCGTGCGGTATCAGGACCGTGTCGATGCCCCCGCGGTGAGCCGCGAGCAACTTCTCCTTCAGGCCGCCGATAGGCAAGACCTCGCCGCGAAGGGTGATCTCGCCCGTCATGGCGACATTGGAACGTACTGGCACCTGGGTCAGGGCCGACACCAAGGCCGTGCACATGGCAACGCCCGCGCTCGGGCCGTCCTTCGGTGTCGCCCCCTCGGGAACATGGATGTGCACATCGAACTTCTGGTGGAAATCCGGATCGATCCCGAGGGCTGCGGCGCGGCTGCGCACCACCGTCATGGCGGCCTGGATGGATTCCTGCATCACCTCACCCAGCTGGCCGGTATAAGTGAACTTCCCCTTGCCGGGTACCAGGGCGGACTCGATGCGCAGCAGCTCGCCTCCGACCTCGGTCCAGGCCAAGCCCGTGACCTGTCCGATCTGGTCTGTATCGTCCGCCCGCCCGTAGCGGAAACGCTGGACGCCCAGGTACTTTTCGAGCGCCTTGGGTGTCACGGTCACCGTAGATCCGCGCTTCTTGTCGAGCAGCACCTCCTTGACAACCTTGCGGCACACCTTGGAGATCTCCCGCTCCAGGTTGCGCACGCCCGCCTCGCGAGTGTAGTGGCGGATGATGTCCCGCAGGGCGGCCTCGCGGATGACGATCTCGCCATCCTTGAGACCGTTGTTCTTCATCTGCTTGGGAATCAGGTACTTCTCCGCGATGCTGACCTTCTCGTCCTCGGTGTATCCGGAGAGCCTGATGACCTCCATTCGATCGAGCAGCGCCGGCGGTATATTCAGCGTGTTGGCGGTGGCCACGAACATCACCTCGGAGAGATCGAAGTCAACCTCCAGGTAGTGATCGTTGAAGGTGTGGTTCTGCTCCGGGTCGAGGACCTCCAGCAAGGCCGAGGCCGGATCACCGCGAAAATCCATCGCCATCTTGTCGATCTCGTCGAGCAGGAACAGCGGATTGCGCGAGCCGACCTTGGACAGATTGTGAATGATCTTGCCGGGAAGCGCACCGATGTAGGTGCGGCGATGCCCCCGGATCTCCGCCTCATCCCGGACGCCGCCGAGGGACATGCGCGCGAACTTGCGATTCGTGGCGCGGGCGATCGACTGCCCAAGCGAGGTCTTGCCAACGCCGGGCGGCCCTACCAGACACAGGATCGGCCCCTTGAGCTTGCGCACCCGCTGCTGCACGGCGAGGTACTCGAGGATGCGCTCCTTGACCTTCTCCAGGCCGTGATGGTCGGCCTCGAGGACCTCCTCCGCCACCCGGATATCGTTGCGGATGCGGCTGCGGGCCTTCCACGGGACGCTCACCAACGTATCGACATAGTTGCGGACCACCGTAGCCTCTGCCGACATCGGCGACATCAGCTTCAGCTTGTTCAACTCGGTCATCGCCTTCGCCTTGACGTCCTTCGGCATCCCGGCCTCCTCGATCCGCTTGCCGAGGTCCTCGATCTCGTTCGGCGCCTCATCGAGCTCGCCCAGCTCCTTCTGGATCGCCTTCATCTGCTCGTTGAGGTAGTACTCGCGCTGGTTCTTCTCCATCTGGCGCTTGACGCGGCCGCGGATGCGCTTCTCCATCTGCAGGATGTCGTTTTCCGACTCCATGAGCCCCATGAGGTGCTCCAGCCGGCCCTGCACGTCGGTCATCTCCAGGACGCGCTGCTTCTCGTCCAGCTTGAGCGACATGTGGGCGGCCATGGTGTCCGCCAGGCGGCCCGCCTCGTCGATGCTCGACAGGGAGGTAAGGACCTCGGGCGGCACCTTCTTGTTCAGCTTGACGTACTGATCGAACAGGGTGACGGCGGAGCGCATCAGCACCTCCTGCTCACGCTCATCCGCCTCCAAGGCATCATCCAGGGCCTCGATAAAGGCGACGAAGGCGTCATCGGAGGTCGCGAACCGGTCGATGCGGGCACGTCGATTGCCCTCCACCAGGACCTTCACCGTGCCGTCGGGCAGCTTGAGCAACTGGAGTATGTCCGCGAGCGTGCCGACCTTGTACAAGTCCTGCACCGCGGGATCGTCCACGTCCGCGCTCTTTTGTGCAACGAGCAGTATCTGCTTGTCGTTGGCCATGGCGCTGTCGAGCGCCTTGATGGATTTCTCCCGCCCCACGAACAGGGGGATCACCATGTGCGGGTAGACGACGACGTCGCGCAGGGGCAGAACCGGCACCTCTTGGATGCCGTCGGCGATCGGTGTCTTACGAGTGTCTTTCTGAGCCATAGAAATCTTCGGGTAACTCGGTGATGCTTGCCCAAGGCGCAGACGCCGTGAACGGGGCCGGCTGCGACCTCGTCGCGTAAGGTCATGGCAAAGCGGTATTGGAGGAAAGTGTGCTGGAAAGAGAAGTTAGGGCAGTCGCGGCGCACTTCAACGCCGACACCGTTCCCTCGCGGCAGCTCGGTACCGATTCAGTCGGAAGCGGCAAGCTGCTTGTCGACGCCGTCGTAAATGACGAAGGGATCGTTTTCCCCGCCGATGACGGACGCATCGACCACCACCTTGCTGACGTTCTCCATGGACGGCAGGTCGTACATGATGTCGAGCAGCACCTGCTCCATGATGGTGCGTAGCCCGCGGGCACCGGTCTTGCGATCCATCGCCTTTTTCGCGATCGAACGCAGGGCGTCCTCGCGCAGCTCGAGCTCGCAACCCTCCATCTCGAACAGCCGCCCGTATTGCTTGATCAGGGCGTTTTTCGGCTCGGTGAGAATCCGGACCAGCGCCTCCTCGTCGAGCTCCTCCAGCGTGGCGATGACGGGCAGACGCCCGACGAACTCGGGAATCAGGCCGTAGCGGATCAGATCCTCCGGCTCAACCCCGCTCAGCAGCTCCCCGATCTTCATGCCGTTGTCCTGACTGTGGACCTCGGCGCTGAAGCCGATGCCGCCCTTCTTGGAGCGGTTACGGATCACCTTGTCCAGGCCGGCGAAGGCACCACCGACGATGAACAGGATGTTGGCGGTGTCGACCTGCAGAAACTCCTGCTGCGGATGCTTGCGCCCACCCTGTGGCGGTACCGAGGCGACGGTGCCCTCGATCAGCTTGAGCAGCGCCTGCTGGACGCCCTCTCCCGAGACGTCGCGGGTGATGGAGGGGTTGTCTGACTTGCGCGAGATCTTGTCGATCTCGTCGATGTAGACGATGCCGGTCTGCGCCTTGTCGACGTCGTAGTCGCACTTCTGAAGCAGCTTCTGGATGATGTTCTCGACGTCCTCGCCCACGTAGCCCGCCTCGGTGAGGGTCGTCGCGTCGGCAATCGTGAACGGCACGTTGAGCAGGCGTGCCAGGGTCTCCGCGAGCAAGGTCTTCCCAGATCCGGTGGGGCCGATGAGCAGAATGTTGCTCTTGGCGATCTCGATTTCTTCCTTGGCGCCAGAGCTTTCGAGTCGCTTGTAGTGGTTGTAGACGGCGACCGACAGGACCTTCTTCGCCTGATCCTGGCCGATCACGTACTGATCCAGGATCTGGTTGATTTCCCGCGGCTTCGGCAGCTTGCTGGTGGCCTCGCCGACCCCCTCCTGCATCTCCTCACGAATGATGTCGTTACAGAGCTCGACGCACTCGTCGCAGATAAAAACGGACGGCCCCGCGATCAGCTTGCGCACCTCATGCTGACTCTTGCCGCAGAACGAGCAGTAGAGGAGCTTGCCGTCGTCGCTCTTTCCGTGGTGGTTGCTGCCACTCATGGGGTATCGCTCTCCGGAGGTGATGGATTCAGCGGGGGCGCGATGCTTTCGGGGTGCCGGTAATCATAACGGTTTGCCGGGATATGGCAAGCCAGCGACGCGCCGAAGCGCGCTCCAGTAGCCGCATCGGGCGGTCTGAGAGGGAGCTGCAAGCCTTTGCGAGCCCCCTCGATGGCAGGCCGGGCCGATCACGGCGCCCGCCGTGGACTCAGCCCGCTGCTGCCGGCGCCCGTTGCTCGAGCACCTTGTCGATCAGTCCGTAGGTCACCGCCTCGTCTCCCCCCAGGAAGCGGTCACGCTCCGTGTCCTGGGCCACCTTTTCCACCGGCTGCCCGGTATGACGCGACAGGATGTGGTTCAGTTGATCGCGGATCTTGAGTATCTCGCGCGCGTGGATGTCTACATCGGTCGCCTGGCCCTGAAAACCACCCAGGGGCTGATGAATCATCATGCGCGAGTGCGGCAGGCAGTACCGCTTGCCGGACGCACCGCCCGCGAGTAGCAGGGCGCCCATGCTGGCCGCCTGACCGATGCACATGGTGCTGACGTCTGGCCGGATGAAGCGCATGGTGTCGTAGATCGCCAGTCCCGCCGTGACGGACCCACCGGGGGAATTGATGTAGAGGTGTATGTCCTTGTCCGGGTTCTCCGATTCCAGAAACAGCAGCTGCGCGACGACAAGATTGGCCATGTGGTCTTCTACCGGACCGACCAGAAAGATCACACGCTCCTTGAGCAGGCGCGAGTAGATGTCGAACGAGCGCTCGCCGCGCGCGGTCTGCTCGACGACGATCGGCACCAGACCCAACGCCTTCGGGTCCCAGTCTCCGGAATCGAAAATCTTGCTCATAATTAACTGGCCTGTTCGTGGGTCTGCCGTCAGCGACCGGGCTGGTCGCGATCAGCTCTCGTGGGCGGGATTGGTCAGCTGCTGGAAGCTGCTCGGCTCGTCTTCCACGGTAACGCGATCCAGCACCCAGTCGACTACCTGATCCTCCAGGGTAAGGGACTCCAGCGGCTGCAGGCGCGCCTTGTTGCTGTAGTAGTAGTCGATCACTTCCTGCGGCTCCTCGTAGGTGGATGCCATATCCTCCACCACCGAGCGCACCCGGTCGCTATCGACTCTGATGTCGTTGACCTTGACCAGTTCCGCAATGATGAGACCGAGGGCCACACGCCGGCGCGCCGAGGCCTCGAACATCTCGTCGGGCAGCTCGAACCGTCCGCCACCGATGTTCTGGCGGGCCTGCTCTTTCAAGGACTTGATTTCCTCCTTGATCAGCACGCGCGGGAGATCGATCGCGTTGGCCTCGATCAACAGGTCCATGACCTGGTTCTTTATACGCGCTTGCAGGCGCTGCTTGAGCTCCCGCTCCATGTTTGCCCGTACGTCTTGGCGAAAGCGTTCGACATCCCCGTCCTCGACGCCGAACGCGCGGGCGAACTCGGCATCGATCTCGGGCAGCTTCGGCTCCGAAACGGCCTTTATCCTGACCTCGAAGGTAACCGGCTTACCCTTGAGATGCTCGGCGTGATAGTCCTCCGGGAAACTCAGCTCCAGGGTCTTCTCCTCGCCTGCCCCCGCCCCAACCAGGCCCTCTTCGAAGCCTGGAATCATCCGCCCGCTGCCGAGCTCGATGTCAGCGTCGGCAGCGGTTCCGCCCTCGAAGGGCTCGCCATCGATGCTCCCGGTGAACGCGACGGTGACGCGATCTCCTTCCTGCGCCGGGCGCTCGACCGGGAGCCAGGTCTTACGCTGTCTGCGCAGCTTCTCGATCATGTCATCCAGGTCGCCATCGGTGACCTCGGCCGTGGGGCGCTTGACGACCTTGCCTTCCAGCGCAGCGAGCTCGAACTGCGGCAGAACCTCGAACACTGCGGTATAGGCGTAACGCTTCTGTTCCTTGTCGATGCTCGGCTCAACGCGCGGGGGACCCGCAGGTCGCAGGCTCTCCTGGCTCACGGCCTCGCCGAAACTCGACTGCACCAGGTCGCCAAAGACCTCTTGGGTGAGCTGCTCACCATAGCGCTGACGCAGGATCTTGACGGGAACCTTCCCGGGACGGAATCCCGGAAGCCTCGCCGAGCGGGCAAAGCTCTTCAGTCGCTTTTCAACCTCCGCCTCGATCTGCTCCGACCGCAGACCAACGGTCATGCGCCGCTCGAGCCCGTCTCCGCTTTCCACTGATACGTGCATCGTCTCGTAATCTCTCAACAGTAGCGCCACCCGCCGAAGCAACAAACCATGCGGGCCCTTAATCTATCGGGGATCGTCCTGCTCGCGGCTAGGGCGAGAAAAAAGACACCCGACGCACCCCTATCGTCAAACGGATGTCATTTCAGCCCGCCCGTCGGGCGGCGGAAACCAACCGGTCAACTGGGAAGCCGCTCAGTATAGCTTCCCGCTCGCCCGCTTCCAACTTCGACGACTGGACAGGTCAAACCTTGTCCCGGCTGTCCACCCCCCGCTCCAACTCTCCGTGTAGCCGCAACTCCCGCTTCAGCACCTTGCCCGCGGCATTCCTGGGCAGGGATTCCCGCAGCACGACCCGCCGCGGGACCTCATGTCGTCCGAGGTGCTCCTTGCACCAGTCACGCAGCTCCCGGGCATCGGCGCGCACGCCCGGTTTCGGCACCACGTAAGCGATGGGGATCTCTCCGTGAAGGGCATGAGGCTCGCCCACGACCGCGGCCTCGGCCACGGCCGGATGGCGATACAGGGTCTCCTCGATCACGCGCGGATAGACATTCATGCCATTGGTGATGATCAGGTCCTTGATGCGATCCACGAGGAAGAAGTAGCCGTCGGCGTCCCGGTAGCCCAGGTCCCCGGTGCGGAACCAGTCGTCGAAGAAACTCTTGTCGGTCTCCTCCGGCTGCCGCCAGTAGCCCTGCATCACGTTCGGTCCGCGCACGCACACCTCGCCGTGCGCCCCGTCAGTGAGCGTTTCGCCGTCGGGACCAGTGATCCGCATCTCGACCCCGGGCACAGGCCGACCCACGGAGCCCGGCTTGCGCGTTCCCGACAAGGGATTCACGCAGGTCACCGGGGAGCACTCGGTGGGGCCGTCACCCTCCAGGATCGGTATCCCGAAACGCTTCTCGAAGGCCGCCATAACCGCCCCGGGCATGGCCGCACCCCCGGAAACGCAGAAGCGCACTGATTTCCAAATGGCGAGATCCGCTTCCTCCAACCGCAACAGGAGACTGTACATGCTGGGCACCCCGAGGAAGACGGTAGCGCCATGCTCGGCGATGGCGGCACTCACCACCCTCGGCTCAAACCGCTCGGCGATCACCAGGGTCAGGCCGTGCACCAGCGGAGTCAACATGCCCACGGTTGCCGCGAAGGCGTGGAACATGGGCAGGACCACCAGCATCCGATCGCGCCCGGGCATGAGCTCCAGCGCCTGCATGACACTTGCGGTATTCGACATCAGGTTGCGGTGGGTGAGCATCGCCCCCTTGGGTCGGCCCGTCGTACCCGATGTGTAGAGAATCGCCGCCAGGTCCCGACCCGGCTCGTTTGAGAGCTCCGGCGGCCGACCGCCCGGCACCGCGACCTCTGCCAGAGAGGGGTCTTCTCCCGGACCGTCTCCGATGCAAACCGCGAGCTCAAGTCCAGATGCCGCCCCCCGCACCCGTGCCGCCGCATCCGCGAAGGCAGCGTGATAGAACAGCCCACTCGCGCCCGCGTCCTCCAGAATGAAGGCGACCTCTTTCGGGTTCAGCATCACATTGATCGGAACCACCACGGCGCCGGCCTTGAGGATCGCCAGATAAACCGAAGCGAACTCGGGCGAATTCGGGCAGTAGAGCCCGACGCGAGCGCCGGGCACAATGCCGAGCCGATGGAGACCCGCCGCGAGGCTGTCCGAGTCCCGATCCAGCCTCGCGAAGGTCCACTCACCTCCAGCACCGAGCATCGCCGGCTGTTCCGCAAGCTTCCTCGCCGTGGCGCGAAAGGCGCTCGGAATGCTATCTGGCGCATCGAGCCTGCTGCTCATCTCAGGATAGTCCCCCCTGGTAACCGCCACGCCACGTGCGCTTCGCCGACAGGATGCATCGTTCCGCTCCGGCAAGCGAGCGACCGTGATTGCTCGTAAGGTGATGCTGATCAAACGCCATCATGGCGTTAGGTCAGCTCGCGATTCGCGACTCTCGAATCGCTCCATTTGCAACGCCTTGCAGCCGTGGAAAATGCTGGACCATCCTTGGCCCGGACGGAGAACGCAATAAATCAGCATTTTCCCGAGTCCGCGCGCGATGGCGCCTGGCCTCCTGGCGCACCACGTCCGGCACCAAAGAAAAGGGGCGCCAGCGCGCCCCTTCGATCTCGGCTACCCAGCGAAGGGAATCATCCGTTGAGATTGTCCAGGGCCTTCTGGAACCGGTTGGCGTGCGAGCGCTCGGCCTTGGCCAGGGTCTCGAACCAGTCGGCGATCTCGTCGAAGCCCTCGTCACGGGCGGTCTTGGCCATGCCCGGGTACATGTCGGTGTACTCGTGGGTCTCGCCCGCGATGGCGGTCTTCAGGTTGTCGCCGGTGCCGCCGAAGGGCAGGCCGGTGGCCGGGTCTCCGCACTGCTCGAGATACTCCAGATGGCCATGGGCGTGGCCGGTCTCGCCCTCGGCGGTGGAGCGGAAAACGGCGGACACGTCATTGTAGCCCTCGACGTCCGCCTTGGAGGCGAAGTAGAGATAGCGGCGATTGGCCTGAGACTCGCCCGCGAATGCGTCTTTCAGGTGCTGCTCGGTCTTGCTGCCTTTCAGATCCATAGGTTGCTCCGATTAGGTTGCTGTAGGGTGCGCGCTCTGCGCGATGCGCTTAGGAAGATAGCGGTCAGAGCATACTTTAAGAAATTGTTTGTACCAATGATCCTGATAGTCTGAATTTATCGACCGGGCTCGATGTAGGTCACACACTCCAGTCGCGCGGCTCGCACCGCACGGGCCAGCACCTCCACCGCCGCCAGGCGCGGAAAGGATTTCCGCCACGCCAACGCGACGCGCCGCTGGGGCGCGTCTTCCGCGAATGGCCGCACCTCGACCATGCCCTCCGAAAACCGTTCCGGGCTTGCTGCGGTGCAAGGGAGCACGGTGACACCCACACCACCGGCAACCATGCACCGTATCGTCTCCAGGGATCCTCCCTCCAGCCCGCGTTGAAGGAACCCGGTGGCGGTCGAAGACTGGAGACAACGGGGACAGACTTGCAGGACCTGATCACGGAAACAATGCCCCGGCCCCAGCAGCAACACGTTCTCGTCTGCCAGGCGATCAATCTTCACCGACTGTTGTGCAACCCAGGGATGGCCCCCCGGCAGCAGCGCGACGAATGCTTCGTCATAGAGTGGGCGCGTGAGGATGCCGGGCTCGTCGAACGGCAACGAGATGATGATGACATCAAGCTCACCGCGCTTCAGGCGCTCGCCAAGCGCGGAGGTGAAGTTCTCCTCGATCACGAGCGGCATACCCGGGGCTTGCTCCATAACCAGCGGGATGAGCCGCGGAAGCAAGTAGGGCCCGATCGTGTAGATGGCCCCCAGACGCAGAGCACCGGCGAGCGGATCCTTTCCCTGTCGCGCCAGGAGCTTGACACCATCCGCCTCCTCCAGCACGCGCTGGGCCTGGGCGACGACCTGCTCCCCCACCGAAGTGACCTTGACCTCACCCCCTCCCCGTTCGAACAGACTCACCCCAAGCTCGTCTTCGAGCTTCTTTACCGCGACGCTCAGCGTTGGCTGGCTGACAAAGCAAGCCTCCGCGGCGCGCCCGAAATGGCGCTCGCGCGCAACTGCCACGATGTAGCGAAGCTCGTTGAGTGTCATCGAACCTCAAAGGGGCCTGCGGTCTGCACGGCCGTTTCTGTCCGGAGCAACAGTTTCGCCGCCCCCAGCCTGGGAACGCCCCGTCAGCGCTGACAGGATGTTCGGCGCAAGCTAATGCAAAGCCGCTCACAATCAGCATGATCGATTCCAGTTACATTCCGATCCATGGTGATCGAAGACGATCTGAGCGGCGCAATGTTCCAGCCTCTCCATACTAACGGAAATGCCCTGTGTTACGGACCTCAAGGTAGCGGCGCGTTGTCTTCTTCACCGGAAATCAGCCACCACAGCAAAGCCGCTAGGCGAACGGCCGGAAAACCCGATATGACGTCTCCCCGTAACGACAATTCCCCGATCGTTCGTACTATCTACTCTCTAACTATATTGATTTACTTAACAAATAAGTATGGCGTAATATTTGCTAACTAGGCACTAGTCATCCCAGGGTTCAGTGGACATGGACTGGGACGAATTCGAGCAACGACTCCGGATGAACGTCAGCGGACCGGCTCAACAGTCTGCCCGCGCGCCCCGAGAGCTCACATCGGTGCAGCAACGCCATTCCGGTTGTCTATTGAAGTTTACCGAACGAAAAGCAGATTCCACGCTGGCAGCCGATCGAACCATGTCGTACGATTCGATGCACATCCTCCTGGTTGATGACAACGCCGCCGACCGCCGCATGGTCGGATTGGTCCTCGAGGATACGCTGCCAGGCATCCATTTGGCCGAGGTCGATACCCCGACCTCCTTGGTGGACCGGTTGTTGGAACGCCAGTTCGATGCAGCGATCATCTCGCGACGCATCGGCTGGGCTGAAGGCCTAGAGGTCCTGCGCACTGTTCGACGCTTCTGCCCCGGTTGCCCGATCTACTTTATGTCGGCCGAACCCCACGGCACCGCCGTTGCCATTGCGCCCTGCGAGGGCGCGGACGAATGCTTCCGCAAGGACAGTGCCGGCTACCTGCTCCTCGCGGAGGCGCTCCGACGCCATCTTTCCCGGCGGGCCGGGATCGCTGATGCGCCTGTCGAGCCACCGGCGGATGCTCCCTGGCATCCGCTCGAGAGTACGGGCGGAAGCGGCGCATTGGTGAGGCGCCGAGCGGCGCGCTCCGCTGCCGCGCGGCCGCGCGACAACGGACACTCGCCGATGCCTGGCTCCGGCGTGGTGCGACTGCTCCAACTGACCGATACACACCTCTACGCGGACCCGAACGGGAAACTGCTCGGCCAGAACACGCGCAAGACCTTCGAACTCGTCTTGGATTTGGTGTTCCAGCGCTTTTGGCCGGTGGACCGGGTCCTGCTGACCGGGGATCTGGTCCATGACGAAAGCAGGGAAGGCTACCGCTACCTCAAGCAGCGGCTCTCAGAATTGGACACTCCCTGCAACTGCCTGCCCGGCAACCACGACGCGTTCCGCGTCCTCGTAACCATGCTCAACGGCAGTCCGATCAGCTTCGCGCCCTCCGTGCGCGTGGGTGCCTGGAATCTGGTGTTTCTGGATTCCACTGTCCCGGGAGCGGATGGAGGTCATCTGGGACGCGATCAGCTCGAAGAGTTGGAAGAGACCCTGCGTAACCATCGCAGCACCCACACGTTGGTGTGCCTGCACCATCAGCCAGTACCCGTTGGGAGCGCTTGGCTCGACACCATGGCGCTGGACAATCCGCGGGATTTCTTTGCGATCATTGACCGTCATCCCCAGGTGCGCGGGATAATCTGGGGACACATTCATCAGGAATACCAGAGTCTGCGCAAAGACGTACTGCTGTTGGCCTCACCCTCGACCTGCGTGCAGTTCCAGCCGGCCAGCAACAGCTTTGCCCTCGACCCCCTCACCCCGGGTTTTCGCTGGCTGGAGCTGCATGCCGATGGGAGAATCGACACCGGTATCGAGCGTATAGACGCCTACCCGGATCCAATCGATCTTTCGACCAGCGGATACTGATACTCCGGCAGGGGATCACGAGCCGCGGGAATCCCGCTCCGGGGAATCGAGATCGACCAGAAGCTCACCGCCGATCCCCAAGCGGTCGGACCAATGCTCGATGCGCACGGCAAGCACCTCGACCCCCGCCGACGCAACCTCGGTCAAGCGCCGAGCATAAGCGCCGTCGATCGTCCACGCCGGCCCGAAGCGCCTCCCTTCGGGCCGATTCACGGCGAACAGGATCACCCCCCGCAGACCGTCCCGCACCGCCGCGTGAAGCAGATCCAAATGCTTCCGGCCGCGCTCGCTGACCGCGTCGGGGAAACGCACCCAGTCGCCGTCGAGCAGTGTGACGTTCTTGACCTCGACCAGGGCATCGGGGCTGCGTCCATCGGACAGGAAAAGGTCCAATCTGCCCCCTACCTGGCCACGGGGTGCATAGGGGACCTCCCGCCGCAGCGTCCGATAACCTGACAGCGCCGGGATCGACCCAGCCGCGATTGCTTCGGCCATCACCCCATTGGTGCGCCCGGTGTGCACACCCACCCAACCGGCCCCCATGTCTACTCGCTCAAGGGTCCAGGTGAGCTTGCGGCGCGGGTCGTCGCTGTGACTCAATTGAACGCGGGCCCCGGGCTCCCAGCACGTGGCCATGCTCCCCGTGTTGGGCACGTGCGCCGTCACCGTCTCGCCGTCGGCGATCTCCACGTCCGCCAGAAAACGCTTATAGCGGCACAGAATGCGCCCTTCCCTTAGTGTAGGCAGCTCCAGCTTTCCGCTCCGGCTATTGCGTCGCGAAGCCAGCAAAGGACTGGAACTGAACTGGCTCACAGGCCACGCCCGTCACCTCCGCCATCGGCGGTCCGGTACGCAGCCACTCGCGCAGCTGACCCACGGCGTCCGGCGCTCCGCACGCGAGCACCTCCAGCCTCCCGTCGGGAAGATTCCGCGCATAGCCGGTCAACCCAAGCCTTTGCCCCTGCTCCCGCGCCGAGGCGCGGAAAAAGACCCCTTGCACGCGCCCCGCCACGACGCAGCGGAAGCAGACCTGATTGCTCTGATCCTGCATGAAGCATCCCCTCTTATTGTGTGGTGCCCCAACTCGCGATCGAGGCGGTTCCCGCCTCCCCGACCGGACGTCGGGGAGAGGGCAAAGGACCGATGGTAGTCGATCGCTCGTTTTTTCCGTCCCTCTTGGGCCCTGGGCGCCCGGGCCAGGCGGCAGGACCCCAACATCAAGCCGGCGCTCAACCCCCGGCGGAGGCCTCCCGCCGCTCCCGCTTGTATCGGGTGAAGGTCGTCTCCTTGTACTTCCCGCCGACCACGTACTCACCCAGCCAACGGAACTCATCCGGTCCGCTGGTGGCGCCGGTGTAGCGCGCGATCAGGTTTCCGTCCAGATCGAAGAAAGCGAACACAGGCGTTGCGCGAACCCGGAACTCCTTCAGGGCGAAATCCTTCTGCGGCAGGGTATTGCCTTGGAAGTCGGTGACTTCGACGTCACCTTCGATATCCACCGAGAAGACCAGGAAATGCTCCTTGAAATAGTCCTGGATCTCGGACTGATTGAGCACGGTGGTCTTCATCCGGTGGCAAAAAGGGCATTCGTCCATCTCGAACATGATCAGAATTCCCTCCTTGCCCTGCTCCTTCGCGGTTGCCAACTCCTCGGAAAAATCCCCGAATGTCTGGTCGAAGAAAAACTCCCCGGGATCGCGCACCGAGGCCGTTGCCGAGACGGAAACCAGGTACAGAGCGAGGGCGAACATAAGCGAGATGGCTCCTGAATGGGCGGGAATCTTGCGGATCATGAGGTGTCTCCTTCAGATGCGGCGAAAGCTCGAACCAGGCGGAAGGGTCGAAATCCGATCGAGGCCATCAACGCTAAGCGCGGCGGCCGATGAGCACGGATTGTCCGGGCATCACGGCTGCACTGCAACGTCCAGCTTGGGGGGCGTGCGGGTGACGCATCCCCGCGGATCTTGGGAGTTCCGCTTCGCCGCCGTACAATGATGAGCCAAGCGAACAGGAGGTACCCATGGCCGTAACGCTCTACCACAACCCGCGCTGCAGCAAGTCGCGCGAGGCCCTCGCCCTGTTGCACGAGAAGGGCGTCGAGCCCGAGATCGTCGAGTATCTCAAAACCCCGCCGGATGCTCCGACCCTGCGCCTGCTGCTCGGCATGCTCAAGCTCCAACCGCGGGACCTCATGCGCAGGAAAGAACCGGAATACAATGAGCTCGGACTGGACAACCCCGATCTGTCCGACGACGAGCTCATCTCAGCCATGGTCACCCACCCCAAGCTCATAGAGCGCCCGATCGCCGTCAGCGGCAAGAAGGCCGCACTCGGCCGTCCCCCCGAGGACATCCTGTCGATTCTCTGATTCGCGCAAAGCCAGCCACCCATGCCTTACATCCTCGTCCTGTTCTACAGCCGCTATGGTGCAACCGCGGAGATGGCGCGTCACATCGCCCGTGGGGTGGAGGAAGTGCCCGGCGTCGAGGCGCGCCTGCGCACGGTACCCGCCGTCTCCACCCTGTGCGAGGCCAGCGAGGACACAATCCCCGCGCAGGGCGCACCCTACGCCGAGCTCGACGACCTGCGCCATTGCGCCGGGCTGGCCCTCGGCAGCCCCACCCGCTTCGGCAACATGGCGGCCCCCCTCAAGTATTTCCTCGACGGCACCAGCCCGCTATGGATCGGCGGTTCCCTGATTGGCAAGCCCGCCGCCGTCTTCACCTCGACATCCAGCCTGCACGGAGGCCAGGAGACCACCCTGGTGTCGATGATGCTCCCCCTGCTACACCACGGCATGCTGGTGCTCGGCTTGCCCTACAGCGAAACCGACCTGCTGCGCACCGCGACCGGCGGGACGCCATACGGCCCATCCCACCTGGCCGGACCGGAAAGCAACCGGCCGTTGAGCGAAGAGGAGAAGCGCCTCTGTCACGCCCAGGGCAGGCGCCTCGCCGCGGCCGCGCTCGCCCTGCTGCGATCGGCCTGATCCGCGCCGTGCAACAGCTCCCGCTCGCCGTTCAGCTGCAACAGGAGGTCGACTTCGCGGATTTCGTGGCGGGGCCGAACGCCGAGGCGGTTGCCGCCATCGCCGCCTGGGCCGAGGGCTGCGGGGACGCCTTTCTCTACCTGTTCGCCCCGACCGGGAGCGGGAAGACCCATCTGCTCCAGGCGGCCTGCGGTCGTGCCGCGGCGCGCTCGCGCGAGGTCATCTATCTGCCGCTCTCCCATCCCGGGCTCGACCCCTCCGCCCTGGATAACCTGGAGCGGGTCGAGCTCATCGCCCTCGACGATCTGGATGCGGTGGCCGGGAACGCCGACTGGGAGCGCGCCCTGTTCGGGCTTTACAACCGGCTGCGCGAGGCCGAGCGGCGGCTGCTGGTGAGCGCCAGCCAACCGCTGGCGGCGCTCCCGGTCCGGCTGCCGGACCTACGATCGCGCCTGGGATCAGGGCCTGGATACCAGTTGCGGCCGCTGCGGGAGGCCGACTGCGAGCGGCTCTTGCGGCAATCCGCGGGGCGGCGGGGACTCGATCTCAGCCTCGAAGCGGTGGCGTACATCATGCGGCGATGCCCGAGGGACGCCGGCTCCCTGCTCGCCCTGCTGGACGAGGTCGACCGCGAGAGCCTGCGCGAGAAGCGCCGCGCCACACTGTGGCTGATCCGCCGGTTGGTGGAAAAATCCGAGTAGGCATTGAATCACCGGCGGCGGGCGCGGAGGATCGCGATCGCCTGCCGTCCTCCGCGCCCGCACCGTCAGACGCCCAGAATCGCGCTCAGTCCTCCTTCCAACCCTTCTCCGCCGCCTTGCGCGACCAGATCCACACGTACTGGGTGCCGCTGATCAAGACCGTGACCAGGCAGGCCCAAGTCAGGATTTCAAGCACGCCATCCGGCACCGGCATAGGCCCGGCGTCGGTGATGACCAGCACCAGGAGCAGAATCTGGAGCACGGTATTGAGCTTGCTCACGAGAATCGGTGCCGCCTCCACCTCCTCCACCCGGTAGTTGTACAGCAGCGCACCGCCCACGATCAGCAGATCACGGAAGACCACGGCCAGCACCAACCAGACGGGGATCAGAGACATGGCCCCTAGCACCAGAAAGCAGGCCACGAGCAGCGTCTTGTCCGCGAGCGGGTCGAGAATGCCGCCGAGGCGGCTCTGCCAGCCATAGTGCTTGGCCAGGAAGCCATCGACCCCGTCGGAGACGCCGG
Organism: uncultured Gammaproteobacteria bacterium; assembly: GCA_963698495.1. Taxonomy (GTDB): domain Bacteria; phylum Pseudomonadota; class Gammaproteobacteria; order Chromatiales; family Chromatiaceae; genus CAVORB01. Next base: position 123,814 of record CAVORB010000016.1, on the reverse strand, counting down.
CGGCGGCGAACAGCGCCAACGCCCAGCCGAACTCCCTTTCCAGCAGCAGGTAAACCACCGGCATGACCGCCAGCAGCCGCAGCACGCTAATGATGTTGGGCAGGTCCCGTAATTTCACGACCCTTGCGGCCTCCCGGGCTTGCGCGGGGATGAACGAGAGAAATCTGGAGCACGCGAGACGCCACCGATTCTAGCCCCGCCCGGACGCGATTGTCTAAGTTCCGCCCCCATGGGCGAGCTGCTAGAATGGCGCGAGCCCGTGAGGTCGCCCGCGCTGCTCACCAACCCTAGGGCGACCCCCTCCATGCCCCCGATTCGCGGAGCCGCCCGTGCAAGAAGATCCCCGATCGCCCAGGCCGTCCCTCAGCTACCGTGATGCCGGAGTCGACATCGACGCCGGCAACGCCTTGGTCGAACGCATCAAGCCCTTGGCCGCTTCGACCTTCCGCCCCGGTGTCCTGACCGGACTCGGCGGCTTCGGCGCCCTGTTCGAGCTGCCGTGGGAACGCTACCGCCAGCCGGTTCTGGTATCCGGCACCGATGGGGTCGGCACCAAGCTCAAGTTGGCGCTGATGCTCGGGCGCCATGATTCCGTCGGCATCGACCTGGTGGCCATGTGCGCCAACGACATTCTCGTCGCGGGCGCCGAGCCCCTGTTCTTCCTCGACTATTACGCCACCGGCCGGCTCGACTTGAGCGTCGCCACCGCGGTGGTTGCCGGCATCGCCCGGGGCTGCGAGCTGGCGGGCTGCGCGCTCGCGGGGGGCGAGACGGCGGAGATGCCCGGCATGTACGCCGCGGGGGACTATGACCTGGCGGGCTTTTGCGTCGGCATCGCGGAGAAGGAAGCCCTGCTCACACCGGAGCGCGTGAAGCCGGGAGACATCCTGATCGGCCTCGCCTCTTCCGGCCCTCACTCCAACGGATACTCCCTCATCCGCAAGATCATCGAGATCTCGGGAGCGGACCTGAATGAGTCCCTGGACGGCTCGACCCTGGCGGAACGCCTGCTGGCCCCCACCCGAATCTACGTCAAGCCGGTGCTGGGCATGATGCGCGAGGTGGATGTCCACGCCATGGCCCACATCACCGGGGGAGGCCTGCCCGAGAACCTTCCGCGGGTGCTGCCCCCGAAGACGCGGGCGGTCATCGATCTCGGCTCTTGGCGACGACCGGCCGTGTTCGGCTGGCTGCAGGCACAGGGTGGTGTCCCGGAAGCGGAGATGCTGCGGACCTTCAACTGCGGTGTCGGCATGGTGATCTGCGTTCCCTCGCAGGATGCCCGGCGTGCCTGCGAGCTGCTCTCCAGCAGCGGCGAGCAGGCCTGGGAGATCGGCCGCATCGAGGCGGCGGAGGGCGGACCGGAGGTATCCTTCACCGGCGGAGCCGCACCATGACCGACGCGCCGCCCCTGCCGGTGGTGGTGCTCATCTCCGGTAGCGGCAGCAACCTGCAGGCGCTGATCGACGCCGCCCGGCAGGGAAGCCTCCCGATCGACATCCGCGCCGTGATCAGCAACGAGCCCGACGCCTTTGGCCTGGAGCGCGCCCGCCGCGCCGGCATCGAGGCGAGAATCCTGAGTCACAGGGATTTCCCGAGTCGGGAAGCCTACGACCAGGCCCTGGCGGACCTGATTGATGGGTACCGGCCCGGCCTGGTGGTCCTGGCCGGCTTCATGCGCATCCTCACACCGGCCTTCGTCGGACGTTTCCGCGGTCGGATGTTTAACATCCATCCCTCGCTGCTGCCCAAGTTCCGCGGCCTGCATACACACCAGCGCGCCCTGGACGCCAATGAGCGCGAGCACGGCGCCAGCGTGCATTTCGTCACCGAGGAGCTCGACGGCGGTCCCCTGGTGCTGCAGGCGCGCGTCCCGGTGGAGCCGGGAGACGATGCCGACGCCCTCGCCGCCCGCGTCCTGCGCCAAGAACACCGCATCTACCCCCAGGCGGTGCGCTGGTTTGCACAAGGGCGTCTGCGACTTGGCGCCGACGGCAAGCCGCGACTGGACGGACAGGTCCTGGAGCAGCCATTGCGTCTCGACCAGCTGACGCCGGAGCAGACGCGATTTCAGCCGTGTCCGTCACCCTGACAGCCCGCCTCGCCGTTCTGCTGTGGGTGGTGCTGGCCCCGCTGGCGGTGGCGGCGGATCTCGATCCTCCCTTCCCGGCGCACCGGGCGGAGTACCTGCTCACCCGCGACGGCCTTCCGGTCGCCAATACCGTCATGGAGCTAAAGCTGCTGCCGGACGGGGGCTATCGCTACCGCTCCACTACCCTCCCCCACGCGGCGCTGGCACTGGTGGGCAAGGCGCTGGAGCTCGACGCCGCAGCGCGCATAATCGAGGAGAGCAGCGGACAGTTCGTCGACGGTCGTTTCCGCCCTCAACGCTACCTTTATCGGCGCGTCAACGAGGACCACAGGACGCTCTCGGTCACCTTCGACTGGACGGAGAGCCGCGCGGCCATGGAAAGCGAGGGCAAGCCCTGGTCGATGAAGGTGCCGGACGGTACCCTCGACAAGCTCGTCGTGCTGCTCGCCCTGCGCCAGGACCTGGCGTCGGGCATGCGCGATCCCTCCTACTCCGTCGCCGACGGAGGCAAGCTGAAGACCTACCGGTTCAAGCGCAAGGGAGACCAGGAAATCGTCACCCAGGCCGGGACCTGGCTGGGTGTAGAGGTTGCACGCAGCAAAGACGAGTCGCCGGCCGACTATCGGCTATGGCTCGCTCCCGATCTCGATTACCTGCCGGTGCGGGTGGAGCGTGAGGAGATGGGATCGCAATTCCGCATGGATCTAACTCTGGTGGAGGGGCTGGGCGACTAAGTTCGCGGCGATCGGGCGGCACAGCGAGCGACGATGTGCGCCCGAATGGCTTAATGCCAAGGTCAGTGGTCGCACTTTTCCAGCTTCTCCCTGGCGCCCGGGACCACCGACAGCAGGAAGGTCGAGATCAGGATGATCGGCGCCAGGATGATCAGGACCAGGGCGAAGAACAGGACGACTTGCTGCAGGTAGAACGCATCCGGCACCACATGCTGCGCCGCCAGAAACAGCGCGATGGCGCCGGCCAGAAAGACCGCTGACACGATCACCCCCTCACGCAGGGTCTTGCAGCCGAGAACCAACAGTCTTGGGGGCATGCCGCCTTCTCCTTCGAGCGATATCGCAGCTCTCGTACCGTGCGCTATTTTTGACTCTCACCCTTGCCGCTGCCGGAACCCTGGGCGGCGGAGGTAAACATCTTCTGAAACAGGTCCCAAGAGGCCAAGGTTCCGGACACATAGGGCTGGAAGAGCTTGAGCGGATCGTATCCGTCGGCGCCCTCCATCATGCGCTGCCGTATGTCGTCCAGCAGTTGTTGCTGGAAGGCCTCCACGTCCGGCAGGCCGAACAGCTTGCGCATCTCCTCCGGCGTGATGTCGATGTCGATCTTCACGTTCATGGACAGCCTCCGCTGCGAGCAGTTGGGTCAAATGTGGACCATGGCGGACGCGGGCGCAAGCGCCGGGGCGGCGCTCAGTGGCGGCTGGAGCGCGGCGGCGGTTGCTCCGAAGGCATTGGTTCGTCCACCGCCAATCCTCGACGCGCCCGCCGCCCGATCAGCACGCAGGCACGCTCGAAGGCCCTTTCCGCCTCGCGCGCATTCCAATCCCAGTCGATTGGCGGGGCCGTGACCAGGACCTGCCAGTGCCCGGTGGTGAGTATCTGGCCGATGCGGACCTCCAGCGTCCAGTCGTGCCAGACGGTTTCCGGATCCTCGTCCTCATAGAATTCCTGCTCGGCCAGCCGCACGTAATTGCCTGCCGCATCGTCCATCGACACGAGATTCGAGACCACCAGCTGATCGTCGATACAGGTCGACCAGCCGGTGTGCACGGCGGTTGCGGTCTTCATCAGGGAGTGGATCAGCAGGGCCGGCGTCAGCGTCAGGGACAAGGGACTGTCCCAATCCGGCTCGGTTGCGTCCTGTTCTGGCATCATTGGCTGTCTTTTTCAGTTTGGGCACCATGACTCAACGGCACATATGATGAGGCAATGAAAAGCACAGGTACAATCCGGATAGGTTTCCCGGCGAGGGTGTGGACAACGCGAGTGCATACCGTCCAGCGACCCTTGCCGAATCGGCGTTTCCGACGACCAGCGCAGGATCGGACGTGAAGGTCGCGGTCTTCTCCGACGTACAGGGCAACTCACCGGCGTTCGAGGCGGTGCTAGAGCGCATCCTGCACTGGAATCCCGACATGGCCGTGATGGCCGGAGATCTGATCAACCGGGGCCCCGCGAGCCGCGCCTGCCTGCTGCGCTTCCAGGCGATGCGTCGTGCCCATGACTGGCTCCCGGTGCGAGGCAACCACGAGGACTGGGTCCTGCACTGCGGACGGCAACCGCCTCGCGACCCATTCGAGGCCGAGATGCGCCGTTTCGCCGACTGGACCTACCGTCAGATCGCCGACATCGAAAGCGCGCTTCACGGCTGGCCCGACCACTTGTCTTTCCACGGAGAGAGCGAGGGCAGCTGGGTCCACGTCACGCACGGCACCATGGCGGGCAACCGGGACGGTATCTCCGCCAGCGTCACGGACCAGGACCTGAGCGGCAAGCTGCCGGACGGGATCGCGCTCTTCGTCACCGCCCACACCCACAAGCCGCTGAAGCGCCGTCTGCGGGGAACCGAGATCCTGAATGTGGGCTCCGTGGGTTCGCCCTTCGACGGCGACACCCGAGCCAGCTTCGGCCAGCTCGAGTTCGTCGGCGGGCGCTGGCGAACCCGGATCGTCCGGCTGGCTTACGACCGCGCGAGCGCCGGGCGAGACTTCCATGACTCCGGGTTCATCGAGGAAGGCGGGCCCCTGGCCCGGATCGTCTTCGAGGAATGGCGCCGCGCCCGCCTCCTGATGCCGACATGGCACCGCGAATATCGGGACGCGGTGCGCGCCGGCGACCTCGGGCTGGGAACGGCGGTGGACCTATTTCTGCGCCGGCTGGATTGAGCGCAGTTTCAGCGCGAAACAGTGACCCCCGTGCGCCAAGACCTGCCGCGGAGGGAATTCAGGCGAGCGTCACCCGCAGGGCGGGCCATCCGCGCACCAACGGTCGAAGGTGCGCCACCGCGCCTTCATGCGGCAGACCCAGCAGGGCAGCCCGCGATTGACGAGAAAGACCAGCAGGCCGCTGACGATCAGCGCCCAGAACACCATGCCGACCCAGGCGTATCCTGTCACGCCTTCCGGACCATAGAGACCATAGGCGAAGAGCCCGAACAGCAGTGCGGATCCAAAGCCAACAAGGATCGGGAACATAAGCTGTAACCTCCACATCGAAATCGTAACATTACTATATTAGCGTTTTCTTATTTATACAAGGCGCGGCTAGCGGGGCGGCAACGGAAGGTCATTCCGGGGTGATCCCTTTCGTCCCTCGCGGCCATCCGGACAACAGCCCGGGGCCGCGTTCACTCGCCCATGCGCATGGTGACCCGGACCACCTCCGGCTCGTCCGGCACGCCGCTCAGCGTGAACCCCAGCACCTGGCAAAGCTTGAGCATGGTGCGGTTCTCACGCAGCACGTCGCCGTAGACCTCGCGCACGCCCCGGCCCCGGGCGTAATCGAGGATGCGGCGCATCAGCAAGATCCCAAGCCCCATCCCGGTCATGTCGTGACTGACGATGATGGCGTACTCGGCACGTTCGTTGTCGGGATCGGCGATCAGGCGCACCACGCCGTGGATGGCCGTCCGTCCCGCCACGCCCGGCTCGGTGAGCACCAGCGCCATCTCGCGGTCGTAGTCGATCTGGGTGAAGCGGGCCGCGGTGACGTGGTCCAGGGTCTTGAGGGGCACGAAGAAACGCAGCCGGATCTCTTCCGGCGTCAACCGCGAGAAGGCCTGCTGCAGCGAGGGCTCGTCCTCGGGGAGGATCGGTCGCAGCAGCAGCGTGCGGCCGTCGCCCAGCGGAACTGTCTCTTCCAACTCCTTGGGATAGGGCCGGATCGCAAGTGGCGATCCAGCCGCGACCGGCGGGCGCACCCGAATGCGGGCGTCCAGTGCCACCACGCCGAACTGATCCGCCAGCAGCGGATTGACGTCGAGCTCCGCCACCTCGGGTAGCTCGATCACCAGCTGGGAGAGGCGCACCAGGGCGAGGGAGACTGCATCCAGGTTCGCCGCCGGCATCCCGGCGGCGCCCCGCAACAGATGGTAGATACGGGTGCGCGAGAGCATCTCGGACGCCAGACGCAGATTGAGCGGTGGCAGCCCCAACGCCTTGTCCTTGATCACCTCCACCGCGCTGCCGCCCTGCCCCACCAGCACGACGGGACCGAATTGGGGATCTGCGGTTAGCCCGAGGATCAGCTCGTAGGCACCCGGCCTGCGCACCATGGGCTGCACCGAGAATCCGTCGAGACGCGCCTCTGGGCGGGCACGGCGAACCCGCTCCAGCATCGCCCTCGCGGCGTCGAGAACGGCCTGGGGACCTGCCAGGTCCAGGGCTACTCCCCCGATCTCCGTCTTGTGGGTGATGTCCGCGGACAGGATCTTGAGGGCGACGGAGCCGCCGATCTCGGCGGCGCATGCCGCTGCCTCCTCCGGCGTCGCCGCCGTGCGCGTCCTCACCACCGGAATGCCGAAGGCGGCCAGCACTTGCTTGGCCTCGGGCTCGGTAAGCCATCCAGTCGCCGATTCGAGCGCCTTGGACAGGAGGGGACGGACATTGGTGAGATCGGGCCTGAAGTCCTCCGGGGCCGAGGGCGGGGTCTCCATCAGCAGCTCCTGGCTGCGGCGGTACTCGACCAGGTACATGAAGGCACGCACCGCCTGCTCCGGCGTGTCGTAGGTCGGCATCCGACTCTCGGCGAACACCCGCCTGGCGTTGACGGCCGTCTCCGCTCCCACCCAACTGGTGAGCACCGTCGGTCCCCACCCGCTGCTGGAAGCGGCCACCACCGCCCGCGCCGCATCCTCCCCCGAGGCGATCGCGGTTGGACAGTTGAGCGCCAGCACGCCATCGACCCCTCGGTCCTTGCGCAGGATGGTGAGCGCGTCGGCGTACCTGCTCCCCGGCGCATCTCCAACGATGTCGACCGGATTGCCCTCGGACCAGGTGGCGGGCAGAACGCCGCGCAAGGCCTGGAGGGTCTCGGCAGAGAGCTCCGCCAGGCGTCCCCCATGGTCGATGAGCGCATCGGTGGCGAGCACCCCGATTCCACCGCCGTTGGTCAAAATCGCCAGGCGATCGCCGCGCGGCGCCCGGGTCAAGGCCAGGGTCTGGACTGCATCGAACAACTCCTCGAGAGTATGCACCCGGAGCATCCCGGCACGCCGGAAGGCGGCGTCGTACACCGCATCGGTACCCGCCAGCGCCCCGGTGTGGGAGGCCACCGCCCGCGCCCCCTCGGCGTGCCGGCCCGCCTTGACGACGATCACCGGCTTCATGCGCGCCGCGGCGCGGGAGGCGGACATGAACTTGCGGGCCTGGCTGATGGACTCGATGTACAGCAGCACCGCGGTGGTGGACCCGTCGCTGGCCAGATAATCGAGCATGTCGCCGAAATCGACATCCGCCATGTCGCCCAGCGACACCAGATGCGAAAAGCCGATGCCCCGGCCGTGCGCCCAGTCCAGCACGGAGGTGATGATGGCCCCGGACTGGGCGACGAAGGCGATGCCGCCGCGCCTGGGCATCAGGTGAGCGAAGGTGGCGTTGAGCCCGATCCCCGGCACCAGCACGCCGAGACAGTTGGGACCGACGATCCGCAGCTGGTGGGGCCGCGCGGACGCCTGCATTGCCCGCTTGAGCGACTCCCCGTGGCCATCCCCCCCCTCCCCGAAACCTGCCGTGATCACCACCGCGGCCCGGGTGCCACGCGCGCCCAGATGGTCGATGATTCCGGGCACGACGTCCGGCGGCGTGCACAAGACCGCGAGATCAGGTGCCTCGGGGAGATCCGATACGTCATGAAAGGTGGGCACGCCGGCGATCTCCCGATGTTTCGGATTGACCGGCCACACCGGGCCGCGAAAACCCGACTTGATCAGGTTCTCCGCCACCACGGCCCCAACGGAACCAGCACGGGAGCTGGCCCCCACCAGGGCGACGGAACGGGGCGAGAACAGACGATCGAGATGACGCTGGGACATGACCTGCTCCGAGGTGCGATCGCTCACGGGCGATCGAACGAAAACAACGCGGGGAAATCGGCACGCAGCGGAAAAACCGCTCCGTGCAAGTACACTTATAGCAGCCGGGGCTTAAGGAAGCGCTGATCCATTCAGCGCTTCCCGCGGCACATGGATGTGACAGCATTTTCAAGCGCGCAAGCGTTCGAAAACGTAGCCACCCAAGAACCGCGCTTCTCGGGTGGCATGCTGACCTCGGCCAGGATGGCCAATGATCAGCGTCTCGCTAAGCCGACGCGAGTCCCGCCCCAATCGCACGAACGCCGGAGAGCGCCGGCGCCGAATGGTCAGTCGCAAGCAGCATGGATCGGTCGCCAATCAAGAAACCAGCCGCGGTCGGCGAAACCGGACCGCCCCTCGCCGACTACCGGCGCGAACCAGTGAGCTTCTCATGGGAGTCGGTCCGTCGCGAGCTCACCCGTGACGGATCGGCGGACCTTCACATCGCCCGCATTTCCGTTGACCGCCACGCCGAGGCCGATCCCCGGAGGATCGCCCTGCGTCTCGTCGACCGCGATCTGGGCGTGTCGGAGATCAGCTACGGCGAGCTGCAAAGACACACCAACCGCTTCGCCAATCTGCTGCGAACGCTCGCCGTCCCACCGCGAGAGGTGGTGGCGAGCCTGCTCGGGCGCAAACTGGCCCTTTACGTCACCGCCATCGGTTCGTTGAAGAACGGCAATGTCTACTGCCCCCTGTTCGAGGCCTTCGGTCCCGAGCCCCTGCGCCAGCGGCTCGCCCTGGCCCGCGTGCGGGTGCTGATCACCACTCCAGTGCTGTACCGGCGCAAGGTCCAGCCGCTGTTGGAGGGCCTGCCGGATCTCAAGCATGTGCTGGTCAGCGTCGAGGCACCAGAGGACGAGATCCCCGAGGGCTGCCTGGCGCTGGAGCAGCTGCTCGCGGAGAGCGATGACGAGTGGGACATTCCGCCGACCGAGCCCGAGGATCCCGCCCTGTTGCATTTCACCAGCGGCACCACCGGTCGGCCGAAGGCGGCTGTGCATCCACACGCCGCCATTCTGGCCCAATACGCCAGCAGCCGGCTGGCGCTGGACCTGCGCCCCGAGGACCGCTTCTGGTGCACCGCCGATCCCGGCTGGGTCACGGGCAGCGTCTACGGCATCATCGGCCCCCTCGCGGTGGGCGCCACCCTGGTGGCGGACCCGGAGCCATTTGACGTCACCCGTTGGTACCGGATCCTGGAGTCGCAGCGGGTAAACGTCTGGTACACCGCGCCGACCGCGGTGCGCATGCTGATGCGTGCGGGCGAGGACCTGCCCCGACGGTTCGACCTGTCCGCGCTCCGCCACGCCGCAAGCGTAGGCGAGCCCCTGAATCCGGAGGCCGTTCTGTGGGGACTTGCGGCCATTGGCCGCGCCTTCCACGACACCTGGTGGCAGACCGAGACCGGGGCCATCATGATCGCCAACTCTCCCGGCGTGGACATCCGACCCGGCGCCATGGGACTCCCGCTGCCCGGCATCGAGGCGGCGGTGGTGCGGCGGGTGAACGGCCGCGCCGAGCGCATCGACGAACCCGACGTCGAGGGAGAGCTGGCGCTGCGCGCCGGCTGGCCCTCCATGTTCCGCTCCTACCTGGGCGAGCCCGAGCGCTACGCCAAGTGCTTCGCCGACGGCTGGTACCTCTCCGGCGACCTGGTGAGAAGAGACCCGGACGGCTACTTCTGGTTCATCGGACGTCGCGACGACCTGATCAAGACCTCGGGGCATCTGATCGGCCCCTTCGAGGTCGAGAACGTGCTGATGGAGCACGAGCACGTCGCCGAGGCGGGCGTGATCGGCAAGCCGGACCCGGTTGCCGGGCAGATCGTCAAGGCGTTCGTCACCCTAAAGGACGGCATAACCGCCAACGAGGCCCTGCGCCGCGCCCTGCTGGGCCATGCCCGCAGGCGCCTCGGGGCAGCGGTGGCGCCGAAGGAAATCGAGTTCCGCGACCGGCTGCCAAAGACCCGCTCGGGCAAGATCATGCGCCGCCTGCTCAAGGCCGAGGAGACGGGGGAACCGGTCGGTGACCTGTCAACGCTGGACAATTCGGGTTAAATAGTGCGTTGTCTCCATTTTCCGCAGCCATCAGCACAGATGCCATGAACGACGCCAACGCCACTTCGGAACGCGACGCCCTCGCGCAGCTGATCCTGGATACCCTCACCGCGGTCGCCCCGGACGTAGACCCGGGCGCCTTGGTCTCGGACGTCGTCTTCCGCGACCAGTTCGAGATCGATTCGGTGGACTTTCTCAACTTCGTGCTCGCGCTGGAGAAAAGGCTCGATCGTCGCATCCCGGAGACCGATTTTCCGAAGCTCTCGAGCCTCAAGGGGTGCCTGGAATACCTTGGCTGAGTCCCCGCATGCGGCAGGCGCGCCGCCGAGGCCAGACCCGTCGCCGACCAAGCCCCTTTCCCGCTGACCCTTGCCTCCGCGAAATCAGCGGGTACGATTGAAATTGTGGAAACGCAGATTATCGGCCATCCTGGCCAAAATCAGCACACCACCCAAGAAGGGCAGTTCGTGGATGATTTCATTTTCAAACGCTTACGCGGCTGAAAATGGTGGGACATACCTGTACGGCGGGAAGCGCTGAATTGATCGGCGTTCTCTAGGGAGACAGACCAAGACACCCATCGCAGACCGGGCACGCGCGCATGACGACGGCGAACGATACGGCGATGAGGGCGGGGCAAGGCCCTGCCGCAAGCGATCTGGAGGCGCCGCGGGCGCTGGTCCAGCTGCTGGCGCTGGCGGACGTTCGCTTCAACGGTGACCGACCCTGGGACATTCAGGTGCGGAATGCCGATCTGTTCGACCGGGTGCTGCGCCAGGGATCCCTCGGCTTCGGCGAGTCCTACATGGACGGCGCCTGGGAGAGCGAGCAGCTGGACGTGACTTTCACCAAGATCCTCGACGCCCAGTTGGAGCGACGGATCACCCGGGTCGCCAAGCTCCAGTTTCTGGGTCTCTTCCTCAAGAGCGTGCTCATCAACCGGCAATCGCGCAGACGGGCATTCCAGGTCGGTGAACGGCACTACGACATCGGCAACGACGTCTACACCGCCATGCTCGACCCCACCATGAGCTATAGCTGCGGCTATTGGAAGGAAGCCGAGAACCTGGACGACGCGCAGATCGCCAAGCTGCGGCTCATCTGCGACAAGCTGGAACTCGCGCCCGGGGAGCGGCTGCTCGATATCGGCTGCGGTTGGGGGGGGCTGGCCCGGTACGCGGCGGAGCGACATGGGGTCGAGGTGACGGGGATCACCGTCTCGCGCGAGCAGCAGAAGCTGGCACGGGAGCGCTGCGCCGGCCTGCCGGTGACCATCGAGCTCATGGACTATCGCGAGCTCGAGGGGCGTTTCGACAAGGTGGTGTCCGTGGGCATGTTCGAGCACGTGGGGCCGAAGAACTACCCGGCCTACTTCCGCGCCGTGGATCGCGTCATGGCGGACGATGGACTGTTTCTGCTCCATTCCATCGGCAATTACGATACCCTTCACACCACCGACGCGTGGATCGACAAGTACATCTTCCCCAACGGCAAGATCCCCTCCGCGCGGCAGATCGCGCGCGCCATCGAGCCCGATTTCATCCTCGAGGACTGGCACAATTTCGGGCAGGACTACGACCGCACCCTGATGGCCTGGTGGCACAACTTCGACGCCGCCTGGCCCGCCCTTGCGGGCAGCTACGACGCGCGCTTCTACCGCATGTTCAAGTACTACCTCAACGCCTGCGCCGGATACTTCCGCTCCCGCCAGGGCCAGTTGTGGCAGATCGTGCTGAGCAGACGCAGCCGGCGCGCGGTCTATCGCTCCGTCCGCTAGGGTCGGCGTGCCCACCCGCAGTCGACGGCTCCCGCGGCGCCGAGGTGCGCCCGGCGGGCCTTTGCCGCAGAATAGGCGCCCCGCACCCGGCGAGAACGACACCAGATGCCCGACCCCGACAGCCTCCACCGTTTCCTGTTCGAGCGCGCGGGCGTGCGCGGCGAGCTGGTCTACCTGGACGCCTCCTGGCGCGCGATCCTGGAGACGCACCCGTATCCGGATGAGGTGCGCCGTCAGCTCGGCGAGGCACTCGCCGCGGTCTCGCTCTTGTCCTGCACCATCAAGTTCGAGGGCTCGCTGATCCTGCAGGTGCAGGGCGGCGGCCCCCTGCGCACCCTGGTGACCCAGGCCACGCATCGGCGCACGGTGCGCGGCCTGGCCCGCTGGGAAGGGCCGGTTCCCGCCGGGACCCTGTCCCAGACGTTCGGCGAGGGCCGACTGGTGCTCACCGTTCAGCCCCTGCGGGGCGAGCGCTATCAGGGCATCGTTCCGCTGCAGGGGCCGAGCCTCTCGGCCGCGCTGGAGACCTATTTCGGCGCCTCGGAGCAGCTCGCCACTCGCCTCTGGCTTGCATCCACCGAGCAACGCGCGGTCGGAATGCTGCTGCAGCGCCTGCCGGGGGAGCACGGGTCCGACGAGGACTGGGAACGCATCGGGCTGCTGGCGCGAACGCTGACCGAGAAGGAGTTGGTCACTTTGCCAGCCACCGAGCTTCTCTACCGGTTGTTCAACGAGGAAACCGTGCGCCTGTTCGAGTCAGAGCCCGTGGCCTTCCGCTGCGGCTGCTCGCAGCAGCGCATCGAGCACACCCTGCGGGCGATGGGACAGGCGGAGGTGGAATCCATCCTCGAGGAGCACGGCGCGGTCGAGGTGGACTGCGAGTTCTGCAACCGCCGCTACCGCCTCGACCGCATCGACGCCCTCAAGCTGTTCGCGCTGCATCCGCCGCTGGAGGCGCCGGCAACCCGGCATTGAGCCGCGGGTCAACTCGGCTCCCCCGGATGGCCGCGGCGATCGACACGCGGACGGAGCACAGCACGGTCGCGCCCAAAATCTGTGCGAGACGCAGTGGTGGCAAAACCGGTTCGGGGTGCGCAAGGACCTGTTGACCCGAATTTGCGCAACCCTAAGGATGCACTGCGCTTCCTGGCCGGGCAGGCAGGCATTGCAGCTCAGTGCATCCATCCGCACTTCGCGTGCAAGCGGCCTGACGTCGTTCGTCACTCAGTCCTTCTCAGCGACCATCGCGTACATCCGGCGCAACTCATGCTCCGCGTGCCTGATCTCGGTAATGTCGTACTGAGATCCGAGGAAGTAGATCAGCCGACCCTGCTCGTCGTAGATGGGACGAATGGATAGCTGGTTGTAGAAGAGGCTTCCATCCTTGCGGTAATTGCGCAGCGTGACCGTTACCGACTTGCGCTCCCGCAGGGCCTCGCGTATCTGATCGATCTCCGGCTGATCTCGGTCTTCACCCTGGAGGAAGCGGCAATTGCGTCCAATGATCTCCTCCCGGGTGTAGCCGGTCATCAGCTCGAAGGCCTCGTTGACGTAGATAAGGGGATGATCCGGCTGGTCGGGGTCGGACAGTGTTATGCCTGTAATGCAGGTGTTCAGGATCTGCGAAAGCACGTACGAGACGTTACCGCCGCCTTGTTCTAATTTGAACTCCACGAGGCCCTCCTCCGGTGACTCAGAAGCCACTGGTTCACGCTTGTCACCGCATCGCAATGGTCTCAAGCCGTGCGATCAAGAAACCCTTTCTTCGCGGACAGCCAAGGCTGGGTTTGGCAATTCCGTATCGCTCGTTACCTTAGTATATCGGCGTCGTGTTTGTCATCGCTTCGCCAGCGTTGTCTTCGTCGCGCTCCGACTACGGTGACGGGAAGGTGCCAGAAGTTTAGGATGGCAGCGCTGGGGGCAGGCGATGCGAGAAGGCGCCGAGAGCGGCCGAGAGTAGGCTGTCGGTGACTGTACCAAGTGCGAGGTAGACGCGCGATGTCGACTTTGGCCTGGGAGCTTGCGCAAGAGGTGGTGGCGGCGTTTGTGGCGGAGCTCGATCCCGGGGCGGCGGCCAATCTGGGGGAAGCGGACCTCGAGCGCCTCGAGCTTCTGGTCCGAGAGGCGATCTCCGCCAGCGCGCACGACGCCGCGGATCGGCTGGAGCAGCTGGCCCGAACCCTGAGAAACGAGGCGCGCTCGCCCGAGATCGAGCGCTGACCCGGATGTCGCCCCTCAAGTGCGCGGGGATGAGGCCACACGGCATCCATGGGGCGCGACAAGCCAGATCCCGCTCCGCCGGCGTCGAGGAGCTCGGATTGGTTTCCGAGCTGAAGCACTTCCTTGCGCACCGGTTCGACGTCCGCCGAGGTGCCCCTGCCGCCGCGGGATGCGGCCGCGTGCGCCGTCCCGCCTGCCGTTGCCGAGATTCCAGGGGCTCTCACCATGACCGGACAACTCGCGAACATTCTTCACGGCGGTCTTGGGCTGGCATCGCTGGTGGGTCTGGCCTGGCTCCTAAGCGAGGATCGCCGCTCCGTTCGTCCCCGGCTGGTTCTGGCCGGCCTGGCGATCCAGCTGCTGCTGGCCCTGGCGCTGCTCAAGCTTCCCCCGGCGAAACAGCTGTTTCTCGCCCTGAACGACCTAGTGCTGGCCCTGCAGGCGGCCACACGCGCGGGTACCGGCTTCGTGTTCGGCTACCTGGGCGGCGGGGACGCCCCTTTCGAGACCGTCTATCCGCAGAACGCGTTCGTCCTCGCCTTCCAGGCGCTGCCTTTGCTGCTGGTGATCAGCGCCCTGTCCGCGCTCCTTTTCCACTGGCGCGTCCTGCCTGCACTGGTGCGGGGTTTCGCCTGGTTGCTGCGCAAGACCCTCGGCATCGGCGGGGCGCTCGGGCTTGGCGCCGCGGCCAACATCTTCGTCGGCATGACCGAGGCGCCGCTGTTGATCCGGCCCTATCTCAAGGCCATGTCGCGCAGCGCCCTCTTCGGACTCATGACCTGCGGCATGGCGACCGTCGCCGGCACCGTCATGGTGCTCTACGCGAGCATTCTCGGCGGGGTGGTCGAGGACGCCCTTGGGCATATCCTGACCGCGTCGCTCATATCCGCCCCGGCCGCGCTGATGATCGCCGGCATCCTGGTGCCGCACGGCGAGAACGAGCTTTCAGACGAGCAAGCCCTGCCCCGCCAGGACTCCGCGAGCGCCATGGACGCGCTGACCCGCGGCACCCTCGACGCCATCCCGCTGTTCCTCAACATCATCGCCATGCTGGTAGTGCTGGTCGCCCTGGTCACCATCGCCAATCAAGCGCTCGGACTCCTGCCGGACGCCGCGGGTGCGCCGCTGACGCTGCAACGCATCCTAGGCTGGGTGATGGCGCCTGTGGTCTGGCTCATCGGCATTCCCTGGGCCGAGGCCCAGACCGCCGGGGCGCTGATGGGGGTGAAGACCGTCCTCAACGAGCTCATCGCCTACCTGGATCTCGCTCGATTGCCGCAAGGCGTCTTGAGCGACCGCAGCCAGCTGATCATGACCTACGCCCTGTGCGGTTTCGCCAACTTCGGGAGCCTGGGCATCATGATCGGGGGGCTCGGGGCAATGGCCCCGGAGCGGCGCAGCGAGATCGTCGCCCTCGGCATGAAGTCCATCCTCGCCGGTACACTGGCGACCCTGATGACGGGGGCAGTGGTCGGGATGCTGGCGTAGTCGCGCGCAAACCCCGATCGACTCGGCGCTTGCCACTGCACAGGGATGTGACGCCGTTTTCAAGCGCGTAAACGTTTGAAAACGAAGCCACCCGAGAACCACGCCTCTTGGGTGGCGTGCTGATGTTGGACAGGACGGCCAATCATCAGCGTCGTCTCACACGCGAGCCGCAACGCGGCGGCTCCCGCTCACCTCAGCTCGCCGGAGGGCCTTCCTCGTCCCGATCGAGCTCCTCCGGTTGCGGGTTGGCCCCGCCGGAGCCCCGCGCGCCCTTGCCCAGTCCCGCCAGCTTCTCCTTGCCGGCCAGGTCCTCGATGTAGAGGTGCACGTCGCGCTGCGGGAAGGGGATGCCGATCCCCGCGGCGTCGAAGCGCTGCTTGACCGCCTTGGTGACGTCCCAGTAGACGTCCCAGTAATCCGCCGTCCTGGCCCAGGGACGGCAGATGAAGTTGACCGACGAGTCCGCCAGCGTGTTCATCCGGATCGTCGGCTCGGGGTCCTTCAGGGCCTTCGGGTGCGCCGCCACGATCTCCTCCAGAATCGCCTGGGCCTGGTCGATGTCGTCGTCGTAGCCGATGCCGAATTCCATGTCGACGCGGCGGGTGTCCACGCCGGTGGCGTTGGTGATGACGTCGTTCCAGATCTTGTTGTTGGGCACTACCATGTCCTTGTTGTCGAAGGTCTTGATGCTGGTGGAGACCAAATTCATCGAGGTCACCTTGCCGGAGACGCCGCCAGCGTCCACCACGTCGCCCACGTCGAAGGGACGGAAGAACAGGATCATCAGGCCGCTGGCGAAGTTGCTCAGCGAGTCTTGCAGGGCAAAGGCGATGACGAAGCCCGCGGCACCGACGACCGCCAGCAGTGGGCCGATGCTCACCTCCAGCGCGGCGAGGGCCATGATGACGCCGACGATCATCACCACCCAGCGGACCGCGCCGGCGAGAAATTCCTCGAGCAGGCGGGAGACCTTGCCGGACATCTTCAAGCCGCGGTGTACGGCGCGGCTCAGGATCTTCGACAACACCCAGGCGGCGATGAGGATACCGAGGAACAAGGCGACGTTCATGGCCCATCGCAGCCCGCCCTCCTCGGAGGTCAGCCAACCCTTAATGGCAACCCAGGCGGACGTGGTGTCCTTGACGTCGAGCTGAATACCCTGCACCGAGCTGATGTAGAGCCGATAATCCTTGACCTTGGCCAAGGTGTCCGCGTCGTCCTTGTCGGTCTTGGTCTCCAGCTCGTCGAGCACGACCTTAAGATGGTCGATGAGCATGGTCCGCTTCTCGCGCAGCGCGTTGACCTTCTCCAGCAGCTCGACCTTTTCCTCCTCCTTGGCCTCCTTGGCCTGCTCCATGGCGCCGGCGGCGGTGTCCATAACCCGCTCCCTCTCCACGCTCTCATCGGCTTCACGGGCCAAGGCGCCAGCCTCATCGGTGGCCTGTTGCGCCTGCCGCGTGGCCGCTTCCGCTTCGGCCACGGTCTCGGTCAGGGACTCCCGGCTTTCTGGGTCAACGTCCTCGACCGCCGCCTGCAGCCGGCCAAGGGCCTCCTGGGCCTTGTCTGCCGCATCCGCAGTGCCATTGAGGCCCTCGCGTGTCTCCGGTGCTAGGTCCGACTCAGCCTCCGCCGTCTTCCTTGCCGCATCGGCCGCCTCGGCAACAGTCTTACCGACCTCATCGACCTTCTCCCGGGCTTCTTCGGCAGCGGCTTCCGTCTCCCTGACCGCCTCCAGGTCTCCCGAGGCCTCCGCCTCTGCGGCCTTTTCCTTGACCTCCGCCAGTTGCTCTTTTGCCGCCTGCGCCTTGTCCTGGATCTCCTCCGACTTCTCGATCTCCCTGTTCTGACGCTTGACCGCGATCTCTGCCGTCGCGATCTCCTCCGCCTGCTCCTTGAGCAGCCCCTGCCAGCCTTCGGCCTCGACCAGGAGCTCGTCCTTGGTCAAGGGCTTGAGCAGGAGGGCGAGCTCGTCGGCGGGGATGTCCGGGTCCGCGGTCGTCACCGCCTGGGGTGGATCTTGCGTACCCTCCTCGGCGGCGAAGGAAGCGGAGACAAGAAGTGCCAGCAGCGTCCAAAAGGCCACGGCCAGCGTGATCCTCACACGCTGTCGCATTGGGGTTCCTCAATGATTAGTAGTTAGGATTAGTGGTTGGGTGTGGCGGCGGCGCGCTCGCGCAGGGCTGAGTGGCCGCGAAGTCAAATTCTTTATTATTTCATACCTACGGCGGCTATCGCGAACCGAGCCCCGGCGAAAGGCATACTGAGCCCGGCGCTCGCAGCGCTCTGCACCCGGGACAAGGACGCGCGAGCAGAGGGTCACGAAATGAGCCACCCAGGGTGTTACAAGGCATCCGACCAAAAGTCTAGGAGGAACACTGACCGCGATGAATCCAGAGCTGAAGCGTCCACAAACCGGCTCGCTTGCGGATGACGCGCTGGGGCGCCGCATACTGATCCAGCGCAGCAACCTCGCCGGATTCCGCCACCATCGAGCGTGCGATGTCTGGCCCGCACTGCGTAAAGACGCGTTCCTGACCCTGGAGCGCGACGCCGGGAATCCGTACGACCCCGACGCCGTCGCCATCTGCTGGAGGGGTCGCAAGCTCGGCTACCTTCCGCGGGGCGAGAACTTCCTGGTCGCCCGCCTGCTGGAGCGCGAGCGACCCTTGAGCGCCCGCGTCGAGGGCCTGCGCGCGAGGGCACAGCCCAATCGACGGATTCGCATCGCCGTGCTCATGCATTGATGAGGCGCGGGACGCGCGGGCACGGCAGCGCCGTCGCCGATCCTTGCTGCTAGAATCTGCGGCAGGTTCGGGCGGACGAGGCTGTAGCGATGACGGAGGACATACGTGGGCACTGCTGGAACTGCGCGCGCGGGCTGACCGCGGCCGATTACGGTCGCGAGGCGACCTGTCCCGGGTGCGGCAAGTCGACCCGCGCCTGTCTGAACTGCCGTCACTATGCACCCGGGCGACCCAACGAATGCCTGGAGCCCATGGTCGAACGGGTGCTGGAGAAGGAGCGCGCCAATTTCTGTGAGCTGTTCGATCCGGCGGACCGCCCGTTGAGCGCGGGCGCGAGCACCCCGGGGGATGCGCTTCGCAAGGCCGCCGAGGACCTCTTCAGACGCTGACTATCGGCCATGCTGACCTAAATCAGCACGTCCATGTGCCGCGGGAAGCGCCGCCGTCGCAGCGTTGCGTTGCGGTGATGCGCCTCTTGGGCCCGCGGGCGCCTGCGCCGCCCCTCGTCAGGCTGCATCGCCCCCGCCGGGGAATCTCGCGCGTCCCTTGTCGAGTGCGGTCACCACCAGGGTGATCGCCGCCGCCGACGCGAGCAGCACGGCCCCCACCCACAGGCGATCGAGCAGACCAGGCACGAGCAGCATGACCAGCCCGAGCCCCAGCATCATGACCCCGGAGAGAAGCTTCAGGACGCGGCCCTGCCGCTCGCTGAGCTTGCGCGCCCCCAGCGTGAAGGTGAACAGGATTACGATCGCCAGCAGCGGCAGGACATAGATCAGATTGTAGAGCAACAGGTATCCGTAGTACTCCAGCCCATCGAGCTGGCGGAGCGTGAGCAGACGCGTGAAGACCATCGGGAAGCCGGCGGTGCACAAGAGCTCGTAGCTGTTGGCGGCGAGGGCGAGCGCCACCGTTCCCAGCAGCATGGTCCCCAGGCTGTCGGCACCGATCAGACCACGCATGCGCCGATAGAGACCGGGTTTGGCGGTCTCGGGAATGGCAAGGCTCGGCCCCTGCTGGAAGTAGAAGTAGTCCTTCGTGTTGAGCAAACCGATGATGACCGCCACCAGGCCCGCGACCAGGGTCACGACAGGCGCACCACCGATCACCAGAAACAGGTTCAGCCAGGCGGCCATGAAGAGGAAGTAGACAAGCCCCGAGAAGAGCACGAAGGTGCCGCCGACCAACAGCATCCGGCGCCGGCTGCGGGCATGCACCATGAGGCTCAGCAGAAAGAGCAGGACGAAGAAGGCGCAGGGATTGAAGGCGTCCAGTCCCGCGATGACGACGGTCAGAAGCGGCAGCGAGCGTCGTTGCGCATCGACCTCCCCGAGCAACGGAAGGCGAACGGAGGCACCGCCATCCGCCATCGCCAATCCCGCGCCCGGGTTCGCCGCGGGCCCCTGACTGCGGCAACGCTCCGCCAGGGACAAGATCTCCCGCCCCGTTCCCTCCGCTCCGTCGAAGCCCGTGAGCATCTGACCGCACAGAAAGAAGGCCGGCACCGAGCGCGCCTCCTGCCCGAGGGCCTCCGCCATCTTCACGAACAGCTCCACGTTATCCCGGCTGGCGTTCAGCTCGTGGGAGTGAAGCTCGATCCAGGGATGCTCCATCGCCAGAGACTTCACGAACGGAAGCGCCTCAAGGCAGTGGGGGCAGCGCTGAGACCAGAAGAAGTAGAGCTGCAGTCGCGGGGTGCCGTCTCGGGCCTGGGTGACCCAAGGAAGTCCGGCGCCCGCCGCCGCGGGTGACTGGGCGAGCACAACAAAGAGCAGCAACAGGCGCGGGAGACTGAGAGAGGACACTGGGACCGCCACGGAGCAGGCAACGGAAACGGTTGAGCAGGGACGCGGCGTTTTCGCCGCCAACCAGCCCATCATAGCACCGCCGTCGGCCCCAATTAGGCCTTCGACGGCTCCCGTCGATCAAGGCTCGAAGGCGACCGCAGGATATTTCGAGGGGCATGGTCCGCGACGCCCCCGGCCTTGGCACCGCGGACCGGGTGTTATACTCAGATTCGAGAGCAGGCGGTCATCGGCAACCCCATGCGTTCCTCACGTCACTCGCCCGGTCAGCGCTTCATGACCGCCACCGCGTTTCGCATCCTCGCGGTGGCGCTGGGACTGTTGCTTGCGCTTTGCGCCTGCGCCGACCAGGATCTGTACGATTCCCGCCGCGAGGCCCTGGTACGGGAAATCGAGCGTCAGGTGGTGCAGACCCGAGACGAGCTTGGGACCGACCGGCTCGATCCCGCGGTGATCGCCGCGATTGGAGCCGTCCCGCGCCACGAGTTCGTCCCATCCGCCCTGAGGTCCGAGGCCTACCGCAACCATCCGTTGCCCATCGGCGGCGGTCAGACGATTTCCCAACCCTACATCGTCGCCATCATGAGCCACCTGCTCGGCGCCCAAACGGGCGACCGCGTCTACGAGCTGGGCACGGGATCGGGTTACCAGGCCGCCGTGCTCGCGGAGATGGGGCTCGAGGTCTACACGGTGGAGATCGTACCCGAGCTCGCGGAGCAGGCCCGCAAGACCCTGGACCGCCTCGGCTATCACAGCGTCAAGGTGAAGGCGGGCGACGGTTATCTCGGCTGGCCCGAGGCGGCGCCCTTCGCGGGCATCCTGATCACCGCCGCCGGCGACCATGTGCCCCAACCGCTGGTGGATCAGCTGGCCATCGACGGGCGTCTGGTCATGCCAGTGGGCGCACCGGGCTGGACACAGCAACTGGTCGTGATGGAGAAGACGGCGACGGGAACCCTCGAGCGCCGCGACGTGCTGCCAGTGCGCTTCGTGCCCATCACGGGCCCGAACGTTCGCTGATACTGCTCCAGGCGCTGGCGGCGGCACGGCCGTTGTCCCTGCCGGCCCATCCTGACAGCGACCAGACCCTGGCCGGATTCGAGTGTGAGCGCTCCCTGGACCTGCCGCCGGAGGCGCTGCTGGCCCTGGACGGCATGAGTTGCCGCGTCGCCGTCCAGACCCCGGCGGTCCTGCGGCCGGTGCAGGTGCCGGGGATCGGGACAGCTAGCGGAAGGCGATGTCGAGGGCGAGGCCTTGCTTGCGGCGCGCGAAACCCGTTGCCGCCAGCCCCTCGAGGTCAGGCCTCAGAACAGCTCGTCCATGACCCGCGGTGCACTGGCGCCGGTCGGGGCCTGCCGATCGCTGGCATAGCGAACGGGCTCCGGCCCCAGGATCATCAGCTCGTATTCCTCCCTGATCCACTCCACCATCGTGTTGTCGCCGGTCGATTGAGTGGGGGTTCCCCGGGTCTTGTCGATACGCACCTCCACCATGCCAGGGGGGACGTTGAGTATGGCCTGCGGCTTGTCCTTCAGCGCCTGCCGCATGAAGTGCACCCACATGCCGAGACCGGCTTGACCGCCGGTTTCCCCCTTGCCGAGGGGGGAGAAATCATCGAAGCCCATCCAGGCGATGGTCACCAGATCCTTCTGATAGCCGCAGAACCAGGAGTCCCGCACATCGTTGGTGGTACCGGTCTTGCCGGCGATGTCCTCGCGTTCGAGCTCCAGGGCCTTGCGACCGGTGCCGAACTTGATGACATCCTGCATCATCGAGTTCATCTGGAAGGTGAGACGGGGCTCCAGGACCCGTTCTGCCTGGCCGTCTCCCTCTGGCCTCAGCGCCGCCGTCTGGGCCGGCGCCTCCTCGTAGCGGAACCAGCAATCGTCGCACGCGCGCGGAGGGTTGGCCTGGTATACCAGTCTGCCGTGGCCGTCTTCCACCCGGCTGATGAAGTAGGGATGAACGCGGAAGCCGCCGTTGGCGAACACCGAGTAGGCCCCCGCCATCTGCAGCGGCGAGGCCTCCGCCGTTCCGAGGGCCATGGACAGTCCGAGCGGGAGATCCTTGAGATCGAAACCAAAGCGCCCGATGAAGCTCCGCGCGTCATCCAGTCCCACCCGCTGCAGCAGGTAGATCGAGGCCAGGTTGCGCGACTTGGTCAGGGCCAGGCGCAGCCGGATGGGCCCCAGGGTCTTGTGGTCGAAGTTGTCGGGCTCCCACATCTCGCGGTTGTTGAGGCGGATGGAGATGGGCTCATCCTTGATCAGGCTCGCGGGAGTCCAGCCCTTGTCCAAGGCGGCCGCGTAGACGAACGGTTTGAAGCTGGAGCCGGGCTGGCGGCGCGCATCGACCGCGCGGTTGAACTTGCTGTCGGCGAAGTGGTAGCCGCCGACCAGGGCGCGCACCGCCCCGTCGAGCGGCGACATCGCGACCAGCGCCCCCGCCACCGACGCGGGCTGGGATAGCTCCCAATCGCCGTCGGCGTTTTGAATCAGGCGAATCAGGTCACCCACAGCCACCGCGTCGGTGACCTTGCGCGGGGCGCTCCCCCGCCAGTTCTCGTTCTTGAAGGGCTGCGCCCACTTCACCTGCTTCAGCCCGAGGCTCACCCTCTTGCCGCCGCCGATGTACACCTCGGCCTTCTCGCGATCCGCGCGCACGACCACCCCCGCGGTGAGCAGCGGAAGCGCCTTTACCTTGCTCAGCACGGCGTCGAGATCGGCGTCGCTCGGCGACCGGAGCTGATACCGCGCCTCCGGGCCCCGGTAACCATGCCTACGGTCGTAATCCAGCAGCGCCCGGCGCACGGAGTCCTGCGCCGCCGTCTGGAGCCAGCCCTCCACCGTCGTCGTCACCCGGTAACCAGCGCCGTAGGCCTCCTCGCCGAAGCGGTCGACCATCTCCCGACGCACCATCTCGGCCACGTAGCCCGACTCGAGTTCCGCCTCGTTGCGATGCAGCCGTGCCTTGTCGGGTTCCGCGAGCGCGGCCTCGAAGACCTCGCCGGAAATGTAGCCGAGATCCCGCATCCGCCCGAGGATATAGTTACGGCGAGCCAAGGCACGATCTGGGTTGGATACCGGATTGTTGCTCGACGGCGCCTTGGGGATGCCGGCGAGCATGGCCATTTCCGGCAGAGTGAGCTGGTTGAGCGACTTGTTGTAGTACAGGGACGCCGCGGCGGAGATGCCATAGGCGCGGTGGCCGAAGAAGATCTTGTTGAGATAGAGTTCGAGGATCTCCTCCTTGGTCAGGTTGCGCTCGATGTGCAGGGAGAGCAGGAGCTCGGCGAACTTGCGCTGAAAGGTCTTCTCTCGAGAGAGGAAGAAGTTTCGCGCCACCTGCATGGTGATGGTGCTTCCTCCCTGCGAGCGGTCCCCGGTCTTCACATAGTTGACGGCGGCGCGCCCGATACCCATCAGATCGACGCCCTCGTGCTCGAAGAATCGGCTGTCCTCGGTCGCCAGGAAAGCGTTGAGCAGCTGAGGCGGGACCTGGTTGAACGAGACCGGACTGCGGCGCTGCACGCCGAACTCCGCCATCAGCAAGCCCTCGGCGCTATAGACCCGCAGCGGCTCCTGCAGCTGCACCTCACGAAGCGCATCCGTCCGCGGCAGATCCTGCAGCGTGACGGAGACGAAGGCCCCTGCCCCGATCAGCCCGACGGCCAGGCCATTGAGGGCGACCGCGAACAGGGAGGCGATCGTCAGGCCGATCCGACGCCAGACCGGATGCCGATGCCTCGGCCGCTCTTCCGCGGGCGCGGCATCCCCGTCCTCCGGTTCTAGGTCGGGGGGGATGGTCACCCGCGGGTCGGTCGCTGTTTCCACACTGGGCTCCATGCAGCTTCCTTCAGACTGAGACGCGCAGCCGATCGCGATCAGACGACATGCCGCCTTGCCCGGTTTCCCGATCCGGCTGAACCCTGCGCAACGCGATCCGCTGAGCTGACGTCACCCGCAGAGGACCGAAGCGGCGAAAGGCAGATAGGAGAATCCGTGGTTCGGAAACGCCACATCCGAAAGGTCGGCGCACCGTCGGATTTTACACCATCCAGAGCACCCGAATCCGGAATAACCCCTATCCATGCAAGCCCCATCCGAGTGACGACAAGCTCAAACATTTGTTCTAATCTTGGGGTTGATTTCGCTGAACGGCCAATGTTCGACTCGTGACCTCGCCCGCCCGGACAGATACGAGAGAGCGCTTGCTCAGGGCGGCGATGGAGGTGTTCGCCGAGTCGGGCTTCGAGGCCGCCACCATCCGCGAGATCTGCCGCCGCGCCCATGCCAACGTGGCCGCCGTGCACTACCACTTCGGCGACAAGCAGCGGCTCTACTCCGCCATCTTCGACACCCTGTTCGCCCTGCTGCGCCAGCGCCGCGGCGGATTTCCGTCACCCAAGACGCCGCCCGCGGAGCGCCTGAAGGTCTACATACGCGCCCTGTTCGAGGAGATCTTTTACTGCGACGGCGACGCCGCCCGCTGCACCCAGCTCGCGGCCATCTATCTGGCCGAAATGGCCCGCCCAACCGAGGTCCTGGACGGCATCGTCGCCGACCACATGCGCCGCGACGCCGAGGAGCTGTACGCCATCGTCGGCTCCCTGCTCGGCGAGGCTCCCGGCTCGGAACGGGTCATCGACTGCGCCGCCAGCATCGTGGGCCAGATCCTGTACTACTACCACGCCGGGCCCATCATTTCGCGGCTGCATCCCGACCGCGGCCCGGTGGAGGAGCGTATCGATGAGCTGGTGGACCACGTGTGGCGCTTCTCCGTCGGCGGCATCGGCGTGATGCGGCAAGGTCAGCGTAGCGCGGCGGACTGAGACCGCCCGCAGCTTGTTCGTAAAACGCCGATCACTTCTGCGCTCGCCGCGGCACATGGCTGTGACGCGATTATCGAGCGCGTGAGCGTCTGAAAACAAAGCCACCCGCGCACCGCGCTTCTTTTGGATGACGCGCCGATCTTGGCCAGGATGGCCGATCATCAGCGTCTGCTCAGCGAGCCTGGAAGAAGCGGTGTCCGGTATAGCTCAGCACCGCACCGTCGGGCAGGATCTCTTCCACCTTGATGCCCTCGCGCGAGGTCTCTCCCTCCCGCGTTTTCAGATTGTTGATGAGTACGAAACGTTTCGCCGGCGTCTTGTCGTAGACGTGGGCGCTCATGAGGAAACGGGGCAGGCGTTTCTGAACATCCGGCGGCAGGCGCAGCTCCTGCGGCGGTACCTCCGGTTCGCTCGCCTTCGCCGTCGCGCGCGGCTTCTGCTTGTCCTTGGTTCCGGCCAATTCCTGACGCAGCTCCTCCTTGAAGGCCTCGACATCCTGGCGCAGATCCTCGGGGATCTGGCTGATCGCCGGCCGCGATGGAATGCCCCCGTCGCGCTTGCGGCTGCGCGATGCCGGCGGAGGGGCCTGTGATTCCGGCTCTTCCACGGGCTCGGCGTCAGGGACCGGCGCAGCGGAGACGGCCGGCCCCTTCGCCGGCTCGGCCACCGCCGGGACCACCTCCGTCGCCGGGGCGGCAATCTGCGCCGGAGCGACCGCCGCCGGCGCAGCGGCGGCTTCCGTGGCCGACTCCGGCGGCGCGGCGGCCTGCTCCGTGGTAGCCGGCCCGGACGGCCCGGCGCGGAGCGCGGCGTACAGGGCGATCAGCACCGCCAGCATCGCCAGGCCCACGGCGGCCATCAGCCAGGGGCCCGGGCGTCCGCGCACCGATTCGGTCGCGAAAGGGGCTTTCTCGAGCGTCGGAACCTGGCCCAGCTCCCGCTCGTGTTGTGACTTCTTCAGCGCTTCGAGTATGTAGGACATGGCGTTCAGGGCTCGGCGCTCAGGCGCGGTATGCCGGGCATGGCAACGGCGTTGTGCAGTCGTATCAGAGTGCGTGAGCCGGCGATACCATCAACGGCAATCCCCTGCTGTTCCTGGAAAAGGCGCACCGCCTCCTCCAGGCCCTGATCGAAGACCCCAGAGCCGCTGTCCTTGACCCCCAGTTCGGGAACCTGGGACAGCAGCTTACGCAGCCAGCGCACGGCATCCCGCGAGGCGCTGGCGCCGATCACGCCGTTGCCCATGGGGGGCGGCTGCCAGACGAGCAAATAGTCCCCTTCCCACGCCTGATCGAGCTGCGACAGCGCGACCTGCTGGCTCCCGTCGAGGACGTCGAAGGTGGCCTGCTCGCCTTCGAGCTCGCCGAGGGCCAGGTAATTCTCCACTCCGCTTTCGTCGAACATCAGCAACAGCGCCGGCCGATCGCAGGCGCGAAGCTCACTCCAATCCCCCACTCCTTGCTCGCAACGCAGACCGAAGGTCGCCAGTTTCGCGCAGGGGTCCGTGCCCGCCACGTCGCCGAGCTCCACACCCCAACGGCGCAAGAGCACGCGCATGGCCGAGGTGCGGTCCATGAGCAGCGTGCTGATGTCCACCGGGGGCAGCGTCGGCTCCTCGACACTGGCGACCGCGGCCGTGGCCGCCGCAATCGGGGTTGCCGCTTCCTTTGCCTCCACCACCTGCTCCAGCGCCGGGGACCTCATGTCCTCCGGCAGCCAGCGGGCGATCATGGGCGGCAGAGGCGGCAAATCCTGTCCGAACAGCCAGGCCTGGGCCGCCCAGCCAACCGCGATCGACGCGAGCAATACCGCGGCGGCAAGCAACGCCTTGCCGACACCGGGAACGTAACGCGGCCAGGCCACGTCGTCGCGCACCTCATGCGCGGCCTTGTCGACGATGCGCCGCGTGACGAACGCGCTGCGGGTCACGCAAGCCCCGAGCAAAGCACGGTCGCAGAGGATGTTGATCAGGCGCGGGATGCCGGCGGAGAGGCGATGAATGTGACGCAGCGCACCGCGGGTGAAAAGGCGCCGCTCGACACCAGCCACCGCCAGCCGGTGCCGAACGTAGTCGGCGGTCTCGCGGGCGGAGAAGGGCCGCAGGTGGTAGCGGGCGGTGATGCGCTGATTGAGCTGGCGCAGCCCCTCGCTCTGCAGCAGGGTGCGCAGCTCGGGCTGGCCGACGAGGAAGATCTGCAGGAGCTTCTGCTTGGTCGTCTCCAGGTTGGTCAGCAGCCGAACCTGCTCCAGCACCCTGGGCTTGAGATTTTGCGCCTCGTCGATCAGCACCACCGAGCGCCGCCCCCGCGCGTGGGCCTCCAGCAGGTAGCTGTTGAGCCGGTCCACCAACCGCTTGACCGTGCGATCGTCCTCGCCGAGCTTGATCCGGAATTCCTCGCAGACCGCGCGCAGCAACTCCGTGACCGTCATCGCCGGATTGAGGATGAGAGCGACGTCCACGTCCTCGGGCAGCTGTTCCAGGAAGGCGCGGCACACGGTGGTCTTGCCGGTGCCGACCTCACCGCTCAGGAGCACGAAGCCGCCGCTCTCGCCCGCGCCGAAGAGCAGATGAGCCAAAGCCTCCCGATGCTGCTCGCTGAGGAACAGGTACTGGGGGTCCGGGGTGATGGAGAAACTCGGCTCCTTGAGACCGAAATACTTCGAATACACGGATTCAGGGTGAGGCGGCAGCCATTCCGGGGTTGGGGACGCAATGCCGACGCGGCGAGATCGCGGGCCTTCCCGGACCGATTCGCTCGTTGGCCGAACCTCGCGAGACTATGCGGGCTCCCTGTCGCCGTCAAGCCGCTGCCGCCATCCGCGAGCGGCAGGGCGTGGGCAGATCAGGCGTGGCCCTTCCGATGCGCCTCGAATGACATCTTGTCGAGCACCCCCATCATCACCGCTGAGACCACGAACGTCAGATGAATGATGACGTACCACATCAGCTTGTCGTTGGGGATCTGCGGCGCGTTCATGAATGCGCGCAGGAGGTGGATCGAGGAGATGGCAACGATCGAGGCGGCCACCTTGAGCTTGAGGGTGCCGGCATCGAGCTTCCCGAGCCAGCCGAGCTTCTCGGTGTCCTCCTCGATGTCGATGCGGGAGACGAAGTTCTCGTAGCCCGAGAACATGACCATCAGGACCAGGCTGGCCACCAGGACCAGATCGATCATGGCGAGAATGGTCAGCACCATGTCCGCCTCCTTCATGGTCCAGACGTGACTCAGCACATGAAACGCCTCCTGAAAGAACTTGATCCCCAAGGCAACCAGGGCCAGGGACAGGCCGAGGTAGACAGGGGCGAGGATCCAGCGGCTTGCGAAGAGCACTTTCTCGATCGAGCGTTCCAACATCAAACAACTCCGAAGAGCAAGGGGAGGCGCAATCTACCACGGACGGGGCGCGTTCTTGCCGAAGACGCCAAGCGATCGGGAACGACTGCCAGGCGGCGGCCGACTCGTGGTCACCACCGTCCACCAGCCTGATTCCCTGTGTCCGGGCGGAACAGGGGCGAGGCCGCGCGGCGGTCGTCGCGCTCTATGATGATCGGACCGCCGTGCGAAGGACCAGGACGGGGTCCATGTCCGCCATAGGGACGCATGACGGGATACCCAAAGCCGCCGCCGGAATAGGCGGGATTATCGCAGTCCCGCGTATGGGGCAGGCCGAAGCGGCGCTGCCGCACGCAGCGCTCCGACCAGAACTGGCGGACCGCCGGGTCCAACCGCTCGGCGCGGGTGAGGTCCCGGTCCCGGTCCTGATGCCGGGGATAGTCCTGATCCTGATCAGGCACCTCGACCTCGTGCTGCGGATGCCGCGCCGTATCGCCTCGCCCGGAACCGCGCGGCTCAGCAGACGCCTGGCCCGAACCCAGGGCAATCATCGACAGCAACGAAAGTATGACGAGATGCATCTGCTACTCCCAGCCAAGCGGTCCTAGGCACGGCGCCATCGCCCCGCGCGACGCGAGGACACCTCGAGCCCGATCAACGACACCGGCGCATCCTCTCTGACCACGGCCCGGTTCCAGGGAACCAAGGCGGTCCGCAGCATCTCCCGGACCCGGCCGCAGGCATACCGGTCCAGGGACACCGCCACCCGGCATCGGTACCCAACGATGCCGTATCCGTCATTCGCATCCACTTCGACGCGGTAGTCGGCGTCGGGAACCAGGCCCTCGGAGACGCAGGTGCGGATCAGGTCGCGCAACAGGTCCAGCAGACGATCCGGCACCAGCTTCGGGTCATGCCGCGAGCCCGACCACCCCGACGCACGTGCCTCGAGGGCCCCCTCCGGCGCTGCGAGGAGCTGGCGCCGGCGATCACGGATCCAATCCCCCGCCACCATCTGCAGCGCCACCGAGGCCACCTGCTCCGAGGGAAAACGCCGGTCAGCCATGTCCACCACGGCGCGGGGAACGAACACCCGATGCATCGCCATCACCCGCCGGGCGTCGTCCTGAGCGCGGTTGCGCTCCGCCAGCCGGTACCAGCGCCGGGCCTCCGCCATGGCGTGGGTGTCGCGTACGGTCACCGCTCCGTCGGGGTCAAGCTCCCAACCGTCCGGCCACAAGGCCACCTGGTAAGCCGGCAGCCCCGCGATCAGGGCGCCCGCCGTGCCGCGAGGGGCTACAGGGCGGACGAGCAGGAGTTGGCGCAGGCGGAGCATGGATAAGACCCTGGAGTACGAGCGATTCCCACCATTTGCACAACTATAGGCGGGATCTCACGGGAGGAAAACCAGGGACGGTCGAGCCTCCGGGAGGCCGCCGGTGTCTCAGTGCAGACGCATCGGCCTGGTCTCGAGCTCGGAGATCACCAGGGCGACCTCGGCGATCTCCTTCGCGTTGTCCGACAGGGCGCTGAAGCGGCGCAGGTCCGCGAGCGCCGCCGGCACGTGGCCAAGATCGCGGTAGAGCAGCCCCCTGTCGCGCAGCTCATCGGGCAGATCGGGAACCAGGGCCAGAATCGCGGAAACCATGTCCAGCACCCGGGCGGTCTCCTCACGGCGCAGGTAGATGGACTTGAGGTTGCGAAGCATGCGCACCAGGATCTCGCGGTGGGTCGCCGCGCCCAGCAGCGCCGGTCTGGCGCGGACGCTCAAGGCGCCCGCTCCATAGATCGCGTCCAGGCGGGCGTTCAGGTCCGACTCGGTCAGAAGCCTGCCGCCGGAGAACACGTCGATCATCAGCGAGCCGGCGCCATGACCCGCCTTCACCAGGAAATGCCCCGGAAAGCCCACGCCCTGCAGCGGGAGCCCGGCCCGCGTCCCGACCGCCGTGTAGACCAGGCTCAGCGTGATCGGGATGCCGATGCGGCGGTCCAGGACCTGGTCGAGGAAGCTGTTGCGGGGATCGTAGAAATCGTCCTCGTTGCCCGAGAACCCCAGCCTCTCGAACAGAAAGGCGTTCAGCGCCCCGACCCGTTCCACCAGCGGCCCGCTCTCGGTGACGATGATCCGGGCCTGCTCCGCGAGTGCATCCAGGCGTCCGAGATAGCGCCGCGGGTCCAGGTCCGGGCGCACCAGCCTGCTGATCTGCAGCGCGGCCCGAGGCAGGTCGATCCGCGTGTCGGGCCGTTCGGCCAGCGCGGCCAATTGGTCAAGTGCGGGCTGCATCGTCCCTCCAGTTTCGCCGGGTGCCGAATTTCGGAGATGTGGGGCGAAGCGGGCGTGGGCAAGTCCCGCGCCGTGCCGCGAAACGCGCCGGAGCGCGACCGGGCGGGGAGTTGCACCGGTATAATCAGCCCTGAATTGGCCGACCCACGCGAGGCAGCTCTCATGGCAGTCAACCCCGTCTCCGGCGCGAGCTACATGATCAAGGGCATGGGCCTGATCATGGCGCCTGGCCTGCGCCGCTTCGTGCTCGTGCCGCTGCTGATCAATGTCGCGGTCTTCGTCTCCGCCATCTGGTACGGCATCACCGCGTTCGAGTCCTTCACTCTGTGGATGCAATCCAAAGTGCCGAGCTGGCTGCAGTGGCTGGAGTGGTTGCTGTGGCCGCTGTTCGTCCTCACGCTCCTGATCCTGGTCTTCTACGGCTTCTCGCTCGTGGCCAACCTGATCGCCGCGCCCTTCAACGGGCTGCTGGCGGAGAAGGTGGAACTGCACCTCACCGGACGTCCGCTGAGTGAGGGTGGGGGTCTCAACCGGGCATTGCGCGAGCTCGTGCCGACCCTGATCGACGAACTGGGAAAGCTGCTCTACGCCCTGCTGTGGGCGATTCCCTTCCTGATCCTGTTCTTGATCCCGGGCATCAACCTTGCTGCGCCGGTACTCTGGTTTCTCTACAGTGCCTGGATGTTCGCCCTGGAGTACACCGATTACCCCATGGGCAACCATGGGATCAAGGCGCGCGAAATGCGCGCGCGGCTGCGCCGGCGACGACTGCTGGGTCTCGGCTTCGGCGCCGCGACGGCTGGGCTGACCATGGTGCCTGTGGTGAATTTCATCGTCATGCCGAGCGCCGTCGCGGGCGCGACCGCCATGTGGGTACGCGAGCTCAAGAGCGAGTAGACCCGGACCATCGCCGTCGGCCCGAGCAAGGCACTCGGCGCGATTTCGGGGGTCCTAGCTCGTGTACAATGCCGGCCATCCAGTCCCTTTCGCCCCCCCGCAACGGACCCGCACGCATGTTCCTTCGTATCCTCCTCGTCCTGCTCCTTCTCGGCGCCATCCTCGGCGGCATCTTCGGCTGGAAGCACTACCAGATGCAGCAGCAGGCGGCCATGGGCGGTCCGCCCCCGCCGCCCGTCGTCGCCGCCGCCGAGGTGACCGAGGAGGACTGGCAGCCGCGGCTCTCGGCCGTCGGCAGCCTGGTCGCGCCGCAGGGTATCTTCGTCACCAATGAGGTGTCGGGCCAGGTGCGGGAGATCCACTTCGAGTCCGGTCAGGAGGTGTCCAAGGGGGATCTGCTGATCCAGCTCGACGACAGCGTCGACCAGGCCGACCTGGGGGGACTGCTCGCCCAGCGCGACCTCGCGCGAGTCAAGCTCGGCCGCTTCGCCAAGCTGATCAAGGACCGCTCCGCTTCCCAGTCCGACTATGACGAGGCCAAGGCCGAGCTCGACGGCGCAGAGGCGGCGGTTGCCGCCAAGCAGGCCCTGATCGCCAAGAAACGCATCACCGCTCCCTTCGACGGCCGGCTTGGCATCCGCATCGCGGACCTGGGGGAATACCTGGCGCCGGGCTCGCAGATCGTGCCGCTGAATGCCCTGGATCCCATTTATGCCGACTACGCCCTGCCCGAGCGCCACCTGCCGGCGATCGACGTGGGCCAGCAGGCCGTGGTCACGGTAGCGGCCTACCCGGGACGGGAGTTCCCGAGCACGATCAGCGCAATCAACCCCGGCGTGGAGGAGAAGACCCGCACGGTCAAGGTCCGCGCCACGCTGGACAACGCCGAGGGGCTGCTTCGCCCCGGCATGTTCGCCGAGGTCGAGACCATCCTTCCCGCGCGCGAGCGTCTACTCACCCTGCCGCGCACGGCCATCACCTTCGCCCCCTATGGCGACTCGGTTTTCCTGGTCGAGGAGAAGGACGGTCAGACCCTGGTTCAGCGCCGGCAGGTCACCACGGGCGATGTCCGCGAGGGCCGGATCGAGATCGTCGAGGGGCTCGCAGCGGGTGACCGGGTGGTGATCGCGGGTCAGGTCAAACTGCGCAACGAGCAGGCGGTAACCATCGACAACTCGCTGGTACCGAGCGCGAAGGGGCCGCTCGGGCCATGACCTTCACCGACATCTTCATCCGCCGCCCGGTGCTGGCGAGCGTGATCAGCCTGCTGATCCTGGTCATCGGCCTGCGCGCCGTCACCAGCCTCGAGGTGCGCCAGTACCCGGAGACCAGGGACACGGTGGTGACGGTCACCACCAGTTACCCCGGCGCCGGCGGCGGCCTGGTCAAGAGCTTCATCACCACGCCGCTGCAGCAGGCGATCGCCGAGGCCGACGGCATCGACTATCTGTTCTCCACCAGCGTCCAGGGGGTCTCGACCATCGAGGCACACATGGAGCTGAACTACGACCCGAAGGCTGCGGTCGCGGAGATCCAGGCCAAGGTGGCAAGCCAGCGCAACGTGCTGCCGGCCGAGGCGCAGGACCCGGTGATCGACGCGACCACCGGCGATCCCACCGCGCTCATGTACATGGCCTTCTACAGCGAGACCATGAGCCTGTCGCAGATCACCGACTACCTGCTGCGCGTGGTTCAGCCCCAGCTCCAGGCGGTGCCGGGCGTGGCCAAGGCCCAGCTCATCGGCAACAAGACCTTCGCCATGCGGGTTTGGCTTGACCCGGAGCGCATGGCCGCGCTGGGAGTGACCGCCACCGACGTCGAGGACGTCCTGCGCCGCAACAACTATCTTGCGGGCGTCGGTAAGCTCAAGGATCGTCACTTCGCCGTCGATCTGTCCGCGACCACTGACGTGAGCGAGGTAGAGGACTTCCGCAACCTGGTGGTGATCTCCGACGGCACCCTGGTGCGCCTGCGCGACGTCGCGGAGGTGGAGCTGGGCGCGAAGGACTACGAGACCACCACCCTCTACAAGGGCATCCCTGCCATCTTCGTCGGCATCGAGCAGGCCCCGGGGGAGAACCCGCTGTCGGTGGCCGGGCGGGTGCAGGACCTGCTGCCGGATCTCCGCGCCCAGCTGCCCGAAGGGCTCAAGGTGCACATCCCCTACGACGCCAGCGTCTTCATTCGCGACTCGATCGATGAGGTGTTCAAGACCCTGGCCGAGGCGGTGCTGATCGTGCTGGTGGTGATCTTCCTCAGCCTGGGATCCTTCCGCGCCGCCCTGGTGCCCGCCGTGGCTGTGCCCCTGTCTCTGATCGGCGCGGCCTTCCTGATGCTGCTGATGGGCTTTTCCATCAACCTGCTCACCCTGCTTGCCATGGTGCTCGCCATCGGGCTGGTGGTGGACGACGCCATCGTGGTGGTCGAGAACGTCCACCGCCACATCGAAAAGGGCGAGACTCGATTCGATGCAGCGATCAAAGGGGCGCGCGAGCTGGCCGTGCCCATCATCGCCATGACCACCACGCTGGTAGCCGTCTATGCCCCCATCGGTTTCATGGGCGGACTGGTCGGCACCCTGTTCACCGAATTCGCATTCTCCCTGGCCGGGGCGGTGCTGGTCTCCGGGGTGGTGGCCCTCACCCTGTCTCCCATGCTCAGCGGCATGGTTCTGCGCCCGGCGGGCTCCGCCGGTCGTTTCGAACGGGGTGTGGAGCGCTTCTTCAACTGGCTCTCGGGGCGTTACGGACGTTCCCTCCACGGGCTGCTCGCCTATCCGTCGGTGATGTTGGTGTTCGCGCTGGTCGTGCTCGCGAGCATCTGGTTCATGTTCGCCACCACGCAGAAGGAGCTGGCCCCGACGGAGGATCAGAGCATCATGTTCTTCCAGGCGGTGGGCGCCCCAGACCGCGACCGTGGAGTACAACCAGGTCTACGCCAATCAGATCATCGACATCTTCGAGAGCATCCCCGAATACCACGAGAGCTTCGTGCTGGTGGGCTTTGGCGGCGATTCCAGCGTCACCTTCGGCGGCTTCAAGATGAAATCCACCAGCGAGCGGGATCGCTCGCAGATGGAGGTGCAGCCGGAGCTGCAGGGCAAGCTGGGCGCGGTCGCGGGGCTCCAGGTCGCCGCCTTTCCCCGCCCCAGCCTGCCGGGAGCGGGCCGCGGGCTGCCGATGCAGTTCGTGATCACCACCGACGCCGGCTACGAGGAGCTCGACCAGCTCGCCGGCGAGCTGATCGGCCGCGGCATGGGCAGCGGCAAGTTCCTGTTCCTGCGCAAGTCCGTGGAGTTCAGCCGCCCCAAGACCAACATCCTGATCGACCGCGACCGCGCGGGGGATCTGGGCATCGACATGCGCGAGATCGGCCGCAGCCTGTCGCTGATGCTGGGAGATGGCTACGTCAACCGCTTCAGTCTCGCGGAGCGCAGCTACGAGGTCATTCCGCAGGTCTCCCGGGAGGCGCGGCTCGACCCCTCGATGCTCGAGGACTACTACCTGCGCTCCAGCTCCGGCGGGCTTGTGGCCCTGGGCAACCTGGTGAGCTTCGAGGACAGCGTGGAGCCCAGCAAGCGCACCCAGTTCCAGCAGCTCAACTCCGTCACCGTGGAGGGCATCATGGCCCCCGGGGTGCCATTGGGCGAGGCGCTGGACTTCCTCGAGCAGCAGGCACAGGACTTGTTGCCGCGAGGCTTCGCCTGGGACTACATGGGCGAGTCGCGCCAATACGCCAGGCAGGGCAGCGCCCTGATGATCACCTTCTTCATGTCCCTTCTGATCATCTACCTGGTTCTCGCGGCCCAGTTCGAAAGCTGGCGCGATCCCTTCATCATCCTGGTGTCGGTGCCCATGTCGATCTTCGGCGCCATGGCGTTCCTCACCCTCGGCTTCGCCAGCGTGAACATCTACACCCAGGTGGGGCTCATCACACTCATCGGGCTGGTGGCCAAGAACGGCATCCTGATCGTGGAGTTCGCCAATCAGCTGCGGATCCACGAGGGGCTCGACAAGCGAGAGGCCGTCGAGCGCGCCTCGCGCATCCGCCTGCGGCCCATCCTGATGACGACCGTATCCATGGTGGTGGCCATGGTCCCGCTCCTGCTCGCCACCGGCCCCGGCGCCGTGAGCCGCTTCCATATCGGGCTGGTGATCGCCAGCGGACTCGGCATCGGCACCCTCTTCACCCTCTACGTGGTGCCGGCGTTCTACATGCTGCTCTCGCCGCGCGAGCACGCGCGGTCCGCGGAACAAGCGGGAGCCGTCCCAACGCGGACTGAAGAGCTCGGTTAGACAGACGCCCGACGCCCCTACTCCAGCGAGACAGGGGGAGTCGATTCGACAACCGCGACCCCGCCGCGCGCGGCGCGTCACTTCCACTGCGCGCGATCATGCCTCGCTTGCGCTACGGGCAGGTCATGCGGGCATTTCCTGCAACGCAGGCTTGGCCGCAACGGCGAGGTTGACACATCCAGTCGGCAATATGAGCATAGCGCCTGCTCCATCGCCACCGCACCGGCGGAGCGTGAAGAGCTCAGGCCTGCTTGCAGGTAAGCGGCCTCGACGACTGGTCTGCGCGCGTGCAGACTCCGAACCTCGGCCTCGCGTCACGCGGCGGCGCACGGGATTGGGGGGGGCTGTACGCGAGCAACCCGGGAATCGACGAGGCAATTATGTTAAAGAGGATGCGAGGAAGTCGTACGATGCAAAACAAGACCGCTACCGCCGTCATTGGCGCCGTTGTCTCCATTGCCTTCGCCGGCCAGCTGGCAGCCGAAGGCAACCGCTATAACAAGGATCGCTTCTATCAAGCGGAAATCAGCGCGGCACAGACCTATCTTTGGTTGCAGAACGTCAAAGGATATCGCCAAGGACAAGAAAACAAACGCAAGCCCGTGCTGATCGACGTGCGGTCGCTGGAGGAGTACGCCGCCGGGCATCCGGAGGACGCCTACAATGTCCCGTTCCCCAAAGTTCATGTTGACGGGGCGTCGGACCAGGATCCCGCGGTCCTGTATTGGGAGGTCTATGACATCGTCAAGGGCAGAATGGACACCCCCATCATGCTCCTGTGCCGCACGGGGTCTCGCAGCGTGGCCGCCGGCAACATCCTCGCCGATCCGGATTCAGACCCTGCCACCTCTGGCCTGGAGGAGTTCACCAATGTGTTCAACATCTGGGAGGGCTTCGTCGGCAACCTGAAATACGCTTATTCCGGCGGCACGATCCTACTCGTGGACGGCAAGCCGGTGCCCCTGGATCTCGATAACGACGGGGATGTCTCACACACAGACGACTACGCCGATGTGTACGAGGAGGTCAAGGACGCCAACTCGGATAAGGACGGATGGCGCAATTTCCAGGGGCTCCCCTGGACGACCAAGATTCGCCGACCGCAGGCTTATATGCGCGATCCACGTATCTACGATGACCTGCTCCTAACCCCGGTCGAGTAGCTGCCTGGCGCCTATCTCAGCGCCAAAGGTAAGATTCTCACCAATCTATAGTGAGAGGCCCCGCGGCCACGCGGGGTCTTTCCCTCCCTCCCGCTGTTCAACCTGCCCGCACGCGGGCCGACGCTACCGTTGGCGGTCGGGTCCTGCCCACTTGGGTGGCAGGGGCGCCCTCCAGACCCTCGGATTGTCTGCCCCCCGCCCGATGATGTCCTCCATCTCTCTAGCGGTTACGCCAGAATGACATCTTGGGATGCCGCACGCCCTGCTCCAAAGGTAGATCGGGCGACCGCCGATAGCCGCGACACGGCCAGACGCGCCGCCCCAAGACGCGCCGCACGCGAAGTGCGGCGGACTCTTCGTCGGCCGACGACCAAGAGGACCGTTGGGTTGTCTCTGACGGGCGATCGGAGGACGCCCTGTGGACTGGGGCCAGAACGGCCCTAGACCTCACCCCTGTCTCGCCCCGCGCCGGCCTCAGCTCGCCGTGAGTTGCGGCAACATCTGCGTCGCCAGGCCCAGCACCAGGAAGAAACCACACATGTCGGTCACCGTGGTCAGTATCGGGCCGGACGCGACGGCGGGGTCGACCTTCACTCGCTTCAGGAGCAGTGGCACGGTGCCGCCGAGTGACACGGCAATCATCGTGTTGACGGCAAGGGCAACACCGACGACCAGCCCGAGATAGACATTGCCCTTCCAAAGCCAGGCGGCGGTCGCGATCAGACAGCCAAGCACCAGGCCATTCATCAGGCCAACCGAGATCTCCTGCAACCAGACGCGTCCCGCTTCGTAGGGTTTGACGATGCCGAGGGAAAGCTCGCGCATGCTGACCGCAACCGCCTGGTTGCCCGAGCAGCCGCTCATGTCCGAGACGATGGGCAGGAACACGGCCAGTGCGATCACCGCGCTTAAGGTGTCCTCGTACACGGCGATGACGCTGGCCGCAATGATGTTCAGGAAGATGTTCAGGCTGAGCCAGGAGAGACGCCGCCGCGCCCGGGTCAGCACCGGCATGGCGCGGATCTCGTCGCCGCTGACGATACCCTGAGACTTGAGGTAGTCTGCGTCCGCGCGCTCCTGCAACGCCTGGTTCAGGTCGTCCCGTCGCAGCACGCCCAGCAGCTTCTGGTGGTTGTCCACCACGGCGACGGACGCCAGCTGGTGGCATTCGAACAGATTGTCCAGCTCATCCAACGTGGCGTTCACCGAGACGAAACGCGGCGGCTTCACGACCTCGCTGAGCGGGGTGGTGCGGCGCGAGAGCACCAGGCTGCGCAAATCGAGGCCCCCGATGAGGATGCCCGCATCGGACACCACGTAGACGTGTGCCTCCTCGTCGGGCCGCGCCTCAACCCAGTCGCTCAGAGCATCGAGCACGGCGCGCACCGGGGCCGTTTCCCGAAAGGCGAGAAACTCGGTCACCATCAGCCCGCCCGCCACATCGGGCGGATACCGGATCAGCTCCCGGGCGTCCGCCGCACGTTGTGGGTCCATTTGCGCGAGAATGGCTTCGGCCTCGGCTTGGCTCATGCCGGAAAGCAGATCGGCCTGCTCCGCGCTCTCCATGGCGTCGACGATCGAGGCCGCGTCACTCGCGGACAATTGCTCCATGAAGTCCGCGGCGTGCTCGCCGGGGATCTCTTCCATGATTTCCGCCGCTTCCGTCGGCGAGAGTGTGGTGAGAACGAGCTCGCGCTTCGCCGGGTCCAGGCGCAACAGGGCGCGGAAGGTTTCGCTCGGTCCAATCGCTACGACAAAGGCCTCCAACTCGCTCCGCTCACCGGCCTCAGCATAATAGGCGAGCGTTTTCCATGGCTCGAACCTCGGACTCTCGGTCATCTTGGGATCCTCCAGGGGAAAACGCCGAAAACAGGGAACAGCCAATGGATCTGGCCGATACGTCGTTGTCGGCCGAATGGGCGCACCCGGCGGGCTGGCGGCGGCGCCGTGCCCGGCGAGAACGGAAACGGGTCAGAACGCCATAAGGATATAGAATAGGCCGCCGCTTCCAATGGGTGCGAGCCGAATCCGCTTGCGGAATCTGACCAGCAGGGTTCGGCCCATTCTGCGAAGCGGCGCGACCGGCCGAGACAACCCGATCTCAGCGCCTGACCAGATACCTGCCCGCGCTCACGCACCCCAGCGGGATCACGACCAGGGTCAGCAGAGTGGAGACCATGACTCCGAACAGCAGGGAGATGGCCATGCCCTGGAAGATTGGGTCGGTCAGGATGACGCTGGAGCCCGCCACCAGCGCGAGGGCGGTGATGACGATGGGCCGGGTCCGGGCCTTGCAGGCATTGATCACGGCCTCCTTCACGCTTGCGCCCCCCGCCACCTCTTCGATGGAGAAGTCCACCAGCAGGATCGAGTTGCGCACGATGATGCCCGCGAGCGCGATGAAACCGATCATCGAGGTAGCGGTGAAGTCCGCTCCCATCAGCCAGTGGCCGGGGACGATGCCGAGCAGGGTCAGCGGGATGGGCGCCATGATGACCGCCGGGGTCACGAAGTTGCCGAACTCCCCCACCACCAGCATGTAGATCAGCACCAGCGCGACACCGAAGGCGAGGCCCATGTCGCGGAAGGTCTCATAGGTGACGGTCCACTCCCCTCCCCACTCGAAGCCCGACTTGCCGTTGTCCGGCGGCGGTCCCGTGAAGAAGGTGCCGGAAATGACCTCTCCATCAGGGGTGGTGTAGTCGGCGAGCTTCTCCTCCATGGCCAGCATGGGGTAAAGGGGCGCACCGAGCCGGCCCACGGCATCGCCGACCACGTACTCCACCGGCCGGAGGTCCTTGTGGAAGACGATGGGGTCCTGCTGCACCCGCGCGAAACGGCCGATCTCGGCCAGCGGCACGGTGCGCCCGTCCAGGGTGGGAATGGGCAGATCGGACAGGCGCGCGACCTGGGCGCGAACCGCAAGTGGCACCTCCAGCGTGATGAAGGTGGGCTCGAGCAGGCTGCCGCGCTTGACGTCCCCCGCCTTGAAGTCGCCCATGGCCATGTCGAGGTTACGAATGACGCTGTCCACCGAGATCCCTAGGCGCACCGCCTTCTCCGCGTCCACCTCGAAGCGCAGCACCTCATGCGGCTCCTGCATGTAGTTGTCCACGTCGGCGAGGCTGTCCACCTCTTCGAACATGCGCGTCATGTCCGCGGCAACCTGACGCCGGGTCTCGGCGTCCGGCCCATAGATCTCGGCCACCACCGCCTGCAGCACCGGCGGGCCCGGCGGCATCTCGACCACCGTGATGCGCGCCCCCGCCTCGCGCGCGATCGGGGTGAGCATGTCGCGCGCCAGCAGGGCGATCTCGTGGCTGGAACGGTCCCGCTCGCGCTTGTGGGTCAACTGGACCTGTACCTCACCCTGCCAGGGCTTGGCCCGCAGGTAGTAGTGACGGACCATGCCGTTGAAGTCGAAGGGCTTGGCGGTGCCGGCGTAGGTCTGGATGGCGACCACCTCGGGGATCTCCCGGATCTTCTCCGCCAGGATGCGGGCGGTGTTGATGGTGGTGCCGAGCGCGGTTCCCTCCGGCATGTCGAGCACCACGCTGAACTCGGGCTTGTTGTCGTAGGGCAGCATCTTGAAGGGCACCGCCCGAAGGTAGAACAAAAGGCAGGACGCAAAGAAGGCGCCGATCAGCCCGAACAGGAACAGGTAACCGAGGGTCTTGCGCTCGATCAACGGCAGCAGGATGCGCCGGAATAGGCCGTCGAGCGCCCGCGCGGTCCTGTGCTCCCTCTGCTCCGCCTTCTGCAGAAACTTCATGCTCGGCTTGATGCGCATGGCGAGCCAGGGGGTGAAGGCGAAGGCAGCGAACAGCGAGAAGATCATGGCGGTGGAGCCGAGCGCCGGGATCGGCTCCATGTAGGGACCCATGAGGCCGGACACGAAACCCATTGGCAGCAGGGCTGCAACGACGGTGAAGGTGGCGATGATGGTGGGGTTGCCGACCTCGGCCACGGCCTCGATGGCCGTGTCGGTATCCGTCTCCCCCTTGATCAGCCAGCGGCGGTAGATGTTCTCCACCACCACGATGGCGTCGTCTACCAGGATGCCGATGGCGAAGATCAACGCAAACAGGCTCACGCGGTCGATGGTGTAGCCCATGAGCCAGGCGGAGAACACGGTCATCAGCAGGACCACCGGGATCACCAGGGTCACCACGATGGCGGGCTTGAGTCCGAGGGCCAGCAACACCAGCACCGTCACCGCGCCAGTTGCGATAAACAGCTTGAAGATGAGTTCGTTGACCTTGTCGTTCGCGGTCTCCCCGTAGTTGCGGGTGACCTCGACATACACGTTGTCCGGCACCAACTGCCCCTTGAGCCGTTCCACCTTCTCCAGAATGGCATTGGCGACGGTGACCCCGTTGCTCCCCTCCTTCTTGGCGATGGCGATGGTGACCGCTGGCATCCCATCGGCCTGCGCCGTGCCCGGGTAACTCGGTCCGGTGAAGTAGTTGACCTGCTGACGGTAGTCCTCCGGCTCCAGGGTCACCTGGGCCACGTCCCGCACGTACACGGGGGCACCGGCGTGGGTACCCACCATCAAGCGTTCCACATCGGACGCGGTCTTGAGAAAGGAGCCCGTGTAGATGGTGAAGTGGCCATCTGCGGCCTCAATGTGGCCGGTGCGGCGCTCCGCGTTCGCGGTCTGGATGGTCTGGGCGATGGCGTCCAGGGTGACCCCGAACCCCGACAGGCGTTGCGGCACCACCTTGACCCTGATCTGCTCGGCGCGGCCGCCG
Organism: uncultured Gammaproteobacteria bacterium; assembly: GCA_963698495.1. Classification (GTDB taxonomy): domain Bacteria; phylum Pseudomonadota; class Gammaproteobacteria; order Chromatiales; family Chromatiaceae; genus CAVORB01. The sequence goes on along the minus strand of CAVORB010000016.1, from coordinate 81,982 downwards.
ACGACGAAGCCCTGCCCCGTATCCGGGATCTGGGCGAGATTCTGCAGCAGCTTGAAGGCGAGCGCGCGCAGCGCGGCATCGTCGATCATGTCCGACCAGAGGGTGAGCGTGACCGCGGGAACGTCGTCGATGCCCTTGGGCTTGACCATGGGCGGCAGGGCACCGGGGGGCAGCACGCCCTGGTTGGCTTGAAGCTTATCGTGCACCTTCACCAGGGACGGCCCCATCTGCTCGCCGACCTCGAACTGCACGGTGATGATGCCTTGCTCGCGCTCGGCCGCCGAGTACAGGTGCTTGACGCCTGGGATCTCGCTCAGCAGCCTCGCCAGAGGCTCCACGGCCAGGCTCACCACCTGCTCCGTGGATGCCCCCGGATACTGCACGAAGATGTCGATCATGGGGACCGAGATCTGCGGATCCTCCTGGCGCGGGGTAGCGATCAGCCCCAGCAGGCCCATGCCCAGCATGGCGAAGAACAACAGCGGTGACAGGGGCGAGTGAATGAAGGCCTTGGCGGTCAGGCCAGCGAGCCCGAGCCCCCCCTTGTGCGCGGTGGATCCCGTCACGTTTGCGTTCTCTTCAGACATGGATAGGTCGCCTCTGGTCTGGCGGGCGTCGCCGGTTCAAGCCGGGCCGCAACCGCCTCACGGGGAAGGTACAGCAGGGTTTCGCGGGAGAGTTGGACCGGCGGGTCTCCGCGTCGAGGGCCCCCAGGGACAGTCGTCTCGCCTGTCCTTGAGATCCTTCGCCCTAACGAGCACCGGACCGCCGCGCTACTTCATGGGTTGGCCAGGATGCGCTCGCCTCCCTGCAGGCCGGTCAGCACCGTCACCTGATCCCCGAACTGCTCTCCTAGACGCAGCAGATGCAGGCGTGGCTGCCCCTCGGTGTCCATCACATAGACCATCGGAAGACCGCCGCGGTAGACGACGGAAGAGACGGGGATCATGGGGAGAGTGCCCTGCTCCTGTCCCGGCTGGGGTATCAGCACCTCGGCGTACATGCCGGCCTTGGCGGGGGCGCCCGGCTCGAGATCGAACTTGACCCTCACCGTGTGCCGGGTGGGGTCAGCCATCGGGAAGATCTGCGCCACGCGGGCGCGGGCGATGGTCTGATTCGGATCATCCAGCCGCACCTGAGTCATGAATCCGGGCTGCAATGGCGCGGACAAGCGGGTCGGCACGTCAGTCTGGATCTGGAGTTGCCCCATGTTCGCGAAGCTCAGCAGGGGCTGCCCCGGCTGGACCGTGTCGCCCTTGTTCGCGTGCTTGCGGGTGATGTAGCCATCGAAGGGGGCGACGCTCTTGGTGTCCTTCATCTTGGCGTCGATCTCCTGAAGCCTGGCCTGTGCGGTGGCGATGGCCCCGCGGGCCTGCTCGATCTGGGTGCTGTACTGGTGGAGCGTGGCCCCGCGGTGGACGCCGCTGCCGTTGCCGCCCATGAAGGGCATGGGCATCGGCATCATCTGGCTCATCATATTTCCGCTCTGCTGGGGCGTGGGGTCCTCCCGCTCCCGATAGTACTGCACCCCCGCGTTGCGGTAGGCCGCCTCGGCGTTGCGGATCTCGGCGATGGCCGCCTGCCGCTGGGCGCGGATCTCGGACTCGTCGAGCACCGCCAGCACCTCGCCCTGCTTGAAGAAGTCGCCCTCGGCGCCGGCGATCATCTCGACGCTTCCGGGCATCTGGGCGGTGAAGGTGATCTCCTCCACCGGAACCACCGTGCCGCCGACCGTGGCGGCACCGCCCGTCGCGCGCCGCTCCACCATGACCCAGTTCTGCTGCTCGCCCCCCGACGGCGCGAGCGTGCCGGGCATCTCAGGTGATTGGGAGAACGCGGGCTGGAGCCCTGCAAGCAGCAGGAAAAGCGATAGTCGTTGGGAGGATTGCTTGGTCATCTTGCTCGGCGAGTCTGAAAGGAATGAGGGCGCGAAGGGTGGAGAAGATTAACATAACCCGAGCCGGCCTTCCCGACACGACCCGCTTGCCAGGGTCGGCCCCAAAGGAAAGGCGCCTTCGCCGCCGAAGGCGCCTACCTTGTCTTTTATTACCGTCACCTGGAAGGGGTTTACTTGGCCTCCTCCAGCTCCTCATAGCCGGTGAACATGGACTTGAGGAGGGAATACCAGGGTTGGCCCATGGTAGCCGCAAGGTAGATGTGAGCGACCAAGAACGTCAGCAGGGCGAATACCGCGCCTACGTGCACCCAGGCGACCCACTGCAAGGGCAGAACCGCGCCGAGGGATGTCTGGCTCCAATCCGCGTAGAACAGCAGCAACAGGCCGGAGATCCACAGCGCCGGGGCAATGGCGACTTTGAACCCCAGGTAGGCGAGCCGCTGCAGGGGGTTGTGCTTCGCCCTGCGGGTCTTGTGGTAGGGCTTGGCCTCGCCGGAGAAGATGCCGTAGGCGTAGTACATCATCATCGGCAGCAACCCCTTGCCGGTGGGCACGTACTGGCGCCACTCACCGGTGGTGAGGTGCCAGAAGATGGCGAACACCCACAACCCGATCAGGGTCCAGGCCAGGATCAGGTGATAGTCGAGGGCCTGCTCGAAGCCGAACAGGTGATAGGTCCCGTGAATCTCGAACCCGGTCAGCAGCATGCCGAAGATCAGGATTGCCTGGGACCAGTGCCAGAAGCGCTCGAAACCGGTAAAAAGCTGGACTTGACTCATGACTTCCTCTCCTCCTCAGGCCTTCTTGCGGCCGAACACCAGACGCATCAGACCGTGGATCAGCACGCCCGCGAGGGTGGCGAGCACCAGCAGCCAGCCGATACGGTCGATCCAGGGGTTGGCGTCGCGGCCCGGCATGTAGAAGCCGGTCAGCGTGGCCAGACGCCCGTCCTTGCTGTGGCACTCGTCGCACGCGAGAGCCTCCTCCTTCGGCGCGACCATGTGCGTCAGTGGCCAGTACATGCGGGTCTCGACGAAGTCGAACTCGCCGCTGTAATCCATGCTGGTCTGCCCGACCGCCTTTGCCTCCGCCATGCCAGCGCGCAGGGCCTTTTCCCAGTCGAAGCTCTTCCAGTAGGCGGCGTCGTCCTTGCCGAACAGATGGCTCACCAGGAAGCTGTTGTTGACGGTGTCGTAGGGCTGCTTGCCGCGCATGACCTTGAACGGCCAGATGCGGGCATTCGGGTCGCCGTAGCTGCCCTCGACTTCATTGATGTCGACCACCCCGCCGCTCGGGTCGAAGGCGTCGCCAACCAGAGAATATCGGACCTTTCCGTCGAACCAGTGGTATTCCGGCACGACATTCTCCGCCCATTCGAAGTCACCCTTCTTGGTGTCGTAGACGACCTCGCCCTTCTCGTTCTTCTTCACCTGGGGCTTCCCGTCCGGCCCCATATGTCCGGCGGTGGACCAGTCCCACCACATCTTGGTCGCCTTGCCCCCGCGCGCGAAGGCCGGGATGTGGCAGGTCTGACAGGCGACCTTGTCCACGTGCTCGTTGAGCTTGTTGTTGACCTGGCGAGAATGCGGCTCGGAGCCGTGGCACGACTCGCATGACGGGCGCGTGCTCTCGCGGCCGGGTATCGCCACCCCAACTTCATTCTTGGCCCGCACCTGGTACCGGCTGCCAGCCGCGTCATGACTCGTGAATTCATGACAGGTGGCACAGGAGAAATCCAGCCCGTCCACGTCCATGTGCACGTCCAGCGCCTTGTCCGGCTTACCCAGGGAGGTGTCGATGTCGCCGTGTTTCACGGCGTCGCCGCCGCCGCCGGTGAAATGACAGGCACCGCAGGTCTGGCGGCTGGTCTTGCCGACGTTCTGGGCTACCTTGGCGAGATCCACCGCCTTGAACAGCTTCTTGCCCATGAACTTGGTGTCTTCATAGGCCGGGTGGCCCGCCCCGGTGGGGAATTTCTGATACGTGCCGGTGGTGTCGTGGCAGACGAGGCAGTCGACCGCCTCCTCGGAGGTGAAGTCGAAATTGCCGTCCTTCCATCCGTAGCCGATATGGCAGCTGGTGCAGCGCGGATAGTTGGCAGTCACGCTACCGCAGAAGCTGTTGACGACGTACTTCTTGCCGAGTCGCTGGCCGGTCTTCTCGTGATCGTATCGCCAGGTCCAATGGGTCGTCTGATGCAGTTGCTTGGACGCCTCGGTATGGCACGTGAGGCAGGCCTTCGTGACCTCGGGTCCGCTCGCGAACTCCTGTTGCAGCTCCTCGAACTTGCTGTGATCGGCGGTGGAGGTGGCCTGTTTCTCCTCGGCCAGGACCCAGCCCGACCCCATCGAGAACAGCATCAATCCGCAATAGAGATGAAACCAACTCGAACGTTTGGTACTCACGAACACCCTCCTTACAGTACCGGGATTGGAACCTCGTATCGGACCTCGGGCTGTCCAGCCCGCTCAGTCTTCGGCCGGCATGCTGATGACCGGCGCCGGGGCATCCCGCCCGTTCGGCTCAAAGTAAACTGAAACCCTCAATGGGCGACCATAATCCGGGTCAACTACTTGCCCGATTTTTCCGGGCGGGGTCAATTAATTGAGGATCAATTGATCCGCCACCCGATGCGAGTGCTCCTTACGACCACTGGTTTCGGAACCCCGCGGACCCTGCGCCGCAACGCCCCCAGGACTGGCCATGACGACGGTGCGACCCGGCGGCGACGTCCGGTATCGAAGGGAAGGCGCAACGAGACAGGCGACGCACCCACAAGGTGCGCTCGCGCTCGCTTACGGTGCGGTCAAGGCCGATCCCCGTCGCTCGGCGAAGGCTGCACCGGCTCCCGATCCCGTTTCCGGCTTGCCCTGCGCTGGCGGCGCCTGACCAGCGTCAGAACGGGTCCGGAAATTGCGTAGGTCGTAAAACCGAGAAAGAGCACGATCGGCGGGTGCAGAAAAACGACGACGAACCCGAGCATGACCACAACGGCAAAGATAAAGGAGACGCGGCCACGAATGTCGACCTGCTTGAAGCTGTGGTAGCGAAAGTTGCTCACCATGAGCAAACCGACAACGGCGGTCAACGGCGTCGCCAACCAGCTGATCTCGGCCCCGGAAACGGCGTGATCCGCTCCGATCCATACTCCGCCCGCGATGATGGCTGCGGCCGAGGGGCTGGGCAGCCCCTGAAAGAATCGTTTGTCGGCGACGCCGATCTGGGTATTGAAGCGGGCCAGGCGCAAGGCCGCCGCGGCCATGTAGACGAAGGCGGCCATCCAGCCGATCTTGCCCATGCCCCCAAGCGCCCATTCGTAGGCGACCAGGGCGGGCGCGACCCCGAAGGCCACCATGTCCGAGAGGCTGTCGTACTGGGCGCCGAAATCGCTCTGTGTGTTGGTCAGACGCGCGACCCGGCCGTCCAAGCCGTCGAACAGCATGGCAGCGAAAATCGCGATCGCGGCTGGCTCGAAGCGTCCCTGGATGGCCGCGATCACCGCGTAGAATCCGGCGAACAGGGCGGCCGTCGTAAACAGGTTAGGCAGCAGGTAAATTCCGCGCCGTCGCCTGGGTTTGTCGTCTAGCTCATCCATCGCTCTTGCCTTTCGGCTGCAGGTTGGTGTGGCAGTATACCGAGGCGCGACCCGCGGCCGAAATAGCCTTGGGGAAACGGCGCGGCAAGACGCCATCAGCGGTCTTTTATTCGTAACAATCGCCGAGGATACTACCGCGCGAACGGAAGGAGGGACGATGACGCTGCAACACCGAACGCCGGCGCTGCCCAGCGACGACAAGCGCTGGAAGCTGGTCAATGCCACCATGCGCCGCAACGGCTACGCGGATCATGCCCTGATCGAGGCCCTGCACAGCGTGCAGGACGCCTTTGGTTACCTCGACGAGACGGCCATGCGATACGTGGCCGGATCCCTCGATCTCCCCTTGAGCAAGGTCTACGGCGTCGCGACCTTCTATCACCTCTTCATGCTCAAGCCCCGGGGGCGGCACGCCTGCGTGATCTGCACCGGAACCGCCTGTTACATCAAAGGGGCCGGTGGACTGATCGAGGGCATCGAGGACAAATTCGGGATCCAGCCCGGCGAGACCACCGAAGACGACGCACTATCAGTGCTGAGCGCCCGTTGCGTCGGCGCCTGCGGGCTCGCGCCCGCCGTGGTGCTCGATGGAGAAGTGCTGGGCAAGCAGACGGGCGTTGACCTCCTCTCGAAGCTCACGGAGCTCGACTGACATGAATCTCGACGATCTGGCCGAGCTGGCCGAGGAGATCCGCGCCGCGGATGCGGACGTCACGCACGAGGTGAGGGTCTGCATGGCGGCCAGCTGTCAGTCCTCCGGGTCGCAGCCGGTGCTCGAGGCGCTGCAAGCGGCGGTGCCCGACGGCCACGGCTGCCGCGTCAAAGGTGTCGGATGCATGGGGCTTTGCTCCGCGGGACCGCTGGTTGCGGTGGACCCTGAAGGCGAGCAGACGCCTGTCCTTTACCGGGAGGTCGGCCCCGATGATGCCGAGGACATCATGGGCAGCATCGGGGCGGCCCCGGTGGAGCGCCTGGTGTGCGCCACGGATCAGCCGTTTTTCACCCGCCAGCAAAAGATCGTGCTCGAGAACTCGGGCGTGATCGACCCGGACAGCTTCAAGGGCTACGTGGCGGTCGGGGGTTACTCGGCGCTGGTGAAGGCATTGACCGAGATGACCCCGGCCGACGTGCTGCGTGAGGTTACCGCAAGCGGATTGCGGGGGCGGGGCGGAGGCGGCTACCCGACCGGCCTCAAGTGGTCGACCGTGGCCAAGATGCCTTCCGAGCAAAAATACGTGATCTGCAATGCCGACGAGGGCGATCCCGGGGCCTTCATGGATCGGGCGATCCTGGAGTCCGACCCCCATCGCGTGCTCGAGGGCATGGCGATCGCCGCCTACGCCGTCGGCGCCAACAAGGGATACGTCTATGTACGCGCCGAATATCCGCTGGCGGTGGAGCGTCTGAAGACCGCGATCCGCAAGGCCAAGCGCTCGGGCTTCCTCGGCGCCCACGTGTGCGAGACCCAATTTGCGTTCGAGGTGGAGATCCGGCTCGGCGCCGGCGCCTTCGTCTGCGGAGAGGAAACCGCTTTGATGGCCTCCATCGAGGGATTGCGTGGACAGCCTCGACCGCGCCCCCCCTACCCCGCCGAGAGCGGCCTCTGGGGCCAGCCGACCCTGATCAACAACGTCGAGACCTTCGCCAACATCGCCCCGATCGTGCGCGAGGGCGGCGATTGGTTCGCGTCCATAGGCACCGAAAAGTCCAAGGGAACCAAGGTGTTCGCCCTCGCCGGTACCATCCGCAACACGGGGCTGATCGAGGTTCCCATGGGTACCAGCCTGCGGGACATCATCGAGGTCATCGGCGGCGGCATTCCCGACGGCCAGGCGTTCAAGGCGGTGCAGACCGGAGGTCCCTCGGGCGGCTGCCTCCCCGCGGAGCATCTCGACATCGAGGTCGATTACGACAGCTTGCGCGCGCTTGGCACCATGATGGGCTCCGGCGGCATGATCGTCATGGACGAGCGCTCCTCGATGGTTGACGTGGCGCGATACTTCATGGAGTTCTGCATGAGCGAGTCCTGCGGCAAGTGCATACCCTGCCGCGCCGGCACACAGCAGATGCACGATATCCTGAAGCGGGTGGCGAAGGGTGAAGGCGTCCGCCGAGACCTGTCCCTTTTGGAGGAGCTGTGCGAGGTCGTGCAGGCAACCAGCTTGTGCGGACTGGGCCAGACGGCGCCGAACCCGGTGCTGAGCACCCTGCGTCATTTCCGGCACGAGTACGAGGCCAAGCTCGCGGGCGGGGATCGCGGGTAGACAACCCCGACCCGACGCGCGCGACGCCTCTCACCTGAAGAAACGAGCAAAATGCCTGCCACAGCGATAACAACCCAGCTGCGCGTCGTCACCCTGCGCATCGACGACCGCGACCTCTCCGCGCGCGAGGACGAGACCATCATCGAGGTCGCCCGCGAGAACGGCATCCCGATCCCAAGCCTCTGCTATCTGGAGGGGCTCACCGTCTGGGGCGCGTGCCGGCTGTGCGTGGTGGAGGTCGAGGGCACCGACCGGCTGTTGGCGGCCTGCTCCACCCGGGTCGCCGAGGGGATGCAGATTCGCACCGACAGCGAGCGGTTGCGGCGCTACCGCCGCACTATCGTCGAGCTGCTCTTCGCCGAGCGCAACCACGTCTGCTCCGTGTGCGTTTCGAACGGTCACTGTGAGCTGCAGAATCTGGCCCAGACCTGCAGCGTCGACCATGTGCGGGTACCCTACCGCAACGCCCGCTACGAGGTGGACTCATCCCACGACCTGTTCCGGCTCGACCACAACCGTTGCGTGCTCTGCACCCGCTGCGTTCGCGTGTGCGACGAGATCGAGGGCGCCCACACCTGGGACGTCATGGGCCGGGGCAGCGACTGCCGCGTCATCACCGACCTCGCACGGCCCTGGGGCGAGAGCGACTCCTGCACCAGCTGCGGCAAGTGCGTCCAGGTCTGCCCGACCGGGGCGCTGGTCAAGCAGGGCACCTCGGTTGGCGAGATGACCAAGGATTTGCACTTCCTGCCCTACCTTTCGCGCCGTAGGCACCCGCGATGAGCGCCGGGGCCAAGATCACGGTCGCAACCGCCTGGCTGGACGGCTGCTCCGGCTGTCACATGTCCCTGCTCGACATGGACGAGCGCCTGATCGAGCTGGCGGGCCAGGTCGACATCGTCTACAGCCCCCTGGTGGACACCAAGACGCTGCCGGAGCGGGTCGACGTGGGGATACTCGAGGGCTCGATCAGCACCGAGGATGACCTCGAAAAGGCCAGCCTGTTCCGCAAGCACTGCGGGCTGCTGATCAGCCTCGGTGACTGCGCCGTCAACGGCAACGTGCCGGCCATGCGCAACGCGTTTCGACTCGACGCCGTGATCGACCGCGCGTATCGCGAGACGGCCACCTTGCATCCCCAGCAACCGACGGTCGGGGTGCCGGTCCTGTTCGATCGCGTCCGACCCGTCCACGCAGTGGTCGACGTGGATGTCTACGTGCCGGGCTGCCCCCCTTCCGCCGACGCCATCTGGTATGTCCTGAGCGAGCTAATCGCCGGTCGGACGCCCGACCCGAGCGAGGTCACCAAGTTCGGCGCCTAGCATCCTGGCCTGCCTTCCGCATGAGGTCGAGCCAACCATCCCCGTTCCGGAGAAATCCACAGTGAGCCGCACCATCACCATCGACCCGGTCACGCGCATCGAGGGCCATGCCCGCATCACGCTCCAGCTCGGGGAATCGGGCGAGCTGGAGGACGCCAAGTTCCACCTCACCCAGTTCCGGGGCTTCGAGAAGTTCTGCGAGGGCCGCCCCTATCGGGAGATGCCGGCGCTCACCGCCCGTACCTGCGGTATCTGCCCGGTGAGCCACCTGCTTGCCTCGAACAAGGCATGCGACGACCTGCTGAGCGTCAAGATCCCGTCCACCGCGGTGAAGCTCAGGCGGATCATGAACCTCGCGCAGCTGACCCAGTCCCATGCGCTGTCCTTCTTCCATCTCTCCTCACCGGACCTGCTCCTGGGGTGGGATGCGGAGCCGGCGCGGCGCAACATCTTCGGCGTCATGTCTCAGAATCCCGCGCTGGCAAGAGACGGCATCCGGCTGCGGCAGATCGGCCAGCAGATCATCGAGACCCTGGGCGGCAAGAAGATCCACCCGACCTGGGTCGTCCCCGGGGGCGTCAACGAAGCACTCAGCGAGGAGAAGCGCGCGGCCATGCTGGCGCTCCTGCCCGAGGGGATGGAGATCGCCAAGCGCACCTACGCCTTCTACAAGGAGCTGGTGCCGAAATTCAGGGAGGAGGCAAAACACTTCGGCAGATATCCCGACCCTATTCCTGAGCCTGGTGACCCCCAGGGGCAACCTGGAGCACTACGACGGCCTGCTGCGAATCAAGGACGCCAGGGGCCGCATCGTCGAGGACATGGTCCCGACGGACGAGTACCGGCGGGTGATCGGAGAGGCGGTCGAGGACTTCACCTACATGAAGTTTCCCTACTACCAGCCCAGGGGCTATCCGCAGGGCATCTACCGCGTCGGCCCCCTCGCCCGCCTCAACAACGTGGAGGCGTGCGGAACGCCTTACGCTGACGTGGCGCTGGCGGAGTTCCGCATGCTCCAGGAATCCGGCCCGGTGAGCTCGAGCTTCCACTACCACTATGCGCGGCTGGTGGAGATCATCTACGCGCTGGAGAGCATGGAGCGCCTGCTAAAGGACCCCGAGATCCTGGACACCAAGGTGCGGGCGCGCGCCCGGGGCAACCGCTACGAGGGCATCGGCGTCGCCGAGGCCCCGCGCGGCACCCTGATCCATCATTACCGGATCGACGATGACGGTCTCATGGCCTGGATGAACCTGATCATCGCCACCGGACACAACAATCTTGCGATGAACCAGGGGATACGCCAGGTCGCGGAGGCATACGTGGACGGCACCCGGCTCGAGGAGGGCATGCTGAATCGGGTGGAGGCGGTGATCCGCTGCTTCGACCCCTGTCTCTCCTGCGCCTCCCACGCCTTCGGGCAGATGCCGATGCGCATCGAGCTCAGGAATTCTGCCGGCGGGCTGGTCGACACCCTGCAGCGGTCGTGAGCGAGCGCCCGCCGCGCACGGCATTGGTCATCGGGTACGGCAGCCCGATCCGGGGCGACGACGCAGTCGGTCCGCTGGTCGCGGACCGGCTGCAACAGGAGAGCCTCCCGGAAGGCGTCTCGGTCATCGCCCGTCACGTGCTCACCGCCGACCTGGTCCCCGACATCGCAGCCAGCGACCTGGTGATCTTTTTGGACGCCGCCACGGAGGGGGAACCGGGCGAGGTCCGCTGCCGCCGTCTGCATCCGAACCGGGCCGCGGTCTCCACCATGGCCCATTTCCTTGAGCCCACGGAGCTGCTCGCCTGGACCCAGGCACTCTATGGCCGGCTCCCGGAGGCGCACCTGGTCACGGTCGCCGGCGAGTCCTTCGATTTCGCGCACAGCCAGCTCAGCGCCGCAGTTGCGGCGGCGGCTGAGTCCATGTTGTCGACGACCCGAAAACTGATCGCGCAATCCCCGGCGGCGGATTGAGCACCCCAACGGGAAGTTCCTCATCTCGACCGTTCTCCCCGAGCCTGTATTCAACGGAGATCGCCACGGCTATGATCGGCGCTTAGCTGAAGAGGCCAGTTCCATGTCCGGCTCCCGAGATCTCCAAGCACCGGAACCAACCGCACCGCCCCACGTGTCCCTCTGGACCGCCTTTGCCTACTGGCTCAAGCTCGGCTTCGTCAGCTTCGGTGGTCCCGCCGGCCAGATGGCCATGATGCACACGGAGCTGGTGGAGCGGCGCCGCTGGATCAGCGAGCACCGGTTCCTGCACGCGCTGAACTACACCATGGTGCTGCCGGGGCCGGAGGCCCAGCAGCTCGCGACCTACATCGGCTGGCTGATGCACGGAACCATCGGCGGCATCATGGCCGGCACCCTGTTCGTGCTGCCGTCCCTTGGCATCCTCATCGGTCTGACCTGGATCTACCTCGCCTTCGGGGACCTGCCGGTGGTAGAGGGCATCCTGTTCGGCATCAAGCCGGCGGTGACCGCCATCGTGGTGTTCGCCGCCTGGCGGATCGGCTCGCGCGCCCTGAAGAGCGGGGTCTTGTGGGCGATCGCCGCGGCGGCGTTCGTCGCGATCTTTGCCCTCAATTTACCCTTCCCCCTCATCGTGATCACGGCGGGCATCCTCGGCTACATCGGCGGACGCCTGGCGCCGGGCAAGTTCAAGACCGGGGGCGGGCACGGCGCGAGCGACAAGACTTACGGGCCGGCGCTGATTGACGACCACACCCCGCCGCCGGCGTGGGCATGCTTCAGCTGGCGTTCGACGATGGTGCACATCGCCGTGGGGCTCGGGATCTGGATCCTGGCCGGGGGGATGCTTCATTTCACCCTGGGGTGGGAACACACCCTGACTCAAATGGGCTGGTTCTTCACCAAGGCGGCGCTGGTCACATTCGGCGGGGCCTACGCCGTCCTGCCTTACGTCTACCAAGGCGGCGTAGAGACCTACGGCTGGCTCACCGGCCCGCAGATGATTGACGGGCTAGCGCTGGGCGAGACCACCCCAGGGCCGCTGATCATGGTGGTCGCCTTCGTCGGCTTCGTCGGCGGCTGGACCAAGGAGCTGTTCGGGCCGGACAACCTGGCGCTGGCTGGCGTCGCAGCCGCGACCGTGGCGACCTTCTTCACCTTCCTGCCCTCCTTTCTGTTCATCCTGGTCGGTGGCCCGGCCGTCGAGGCGACACGCCACGACCTGAAGTTCACCGCCCCCCTGACCGGGATCACCGCGGCCGTGGTGGGTGTCATCCTGAACCTGGCGCTGTTCTTCGCCTGGCACGTGCTGTGGCCGGAGGCGACCGAGGCGGAGCCCTTCTCGGGCCGGTTCGACTGGGTCTCGCTGCTGATCAGCCTCGCTGCCTTGGTCGCCTTGTGGCGCCTCAAGATCGGCATCATTCCGGTTATCGCTGCCTGCGCCGCAGCCGGACTCGCCTACTCTTCCCTTGCCTGAGCGGAGACCATCGAGCCCAGCAACCAAGCGCGACCGGCATCCGCCGAACCGGCAGAAACTTGTCAGCGAAGGAAAAGCCGTCTATACACTGTTCGTGGTGCGCCGACATCCAACCCGGCCGGGAGTCTTCACGCCGCACCTTGGGATGACCTGGTTTCGATCCAGGGCTTCTCTCGAGATTCGACCGCAACCATAAAGAACCAACGCCCGGGCCATGTCGAGCCCACGGCGATCGTTGCCGCCTGAGGAGAATTGATGGATACCCGTCGCCAGCCAATCGGTTTGGCCATTTTGCTATTGCCCCTCGCCCTCGCCTTTTCCGGCGGGCGGGTCCTCGCCGACGACCCAGCCCTCGCCGCCGCGGAGCTCGAGAAGGCGATCCACCTCGAGCCGAACCTGGATAACGGGCGCAAGGTCTACCTGCTCTGCGCCGTTTGTCACCAGCCCGAGGGCTGGGGCAGCACTGACGGCGACTACCCCCAGATCGCCGGCCAGCACGCATCGGTCATCATCAAGCAGATGGCCGACATCCGCGCCCGCAACCGCGACAACCCGACCATGTTCCCGTTTACCCTGCTCGATCACCTGAACCTGCAGCAGATCGCGGACGTGAGCGCCTACGTCGCACGTTTTCCGATGGATCCTGAGAATGGCGTGGGCCCCGGCGATGACCTGAAGCATGGCGAGCGGCTGTACGTGAAATACTGCGCGGAATGCCACGGTGCCCAGGGGCAAGGCGTGCCCAAGGACCACATGCCTTTGATCCAAGGGCAACACTACGAATACCTGGTGAGACAATTCGAGTGGATCCGCGACGGCAAGCGGCGCAACGCCGATCCCGAGATGGTGAAGCAGATCCAGTCATTCACCGACCGCGACGTGTCGGCGGTCATGGACTACACGTCCCGGTTGCAGCCCCCGCCCGAGCGCCTCGCGGAGCCCGGCTTCCGCAATCCAGACTTCCCAGATTTTTGGCGCCCACAAATCCCGGCCGTAGCATCCGATGATGGGCAATAGCGATACCAGCGGCACACGCTCGGCTGAATCCGCGGCGGTCTCGTCCGTCAGCGGGCTCGGATCCGCATCCGGTCGCGCGGAAACGGGGCACCCGCCGCTGGCTGAGCAGGATCTCGACCGGAGAACCACGGAACCCTTAGGTGAGAAAGTCGATTCCTTGCTCAAGGGCGTGATGCAGCTCTACCTGCAGGTGTCGACACGACTGCTCAAATTGCGCGTGGACAAGACCGATCGGAACATCGGGCCCGCGACAAGCGTCGATATCGTCGGCCCCCTGGGTGCACAAGCGCGAAAATATGCGGTCGCGATACGGGGCGGAGCAATCTCCGCCGCGGGGCCGGCCGAGTCGAACGCGATTGCTTCCGACGAGAGCGCCCCCGATGGCGACAAACCCGCGGACCGATCGGACACGCCATCGCCCGCGGCACACGCGCCGGAGCTCCCCAGCGAGCTGGCGCTTCAGTTCTCGCGAGAGCCGCGAGCCGGCTCCTTGAAGCCGCCGATGGGCGAGCAGCTGAGACGGCGCACATTCGAGTACGTCAATCATGCCCTACAGCTCGCGAAGCAAGGCAAGGTAGAGTCGGCGGAGACATACGCGAAGCTCGCCCAGGCTGCCCTGGCTACGGCATCCGCCTACCTATCGGCGGAAGAATATCTCGCCCTCACGCGCGAGGTGATGCTACGGGTCCACCCGGAAAGCGACGGTTCCGAAACGGAATCGGCGGACAAAGGCGAGGCGCCACCACCCCCCAGCACGCCCCTGTGAGGAAACCCAAATCACGGCCATCCTGGCCACGCGGCCTGCCGCTCCCCCGCCGGTCAACGGTTGCGGGGGTTATAAAGACCTAGTACGTAGTCGCCGATCAGCCGCAGGCGAAGAGGCATCGGAGCGCCGTTGCTCATCCTTGCGCCGACACGAGGAACGAACCGCTTCACCGACGGAGATCGGCAAATGTGATGTGGGCACCAAACCCGCAGCGGATATCCGTACGGCATCGGACAGGGCTTTCTCAGGCAACCCCCCATCACCCGGGCGAGAGACAGCTCGTGCTGAAACTCCGCCACGTGCTTACCGACCATCTCGTCGACTCTTGTTTCGTATGACATGGAGCAGGGCTTTTCTAGGCTGGAATTGCGCGAAGGCTAAGTTGACGTAAAGTTTGCATTCTATCCGCTAAGGACACTGAGACCACAGATAAAACGTGCTGTTCCCACCCCCGAGGAACCGTGACCCACTTCACGGTTTGGTCGAAAAAATCCGGAGGGGGCCTGACCTGGCGAGTCGGACGGCCGTCAGGTCGGCGTAAAGAGAGCGATCCACCGCGGGACTATGGCAGCGGGTATCTCGGCCCGTCATGCCCCGGGTAGGCGGTCCCCGCAGATCGGCCACTCCCGTCCGGCAATTGACGCCCGTCATGGCCATGTGATCCGGGTTGCATATAGTCGTGCGGGCGCGTCCTTTGGACGACGCCCTGGGCGAGCCGGACCATGCAAAGTCCCGATAGCCCTACCGCGCCTGTTGCGCTGATCGGCCCCGTGCCTCGCCGGAACTTGGGCGACGGCCTCCCATGCGCGCAAGCCACCACACCGCGTTGGAGATCAACTGATGTCGCCGAATACCGCCTCGCCCGCCACCTCCTCCCCGTTCGACCTCGACCAGACGGATGCGTATGAGCGCTGGCGCGCGGAAAAGCTCGACCGCCATCCCGCGAATCTGGAGGACCTGATCGTCGAGATCGAGGATCCGCGCCGACTGACGGAGGTGGAGCATGCAGCCATCCTGGACCGCTGCCGCCGGGCCAACATGGCCATCTACGCCGGGGACACCGGGCGGGACCCCGACAAGGACATCGTGCGCGCACTTGGCGAGCGTTTGGGTCTCGTCCGTCTCGACCACAACACCGGCGCGGACGAGGACGCCATCACCTCACTCAAGGTCCAGTCGGACGCCCTCCACCGCGGCTATATCCCTTACAGCAACAGGCCCATCGCCTGGCACACCGACGGCTACTACAACACCCCGGAGCACCAGATCCACGGCCTCCTGCTGCACTGCGTCGAGCCGGCGATGGAGGGCGGCGAAAACGAGCTCCTGGACCACGAGATCGCCTACATCCTGCTCCGCGACCAGAACCCGGAGTATGTGCGGGCGCTGATGCGCCCGGACGCCATGACGATCCCCGCCAACCTGACGGACGGGGAAGAGCGGCGTCCGGAGCAGTCCGGTCCCGTGTTCTCCATCCGGCCCGACGGGCGCCTTCACATGCGCTACACGGACCGCAGGCGCAACATCGTCTGGCGCGACGACCAGCTCACCCTCGAGGCCGTTATCTTCCTCAGGGACATCCTCTACCGCGAAACTCGGTGGCACTTCCGGGGTAAGCTCCAGCCGGGCTGGGGTCTCGTCAGCAACAACGTGCTGCACACCCGCACCGGCTTCGAGGATGGCGAGCGCCCTCGGCTGCTCTACCGGGCGCGGTATTACGACCGGATTGCCGGGACCTGAGCCCGGCCATGCAGGGCGCGAATCGCGTGGTCGCGGCGACTGCTACGGGATCGGCCCCGCCTCGATGACCGGCATGACCCAGTAGTGCAGTCCGGCGCCTCGGAAGTCTTCCCTGAGCCTCTCCACCAGGTCATGCACCTCCTCCCGGGGGGCGTGAACATGGAACATGACCTGACGCTTGCGCCCCGTCACCTGCTCGGCCAGGGTGAGGCGGCCGTGGGCGGGGCTGCCGTCCACCTTCTGCGCACTGAAGCCCGAGAAGTGCTCCTGGGCCAGCAGGAAGTCGACCAGCGCCTCCTCGACGCCGGGAGGCGCGATCAGAACCAGCAGGCATTGCTCACTCATGGGCGGGCTCCGGAGTCGGCGTGACGGCGCGGGGGACGCCGGGGTCGCCGAAGCGACGATAGAGGATCGGCAGCATCAGCAGAGTCAGCAGCGTGGAGCTCACCAGCCCCCCGATGACGACGATGGCCAGGGGGCGCTGAATCTCCGATCCCGGCCCGCTGGCGAACAGCAGGGGCACCAGGCCGAAGGCCGCGATGCTGGCGGTCATCATCACCGGACGCAGGCGCCGTTTGGCCCCCTCGAGCACCACCTGCTCCAGCGGCATCCCCATGGCGCGCAGCTGGTTGAAGTAGCTCACCATCACCACCCCGTTCAGCACCGCGATGCCCAGCAGGGCGATGAAGCCCACCGACGCCGGCACCGACAGGTACTCCGCGGAGATCCACAGGGCGAACACGCCCCCGATCATGGCGAAGGGGATGTTGAGCAGGATCAACCCCGCCTGCTTCAGCGAGCGGAAGGTGCTGAACAGGAGCAGGAAGATGAGCCCGATGGCGATGGGCACGACGATGGACAGACGGGTGGCCGCCCGCTGCTGGTTCTCGAACTGGCCGCCCCACTGCACGTAGTAGCCGGTGGGCAGCTCCACCTTTTCGGCGACCAGGGCCTTGGCCTCCTCAACGAAACCCACCAGATCCCTCCCGCGCACGTTGGCGATCACCACCGAGAGCCGGTTTCCCTGCTCGCGGCCCACCTGCACCGGCCCACCTACCCGGGTCAGGCTGGCGACACTCGACAGGGGGACCAAACGCCCGTCCGGCAGGGTGAGGCGCAGGTTCTCGAAGTCCGTCGGCGAGGCGCGCAGATCAGCCGCCCCGCGCAGCAGCAGCGGCGTGCGCCGGGTACCCTCGTAGACCATGCCCACCTCTCGCCCCTCGATCTGCGCCCGCAGCACCTCTTCGATCTCGTCGACGTTGAGGCCAAGGCGGCCGAGGGCCAGGCGGTCGAGCTCGACCTTCAGGTACTGCACGCCCTCGTTCTCGGTGAACCAGACGTCCTCGCTGCCGGCGATGCCCTTCACCAGCTCGGCGATCTGAGAGGCCTTGTCATTCAGCACATCGAGGTCGCTGCCGAAGAGCTTGATGGCCACGTCCCCGCGCACCCCGGTCAGCATCTCCGAGACCCGCATCTCGATCGGCTGGGTGAAGCCGTAGGCGACGCCCGCGAAGCCGTCGAGCTCCGCGCGCATCGCATCCAGCAGCTCGTCCTTGGTCTCGAAACGCCATTCCTCGCGCGGCTTCAGAACCAGGAAGGTGTCGGTCTGATTGAGCCCCATGGGGTCCATGCCCAGCTCGTCGGAACCGGTGCGGGCCACCACGCCGACGACCTCCGGGACCTGCTCCATCAGGGTACGCTGCACCCGCAGATCCAGGCCCAGGGACTCCTCCAGGCTGATGGAGGGCAGCTTCTCCAGCTGCACGATCACGCTGCCCTCGTCCATGGTCGGCATGAAGGTCTTGCCGATCAGGGTGAACACGAACGCGGTGGCGGCCAGGAGGGCCAGGGCCGCGGCCACCACCAGCACGCCGTGACGCAGGGACCAGGCGAGCGCCGGCTCGTAGACGCGGTGCAGCAGCCGCACCAGGAGCGGTTCCTCGTGGCTCACCTTGCCGATCAGGAAGGAGCCCAGCACCGGGATCACCGTGAGCGACAGGACCAGGGACGCGCTGAGCGCGAACACGATGGTCATCGCCACGGGAATGAAGAGCTTGCCCTCCAGCCCCTGCAGGGTGAGCAGAGGCAGAAAAACGATGATGATGATCAGGATGCCCGCGGTCACGGGCACCGAGACCTCCCGCACCGAGCGGTAGATAAGGTGCAGGCGCGGCAGCTTCTTGTTGCCCTGACTGAGCTGCGCGACCACGTTTTCGACCACCACCACCGCGGCATCCACCAGCATGCCGATGGCGATGGCCAGCCCCCCGAGGCTCATCAGGTTGGCCGTGAGCCCGAACCAGCGCATCAGGATGAAGGTCGCGAGCGCCGCCAAGGGCAGGATCAGGGCCACGGTGACCGCCGCGCGCAGATTACCGAGCAGCAGCACCAGCAGGATCAGCACCAGGACCACCGCCTCGCCCAGCGCCTTGGAAACCGTGTGCACGGCGCGGTCGACCAGGTTGCCGCGATCATAGAAGACGTCGACCCGCACCCCCTCGGGAAGGGCCGACTGAAGCTCCGACAGGCGCTGGCGCACCCCTTCCACGACCTGGCGGGCGTTGGCGCCACGCAGGCCGAGCACCAGCCCCTCGACGGCCTCGCCCTCACCATCACGGGTCACGGCGCCGGCCCGGGTGATGGCGCCGATCCGCACGTCCGCGATATCACCCACCCGGACGGGAACACCGTTGTAGGTGCCCACCACGATGTCGCGCAGGTCCTCGACTGATTGGATGCTGCCCTCGGCGCGCACCAGCAGGGTCTCCTCGCCCTCGACCAGGCGCCCCGCCCCATCGTTGCGGTTGTTGGCCTCCAGGGTCTCGCGCAGGGCCATCAGGCTGATGCCCCTGGCGTTCATGCGCAGGTTGTCGGGCACCACCTCGAAGCTGCGCACCAGCCCGCCGAGCGAGTTCACGTCAGCCACCCCGGGCACGGTGCGCAACGCGGGTCGAATCACCCAGTCGAGCAGGCTGCGGCGCTCCATCAGGTCCAGATCGCCGCCGCTCACGGTAAACATGAACATCTCCCCGAGCGGCGTGGTCATGGGGGCGATGCCGCCGGCGATGTCCGCGGGCAGGTCGCCCCAGATCGCCCCCAGGCGCTCGGCCACCTGCTGGCGCGCCCAGTACACGTCCGTGCCCTCGGCAAAGTCCACGGTGATGTCCGTGAGGCCGTACTTGGCCATGGACCGGAGCATCACCTGGTTGGGGATGCCGAGCATCTCCACCTCGACCGGGGCGGTGATCCGCGCCTCGACCTCCTCCGGAGTCATCCCCGCGGCCTTGATCACGATCTTGACCTGGGGCGAGGACACGTCCGGGAAGGCGTCGATCGGGAGATCGCGAAAGGCCAGGTAGCCGCCGGCGGCGAGCAGCGCCACCAGCAGGAGCATGAACAGACGCTGGCGCAGCGCGAACTGGATCAGGTGATCGATCATGGCTCAGCCACCGTCGCGGCCGGTCCAGGCGGCCTTGAGGGCGGCGATGCCGCTGGTCGCCACCTCCTCCCCGGGTGACAGGTCGCCGGTGACGACACTGTATTCACCCTCGCGGGCGACGACCTCCACCGGAACCGAGAAGAACCCTACGGCCTCGTGCGCAAAGACCAGGGTCGTGTCGCCGATGCGGGTGATGGCACTCGAGGGCACCCGGTACTGGTCCACGCTGCTGCTGAGCGTCAGTCGCACCTCGACGAACTGACCCGGACGCAGGCAGGCGCCGCTGTCCTTCACCTCTGCCCGCACCAGGACCGTCTGGTTGGCGGGATCCACGTTGCGTCCGATCAGGCTGACGTGCGCGTCGCCCTGGTCGCAGGGAATCTCCACCCGGCTGCCGGTGGAAATGCCCTTGATCCGATCCAGCGGCGCGTCGATCTCCAGCCACAGGGGCTCCATCTGCGCCACACGGTAGAGGGGCTGGGATTCGGCGACCCGCTCGCCGAGGGCGGCCTGGGTCTCGATCACGACGCCGGGGATGGGGGAGCGAACCTCCAGGGTGCTGGTCATGGTGCGGCTCTGCTCCAGCTCCGCAACCGCCTCCGGGCTCAGGCCAGCCAGCTGCAGGACCTGCCGCCGTTCAGCCACCAGGGAAGCGGCCTCCTCGTAGCGGCTGCGGGTCTCCAGAACACGGCGCTCGGCGATGATCCCCTCCTTGAACAATTGCTCGTCTCGCTTGCGCTCGGTTTCCGCCAGGCGCAGCTGGGTTGCCGCCTGCAACAGCTCTCTTTGCAGCCCCACCATCTCCGGGCTCTCGATGTGCGCCAACACCTCGCCGGCCTGCACCTCGTCGCCTTGGGCGGCCCGCAGGGCGGTCACCAGACCGCCGCGGGACGCGGCGACGACGCGCGCCTGTTGCGGGGGAATCGTCACCCGCGCGGGCAACCGGTCGGTCACATAGGCCTCGGCGGGCTCCACGGGCGCGAGGACGATCCCCAACCGTTCCATCTGCTCCGGGCTGATGGCGATCTCATGCGACGCCTCGGCTACTGAAACTGCCATCAGGAGCAGCATGAAAAAACGCAACGGCAGGGACTTCATGGAAGCTCTCCAGCGGCTTGGTTGTATTGGGCGATGGCGCGTTGACGCAGGATCTTGAGCTGCTGTTCCGCGCGCTCGGCGGCGAAGGCGAGAGACTGCACCCGCTGCAGGCCGGTGAGATCGATCTCCCCGAGGTCGAAGGCGCGGCGCGCCAGATGCAGGTTCTCGGCGGCGATGCGGTTTTGTTCCCTGGCCTGGGTGAGACGCCGGCCGACGGTCTCGAGCTCATGCGCGGCGGTGCGCAACTCGGTGGACAGTTGCCGCTCCAGGCCAACGCGGGCGGCCTCGGTCTCGGCCAGGGCGGTGCCGGCCACCGCCACCTCCGGCTTGGCGGCAGGCCCGATGTTGAACGGGATGCGTACCGCGACCTGAAAGCTGTCGTTGTAGTCCTCTCCGGCCCCGCCGCGCTCGCGCTTGCCGCCGATGAGGAGATCAGGATTGCCGCCCGCCGAGCGGCTGGCCACGCTTAGCTTGGCCTGTGCGGTCGAGACCTGGGCATCCGCTTCCGCCAGCAGCGGATGCGCGGGCGTGATCGCCTGCTGGGCGCTGCGGGGTTCTTCGGGATCGCGCGGGAGCTGATCAAGGCCGGTCAGGGCCTGATAGCGCAGCAGGGCGTGCTCGGCCTCGGCCTCGGCCTTGATGTAGTCGGTTTCCTTGCGCAAGGTCTCCTCGCGGGAGAGCAATGCATCCGTCTTCGCCAACTCCCCGGCCTCGACCCGTTTCTCCACGTCCAGCTGCAAGGCGCGGGCCGTCTCCCACTCCTTCTTCACCAGCCTCAGCTCATTGCGCAGATAGACGACCTCCCAGACGGCGTCCCGCACCCGACCGGCCACCGTCAGCGCCAGGGCGCCGCGGGAGTGCTCCAGGCCGGCCCGCCGGGCATCCGCGGCCCGCTGCTCCGCCGCCCGCTGGCCGGGACGCCACAAGGGCAGCTCGACGTCCGCCTCCATCTCCTGCAGCCCGTCGTCGCTGCCCAGGGCATCGCTGCGATAGAGCCCGTAAAGCGCCGGCGGACCGGAAAGCAGCCCGCGGGCGCGCTCCTGGAAGGCGTCGACCTCCTCTCCGCGAGAGGTCAGGACCAGGCCCTGCGGGTCGCGTTCGAGTGCATGCTGCACCACCTCGCGCAAGGTGGGCGGCCGCGTGCCACCGGCGGCGCCGGATGCCGAGGCCACGGGGGCGGCGCTCAACAATCCCAACAGCAGACTGCCAATCAATGGTGCGTGTCTGAACAAGGGTATGGTCTCCGGTCGAACGGATGGCGTGACGGCATGAGCGCGGGTACTGGCCGGAACTCGGGCGATGTTACCAGGGCAACCTGAAACCAAGCTGATCGACTCCGATCTGCTGCCCCCGCGGTAACGAGAGCGCGCCGACACCCATTGGCGAATTGCATTCGGGCCAATGCAGCAACGGCCCGCTCACTGCGCTATAGTCTGCACCGCTTCGCCCACCTGGTCCTTGTATTCCGTCAATCCAAACCCTGGGCCGCTACATGACGCCAGAAATCGCACGCCTGCTCCGGATCGCCACCTATGCCTCGGTCGCGACGGCCTCGGTTCTGATCGTCGCAAAGCTGGTCGCCTGGTTCCTTACCGGCTCGGTCAGCGTCCTGGCCTCGCTGGTGGATTCCCTGATGGACGTCGGCGCTTCCCTGGTGAACCTGTTCGCGGTGCGCTATTCCCTGATGCCGGCTGACGACGAGCACCGCTTCGGTCACGGCAAGGCGGAGGCCCTGGCCGGCCTTGGCCAGGCCACCTTCATCGTGGGCTCGGCGGTGTTCCTGGTGTTGCATGCGATCGATCGGCTGCTGCATCCACAGCCCTTGGCGCAGGTCGGGGTTGGGCTCGCGGTGATGCTGTTCGCGATCGTCGCGACCCTGATCCTGCTCCTCGTCCAGCATCACGTCATCCGGCGCACCCACTCCACCGCCATTCGCGCCGATGCCCTGCACTACGCCACCGATTTGGCGACCAACAGCGCGACCGTCGCGGCGCTGCTCCTGGCGCAGCTCGGCTGGCCCGGGCTGGACCCGATATTCGCCCTGGGCATCGCCGCCTTCATCCTCTACAGCGCCGGACACATTGCGCGCGATGCGGTGCAGCTGCTGATGGATCGTGAGCTGCCGGACGACGAGCGAACGCGCATCACGGCCATCGTGAGCGAGACGCCCGGGGTGCTGGGGGTGCATGGGCTGCGCACCCGGCAATCGGGCCAGACGAAGGTGATTCAGCTCCATCTCGAGCTCGCCGACGACCTCTCGCTCGTCGAAGCACACCGCATCTCGACCATCGCCGAGGAGCGGCTGCGCGTCGAATTCCCCTACGCGGACATCACCATCCACCAGGATCCAGCCAGTCTCGGCGATGAAGACCAGGGAACGTCGCACCACCAACATCGCCGCCGGGACCTGTCGGTTGACGCGGTCGCTCCGCGATGACCCCACGGTCTCGTCGCGGACAACGCATCTAGCTTGCAACGCTGGTGAAGCACCAACCTGCGGCGTTTTCCGGTAGCATGTGCCGCGGGTCGTTCTTTCGATTGCCGGAGGGTACGCGAGCATGGAGATACTGATTGCGGGACTGATTGTTTTCCTGGGCACGCATTCGATCTCGGTCGTCAATGCCCCTTGGCGGGACCAGGTAGCGGAGCGGCTGGGCGAGCAGAAGTGGCAGGGGATCTACGGGATCCTGGCCCTCGCGGGATTCGTGTTGATCGTCTGGGGGTACGGGCTTGCGCGGCAGGAGCCCGTGTTCCTGTACGTTCCGCCGGTCTGGCTGCGGCACCTGACGCTGCTGCTCATGGTGCCGGTCTTCCCCCTGCTGCTCGCCGCCTACCTTCCCGGCCGCATCCAATCGGCCACGAAGCACCCCATGCTGGCGGCGGTCAAGCTGTGGGCCCTCGCCCACCTGCTTGCCAACGGAACGCTGGCAGATGTGGTGCTCTTCGGGTCCTTCCTGGCATGGGCCGTGGCGGACCGCATCTCGATGAAGCACCGCGTGCAGCGTCCGGTCCCCGGGGCGCCGCCGTCCAAGCTCAACGACCTCATCGCCGTCGTCGCCGGGCTCGCCCTGTACGTCGCGTTCGTCCTCTGGCTCCATCGCTGGCTGATCGGCGTTCCGCCGGTCGGATGATCGGAAAACCGAGCCGCCACGACGACTGTTCCACGCGGGTTACGGCCGTCGGCACAGGGTCTTGTCGCGGCCTGGTTTGGGACCTTTTCAGCACGCCCCGCAGACGACGGCGAGCGTCCACTGTACCGAGAGCAGGGGGCGTTGATAGCCGTAATCCTCCCAGCGTCCGATAAACCGGTAACCATTCGTGCCGCCTGTCTCGTCGGCAACCGCATCTCAGAAGCGATACGCTGCGAGGCGGGGTCGGATTGACCCGGGCCAGCCGTGCTCACCAGAGCGAGGGGCGGTACCATGTCCTAGCCGCGTCGCCGCCCTCCCTGACGTGGAGGTCTGCACAGGCGCCGATTCCCGCCAGTCCACCCCGTGTTTAGAGAGGTAGTCCTCGCATCGGACGATCTGGCGGTGCCGGCGAAAGGCGGGAGCTCGGCGAGGCTGAACTCGCACGAATGCGTCGAAGAAACAGTTGTGGATGGTGCCGTACTTTGGTCTGCACTCCTCGAGTACGGCACACGCAATCGCAGCCTATAAGCCCACGAACTCCCGGCATACCCATCGAAGGCAGCTCCATGTTCTCCAGACTAAAAAACTCGTTCCTGTTCCGACTCGAACAGACCATGGTTCGCGGACCTGCCGCGCGCTTTGTCCTCCTCTCGCTCCTGATCCTGCTCGTCGCGACGGTGGCGGGACTTCTGGCGCTCGTGATCGCGCCCGGCTTCGCGTCCGCCGGGGAGGCCATCTGGTGGGCCTTCTTGCGTCTCACCGACCCGGGCTACCTGGGCGACGACGAGGGCGTGGCCAGGGCCACGATATCGACGGCGGTAACCGTCCTCGGTTACGTCCTGTTCATGGGGGCGCTCATCGCGGTTCTCGTGCAGTGGCTGGGCGAGACCATGGACCGTCTGGAGCAGGGGCTGACCCCGGTCACCCTCGACGCGCACTTCGTGCTCCTGGGTTGGACCAGCCGCACGCTGACGATTCTGCGCGAGATACTGGTCTCGCAGGAGCGGGTCGAGCGTTTCCTGCAGCAACGGGGGGCTCGGCGACTGCGCGTGGCCTTGTTGGCAGAGCGCGCGGGTGCCAGCCTCGGCCAGCACATCAAGCGCGAGCTCGGCGACGATTGGAACGACCGGCAGATCGTCTTGCGCAGCGGCACCCCGCTGCGCTTGGACGACCTTGCCCGGGTCGATTTCGCCCATGCCGGAGCCATCCTGATCCCGGCCGCCGACACCAGCGCGAGCAGCACGCTCGACGCCGACACGCGCACGGTGAAGGCCCTGATGACCATGGCCGCGGCGCTGGAGGAGGCGCCGCCCGAGGAACCGCCGCTGGTGGTGGCCGAGCTCCAGGACATGCGTCATGCCGGCACCCTGCGCACCCTCTATCCCGGCCCGATGGAGATTATCGCGGGCGACGAGGTGATCAGCCGCCTGCTGGTGCAGAGCGTGCGACACCCGGGACTTTCCCATGTCTATGACGAGTTCCTATCCGATGTCAGCGGCAGCCAGATCTACGTCCGCGAAGGGCCACAGCTCGCCGGCGTCTCCATCCAGCAGCTTGCCTATGCCTTCCCCGAGGGCGTGCTGCTCGGTATCGTGCGCCCGCGAGGAGACGATTTCCAGGCGCTGCTCAATCCGCCCGACGCCCTGCGGCTGGAGGCGAACGACCGCATCGCGGTCCTCGCCCCGAGCTACAGGGATGCGGCGCCGCCGGGGACGATCGGCGCGGCGCCCGACCTGCCGGAGAGACCCGCACCCGCGTGCGAGGCGCTCCCCCGGCGCCGCGTGCTGGTGCTGGGCTGGAACCATCGGGTACCGGCTCTGCTCGAGGAGTTCGCCTCTTACCCCGACGAGGCGTTCGCCATCGACATCGTGGCCATGGTGCCGGCCGCCAAGCGCGCAAAACGCATCGCGGCCGAGGCGCTCTCCAAGGAGCACCTCGAGATTCGTCAGCTGGAGTTCGACTATACCGTGCCCGCCTTCCTGGAGAGCGTGGATCCGGCCGGTTACGATAATCTGGTCCTGTTGCCGAGCGAGCGGCTCAAGTCCGACGTCGAGTCCGACGCGCGCACCATCATGGGCTATCTCCTGCTCCGTGAGCTGATGGAGGGCGCCGGAAAGGCGCCGCCGGTGCTGGTCGAGCTCAACGATCCCGACAATGTCGCCCTGTTCGAGAACCGGCGTGCCGAGGTCATCGTCAGCCCGGTCATCATCAGCCATATGCTCGCCCGCGTCGCCTTGCGGCGCGAGCTGCGCGCGGTGTTCGACGAGCTGTTCGGCTCCGGCGGTAGCGAGATCTTCTTCCGCCGCATCGCGGACTACGAACTGGCCGAAAACCGCGACAGATCAGCAGTCCCTGACGCCGGGGAGCGCGTTTACAGCTTTGCCGACCTGCAACGGGCCGCCGACGCCCGCGGGGAGATCGCCATCGGCATTCGCCGGGCCGGGCAGGGCAGTAAGCCAGGCGGCGGCGTGCAGCTCAACCCCGGGCGCGACAAGCGCCTGCGGTTAAACGAAAACGACGAGATTATCGTGCTTACCACCTACCGGTAGACGGAAACCCTGTTCCGCTCGTTCACGCGTATGAGAGGGTAGCGGTCTGTTGTTGCGAGAGCGGAAGGGCGAACGGGTATCCCGAGGCGTCTTGCACAGCGACTCACCGACGACCGCCAGCCAGGCGCAAGGCCGAGCCGGTCGGCATTCGAAAGTCGCGCTGGACCTGAATCGCTTCTTGGCCAAAGGCCCAAATGCCCATGGCTGGATCGCAGTTGCTTTCCTGAGACGGGCTATTCCGGCAGCGTTTCACCGGAGCCACCGGCCTCCTGAGGGAGATCCCTGAACTTGGGCAGACCGTCCGCAATCGGGTGCACGGATTCCTGGTAATGGACGTGAAAACCGGGCTCGAACGCGAAGTCTTCGATGACGACCGCGGGCACGTCGACCAGCCCCATGGTCGGATGGTTGGTAAACAGGTGTCCGCCGCACTTGCTGCACCATTTGCGTTCACTGACGACCGTTTCGTCGCCGCTCCCTGGGTTCCCGTTGAACATGGTGATGTTTTCCGATCCACGGGTGACCCGCACGCTGTCGGGCTGCCACAAGGTGAATGCGCTGACCGGTCCCGCCGACCAGTGGCGGCACGAATCGCAATGGCAGTACGCCATGGCCTCGGGCTCGCCAGCCAACGTGAACTGTACGGCACCGCAAAAACAGGCGGCATGGTGAGTCTTGGGTTCATTCATCGCTCTGCCCTCTCTTTGTCATTCGAGACGCCTTTTTCGGATTTCTATTTCTCGAACACCACCGGTGTCTGGGACCGTTGGTTTACGTGAAGTGTGAATATGTCCGGGCGCGCGTAGTGCCCGGTGATGTCCAATGCCCGCTTTGCGATGCCGACCCTCTCCCTGTCGATCTCGCAGTAGAGGATGCCTGCTTCCTCCCGCATCGGGCCCGCAACGATCTCCCCGCCTGGTGCGATGGCGACAGAGTCTCCGGCGTTCACCCATTCGTCCGGATCGGCGTAGAGCGTCTCTTTACCCGGCAGGTCGTCCGGGAAGTCGCTCCCTTTCATCAGATTTCCGCAGCCAAGCACCCAGCACCCGCCTTCCCGGGCGATGTGCTGCAGTGTGCCGATCCAGCCGTCGCCGCTGTCGTAGGTCGGCGCCACATAGATTTCTATCCCCTGGGCATACAAGGCGTAACGCGCCAGGGGCATATAGTTCTCCCAGCACAGCAAGGTGCCGATCCGGCCGACGGGTGTCTCGACCACGCGCAGCCCCGCGGCGTCGCCGAACCCCCAGACCATGCGTTCCGGGTTCGTGGGCATCAATTTTCTGTGCTTGTTCATCAGCTGGCCGTCGGGACCGATGATGAGTGCGGTGTTGTAGAGCGTGGCTTGGCTGGGCCCGTTGCCCCGTTCCTCGACGCCGCAAACCACGGTGACGCCAGCTTGGCGGGCCGCCTCGTAGAGAGGATCTAGGTCCTTGGAGTCGGTGTTGACCGCGTTCTTCAGCAGGCGGGCATGCAGGGCCTCTGACAGGTTCCAGTCGCCGCCCGGCCGAAGCCGCCAGACCCATGTCGGGTAACCCGGGATGAACGCCTCGGTGAACACGACCAACTCGGCCCCACCATCTGCCGCCTCCTCGACCATGGCAACGGCGGTGTCGATCGTCCTCGTCTTGTCGAGGAACACGGGGGATGTCTGTACGATGGCGCAGCGGGTCATGGTTTCGTTCCTGTCTGTTGTTGTGACGTAGGGAGAGGGGATGGACCCTTGGGCGTGCCGTTCGCGTCTCTGTTTGCTGAGGTTGATCCAAGTCTAGGCGCTCGGTCCCTGGTAACCATTGCTCAAAGAACGAAACATGATTTGCATGAATGCACAGACGGGGTGTGCAAGATGAACTGGGACGACTTGCGGATCTACCTCGCGGTGGCCCGATCCGGCTCCATCAGTGGGGGTGCCAAACAGCTCGGCGTGCAGCACTCCACCGTCTCCCGGCGCATCCGGCAGTTGGAGGAGACGCTGGGTGTGAGGCTGCTGGAGCGCAAGAAAGGCGGTTACCAGTTGACCCTGGCCGGCGCAGAGGTGGAGGCTGCGGCAATACGCATCGAAAGCGAGATGCTTGGTGTCGACGCCGCGATACATGGCCAGGACGAGCACCTGACAGGGCCGTTGAAGGTGACCGCTATCAACAACATGGCCTCTTCGGTCCTGATGCCGATGTTCGCGAGCTTCTGCGAGACCCACCCGCTGGTCGAGCTCCACGTGCTGGTATCCAACAGCGATGCGAGTCTGCCGCAACGCGAAGCCGACATTGCGATTCGATTGACCAATTCGCCTCCCGATACCCTCATTGGCAAAAGAATCGTGACTGTCGCTTCGACCATTTACGGTCGCCGTTCGTACGTCGAGCAATTACTGCAGGAGGGCGGCAACCCAAACTGGATAGGCGTCGAGTGCTGCGAGTTTCATAGGAGCTGGACGAGACGCGCCTGTACAGGGCAGTCCCACGGCTTCGTCAGCGACGACACGCTGCTGACCCTCGCCGCGATCAGGGAAGGGCTTGGGGTCTCTTATCTACCGTGTTTCATGGGCGATGCGGACCCATCGCTGGAAAGGTTTTGCGCACCCGATCCGGCCCACGACCTGGGTTTGTGGCTGCTGCTGCACCCCGACCTCAAGCGCACGGGGCGCGTGTTGGCCTTTCGCGATCACATGACGAAAGCAATTGAGGAGAGGCGAAGTCTGTTCGAGGGCAATACGCCAAGGTGACTGTGCCGATCCCCCCGCGCGGCGGTAGGCATCGGATAACCCTCAAGGATTGCGGTCGCTGGGGATCGGGTGCCCGACAGACCGGTCTTGTCGCATACCGGCGCTTAGCCGAAACGGCGGCGCTCCTGCAAAGGCTCCGGAAGTCGGACGCCGCGAGTGCACGACGCAGACGGTCCCCTGCTGGAACCCGATGTAGCGTTTCCGGCGTGACGGTGACCGACAACCACTCGCATAAGTGCTCGCGGAATTGCGTATGAAGGGGGTCAGAAGACCGTGCCCGTCGCCCCATGCATAGGACCTTCAGTCCGCCGCTCTCGACCCGTTACGGACCGTTTGGTCTACTAGCATCCATGTGTTCTTGTTCGCCATCACCCGCGTTACGGAACGGCGTAGTGAAAACAGGCGCTAGGCCTTATGCAACCCGACCATACGGCCTGATGGGCACGGCGCACCGCTTCAGCATACGAGCGCCGAGCCGCGTTATCGTCGAAAGGTCGGTGCCATCGATCGTTGCGCCCGCGCCACCCAGCCGGAATGATCGCCGCGGTCGCCACGGCAGGTCCCGCCGCGCCGGCCTTCCCTCAATGGCGGCAGGGTATGCGGAGCGCCGATGGCACGTCATTCATCGGGGCGGGACGCTAGAATGAGGCGTACTACGTGGCGCACGCTGCGCCTGCGTGGCGCCGCTTTCGCGCTGCTCTGGTGGGTGCTGGCAGAGGGGCGCCACGACGGATGGGCGCTCGGCGCGGTGGCCGTCGTCGGCGCTACCTGGGCCAGCCTGGCGCTGTCGCCGCCAGGTCGACGGCGCGTTCACTCGGCCGGGCTCTTCGCCTTCCTCGGGTTCTTTCTCTGGAGCTCGGTCCGCGGCGGCGCGCAGGTCGCATGGATGGCCCTGCGCGGGCGCCGCGCGCTGGAACCGGGACTGGTAGAGCTCCAGGTGCGACTGCCGCCGGGCGGGCCGCGCATCCTGCTGGTGAACGCCTTGACCTTGATGCCGGGGACGCTCGGGGTCGAGCTGGCCCGCAAGACCTTGCGCCTGCATGTGCTCGATGAGCGGCTGCCGGTCGTCGCCGAAGCGCGAGCGCTGGAAGCGGCCATCGCCCGCATGTTCGGGAGGCATGTATGACCACCCTCGCGCTCGCCGTTGCGCTGTTTCTGCTCGCGAATCTGGTCGTTGCGCTGGTCGCTGCCGCGCGCGGGCCGACTCCGGCCGACCGCATGCTGATGGCCTTGCTGTTCGGTACCACGGGCACCGGAATCTTGGCGCTGCTTGCTACGGCCGGCGCCGAAACGGCGCTGGTGGACGTCGCGCTGGTTCTGGCCCTGCTGGCCGCCATCGGCGGCATCGCCTTTGCGAAGCGCGCCTGGCGCGCTCGGCAGGATGCCCGTGACTGACTGGCTCAGCGGCCTGCTGCTCGTGGTCGGCGCCTTGTTCTTCTTCGCCGGTACCCTGGGCCTCCTGCGCTTTCCCGATGTCTACAGCCGTCTGCACGCCCTGGCCAAGGCGGACAACCTGGGCCTCGGCTGCGTGCTGCTCGGTCTCGCGCTGCAAGCCGACAGTCTCGCCGTGGCGGTGAAGCTGCTGTTGATCTGGCCGCTGGTGCTGGCGGCCAGCGCCGGGGTGGGATTCGCCATCGCCCGCCGTGCGCAGACGCTCGGCATCCGGCCCTGGCGCCGGGGGGACGACCGATGACCCTCGCGCTCGCCTTCGACCTGCTGCTGGCCTGGGCCTTGCTGTGGAGCGCCTGGCGCACACTGACCACGCCGCGGCTGGATCGCGCCATCATCCTGTTCATCGCCTTCGGCCTGTTGATGACGATCGCCTGGGCACGGCTTTCGGCGCCCGACATCGGCCTGGCCGAAGCGGCCATCGGCGCCGGCCTGACCGGAGCACTCCTCCTCGATGCCTATGGCTCCCTGCGCCGCCGAAAGGGACGGCAGGAAGCGTCTTGAAAGCCCTCGCCGTCACCTTGCTTGCCCTGGCCTTCGTGGCCGCAGCGATCGGCGCCATGCTCGAGCTGGGCCCCGCCGCCGTGGACCTGCGCGGGCCGGTGACAGCACACCTGGCCGAGAGCGGAGTAAGCCACCCGGTCACGGCCGTGCTGCTCAACTACCGTGGCTACGACACCCTGCTTGAAGTCGCCGTGCTGTTGCTGGCCCTGGTGGGCATTCTGGCTGCCGGCAGCGAAGCAGGCACGACGGCGCCGAAGGCGGCACATCCGGTGCTGCGAACCCCGGCGCGGCTGGCGGCGCCCCTAATGGTCTTGGCCGCCGTCTATCTCCTCTGGGCCGGCGCATTCCGGCCGGGCGGTGCCTTCCAGGCCGGCTCGGTGCTCGCCGCCGCGGCGGTGCTGCTGCACCTCGTCGGCCTGCTGCCGGGCTGGCGCTCGCCGCGACTGCGGCTGCGGATCGGGCTGGCGGCCGGTTTCGCTTTGTTCCTCGCCGTCGCCGCAGCGCTGCTGAGCCAGGGTGCCCTGCTGCGTTTCCCTCCGGACCGGGCGGGCCTGCTGATCCTGTTGATCGAGGCGGGCCTGACGGTTTCGCTCGGGCTGATCCTCGCCGGGCTCTTCTTGTTCCTCTCGCGGAACGGGAGATAAGCGCAATGACGACCGGCCTCCTGTTCGCGCTGGTGGGCGTCGCCCTCTTCGCGCTCGGCGTGGCGGGCGTAGCCCTGATCGCACAGCTGCTGCGCCGCGTGCTCGCCTTCAACCTGATGGGCAGCGGCGCCTTCCTCGTGCTGGTCGGCCTGGCGCAGCGCGGCGACGTGCCGGATCCGGTGCCGCAGGCGATGGTGCTCACCGGCATCGTCGTCGCCGTCGCCGCCACGGCGCTGGCGCTGGCCCTGGTGCGCAGACTGCACGCCCTGACCGGCCGTCTGGAGCTGCCGGAGGACGAGGGTGACTGACCCGCTGATCTGGCTCATCGTGCTGCCGCTCGGCTGGGCGACGCTGGCCTTCGTGCTCGGACCCGGGCGCGGAGCCTGGGCGGCGTTGGCCGGGCTGGGCATGCAGCTCTGGCTGGCCATCACGCTCGCCGTAGAAATCCTGGCGGGCGGGGGGACGGCTACGGTCGGCGCGGGCGGACCGGGAACCCTGCATGCGGTCGGCGGCTGGGGGGCGCCCCTTGGCATCGACGTCGCCGCCGATGGCCTGTCGGCCGCGATGCTGATCCTGACGCAGGCGGTGGCGCTGCCGCTGGCGGTCTACGCACGCACCTATTTCAAGGCCGACGACGGGGCCGGCGCATGGTTCTGGCCGCTGACGGGATTCCTGATCGCCGGCATCAATGCCCTGCTCGTCTCCGCCGACCTGTTCAATCTGTATGTGACCTTGGAGCTGATCGGCCTGGCATCCGTCGGCATCGTGGCCGCGGGCGGCGGCGCCCGGCAGCTGGCCGCGGCCTTGCGCTACCTGTTCGCCAGCCTCGTCGGCTCCGGCGCCTATCTGCTTGGCGTCGCACTGATCTACGGCGCCTACGGAACGGTGTCCATCGCCACGTTGACGCCGCTGGTGACTGCCGAGGCGCCGCGCCTGGTCTGGATCAGCGCCGGCCTGATGGTGGTCGGCCTGATGCTCAAAACCGCCCTGTTTCCATTCCACTTCTGGCTGCCGCCGGCCCACGGCAGCGCCCCGGCGCCGGTGTCCGCATTGTTGTCGGCGCTGGTGGTCAAGGCCTCCTTCTACCTCATCCTGCGGCTATGGACCGGTCCCCTTCAGCCCCTGCTGCCCGTCGTCGCCGCTTGGCTGGCGGCACTGCTCGGCGCGCTCGCGATCTTCTGGGGGTCTTATCGAGCTATCCGTGCCGCGAAGCTCAAGCACCTGATCGCCTATTCCACCGTGGCTCAACTCGGTTACCTGTTCCTGATCTTTCCCCTGCTGGCGCAGCCCGAGGCTTTGCAGGCCGGCGTGATGCAGGTCTACTCCCACGGTCTGGCCAAGGCCGGCATGTTCGCCGCCGCAGGGGTGATGATCAGGGCGACAGGCCAGGAGACCGTCGCCGGGCTTGCGGGAGCGGTGAATCGCCTGCCGGTCACCCTGTTCGCCTTCGGCTTGGCCGGCATGACCCTGATGGGCCTGCCGCCGTCCTCGGGCTTTCTCGCCAAGTGGCAGATCATCGAGGCGGCATTGGCGCAGGGATACTGGATGATCGCCGTCGTGGCCCTGGCCGGCGGCCTGTTGGCGACCCTGTATGTCTTTCGCGTACTGCGCCAGGCCTTCCTGGCCCCCCCCGCCGGCCCGGCCGAACCAGAAACGGTCGCCGCCGTGCCGCGGACGCTCGAGTGGAGCGCCTTCGCGCTCGCCGCCGCCAGTGTCCTGCTGGGCCTGCGCGGCGTGGAGCTGATGCGGCTGCTGGGAGCGGGCTCGTGAGCGCCAACGAGTGGCTGCCGCTCGCAGTGCTGGCCTCCTCACTGTTGCCGGGCCTGGTGATCTTCGCCCTGCCCGAAGACCGGGTCGCCACGCGCACGTCCCTCAACCTGCTCGGCGCCCTGGCCAAGCTGGTGCTGGTCTTTCTGCTGCTTGCCGGCGTGCGTGCGGGTGAAACCTATGGGGTGCGCTTTTCCGTCCTGCCCGGTCTGGATCTCGCATTCAAGGCCGACGCCCTGGGCCTCCTGTTCGTCACCCTCTCGGCCGTGCTCTGGCTTCTCACCACCCTCTACGCCATCGGCTACCTCGAGCGATCGCCCAATCGGAGCCGCTTCTTCGGCTTCTTCAGCCTCTGCGTCACGGCCACCATGGGCATCGCCATGGCGGCGAACCTGTTCACCTTCTTCGTCTTCTACGAGCTGCTGACCCTGTCGACCTTCCCGCTGGTCGTGCACCGCGGTACCGAACAGGCGATGCGCGGGGGCACCGTCTATCTCGCCTACACCTTGATCGGGGGCACGGTGCTTTTGACCGGCATCGTCTGGCTGCATCACCTGCTCGGGCATACGGAGTTCGCCCACACCGGCATCGCCGCGGCACTCGGGTCGGAGTACGTCGCGCAGCTGCAGATCATCTTCGTGCTGTTGATCGCCGGCGTCGGCGTCAAGGCGGCCATCGTCCCCCTGCACGGCTGGCTGCCTCAGGCGATGGTGGCTCCTGCACCCGTCTCGGCCCTGCTGCATGCCGTGGCCGTGGTCAAGGCCGGAGCCTTCGGCATCGTGCGCATCGTCTACGAGATCTACGGCATCGAATTCGCACAGTCGTTGAGCCTGCTGGCGCCGCTGGCCCTGTTCGCGGCCGTCACCATCGTCTGGGGCAGCGTTCGCGCCCTGTTCCAGGACGATCTGAAGAGGCGGCTGGCGTTTTCCACCGTCAGCCAGGTGTCCTACATCGCCCTCGGCGTAGCCTTGTTCGGCCCCATCGGCACGGTCGGCGGCTTGGTACATCTGGTGCACCAGGGCATCATGAAGATCACTTTGTTCTTCTGCGCCGGCAACTACGCGGAGACCCTGGGAATCCACAATGTCAGCGAGATGGACGGCGCGGGACGGCGCATGCCGCTCACCACGATCGCCTTTTCCATCGGCGCACTCGGCATGATGGGGATGCCGCTGACCGCGGGCGCGGTCAGCAAGGCCTGGCTAACCGACGGTGCCACCGCCGCCGGCATGGATTGGGCGGTCTGGGTCCTGTGGACGTCGAGCCTGCTGAATGCCGCTTACTTCCTTCCCATCCTCTGGCGTGCTTGGTTCCGGCCCATAGCCGCCCCCTGGCCGGAAGAGCAGATTCCCAGGCGCGGCTGGCGCGAGACCGCCTGGCTGCTGCTGTTGCCGCCTCTGATCACCGCGGGCGCCACCCTGGCGGCCGACACCTTCTCGGCGGCCGAAGTGAGCCCCCTGTCCTGGGCCCGCTTGATCGCCGACCGCGAATACGTGACGCCCGCCGTGCCATGACGGTCGTGTCGACGCGGATGACCTCGGGGACTTTGACGGCCAAGCGCGGGGGAGACGGCTGGTGCGGGTGCTCAGCTCGATACGGCGACGGGCGAGACGAAACCCGGGGGCTTGATCGCGACCACGGAGCAGTCGAGCTGATAGAGAACCGTCTCGGCCGTATTGCCCATGATAAGGCCGCGAATGCCGCTGCGCCCTACCGTGCCCATGACGACGAGATCAGCCTTGAGTCGTTCGGCCAACGCTGGAATCTCTTTGCTCGGCGACCCTCTCACCAGATGCGTTCGCGGTTTCAGGAATGCCAAGGTGCCCGATCCCATGGCGCTTTCCAGCTCATGCAACAGTGCGTCCAGACTGGCTTCGTGGTGCCGCCTCACCCCATCGAGGTAGGCGGCCACCTCTTCCTCCGGCATGCGAAAAGACGCGCTGCGCATGACTCCTTCGCCGATCGCCTCCCAAACATGCACCACATGCAGCTCGGCGAATTCCGCCAGCGCCATCGAGCCGGCCATCTCCAGTATCTGGCGATTCAAAGTCTCTCGCGTTTCCCATTCCTCGGCGGCGTAGCCACCGGGCAGATCGACCGCGGCAAGGATACGCCGGTAGGCTTTAGGCGCTTGGCACGTGATGAACCAGACCGGGCAAGGACATTTGCGCAGCAGGTGTATGTCGTTGCTGCCGAACTGCAGGGCCAGCCAGCTGGGATCCTCCGGGACCTTGATCACCAGATCGTGCCCCTCGCGCAACACCTCGTGGATCACTTCCGTACAGGGTGTGCCCATCAGCACCTTGCGTTTTGTCCTGAGACGTTTCCGATAGGGTTCGATCAGGGCATCGAGTCCCCGTGCAGTTTCGTCTTTCAACGCCGCCTGCAGATCGGCTGAGATCGGGCCGCACTCCGGCACACCAGAGCGCAGTACCCTGGGCCTCGTCGCGGGCCACCCCGACGATCTCGCCGCCACAGCGGTGCTGGTACACGGCGTCCAGCAGGGCGCGGTTGGGGTCGATGTCCGGCAGGGTGCTGATAACCCACCCCGCGCCGGCAAGGGGCAGACTGTCCAGAAAGGCCGGATCCGCCCCGCCCCCGAACCCCACGAGCAGGTCCGTATCGCCCAAGCCATGCACCAACTCCGGGTCGAAGTCCACGCCGAGGACCGCGAGCCCGTGCTTTCGCAGGCGCCGGGCCAAGCGCTTGCCTTAGCGCCCGAGCCCAGACACCAGCACCTCCGGCTGCCCCCGCGGGGCAGGTTGTTGCTCCACGGCCAGTTCCCGATAGGGACGACCGCGCTCGAACGGGCGCAGCAGCGGGGCCAAGCATTCGTAAAGGGCCTCGGAGCTCAGGATCATGTACGTGCTCAGGGTGATGGTGATGAGTCCCGCGAGCGAGGTCAGCCCGAGGAACAGGACCCCAAACGTGCCCGCGCGGGATGCCCGTGGCGGCGAAGACGATCGAGAGCTCGCGGATCGGGGCGACCGTCAGGCTCCCCAGGAGACCGGTTCGCCGTCGATCGCTCATGATGGCCACCCCGATCAGCGCGTTGCCGATGGGAACAAAGGCGGGGAGCACCAACCCCGGTCGTCATCTCATGCCTTCGGCTGGTCGGCCTCGAAGCCTACCGCGAACGGCATCATCGGATGGCCCCGGGAGACCTCTTCCATGAAGACGACGCCCTGATGGGGGACATCGAGGTTGCCGGCGTCGAACAGCAGCTTGAAAACCGGATCGGCGTGGGGCGCCTCTACCAGGGCCATGACCACGTCGCGCTCGATCCAGACCAGGTTGCCCGGGCGCTGACCGCGGCGATCGGTGCCGCGGGAGTGGTGATGGGTCACCGAGAGCACGCCGGGGTGCTCCTCCACAAGCTTCATGAGCTCGAGGCCGCGGCCGCTCATGACGATGGCCGTGATCAGCTTCTTCTCGACCCCATAGCCGATGTGGCCTAGGACGCTCACTCGCGACGCTCCGTGTGCACTCCGAAGCGGGCGGCGATGTCGAGGGGGATGTGGGTGGCCATCTTCTCCAGCCGGGTCAGCCAGAGGATGCCCATGCCGGGCGTGTCCATCTTCGCGGTGACGAAGACGCGCTCGAAGATGTGGTCCGCCTGTTCGTCGGGGACGACGATGTAGATGACCTCCTTCTCCTTGTCCACGGTCAGGCCAAGGATACCCATCCGCTTCTGGCGAATGCCGCTGCCGTGGGCATGGAACACCGTGGCGCCCTGGGCGCCGGCCTCCATGGCCACCCGGACCACCATGTCGGCGGTGCCGCGCTGAACGACCGCGGTCAGCAGCGTGACACCGGTCAGGACGATGAGCTCGTTGCCGGTACTCATGCGGTTCTCCTCTTGAAGCGGCCACGGGTCTTGATGTCGATCCAGAGCCCTGTCATCAGCACCGACACGATCGGTCCCACCGAGCACAGGGCCAGGATGCCGAAGCCGTCGGCGACCTCCACGACATGGCCGATGCCGATGCCCAGCGCCATCAACAGCGGCACCGTGACCGGGCCGGTGGTCACGCCGGCGCTGTCCCAGGCCAGGTTCACCAACTCCTCGCGGGACAAGATGGTCAGCGCCAGAGCCAGCGTATAGCCGGCCAACAGCAAGGCCCAGAGGGGCAGGTCGAAGAGGATGCGACTGACGCCCAGGGCCGCGCCGCAGCCGACACCGACGGCCACGGCGTGCAGCAGCATGCGCTTACGGAAGGCCCCGTCGGTGAGGTTCTCGACGGTCATGCCCATGGCGTTGAGGGCCGGCTCGGCGATGGTCGCACCGTAGCCGACAGTGAAGGCGAAGATCAGGGTCACGGCGATGCCCAGCGCGAACGGGTACAGGGCCGGGGCACCGGTCTCCCAGTGCGGCGAGAAAGCCCAGGGGACGTTAACGCCGGCCTGCTCACCCAGGGTCACGAGGCCGGCGGTCAGGCCCAGATTGAACAGCGCCATACCGGCGACGGCCATGGTGACGCCGTAGACGAAGACATTGCGCTTGCGGATGCGGCGGCGCAGAAGCAGCACCTGCACCAGGACGAGCAGCAGGAGCAAAGGCACGATGGCACGGAAGGCACCGATGATCTCCGCGAACGGGCTTTTCGTATGCCAGTCCTCTGCATGCGAGGTGTCGACCGGCAGCATGGCCTCCGCACCTTGGGCGGTCAGATAGACGGCGACGCTGAGCACGGCGACGATCGGGAACAACGAGGCCAGCGTGACGATGCCGAATCCGGACAGCGGGTTGTCGCCGCGGCCCGTGGACGCGGCGACGCCGATGCCGACGGCCAGCACCAGTGGAACCGTCACCGGTCCGGTGGTGATGGCGCCGCAGTCCCAGGCCAGGCCGATGATCGGCGCCAGCGCGGGCTGCTGTGCCGCCCAGATCGTCAGCGCGAGCGTCGGCGGCACGATGATCAGCACCAGCACCTTGAGTCGCCAGCCGAACATCAGCCGGAGCATACCCAGGCTCACGGCCAGGCCGACGCCGGTGGCCACGGCCAGAACCAGCCACAGCGAATAGGGGCCCAGGAGCTGCCGCAACCAGGGTGCGCGCTCGCTGGAGATGGCATCGGCGGTCGCCTTCAGGGCGCCGATGGCCGGCTCGGCGAAGGTGGCGGCGGCCCCCAGCAGCAGAGCGAAGCCGAGCAGCACCCCCGGATGCATGCGGCCTGGCATGTGGAAGCCGACGTTCTCGGCGAAGGGCATGAGGCCCCGCTTGACCCCCTCCATGAAGAACATCAGGCCGATGATGACGGCCAGGATGCCGAGGACGACGGTTTCGGTGTCCAGCAACGAGGTGCGCAGCGCCAAGGCCTGGAATGCGATCAGCAGCAGCGCCAGCGGCACGACGGCACGCAGCTGCTCGGCGAGGCGCACCGAGACATAGGGGGTCAGCAGGCGGTGCAGATCGACAACCCGCAGCCGTGGAGGCGGCGGCCGGAGCCGTTCGGCCTCGAGGATGGTGGAGTAGTTGAGGCGACGCCTATGGCGCTTGATTGCGCCCAGGTAGGTGCCGTAGTGAATTTCGCGATCGCTCAATCTGCGGGTTGCCTCCGACGGTTGGAAACAGGGAGAAGTCGTCCCCCGCGCAAGAGAACCGCGGTCGGACACGAGACGCTAGCATCGACGGCGCCGGGGGACAAGGGCATTGACCAGCCGCGGTTCGTGACAGAGAACGCGCACCTGTGCGACCTCCCCTTCCCGCAGCGGCCAATGGGCCTTCCCTCGTGAGCCTGACGGCTCGGTCCTCCCGCCGGGTGATGGTGGCTGCGATCGCGGCCGTGGGTCGAGCGCCCGCTTTTCGCGGCGTTGGCGCTCCGACCGCGGAATCCATCGGTGACGCTACCGGCGTTCACCTGTTGGTCCGGCGCACGGGCGCGACAGGCGGCTTCTGGGACAGAGTTGTCAGTCGCCTTGGCGCTGCATCGATCAAAAAGGATTCGCGATCCGCGTCAAGTCTCCCTAATGTCACGCCGCTATCGAGGGGCATCCACCCCTCCCCTCAGCGGAGCACACCCATCAGCGCGCGAGCGACACCGGTCAGACTCTCCCCGGCGATCAGCCCGGAGGCCACGGCCACCACGAACCGCTGCGCCAGGCTCAGTCGCCAACGCTCCATCGCGCACGCGATCAGGCTGCCGAAAAACATGGTGAAGGACAGCGAGGCGGGGATGACCATCGCCAGGCCGAACGCAGGCAGGCTCGGCAGCCAGCGCGGACCGCGGCGGTGCTCCAGCACCGAGAGGGAGACCCCCACGGCAGTG
Source organism: uncultured Gammaproteobacteria bacterium (assembly GCA_963698495.1). Classification (GTDB taxonomy): domain Bacteria; phylum Pseudomonadota; class Gammaproteobacteria; order Chromatiales; family Chromatiaceae; genus CAVORB01. Next base: position 42,372 of record CAVORB010000016.1, on the reverse strand, counting down.
GCGATCGCGACCGCCCAGAACGCGCTTCCCGGGACCGAGCCGAAGCCTGCGCTCAAGGTCTCGGCCACCACCTTCCAGGTGGCGACCGCGGGCGCGGGCCACTCCTCCGTGATGAGTAGGCGCGCCGGGTCCGGAACCAGCCGAAGATAGACGAGGCTCCCGACCAGGCTGCCCGTGAGGATGCCGAAGAACTGGGCGACGACCTGGGGCTGCGGCGGAGTGCCGATGGCATGACCCACCTTGAAGTCGTTCAGGAGGTCCGCGCTCTGTCCCGCCGCGCCTCCGGCCACGTTGGCGCCGATCAGGTTGGCGGTCATCTCCCCCGGTGCGGTGATGCCGGTGCTCAGCTGCGACACCTTGCCGATCGCGCCGATGGGCGGGATTCCCGTCTCGCCGACGACGCGCGAGGCCACCATCGCCAGGAGAAATGCGATCGGGACGGCCAGCACCGCAATCGCCCAATGGATCCCAAAGATCGCCATCTGGGCGACGACCACCAGGCCGCTTCCCACGCACAGGCCGGCCAGGCGCGCGAATGCGCCTCCGTCGCTGGCTTCCAGACCGCGCATGGAGCCCACGGCGCGCCAGTGCGCCGACGCGTGAAGCAGGAACTTGGTCAGGGCGGAGGCGACCATCAGCGCGACCCCCGGCCACAGCAGCCACTCGATCATGGCGGCGAACCAGCTGGCGTCCGGGTCGTCTGGTCCCGCCGCCACGAATCCCTGGTACAGGCCCCAGGGACCGAGTACGCCCCAGGAGAGGATGCCGCCGAGCAGAAGCGAGGCGCCGGCGCGAAAGCCGATGATGGCACCGAATCCCGCCAGCATCAGGGAGGGATCGAGGGCGAAGGTCAGGTTCTTCGCGCTGATGCCGCCGAGAGTGGCGATGTTGCCCAGGGCCGGCACCTGGAACCCAAATCCAGGCCGGGGCAGACTGGCCACGCCGGTGTCGATCCATTTGAGCGCGCCGGCCAAAGCAGCGCTCGCAAGCAGCACCCGCAGCTTGAGCGCCGCCTCTCGGCCGCGATCGAAGACCTCGATCAGGGTCTCCGCCGTCGCCCGGCCGGTCGGGAAGGGAAGGCCCGAGCGCAGGATCAGCGACTCCCGCAGGTACCAAGCGACCCAGATCCCCAGAAAGCTCACGGCGAACACCCAGGCGATCAGCTGCGCCGGTGGCAGGTTCGTGCCGGTAAGCATGGCCAGAGCCGGAATCGGCGCCACCAGACCGCCGGAGATAATGTTGGCGGACGAGGACGCCGTCGTCTGGGCGATGTTGCCTTCCCCGCGCGTAGGCTCCCGACCCAGCTCGAAGCGGGCGAGCAGGGCCCAGAAACCCGAGACGACCAGGACGGCGATGACGGAGACGTTGAACGACCAGCCGATCTTGAGCCCGGAGTAGACGTTGCAGGGCGTCAGAACGGCGCCCAGGAACATCCCGGTGACCACGGCGCGGAAGGTCAGGTGCTTGCGCGGCATGACAGGGCGAAACCAGCGGCCGATCACGGCCCGGGGTTCGGAACGGTGTCTCTCGCGTTCCGGCCCACTGGACGTGATCCTATCTCGGCGCAACCGATTCGCTTCTCGTGCTCTCCGGAATCGGCGAGCTAGACGTAGCGCACTTCCAGGATCTCGAACTCGCGCAGGCCACCCGGCGTCTCGACGGCGGCGATCTCCCCCGCCTCCTTGCCGATCAGGGCGCGCGCGATCGGAGAGCTTACGGAGATCAGCCCGTTCTTGGTATCCGCCTCGTCGTCGCCCACGATCTGGAAGGTGTGCTCCGAGTCGTCCTCAAGCTCCAGCACATCCACCGTGGCGCCGAACACGACCCTGCCGTTGGCGTGGACCTTGGTGACATCGATCACCTGGGCGTGGGAGAGCTTGCCCTCGAGATCCTTGATCCGGCCCTCGACGAAGCCCTGCCGCTCACGGGCAGCGTGATACTCGGCGTTCTCTTTCAGGTCGCCATGGGCCCTCGCCTCGGCGATGGCCTCGATGATGCGCGGGCGCTCGACCCGCTTGAGGCGTTCGAGCTCCGTGCGCAGCTTTTCCGCGCCCCCGATGGTTAGCGGGACTTTGCTCATGACGGACTTCCTCCTGGAACTGGGTCGTGTCGAGGTCCCGCTTGTACGGGCCTTCTGCTTTGGCTCCTGAAGATACTGCCGTTCCCGGCGGGGGCCAAGCCCCGCTCAGTACAGCTCCTGGAGTCGGTTGACCTCCACCGCGCCTACTTGTTTCAGCGCCAGGCAGGTGGCCTCCGCGCCGGAGATGGTGGTGGTGTAGCTCACCTTGTGCTGCAGCGCCGCGCGGCGGATCTCCGCCGAGTCGGAAATGGCCTGCGCGCCTTCGGTGGTGTTGACAATGAAGCTGACCTCGCCGTTCTTGATCATGTCGACGATGTGGGGCCGGCCCTCCGCGACCTTGTTTACCCCCTCGCAGCCGATCCCCGCGGCACGCACGGCTGCCGCGGTGCCATGGGTGCCCCACAGCTCGAACCCGAGGTCCTTCAGGTCCTGGGCGACGCGGATCAGGCGCCCCTTGTCGGCGTCGCGCACGCTGAGCATGGCGTTGCCTTTTCCCGGGAGCCGCGCTCCGGCGCCCTCCTGCGCCTTGCCGTAGGCCTCGCCGAAGGTATCGCCGACGCCCATGACCTCCCCGGTGGACTTCATCTCGGGGCCGAGCACGGTGTCCACGCCCGGGAACTTGATGAAGGGGAACACCGCCTCCTTGACGAAATAGTGCTTCGGCTTGCGCTCCCGGTCGAAGCCTTGGTCGGCAAGGCGCTTCCCAACCATGCAGCGGGCGGCCACCTTGGCCAGCGGCACACCGATGGACTTGGACACGAAGGGCACGGTGCGCGAGGCGCGCGGGTTGACCTCGAGGATGTAGACCTCGTCGTCCTTGATCGCGAACTGCGCGTTCATCAGCCCGACCACGTTGAGGGCGCGGGCCATCTTCCCCATCTGATCCCGCATCCTGTCCTGGATCGCGGGGGAGAGGGTATAGGGCGGCAGCGAGCAGGCCGAGTCGCCGGAGTGCACGCCGGCCTGCTCGATGTGCTCCATGATGCCTCCGATGAGCACGTCCTCGCCATCGCAGATGGCGTCCACGTCGACCTCGATGGCGTCGTCCAGGAAGCGGTCCAACAGCACGGGCGACTCGTTAGACACCTTCACCGCGACCCGCATGTAGCGGCCGAGCTCCGCCTCGTCGTAGACCAGCTCCATGGCGCGCCCGCCGAGCACATAGGAGGGCCGCACCACCAGCGGGTAGCCGATCGAGGAGGCCAGCTCCAGCGCCTCCGCCTCGCTGCGGGCGGTCGTATTGGGCGGCTGACGCAAGCCCAAGTCCTGGACCATGCGCTGGAAGCGCTCGCGGTCCTCCGCGAGATCGATGGAATCCGGGCTGGTGCCGATGATGGGCACGCCTGCGGCCTCAAGGTCGCGGGCGAGCTTCAGCGGGGTCTGCCCGCCGTACTGGACGATGACGCCCAGCGGCCGTTCCCGGTCGACGATCTCCAGCACGTCCTCCAGGGTCAGGGGCTCGAAGTAGAGCCGGTCGGAGGTATCGTAATCGGTCGAGACCGTCTCCGGGTTGCAGTTGACCATGATGGTCTCGTAGCCGTCCTCGCGCATGGCGAAGGCGGCGTGGACGCAGCAGTAGTCGAACTCGATGCCCTGTCCGATGCGGTTCGGGCCACCGCCGAGGACCATGATCTTCTGCCGGTCCGTGGGGTCCGACTCGCACTCCTCTTCGTAGGTGGAGTACATGTAGGCGGTGCTGGCCGCGAATTCCGCGGCGCAGGTGTCCACCCGCTTGAACACCGGGCGCACGCCGAGCTCGCGACGCCGATCGCGGATCTCCCGTTCGGTGGCGCCCGTCAGACTCGCCAGCCGGCGATCGGAGAAACCCTTGCGCTTGAGGAAGCGCAAACGATCGGCGGTGAGCATATCCGCGCCCTGTGCCCTGACCTCCTGCTCGACGAGCACCAGATCCTCGATCTGGGCCAGGAACCAGGGATCGATGCGGCTGATGCCGTGAATCTCCTCCAAGGACATGCCGACACGGAAGGCGTCGGCGACATACAGCACGCGTTCCGCGCCGGCCTGCCGCACCTCGTGACGAATGACCTTGAGGGCGTCCGGCTCCGACGGATCGACGACCTCGTCCAACCCGTACTTATCCGTCTCCAGCCCGCGCAGGGCCTTCTGCAGAGACTCCTGGAAGGTGCGGCCGATGGCCATCACCTCGCCCACCGATTTCATCTGGGTCGTGAGCCTGGCGTCCGCCTGGGGGAACTTCTCGAAGGCGAAACGGGGAATCTTGGTCACTACGTAGTCGATGGTGGGCTCGAAGGAGGCCGGGGTGGCGCCTCCGGTGATCTCGTTTCTGAGCTCGTCGAGGGTGTAGCCGACAGCAAGCTTCGCCGCCACCTTGGCGATCGGGAAGCCGGTGGCCTTGGACGCCAGGGCCGAGGAGCGCGAAACCCGCGGGTTCATCTCGATGATGATCATGCGCCCGTTGTCGGGATTGATCGCGAACTGCACGTTCGAGCCGCCGGTGTCGACCCCGATCTCGCGCAGCACGGCGATCGAGGCGTCGCGCATGATCTGGTATTCCTTGTCCGTCAAGGTCTGGGCAGGCGCCACGGTGATCGAATCGCCGGTGTGCACCCCCATCGGGTCCAGGTTCTCGATCGAGCAGACGATGATGCAGTTGTCCGCGTGATCGCGCACCACCTCCATCTCGTACTCCTTCCAACCCAGCGCCGACTCCTCGATCAGCAGCTCGCTGGTGGGCGAGAGGTCCAGACCGCGGCGGCAGATCTCCTCGAACTCCTCCTGGTTGTAAGCGATCCCCCCACCGCTGCCGCCCAGGGTGAAGGACGGCCGGATGATGGCCGGGAATCCGATCTGGGCCTGGACCTGGATCGCCTCCTCCAGGCTGTGAGCGATGGCGGACCGCGGCATGTCGAGCCCGATCTTGCGCATCGCCTGGCGGAACAGGTCGCGGTCCTCCGCCTTGTCGATGGCCTCGCGCGAGGCGCCGATGAGCTCCACGCCGTACTGCTTCAGAACCCCCTCGCGCACCAGGTCGAGGGCGGTATTGAGCGCCGTCTGGCCGCCCATGGTCGGCAGCAGCGCGTCCGGCCGCTCCTTGGCGATGATGCGCTCCAGCGTCGGCCAGTTGATCGGCTCGATATAGGTGGCGTCGGCCATCTCCGGGTCGGTCATGATGGTCGCGGGGTTGGAGTTCACCAGGACGACCCGGTACCCCTCCTCGCGCAGCGCCTTGCAGGCCTGGGCACCGGAATAGTCGAACTCGCACGCCTGTCCGATCACGATGGGACCGGCGCCGATGATGAGGATGCTGTTGATGTCGGTACGTTTAGGCATGTGACGAAAACCGCCGCGGCGCAGAGGATGCGGAGAAAAATGAACCGACCGTTATGACCGGGACGCCGCCGTGACTGCGTCTTTCCGGTTCATTGCTTGTGCCTACGGATCAGATCGATGAAGTGGTCGAAGACCGGCGCCACGTCGTGCGGACCCGGGCTTGCCTCAGGATGGCCCTGAAAGCCGAAGGCCGGCCGCTCCCGGTGGTGGATACCTTGCAGCGAGCCGTCGAACAGGGAGCGATGGGTCGCGTGGACCTGCTCGGGCAGGCTCTCCTCGTCCACCGCGAAGCCATGGTTCTGGCTGCTGATCATGACCCGGCCGCTCGCCAGATCAACCACCGGGTGGTTGGCACCATGGTGGCCGAACTTCATCTTCAGGGTGCGGGCGCCACAGGCCAGGCCGAGCAGCTGATGGCCGAGACAGATGCCGAACATGGGCGTCCCGGTGTCCAGCAGCTCCCGGATGGCGGCAATCGCGTAGTCGCAGGGCTCCGGATCACCCGGTCCGTTGGACAGGAACACGCCATCGGGCTTAAGCGCCAGGACCTCCGAGGCGGGAAGCTGAGCCGGCACCACGGTCACCCGGCAGCCGCGCTCCACCAGCATACGCAGGATGTTACGCTTGATGCCGTAATCGTAGGCGACCACGTGGTGGGGCAGACGCTCGTCGACCGGGTGTCGGGCCGCCGGGATGCCAACCTCCAGGGTCCATACGCCCTGCGCCCACTCGTAGGGGTTGTGGGTGCTGACCTCCTTGGCCAGATCCATGCCCTTGAGCCCGGGAAAGGCCCGGGCGCCGTGTAGCGCGGCGTCCTCGTCCAGCCCGTCGCCTGCCTGAACACAGCCGCTCTGCGCCCCCTTCTCGCGCAGAATACGAGTCAGCCGGCGGGTGTCTATGCCCGCGATGGCAACCACGCGGTTCCGGGTCAGATAACCGTCCAGGGACTCCTTCATGCGCCAGTTGCTGGCCAGCAGGGGGAGATCGCGGATGATCAGCCCGGCGGCGTGGACCCGGGACGATTCCTCGTCGTCGTCATTGGTGCCCGTGTTGCCGATGTGAGGATAAGTCAGGGTCACCAGCTGCTTGCGGTAGGAGGGGTCGGTCAAGATCTCCTGGTACCCGGACATGGCGGTGTTGAACACCACCTCACCGACGCTTTCGCCCTCAGCGCCGATGGACACTCCGCGGAAGACTGACCCGTCCTCCAGCACCAGAACTGCGGGTTTTCTCAAGGGTCTCTCCGATGCAAGCGGTCGTGGCGCGGGTGCCACGCTGAATGATCTCTCGGCTCTCAACAACGCGGTCTCGCCCGATCCGCTCGCGTCCGCACATCAGTGCGGCCCCGCCAGTTGCCAGAGTCGCGAGAGACCGGGACGCGCGCCGGGCGCGATTTCACGGTAAACGGCGGTGTGAGATAGACGCTGCGCCATTGCCCGCGGCAGCGAGCAGAGGCAAGCGGGGGTGGGGTGTGTGGATGCCCTAACCCGGCGAAATTCTAAAGTAACCCCCGCGCCCTGTCCACGCGGGTCGGTCCGGAATGGCGGCCGATGACCGGAACCCTCCTTACGCTGTCACAGATGCTGCCGTATCCACCCGACTAGCGCACCCGCGTCCATCGCCCCGGAGGTACGCGCAATCTCGCGACCCTTGCTGAATACCATCAGCGTGGGAATGCTGCGGATGCCCATGCGGCTGGCGAGACCCTGGGACTCCTCGGTGTTGACCTTGATCAGGCGCGCACGGGGCTCGACCTGTTGCGCCGCCTGCTCGAAGGCCGGCGCCATCACCCGACAAGGACCGCACCAGGGCGCCCAGAAGTCCACCACCAGCGGCAGGTCGCTGCGGGCCAGATGCTGCGCGAAGCGCCGCTCGTCCAGAGACAAAGGGTGCCCCGCGAACAGAGCGGCATGACATTTGCCGCACTTCGCCCCTTGCCCGAGACGCCCCTCGGGGACACGGTTGACCGCATCGCAGCTCGGGCATACGACGTGTAAAGACTCAGTCATTCGGTTCTCCTTGCTCGGCACTTCCGGAGCGCCCGGCTACCGGCGAGCCGCGCCCCGAGGGTGCCTTGAATCGGTCTATTTGCACACTTATTTACGGGCTTTAGAGTGGTTTGCAAGCAGCAGCGGGAGATGCACATGGCCGAGTCACCTTACGTCGTCAAGGTCACCGCGGAGACATTCAACGACGTCGTCATCGAGGGCTCGCGCGAGCGCCCGATCCTGGTCGACTTCTGGGCCGACTGGTGCGCCCCGTGCCGCATGCTGATGCCCATCCTCGCGAAGCTGGCGGACGACTACGCCGGCAAGCTCATCGTCGCCAAGGTCAACACCGAGGAGGAGCGCGAGCTGGCCATGCAGTTTGGCATTCGCAGCCTGCCGACGGTGCAGTTGTTCAAAGACGGACAGCCCGTGGACCAGTTCATGGGCGCGCTCCCAGAGGCCCAGATCCGGGACTTCCTCGAGCGTCATCTTCCCAGGGAGTCCGACCAGGTGCTGGTCCAGTTCCGGGGCCTGCTGACCGCGGGAGACCTGGACGGCGCGGCAAGCCTGCTGGAGCAGGCGCGCACCACGGATGCGGAGAATCCCCGCCTGGTTCTGGCGGAGGCACGTCTGAAGGCCGCGTCTGGGGATGTTGCCGGCGCGGAGGAAATGCTCCAGCGCCTGCCCCTTGAGCTCGTCAGCGACCCGGAGGTCGCGGCCCTCAAGGGCCAGGTGAGCTTCGCCGCACTGCTCCAGGACGCGCCCCCCGAGGACGCGCTCTGGGACCGGATCAAGGCCAACCCGGCCGACAGCGAGGCCCGCTACCAGCTCGCGGCACACCGAGCGACCCACGGCGATTTCGAAGGGGCGCTAGAGCAACTTCTCGATCTCCTCAAGAGGGATCGCGCCTACGGAGACGACGCGGCCCGCAAGGGCATGCTCATGATCTTCGACATGCTGGGCGGCGAGGGGGAGCTGGTCTCGCGCTACCGGTCGAGCATGCTCAACGCGCTTTACTAAGGATCATCGCCGACTGTTTCAGGTCGTGGTCTTTCGAGCGGCCGCGACCGGAGCCAGCCGGGCGTATCCAGCCAAAGTACGCGCATGGCCGGTGCGGCATCCGCAGCGAACGCCTCGCAGGCATCAAGGCCCGCTACCGCGGCCAGTTGCCCGTGCTGAAAAATCAAGGGGACAAATTGACGCCGCCACGATGGCACACCGGATTCCTGAAAGAGTTTCTTCAAGGGGCGGCGGTGCGGGTTGTCCTTCGGTCGGAGGGAGAGGCCGGGTACCCCGAAGCGCACCTCCAAACCCGAGAACGCGATTTGCTCCGAGCCTAAACCGTCTCCATCCATATCAACCAACACCAGCTGACCAAGCCCGGACGGCAACACCAATCCTTGTGTTCGCCAGGGGATGGATTCGGACCCGGGTACAGGCGGCAAGGGATCCATGGCGTAGAGGTCGTCCCGGTACCGCCGCACCTCGCATCCTGCCCACGCAACCAGCGGGCAAGCGTCGAGCCGGGCGGTCAAGACCTCTCTCATGACCCTTTGAAGATGCCTGGCATCGGGCGGACTGAACCCGCGCTCCGAGATCCAATGCCGCAACACGACCCTGCAGAGCGGGGGATCGAGCGCGCGCAACCGTGAAACCGACAAGGTCCCCGCACCCGTGCCTGCAAGGCCCTCGACCTCGCGCCCAGCGATCCTGTCGATCACGCCCTGGCCCTCCGCGCAGTGGCCTGCGGAGCGGGCAATCGTGGCCGTGCAGGCGGGCCAGCGCTCGGCGAGCAGGGGCAGCACGCGGTGACGCAGGAAGTTGCGGTCGAGACCCTGGTTCTGATTGCCCGGGTCCTCGATCCAGTCCAGGCCGACCGATTCCGCGTAATCGCGCAGCTCCGCGCGGCGGAATCCCAGCAGCGGGCGCACCAGATGACCCGCCGCGAGGTTGGTGACCGCTGGCATCCCGGCGAGCCCCTTGAGGCCACTGCCCCGCATCAGGGCAAGCAGCAGGGTCTCCGCCTGGTCGTCCTGGTGATGGGCGGTGAGCAACAGGTCGCCGGGTACAAGCAGCGAGGCCAGGGCGTCATAACGCGCCGCACGCGCGGCCGCCTCGGGGCTCTCGCCGCGTCCGGCGGCGGCATCGACCCGAAGCACCCGGATCGGCACACCAAGGCATTCGCAGCGCTCGCGGCAGCGCTCGGCCCAGCTCGCCGAATCTCGGTGTAGACCATGGTCGACATGGACAGCCCGAACCTCGGGGGCGATTCGGTCGCGGAGCACGCTGGCGGCATGCAGCAGGACCTCCGAATCCATGCCGCCGCTATAGGCGATCCAGCAGCGTTCGCACTGCGCGAACGAGCTCAGAAGGGGAAGAAGGCGTTCAGGCGAGAACGCGGGCATCGTGGGGTCACCCGCGGTAGAGCATCTATTCCTTGTACCTGCCGGAACCCATGACGCGCGCGTACCGCTTGGCGAGGAGCTCATCGAGATCCACGTCCCGGATGTCGTCGAGATGCCTTAACAGCGATTGCTTGAGGGTTGCGGCCATCGCGTCGGGCTTGCGGTGAGCGCCGCCCAGGGGCTCCGGAACGATGTCGTCGATTAGCCCCTGCTCCAAGAGCTTGTCCGAGGTGATGGCCATCGCCTCGGCGGCGAGCTGGGCCTTGTCGGCGCTCTTCCACAGGATGGAGGCGCAGCCCTCGGGCGAGATCACCGAGTAGGTGCTGTACTGGAGCATCAGGACTCGGTCGCCCACGCCGATTGCGAGCGCCCCGCCGGAGCCCCCCTCGCCGACCACGGTGCAAATGATCGGGGTCCGCAGGTGGGCCATGACCTGGAGGTTGCGGGCGATGGCCTCGCTCTGCCCCCTTTCCTCGGCTCCCACCCCGGGATAAGCGCCTGGGGTGTCGATGAAGGTCAGGATCGGAAGCCGGAAGCGCTGGGCGAGCTCCATCAGCCGCAAGGCCTTGCGGTAGCCCTCCGGGCGCGGCATGCCGAAGTTGCGGTGAATCTTCTCCTTGGTGTCCCGCCCCTTCTGATGGCCGATGATCATGACCGAACGCCCGTCGAGCCGCGCCAACCCACCGACGATGGCGTGATCGTCGGCGAAGGTACGGTCGCCGTGCAGCTCCTGGAAGTCGTCGAAGATGCGCTTGATGTAGTCCAGCAGATAGGGTCGCTGCGGGTGCCGGGAGAGCTGAGAGATCTGCCAGGGCGTGAGGTTCGAGAAGATCGACTCGGTGAGCGACAGGCTCTTGGTGTGCAGCCGGGCGATCTCCTCCTCGATGTTGATCTCGGCGTCGTCGCCGACCAGCCTGAGCTCCTCGATTTTCGCCTCGAGCTCGGCGATGGGTTGTTCGAATTCGAGAAAGTTCAGATCCATAGTTGGCTCATGGTAATGAAAATCGACACCCGGGGACAGTATGAGCGCTTAGTGCCTCGCCGCACGGTGGCGGCGATCACTTCACCAGCACCAGCCGCGGCCGCGCGCCGGTGTCGATCCCTGCAGCGCCCTCGTCCACCGGACGCTCGTATGATACGCGCACGCCGTTCTGACCCAGCAGCTGGCGCAACCGTTTGATCAGCTCGTCCGCCGGCTGGACCCGCCACGGCGCGCCGAGGACCAGATGCCCACGGGCGCGCGGACGGCGGTACTCGATCCGAACCGGCAGCCCGCCGTCCCTGTAAGCCGCGAACAGGTCGCGCAGCTCATCGACGCATCTCTTGCCGGCGGCATGTGCGACGGGATCGCTGAGATCCAGGGTGAGACCGATGTGATCCGCCAGCTCTGCCCGCGCCTGCTCCAGCGGCCGGACCTCGCTGGCGCGCAGGGACCAGCCGTCGCGGTACTCGTCGAAGGCCAGGCTCCCGGTGACCACCAGGATGCGGTCGGGGACCAGGAGCTCGCGGACCCGCTCGTAGAGCTCCGAGAAGACCGTCACCTCCATGCGCCCGGTGCGGTCGTCCAGCACCAGCGACCCCATGCGCCCGCGCTGGGTCTTGCCGTGGCGCACGCTGACCACGAGGCCGGCGATGGTGCGTTGCTCACGGTCGTTCCGGTCGCGGGTGCCCTCGAGCAGGGTCCCCAGGCGCGCGCCGACCATCGCCTCCAGCTCCGCGTCGTAGCGGTTGATCGGATGCCCGGTGAGATAGAGACCCAGGGTTTCCTTCTCCCCCTGCAGCCGCTCGTCCTCCTCCCACTCGTCCCAGACGCGGGCGGCGAGCTGCGGATCGGGCTCGGCGGCCACCGAGTCCACCGCGCCGCCGAACAGATCGACCTGACCTGCCGCCTGCGTCTCCTTGTGCTGCTCCGCGAGCTTCAGCGCCATGGGCAGCTGGGCCATCAGGGTCGCTCGGTTCGGCCCCAGCCCGTCGAGGGCGCCGGCGCGGATCAGGGCCTCCAACACGCGCCGGTTGGCCTTGTGCAGATCGATGCGGCGGCAGAAGTCCCACAGGTCGCGGAAGGGGCCGTCCTTGCGCCTGGCCTCCAGCATGGCCTCGATGGCGGACTCGCCGACCCCCTTGATGGCGCCGATGCCGTAGACCACCGTTTGGTCATCCGCGGCGGTAAACCGGTACTCGGAGCGGTTGACGGTCGGCGGCAACACCCCGAGCCCCATGCTTCGGCACTCGTCGATCAGGGTCACCACCTTGTCGGTGTTGTCCATGTCGGCGGACAGCACCGCCGACATGAAGGCCGCCGGGTAGTGGGCCTTGAGCCACAGGGTCTGGTAGGAGACCAGCGCATAGGCCGCGGAGTGCGACTTGTTGAAGCCGTAACCCGCGAACTTCTCCATCAGGTCGAAGATGTAGGTTGCGGTCTCAGCCTTGACGCCGCGCTGCTCGGATCCCGCCTGGAAGATCGCCCGCTGCTTGGCCATCTCCTCGGCCTTCTTCTTGCCCATGGCGCGGCGCAGCAGGTCGGCGGCGCCGAGGGTATAGCCCGCCAGCACCTGGGCGATCTGCATCACCTGCTCCTGGTAGAGGATGACGCCGTAGGTGGGCTTGAGGATGGGCTCCAGGTCCGGGTGCGGGTACTCGACCCGGGCCTCGCCATGCTTGCGGGCGATGAAGTCGTCAACCATGCCGGACTGCAGCGGACCCGGCCGGTACAGGGCCACCAGCGCGGTCATGTCGTCGAAGCTGTCGGGCTGGAGCTTCTTGATCAGCTCCTTCATGCCGCGGGACTCGAGCTGGAACACGGCCGTGGTCTCGCAGCGCTTGAGCAGCGCGAAGGCCTTGGGGTCCTTGGCGTCGATGCGCGCGATATCCAACGGGGTCTCGCCGCGCTTCCCGCGCTCGGCGTTCACGGTGTTGAGCGCCCAGTCGATGATGGTCAGGGTGCGAAGCCCGAGAAAGTCGAACTTCACCAGGCCCGCCTGCTCCACGTCGTCCTTGTCGAACTGGGTGACGAGATTGTCGCCGCCGGGCTCGCAGTACAGCGGCGCGAAGTCGGTCAGCACCGTCGGGGCGATGACCACGCCGCCGGCGTGCTTGCCGGCGTTGCGCGCCAGGCCCTCGAGCTTGCGGGCCATATCGATGATGGCGCGCACCTCCTCGTCCTCCTCGTAGGCCTTGTTGAGGTCCTCGCTCTCCACCAGGGCCTTGTCGAGGGTCATGCCGAGCTCGAAGGGGACCATCTTGGCGATGCGGTCCACCATGCCGTAGGGGTGGCCCATGACCCGGCCAACGTCGCGCACCACGGCCTTCGCCGCCATGGTGCCGAAGGTGATGATCTGGGACACGGCATCGCGCCCGTAGCGGCCCGCCACGTAGTCGATGACCCGGTCCCGTTTCTCCATGCAGAAGTCGATGTCGAAGTCCGGCATGGAGACGCGCTCGGGGTTGAGGAAGCGCTCGAACAGCAGATCGTGCTCGATGGGATCCAGGTCCGTGATGCCGAGCGCATAGGCCACCAGGGAGCCCGCGCCGGAGCCGCGACCGGGCCCGACGGGGATCAGGTTCTCCCTAGCCCAGCGAATAAAATCGGCCACGATCAGGAAGTAGCCGGCAAAGCCCATCTGATTGATGACCTCGAGCTCGAGCTGGAGGCGGTCGTCGTAGACCTTGCGCCGCTCGGAGAAGTCCGATGCCTCCCGGTCGAGGACCCGCTCCAGGCGCCGCTCGAGACCTGCTCTCGTCTCCCGGGCGAAGAACTCCTCGATGGTCATCCCCTGCGGCACCGGGAAATCCGGCAGGAAATTCTTCCCGAGCGTCAGCTCCAGATTGCAGCGCTTGGCGATCTCGACCGTGTTCTCCAGCGCCTCGGGGATGTCGGAGAAGAGCTCCGCCATCTCCTCGGGGGAACGCAGATACTGCTGATCGCTGTACCGGCGGGGGCGGCGGGGGTCCTCCAGGGTGCGCCCCTCGTGGATGCAGACCCGCGCCTCGTGGGCATCGAAGTCCTCCGCGGCGAGGAAGCGCACGTCGTTGGTGGCCACCGCCGGCACCCCGCGGCGAGCGCCCAGCTCCACGCTGCGCTCGATCAGCTCCGCCTCGTCCTCGCGGCCGGTGCGCACCAGCTCCAGGTAGTAACGATCGCCGAAAAGATCGAGCCAGTAGCCGAGGCGGGCCTCCGCCTGGTCCGCTTGTCCGGCGAGCAGGGCCCGGCCCACGTCCCCGTCTCGACCACCGGACAGGGCGATGAGCCCGGCGGCGGCCTCCGCCACCCAGTCGCGCTCGACCTGGGGAATCCCCAGGTGCTGCCCCTCCCGGTAGGCGCGCGAGATCAACCGCGTGAGGTTGCGATAGCCGCCGTTGTTCTGCACCAGCAGCAGCATGCGGTAGGGATTGTTGGGATCATCCGGGTTGCGCAGCCACAGGTCGGTGCCCGCGATCGGCTTGACCCCCGCGGAAACGGCGGCCTTGTAGAAGCGCACCAGGGCGAACAGATTCGACTGATCGGTGACCGCCACCGCCGGCATTCCCGCCGCGGCCACGGCCTTGATCAGGGGCTTTATCCGCAACAGCCCGTCGACCAGAGAGTACTCGGAGTGGACGTGAAGATGGACGAATGCGGGATCCACGGGCAAGCTGATCGGGACTCTCGGATTGACGGCAACGGAAGGTTCGGGCGGACATTGTAGCCGCACCGAGGCCGGCCATGGAGCCCCGATAGCCTCGCCCGAGGTCTAGCCTATGGCTCCTGCTTGAGGGACCGCACCTGGTCGAGCAACTCCGGATGGTCCCACTCGCGTCCGCCAACAGCCTGGTAGGCCAGCCGTCCCTCGGCATCGACGACGAAGGTGGTGGGCAAGCCCTTCACCGGCCAGGCCTGAACCACTTGGGAATCCAGATCCATGGGGAGCGGAAACTGCACCGGATAGTTGGCGGTGAACTGGAAAATGGTGTCCGCGTCTTCGCCCACGTTGATCGCGATCAGTCCGATGCCCTCTTGCGAGAGCTGCTCCCAAGCGCGCTGCATCGAGGGCATTTCCTCGCGGCAGGGCGGGCACCAGGTTGCCCAGAAATTCACGATCAGGGGCTTTCCCCGGTAGTCCGACAGACGTATCCGGTTCCCGTCCGCGTCCTCCAGATCGAACTCCGGCGCCTGGGCGAGATCGCTCAGCGGCGTGAGGGTCTGTTCGCCCTGTTCGGCCGCGCTCGCCGCGGCTGCCGCGCACAAAACCGTGGCGGCGAAAAGGCTAAGAAAGGTCTTCATGGCTGGCATGTTCTCCCCGTTACTGGTTCGCATTGGATCCGCGGTCCCGCCGACGCTGCTGCTGCGCCGCATCGCAATGCGGCTTGATCGCCGCTGCCATCGTCTGACAGCACCCGATCGAAATGTTCCCCTGTCCGCGCCCCGCGCCCAGGCACCGGGGGATCCGGGCGCGCACCATAGCATTCCGCGTGCGATTTTCAATCAGCCGCCGCCGTGCTGTGGCAGCGGCGGTAATCCCGCCCGTCGAGCGCGAGTCTCTGCGCCCGCGCTCAGACAAGCAGCTCGCGCACCGGCCGATACGAGCGCCGATGGACCTCGCACGGCCCGAGCTCCCGCAAGGCGGCCAGGTGCTCGCTGGTCGGATAGCCCTTGTGACGGGCGAAGCCGAAGCCCGGATAGAGGCAATCCAGACGCTGCATCTCCCGGTCCCGCGCCACCTTGGCGAGGATCGAGGCGGCGCCGATCGCGGGCACGCTCGCATCACCGCCGACCACGGCCTCCGCCGGACAACGAAGGCGCGGGCAGTGGTTGCCATCCACCTGAGCCCTTCCCGGGGCGACGGCCAGACCCTCTACCGCCCGCCGCATGGCGAGCAGGGACGCCTGCAGGATGTTGATGCGATCTATCTCCTCCACGGTGGCGAAGGCCACCGCCCAGGCGATCGCGTGTTCCATGATCTGGGGCTCCAACGCCTCGCGCCTCGTTGCCGTGAGCTTCTTCGAGTCGGCGAGGCCGGAGATCGGGCGCGAGGGATGCAGGATCACCGCCGCGGCGGCCACGGGACCGGCAAGGGGGCCCCGCCCTGCCTCGTCGACGCCGGCAACGAGGAGAAACCGGCTCATCGCCCTTCTCCGACCAGGTCAAGCACCGCCAAGGCGGCCTCGCGGCCCGCGTCGCGGCGCAATTGCCGGTGAATCTCGGCATATCGCACCTGGATCTCCCGCACGCGCTCCGGCCGGTCGAGAAAATCGAGAATCGCCGGCGCCAGGAGCTCGGGTCGGCATCGCTCCTGGACGAACTCCGGGGCCAGCTCGGCCCCCGACAGCAGGTTGGCCATGGCGATGAAGGGCACCTTGACCAATCCCAAACTGCGGATCAGTCGGTAGGTCAACTCGTTCATGCGATAACCCACCACCATTGGCCGCCCAAGCAACAGGGTCTCGAGGGTGGCGGTGCCCGAGGCCGTGAGGACGCAGTCGCTGGCGGCGATGACGTCACGGCTGCGGCCGTCCACCAGAACGATGGGCAAATCCGGCGCCTCGCGGGCGAGCGCCTCGGTGAAGATCGCGCGCAGGGTGGGATTGACGAGCGGCGCGGCGAACCGCAAGTCCGGACGCAGCTCCTGACATCGGCGGGCGGCCTGAAGGAAGGGCGCGGCGAGCGCCCGCACCTCGCTCGCCCGGCTCCCCGGAAGGATCGCGACCACCGCGCCCTCGGTCGCCAGTCCCAGGGAGGAGCGCGCCCGTGCGCGATCCACGTCGAAGGGGATCTCGTCGGCCAGCGGGTGCCCGACATAGCGTACCGGAATCCCGTGGTCGCGCAGGAGATCCTCCTCGAAGGGGAAGATGGACAGCATGAGGTCGACCGCGCGCCGGATGCCCTTAACCCGGCCCGGGCGCCAGGCCCACACGGTGGGACTGACCATGTGGACGGTGCGG
Source organism: uncultured Gammaproteobacteria bacterium (assembly GCA_963698495.1). Lineage (GTDB taxonomy): Bacteria > Pseudomonadota > Gammaproteobacteria > Chromatiales > Chromatiaceae > CAVORB01. The sequence continues at coordinate 25,669 of CAVORB010000016.1, read as the reverse complement.
ATGCCCGCCCGGCGCAGCCGCGTCTCCAACCCCAAATTGAAATCGGGTGCGTCGACGCCGATGAAGACATCGGGCCGAAGGTCGAGAAAGAAGCGGGTCAGGTCCCGGCGGATGCGCAGCAGCTCGCGCAGGTGCCGCATCACCTCCACCAGACCCATGACCGAGAGCTGCTCCAGGGGCAGCAGACTCTCGCAACCCGCCGCCTGCATGTGAGGACCGGCGACGCCCACGAACCGGGCGTCCGGCACCAGACCCTTGATCGCGCGCAGGACGGAGGCCCCGAGAATATCGCCTGAAGGTTCGTTGGCGACGATCCCGATCGTCAGCGGACCTTTGTCGCCTTCATCCGGTGCCCGAAGCCCGGCCGGTCGGGGTGGATCGGACGATGGGGGGGGCTTGCCGATCCGACCATCACCGCCATCGTTCCCCATCAGCGCAGAATGCCGCGTTCGCGGGAGGCGACGAAATCGGCCATCAGATCGGTCTCGGGGGAGGCCAGCGCGCGCATCGCGGCCAGAGCCTCGTCGAGCGGACGACCGGACTTGTAGAGCAGACGAAACGCCTGCTTGATGCGCTGGATACTCGCCGCGTCGAACCCGCGACGCCGCAGGCCCTCAGTGTTGATGCTGCGGGGCTCGGCGGGGTGGCCGCTGACGAGCACGAACGGCGGCACGTCCTGGCCGATCACCGACCCCATGGCGCTGAAGCTGTGGGCCCCGATGCGGCAGAACTGATGCACGATGGCGAAACCGCCGAGGATCGCCCAGTCCTGCACCTCCACGTGACCGGCAAGCGAGGCCGCGTTGGCCATGATCACCTTGTCCCCGATGCGGCAGTCGTGGGCCACGTGGACGTAGGCCATAAAGAGGTTATCGTCGCCGATGCGGGTCTCTCCCGCGTCCTGCACGGTTCCCCGGTGCAGGGTGACGAACTCGCGCACGACGTTGCGGTCGCCGACGATGAGCCGCGTCTCTTCGCCAGCGTACTTCTTGTCCTGGGGGTCCTCGCCGACCGACGCAAACTGGAAGATCCGGTTGTCCGCCCCGATTTCCGTCGGGCCGCGGATCACCACATGGGGCCCGACCCTTGTCCCGCGCCCGATGCGAACCTGGCCGCCGATGATGCTGTAGGGACCGACCTCGACGCCGTCATCCAGCTCGGCTGCCGGATCGATGACGGCCGTGGAATGAATCAACCTCAGAGGTCCCGGGCCGTGCACATGATGTCCGCGGTGGCGACCACCTTGTCGTCCACCCTGGCCTCTCCGGTAAACATCCAGATGCCGCGGCGCACGGTGCGCAGGTGCACCTCCAGAATCAGCTGATCGCCGGGCTCCACCGGCCGCTTGAAGCGCGCCTTGTCGATGCCGACGAAATAATAGAGCCCCTTCTCCCCGACCTCGTTCGGACGGGACTCCATCGCCAGGAGACCCGTTGCCTGTGCCATCGCCTCCACGATCAATACCCCGGGCATCACCGGACGGGCCGGGAAGTGCCCGTTGAAGAAGTGCTCGTTGTAGGTCACGTTCTTGCGCGCGATCAGGTAATTGTCGGGCTCGAACTCGATCACCCGGTCGATTAACAGAAACGGGTATCGGTGCGGCAGCAACTGCAACACCTTGTTAATATCCATCGTGCTCAATGCTACCTCCGTTGCCGCGGGGGGCCCCGCGGGCCGACCTGCGCGCCAGATCAGTCTGATTGCTTAGCCATAGGCTTCTTGGCTTGCTCGACCTCGTCCTCGAGGCGTTTCAACCGCCTGGCAAGCTCATCGAGATGCCGGAACCGGGCTGCGTTTCGCCGCCAATCCGCGTTGGGCATCGCCGGGATACCGCTGCTATAGACCCCCGGCTCCGGAAAGGATCGGGTGACCATCGCCATGCCGGTGAAATGGACCTTATCACCAATCTCCAGGTGGCCCGCCATGCCGACGGCGCCGGCGATGGTGCAGTCGCGACCGATGCTGGTCGAGCCCGAGATGCCGGAGCAGGCGGCCATCGCCGTATTCTCGCCGATGCGGCAGTTGTGCCCGATCTGGATCAGGTTATCGAGCTTTGCTCCGGCGGCGATGACGGTATCCTCCAGCGCCCCGCGATCCACGGTGGTATTGGCGCCGATCTCCACGTCGTCCTCGAGCACCACGTGGCCGAGCTGGGGTATCCGTACCCAACGCTCGCCGTCCATCGCGAAGCCGAATCCATCGCGCCCGATGACCGCCCCGGGGTGAATCAGGACCCGTCTGCCCAACCGCGTTCCCGCGCACAGGGTCACGCGCGCGACCAGGCGGCTGTCCTCCGCGATCGCGCACCCGGCCCCGACAATACATCCAGGCCCGATGAAGACGCGCGCCCCGACCTCGGCATCCTCCTCCACCACCGCCGTGGGACCGATCCAGGCGCTGGCGTCGACCCGGGCGCCCGGCGCCACGACCGCGCTCGGATGGCAACCCCCGATGACCTCGGGCTCGGGGTGGAGCAGGCGCGCCGCGTGCGCGTAAGCGAGATACGGGTTGTCGGTCACGAGCGCGCTCACCGGGCAGGACTCCAGGTCCTTCTCGGCGATGATCACCGCGGCCGCGCGGGTAGCCTTCAGCTCGCTGAGATACTTACGGTCGCTGAAAAAACAAAGGCTGTGTCGGTCGGCCCTGACCAAGGTATCGACACGGCTCACCCGCGCGGAGCCGTCACCGCGCATACGAGCGCCGAGTCTGTCCGCAAGATCCTGGAGTGAGTGGTCCGAATCCATTGAGGGTTGCCGACTGGCCGTCAGCGGTGACGGCGGGAATGGGCTATTTCGGCTTGAACTTCGATCGCAGGCGCTCGACCACCTTGTCGGAGATGTCGATGCGCTCGCTGAAGTAGACGATGCCTTCGCTGACGATGAGATCGATCTTCTCCTCCTTCGCCAGCTCCTTGACCACCTCGTTCACCTGCTGCGCGAGTTTGGTGCGCAACTCGTTTTGCCGCAGTGCGAAGTCCTCGCGGAACTCCGCCTGCGCATACTTGAGCTTGCGGTCGCGGTTGCGGATGTCGTTCTGCAGGCGCTGAATCTCGTCCTCGCTCATCAGGGCGGCATCGCGCTCGAGCTTCTTCTTCAGCTCCTCCATCTGCGATTGCTGAGAGCTGAGATCCTGCTCCCGTTCGTTGACCTCCTGCTGGAGCGCCTCGCGGGCGGCTTCATACTGGGGGGACTGCTCGACAATTCGCGTCGGATCGATCACGGCGATCACGAAGTCCGTCGCCGGAACCTGGAAGGTCGCCGCCGTCAGCAACACCGCGACGGCAGATAGCAGAAGTCTCTTCACCTGGTTTCTCCGGTTACATCAGAAGGTCTGGCCGAAACCGAACTGGAAGATCTGTGTGTCATCGCCGTCCTTTTCGTTCAGCGGATAGGCGAGGCTCAGCGAGAGGGCACCCACAGGCGAAAGCCAAACGGCTGACAAGCCCACGGAGTAACGCAGGTCCCCCAGGCTGAACCCGGTTGGCGATACCAGATCGGTATCCACTCCATCGATCCGGAGATTGGGTGAATCGTCGGTCCACCACACGTTGCCGAAATCGAAGAATGCCCCCAGCCGCAGCGATTTCTCGAAATCGCCGCCGATGGGCGGCGGGGCGAAGAGCTCGATACTCCCGGTGATCTTGGCATTACCGCCTACGGGGTCTCGCTCGAGCGTGGTCTCCCGGGGGCCGAGGGTATTCTCCTTCCAACCCCGCACAGTCCGCGGGCCGCCAGCGAAGAAGTTCTCGAAAAAGGGAAGCGAATCCGTGTCACCCATACCCGCGCCGTAGCCGAGATCGGCGTTCAATGCCAGCGTGAAGCGGCTGGTCAGCGGGATAAAACGCCGGTGGCGGTAGGTGAGCCGATAGTATTCGAGATCGCTGCCGGGCACCGAGACCTCGGCCAACAAGCTCTGCAGGCCGCCGCTGGTCGGAAAAATCGCCGAATCGCGCGAGTCGTTCGTGTAGGACGCGGTGAGCAGGAAGTCGTTGAACTGGTCCCCGTTTTCTTCGACGAAGTCGACCGCGAGCAATGACGCACCCGCCTCGAAATTAGTGTACTGGTAGCGGATACCGAGCCCGGCGCGGCTGGTGTCGGAGATCGGAAGCCCGAAGCTCATGCCCGCGACTCCGACGTCCGTTAGATAGTCGGCGCTGTCGAGCTGTGCAAAATCGGTCTCACGATAGGAGAGCTCGAAGCCGCGACTGATGCCGTCGATGGTGTAGTAGGGATTGGTGTAGGCCAGTTGGTAGAAGCGGTTCGAATCGCTGTTGTTGAAGGCGAAGGAGACGCGCTTGCCGGTGCCGAGAAAATTGTTTTGGGTGACGCTGGTGTTGAAAATGATGCCCTGACTCTGGGAGTAGCCGATGCCGGCGAGCAGATTGCCAGAGGCCTTTTCCTTCACCGTGACTTCGACGTCGACTTCGTCGGCTGAGCCGGCGACGGCGGGGGTCTCGATGGTGACCTCGTCGAAATAGCCCAGACGCTGCAGCCGCTCGCGGGAGTTCTTCACCAAGTCGGTCGAGAACCAGGCCGCCTCCAGCTGCCGCATCTCGCGGCGCAGGACCTCGTCGCGGGTGCGGGTATTGCCCTTCATGCTGATGCGACGCACGTAAACCCGCTTGCCAGGATCGACGAAAAAGATCACCGAGACCTGCTTTTTCTCGTCGTCGATCTCCGGAATCGTGTTGACGTTGGCGAAGGCGTAACCCTCGTTGCCGAGGTATTTCGAGATGCGCTCCGCGCTCTCCGTGGTGACCTTGCGCGAGAACACCTCACCGCGCTGCATGCGGATCAGGGGGAACAATTGCTGCGCCGGCACCGTCTGCTCGCCGGCGAGCTGAATGTCGCTGACGGAGTAGACGTCCCCCTCCTCGACGCCGACGGTGATGTAGATGTCCTTCTTGTCCGCGCTGATGGAGACCTGGGTGGACTTGATCTCGAACTTGATGTAGCCGCGGTCGAGGTAGAACGACCGCAAGGCCTCGAGATCGCCGGCGAGCTTTTGTTTCGAGTACTGGTCGTTCTTGGAGTAGAAGGAGTGCCACTTGCTGGGCCCAAGCTTGAACTGCTTGAGCAGCTCCTTCTCCTCGAAGGCCTCGTTGCCGATGACATTGATCTGCTTGATGCGGGCGGTCAGCCCCTCTTGGATCTTGATGGTCACGGCGACCCGGTTTCGCTCCAGCGGCGAGACCGTGGACTGGACTTCCACGCCGTACTTGCCGCGCGCGAAGTACTGGCGCTTGAGCTCCTGCTCGATGCGGTCCAGGATCGAGGGGTTGAATACCCGCCCCTCGGCCAACCCGACATCCTTGAGGCCATCCTTCAAGGCATCGGTCTCGATGTCCTTGTTGCCGGTGATCGTGATCTCCGCCACCGATGGGCGCTCCTGCACCCAGATGACCAGCACCGACCCATCGCGCTCCACGCGCACGTCCTTGAAAAAACCCGTCCCGTAAAGCGTCCGGATGATGTTCGCGGTCGCGGCGTCGGTGGTCGTGTCACCCACTTGCACCGGGAGGTAGGTGAAGACGGTCCCGGGGGCGATGCGCTGGAGCCCTTCCACGCGGATATCGGAGATGCGAAACTCCGCGCCGAAGGCGCAGGTGCTCAGGATTGACAGCACGAGGAGCAGCGCGAGCTCTCGCCTCTGCGGACGCACTCCACCAGAATTCGATGCTCGCAAAACCGTCCCCTCCCAAGCGCGTGCCGCATCCCAGAGCGGCGTCTGTTACGGCGCGCTAGTATAAGGGGGCGGGGGTCGAGTTGCGAGCCTCCAATGACCGCCACGGCTCGCCCCACGACCCGCTGCGGATCGCCCGGCGGTGAGGGTCAGCCGACCAGGCGGGAGATGTCGACGTAGAAGGCCAGGGTCATCAGGGCCGCAAGGATGGCGATGCCGATGCGCTGGCCCTGCATCTGCGCCTGCTCGGAGAGCGGGCTGCCCTTGACGGCCTCGATGGCGAAGTACAACAGGTGCCCGCCGTCGAGCACGGGTATGGGCAACAGGTTCAGAACCGCCAGACTGATACTGACCACCGCCAGGAACTTCACGAAGTAGGCCAGACCGTAGCTCGCCGTCTTGCCCGCGGTCTCGGCGATAGAGATCGGCCCGCTCAGGTTCTCCACCGAGGCCTTGCCGATAATCATGCGCCCGAGAACGCGCAGCATGAGCAGGCTCATATCGGCCGTCTTGCCCACCGCGGCGCCCATCGCCTCCAACGGCCCCGCCCGCACCTCGGTGCGGTACTTGTCGAATAGATCCTCGGGAACCTGAGCCGCGGCGCCGATGCGTCCTACCCGGCCCGTCGGCCCCTCCACGGCGCGCGGCGTCACCACCATATCGAGCACCTCGCCCTGCCGCTCGATCTCCAGCCGCAGCGCGTCTCCCGGGTGGTCCTGCACGATATCGACCCATTGCTGCCAGCTGGCCACCTCTGCCCCTGACGCGCTCAGGACGAGATCGCCGGGTTGCAGGCCCGCCTCCTCGGCGGCCTCTCCCGGCACCAGCTCGCCGATGACCGGGGGCAAGGTCGGCCGGGCGGGCGTCAGGCCCAGGTTCGCGAGGATGGCCGGGTCGTCAGGAAGCGCGGCCAGCGCGCCGCCGGGCAGCATACGCACCGCTTCGAGACCGTCCTCCGCCCGCACCCGAACCGGCAGGTCTTCACCGTCCAGGACCTCCGCCATGAGGGCGAATACCGCGGCCTCCCAGGTCGGCGTCGGACGATCGCCCACGGCGAGCAGCTCGTCGCCCGGGGCGAAATGCGCCTGCTCGGCCACCGAGCCGCGCTCGACCTCCCCCACCAGCGCCCGGGTACCGACGTCGCCCAGCACCAGGATGCCCCAGTAGGCTGCGATCGCGAACAGGAAGTTGAACAGGGGACCGGCGGCAACGATGGCGGAGCGCTTCCAGAGCGCCTGGCGGTTGAAGGCGAGATGACGCTCCGCGGCGGGCACCGTCTCCTCGCGCTCATCGAGCATCTTCACATAGCCGCCAAGGGGGATCGCGGCGAGCACGTACTCGGTGCCGTCCCTCGGGCTTACGCGCTTCAGCAGGGGCCGCCCGAAGCCGATGGAGAAGCGCAGCACCTTGACGCCAAGCTTGCGGGCGACCCAGAAGTGGCCATACTCGTGCACGGCGATCAGGATTGCCAGGGCAGCGACAAAGGAAACAGCGGTAAAAAGCAGGTTTTGCATGGCCCCTTATCCGACTCGCGCGCCCAGATTTTGTTCCGCCGTCGCCCGCGCACGCCGATCGACGTCCAGGAGGTGCGCAATGTCCGCTCTATCGACCGGTTCGGGAGCCAAGGCATCGAGGGTGCGCTCTACGAGCTCCGCGATGGCCATGAATCCGATGCGCCCGTCTAGAAAGGCAGCCACCGCGACCTCGTTGGCCGCGTTCAGGACGGCGGGCGCCGTGCCGCCGGCCTCTGCCGCCCGGATGGCCAGGTCGAGACATGGATAACGTCCCAGCCCAGGGGCCTGGAAGTCGAGCCGCGCGACCGCGAGCAGATCCAAGGACGCAACGCCGGAATCCATGCGCTCGGGCCACGCCAGTGCGTGGGCGATAGGGGTGCGCATGTCCGGATTGCCCAGCTGCGCCAGCACGGATCCGTCTACGAACTGAACCAGGGAGTGCACGACGCTCTGGGGATGGATCACCACCTGGACCCGATCCGGGGTCGTGCCGAAGAGCCAGCAGGCCTCGATGAGCTCCAGTCCCTTGTTCATCATGGTCGCCGAATCCACCGAGATCTTGCGGCCCATGTCCCAGTTGGGATGGGCGCAAGCCTGCTCGGGGGTCACCGCCTGCAGCGCCTCCAGCGGGGTATCGCGAAACGGCCCCCCCGAGGCGGTGAGCAGAATCCGCTCCACGCCCACCGCATCGAGCCCGCGCCCGTAGTCAGCGGGCAGGCACTGGAAGATGGCGTTGTGCTCGCTGTCGATCGGAAGCAGCACGGCGCCGCTGGCCTTGACTGCATCCATCAGGATCTCGCCGGCGACCACCAACGCCTCCTTGTTGGCGAGCAGCACCCGCTTTCCCGCGCGCGCCGCCGCCAGGGTCGGCATCAGCCCCGCCGCGCCGACGATGGCCGCCATGACACAGTCCGCCTCCGGCAAGGAGGCGACGGTCTCGAGCGCCTGCGGCCCCGCCAGCACCTCCGGCGGCCGCTCCATGCCCGCGAGCAAGTCCCGCAGTCGCGACGCGGCCTGCGGGTCCGCCATGACCGCGTAAGCCGGCCGGTGACGGCGGCACTGCAGCGCCAGCCCCTCGGCGTCCCGGTGGGCGGTGACGGCGACCACGCGAAAACGCGCCGGGTGACGCGCCACCACATCGAGCGTGCTGACCCCGATGGAGCCCGTCGCGCCGAGGACCGTGATACCAATCACGGGCTCGCCTCCAACCAGAGCATCCCCAGCGCGAACACCGGCGCCGCGGCGGTCAGGCTATCGATACGATCGAGGACGCCGCCGTGCCCGGGCAGGAGCCGCCCCGAGTCCTTCAGTCCCCGGCGGCGCTTGAGCAGGCTCTCGAACAGATCGCCGATGACGGAGATGAATGCGGTGATCACGCAGATCGCCACGGCGGTCAGCGCCGGCGCCATCCCGAGACCCATGGCCCAGGCGAGCAGCAGGCCGCAGCAGGCGGCAGCCGCGAGGGCGCCGTACACGCCGACCCGGGTCTTGCCGGGGCTGAGCACCGGAGCCAGCTTCGCGCGGCCCCACCGTCGGCCGGTGAAATAGGCGGCCGAGTCCACCACCCAGATGAGCACCAGCAGAAACATGACCAGCCAGCGGCCCTCCCCGTCCATGGCGTGAAGTACCACCATCGCCGCCCAAGGGCCGATCAGCACCGGCAGGCCCAGCACCACCAACGCCGGATCGTGACCGATCGCCGGCTCGACGCGGCGAAGCCGCAGGAGGTAGACCGCCGCGGCGAACCACAGCAGGCCGACCGGGATCAGCAGGTACGACGTCCAAGTCTGGACGGGAAGCCGCCACAACAGCAACAGGCAGGTTCCGACCAGAAGAAGGTAGGCGATGCGTCCAAGAGGCTTGCCGATGCCGGCGAGCGTCGTCCACTCCCAGGCTGCAAGCCCGACCACGATCGCGAGACATAGGCTGAGATAGGCCGTTGGCAGCAACAGCACCGCCGCCGTCGCGAGCGGAACCAGGAGGAGCGCGGTCAGGACCCGCTGTTGCAGTGAGCTCAGGGGCATGGGCGCGGCCTTACGGGGCCTCGTCCCCGGACGCGGAGGCGATCTGCTCTCCGGTCTGTCCGAACCGCCTCTGGCGACGGGCGAAGTCCGACAACGCGGCGCGATAGGCCTGCTTTCCGAACTCGGGCCACATCAGGTCCGTGAAGTAGAGCTCGGTGTAGGCCGTCTGCCACAACAGGAAGTTGCTCAGGCGCTTCTCGCCCCCGGTGCGGATAAACAGATCCGGATCGGGCAGATGGGGAAAAGCCAGGCGGGCCGCGAAGGCGTCTTCGTCGATCGCCGCGCAATCGAGCACGCCCTGCCGAACATCCGTGGCGATCCGCCGGACCGCCTGGACGATGTCCCAGCGCCCGCCGTAGTTGGCGGCGATCTGGAGGTCCATGCGATTGTTGCGGGCCGTCAACTCCTCGGCCTCCGCGATCCTGACCTGCAGCTTATCGGGAAATGCGTCGCGGTCGCCGATGACGCGCAGCCGCACGCCGTTCTCGTCGAGCCGGCGAACCTCCGCCCGCAAGGCGCTGACGAACAGCTCGATGAGCAGATTGACCTCGGACCTGGGGCGCCGCCAGTTCTCGCTGCTGAAGGCGAACAGGGTGAGCGCTCCCACGCCCTGGCGAACGCTCTCCTCGACCACGGCACGCACGCTCTTGACACCGGCCCGGTGGCCGGCCGTGCGCGGTAGGCTGCGCTGACGCGCCCAACGCCCGTTGCCGTCCATGACGATGGCCACATGCCGCGGAATCGGCCCCTTGCGGTGAGCGCTGTCGGGTGCCTGGTTGTCGGTGTCCACGATCGGAACGGGTGGAGCGAAGAAACGCTTCAAATGGACATCAAGTCCGCTTCCTTCTCCTCGAGCACCTCATCGACTTCCTTGACGTACTGGTCGGTGAGCTTCTGGACGATTTCCTGGCCGCGCCTTTCGTCGTCCTCGGAGATCATCTTCTCCTTCACGGCCTCCTTGAGCTCGTTGTTGGCGTCGCGGCGGATGTTGCGGACCGCGACGCGCGCCTGCTCCGCCTCGTGACGCGCCACCTTGATCAGGTCGCGGCGGCGCTCCTCCGTCAGGGGCGGCATGGGGACACGGATCACCATGCCCGCCGTGTTGGGATTGAGGCCGAGATCCGACTGCATGATGGCCTTCTCCACCGCCTGCACCATCCCCTTCTCCCAGGGCGTGACCGCCAGGGTGCGCGCATCCTCCGCGGTGACGTTGGCCACCTGCTTGATCGGCACCTCGGACCCGTAGTAGTTCACCATGACGTGGTCCAGCAGAGCCGGATGGGCGCGCCCGGTGCGAATCTTGGCCAGCTCATGGCGCAGCGCCTCGACGCTCTTGCTCATGCGCGATGTCGCGTCTTTCTTGATGTCCTCGATCATGATCAATCCCCACTTTCGACCAGGGACCCAACCGCCTCTCCCTGCATCAGCCGCATCAAGGCTCCGGGCTCGTTGATGTTCATGACGCGCATCGGTATCCGATTGTCGCGGCACAAAACGATGGCGGTCGCGTCCATCACCTTCAGGTTTTCACGCAACGCCTGATTGTAGGTCAATCGGTGATACAACACCGCATCGGGATCGCTGACCGGATCGGCGGAGTAGACGCCGTCGACCTTGGTGGCCTTGATCAGCAGGTCCGCGCCGATCTCGACCGCCCGCAGGCTCGCGGCGGAATCCGTGGTGAAGAAGGGATTGCCGGTGCCGGCGGCGAAGATGGTTACCCGGCCCTTTTCCAGATGGCGCACGGCGCGCCGGCGGATGTAGTCCTCGCAGACCTGGTTGACCTTGAGGGCGGACATGACCCGCGTCGGGACCTCGAGCCGCTCCAGCGCATCCTGCATCGCCAGCGAGTTGATGACCGTGGCGAGCATGCCCATGTGGTCGCCCGTCACCCGGTCCATCCCCGCCTCCGCGAGACCCGCGCCGCGGAAGATGTTGCCGCCGCCGATCACCAGCGCGACCTGGACACCGGCGCCCGCCAGGTCCCGAACCTCGACCGCGAGGCGGCCGATCACCGCTGGATCGATGCCGTAGTCGCCGTCACCCATCAGGGCCTCGCCGCTGAGCTTGAGGAGAATGCGTCGATAAGCGAGCTGGGTCACGTGGGTTCGGCTCCGGTGGATCGATGGAGGAGATTCGAAGGCCTCAGCCGCCGCGGACCTGAGCCATCACCTCCTCGGCGAAGTTGTCCGTTCTCTTCTCGACGCCCTCCCCCACCTCGACGCGGGCGAAGCGAATGACCTTGGCGCCAGCCTGCTTGAGGAGCTTCTCGACGGTCATGTCCGGGTCCTTGACGAAGGCCTGGCCGAGCAGCGTCACCTCCTCCATGTACTTGCGCACGCGACCCTCGATGATCTTGTCCACGATGTTCTCCGGCTTTCCGCTCTCGAGCGCCTGGGCACGAAAGATCTCGCGCTCTTTGGCCAGGGTGTCCGCCGGCACCTGATCGGCGCTCACGCACAGGGGGCTGCTGGCGGCGATGTGCATGGCGATGTCCCTGCCGAGGGTCTCGTCGCCGCCCGCGAGCTCCACGACCACCCCGATGCGCACACCGTGGCGATAGCTGTGAAGCTGGCCCTGCACGTCATCGAAGCGCAGCAGGCGACGCACCTGGATGTTCTCCCCGATCTTGGCCACCAGCGCCTCGCGCGCCTGTGCGATGCTGGTCGCACCCCCTTCCTCGAACGGCAGCTCGACCAGTGCATCGACATCGGCCACGTCGCTGGCCAGGGCACGGGCAGCGACCGCATCCGCGAAGGCGCTGAAATTGCCGTCCTTGGCCACGAAGTCGGTCTCACAGTTGATCTCGACCATCACGCCGCGCTTGCCGTCGTCGGCGATGCTGATCATGACGACGCCCTCGGCGGCGATTCGCCCGGCCTTCTTCGCGGCCTTGGCCTGCCCCGACTTGCGCATCAGTTCGATGGCGGCCTCGATGTCGCCATTCGTCTCCACCAGGGCCTTCTTGCACTCCATCATGCCGGCGCCGGTGCGCTCTCTCAGCTCCTTTACCAAAGCGGCAGTAATCGCCATGACATCAACTCCTGAAAAAAAGAAAACCGGGACGCCGCGCGGCAGCCCTCAGCTGCCGCGCGAAGCCCTTCGGCAGGCGCTTTCGGCGCCCGTTGCGCAAGGGGTTATTCGGCCGCCGTTTGGGTCTCGGCCGCGCTCTTGTCGTCCTCGGCTACGAACTCATCCACCTGACCGACCGCCGCGGCAGCGGTCGAGCGACCGTCGAGCACGGCAGAGGCGGCGCCTTCGATGTAGAGGCGCACCGCCCGGATGGCGTCGTCATTGCCGGGAATCACATAGTCGATCTGCCCCGGATCATTGTTGGTGTCGACCACTCCGACCACGGGGATGCCAAGCTTGTTGGCCTCGCTCACGGCGATCTTCTCGTGCCCGACGTCGACGATGAACAGGGCGTCCGGAAGCCGCTCCATGTCCTTGATGCCACCCAGGCTCTGATCGAGCTTGGCCTTTTCCCGGCTGAGACCGAGCGCTTCCTTCTTATTGAATCGCTGGATGGAGCCGTCTTCGAACATGGTCTCGAGCTCCTTGAGGCGCTTGATCGACTGCCGGATGGTCCTGAAGTTGGTCAGCATCCCGCCGAGCCAGCGATAGTCGACGTAGGGCATGCCGCAGCGTGCGGCCTGCTCGCGAACCGCCTCGCGCGCCGCCCGCTTGGTGCCGACGAACAGAATCTTGCCGCCGTTCGCCGCCAACGAGCCCATGTAGTTCATGGCCTCCTGGTACAGCGGAAGCGTCTTCTCGAGATTGATGATGTGGATCTTGTTGCGATGCCCGAAGATATAGGCGCCCATCTTGGGGTTCCAGTATCGGGTCTGATGCCCGAAATGGACGCCCGCCTCCAGCATCTGACGCATGGAAACTTCACTCACTTCGAATTGTCCTCATGACTTGGGTTTGACCTCCACGCTTCCCGGGGCGCAACCCGCTGGGCGGGCACCCAGCGCCCCGTGCCGAAGCGTGTGTGTATTACCGCGAGAAGCGATCCGCGGACTGGCAGAGTCGGACCGGGTCTCGGGCGTATTGGCGCTCATCGCGCCGGTGCGGAACGGCGGATTCAACGGCTTTCTCGAACGAAATCGCGGCAAGTCGAACCCGGCCTCAGCCCCGATCACTGCCGGATTCGACCCGGCAAAAGGACACGCCGCGATGGGCCGGGGATGGGCCAAAAATAAAGCGAAAAACCGTCGTTTTTCGCTTCGGGTTCAGGCGACGCTGCCGCCGCTGACGCGGCGAAGCGGCGCGGTGTTTGCCGTACCGCGGCGCGTTTTATACCATAGTGGGCTTCGCCTGAGCAATTCCCTAGGCCTTTCGGCAGGTGCCAACCGAACAGTGGATGCTGACGCCCACGCCATGAGCGTACCCATCAAATCGGCCAACGAGATCGCGAAGATGCGCGTCGCCGGCCGGCTGGCGGCGGAGGTGCTCGAGATGATCGAGTCTCACGTGCGGCCGGGGGTGACGACCGACGAGCTCGACCGCATCTGTCACGATTTCATCGTCGACGAGCAGCACGCGATCCCCGCCCCCCTCGACTACCGGGGCTTTCCGAAATCCATCTGCACCTCGGTGAACCATCAGGTCTGCCATGGCATTCCAGGCAACAAGCGGTTGAAGAACGGCGACATCGTCAACATCGACGTCACGGTCATCAAGGACGGCTATCACGGCGATACCAGCAAGATGTTCGTGGTCGGCGACGCCTCGGTCCTCGCGCGGCGGTTGATCAAGCTTACCCAGGAGGCGATGCGCCTGGGCATCGCGCAGGTGCGGCCCGGGGCCACGCTTGGCGACGTTGGCCACGCGATCCAGACATTCGTCGAGTCCAACAACTACTCGGTGGTGCGCGAGTACTGCGGTCATGGCATCGGCCGGGAGTTTCACGAGGACCCCCAGGTGCTGCACTACGGAAATCCCGGCGAGGGACTGGAGCTGCGCGAAGGGATGTGCTTCACCGTGGAGCCCATGGTCAACGCCGGTAAACGCTTCATCAAGCTCCTGCCGGATGGTTGGACGGTCGTCACCAAGGACCGCAGCCTCTCGGCCCAGTGGGAGCATACCGTCCTGGTCACCGCTGACGGCCACGAGATCCTCACGCTTCGCCAGGAAGAACGCGCAGAATCGGGACTGCAATGATTGCCGAACGGCATTCGGAGACGGTCACCGCCTTCGCATCGACAGATCGTCTGAGGGAAGAGCTGGCGGCGGGCACGAACCCGGTCAAGGCCTTCCGGCAAGCGCTGCGCGAAGGCACCCGCCGCATGTTCGCGTGCTACGACGACGGGATGTCGGTCTCGGACCTGGTGCTGGCGCGCAGTCTGCTGGTGGACGCCCTCCTGCGCGAGGCTTGGGATCGTCACCTGTCGGCTCGCCCCGACGCCGCCCTGGTGGCGGTTGGCGGTTACGGTCGCCGGGAGCTGCACCCGGCCTCCGACGTGGACATCCTGATTCTGGTGGCGCGTGTTGAGCACGGTGCCTTCAGCGATGCCATCGAGGCACTCATCACCTTCCTCTGGGACATCGGCCTGGAAGTGGGACACAGCGTGCGCACCGTCGAGGAGTGCGTAAGCGAGGGCCGGGCCGACGTCACCGTCATGACCAACCTGATCGAGGCTCGCCATCTGGTGGGGGATGCGGACCTCTTCGAGCGGATGCTCGAGGCCACGGGACCCAGCCGCATCTGGCCGAGCGAGGCCTTCTTCGCCGCCAAGACGCAGGAGCAGAAAGCACGCTGGCTCAAGTACGGCGAAACCGCCTACAACCTGGAGCCCAACATCAAGGAAAACCCCGGGGGGCTGCGCGACATTCAGATGATCGGCTGGGTGGCGAAGCGCCATTTCGCGGCCCGGGATCTCCACGACCTCGTCGGCCACGGCTTTCTCACCGAGCGTGAGCATCTCACCCTGGTCGAGGGTCAGGCGCTTCTCTGGCGCATCCGCTTCGCCCTCCACCGCCTCGCGGGGCGGCGCGAGGATCGGCTGCTTTTCGACTATCAGCGCACCCTGGCCAGGGAGTTCGGCTTCATCGACGGCCAGGCCAACCTGGGCGTCGAGCAATTCATGCAGCAATATTACCGCACGGTCATGGAGCTCAACCGGCTCAATGAGATGCTGCTGCAGCTGTTCGAGGAGGCGATCCTGCTGCACGACCAGCTCGCCCCGCCGGTGGAGATCAACAAACGTTTCCAGTCGCGCAGCGGATTCCTGGAAGTCACGCGCGCGGACGTCTTCCGCCGCAGTCCCGTTGCCCTGCTCGAGGTTTTCCATATTCTGCAGACGCACCCGCAGCTGCAAGGGGTGCGCGCCAGCACCATCCGCCTGATCCGCGAGAGCCGCCACCACATCGACGACAAGGTCCGCGCGGATCTGCGCGCGCGCAGCCTGTTCATGGAGATCTTTCGCTACCCCACGGGCCTCACCCACGCCCTGCGGCGCATGAACCGCTACGGGGTGCTTGCCGCCTACATCCCGGCCTTCGCCAACATCGTCGGGCGCATGCAGTACGACCTGTTCCACGTCTACACGGTCGACGAGCACACCCTGCGCCTGGTTCGCAACCTGCGCCGCTTTTGCGTACCCGAGCACGCCGACGAGTATCCGCTGGCAAGCGCCATCGCCCATACCATCCCCAAGCTGGAGCTGCTGTACCTCGCCGGCCTGTTCCATGACATCGCCAAGGGGCGTGGCGGCGACCACTCCCTGATCGGCGCCCGGGACGCCTGGGACTTCTGCCTGCTCCACGGCCTCTCCGAGTACGACGCCCGCCTGGTGGCCTGGCTGGTGGAGAAACACCTGGTCATGTCCATGACCGCCCAGCGCAAGGACACCAGCGATCCGGAGGTCATCCAGACGTTCGCCGCGGAGATCGGCGATACCACCCGGCTCGATTATCTCTATCTGCTCACCGTCGCGGACGCGCGCGCCACCAACCCACAGCGATGGAACTCGTGGAAAGAGGCCCTGCTACGGGAGCTCTACCACGCGACACGCCGAGCCCTGGTGCGCGGCCTGGAGAATCCACAGGCCCAGGACGAGCTGATCCAGCAGAAACAAACGGAGGCCTTGCGCCTGCTGGAGAAGTATGGGGTCCAGGAGGACGCCTGCACGGCGCTGTGGATCAAATTCAGTCTCGACTACTTCCTGCACAATTCGCCGGATGAGATCGCCTGGCAGACCCGACTGGTGCTGGCCGTGCCGGCCGACGACCTCCCCCTGGTCACGATTCGGCCGGTCACGGCGCGCGGCGGGACCGAGATCTTTCTCTACAGCCGGGACCGGGCCCATTTGTTCGCCCGCACCACCGCTTTGCTCGACCAGCTGCGCCTCAGCATCATGGATGCCCGCATCATGACCACCGACGACCACATGGTGCTGAATACATACTACGTGCTGGAGTTGGAGGGTTCGCCCATCGGCGAGGAGCTGCGGATGGAAGAGATCCGCTGTGCGCTCGAACAAGGCCTTCAGGCTTCACCACACGACGACGTGCATGTCCAACGGAGGCTCCCGCGCCAGTACAAGCATTTCCCGACGATGACCGAGGTCACCTTCACGCCCGACGAGCGCAACCAGCGCACGGTCATGCGCCTCTCCACCCTCGATCGCCCGGGACTGCTCGCGGACGTGGGAGCGGTGTTCGACACCTGCGGGATCCGCTTGCAGAACGCGAAGATCGCGACGGTTGGGGCCGAGGTGGACGATGTGTTCTTCATCACGACGGAGAACGACACCGCCATCGTCTGCGAGACGGCCCTCGCCTGCCTGCGCAACGAGATCCATCGCCGCGTCGAGAAGGCCCCAGCCGCCTGATTCCCGCACGCCCCCTTGTGCCGCCCGGGAGCGCCGCCAAAACGAGAACGTGCGCCGTTCGGCGACGATCAGCACCAATCCCGGAAACTTGACACCGCGCGGGCTCTGCGCCCGACGGGGCAACTCAAACGATGAGCGAGCCGAGATGCCAGGTGGGACGGATCGCCGCCGGAGCGGCATCCATACCGCGCGACAGCCCGGAGCCCACCAGCGCAGAGTCGATGCCGCAGCGGTTGGCCCCGAGGATGTCCGTGGCCATTTGGTCCCCGATCATGACCAGGCGTCCGCCGCTCAGGCGCCGGCGCGCGGCGTCGAACATGGGTCGATGCGGCTTGCCGAGCGCTACGATGGGTTTGGACATCCCGGGATAACGCTCGCGCATCACGGCTTCGAGCATGGCGGCCAAACCACCGGCGGTGAATCCGTAGCGGCCGGGCGCCACCGGATAGATGAGATCGGGGTTGCAGAGCAGGATGTGCATCGGGCGACCGGCGTCGAGCCGTCGCAGGATCAGGCTCAAGGCGTGATCCATCAGATCCAGGCAGGGAAATCCCTGCTGATCGGCGATGACCACGACCTCGGCATCCGCCCCGGCCGACACCACACGGCCGCCGGCGCGCCTCACGTAACGCGCGGAGTCCGCCGGCCCGAGCACCAGACAGCCGGCCCCTTCCAGGCGCCGTTCCCTGAAGCAGTCCTCGAGCAGGAGACCCGAGGTGAGGATGCGGGCAGCCGGAATCTCGAAACCCGCGGCAGAGAACTCCCGTGCCAGCGTCTCCGGCAAGCGACTCGCGGAGTTGGTCAGGACGAGATAGGGTTTCCCGGCATCGACAAGGCGCTTGAGAAACCCCTCGGCCCCCGGCAATGCACCCGTCTTGTCGACCAGGACCCCGTAAGCGTCGAGAAGGAAGCCATCGTAGGCGCCGATCAGCTCGGCGGCAGAGATGCGCGCCGCCTCCGCGCCCTCGACCATGGCGTCGACAACTCCCGGCTTGATCGGCATGGACTGGACGGTGACGGGCGCCGGCCGCGGCGCCCGCCGCGCGCGTCCCGTCTTGACCCATGATCAGGGTATGACCAGGGTCATGCCGGGAAAGACGCGATCCGGATTCTCCAGCAGATGCCGGTTGGCCTCGAAGATCTCCGGCCAGCGGTTCCCGTCTCCGTATACCTCCCTGCTGATCTTGGCCAGGGTGTCGTTGCGCTGCACCGGATATACACTGCGCGCGGACATGGACTGGGCAAGCAGGTACTGCTTGTCGCGCAAGGCATGCTCGAGCCGGCCTCGCTCCTCATTCCAGGCCGCCTTGTCCATTTCTCCTCTCTTGTAGTGCAGATCGCGCAGCGACTGGAGGTACTCCGCCGCGGCCCCCTGGACTTGCTCGTCGGAGACCGTCCCGCCCTCGCTCGCGGGCAGCTTGCCGCGAAGCTCCGTCAGCCCCGACTCGGCCTCTTGGAGCCGCGCCTGGAGGTCGCCGACCTCGCCTTCCCTCGCGGCCAGCTGTGCCTGGAGCTTCCCGCGCTCGTCGGTCGCCGCCTGCTCGGCCTGGGCCAGCTGTGCCTGCAGCGCCTGCACCTCGGACGCGGCCCGCTCCTCGGTTTCGCGCAGGCGCTGCTCAAGGTCTCCCACCTGTTTCCTGGCCTCGCCGTGCATGGAGTCCAAATCCGCGGCCCTTTTCTGTTCCGTTTCGAGGCTGGCCTGCAGATCGGACTTGTCCTTCTGCAGCCGCTCCACGGCGGCCACCGCACCCGCGTGGGTCTCCTGAAGCACCTTGTGTTTTTGCGCGAGATCTTCCGCCTCCTGACGGGAACTGGCCAGCGCCGCAGCCAGCTCGCTCTTCTCGGCATCGAGCTTGGCCTTGACCTCCGCGGCTTCCGCCAATGCCGCGGCATGCGCCTGTTCCTGCTGCGTAATTCGCGCCTGCAGGTCCGCCGCCTTCGCTTCGGAGGAGTCGAGTGCCGCCTGTAAATCGGCGCGCTTCTTCTCCAGGTCAGCGTTCGCGCTCTCTGCCGTCGTCAGTCGCCCCGCTAGCTCGTCTCTTTCACTGGTGAGGGCCTGGTTGGCGCCCTCCAGCTCCGCCACGCGCGCCTCCAGGGACGCGATGCGTTTACTCCCCTCGTCCGCCGCGGACAGGGCCTGCGCCTGCAGATCCTCCAGGGTCTTATACTCGGTCGTCAGGCCAGCGAGCTTGGCCTGCGCCTGCTCGGTTTCGCCGGACTTCGCGGCAAGCTGCGATTGGAGATCCGCGACCGCGGCCTGGAGTCGCTCGTTCTCCGCCTGGGCCTGCCGCTGGGCCTCCTGGGCCGCCGCGAGATCCTGACCAATCGCATCCTTGTACTCGCGCGTCTGCATCAGCTCGGATTCAAGACCCGCCTTGGCGTCAGCAACGACCTGCAGCTCCGTCTGGGTCGCGCCCAGCTTCGCCTGCAACGATTCGAGCTGAAGCCGTGACTCGGCGAGGGTCTGGCGCTGCGCCTCGATCTCAGCGGTCAGCTTTCGCTTGTCCTCCTGCAGGCCGAGATTGGCGGTCAAGGCCTGGTCCCGCAGCGCCTCCAGCTCCGCGAAGCGGTTGGCTAGCTGCTCCTGCTCCGCTTGGCGCTGCTGCTCGGACTCTGCTCGCTCGCGCAGGGCTTGCTGCGCCTGCTCCGCCCCCTGCCTCGCCTGGGCAAGATCGGCGGCGCATCGCGCTTTCTCGTCCGCCAGCGCCGCGCGGGCGCTATCCACCTCCGCGTTGATCTGCTCCAGGCGTGATAACTGACCACGCAGCTCGGCGGCCTCAAGCTCCATGTCTCTCAGGGCCTGCTGCAGACGTTCCGCCTCCTGTTCCATCCCCTTCTGGCGGGCCTGCAGTGCCGCGAGGGTATCGAATGCCCGGCGCGCGTCCTCAGCCACCTGGAAGGCTTGGGCCTCTGCGCCCGGACTCGACTGGGCGTCCTGGCCGGCGGCGGGAAACGCCAGAGCAGCCCCCGCCAGGGCCAGGGAGCTGGCAAGGAGCTGTCGGCGCTGACCGGCGCTGAGCATCCGGAAGAGAGGGTTGTGGCAGGTTTTTTTGGTGTCGGGAGTGGTGGTCATGATGCTTCCCCATCGTCTCTGGCGGTGGTGGCGACCTTACGGGCGCAGGCTTGGAAGTATAAGCGAGGTCGCGGCCTGCCGGCGGCGGTAATTCCCCCGGTCGGGCACCTGTGCCGGCAGGCCGCCCGTCAGCGGATACCGAGTGTCCTGAGGATGGCCTGGACGGACGCGAGCAAACGCTCCACCGGTCGTTTGCGCGCCTCGTAGGAGACGAGAAGGAGATCGGCCTGCTCGCGCGCATCCATCAGGTAGTCGTCACTGGTCTTGATCTCGTCCACCAGGCCCAGATCCAGCGCCTGCCTGCCGTGCCAATACTCGCCCGTGGCCACCCGCGGGAGGTCAAGCCGCGGGCGGTACTCGCTGATGAAATCCTTGAACAGCAGATGGGTGTCCTCCAGCTGCTGGCGCAGCTTCTCCCGGCCCGCCTCCGTGTTCTCGCCGAACAGGGTCAGGGTGCGCTTGTACTCGCCCGCGGTGTGGAGCTCGAAATCGACGCCGCTCTGCTCCAGCAGGCGATGGAAGTTGGGCAGCTGCGCCACCACGCCGATTGAGCCGACCACGGCGAAGGGAGCCGCGATGATGCGGTCGGCCACACAGGCCATGAGGTAGCCTCCGCTCGCGGCGACCTTGTCGACCGACACCGTAAGCGCGACCTTGTGCTCGCGCACCCGCGCCAGCTGCGACGCCGCGAGCCCGTGCTCGGTGACCATGCCGCCCGCGTTCTCCAGCCGCACCAGCACCTCGTCGCCGTCTTCCGCCTCCATCAGCACACCGGTGATGACCTCCCGCAGGGAGGCGACCTCCGTCGCCTTGATGTCGCCATGGAAGTCGACGACGAAGATCCGTTTCCGCCCCTTGCCCTCCCCCTTCCGGCGCCGTTTCTCGGCCTTCTCGTCCGATTTCAGGATCTTGCGAAATGTCTTGTGCGGCAGGGATGCCCGTTTGAGCGTGCGCGCCATGTCGCGGTACTTGTCGTTGAGGTCTTCCACCTCGAGCCGATCGCCGTCGAAACGGCGTCCCCGCCGCGCGCGCACCAGCAGGATCAGCAGCAGTCCGATCCCAAACAGAAGGGTCAGGGTCTTGGCGAGAAAGAGTCCGTACTCGATCAGGGCATCAATCACGGCGGGGTCCTGCGATGGTCGATCCGGTTACACGGCGATCGGGGCGCGGATCGCCGGGTGGGCATCGTAGCCCTCGAGGATGAAATCCTCCAGCGCGTAGTCGAACAGGGAGGGCGGGCGGCGCGCGAGCACCAGCCGCGGCGGGGGGCGCGGCGTGCGACCCAGCTGGGCAAAGACGATCTCGTCGGTGAGATGGTTGCGATAGAGATGCACGTCGCCGAAGGTGTGCACGAACTCACCGGCCTCCAAGTCGCACTGCTGGGCAACCATGTGCGTCAGCAAGGCGTAGCTCGCGATGTTGAAGGGGACCCCGAGAAACAGGTCCGCACTTCGCTGGTAGAGCTGGCAGGACAGCCTGCCGCCGGCCACGTAGAACTGGAACAGGCAGTGGCAGGGCGCCAACGCCATCCGTCCGCGAGCGGGGTTATCCCGCGGAGCCAGCCCGGGCAAGGGCAGGTCAGCCGGATTCCAGGCACTGACCAGGAGCCGGCGGGAGTCGGGGTCGCGCCGGATGTCCTCGACCAGGCCCGCGATCTGGTCGATGTGGGTGCCATCCGGGCGGCCCCAGCTGCGCCACTGGCGCCCATAGATGGGACCCAGATCGCCGTCATCGGCGGCCCATTCGTCCCAGATCGAGACACCTCTTTCCTTGAGCCAGTTGTTGTCGGTGGATCCGCTCAGAAACCACAGGAGCTCGTAGATCACGCTCTTGAGGTGGATCTTCTTGGTGGTCACCAGGGGAAACCCGCGCGCGAGGTCGAACCGCATCTGACGGCCGAACACCGAGCGCGTGCCCACCCCGGTGCGGTCGTGCTTGTCGACACCGTTGTCCACCACGTCCCGCAGGAGATCGAGGTATTGCTGCATCGCGGTGTCCTCCTCAGCCGGTCAGAAGTGCGGAGAGCGGCCGCGGCAAGGCGATTCCCTGCATGACATCAGGCCTCCGCCGGGGCGATCAGGAGCGAATGACCTTGCATCGCGCCGGGCTTGGGCAACCCCAGCAGGTCGAGCACCGTGGGGGCGATGGACTCGATGCCGGCGCCGATGGCGAGCCGCCAGGGCGTCTCGTCGACGATCAGGCAAGGCACCGGATAGACGGTGTGCTGGGTGTGAGGGGCGCCCGTCAGCGGGTCCACCATCTCGTCGCAATTGCCATGGTCCGCCGTGAGGATGACCGAGTAGCCCTCCTCCACCGCCACATCCAGCACCCGTCCGACCTCCCGGTCGAGTGTCTCGACGGCCTGAATCACGGCGTCGCGGACCGCCGTGTGACCGACCATGTCGCCATTGGCGAAGTTGACGACGACGAAGGGGTAGCTTCCGCTCTGCAGGGCCTCGATCACGGCGTCCGCGACCTCCGCGGCACTCATCTCTGGCTTGAGATCGTAGGTCGCGACCTGGGGCGATGGGATCAGACGGCGCTCCTCCCCCGGCAGGGGATCGCCATGCCCTCCGTTGAAGAAGAAGGTAACGTGCGCGTATTTCTCGGTCTCCGCACAGTGGAACTGATTCATCCCGCCCTCGCTCAGCACCTGCGCGAGGGTGACGTCTGGCCGCTCATGGTCGAAGGCGTAAGCGAGGCCCAAGCGATTGTCGTACTCCATCATGCAGGTCACTTCCGCCGCCCGGAAAGCGCCGCGGTCGAAGTGATCGAAGTCCGTCTTGCACAGGGCCGACACGGTCTGTCGCGGCCGGTCCTTGCGGAAGTTGAAGAAGATGACGCTGTCGCCGTTCGCGATCGGCTCCCCGCCCGCGATCACCGTCGGGATGATGAACTCGTCGTCCTCGCCCTCCGCGTAGGCCTGTCGGATCGCCTCCGCCGCCGTGTCGGCGGGCCGGCCTTGCGCGTGCACCATGGCGTTAAAGGCGCGCTCGGTGCGGTTCCAGCGATGATCCCGATCCATGGCGTAGTAGCGGCCCGAAAGCGTGACGATTCGCCCGCCCGCCGCCTCGAGCGCGCTCTCGACCCGACCCAGGTAGCCCACGGCGGAGCGGGGCGGCGTGTCGCGGCCGTCGGTGATCATGTGCACCACGGGCACCGCCCCCTTACGCTGGCACAACCCGATCAATGCCAGCAGGTGATTGACATGGCTGTGCACGCCGCCGTCCGAGATCAATCCCATCAGGTGAACCGGGCGTTTCCGCTCGGCGGCGCGGGCGGCCGCCTGGTTGAGTGCAGGGTTCTCCAAGAAGGAGCCGTCGGCAACGGCGTCGTCGATGAGCACCAGATCCTGGCGGATGACACAACCAGAGCCCAAGGTCATGTGGCCCACCTCGGAGTTGCCCATCTGACCGTCGGGCAACCCGACCGCGCGGCCGGAGGCCTGCAGCGTGGTGTGGGCATTGCGGGAGAAGTAGGCGTCCAAGCGGGGCGTGTCGGCGATGGCAACCGCATTGTTGGCCTTGGTCGGATTGACCCCGAAGCCGTCGAGAATGATCAAAACAACCGGCCGCCGCGGTACCTTCAGCTTGTCGGCCATTACCGTCCTCCGAGAGAGCGCTTCGAACAAGGCCCCTAGTTTAGCCCCAGCGAGGCGTCCTGTGGTCCCCGCGCATTTCTCGATTCACGAAATCGTCACCGAACGCGGCCTATGCTGTCTACGACCGCCGGGTCGGCGCCTATGTCCACCGGCAGGCGGAGAGGTGAGCCAGGGCACTGACCTCCATCATCCCCCAGACGAAAAAGCCTTGGGTCGCGTTCCCGCGGAACGGAAAGTGGTGGAGAATGCCAGCATGGGTAGACAGCGCCGTCGCCCGCAGCGGCGACGGACATGAAGAGGTAAAAAGCGCCCGCTCTGCATTGGGTGCGGGGAGGAAACATGCAGACCGATCGAATCATCGCCTTCGTCATGGCAGGCGGACAGGGATCCCGTCTCCAACCGCTGACCTCGGTGCGCTCGAAACCGTCGGTGCCTTTCGGCGCCCGGTATCGAATCGTCGATTTCGTGCTGAGCAACCTGGTGAACTCCCAGATCCACACCATCTACCTCCTGGTCCAGTACAAGTCGCAGTCGCTGATCGAGCACGTGCGCAAGTCCTGGACCATCTCGCCGCTGCTGCAGGACCAATTCGTTACCGTCGTGCCGCCGCAGATGATGTCCGGGGAGCATTGGTTTCAGGGCACCGCCGACGCCGTGCACCAGAACATCAACCTCATCGAGGACCATGCCCCCGATCTGGTCGCGGTGTTCGGCGCGGACCACATCTACCGCATGGACATCCGGCAGATGGTCGCCTTCCACCGCGAACGAGAGGCCGACGTCACGATCGCCGCCCTGCCCGTCCCGCTCGCGGATGCCCGCGGCTTCGGCGTCATCGCCGCCGATCCCGAGGGGCGCATCCAGGCCTTCCAGGAGAAACCGGCCGAACCGGCCCCGATGCCGGATGATCCCGCGCATGCGTTCGCCTCGATGGGAAACTACATCTTCGACACCGAGGTCCTCGTGTCCGCCCTGCACGAGGCGCGCAAGAACGGCGAGACCGACTTCGGCGGGCACGTGCTGCCGCGGCTGCTGAGAACCCACCGCCTGTTCGCCTACGACTTCGCGACCAACGAGATTCCCGGCATCAAGCCCTATGAGGACCGCGTCTATTGGCGCGACGTCGGCAACATCGACGCCTACTTCGACGCCCACAAGGACGTGCTCGGGGGCGAGCCCGTGTTCGACATGTTCAACCCGCAGTGGCCCATCTTCTCCAGCAACTACCAGGGCCCGGTCGCACGTGTGCTCGGGGGAGAGGTGCGCAACAGCCTGCTCGGGGCGGCCACGGTCATCCATGACGGCGTGCGCATCCGCGATTCGATCATCCGGCGCGAGGCGGTGATCGAGGAGGACGTGGAGCTCGAGGACTGCATCGTGATGGACTACAGCCGCATCTGCCGCGGCGCCCGACTGCGCCGGGTGATCATCGACCGGCACAACATCATCGAGGCCGGAGACGTCATCGGCTACGACGAGGAGGCCGACCGCCAGCGCTTCCACGTCAGCCCTTCCGGAATCACGGTCATTCCGGGCGGGCGCGCGAGCTATTTCGCCCGCGACTCGCGGTCGCGCAGCCGCGGAGGCTACTCCGAGTAGACCAGGGCTACCGTAGCTCGCGCTTGATGGAGTGTCGCGTGATCCCTCATGATTTCCGGCGGGGACATCCTGTGCCGCCGGGACTCGGGAAATGGCGACAAGTTCTTCTGTGCCCCGGACGCCCTGCGTCCGCCCCCGCGCCCGACTTCCTCGTTGGGAAGCCGCGCACGACGGCTCCCACAAATGGCTCGACGGCGTATCGGATGCGCTTGCATGGGCCCTTCGCTCGCTCCGGGACCTGCGGCCCCTGCGCCGCTACGGCCCCACGCACGCGCCTACGCCTGCCGGGGACTACCCGCCTCGTGCTTCGCACTTCCCTGGCGGGCAGCGCCAGGAGG
>CAVORB010000015.1:0-47731 GCA_963698495.1 uncultured Gammaproteobacteria bacterium | reverse complement strand
AACATCCACTTCCTGCATATCAGCTCGGCCAATGGGCTGTCACAGAACTCCGTCAACGCACTGACGCAGGACCAACAGGGTTTCCTCTGGATCGGGACTCAGGAAGGTCTCAACCGCTACGACGGATACGATCTGCGGGTCTTTGAGTACGATGCCGAAGACCCGGGCTCGCTCTCGCACAACTGGGTGTGGAGCCTGCTCGTCGACCGGTCGGGTACCCTGTGGGTTGGCACGGATGGTGGTGGCTTGAGCCGTTACGATCCGGAAACAGAAAGTTTCGACCACTTTCGCCACGACCCGCGGGATGCGAGCAGCATCAGCAGCAATCGAGTCCGAGCGATCTACGAGGATCTCGTGGCGGGAGCATCTGGGTCGGCACTGACGGTGGTGGGCTCAACCGCCTGGACCGCTCCACGGGACGCTTCGACCGCTTTCGGCACGAGCCCGGGGACCCAGACAGCCTGGGCAACGACACGGTTCTCTCCTTACTCGAAGACGACCATCGCGTCTTGTGGATCGGGACCGATGGCGCGGGGCTCGCGGCGCTCGATCCCCAGCGTGGCAAGTTCCGTCACTATCGCCATGAGCCGGGTCAGGCGAACAGCATCAGCCACGATCGCGTCAGGAGCCTCTACCAGGACCGCCAGGGCATGCTCTGGATCGGAACCTATGAGGGCGGGCTGAATCGGTTTGACCCGCATGCCTCCACCTTCACGGTCTTTCGCCACGACGCCCAGGATCCGCACAGTCTGAGCAACGACTGGGTCCGCGATGTGATGGAGGACGCCGACGGCAACTTGTGGGTCGCCACCGATGGGGGGCTCAACGAATGGCGCCCGAGCGCAGGCAAGTTCGTTCGATACCGTCAGGACCGCGGCAACCGCCACGCGCTGAGCAACGACCGCGTCACCGCCATCTTCCAGGACCAGGGCGGGGTGCTGTGGGTGGGCACCTATGACGGCGTCAACAAGTGGAACTATGTGAGTGACGCCTTCCGGTCCATCTCGGATCGGCCGGAGCAATGGCCGCGGCTGAGCGGCCACGTGATCACGGCGCTCGACGAAGGGCCGGGTGGCGGCATCTGGCTCGGCACCTATGGCGCGGGACTCAACCGCCTGGACCTGGTCACCGGGGCGGTGTCGGTCTATCGCCATGACGCCAACGATCCGAACAGTCTCGGCGATGACCGTGTCATGGCGCTGTTCGTCGATCCCGCGGGTACCGTATGGGTCGGGACCCGAAGCGAGGGACTCGCGAGGCTGGATCCGGAGACGGGGCTGATCGAACGGATCCTGCATGATCCTCAGGACCCGGGCTCGCTCAGTTCCAACGCCGTGACCTGCATCTGGGGCGATCCCGACGGCGTGATGTGGGTCGGGACCTACGGCGGCGGGCTGAATCGCCGGGACCCGGATAGCGGCGAATTCACGCGCTTCCGCCACGATTCCAACGACCAATCAACGCTCAGCAGCGACCGTGCCATGGCCCTGCTGCGCGATCGCGAGGGCCACCTGTGGATCGGAACCGAGGATGCCGGACTCAATCGCCTGGACGAGAGCACCCAAACTTTTTGGCGCTATCGCCATCACCCGAACAAACCCGAGAGTCTGAGCAGCGACAGCGCGTGGGAACTGGCGGAAGGCCGCGATGGTTCGCTGTGGATCGGAACCATGGATGGCGGTCTCAACCGTTGGTCACCGGACGACCGGGCGATCGGCCGGGAGCGCTTCGCGCGCTTCAGGAAATCGACTGGCCTGGTCAGTGACACCGTCTTCGGCATCCTGCAGGCTGGCGACAATGCCTTGTGGCTCAGCAGCAATCGAGGCATTTCCCGGTTTGAACCGGATACTGGCGAGGTTCGCCTGTTCGACGCGCATCACGGACTGCCGCACGGCGAGTTCAATTTCGGCTCCCGACTACGCGGCAGCGACGGTTTTATGTACTTTGGAAGCGCGGATGGCCTCGTCGCCTTCAACCCCGACGCGGTCCGCGAGAATCTCCATGCGCCGACGGTGGTCGTCACCGCGCGGACGCAGACCAGAAAGTTGGCGTCCCGCTACAGCGGAGAACCGGATGAGACCGCCGTCGAGCTCGGATTCCGCGATTCCTTCCTCGCGTTCGATTTCGCCGGCCTCGATTTCGCCTCGCCCGACAAGAACCAGTACCGGTACATGCTGGTGGGGTTCGATAACGATTGGTTGGATCCGGGCAGCTACCGCCGGGCTACCTACACGAACCTGCCGCCAGGCTCCTACGTCTTCAAGGTGATGGCGTCAAACGACGAGGGCGTTTGGAGTGAGGCCAGCGCCGATCTCGCCTTGCGTGTGGTGCCGCCTCCCTGGGGGACGACCTGGGCCTACGCGCTGTACCTTGGTCTCGTGCTCGCGTTGTTCGGCTCCTTCCTCTACCGGCAGCGCAGGAAGCTCGCGTCGGAGACCCGGCACCGCCTAGATATGGAGCGCCAGGTGCGCCTCAGGACCCGTGAGCTTGCCGTGCGAAACAATGAGCTGCAGAACCTCAATGCGAAGCTTGAGCGCGCGAGTGTAACGGACTCCCTGACCGGGCTACCGAACCGGCGATACCTCTACGATCTCATGGAGAACGAGGTCGATCTCGTCGATGGGCGGGCCGACCCATCCAGGCAGGGGACGGACGAAGCTCACGCGGTCGACATATCGCCCGGCATGTTTTTCATGATGGTCGACCTGGACGGCTTCAAGCAGATCAACGACACCCATGGCCACCATGCGGGTGATCTTGCCCTCACGCAGGTGCGCGACGTCCTTTGTTCCTGCTGCGAGAGCTCCGAGGAGGTCATCCGCTGGGGCGGAGACGAGTTCCTGATCGTCGGCAGACCGGGCAACCGACCAGGCGTGGAGAGGCTCGCGGAGCGGGTCCGCGTCGGCATCAGCCAGCACCAGTATCGGCTGGGCGGGGGCCACGTCGGCCGGCTCTCGGGTTCCATTGGCTTTGCTTCCTACCCCTTCGTCCCCGCGAAGCCCGACTTGCTCACCTGGGAGCAGGTCATGAACATCGCCGACCAGGCCTCGTACATCGCCAAGAACACGCAGCGCGACGCCTGGGTGGGTATCCACAGCGGTCGGCGATCCGCGCCTCATGATCTGCCGGAGAAGATCAGGGCCGATCTGGATGGGCAAGTCGCGCTCGGCCACGCTAAGGTCACGACCTCCATCCAGGCTCCGCTGCTCCTGCAAGACCGCAGAAAGGCGCAGCAGCCGTGAAGCGGACGAACCGGTCACGCGCGTTTCCCGTACTGCTCGCCCTGGGCTGCCTGGCCTTCGGGCCGGGACTGGTTGGCGCCGAAACGTTGGATCTGCCCCTTGCCTCGCTCTCGACCGCGGACGGCCTCTCACAGGCGGCCGTTCACGCCATCGCCCAGGACCAACACGGGTTCATGTGGTTCGGCACTCAGGAGGGGCTTAACCGCTTCGACGGCTATCGCTTCGAGGTTTACACCCACGACCCGGACGATCCGGATTCCATTTCCAGCGACTATATCGAGACCCTTTACGTCGATCGCGACGGCACTCTATGGGTCGGGACCGCCAGCGGCGGCCTGAACCGCCTCGACCAGGCAACGGGCAAGTTCGTGCATTTCCTGCACGACCCGAACGATGCCGAGAGCCTTAGCCATAATCATGTCCGTGCGATCCTCGAAGACGCCTCCGGCGTCATCTGGGTCGGGACCGATGGCGGTGGGCTCAACCGCTTCGACGCCGACACCCGGCGATTCGAACGGCTAGGCATGGACCAGGTGGAGCAGAAGGGGGAAGTAAACGAACGCGTTCGCAGCCTATGCGAAGACCGTGACGGAGCGATCTGGATCGGGACCGACGGTAGCGGCCTCGGTCGATTCGATCCGGCGTCCGGGTCATTCACCCGCTATCGCAACGACCCCCTCGATCGGAACAGCCTGAGCAGCGATCGTGTCCGCACCACCTATATTGACGCCGATGGCGACCTCTGGGTCGGCACCTACACGGCGGGGCTGAACCGCTTCGATCGGAAAACCCGCACGTTCGAACGCTTCGGGCATCATCAGTCCGATCCGACGGCGCTCTCCTCCGACCTCGTCAGCGCCATGCTACAGGACAGTCGCGGCAGACTCTGGGTTGGCACCGACCGCGGCCTCAACCAGTGGCAACCGGACAGGCAGGGCTTCGTGACTCTGCGCCACGATCCCGCCAACCCGATGAGCCTGAGTGAAGATCGCGTCCTCTCCCTGTATCAGGACGCCGGAGGGGTCCTGTGGGTAGGGACCTACGCGGGTGTCAACAAGTGGAACGCGGAATTGGGGTACTTCGCCCACTACAACCACGACCCCGAGGCGTCACAGGGCCTGGGCAACGATGTCGTGACCTCCTTCGCACAAGATTCCGGTGGAGACATCTGGATCGGGACCTATGGTGGAGGCATCAACCGGATGGATTCCGCAGACGGAACCGTCCGCCGTTACCCGCTGGATTCCGGCCGTCCCGGCGGGTTGAGCGATCCCCGCGTCATGTCGGTGCACGTGGACCGCAGTGGATTGATATGGGTGGGGACCTACACGGGCGGGCTGAACCGATTGGATCCGAGCAGCGGAGAGATTACATACTTCCGCCATGACCCCGGTGATCCTAACAGCCTGAGCGCCGACGGTGTCACCGGCATACTCGAGGACCGCCGCGGCATCCTGTGGGTCGGAACCTATCAGGGAGGCCTCAACCGTTACGACCCAGCGAATGGCTCCTTCACCCGTTTCCAGCACGATCCCGACGATCCCGCGAGCATCGGCAGTAACCGCGTCCTGATGATCGTCGAGGACTCCTCCGGCGCCCTCTGGATAGGTACGGACGGGGGAGGGCTCAATCGCCTCGATGACGAGGGCTCCTTCCGGCGGTTCATGCATGACACCGCAGATCGGAACAGCCTCTCCCACGATCGCGTATGGGCGATTCACGAGGATGCGCGCGGAGACCTCTGGGTCGGCACGCAGGGAAGGGGTGTTAACCGCTGGCGCGCGCAGGACCGGGAACGTGGCGTCGTGAGGTTTCAGCATTACACCAGCAAGCAGGGCCTGCCCAACACCGCGATCAATGGTATCCAGAGCGATGAGCTCGGCAACATCTGGCTCAGCAGCAACCAGGGACTTGTCCGCTTGAACCCGGTTACCCAAGTCGTGAAGACCTTCGACCAAAACCGTGGTCTGCAAAGCAACGATTTCAACCAGGGAGCTCATTTTCGCGCCGCCGACGGAACGCTGTTTTTCGGTGGATCCAATGGCTTCAACGCCTTTCACCCGTCCGCGGTCAGGGACAACCCGAACGCGCCACCAGTGGTGTTGACCTCCTTCCTGAAATTCAACGCCGAGGCGATCTCCGGCGGGACCCTCGCGACCATCGATCGATTGGAGCTGGGACACGAGGACTACGTGATCGGGTTCGAGTTCTCCGCCCTCGATTTCACCGACCCTGCGAGTAACCGTTACAAGTACAAGCTGGAAGGATTCGATCGGGATTGGGTGGACGCCTCGTCCGTGCGCCGCGCGACCTACACGAACCTGGCTGCGGGCCACTACAACTTCCGCGTCATCGCCTCCAACAACGACGGGGTGTGGAACGAGCGGGGCGCTTCCCTGTGGATCGACGTCAAGCCGGCGCCCTGGGCGACCTGGTGGGCCTATAGCCTCTACGTCGCCCTGGGCCTGGCGTCGGTGTCGGCTTACGTGAGGATGCGTCTCCGCAGGATGGAGCGGGCGGCCGAGCTGCAACGGGCCGAGGCCGCGAGCCGGGCCAAGAGCCAGTTCCTGGCGACCATGAGCCACGAGATCCGCACTCCCTTGAACGGGGTTCTGGGTATGGCGGCGCTGTTGCTCAACACCGGGCTCAGCGGAAAGCAGCGGCATTACGCCGGGACCATACGGCGCTCCGCGGAGTCCCTCCTCGCCACCCTGACCGATGTCCTGGACTTCTCCAAGATCGAGGCCGGAAAGCTCGAGCTGGAGTGCATCGAGTTCGAACCGCGTGAGCAGGTCGAGGAGGCCGTAGGGCTACTCGCCGGGCTCGCGCACGCCAAGGGTCTGGAGGTCATCACCTCGTTCTCACCCGAGCTGCCCGACACGGTGAGGGGCGATCATCTGCGTCTGCGCCAGGTCGTATCCAACCTGCTAAGCAATGCCATCAAGTTCACCGAGAAGGGGGAGATCCTTGTCGCTCTGGACGTGGAGCAAAGATACGCGGACCAGGTCCGTCTGCGCTGCTCGGTCAAGGACACCGGCATCGGCCTGAGTGACGACCAGCACGCGAAGATATTCGACTCTTTCGCCCAGGCGGACGAGTCGACGACCCGGCGCTTCGGGGGCACTGGCCTGGGGTTGGCGATTGCCAGGCAGTTGACCGAGGCCATGGGCGGTGAGATCGGCGTGACCAGCACGCTCGGTGACGGCGCGGAATTCTGGTTCACCGTGACGCTGGATGCGCCGCAATCCGATCCGAGGCTCGCTCCGGCCCAGGACCTCGCGGGCCGACGGATCCTGATCGTGGACGACAACGCCACGCTGCGCGCGGTTCTCGCTGCACAGTGCGCTCGCTGGGGCATGGTCCCGAGTCAGGCGGGAACGGGTGCCCAGGGGCTGGCGCTCATGCACCAGTCGGTGCAGAGAGGTCTGCCCTACGATGTGATTTTGCTCGATGTCGCCATGCCGAGTCTGAGCGGGACCGTGCTCGCGCGCATGACCCTGGCCACACCGGAGCTCAGGGAGATTCCGATCCTGCTCATGGACAAGGGCATGGGCGAGGACGAATCCGGCGTGGACATTACTCAGGTATCCCGGATTCTCAAGCCCATCCGCGGGATCGAGCTGTACAAGACGATCGCGGTTGCGCTCGGTCGCGAACGTACGGAGAACCGTCCAGCGCGGCGTCTCCAGTTCGACAAGCCGGACGGGCGGGTGTTGCTGGTCGAGGACAATCGGACCAATCAGGAGGTTGCGAGGGGCCTGCTCGAGGCGTTCGGGTGCGTGGTCGAGACGGCGGACGACGGTAGGGCCGCGCTCGCGGCCCTGCGGCGCCGTCCCTACGACCTGGTGCTCATGGACTGCCTGATGCCCGGGATGGACGGTCTCGAAGCGACCCGACGGCTCCGGGCGCTCCCCGACGGGGAAGGCGGACGCGTCCCGGTGGTGGCCTTGACCGCCGATACGACGCCGGCGGGGAAGCAGGCCTGTATTGAGGCGGGCATGGACGCCTTCCTCACCAAGCCGATCAGTCCGGAACAGCTGTTCTCCGTGATCGCGCGTTGGCTCGGCGGCGAGGGTTTGTCGGCGGCTGCCGGTGCCCGGCGTGGAGGGACGTCTGCGACCGGAAACGAGGAGGGAGTCGCCCGCGAGTCCGAGTGCGAGGTGCCGGTTCTGCTGGATTCCAAGGTGCTGCGCTCGGTGCAGGTGCTGCAGCAAGCAGGTAAACCCGACCTGGTACGCAGGATCGTGGACGTATTCTTAACGGAAACGCCGGACCTGTTGACACGCCTTGAAACGGCGCTCGCCGAGCGGGACGGCAAGGCGGTGCACGCGGCCGCGCACGCGCTCAAGTCCAGCAGCGCCCACGTCGGTGCGCGCTCGCTGGCCGCGCTGGCGCGGGAGATAGAAGCCCAGGTCGACCTCAATGCCTGGGATGTCCTGCAAAGGCTGCAAGAATCGATCGGACGAACCTACCGGGCGGTGAGCGAGGAATTGCGCAACATCGGCGCGCCGACCGCACAAGCTAGTGGCGAGGAACAAACCAGCGCGTCCGGCGCCGCGGAAACGCGGATGAGCACGGCTAACGATCCAGCGTACTTTGGTGAATCGGTTATGGCTGAAAAAACAGGAGAGCGAGGGATTCGATGAACGCAGAAGCCAGATTGAGAACGACAAGACGTGCCCTCGTGGCGGACGACGACAGGATGGTGCGGTTGCTGACGAGAGAAGTGCTCGAGAACTTGGGTGTCGCCGTTGACGAGGCGATCGACGGCCAAGAGGCGATCGAGCGCTTCGAGCAGCGGCAAGGAAAATACGATCTGGTCCTGCTCGATCTCGAGATGCCCAGAGTCGACGGCTTCACCGTTTGCGCGAGTATCAAGCAGCTGCCGGGCGGAGAGCACACGACCGTCGTCGTCATTACCGGGTCGGAAGATCACGAGTCCATCGTCAGGGCCTTCGATGCCGGTGCTGCCGACTTCGTCACCAAGCCGATCAGATGGCCCATCCTGACTGAGCACCTGCGGTTCATCCTGCGCTCACGCGATACCTTCCGGGAGCTCTGCGAGAGTGAGCACCGCTTGTCCGAGGCGCAGCGCATTGCGCGGCTCGGCAGCTGGGAATGGAATCTGAAGACCAACGAGGCGCGGTGGTCGGCGCAGGCCTATCGAATACTCGGCACAAGGCAATCGGAGGCGTCGGTCTCCTATGCGGACTTCCTGGACCGCGTGCATCCGAGGGACCGGGCAGCCGTTTCCACCGCGATCGGGGATGCAATCCAGGAGGCTGGCCCGTTTTCCGTGGAGCACCGGGTCATCGCATCAGCCGGAGAGCCGCGTCTGGTGCAGACACAGGGCATGGTTTTGATCGGCGAGAGCGGCGGCCCGGAGCTCGTCCACGGCGTGGTTCAGGATATCACCGCCCGGAAGGAAGCCGAGGCGCGCATTCACCAACTTGCCTTTTACG
Organism: uncultured Gammaproteobacteria bacterium; assembly: GCA_963698495.1. Lineage (GTDB taxonomy): Bacteria > Pseudomonadota > Gammaproteobacteria > Chromatiales > Chromatiaceae > CAVORB01. Next base: position 39,027 of record CAVORB010000015.1, on the reverse strand, counting down.
ACGAGTTGACGGGATTGCCCAACAGGGCGCTATTCAAGGAGTACGCCGGAAAGCTGTTGCCCATGGCGGCGCGGGATCACACCAAGGTCTCCGTCATCTTCCTCGATCTCGATCGCTTCAGACGCATCAACGATTCCCTGGGGCATGCGGCGGGTGATGCGTTCCTGAAGGCGATCGCCAAGAGACTGTCCTCGTGCACGCGCTGCTCCGACACCATCGCCAAGGCGCAAGCGTCCGAGAGCGATGGTTTTTCACTCGCGCGACTCGGTGCCGACGAGTTCATGATCCTGATCGGGGGACTGCATCGGGAACAGGAAGTGACCAAATTCGCCCAGCGCATTCTCGACTCCGTGGCGAAGCCGTTGGTGGCGCAGGAGACGGAGATCTTCATCAGCGGGAGTATCGGCATCGCGGTGTATCCGGACGATGGCACCGACATCGGCTCGCTGATGAAACACGCGGATACCGCCCTCGAGCACGCCAAGCAAGCCGGGGGAAATTGCTTCCGCTTTTTCTCCCCGGACATGAACCGGCGGACGCAGGAACGGCTGAGCCTGGAGGCACAGCTCAACCGTGCCCTGGAGAACCACGAGCTGGCAGTGCACTACCAGGCCCAAACGCGACTCGCCAATGGCGAGGTCACGGGGCTGGAAGCCCTGCTTCGCTGGCGCACGAGGGACGGGGAGCAGATCTCGCCCGCGCAGTTCATTCCGATAGCGGAGGAGACGGGACTGATCGTTCCGATCGGCAAATGGGTGTTCGACACTGTTTGCGCCCAAATGGCGGCTTGGCGGGAGGAAGGGCTCGCGTTGGTCCCGGTTGCCGTCAACCTGTCCGCCCGCCAGTTCGAGCACCAGAACCTGGAACGGGACATTTTGCGGGCGTTAACCCAATTCGGCATCGAGCCGCGCTATCTCGAGCTTGAGCTCACGGAGCGCGTCATCATGAGCGATGCCGAGGAGAACCGGGGCAAGCTGCAGAGGCTGAAGGCGCTCGGTGTCCGCATCGCGATCGACGATTTCGGAACCGGATACTCGTCCTTGAGCTACCTCAAGCGCTTCCCCCTCGATGCACTGAAGATCGATCGCAGCTTTGTCATCGATCTGCACAAGGATTCGATCGACGAAGGCATCATCGGCGCCATCATCGCATTGGCGAAGAGCCTGAAGCTGATCACGATCGCCGAAGGGGTGGAGACCGACATCCAACGGGCGCTGTTGTCGCGCATGGGCTGCGATACCTATCAGGGATACCTCTTCGCCCGTCCCGCGCCGGCTGCCGAGGTCGCACGTCTCCTCCGCGCCAGGCCTGTCGCGGCCGCGCGGTAAGAGGCGCCGAACCGCGGCCGCTGGGGATCAAGGGGAGACTGACAGCGTCCGATCGCTCCGCGACTGCCGGTCTCTCAGAACAGCCTGTTCAGTCCGTTCAGTGCCGCGACCCGGTAGGCCTCGGCCATGGTGGGGTAGTTGAAGGTGGTTTCGGCGAAGTACTGCAGGGTGTTGGCCGCCCCCTTCTGGGACATGATGGCCTGGCCGATGTGGACGATCTCGGAGGCCTGCTCTCCGAAGCAGTGCAGCCCGAGGATCTCCAGGGTCTCGCGGTGGAACAGGATCTTGAGCATGCCCACGGTGTGGCCGGTGATCTGGGCGCGGGCGATGATCTTGAACGGGGCGTGGGCCACCTCGTAGGGCACCTGTTGCGCGGTGAGCTCGCGCTCGGTGCGGCCGAGGGAGCTGATCTCCGGCACCGTGTAGATCCCGGTCGGGAACTCCTCGATCAGGGACCAGTCGCACTCGCCGTGCGCGATATGGGCGCCGACGAAGCGCCCCTGGTCGTAGCTGGCGCTGGCGAGCGCCGGGGGACCGGCCACGTCGCCGACCGCGTAGATGTGCGGCAACGAGGTCTGGTAGCTCTGGTTGACGTCGATCTGGCCCCGTCGGTTTGGCTCCAGGCCGATGTCCTCCAGGCCCATGTCCTGGGTGTTTCCGGTGCGCCCGTTGGCCCACAGCAGCACGTCGGTCTTGAACTTCTTTCCCGACTTGCAGTGCAGCACGACACCGTCGCCGTCCGCGTTCGACCCGCTCGTATTCCTCGTCGTGACGGATCACCACCCCCAGCTGGCGCAGATGGTAGCTCAGGGCGTCGGTGATCTCGTCGTCGAGGAAGGACAGCAGGCGGTCGCGCGTGTTCACCAGGTTGACCTTCACGTCCAGGTCGCGAACACGGACGCGTACTCGCAGCCGATCACGCCCGCCCCATAGATGGTGACGGAGCGCGGGGTGTGGCTCAGTCCGAGCACCGAGTCGCTGTCGAGGATGCGGGGGTGGGAGAAATCCAGGTCCGGCGGGTGATAGGGCCGTGAGCCGGTGGCGATCACGAAGTGCTCGGCCCGCAGCAGGTCGGCGACGCCGTCCGGCCGCAGCACCTCCACGTGATGGGGATCGACGAAGCGGGCGCGCCCGAAGATGACCTCGACCCGGTTGCGCTGGTAGTAGCGGTAGCGGGTGCGCACCTGCTTGTCGATGACCGAGTCGGCGGCCTTCAGCAGGTCCGGAAACTCCACCTCGACCTGGTCCTTGGTACGGTGAAACAGCGGGACTGCGGCGGTAGTCGGCGAGCATCTGGATGGAATGGCGCAGGGCCTTGCTGGGGATGGTCCCCCAGTGGGTGCAGCCGCCGCCGACCTGGTCGTGGGCCTCGATCACGGCGATCTGCTGGCCGGTCTTGGCGAGCTTCATCGCCGCGCCTTCGCCCGCGGGCCCGGTGCCGATGACGATGGTGTCGAACGCGCGTTCCTTCATGCAGTGATTCCGCCAAGATACTGCGGTGCGGCATCGCCGTTACCAGTAGACATCATGTTTTGACCTGCCCGTCCTCAACGCTCGTGGGTTATGTTGAGGACGGATTGTTCGATCAACACAGAGCCACATTGAGGGGGGCAGGTCATGAAGAAGTTTAACCCAGAGCAGCAGCGGATAGAGACGGCGTCGGCCTTGGATGTTGTCACCAGCGCCGAACACGAGGAGCGCCACGCGGCCTATGTCGGCCTGGACTTGCACAAGGAGACCATCGCCGTGGCGCTGGCAGAGCCCGGACGAGGCGGAGCCGGTGTATCGCGGCGAGATCGCCAATAAGCCCAAGAGCATCGAGAAGCTCATCGCCAAGCTTAGTGAGGCCTATGACGGCGGACTGCTGCAGTTCTGTTACGAGGCCGGCCCCTGCGGCTACGTGCTCTACCGTCAGATCCTCGGTTGCGGCCATGACTGCCAGGTGGTCGCCCCATCGCGGATCCCCAAGGCGCCGGGCGAGCGCATCAAGAACGATCGGCGCGATGCCTTGAAGCTGGCGCGGCTGCTGCGTGCGGGCGATCTCACGGCGGTGTGGGTACCCGATCAAGAGCAGGAGCGGATGCGTGACCTGAGCCGTGCCCGCGACGACATGAAGGCCCAAGAGCGCAAGGCGCGCCAGCAGCTCAATGCCTTCCTGCTGCGCCATGGCTATCACTGGCCGCGGGGCAAGAGCCGCTGGACGCCGGCGCACGAGAACTGGCTGGCGGGGTTGAAGATGGAGCATCCCTGGCAACAAGTGGTCTTGGAGGAGTACATCGTCGCCGAGCGCGCCGCCGGTGAGCGGGTGGCCCAGCTCAACGATCATCTGATGCGTGCCCTGCCCGAGTGGTCGCTGGCCCCCGTGGTCGACTCCCTGATTGCCTTGCGTGGGGTCGACAAGCTCGCGGCGATCGTCCTGCTTGCCGAGCTCGGGGACATCACCCGCTTCGACTCGCCCAAGCAATTGATGGCCTTTCTCGGGCTGGTGCCCAGCGAGCATTCCTCGGGCCTGCGCCGGCGCCAGGGAGGCATCACCCTCACGGGCAACGCCCATGCCCGGCGCATGTTGGTCGAGTCGGCTTGGAGCTACCGCTTCCCGGCGCGTTGGACCAAGCACCTCAAGGGCAAGGCGCGCCATGCCTCAGCGGAGGCCAAACAGATCGCCTGGAAGGCCCAGACACGCCTGTGCGGGCGCTATCGCGCACTGACCCGGGCGGGGAAGAACACCAAGGTGGTGTGCGTGGCCATCGCCCGCGAGCTGGCCGGCTTCATCTGGGACATCGTGCGCCAGGAGATGCCCCGTCTGGCTCCGCAGCAGGGCTGAGACGGTGGCTCACCCGCGCAGAGTGCATCGGTACTCATCGGACAGTAGGAAAGAGAAACAGACACATTGACTCAGGGCGTACGCGGCCGGTGTGGAGAACCCTTGTCACCGCTAAACCGGTGGCGTTCGGGAGAATCCCAAACGGGTATCCCGGGCGCCGATCCCTGATTGTAGAGAAAGGCTAGCTCCGCGACGTAGTGAAGTCCGGTCGGTAACCAATCCACGCATCTCAGCATGATCCACCGTCGCAATCTGCCGTGTGTGTCCTGAGCCAATGTGTTTGCATCCAGGTCGACGCCAGCCTGTGGGTATGTGGACGAGTCCGCATCCCTGCGGACCGGCCCGAGCAGAGCCGTGTGGACAACCCCTGGACCGCGCCGAAAGCTCGGCGCAAGACGTCGAGGCTATCACTGGCGCGGCCCACAGGTTGACCACACTCTCGGGCCTCTCGCCCACATACCCACAGGCTCAACAACAAATTGTTTTCAAACGAGAATCGAAGAGGAGTGTTACGAAACTTCGTGCCAACAGTTGACAGGTCAAAACATATCAGCGGTGAGCGTATCACAACCCGATCGGCGACATCCCGCTGAGGCCGTGTCATGAAGGGGGGCTGACGGCGGTCCTACGGGGCATGGATAACCGGACAGACGGAGATGCAGGACCGCCGTGTGGCGACGGACGCGCAGACCCTTGCGCCGGTAGTCGGCTGTGAAGTGCGTGCAGTTCCGGCGGGCGCTTCTGATCGACCCACACACGCGGGATCCGGGCTTCCGCGCCCATGCCCGCAACTGCCGCGCATGTGCGCGAGCCGCGGCGGATACGCTGGCGTTTGAGCGTCGGCTGCGCGCGGCCCTGGCGGCCGAGGTCGAGGGCTCGGACATCATGCCCGGGCCGGGCGCTGCGGTGAGCGCGAGAGGATGGTGGCCTTTCCTGCTCGCCGTCGTCCCGCTGGCCCTGATCGCGGCCTGGATCGGGCTGCGCGGCCTATCTTTGGGGACTGACTGGGAGAGGCTGGTCATCGACCACATCCGGGCCGAGCCGTCTCACCTATGGGCGGCGGCGCCTGTCCCGTGGCGCCGGGTGCAGGCCCTGTTGCGCGAGCTGGACATCGAGGCGGACTCACGGCTCGGGCCGGTGACCTATGCCGGGCGCTGTGTGATCGGCCCCCGCCGCGGCGTCCATCTGGTGGTGCCGGGGGAGGCGCGGCCGGTGACCCTGCTGCTGTTGCCGGGTACGGTCGCGCGGCGGCAGCACCGGTTTGCGGCGAGCGGACTTGCGGGCCTGGTGGTCCCGGCAGGCTTCGGCGACCTCGCGGTGGTCGGCCAGCCCGGCGAGGCCCTGGAACCGATCCTGCACCGCTTTCTCGCCGGGGTCAGTCGTCCATCTGATGGCCTTGGCCGATCAAGTGCTGACGCACGGCGAAGAACTCCGCCAACCGCTGCTGGACCTGACCGTTGATGCTGTCGGTGGGGTAGATTCCCTCCTGGTCCGGCAGCCCCGCGTGCTGGCCGGTGAGCAGCTCCATCGCCTGGTCGACGTGGCTCACGGCCCAGACGTGGAAACGACCCTGCTCGGCGGCGGTAACCACGTCTGGCCGCAGCATCAGGTGCTTGCGGTTGGCGGCGGGGATGATTACTCCCTCGTCGCCGGTGAGGCCCCGCGCGTTGCAGATATCGAAGAAGCCCTCGATCTTCTCGTTCACTCCGCCGATGGCCTGGACCTCCCCGTGCTGGTTGACGGAGCCGGTCACCGCGACCGATTGCCGCAGCGGGACGTCGCCGATGGCGGAGAGCAGGGCGCAGAGCTCCGCCACCGAGGCGCTGTCCCCCTCCACCATGCCGTAGGTCTGCTCGAACACCAGGCTCGCGGACAGGCACAGGGGTTGGAATCTGGCGTAGCGTCGGCCGAGGTAGGAGGAGAGGATCAACACCCCCTTGGCGTGGATGGGGCCGCCCTGGTCGACCTCGCGTTGGATGTCCACCACCTCGCCGTTGCCGAGTCGCGCCGTGGCGCTGATGCGGGTAGGGGTGCCGAAGGCATAGTCTCCGAGATCGATCACCGACAGGCCGTTGATCTGGCCGAGCTGCACCCCCTTGGTGTCGATCAGCAGGGTGCCGCGCAGGATCTGCTCCTGGAGACGTTCGCGCAGCTGGTCGAGGCGGTGGTGCTGGGCGCGTACGGTGGCCTCCACGTGTGCGCGGTCGATGGCCTCGGCACGCGCTGCGCGGGCATGGTAGTCGGCCTCCTGCAGCAGGTCCGACAGACCGCCCAGATGCATCGACAGGCGCTCGCCGTCCGCGGCCCTGCGCGCGGCCTGCTCGATGACCAGCTCCACTGCGCGTCGGGTCAGGGGCAGCAACCGCTTTTGCTGCTGCAACGAGGCCACCAGGCGGGCGTACAGGTGATCCTGCTGGGGCGCGCGGGGCATGTCCTCGGAGAAGTCGGCGGCCACCTTGAACAGCTGGCCGAAGTCCGGATCGTAGGCCTTGAGCAGGTAATAGAGAATGCGCTCTCCGACCAGCACCACCTTGAGCCTGACCGGAATGGGCTCGGGCTCCAGCGAGGTGGTGCTGGCGAGGCTCAGCAGACGTTCAAGGGACTCGATGCGGATCTCGCGCGAGCGCAGCACCCGCTTCAGGGCATCCCAGGCGAAGGGGTTGGTGAGCAGGCGCAATGCGTCGAGGATCAGGAAGCCGCCGTTGGCCCGATGCAGCGCACCCGATTTGATGAGGGTGAAGTCGGTCACCAGGGTGCCCATGCGGGCGATGTGCTCGATGCGCCCCACCAGGTTGACGTAGGTCGGGTTGTCCTCGTAGACCACCGGCGCCCCGTCCAGGTCGGCATTGTCCACCAGCAGGTTGACCTGATAGCGGGTGAAGGGCGGTGCGTCGGGATTCGGGGCCTTGCCTTCCTCGCCGTCGCCCTGGCGAAAGAGCTCTCCGTTGTCGATCACGTCGCGGCGCACCGCTGCCAGGTAGTCCAGCACTGGAGGCAGGTCCGAGTAGTCCGTCTCCAGCTCCTGTATCAGCGTCCTCACGGTGCTCTCGGTGATCTCCCGGTTCAGCTCCTTGAAGCGGCGATGCAGCTCGCGCTGCCAGAGGGGGACCTGACTGAGCGTCTTCTGCAGGTCCTCCCGCAGCTCGTCGATGAGCCTTCCGAGGTGCTCCTTCTCATCTTCCGGGAGCTGGCCGAATTCCTCGGGAGTGAGAATATGGCCGTCCTTGACCGGGGCCAGGGTGTAGCCAGTGGGGGTGTGGATGAGGGCGATGCCGCGCTCCTTGGCCTTGCGGCCGATGGCCCCGGCGGCCTCGTCCTCGCGCTCCTTGAACTCTTTCTGCACCGCCTCCGCGCGGCGGTTGTACTCCTCGCTCTGGAAGGCGGCGGGGACGGCGTTGAGCAGGTCTTCCACCAGTTGCCGCATGTCCCGGCGCAGCCGCGATCCCCGCCCCGGCGGCAGGCGCAGGGCGGCCGGCCGGTGCGGGTCGTCGAAGTCGGCGACGTAGCACCAGTCGTCGGGCGCGGATGCGCCGTGGCGGCGCTCATCGAGAATGCCCTCGATCAGCCGATGCTTGCCGAGGCCGGCAGAGCCCATGAGGTAGAGGTTGTAGCCCTCGTGGGGCATGCCGACGCCGAAATCGATCGCCTCGACGGCCCGCTCCTGCCCGATGCTCGCGTTCAGGGGCTCGAGGGTGGCCGTGGTCTCGAACGCCATCGCCGACAGATCGCAGGCATGGTAGAGCTCGGTGGGGCGGACCGGAGTGCAGGGTTCCATCGGATTGGTTCCTTTGCGGCCGGGAGCGGATGATTGGCCGCGGTAGGCTGGTGTTCTCAACACGCCTCGTGTTCCCGCCCATGAGCGCGTGGACCTGCTCGCGTGACCCGCCCCCCGGAAACGGGGAGCGAGCTTCTAGCGAAAGGCCGGAGACATTCCCCGGCCGCGGGACTCAGAGAAAATCCGGTAGCTGTTTTCTGATGGTGGCGGGGTCCTTGGTCGCGAGGTTCTTGTCCACCTCCCCGGCGACCAGCTGGCGCAGCGCGGCAGACTGGTGCTTGCGCAGCAGTCCGAGGAAGGTCGGCGCGGCGACGACGTAGAGCTTCTCGAACTGTCCGCCGGTGCGCGCGCTCTCCAGCTCGTCGCAAACCTGCTGGGCGAAGCGGTCCGCGCCGTCGTGCTTATGGGCGGATTCGGTCCCGAGTCCGTGGGCCCCGCCGGTGCTCGAGTTGCGGTCCCGTCCGCCCTTGTCGGTCACCAGGTCGCCCTCGTGCAGGCGCGCCTCGGGGTAGGCGAGGTCGCGCAGCTCGCTGAGAGGGCTCGCGGCCTTCTCGGCGGCGAAGAACCTGGCGCGGGCATTGTCGGCGACTAAGACCCAGGTTGTCATATTCTTGTCCTTCTGCGGTTGAGCCACCCCCCGACCGCGAGTGGCAGCGAGGTTGTCGGTGCCGGGGTGCCGCGACCGCGCCCGGTGCGCCGTCGGCGCGCAGCCGAGCCGCGTTCCCCTAATTTGAGTGTAACAGCCCCGTGATCAGGCAGTGAAGCGGCCGCTTCGGTCCGTCACCCGAGTCGGCGCGGCGGTTGATGCGCAGACGAGACGGTCCCCGCGGGCGCAGGCGGCCTACGGGGGTCCAGGATCGGGAAGCGGGTTACGCTGATGCGCGGAATCGGCGCGCGACCCAGTGGTCGAGGCTCGCGTACCTGCCGGCGCCGACGAAGAAAAGCACCAGCAGCATGACGAAGTAGGTGGCCGCCCACTCGATGCCGTTGTTGGAGATGACGAAGCTTCCGCTGCCGGTCAGCCAGTCGTAGTCGCCGTGCTGCTGCAGGATGGCGCGGGCACTCTCGAGTCGTTCCATGGCGAGACCGATGTCCGCGGGAGGGAAAGGGGACTGCATGTCCGCGACGGCCTGCCAGCCGTTCTCCCAATGCACGCTGACCGCGGCGACGATCATGGTCGCCATCAGGGGTATCGAGATCCAGCGGACCGCCAGCCCGATGGCCAGCAGCACCGCTCCGAGCACCTCGGTGCCGGTGGCGAGTCCCGCCATCAGGTGGGGTGCCGGAAGGCCCAGGCCCCAGTCCGGGTTGCCGAACCACTCGGCTGTGCTGTCGAAGTGCGCAAGCTTGTTCGTGCCGGCCACCCAGAAGACGGGGGCGAGATAGAGCCGCAAGGCCAAGGGCCCGAGGAAATCCAAGGCGCGGAGGGCGTCGAGCATGTCTTGCAGCTTGTTCAGCAGGCGCATCATGTCGTTCTCCAGAAGGCTCGTGCCTGGCGGCGGGTGGGCTCTGCCCCGGAATTCGGGGTGGGTCCGGCGCGGGTCGATCAGGACGACGCGGCGCGGCGGGTGCCGAGGACGATGTTGCGGTTTCGCAGTTCGTAGAGCAGTTCCCGGCCGGCGTCCATTACGGTCTGGGGCTGGGGATGCTGCAGCTCCTCAGCGATCTGTTTCACCGTCTGATGACCGGTCCATTCGGGGTTTTCTTGCAGCAGCTGCAGGAGGCGCTGGGTGACCGCGTTGATCTCGAGAAACCCGATCTCGTCAGCGCGGTCGCGGTAGACGACCAGGCGGGTAATTTCGTCAGGGGGCGAGGTGGGACGGTACTCCTCAGAGATCCGGTGCACCGGATAACGGTAGCTCAGGTGCCAGGCGAGGGGGGAGACAAGGGGACGGCCGGCCATCAGGTCGCCGTTGGGGTCGATCGCCGCGAGGTCGGCGTCCTCGTCGCTGATGGCGAGCGCGAGCTCGACCCACTCGTAGTGAGCGAGCTCCAGCAGGAAGGGGGGATCGTCTGGCTCAGAGTCGCGTTCGTTCTGGAGATAGTCGAGAAACTCCTGGGCGAGCTCCAGAAACAGCGGCGTCTCGCAGCGGTGCTTGACGAGGAAGTCGCGCACCACGCCGTGCCAGTGGTCGTCGGAAAGCAACCTGCGCACCACCGGGAAGTTGCCGGCGAGCAGCGATTCCACATTGTTGTAGAAGAGGTCGCGGTAGATCGCCATGCGCCGGTCTTCCACGTCGGCGGGACGCGGTTGGTTGGCCGGATCGCGGATGTGGGCCGCGAATTCGTACTGGCGGCGGAAGAGCTCGGAGCCTTCAGCCATGGGCGCCGCGTTTGCCCTCCGCCTCGCGGTGACGGGCCTGGAGGTCCGCGATGGTGCCGACCTCGGCGACCAACTCACCGAGCGGCGGGATGTTGAAGTCGCGTTCGAGCAGGGTGGGGAAGATGCCGAACCGGGCGTAGGCCTTGCCCAGCAGGTCCCAGACTGGGTCGATCACGTCTGCGCCGTGGGTGTCCACGCGCAGGTCCTCCGCTTCCACGTAGTGCCCGGCGATGTGCGCATAGACGATGCGCTCGCCCGGCAGGCGCGAGAGGAAGTCGAGCGGGTCGTAGCCGTGGTTGATGCTGTTGACGTAGATGTTGTTGATGTCGAGGTGCAGGCCGCAATTCGACGTCTCGAGCACCGCGTTGACGAAGTCGATCTCGTCCATCTCCGGGCCGGGCGCGGCGTAGTAGGAGACGTTCTCCAGCGCCATGGGGCGCTCAAGGATGTCCTGCACCTGGCGCACGCGCTCGGCCACGTGCCGCACCGCCTCCTCGGTGAAGGGGATCGGCATCAGGTCGTAGAGATGGCCGTCGTCCGAGCAGTAGCTGAGATGCTCGGTGTAGGCGCGGATGTCGTGCTCGTCGAGGAAGCCCTTGATGCGCCTGACGAAGTCGACATCGAGCGGCGCCGGTGAACCGATGGACAGGGACAGCCCGTGACAGACGAAAGGGAATCGCTCCGTCATGGAGCGCAGTCGACGCCCGCTGCGTCCACCTACCCCGATCCAGTTCTCCGGGGCGACCTCCCAGAAGTCCACCTGGGGCGGGGGCTGCTCGGCCGCGGCGTCGAGAAACGAGCGCCGCAGGCCGAGACCGGAGCCATGAACGGGATAAGTGCTCATGCTCATGGCTTGGCGGGAGTGCCCGGATCAGCCCTTCTTGTCGCCGCCGCACTTGCCCTCGCCGCACTTGCCTTCCTTGCCCTTCATGTCGCCGCCGCAGCTGCCTTCCTTGTCCTTCATGTCGCCGCCGCAGCTGCCTTCCTTGTCTTTCATGTCGCCGCCGCACTTGCCTTCGCCGCACTGGCCTTCCTTCATCTTCTCGCCACCCTCGTGGCTGCTGGCGAGCTGCATGTAGCCGCTTTCGAGCTGGCTGGCGCCGAAGGGGTTCTCCGCGGCGTTGGCGGCGCCGATCGCGGACAGACTGCCGACGAGGGCCGCCCCGACGACGGCTGCAACGGGCTTCAGGTGGGTCTTCTTGGTCATGGTCGTCTCCTGACGTTGGTGGTTAAGATTTTTCGGTCAGCGGATTTCGTGGGCGGATAATACCCGTAAATACCCAGGATTGCGCTAGGGCTTTGCATTGATAGCACAAGAGGAGGTGGATGCAAACCGCAAGTTCCCTCCCATCCCGGCCATCGCGCCCTGTTAGACCCTGTTCGGCGGAATTTTCTTTCTCCAATGGCCCGCTATCGCGTGAGGTAATGGGGAATCGGATCAGTCACCGGCCTTTTCCGGTTGCTGGGGCGAGGCGTTCGATACAGGCTAGATAGTCCCGCTCGTCCGGCGGTCGTCCCTGACGCTGCGCTTCCCACAGGCCCTGCGCCAGGCACTCCATGATCTGGTGCTCGGCGTCATGGGCGGTGCCCGCCGAGGCCGCGATGCGCTGGTGCAGCGCGCGGATGCCCGGCGGTCGGTTCGAAGCCACCTGCTCGAGAACGGCCAGGTGCAGCCCGAGGTGCAGGAACGGGTTGGTCTGTCCGTCCTCCGGGGAGAATTCGCGCGAGACGGCCGCCTTCGGGTTTTCCAACAGCCGGTGGTATTCCGGGTGGCCTTCAACGACCTGGGCGATTTTCCGCTCCAGGGGCTCCAGGGGGGCGCCCTCGCGCGCCTCTGCGCCAGGTGTCGAGGAGGAAGAGGCGCATGCTGTCGCGGTCTTGGCTGAACATGATCCGGAATATGCTGCCTTGGTCGAAAGCCGGAAATGGGGGCGGGCGGCCGCCGGGAAAAGCCTCTTGTCGCCTGCGGCCAGTCGGCGGAGCCGCTCAGGTCCCGGCCCGTGTCGGTTCAGGCGGCTTGTCCCGGTACTCGCACAGGTCGCGGATGATGCACTGGTGGCAGCGCGGACGGCGGGCGGTGCAGACGTAGCGCCCGTGCAGGATCAGCCAGTGGTGCGCGTCCTGGAGAAACTCCCTTGGCACGCGGCGCAGCAGGTTCCTCTCCACCTCCAGCGGGGTCTTGCCGGGGGCGATGCGGGTGCGGTTTGCGACCCGGAAGATGTGGGTGTCCACCGCCATGGTGGGCTGGCCGAAGGCGGTGTTGAGCACCACGTTGGCGGTCTTGCGGCCCACGCCCGGGAGTGCCTCGAGAGACTTGCGGTCGGCGGGTACCTCGCCGCCGTGCTCATCCACGAGGATGCGGCAGGTCGCGATGATGTTCTTCGCCTTGCTGTTGAAAAGACCGATGGTGCGGATGTAACGCTTCAGCCCCTCCTCCCCGAGGGCGAGGATGGACGCGGGGGTGTTGGCCGCCGGGAACAGTCGGGCGGTGGCCTTGTTCACGCCCTTGTCGGTGGCCTGTGCGGAGAGGATGACCGCCACCAGGAGCTCGAAGGGGCTGTTGTAGCCGAGCTCCGTGGTCGGGGTCGGGTTTGCCGCCCGCAGGCGCTCGAAGATGGCGCGTCTTTTCTCCTGGTTCATGAGGTCGGCAAGGATAGGGGAGGGGGAGGTCCGGGCCAAGCGCCGTGAAAAACGGTTTGTGCTGTATGTGAGCACGGGGGTCAGGGGCTCATTGAAAGCCCGGCTGCGTTTCGCGCGCCATCCCAACCGCAACACGTCGGTGCATCCTGGACGAGATCATGACTGCATCGACCTGTACGGGACGATGTGCCGAGGCCTGATCTACCCCGCGAGCCGCCAAATCTGGCGAGTCGGCCTCTTGCCGGTTACCTTAGCCGGCGACACAGCGCACCCGTCACCGCGAGTCATTTCGTTCGTGGGGAAAGCAATGAGCATCGATGAGGACTATCTGCGCCTGGTCGAGGTTCTCGCCGCGGCACTGCCGCCGGCGGAGATAACCGGGCTCCACCTGCCCCCCTTGGTCGAGGATGGGGCGTATCGCGACGAGTTCGGGTTCGTTTTCCTCTCCGACCACAGTGTCGGTCCCTTTTATGTGAGCCTGGACCCAATCCTCAGGAGCCTATGGAGGCGGTATCCGCGGCCCGGCGAGGTGCGGGGAAATCCAATCGATCTGGCCCGCGGGCTGGACGGCGGGGATCTCGCCGAGCGCGCGCTGGCGATCGGGGCCTTCAACGCGTTGAGCCGCAGCCTCATGCGCCGCGCTGGCTTCGAGCCGCCGGATCGCGGTGCCCGTAAGGAGGTTCCCGCAGCTTCATCGGGAGCGGCGGTCGGCATCGTCGGCTACTTCGGTCCCGTGATCGACCGCCTCGTCGATGCGGGCAGGGAAGTGCTGGTCCTTGAGCGGCAGCCGGAGCGGGTACCGGAGCGGCCCGGCGTGCGTTTGACCACCAGTGCGGTGGATCTCGCGGCATGCGTACAGGTCCTGTGCACCGCTTCCGTGCTGATCAACGACACGCTCGATGAGCTCTTGGATGCTTGCCGGGATTCGGCGTTCGAGTTAGTGGGACCGACCGGGAGCGGTCTGCCGGACGCCCTGTTCGCCAGAGGCGTACAGGCAGTCGGCGGAATCGTCTTCGACGATCCGGCACGCCTTCGGGACGCTTTGGAGCGGGGCGACTCCTGGGGAAGCGCCGGTAGGAAGTATCGGATTCGACCGCCGGATTACCCCGGCGTGGATGCCCTGATCGCGCGTTGCGGGAGGTGATGCGCCCTCCGACGCCGTCGCTCAGCGGAGAAGGATGACCTCGATCCCGGCCAAGCGCAGGGCGGCTGCTATGACTTCCGCGTGTCGAGTGGCGATGCTGACCCGACGAGCACCTAGAAACAGACGGTGCGTGTCCGGATGGAACTGGCCGATGGTCGGGGTCTCGCCCAAGCCGTGCATGACCGAGCGCAAGAGGTCAGCGACCGGGGCGTAGCGGGACTCCACGAAATAGAGGCTTTCGTGACCATAGGAATAGCAGGCCCGTCCGAGGGCGAGTCGGTAAAAGATCTCCGCCTCGCCCGCTTCCGGCAGCAGGGGGTTGCGGTTATGTCCGCTTCGACAGGCGTTGGCCGTTCTCTGATCGATGGGTCCGGTACCACCCGGCATCGCTCGGAACCTCTCATCGTCTCGTGCTCAAAAATGATACTCATGCGGCTCGATCTCGTTCGACCGCGTCAATCGTAGCGGTGAAGCGACTCCGTGAGCCTCCCCTCCGATAAGGCACCCCTCGCCGGGTGGGCAGGAGCCTGGGTGCCCGTCCCCGGCGGCCGTCAACCCACCCTGGCTATAACCCCCCTCGTTTAACGAAACGTCGAAGCCGCCGTTACCCGATTTCAACGAAGCGTCGATCGATCTGGTCTCCAACTGCTGAGCACAGGCCGGGGAGGGAGGGTCGTATCTATTTGTTTTGAAAGATTAATACGGCTGTTCTCCCGAGGTTGGCACGAGCTCTGCAGTGAGGTTAGCGAGCGCCGGAAACGGCCTGGCTCGAAACTCAACCCTCAGGACACATGACCATGAAGACCATCATCACCGCGATCGCCGCCACCCTGTTTGCCGCCAACGTCAGCGCCGCCGAGATCTACCAGGGTCTGGCCGACGGCAACTCCGATTTAGCCACACAACGCGTAGTCGCCGAAGACTTCGTGGGCGTGCAGCCCAGCGTCGGCGACAGCGTCGACCGTTATCACGGCTGGGCCGACGGCAACCCCGATCTGTTCAAGTCCGACCAGAGCGGTCCGACCGACAGCGGCGACCGCCCCGATATCTATATGAATCTCCGCGGAAACCCTGACCTGCGGTTCTGAGGGGTTGGGTGAAGGCGGGGGCGGGAATCCGCCCGCCCCGAACAGTCTTCCGACCCTTTCCAAGCGCCCCCGATCGCCCCGCCCCAAGCGGGGCTTGCTCCATGCTGAGGGCGATCTCGGAAAAGAAGATCGAGAACAGACATACCGGGTCTGGCACCTCAGGCGCGCGGCCTTCGCGGCCTGGGATCTGCTCTTGATCAGGAACTACCGAGAAGTTCTATCGCCATCCGGGGCGCCGAGCCGGCCTTCACCGTTCTGCGCTGGGTTGGTGGCCGCAAGTTTCTCCTGCAGTTGCTCGTAGATCTCCAGGAGCATCTCATCTCTCTCGCTCTTCGGCGGCCAGAGGTCCGAGATCTTTCGGGAAAAGAAACGCGAATCCCGCGCTGAAGCCGCGGTGCTGCACGGAAGCTGACCTTTGTCCATCGTATCCTCCTGAGGCAGTTGTCATGGAGATCCCCCTTATCGGAAACCAGACGGCTGTCTGGCATGGGAACTGTGATGGAGGTCACAGTTTTCCGCTTCCCCGCGTTCGTGGTGCACGCTGACCACCTTCGTCAGCGATGCCTGCCCCAGTCGTACGAACACGTTGATTACGGTTCATTATTAAAGTGAATTCTCGAAACGTGACGGCAAGGTTAGGTTCGTCGGCATAAATGTTTTCTTATCCACATTTTCTGTGGATAACTCTGTGAATTATATGCCTCGGTATCCGGCAGACATTAAGAACTGTTAACGATTTGTTGGATTGGTCACATTTTGGCCATCTTTTTTTGATCAGAAAATCATGGAGATACGGAATATCGTCGAATACTGATCTATTCCGCTCGGCTAGCACGGTTGAATTCCGCGGTCAATTGGTTTCTGTGCACAGGTTGCAGCTCTCGTCTCCGCCCGGAACCAATTCTGGTGAGCTTGACCGGACTGCGATCAATGGGTGTTCGAGGACTGACCAATGGTGCGCGAAGAAGGAAACTTTACGGCACCGCTGCAACCGATTTCGCGCGGCGATAGCGTGATCGCAAAGATCCGCTCCCAGAGGGGCGGTTTGGGGCTCCACAGACCGATACGGCCCTCTCTCCCCTTACGCAACGGGATTCATCTGGCTGCCGCCAGCCGGATTCGCCGGCTGTAGCCGAATCCCGTCGGCCCGGCGAACTCCAGGGGTTCCAGCGCCGGGTTCCAGCTCGTGTGCCGGTGTTTCGGCAGGAGATAGGCGAGGTTCCGCACGGGGGCTCCGTTGGCTGATGTCTGGAAGATTGCGCTCGTTCTCTATTCGTTTTCCGTGAGGCTGGCATATAATGAGAGAACGAATAGAGAACATCACGGCCATGCGACTGACTCGACGCCAACGAGAGATCCTGGATTTCCTGCGCGACCAAGCGGCGAGCTTCGAGCACCCGCCGACCTTGGACGAGCTCTGCGCGATGCTCGGGCTGCACTCCCGCGGCTCGCTGCATAAGCACGTGCGAGCCCTGGTGGCGGCGGGCTTCGTGGAACCGATGGACGGACAGCACCGGGGTATACGGCTGATACCAAATGAAGCCGGCGATGAAGGCATCCCGCTTCTCGGAACGATCGCCGCCGGTCGGCCGATCGAGGCCGTGCCGCAGCCGGAATTTCTTCAAGTCCCGCCGCAGCTGCGCACGGACAAGCCGTGCTATGTGCTCAAGGTTCGGGGCGACTCGATGCGCGAGGCCGGGATCCTGGACGGTGACTATGTGGTCATCGAGCAGCGCGAGACCGCCCGCAATGGCGAGATCGTCGTCGCCCTGGTGCGGGGAGAGCAGGTCACGCTGAAACGGATCCTGCAGCAACCGGGGCGCACGATGCTCTACCCCGAGAACAGCGCCATGGAGGCGCTGGAGCTCGATCCCGGCGAGGTGCAGATTCAGGGCGTGCTGGTAGGACAGATGCGTTCCTACCGATGATGAGCGCGCCCCTGGATAGGTTATTGCGCCACCCCGGCATCTGGCGGGGCGATCAGCGCGCGCAGACGGCGGGGGAGACCCTGCCGACCGGTTTTGCCGAACTGGATGAGCTGCTGCCGGGCGGCGGCTGGCCGCGCGGCGCCCTGACCGAGATCCTCACCGAGCGAGAGGGGATCGGCGAGCTGCGCCTGCTGATGCCGGCGTTGGTCCGCCTTTCACGGGAAGATGGATGGCTGGCCTGGGTGGCGCCGCCCCATGTGCCCTATGCGCCCGCGCTGGCCGCCGCTGGGCTCGCTTTGAAGCGGCTGTTGGTGGCCCGGACGCAAGCGGTTGACGATGCCTGGTGGGCGGCGGAGCAGGCGCTGCGCTCGGGTGCCTGCGGCACCGTCTTGGCGTGGCTGAAAGCGCCCGACGAACGGCGCATGCGCCGCCTGCAGCTGGCGGCGGAAACCGG
Organism: uncultured Gammaproteobacteria bacterium; assembly: GCA_963698495.1. Classification (GTDB taxonomy): domain Bacteria; phylum Pseudomonadota; class Gammaproteobacteria; order Chromatiales; family Chromatiaceae; genus CAVORB01. The sequence continues at coordinate 21,523 of CAVORB010000015.1, read as the reverse complement.
ACGGGCCTGGGGTGTCCTGTTCCGCCCTGGGTGCGCCGCGCGGGAGCGTTCCCCCGCCGCGCTGCGGCTGCGCCTGGCGCCTGCGGAGAGCGGCCTCGCGGTGTACGTTCTCAAACGCCGCGGCGGGCCGGTGAACAAGCCGGTGCGGGTCGACTTTCCCTGGATCGCAAGCACGCATCCCGCAACTCCGTCAGCTCCACCTCCCGCACATCCCCGGGAAGCGGCCCGCGACCCCCGGGCAAGCTGAGCGGCGCAGCCCCGGCCGTCGTGGGAACTGTTCATGTTGTGGCTTGGCCTTCATTTTCCAGCGCTTCCAGTAGCCATCTTTTCCCGCGGCAGCGCTGAGCCCGCGCCGCTGGCGGTTACCGAGAAGCAAGGCAGGCGCTCGCGGGTCGTGGCCTGCAATGCGGCAGCCGCCGCCCGCGGGGTGCGGTCCGGCATGGCGGTTCCCGCCGCCCAGGCGCTGGTGAGCGGGCTTGTCGTGCATGCGCGCGATCCGGCGGCGGAACGCGACGCTTTAGCCGGCCTGGCTGCCTGGGCCAGCCGTTTCACCCCGGCCGTGAGCCTCCAGCCGCCAACCGGACTGCTGCTGGAGATTGGGAGCTGCCTTCAACTACACCGCGGTCTCGACTGTCTGCTTGACGAGATGCTGTCCGATCTGGAGGAGCTGGGCTACGCGTCCACCCACGCCTGTGCGCCGACGGCGCTCGGCGCCTGGCTGCTGGCACGTGCGGGTATCCGGGCCGTCGTGCGCGAGCTGGCGGCGCTTGAGCAGACCATTGTCGCGCTGCCGCTGACGCTGCTTGATCAGCCTGCCGACATTCTTGAAGGATTGGGAAAAATCGGGGCGCATACCCTGGGGGATTGCCTGCGCCTGCCGCGCGCCGGCCTGGCGCGCCGTTTCGGCCGCAGGCTGGTGGACGAGCTGGACCGCGTGCTGGGCAGGCTGCCCGAGGCGCGTGCGTTTTTCGTGCACCCACCCACTTTCGCGCGCCGCCTGGCGCTGCCGGCACCGGTGTATGAAGCAGAAGCCCTGCTGTTCGCCGCGCGCCGCCTGCTGCCGGAGCTGGAGGGCTGGCTCGGATTGCGTCAGGCCGGCGTGCAGGAGCTCGAGCTCGCCTGTTGCCACGAAGAGGCGCCGGATACCCTGTTGCGGCTGGGGTTCGTGCAGCCCACGGGCGACGCGGCGCGGATGCTGCTCCTGCTCCGCGAAACCCTGGTCCGCACTCGCCTGCCTGCCCCGGTGAATGCCATCCTGTTGCATGCCAGCCGCATCCTGCCGCTTGCGGCCGTGACCGCCGACCTGTTCCAGGCACATGAGCGGGAAGTGGATGGCAATCTGCTGTTGGAGCGCCTGCGCATCCGCCTCGGCAATGAGGCGGTATATGGCATCGCGCCGACCGCCGACCATCGGCCGGAACGGGCCTGGCAGCCCTGCGCGGCGAGGCATGAAGCGGCAGTGCCGGGCAAGGTTGCGCGGCCCTTGTGGCTGCTGCCCCGGCCTGCGCCTTGCCGCGACGGCCATCTGGTGCTCAAGGCGGGACCGGAACGCATCGAGAGCGGCTGGTGGGATGGCATGGAGGTGACGCGCGACTATTACGTGGCGCAGGATCGAAATGGCGCTCAGCTGTGGGTGTATCGCGAGCGTGTCAGCGGCGAGTGGTTCGTGCATGGGCTGTTTGCGTGAGGACGGGCATGACCGCCTACGCCGAGCTGCACTGTTTGTCCAACTTCACCTTTCTGCGCGGCGCCTCGCATCCGGAGGAGCTGGTGGCGCGCGCGCACGAGCTGGGTTATGCGGCCCTGGCGCTGACCGACGAATGTTCCCTGGCCGGCATCGTGCGCGCCCACACGGCGGCCAAGGGGTGCGGACTCAAGCTCGTCGTGGGCAGCGAGATCCGCTGCACCGAGGGTCCACGCGTGGTGCTGCTGGCGACCGACCGGTCCGGATACGGCCGTTTGTCCTCACTGATTACTCAGGGACGGCGTCATGCCGTCAAGGGCCGTTACCGGCTTGCGTTTGCGGATATCTGCACAGGATTGTCAGGCTGCCTCGCGCTGCTGCTGCCCGATCCCCCGCCTTCCCTGGAGCAGGCGCGGGCGCTCGCGGCGGGTTTTCCGGGGCGCTCATGGCTGGCGGTGGAATTGTTCCGCGGTCCCGAGGATGCCGGCCGGCTTGCGCGCCTGAGCGTGCTGGGCGAGGAAGCCGGACTGATGCTGGTGGCGGCGGGCGACGTGCACATGCACACCGCGGAGCGGCGTCCGCTGCAGGACGTCCTCACCGCCATCCGTCTCGGTGTGCCGGTGTTTGGCGCCGGCGCCGAGTTGTATCCCAACGGTGAGCGTCATCTGCGCGCGCAGGCCGATCTGGCGCGCGTCTATCCCGCGCAACTGCTGGAACAGTCTCTGGCCATCGCGGCGCGCTGCCACTTCTCCCTCGACGAGCTGCGCTACGAATATCCCGAGGAGCTGGCGCCGGCAGGGGAGACGCCCATCTCCTACCTGCGCCGCCTGACCGAAGAGGGGTTGGCGCAGCGCTTCCCCGATGGCGTGCCGGGCAAGGTGCGCGCCCTGGTGGAGCACGAGCTGGCGCTGATCGGGGAGCTCGGGTACGAGCAATACTTCCTCACTGTACACGACATCGTGCGCTTCGCCCGTGGCCGCGGCATCCTGTGCCAGGGGCGCGGCTCGGCGGCCAATTCAGCGGTCTGCTATGCGCTCTTCATCACCGAGGTGAACCCGGCGTGCATGGCCATGCTGTTCGAGCGCTTCATCTCGCGCGAGCGCAACGAGCCGCCGGACATCGACGTGGATTTCGAGCATGAGCGCCGCGAGGAGGTGATCCAGTACCTCTATGCGAAATACGGTCGCGAGCGCGCGGCGCTGGCCGCTACCGTCATCAGCTATCGGCCCAGGAGCGCGATGCGCGACGTCGGCAAGGCCTTGGGCTTCGACCTGGAACAGGTCGACCGGCTGGCGAAATCCATGGCCTGGTGGGACGGCCACCGGGTGCTGCCGCAACGGCTGGCGGAAGCCGGCTTCGATCCCGTCAATGGCAAGGTAGCCCTGCTGATACGGCTGGTCGGGGATCTGGTGGGCTTTCCGCGCCATCTGTCCCAGCATGTGGGCGGCTTCGTGATCGCGCGCGGCCGACTTTCGCAGATGGTGCCGATCGAGAACGCGGCAATGGCCGAGCGTACCCTGATCCAGTGGGACAAGGACGATCTCGATGCCGTGGGATTGCTGAAAGTGGATGTGCTGGCCCTGGGGATGCTCTCCGCCATTCGCCGCGCCCTGGAAGGGGTAGCCGCGGTGCGCGGCCGGCCGATGACGATCGCGGACATCCCGTCCGAGGACCCGGCGGTGTACGACATGATCGGCCGCGCCGACACGGTGGGCGTGTTCCAGATCGAGTCGCGCGCGCAGATGGCCATGCTGCCGCGCATGCGGCCACGCTGTTTCTACGACCTGGTGATCGAGGTCGCCATCGTGCGCCCCGGCCCGATCCAGGGGGGCATGGTGCATCCCTATCTGCGCCGGCGCCAGGGCTTGGAGCCGGTGAGCTACCCGAGCGAGGCGGTAAAGGACGTGCTGGAACGCACCCTGGGGGTGCCGATTTTCCAGGAACAGGTGATGCGGCTCGCCGTGGTGGCGGCCGGCTTCACCCCGGGCGAGGCCGATCAGGTGCGGCGTTCCATGGCGGCGTGGCGGCGCAAGGGTGGACTGGAGCAATTCGAGCGTCGCCTGATCGAAGGCATGCGCGCGCGCGGCTATCGCGAAGACTTCGCCCGGCAGATCTTTCGCCAGATCCAGGGCTTCGGCGAATACGGCTTTCCCGAATCCCACGCCGCGAGTTTCGCGCTGCTGGTCTATGTGTCCGCCTGGCTGAAGCGCTACGAGCCGGCGGCGTTCGCCTGCGCGCTCCTCAACAGCCAGCCGATGGGCTTCTACGCCCCCGCCCAGATCGTGCAGGATGCACGCCGCCACGGCGTGGAGGTACGTCCGGTTGATGTGACGGCGAGCGCCTGGGATTGCACGCTGGAGCTTGCGCCATCAGCCGCCCCGGTACGGGGTAGGGGTGAGGCTGGATCGACCCGTCAGCCCGCGCTGCGTCTCGGCTTGAGTCGGGTGAGTGGCCTCTCCGCGGAGGGCGCGGCGCGCCTCGTCGCGGCGCGTGGGCAAAAGTCTTTCAGCGACGTCAACGACCTGGCCCTGCGCGGCGGGCTGGGCAAACGCGATCTCAAGTGCCTGGCCGCGGCCGGGGCGCTGTCCGCGCTGGCCGGACATCGCCGACGGGCCTACTGGGACGTGGCAGGCATCGAGCGGGGCACCCCGCTGACCACCGCCCCGGTCGAGAAGACGCCGCCGCATCTGATCGCACCCAGCGAAGGCCAGGACCTGGTGGCGGACTACGCCAGCCTGGGCCTCACCCTGGGCCGCCATCCGCTGGCCCTGCTCAGGCACCATCTTCAAAGCCGGCGGCTGGTCACGGCCGAGCGATTACGCCGCTTGCCCCACGGATGCAGCGCGCGCGCGGCCGGGTTGGTGATCTGCCGCCAGCACCCCAGCACCGCCAGCGGCGCGACCTTCCTCACCCTGGAGGACGAGACCGGCTCGATCAACGTCCTGGTATGGCGCGACCTCGGCGAGCGGCAGCGGCGCGAGCTGCTGGGCTCACGCCTGCTGGCGGTGCATGGGGTGCTGGAGCGGCAGGGTGAGGTGGCGCATCTCATCGCCAGCCGGCTCGGGGATTTGACCCCGCTGCTCGGTCATCTGGTGATTCCCTCAAGGGATTTCCATTGAGGAGGTGCTCCTTACGATCGCCGTCCGGCGATCCCCTGAGCTCCGCGGTGTTCTGTCCCGCAGCCTGACTCGCTGAAACATCCGATGAGACAGGGCGGTCTTGATAAAGCGAATCGAACGTTAACAGCAGGACATCAACTGGAACCGACAATGAACAGCCAGGTCACGACCATCGCCGCGCGTCCCTCTCGATCCATCGCTGCCGCCTTCGCCCCGCATGCCCACTGGCTGTTGCGCGTCGGTTTGGCGAGCGTTTTTCTGTTCCACGGCGTCGGCAAGCTCGCGGGTCCCGCGCAGTTCGCCGAGATGATGCAGCTACCTCTGACGGTCGCGCTTCTGGTGGCCTTTGCGGAAGTAGGAGGCGGGCTCGCCGTCCTCGCCGGCGGGGCTCTGCGCAAGGATTGGATGACCCGCCTCGGTGGCCTCGCCGTGGTCCCCGTCATGGTCGGGGCGATTGTCATGGTCCACTGGGGGCAGTGGAGCTTCGTCGCCACCGAGAGCCATCCCATGGGCGGCATGGAGTTTCAGGTCGTGCTGCTGCTGATGGGGCTCTACTTCGCTCTCTGCGGCAATGGAGATCAAGCCGTGTGACCGTGTCTGCCCGATCGCCCTCGAATGCGAGCGGAACGAGGCCGGTTGCCACGAGGCACCGGCCTCTTTGATGTCGCGGCCAGGGGGCAAGAGGTCGTGGAGCACCCGTGCCGTATCATCGGGAACGGGAAAGGCACCGCGGGTTGCGCCCTGGGGCCCGATCCGGTCGGAGTGAGAATAAGGCGGAATCCTCTCCGGTCTGGTGTGGCTCCTGAAGTTACATTTCGTTACAGACCCTTACGACGTGGAGAGCGGAACGGGGAAGGGCACCAGGGTCATGGTCAAGATCCCGGTAGCAGACGAAGACGCATGACGCCGGCGCGCCAGGCGCTGCTCAGTGACTGGTGCCCTCGGAGCGCTCGATCTTGTTGTACACGTTGTACTTGCCCGAGGGCTTGTTCATGGGCAGGCGCTTGATCTCCTTGAGGGTCGCGGCGTCGTAGATCACCAGGGCGCCGTCGGGCGCGGGCTCCGAGACGCTGAGCAGGGCGTACTTGCCATAGCGGTCGAACTCGACGTGGGCGGCGGTCTTGCCCGGGGCGGGGCGCAGGGTCTGCACGATCTCCAGCCTCTGCTTGTCGATGACGTGCACCGCGTCCTTGTCCGGTCCGAAGTAAACGTCGACCCAGGCGTAGGGGGTGTTCTCGTGACTGCGCATGAAGAAGCCGGCCCCGAGGGTTTCGATGCGCTTGACCGTCTGCCAGCTCTCCATGTCGATGACGCTGACCTCCGCCTTCTTCAGATGCGGTGTGGCGAGCAAGGTGCGGCCGTCGCGTTTCCAGGTGATCCCGGAGCCCAGGTGCGGCATCCCGTCCAGCTCCAGGTCGGCGATCTTCCGCCGCGCGTCCAGGTGGACCACCTGACCGTTCTTGGCGTTGCGCGCCGCCCCGATCACCATGCGGTAGGTCTGATCGAAGAAGAAGTCGTCGAGATAGTCGTCCAGCTGAATGCGACGCACCGGGAAGGGACCCGACTGGCGCGCCGTACCCTCATCCAGTCGGTAGTCGTGCATGGGGCCGTTGTAGACGGGGAGGTGCTCGTCCGCGTAGATGACCTCCCATACCTCCGGAATGTCCTTGAGGGCGGCGACGAAGCTTTGCCGCGGCGGGGCCGCGTAAACCGCGCTGACCCGCGAGCTGTTGCCCTTGTCGTCTTCCACCGGGATCAGCTTGACCAGGGACAAGTCGGTGGTGTCCAGGATCGCCAGGGTATGAGGCAGGTAGTTGGCCACTGCCGCGTAGCGCCCGTCTCCCGAGACCGCCAGGTTGCGGCTGTTGATGCCGGCCCGGATCTGCGCGACCGTCTGCAGGCTGTGCAGGTCGAACTTGCTGACCCAGCCGTTGCGGGAGGCGAAGTAGACGAAGCGACCGTCCGGCGAGAACTTCGGCCCGCCGTGCAGCGCGTTGTGGGTCTGGAAGCGGTGGATCGGCTCCAGGCGGTCGCCGTCGAGGATGGTGGCATGGTGGTCGCCCAGCTCCACCACCACGAACAGGTTCAGGGGGTCGGAATCATGGAGTGGATGATCGGGGAGGGTGGCGGGGTCGACCAGCACGCTGTGGCTGGCCTGGATCTTGTCGCTACCCCAGGCCGGCTTCTCGCTCGGAGGTGCGAAGACGTAGTCCGCGAGCCTGGCGGCGGCCTCTTCATCCAGTTGCGCGGCGAATGCCGGCATCTGGCTGGCGGGACGCCCCTCGAGAATCGCCCGGCGGGCCTCCTCCGGCTTGAGCCTGCCCAGGGTCTCCGGAATCAGGGCTGGCCCGACCCCGCCCAGTCGGTCCGGGCCGTGGCATTGCGCGCACAGGCGCTGATAGGTCGCGTCGGTGCTCTCGGCCGTCGTTTCCGCTGCCGCGCTGGCCGTGCAGAGCAACGCGATCGTGGCGAGAGAGCGGCCGATGTTCGGGCGTTTTGGCACGGGTCGACTCCGGTCAGGCTAGGAAAATCGCTGATTTATCCGGCGGTTTCAGCGGCATAGGGATGTGCCGCCATTTTCGACGGCTGCAAGCCGTTGAAAATGAAGGAAGGCCGAAACCACGCTTTTGGCCTTCCGTACACTGAAAAATCCAGGATGGATTTGTTCAGTGTTTTTCCAGACGCGTGCGGATGCCTACTGGGCCGCGACGACGTCGATACGATAGGCTGCGTGGCAACCGACGCAGTTGGCGAGCAGCTCGCCCAGCTCCTGTAAGGTCTGAGCGGGATCGCCCAGCTCATCGGCATTGAGTGCGAGCTGGTCGAAGCGGCGGTGCGTATCCAGGCCCAGGGTCTTGAACCCGATCGGCAGCTTGCCCATCAGGCTTGCCGGTACGCCTTGCTGGGCCTGCGCGCCCACTTGACGCGCCGCGGCGATAGCCGGGTCCAGCTCTCCTTGCGAGGCCGAGGCGAGGATGGTCTGGGTGCTGGCGAGAAACGCGCGCATCTCGGCCAACACCAGGTCGCGCTCCCCTGGTGCAAGCAGGATCGCGGTCCGCCCGTCGCTGGCGGGTGCGACGGAGCCGCGAAACACGAACAGGTACAGGGCGACGCCGAGGGCGAGGGCCAACAGGGCGGTCAGGCTCCAGCACAGACGCATGGGCGGGATCTCCGAGACGGTTAGGCAACGGCGGCCGATTGCGGTCGGTCGACTCGCGATGCCGATCTCGGCATCGGTGAGGTAGCAGCCGGGGTCCTCGGCCCAGGGGTTGCCGGTGAGTCGCCAGGCCCGTGTGCGGCTGTTGCCGTTGCAGATGGCCAGGTAGCGGCAGCCGGCGCAGCGTCCCTCCAGCGGCCGCTGGCGCTGCTTGAGACCCGCCATCAACGTGTCCGAACGGTCCTCCCAGATGGCGGAGAAAGGGCGCTCCGTGACCTTGCCCAGGCTGTAGTCCCACCACATGGTGTCCGGGTGCACCCGCCCCTCGTTGTCGATGTTGGCGATGTTCACCCCCGAGGCGTTTCCGCCCCAATGCTCGAGCATGGTCTTCAGGCGGGGGACCTGACCGGGAATCGTACGCTCGGCCCACAGCAGCAGCCAGGCCCCGTCGGCGTCGTTGTTGCCGGTAACGAATTCCCGCTTTCGGCCGGCCGTGGCGTCGTCCCAGCAGACATCGAACAGCAGATCCATGGCGTGCCGGGTCATGCGGTGATGCAGGTCGTCGCCCCGGTTTCTGTAACCGCGCCCGGCGTAGTTGAGATGGGAGAGGTAGAACTTCGCGATGCCCTCGTCATCCATCAGGCGCAGCAGGTCGGGCAGCTCGGCCGCGTTGTCGCGTGTGAGCGTGAAGCGCATCCCGACCTTGAGCCCGGCATCCCGGGACAGGCGAATTCCTCGCAGCGCGTGGTCGAACGCCCCCTCGCGGCGGCGAAAGCGGTCATGGGTCGGGCGCAGACCGTCCAGGCTGATGCCCACGTAGTCAAAGTCGGCCTCGACGATGGCGCCCAGGTTATCGGGGCCGATGAGGGTGCCGTTGGTGGAAAGGCCGATGTAGAAGCCCAGACGCTTGGCCCGGTTCGCGATCTCGAAGAGATCGGGGCGCATCAGGGGTTCACCGCCGGACAGGATCAGGACGGAGACGCCATAGGCGCGCAGATCGTCCATGACGGCGAAGACCTGCTCGGTGCTGAGCTCGCCCGGGAAGTCCTTGTCGGCCGAGGTGGCGTAACAGTGGTTGCAGGTGAGGTTGCAGCGGCGCACCAGGTTCCAGATGACCACGGGACCGGTGGGGGCGGGTGCCGAGCGGGGAGGGGCATCGCTGTTCAGGGCGTTCAGGTAGCGGCTGATACGGAACATGACGTGTCGGGTCGAATGATGGAGGTGTCAGGCCGCCAGGCGGAGACCCGTTTTCTTCAGCACCGCGGTGCTGTGGAGCACCGCGTGGCGACGGCAGCAATCGCCGGCGAGATCCCGGATGACCTCGACCTGTGCCTCGACTTCCGCCCTGTCATGACCGTGCACCATGGCGAACAGGTTGTACGGCCACAGGGGCCGGTGGCGAGGGCGCAGGTAACAGTGACTGACGAAGTCCAGGCGCCCGATGCGCTCGCCGACGGCATCGGCGTCATCGTCGTCGATGTCCCAGACCGACATCCCGTTGCCCCGCAGACCGAGCCGGTAGTGGTTGGGCACCGCGCCGATGCGCCGCACCGAGCCGTTGTTCAGCATCCGGTAGAGGCTCCGCAGCACCGCGGGTGTGTCGCAGCCGACGCTTTCGGCGACGGCGGCATAGGGCTCTGGCTCCAGCGGCAGGCCCGCCTGCGTCGCCGTCACGATGGCTTGGTCGAGGGCATCGATGTCGGACGGCTCCTGTGCCGGGGCACGCTCGACCCGCCGCAGGGCGATGTCGCCGCCCTCGCCCAGCTGCAGCCAAAACCCGAGGTGGAACTCCTTGAGCTTGGGGAACTGGTAGACCTCGAGCCCGGTGAGGGCACGAATGCGGGAGACGGTTTCTTTCAGTGCCCCCTCGCTGGACGCCGCGAGGACGAACCACATGTTGAGGGCATGGTCGCGGCGGTAGTTGTGGGCCACCTCGGGCAGGGCGTTGACCGTGGCCGCGACCCGCTCGAAGTCTGCCTCGGGCGCCGAGAGCGCGGCGAGCGTGAAGCGCCCGCCGAGGCGCTCGATGTCGAACAGCGGGCCGAAGCGGCTCAAATAGCCGTCCGCGAGCAGCCCGCGCACGGATGAGATCAGGGTGGCCTCGTCCGTTCCGAGCATCGCCGCGACGCGAAGGTAAGGTCGCTCGGTCAGTGGGAAGCCACCCTGAAACCGGTTGATGAATGCCCGCTGCAGCTGGTTTGGACGGTTCACGCGGCGCCGCCTCTCGGGCAATAAAGATCAAGCGAACGCGGGGTCCCCCGGGACGGGGAGGGTAAGTCGTCTCCCGGGGCGCCATAGCGGGCGCCGCGCTGCTTGAAACACTGGCCGCTGAACAGCACGGCATGGTCGATGCCGTACAGGCCGCAGCGGCGCCTGATGTGCTCCACCTGGGCCAGGACCGCCTCGCGGTCGCGGCCGTGGATCATGGTGAACAGGTTGTAGGGCCAGGCCGGCGGCTGCGGCGGCCGCCGGTAGCTCAGGGTTACGAACGGAAACCGTCCGATGCAGCGCCCGAGCTCCGAGACGCGATCCTCGGGCAGGGCCCAAACCACCATGGCGTTGGCGCGGTAGCCGAGCTCCCGGTGGCGCACGACGACGCCGAAGCGCTTGATGGCACCCGCGCCGATGAGACGCGACAGGCGCGCGATCACCTCCGCCTCGCCGATCTCCAGCTCCTCGGCCACGGCGGCATAGGGCCTGGGCACCAGCGGGAGACCCCGTTGAACCGTCCGGATCAGCGCGGCGTCGATCGGGTCCGCGGCGGCGTTCGAGTGATTGCGGCTCATGCCCATTGCAGTGGGAACCCCAGATCGATGTGGTACTCCTCGAGCATCGGCAGGTCGAGCACCTCGATGCCGGTTTGCGACGCGATCTCTTGCATCACCTCGGCGAGGCGGTCCTCGTCGGCGGCGGTCAGTACGAACCAGAGGTTGAATCGGTGCTCGCGCGCATAGTTGTGGTTGACCTCCGGGAAGCGGCTCACCAGGTCCGCCACCTGCTGCAGGCGTTCCTCCGGTACCGCCATGGCGGCGAGGGTGCTGGCCCCGACCCGCCGCGGCCGCAGGACGGGTCCGACCCGGCTGACCGCCCCCGCCGCGCTCAGCCTGTCCAGTCGTGTGATCACCTCCGCCTCCTCCACGCCGAGTCGCGCGGCGACCTCGGCGAAGGGGCGCGGCACTAGCGGAAAGCCGCTCTGAAAGTCGTTGAGCAGTCGGCGGTCGATGTCATCGAGCGCGACGGGGATTTGACTGCCGTTCACAGCCCGATCCTCTGGGCGCGGGCGGTGAGGAAGATGCCGCTGGGCTTGTCCGCGGGCAGGCTCGCCTTGCGCTCGAGGGTCGCGGTGTCGTAGACCTCGACCCGGCCGGCGTCGCGTACCGAGACCCAGACCTCCTCGCCCCGGGGCTCGAACTCCATGTGCAGCACCCCCGGTCCGGGCTCCAGGGCGTGGATCGGTACAAGGGTCTCGGTGTCGATAATCTGGACATGCTGATTGTCGGGGAAGGCGAAGTTCACCCACACCTGACGCCCGTCCGGCCGCGCCATGACGAACACCGGCTGACCCTTGACCGGGATGCGGCCGACCTCCGCCCAGGTGTCCATATCGACCACCAGAACCTCGTGTCGTCCGACCGCGGGGAGGAAGGCGCGGCGCCCCGCCACCGCCCAGCCCTCCAGATGCGGCATCTTGTAGACCGGGAGCGGCTCCTCGCCCTTGCCGTAGCCGGGGAGGATGCGGCGCACGCCGGCTTGCGGGTGCCAGAGGTCGAGTAGGGCGAGGCCGTCCTCGCCGAACAGGCCGGCGATGTAGTAGCGCCCGTCGGGGGTGATGAGGGCGTCGTAGGGGTTACGGCCGATGGCCGTAAACTTCTGGATACCGATGCGGGCGCGGTCGCTCAGGTCCGCGATCCAGATCTCGCCCGCGTCCCACAGGCTGAAGACGAAGCGGTTGCCCGGGGCATCGACCAGCCCGATGACCTTCGATGTCTTGTCCTCGGTGCCATAGACGGCCGGGATGTCGGCAACCGGGTCCAGGGTCTCGGCGTCGAAGATACGTACGCCACCGGGCTCGTAGTTGGAGACCGCCACCAGGCGGCCGTCCTGGGAAATGGCCCCGCCGATGCTGTTTCCGGCCTGCTGGACGCGGTTCACCAGCCGCGCCGCGAGCAGGTCGACCTTCGACAGGCCGCCGTCACGGCCGAAGACGAAGGCATAGCGGCCGTCGCGGGAGAAGACGGCGGAGGCGTGGGACAGGTCGCCGAGCCCCTCGATGCTTGCGAGGGCGGTGTTGCCGGAGGTCTCGATGAGCTGCAGCCGACCCGCGGCGCGCTCGACAACGATGCCGAGGTCGCCGGTTCCGCGCTCGGCGCCGGCCTGCAGCGGCAGCAGCGCCAACAGGGCGGCGAGGATGGGGGCGGGCGCTTTCATGGTGCTGGCTGCGTGAGCAGATCCGCGAGCCACGCGGCCTCGTCGTCCGTGAGAAAGGGTCGCCAGGGCGGCATCGCGGTGCCTGGCCGACCATAGAGGATGGTGGCCGCGAGATACGCCGGCGGCTTGCCGACCAGCGTGGCGGCATCGAGGGGCGGGCCGAGCCCGCCGCGGAGGGTGAGCCCGTGGCAGGAGCCGCAGTCCTGGATGAGCAGGTTTCTGAGCTCCGCCTGGCGGTCCTGGTCTGGCGCGGCAGACGCGTAGGCCGGGGCGGCGGCGAGCGCCACCAGGCTTGCTATCGACAGCACCGCAAGACCCGAGGCCAGAAGCGCGGCCAGTCTAGCCGCGAAGCGAAAGAATCTGATCATCTGCTGCCTCCAGGTGTTGGGGCTGGAACCAATCGAGGTCGGCGGCCAGTGCGACCACGCGGCCGATCACCAGCAGGACGGGCGCCTGGAGCCCGGCTGCCTCCACCGCGTCGGGCAGAGTCGCGAGCGTCGCCAACACTCGCCTCTGATCGCATCTCGTGCCGGCTTGGATCGCGGCCGCGGGTGTCTCCGGGTCCATTCCGGCGGTGACGAGGCGCTCGCGGATGAGCTCCAGGTTGGCGAGTCCCATGTAGACCGCCAGGGTCGAGTCCCCGGCGGCGAGACTGTCCCACGGTAGGTCGAGCGGCTCGTGCTCGCGCAGGTGCCCGGTGACGAGATGCACCGTCCGGCTCATGCCCCGGTGGGTGAGGGGGATGCCCGCGTAGGCGCTGGCCGCCGCGGCGGCGGTGATGCCGGGGACGACCTCGAAGGGGATGCCGTGGCGCTTCAGGCACAGGGCCTCCTCGCTGCCGCGGCCGAAGATGAAGGGGTCGCCACCCTTGAGGCGAACCACCCGGCGGCCCTTGACGGCGATGCTGACGAGCAGCTCGTTGATCTGGGTCTGAGGCACGCAGTGGTGCCCCGGGGCCTTGCCCACCGCGATGCGGGTGACGCCAGCGGGGATGAGCGCCAGGATCTCCTCCGACACCAGCCGGTCGTATACGACCACGTCGGCCTGCTCGATCAGGCGCAGTGCCTTGACGGTCAGCAGCTCCGGGTCGCCGGGACCCGCGCCGACAAGATAGACGACCCCTTGGCTCGACATGGCGTTGTCCTCGCTCCGGTCTCGGGGAGGCTGCGGGCGGGCAGACCGCCCGCAGCCCTGGCCGCGCGGTCAGTAAACGTCGTGCACCGTGTTGTACACGTTGAACTTTCCGGTCGGGGTGACCAGCCGCTCGTCCTTGATGATGTGCTTGGGCTCCAGGGTCTTGTCGTCCACGATCACGATGGCGGACGTCTTGTCCTTGGCGTTCCAGACCGAGAACCAGACCTCGTCGCCGGCCTTGTTGTACTCCGGCTGCACCACGCGCTTGGGACCCTCGCCCAGGTCAGCCCATTCGGCGATCGGGAGCACCTTGTACTTGGCGTCCAGATTGTCGATGTCGAAGACGGCGATGGTCTGGCTCAGGCTCTCGACCGAGTTCAGGGCCGTGTCGACGTAGAGGTTCTTGGAGTTGGGATGGGTCTTGATGAAGAGCGAGCCGCCGCCCTGACCCTCCAGCTTGCGCACCACCTTCCATGCCTGGTCGGGGTGACCCTCGGGGTCGGTGCCGATCAGGACCACGGACGCATCGCCCAGGTGGCTGGTGGCCCACACCGGGCCGTGCTCGGGATCGACGAAGTTCGCGCCGCGGCCCGGGTGGGGTATCGCCCCGACCTCGACCATGGCCGCGAGCTTCTGATCCTTGGAGTCCACCACGGCGATCTTGTTGGACTTGTTGGCGGCGGTCAGGAAGTAGCGCTGGGTCGCATCCCAGCCACCGTCGTGCAGGAAGGGCGCGGCGGCGATCTCGGTGACCTGGAGATTGTCCAGGTCCTCGTAGTTCACCAGCAGGACCTTGCCCGTCTCCTTGACGTTGACGATGAATTCGGGGTGCTGGTGCGAGGCGACGATGGCGGCGACGCGGGGCTCGGGATGGTACTCCTGGGTGTCGACGGTCATGCCGCGGGTCGAGGCGATCTTGAGCGGCTCCAGCGTGTCGCCGTCCATAATGACGTACTGGGGCGGCCAATAGGTGCCGGCGATGGCGAGCTTGTCCTCCGAGCCCTTGAACTTGGAGGTCTCTACCGAGCGCGCCTCCAGGCCTACCTTCATCTCCGCCACGTTCTGCGGCGGGTCCATCCACAGGTCGATCAGGTTCAGCCGGGCGTCGCGGCCGATCACGTAGAGGTAGCGACCCGATGCGGACAGGCGCGAGATGTGAACGGCGTAGCCGGTGGGTATGACGGCGACGATCTCCTTCGAGTCGCCGTCGATGAGGGCGATCTGGCCGGCGTCGCGCAGCGTCACCGAGAACAGGTTCTCCAGGTTGAGATCATTCATCTGCTTGGTGGGCCGCTGCTCGGGCGGCACGAGGACCTTCCAGGTCTCCTTCATCTCCGCCATGCCGAACTCGGGAGGCAGGGGCGGCTCGTGCTGCAGGTAGCGGGCCATGAGGTCGATCTCCGCCTCGGTGAGATCGCCGGAGGTGCCCCAGTTGGGCATGCCCGCGGGCGAGCCGTAGGTGATCATGGCGGAGAGGTAAGGTGTGCCGAGCTGACGCGTCAGGTCGGTGGTCAGTGGTTTGCCGGTCGCGCCCTTGCGCAGCACGCCGTGACAGCCGGCGCAGCGCTGGAAGAAGATCTTCTTGGCCTGGTCGAACTCCTCGGTGGTCATCTCGGGTCCTTCACCGCCGATCAGGTCCTTGGTCGCCCCTGGGGGGACCGCGCTGGGTGCGCCCTCGTAGGCCATCCCCTCCTTCTTTACTCCTGCGTGCTCGCTCTTGGGCGCCTCGGCCTGGACCGCACCGAGGGCCAGGGCGAGGG
This sequence comes from uncultured Gammaproteobacteria bacterium, assembly GCA_963698495.1. GTDB lineage: Bacteria > Pseudomonadota > Gammaproteobacteria > Chromatiales > Chromatiaceae > CAVORB01. The sequence goes on along the minus strand of CAVORB010000015.1, from coordinate 6,241 downwards.
TAGACAGCACCAGCATACGGCCGGTGTGCTTGGGTTCGAATCGAATCATAGGGGTCCTCCTACCTAAAGTGGGATCGGCGAGAGAGGGTCGGGTCGCGGCACGACCAAACTATGAAATCCACCGCCAACACAGCTTTGACGTAGGTCAAACCGCATTTCGCGATGGACCGATGCGGCAGAGCGGGCTACGCTGAACTGGACATTTGCCGAGAAAAGGGTTCTGCGGTGAGCGCTTTCTCTATCGATGATCCGATGCTCGCGCTGATCGCGCGCTTCGCGGGCTGCTGCAACGACATGAAGGTTTCCGAGGAGGCCTTCCTGCGGCGTCAGTGCGACCAGATCCGCGCCTACGTCGAGAGCTATCCGCCGGATCAGAGACAGCAGCGCGCCCTGGAGTGGGTCACGCGCAACGCCGAGGAGTATCGCCGGAAGTGGCTGCGGCAGGTGGTGACGGATGAGGCGTCGCTGAGCAGCTGTCCGGATTGTCCGTTGGAGCGGCGCGACCGCGGGGAAACCTGCGAGATCCACGGTCGATGGCTGGAGCTGATGAATCGCTACATCAATGGCGATATCACATCGAAGGCGTACGTGGATGACGCTCTGAGCCTGCTGGGCCAGCACAAGCAGAGCTTGAGAAGGAGCGTTCTCAGCGTCGCCGGCGGGTAGCGCGCGGCGCGCGTGACGAGCGGCCGAGCAAGCTTGGTCCGAGGTCCGCTCGTTTCCCGATGCCATTCGCCCGGCCGTCTGTTCGTCAGGGGGGCGATCTCTCCTAATCGTCCGCCGTCGACAGGTAGGCGAAGATGTCGCGCAGCTCCTCGTGGGTGAACTCGCTCAGCAGGTCTTCATCCGGGGCCGACTCGTCGTGGATTCGGAGCTTGTCGATGTACTTGTCCACCTGTCGCCACAGATAGTTGGTGTACTGGCCCGCGAGCATCGGGACGCCGTCCTCGTCATCACCCCAGCCATCCGGTCCGTGACAGGAACCGCACTCGCGCTTGTAGAGCTTCCTGCCAGCCTCTAGGTCGCCTTCCGCGCGCGGGATCTGGACGATGCGCTTGGTGGCCAGGAGGCGCTCGTAGGCGTTGAAGTCCGGTGCGGATTCGTCGACAGGCGGAAGCTTGCTCGGCAGCTCGATGGCGGCGAGATAGGCCGAGACGTCGATGATGTCCGGGTCTGGCATCTGGCGATGATCGACGTACTCGACCATGGCGAGGTTCTTGCGCGCCCTGTCCCTGAAAAGCATGAGCTGCTTGGCGATGAAGGAGGCGGGCAGACCCGCGAGCCGGGGATACTCCCCCTCCTTGCCGCCCTCGCCGAACTCGCCGTGACAGCCGGCGCAGACCTCGTTGATGTCCTCTCCGTTGCGGAGGTCCGCGTCGGCGAAGGGGTCGGTGGTCTCAGCTCCGGCGCTGGCCGTGAGGACGATGAGCGCGCACAGGGCTAGGGAGATCTCGGTTTTGAACATCGGCGCTCGGCGGATGGCGTGGCGACTATGGACGTGCGGTTCAGGACAGTTTGTCTGGACCCGGTACTACAGCAGCAATGGGGCGACCCTGGCTTTGACCGACGTCAAGCCCGCGCGTGCGATGCAGGACCGTCGTGCTCGTGCGGCACACGCCACTCGCCCCTGCTGGTCCGTCCGCGGCAGAATCCGGGGGGACGAGGATTCCAGCGGCTTGCGGGTTTGGCTAGGATATCCGCCACTGGCGTACAGCAAGGAGAATACACCATGACTCGCCCCCGCCTTGTCACATGCTTGTTGGGTCTGCTGCTCGCGGCAGCGGCCACCCCGGCCGCCGCTTTCAAGTGCATGCCGATCTACGGCAACTGGTGCGGCGTCGGTTATCCGAACGCGGGCGCGCCGCCGCCGGTGGATGAGTTCGACGCGGCCTGTATGCGCCACGACTTCTGCATCGCGGGGTCCGGGGACAGTCTCCCTTGCGACATCTCCTTCGTCCAAGAGCTGCACGCCGTTGCGGCGCGGGTGGGCTACCTTCCGCGCCCGCTGCAATGGGCCGAGTACGTCATCCGCGTCAAGGCCGGAGGCCATTGGGGCGGCATGCCTCTTCCCGGTCCCTGGGACGCCGCTGGCCTGATGTCCAGCATCGCCGCGCCCTGCTGGTGACCAGCGCCACTCGCGGCGCGGCAGGATGCCCGATCGTCCACCGGGCGATCAGCGGCCTGCGGCCGGGTTGAGTGTTCCGTGTTGGACGCCCTGCAGGACATCAACCTGTCGCTGATTCTGCTGACCTTCGCGGCCAGCTTCGCCGCCTGCTTCTTCTCCAGCCTGTCCGGCGGCGGTGCCGGGCTGATTCTGCTGCCGGTTCTGCTGTTTACCGGGCTGCCGTTCATCAACGCCCTGGCGAGCCACAAGCTCGCGGTCGGCTTCATCGGCATCGGCTCGACCCTGCGTTACGTCCGCGAGCGTCTGATCGACTGGCGCGTCTTCTGGTGGACCGCCCTGGTCGGCTTGCCGTTCGTCGTGCTCGGCACCCGGTTCGCCGCGGCCGTGCCCGGCGAGATCATGAAGCCCCTGATCGGTGGGGTCATCATCGCGATGGTGCTGATCTCGTTGATCGGAAAGGCCGCGCCGGGGGTGTTCGAGCCGGAACGGCTGTCGCCGGGGCTCCTGGTCGTCGGCGCCCTTTTGATGATTCCGGCCGCCTTCTATTCCGGCTGGATATCGGCCGGCAGCGGCGTGTTCACGACCTTCATCTACCTCTGGCTGCTGCGCTACGACCAGCTGCACGCAACGGCGATGACCCTGTCCGCCAACGGCATCTTCTGGAACGGGGTAGGTGCCATCGCCCACGTGGTCATGGGCCATGTCATCTGGCCACTGGCCCCGGGGCTGATCCTCGGCGCCCTGCTCGGGAGCTACCTTGGCGCCAGCTTCGGCATCAAGAAGGGCAACCGCTTCCTGCGCCTCATGTTCCTCGGCACGGCGGCGACCACCGGCGCCATCCTCCTCTATCCGTGGGTGCGCGGGCTGCTGGATTGACGATAACCCAGCTCGCCTGCGAAAGCGCCGGCTCAAGCTTCGAGACGGCGCTGCCGGGCGAGATCCCACACCCTGGAGGGGCGGCATGGATACCCTTCTGGGGCAAGGACGGCGTAGGCGCGTTTGACGGTGTTATGATTTGGACTGACAAGCTGCCAGGCAGCCCGTATAACGAATCATCGCGTGGGGATTGAGGGCACATCATGCACGAAACGTTCGCAAGCAGCAGGCTGTTCGAAGGCCTTTCCGAGAACGTCAAGCAGGAGATCTACGCGGCGGGCGAGATTCTGCCGGCCAAAACGGATGAAGTGATCATCGATGAGGGTGCGCACAATGCCCAGATGTATCTGCTGCTCAAGGGTCGTTTCAAGGTCAGCCTGCCCGACCGGCCCGACCGCCTCGGCGCGGTCACACTGGGCTACCGGGGACCCGGTGACCTGCTCGGAGAGTACTCCCTGCTCGACGGTCTGCCCGCCGCCGCGACCGTGACCTCGCAAGCGCCGGGGCTGCTCTTCCGCATCAGTCACGATGCGCTGCGGAGCTTGCTCGCCGCGAGCCCCGAAGTTAGCTCCGTGGTGTACCGGAACATGCTCGGCTATCTCGTCGCCCAGCTGCGTGCCCAGGACCAGGAGTTCGATAGCCTGCTGGTCTGACGGGTGCGCAAGCGTTATCCCGGCAAAGGCCGATCCACCCCCCTAGCAGCACGGTGAGGATCGATGGAGTTCAAGGACTACTACAAGATCATGGGCGTTGCCCGTGACGCCACGCAGGACGAGATCAAGCGCGCCTACCGTAAGCTCGCCCGCAAGTATCACCCGGACGTAAGCAAGGAAGGCGATGCGGAGGAAAGATTCAAGGAGGTCGGCGAGGCCTACGAGGTCCTCAAGGATCCCGAGAAACGTGCGGCCTATGATCAGCTTGGTCGTAACTGGCAAGCCGGTCAGGAATTCCGCCCGCCGCCGGATTGGGACGCCGGTTTCGAGTTCAGCGGCGGCGGTTACACGGCCGGTGGTCCGGACCGTTACAGCGACTTCTTCGAGGAGCTGTTCGGCCGCGGTGGCTTCGCACCTGCGGGCGGCGGTGAGCGTCGGCGGGCCTTCCGCATGCGCGGCGAGGACCACCACGCGAAGGTGCTGATCGACCTGGAGGACAGCTTCACCGGCGCGACGCATTCCATCACCCTGCGGATGCCCGAGCTGACCGACGATGGGCGCGTCACCACCCGCGACCATACGCTGAAGGTGCGTATCCCAAAAGGCATCCGTCCCGGTCAGCAGATACGCCTGGCCGGTCAGGGCGGCCCCGGCATTGGCGGAGGCGGGTCAGGTGATCTCTATCTCGAGGTCGAATTCCGTGATCATCCGTACTTTCGCGTCGATGGCCCGGATATCTATCTCGACCTGCCCGTCGCCCCGTGGGAGGCCGCCCTCGGTGCGACCGTCCAGGCGCCGACGCCCACGGGGGCCGTCGACCTGAAGATTCCGGCCAGCTCCAACCAGGGCCGCAAGCTCCGTCTCAAGGGCCGAGGGTTGCCCGGGAAGGAGCCGGGAGACCTGTATGTGGTACTGCGGGTTGTCTTGCCCGCGGCGGACAGTGACGCGGCCAAGAACCTGTACCAGGAAATGAAGGTCCAGCTCGGGTTCAACCCGCGTGCATCAATGGGGGTATCCTGATCCCATGGACAGACAAGACCAAGCTGCGCCTGCCGTCGAGCTGATCGACGAGCGAACGACCTTTACCCTGACGGATTTGTGTCGCTCCTGCGCGGTCGAGGTGGAGATCATCGAGGCCATGGTGGAGCAGGGAATCATCGAGCCCGTCGGCGAACGTGGCCGCCATTGGCGCTTCCCCTCAAGCAGCCTGCGGCGCACTCGCGTCACGCTGCATTTGCAGCGCGATCTTGGGGTGAATCTGGCGGGCGCGGCCCTCGCACTGGATCTGCTTGACCGCATCGCCGCGCTCGAGACCCGCATCCGCGCTCTGGGAGGCGATGCGCCGCCTTCACGACCATAGCGGCCTCAAGGCCGCGACCTGATTCGCTCCGGATCTCGGGGGCTTCCCAGGCTCGTACTTTCCGTCGCAGTCGCCTTGCTACGGAGACGATTATTAGCCATCCTGGCCAAACATCCCTGTACCGCGGAGAGCGCTGAATCGATCAGCGTTCCCCTACAGGTCCCGGCAGCGGGCGGGTGGCGCAAGCTCCGCGGCTGCGACAGCCTCATCGTCTTCGTCGTCGTAGAACGCCCGGCCACGGCGATATCTCCCGTAGAGGTGCGCGCCGATCGCGGCGGAGATGGCGAACAGCGCCACCGCGAGCGTTCCCTGCAGCAGGTCGCTGTCCGCGATCCCGCCACCGATCATGGCGAAGGCCAGGGTCTGCGGGAAGTGGCCGACGGCGGAGGCCGCGAGAAAAGGCGTCGCGCGCACGTTCGAGACGCCGGCCAGCAAGTTGACGACGAGGTTGTTGCCGACGGGAAACAAGCGCACCGCCAGGGTCATGGAGAAGGGGTAGGTCTGCAGAAAAGCGTCGACTTTGCGGATTCGGGCCGGATAACGACGGGCCACCAGGTCTCGGGCAAAGAAACGCGCATAAACGAAACCAAGCAGAACGCCGACCATCTCGGCGGTCAGCGCGAAGGCGGTACCGGTCGCGATCCCGAACGCATACCCCGCGGCGATAGCGAAGACCTGGCGCGGCAATCCGATGCCGGTGAAGACCGCCCCGACGGCGATGAACACGAGAATCCCGGTCGCCCCAGCGCCACGTATTTCGGCATCGGCCCATTGTTTCAGCGTCTCGGGCCCATGCAGAAACGCGTACTCGCTGATCAGCACCCCGACCAATGCCAGTGTGCCGATCAAAAAGATGCCGCGCACCACCGTTCCAAATCTCGTCATACGTCTCCCGGGATGAGCGACTTCGTCCGCTGGCTGTGCGGCGCGGTTGGAAGGCGCTTACTCATCATCGGCCCCAGTAAATTCAGCATATTGTAATAGGCTAATGAAACGCTGATCAATTCAGCGCGTCCCGCGGCACCGGGATGTGGCGTGCTGATTTTCGCCAGGATGGCCGATAATCAGCGTCTCCGGAAGCCTCCGAACGCGAGCCTGTTGGCGGCGTGCTGCCTGAAGCGGATTCGCAGCGCCTTTGCCGGCCTCGTCCCGAACGTCCCGGGGCGCGGCGATCGAGCCCCGCATGCCGTAGCCTCCTGGCAAGCGCGAGCTACGGTAGCCCTGGTC
>CAVORB010000014.1:0-86216 GCA_963698495.1 uncultured Gammaproteobacteria bacterium | reverse complement strand
CGCGAGCGGACTTCCCCCGCGGCGGGGGTTGACAGGCCGCATCGGGAACGTAAAATTGCCGAACTCCAAGCGGGAATAGCTCAGTTGGTAGAGCACAACCTTGCCAAGGTTGGGGTCGCGAGTTCGAGTCTCGTTTCCCGCTCCATTTTCCTCCCTATCTCCTCAGATCCCACGGCGCCGAGCGGCTGTCGCAGATAGTCGGCTGGGCGACCGCGCCCCTGGAAGGCTGCTCGCCGCTTCCTCGCCTGAATCGGTCTCCCGGTAGCCCGGCCCCGATGCTGCCGTCGGGATGCGTGTCCCGTCGAGGTGCGACGCGATATCATCGCGGGCGACCAGCCCCGGGTTCCGATGGAACCGGGCCGGCGCGGAGAGCTTGGCCGACGGCGCAGGCTGTCCCTGTAACATTTCGCGGCGATGGTGGATGATACTGGAATGAGAAAGACCTTCCTGCTGCTGTTCCTGCTGTCGGCATGTGCGGCTGATCCCCCTCACCGCGACGCCGAGGAGCCTTCGTCTGGACCCGCCGTGTACGGGCAGGTTTCCGTCTCAGTGGACCGCATATCGACTCGGTGAACAAACGGTTGCTCGTTATCGCACCCCTGAGGAGAGGTCGATTGCGAGTCGACGCGAGGCCTCGCGCCCCGGGCTGGTAGCCCCCGCCAGCGTGCGATCGAGATAACGAAGGAGGGGACAGAAGCGAGGAGAAAGACGATGGCGCATGAGCCAGTTCAATTCGCTCGCCTGGGTGCCTGGTCGATGCGAATAACCGCTTGGCTTCAGGCGGTCCCGCCCTGGCTGCTGGTCGTGGTGGCGCTTGTGGCGTTGGCTGCCGCTCTTGCGTTGGCCAAGGATATGCGTGCGTATGGCGATGAGCTGCGTCAGGGTCCGGCGGGTGCCGATGTCGTCACCTTGCAGCTCGCTTTCTCGGCAGAGAAGGGGGTGCGCATCCGGCAGGACTGGGCGGGGCGCACCACCGGCGCCTGTTGCCCGGGTTCCGAGAAGGCGGCGCGTGAGACGCCGGTGTCCGATTGCGCGCTGAAGAGTATCCGCGCCGATTGGGGCTTCATCCTTGCCTATGTCGTGTTCGGATTCGCCGGTCTGATTGCCTTGCTCAGGCTGCTTCGGGTTCCCGTCGACGGATATTGGCTTGCGATCAGCCTCCTGCCCCTGGGCGCCGGCGCGCTGGATGTCGGGGAGAATCTGCTGCACCTGCGTTTCATCGGCGCCGACGGGTCGCCCCATCTGGTCATCTGGGCCAGCTTGCTCGCCGGCGGCAAGCTTCTGCTCGTGGGTATCGCGCTTGTGGCCGCTGTCACCATTCTGGGCTTCTGGCTGTTCAGCCAACCCTGGGCGAGAAGCGACGGTCGCTCGTCCAAGGTCAAGCGCGCCACGCTTCCGGAGGTGCTGGATAAGGAGGCGGAGTATCTGCGCAGCCGCCGGACGCTGGTCTCGGGTCCAGCAGTCGCGGAGGATTCCCCCTGGATCGGTCTCGCCATGTCGGGCGGCGGTATCCGCTCGGCTACCGTCAATCTGGGCGTGCTGCAGGCGCTGCTGGTATCGCCGTTCCTCCGCCGCGTCGATTATCTGAGCTCGGTCTCGGGCGGCGGCTACATCGCCGCAGCGCTCTCCAGCCTCTTGTCGTTCAAGACCAAGCGCGCTGCCTCGGACGTCGCTGACCCGGAACAGTACGAGTTCCGCAGTCCGGACGACAGGCCCCATTTCGACGTCAATGACCCCCGGAAACAGCCCTTCGATCGGCGCGAGCGTGGCTTGGACGCAGGGGAGAAGCCCTGGCTCACCGGGCGTATGGTGACGGAGCACCTGCTCGCCTATGGCGAATACCTGGTGCGGCGCCGGCGCATGTTGTCGCGGGACGTCCTGCGCGCCATCGGCACGGTTTCGAGCGGAATCGCCGCCATGCTGGTGCTGTTCGGGCTGGCCATGACGCTCGTCGCCGCGGCGACGGCGGCCGTGATCGAGGCATCCGGCGTCGATCTGTCGCGGGCCAACCAAGGTGATCTCAGCGGCTACTGGACGGCGCTGTGGTCCGGCGCTGGCGGGCCGTCTGGGCTGTTGGCGGTGACCGCCTTCGGCGGCGTGGCCATCCTCGCGGTTCTCTATGCCTGCGGCTGGGTCGCCATCAGGACGCCGGCGATTTGGTTCTGCCGCGACGGCGACACCGTCTCCGAGTCGCGTCAACACCGCGCCCTCTGGATAGCGGGCGGAACGATTGCGTTTCTCGGTCTGGTGCTGTTGCCGGTTGTTGGGGCGTTGCGCGGCGTGGCGCCGGGGCAGCCGACTCTCCTCCTGGTGCCGGGCTTCTTCCTCGGCGGCCTGGTGGCCACCGGATTGGCCTATGTCCTGCTCAGCGCCTCCCTCCTGGAGGTGGTAGGGCTGCGCTCGAGCCCCGCGACGCGCTCCTACATCAGCGGCGCCAACGGACTGAGTCTTTATCTCCTGATGCTGGGCGGCGCGCTCGGTTTGCTGCCCTGGGTTCTCTCGGCGCTGCATACCCTCGGCACGCCCGAGGTAGGCGTCGGTATGTTCGGCGCGGTCGCCTCCGGGATTCTCGCCTGGCTGCAGAAGAGCAAGAAGGCAGGCGAGCCGCAGGTTAAGAAGGCCGTCGAGTGGGTCAGGACCTCGGGCGAGTTCCTGCTGAAGCTCGCGCTGGGGATTGCCGTTGCCGCTTTGCTGGTCGCGGCCCTGATCCTTGCGCTCGCGGCGTTGATCTCAGTCTTGGAGTCGCCGGCGAGCGCGAATCCAGGTGCGGTGGCCTTCCTCAAGGCGGGTGCTGCCGTGCTCGCGGCGCTTGTGGTTCTGGGATTCCTGATCGATTTCAACAAGCTCTCCATGCACTACTTCTACCGCGACCGTCTGGTCGAGGCCTATCTCGCCACTGACGGGCCAGTCAGCGGAAGCGGCGTGCGGGATCTCGAGCCCAAGCGCGACAATTCCGAGATGCGCCTGACGCAGTTGCACGGCGATTACAAGGGACCGCCGCGCTCCGAGATGGACACCGCGATCCAACAGCAGGCGGTTCCTACCACGCTGGGCACGCGCCTCAAGTGGTGGGGCCCCGCACCGATCGAAAAGGAAGGCTTTTCCGGCGCCGCCACCGCCGCGCCCTATCATCTCGTCTGCACCTGCCTAAATCTCACCAGCGATCGGGACATGCGCCTGCGCAGCCGCCGTGCCGACGTCTTCGTGTTCTCCAAGCTGTTCTGCGGGTCGTCCGTGACCGGCTTCGTCGACACGACGCTGTACCGCTCCGGGGCGACCAAGCTTGCGCGCGCGGTGACCATATCGGGCGCGGCGGCCGACTCGGCGATGGGGCAGCAGACCTTCTTCGCCCAGTCCTTCGCGACGACCCTGTTCAACATCCGGCTCGGTCAGTGGCTCGAGAACCCCAGGTTCCGGGAGGGGCGAGACGCCCACCGCTGGGAGAACTGGATCTTCTGGCCGAGTTACCTGCTCAAGGAGGTCTTTGGCATCAGCGACTCGCGCGGACGGCTGGTACACCTGTCGGATGGAGGTCATACCGGCGACAACCTCGGCATCATTCCGCTGTTGCAGCGTCGTTGCGGGCTGGTGCTTGCGGTGGACGCGGAATGCGATCCGAAGCACCGTTTCGGCTCGCTGATGAACGCGTTGCGCTATGCGGAGATCGACCTCGACGTGAAAATCGAGATGAATCTGTCGAGCCTGGAGCTCAAGGAGGAAGACCTGACCGACCGTCACCTGGCCATCGGCTACATACTCTACCCTGAGACCCCGTCGCAGCCCGCGTCCAGGGGCGTCTTGTTCTACCTGAAGGCTTCCGTCGCCGCGCTGGAGGGGGACCCCGAGTCCATCCGCCAGTACCGAAAATCCCACCCGGAGTTTCCGCACGAGACGACCGCGGACCAGTTCTTCAGCGAGGCCCAGTTCGAGGCCTATCGCGTGCTGGGGCAGGTGCTGGGCAAGAGCTTGGTGAAGGAGTGCCCGGAGCTTGCCGAGCAGGGATTCGACGCGAAGCAGCTGATCGAGAACCTGTGGCAGCGGCGCGCGTGACGGCGACCCTAGCCGGTTCGTCGATGCGAGCGGCGTCCTCATCACCACCCGAGCAAGCAAGGAGATTCGTCGTCCCGTGATCGACCTGCATTGCCATATGTTGCCCGGCATCGACGACGGCGCCGTTGATCTGGATACGGCCTTGGAAATGGCGCGCATCGCCGTCGCCGACGGCATCACCCTGACTGCCTGCACGCCGCACATCTACCCCGGTCTCTACGAGAACGACGCGGAGGGAATCCGGCGTGCGGTCGGCGCCTTCCGGCAACAAGTGACCGACGCCGGAATCCCGCTGGAGATCACCTACGGGGCCGACATCCAGCTCGTTCCCGAGCTGGTGGAGCGCCTGAAGAGCGGCGCCTTCCCCACGCTCCACGGCACCCGCTATTTCCTGTTCGAGCCGCCCCACCATACGGTTCCCGCGCGTTTCATCGAGTCCGTGTTCGACGCGGTGGCGAGCGGATACGTGCCTGTCATCACGCACCCGGAACGCCTGACCTGGCTGGATGATGCGCATTACGGATGGTTCGTGCAGGCGGCGCGGCAGGGGGCCTGGCTGCAGGTCACCGCCGGCGCCCTGACCGGGCGTTTCGGCAAACGGGCGAAATACTGGGGCGAGCGCATGCTCGACGACGGCATCGTCCACATTCTGGCGACCGATGCCCATGCCGCCGACCGGCGCCCGCCGCTGCTGGCGGAGGGCCGGGAGATCGCCGCGAAATGGCTTGGCGATGAGGAGGCGGACCGCTTGGTCGAGCAGCGCCCACGGGCCGTGATCGAGGATTGGGATCCCGCCGACGTGCCGCCACCCCCGGCGTCCGGCACGCAGAGCGAGAGGGGGGCGAGCAGCGCGCCGAAAAAGGGCTGGCTAGCGCGGATCTTCGGCGGGTCTTGATCAGGATGACCCGCGTTGCGCCGGCGGAGTCCGCCGGCGTTCCGCGCAATATGCTTCGCGATCACCCTCGCGTGCGATCAGCCGAGAAACAAACGCGTGGAGAGAGCACTCAGGAATCCGATGTGGTAGACGAGAAGCCAGTAATAGGCGAGAAAGGCGATGAATATCGCCACGACGGCGAACGGACGGCGGCGCAGGCGCCACAGGAGCCAAGATCCCAACCCTACCAAGGCGACCTTTACGAAAACGAACAACAGGGGTGAGGTCGCGATCAGATGCCGGAGAAGCGGGTTGGCTTCCCGCGCGAGCCCACGCGAAACCCAGAAAAGGGTGAGTACGGCATCTGCGAAGTTCAGCGCGAGAATCGCGAAAACGATGTTTCTGAGCCACCTCCACTGCTTCGGTGTTCCGACAATCGCGGGTGTGAAGGTTCCCTGGTTCTTGCGCACAAGGCGAAGCTCGCTGCTGTTCACGTCTCTCTACAAAACAAGGAGTATCGGCCATACTGGCACTCATCGCGAGGCTCCTCCACCTCGAGGTAGCGCAGCGTAGATTCGAGCCTTGTGTGTCGGAGAAGGAGTTGTACTGCCCGTAGATTCCCCGTCTGGCGGTAGATCAGGGTCGCCTTTGTTCGCTCGGCGTGAACAGCATGAGCGCATAACCGTGTGTGTCAGAAGACTTGGGTCAGAGGACTTGGGCGTTGGTCTCGCTTCGCCGCTCGTCGCCCTTCGACCGCGCCGTGGCCAAAACATTCACCCGGCGTTCCATGCAATCTTTATGCAGGCATAAAATCTGTTTTGCGCGCAACCGTTGGGATGACGATGTCGCAGTGCTTTCCGCACCTTGCCTATGCCGCCACAGAGCACCGTAGAGAGATCAGAGGCGACCGCATCACTGGTACAGTACACCATCCCGGCGCCCCATCGTATGCGCCGTCTCCCCTGCCGCCATCCGAAGCCTAGCTTCGATCCGGATCTTATTCATGACGTTGTTATCGGCGATTTCCGGATAAAGCGGATAGAAGCGCGCCACGTCCAGCGCGTTCGCCGTTGCCGCCAACTCCATTCTACGCCGCTCCTCCAGACTCACTCCGTGCAACATCAATAAACGGGGGGCTTGGCGACGCAGATAACGTTGGCAAAGATCCTCGTGCTCTTCGCTTTCCCAGTCCTCCCGTATCAAGAAAGGTGGGAAATACTCACTCTCGTTGTACCTCCGGGTGAACCATCGCGCTCTCGGTTTCGTACCTGCACGCTCGGCGACACATCTTTCCAACCGGTAGTTCACAGGCCCATATGACCTGCTACGGTCAGCCTCGCTCGTTTCGATCGGCATCACAGCGGCCGGGAGCGCAGCCCACTCAGTGAGTTTCGGAAATGACGCCATCTCAGAGGCGTCGACGCAAGAGAAAATCAGGGCGAGCGGAGAATTGTCTTTCGGATCAAGAAGCCAATACTCATACCGATCGGCCGCTTCGAACGGGAGTCGGGCTCCAAGCAGAAACTTCGCCAACCCGAGTATGCGTTGATCCACTTGACCATCTTCGTTAACGGGGTTTTCGATAACCCGGTGGAGATCGCGATGCCTGATGTGGGCTGCCCGGGTGAAGCGGCCCTGCTTCCGACCGGCGCTTGCGCCGCCGCGACTGTTTGCATAGACAAACTGAAACTCCCACAAATCGCCATCCATCGAAAGCGCTCGCGTATGATCGGATTCAGCGATTTGTACTTGAGCTGAGTACGGCTGCAAAACACGTTGAGAGTGAGCTTTTATCATCTATCTCAGGTCGCGGTGCTACAGGCTTCAGGGTGAGGAAAGCGGTCGCTGCGACATGGCTAGACCCGATGGCGGCCGTGCTGCGTCCCGTGACGGGCAAAGTTAAGCGATTGCGTGGATTTTGCTACCGTACGAAACTTGTGCATATCCGCCCGCGCCCCTCGAAAGAAATGTCTACCGCGGATCGAAAATCCACGCGCCCCTGCGAGTCCATGGACGGCCAGACTTCAGGCTAGCGACGGCTGGGGGGCGGTCAAGGCTTCGCTGCAAGGCTCGCGGAGGCGAGGCAGGCCGACCGCAGCAGGAGCGCCGTCAGGTCGAACCCGGCTAAGACCCAGTCGTCCTGGGCCAGGCTGCGTATCAGGTGTCGTTTCGTGGTCAGTGCGTTTAGGAGGGGCGGCAGGCCGGAGGCGAGGCGTGCTGCGGCCAGCTGCTCCGTCCAGGCGGACCGCGGCGGCCGGAAGAAGCCGAAAATAAGGGGTGCGTTTCACCGCATCTACGGGCACCCTAACGAAGAGGTAGCACAAGTTCCTACCGCCATCCTTGGCGCGCTTCGTGCCGTCATCCCGTTGCTGCACGTGTCCCGCGCTGCGGGGCGGATACGCGGCGGCTCAGCGAGCGTCCGCAATCTGTTCGTGTTCAGACGGTGGGCAGTTGTTTACGGCTCCCCTGAAGCGAATGTCTGCAATGAGGATATTGCGGGCGATAGCGAAGGAGGTGGGAAGGTCTCTTCCTGGCCGATCGCTGCCTGTTTCGTTCACCCCGCCCTCCAGGGTGAGCGCACCTCACATCACCCTCACGGGTGCGGCACCGAGCTTTGGGGTCTCCACTTGACTGGAGTTGCCGCCTGCGGGGAATCCTGGGCGGTCCAATCAGGCAAAACCCGGCGGAAACCAGCTATCACAGATGCCGCATGACCCTCTATCGTGAGGGTTGGCGCCAAGAACCGCCCTACAGTTCGGCTCACTCCGCTTAGGTGGAGACCCCAATCCGAGCTAATTCTGCGGAATTAGGTGGGCGGCAACACTCAAGGATCGCGCCCACTCGAGACTTCGGACGCCCGCCACAGGACAATCGGTGCAAGCCGGAATCATAGGGTCACACAATGATTCCTGAAAAAGTGATAGGGAAGGCGTCGGAGTGGAGCCGATGGTCGGATTCGAACCGACGACCTACGCATTACGAATGCGTTGCTCTACCAACTGAGCTACATCGGCCAGGGGACGGAGAAGTATATTCAAACAGCCGAAACGGGACAAGGCGGGTGTTACGCTGATGTCGGCGTGGTCAGCGCAGCGCCTCCAGGGCGTAGGGCGCGGGGTCGACGACGGGCTCGCGTGTCAGTACCAGGTCCGCGACCAGGCGCGCGGAGGCGGGACCGGTGACCAACCCATTGCGGAAATGTCCGGCGTTGAAGTAGAGCCCTGCGATGCCCGGGTATGAGCCGATGTAGGGGATGCCGCTCGGCGAACCGGGGCGCAGGCCCGCCCAGTGGTTCTCGATGGGGGTGCGCCTGAGCAGGGGAAACATCTCGACCGCAATGCGATACAGTTCTTCCTTGGCCTCGGCGGTCGTCGTTTTCAGGAATCCCGTGTGCTCCAGGGTGCTGCCGATAAGGATGCGGCCGTCCTTGCGTGGGATGACGTAGCGTTCCCGAAAGAGCACGATGTGATTGATCTGCCCGGGGTTAGCGAAGAACATCATGATCTGCCCGCGTACCGGCTCGATCTGCGGTTTGGTGCCGAGCTGCTCGAGCAGCTTGGCGGTCCAGGCACCGGTGCAGACCACGACCTTGTCGGCGTGGATGGTCTCCTTGCGGGTGCGAGCGCCGGCGGCTCGCCCCTGATCCACCAACAGCTCCACGACTTCTTCATGCTCACGGACGCGCACCTCGCGCTCGATCGAGCGGCGCAGCGCTTTGGTCAGGCGCGGGTTGCGTACCTGGGCGAGCTCGGGCATCCACAGGGCGCTCTTGGGCCGAAGGCCGAGGCCCGGCTCGTAGGTGCGGGCGGCGTCCGCGTCGATGATCTCGACCACCGCGCCGTGGGTTGCCGCCCAGGCGAGAGCGTCCTCCTGCTCGTGCTCGTCGAGGATCAGCATGCCGGTGGTGATGTACTCCGGATCGATGCCGCTCTCATCGCGCAGCGTCTCGCACAGGTCGGGATAGACGGCCTGGCTCCAGCGGGCCAAGGCGGTCACGGAGTCGTCGTAGCGCCAGGGATAGAGGGGTGAGATGATTCCGCCGCCGGCCCAGGAGGACTCTCGCCCGGTCTCGCCCATTTCCACCAGGGTCACATCCGCCCCGGCCGCTGCCAGCTCCCGGGCCGTGAGCAGGCCGATGACGCCGCCGCCGATGACGAGTATGTCGCTCATTGCTGGAATCGCCGCCTATCCTCGTTACTCTGCCTCATGCGTCGCGCAAGGGTGAGGGGCGCAACCGCTCGGAGCCCAAGAATAGCACAGGGGATTCGCCAAACTGGTGGCGCGGAGCGCCCGTTGAAAGCGTCCGCGAAGGTGCTGCACTCGGGTGCGAGAGGGGAATGCACGGTCGCTCCCGGGCCGTCGCCTCAACCGGGGAGTGGCGACTTCCCCGCCAGCTCCTTGGGCAGCGCGAACACCACCTGCTCGCGAATTCCGGACTGCTCCTCGACCTCACCGGCCCCCCAGTCCCGGAGGCGCTGTATCACCCGCTCGACCAGAACTTCGGGTGCCGATGCGCCGGCGGTCAGGCCGACGCGCGGTCCGGCCTCCAGCCACTCGCGCCGGATGTCCTCGGGGCCGTCGATCAGATAGGCGGTCGTGCCCTGCTTCTCGGCTATCTCGCGCAGACGGTTGGAGTTGGAGCTGTTCGGCGAGCCGACGACCAGGACCAGGTCGCAGCGCGCGGCGAGGTCCTTCACGGCGTCCTGGCGATTCTGCGTGGCGTAGCAGATGTCGCTCTTGCGCGGTCCCTGGATGGCGGGATAGCGCGCCGCAAGCGCCGCGACGATCGCCGCCGTGTCGTCCACCGAGAGGGTGGTTTGGGTGACGTAGGCGACCCTGTCCGGATTGAGGACATTCAGCCCGGCCACGTCGCCGACGCATTCGACCAGATGGATGCGCCCGGCGCGCTCCCGGCACTGTCCCATGGTTCCCTCGACCTCGGGGTGGCCACGGTGTCCGATCAGGACCACCTCGAAGGCGTTCTTGCAGTAACGGGCAACCTCCAGGTGGACCTTGGTGACCAGGGGGCAGGTGGCGTCGAAGACCCGGAGCCCGCGGGCGTCGGCTTCCTCGCGCACCTGCTGTGCGACCCCGTGGGCGCTGAAAATCACGGTGCTGCCGGGTGGCACCTGGGCGAGGTGGTCGACGAAGACGGCGCCGCGTTGCTTGAGGCTCTCGACGACGAAACGGTTGTGCACCACCTCGTGGCGCACATAGATCGGGGCGCCGAAGCGCTCGAGCGCGCGCTCCACGATCTCGATGGCGCGATCGACGCCGGCGCAGAAGCCGCGCGGGTTGGCAAGCAGGATATTCATGTGTGGAGAGGATAGGCGAAGTTCCGGCGCCGTGAACAGGGGGTGAATGCTAGGGGTTTCTCCCGGCG
This sequence comes from uncultured Gammaproteobacteria bacterium, assembly GCA_963698495.1. GTDB lineage: Bacteria > Pseudomonadota > Gammaproteobacteria > Chromatiales > Chromatiaceae > CAVORB01. Next base: position 75,909 of record CAVORB010000014.1, on the reverse strand, counting down.
GCCGGCGGAGCGGTGACGGAGAGGATCTCGACCCGAATCTCCAGGGACCGCCCCGAGAGCGGGTGATTGAAGTCAACCTGGACGAGGTCCGGGTTGGCGCTGAGGACGATCCCGGCGATCTCCTGTCCGCCCGGCGTATCGAAGGCCACCACCTGACCCGGGGACGGCTCGAGGCTGTCAGGGAACGCGGTGCGCTCCATCCACTGGATCATTTCGTCGGCGCGGCTGCCGTACAGCTCCGCGCCGTCGACGAGGAAGCGCTCACTGGCATCGGGCCCGAGCCCGAGCAGGAGCCGCTCCAGGCCGTCCGCCAGGGCGCCGTCGCCGAGGGTGATCTCCAACGGCTCCTGCCCGAAGGTCGACAGGGCGCATGTGCCGTCGCCGAGCCTGATCTCCAGGTGCATGCGCACACGGCTGCCGGGCTCGATGCAGGAACCTTCTCTCGTGGTCACGGGCGGTTCCTTTCGGCAGGGCCAAGACGCCTCGTGTCGTTTTGCAAGCGACCGCGATCCGACCCCCGCGGCTGCCGTCGCTCGTGGGCCGCCACCGGCGTTCGGACGGCATCGAAAAGGACTTGCGGGCTCATGGGGGAGTCTCGGGCTCCCAGTAGGTCTCGCTGCCGCCGTCGCGCCGCGCGAGCACGCGCGCCAGCACGAACAGCAGATCGGAGAGCCGGTTGAGATAGCGCAGCGTCTCGCGGTTGACGGGTTCGTGTGCGCCGAGCGTAACCAGGCGTCGCTCCGTGCGGCGGCAAACGGCGCGCGCGAGATGGCAGAAGGCGGCCGCTGGATTGCCGCCCGGCAGGATGAACTCCTTCAGCGGCGGAAGCTGGTTGTTGCGCCCGTCGAGGGCCTGCTCCAGCCAGTCGACGTCCGCCGACCTGATCCGCTGTCTGGACGGCAGGGCGAGCTCGGCCCCGAGCTCGAACAGCTGATGCTGGATCCGGATCAGCTCGGCCTGCTGCCCTGGGTCCGCATGCGCGATGATGAGCCCGATCAGGCAGTTGAGCTCGTCCAGAGATCCCAACGCCTCGATCCGCCGTTCGTCCTTCGGCAGCCGAGTTCCGTCGGCGAGGCAGGTGCTCCCGTCATCGCCCGTGCGGGTGTAGATTCGGGTCAGGCGATCAGGCATAGCGTTATTCGGGACTGGACGTTCACATCATAAGAGGACTGATAAAACAGAGTATTGCGGCATCTTTCTGCGAAAACAATTTACGATACCGCAAGGCCGACGCTCGTTGCCGGTGCCTACATGTCGAGCAGGTCAGGGCGGTTCTGACTCCGCTTTGCAGGCCCAGGGGGCACTAAGAGCCTGGCGGAAACCGGCGTCCGGATGGGAAGCCGGCCCTGCGGCGTCGCTACATCAGTTCCTGGGTGATGAAGAGGTAGCCCATGGCGATGGCGACCACGGCGACGGCGACGTAGGGGATCAGCACACAAACGCCTGGAAGGTCGTTGCATAGCTTGCTGTATCTGCAGAGCTTGCAATTCTTCACTACGCCACCTCCGTCAAATCGTTACTGCTGAAGAGAGAGGATCGGAAGGTCCCGTCCGCGACGCGCGGCCGGTGCAGGCATAAGCATCCTACCGATTACTGAATTTTGATCAAGCGTTGACATTTCTCGGAGCCAGTGAATTGGACCTCAGCGCAGCGAAAAGGTCACCGGTCCCGCGCCGGTTTCCTGGCACAGGGACATTACGGTAATCTGCTGTCAGCTCGAAACGTTCGATCAACCGGCCAGGACCCATGCCAGTACCGCCGCCCGCGCTCGAGGCCACGAGCGACAATTGCTTCCAACCCGTCTTAGAAAACTCCGGTAATGGATTGATTGTATTAGACTATTTGTCCGAATTGGCGGGGCCTTCCCGGCGTCAGAGCGAGCTGCTGCCGCGCCTCGCCCGCGAGTATGGCGGGCGTTTTCTGCTGGTCACCGTGAACACCGACAGGGAAAGGGACATCGCCCGGGATTTCGAGGTCAAGAGCCTGCCCGCGTGCAAGCTGTTCCGGCACGGCAAGCCGGTGGAGCAGGTTCACGGCATGCAGACCGAGGCGGACTATCGCGAGCTGATCGAGCGCCACCTCGTGCCGCTGGCCGATCAGGTACAGGCGGCCGCCCTCAAGGCCTGGCAAGGCGGCGATAGAGATGAAGGCGATCCAGGTGCTCGCCGAAGGCGCATTGGCCGCGGTCTAATGGGCGTTCTGGACACCCTAAGTCCGGACGACGAGCGCGTCCGGCGTTATCGCCAGCACCTATTCGACCACTGAGGTCCCATCGTGACAGATCATCCTGATACGCCCCGCGTCGGGTTCGTCAGCCTGGGCTGCCCCAAGGCGACGGTCGATTCCGAGCGCATCCTGACCCAGCTGCGGGCGGAGGGTTACGCGATCTCGCCGAGCTACGACGACGCCGATCTGGTCATCGTCAACACCTGCGGCTTCATCGACGCGGCGGTGGACGAGTCCCTGGAGGCCATCGGCGAGGCGGTGTCCGAGCACGGGCGGGTGATCGTCACCGGCTGCCTGGGCGCCCGCGCCGACCTGGTGCGCGACGCCCATCCCCAGGTGCTGGCGGTGACCGGACCCCATGCCTACGCGGAGGTGATGGCGGCGGTGCACGCCGAGCTGCCGGCGCCACACGACCCCTTCGTCAGCCTGGTGCCGCCGCAGGGGGTGAAGCTTACGCCCCGTCACTACGCCTATCTCAAGATCTCCGAGGGCTGCAACCACCGCTGCAGCTTCTGCATCATCCCCAGCCTGCGCGGCGATCTGGCGAGCCGTCCGATCGGCGACGTGATGAGCGAGGCCCAGCGTCTGGTCGCCGCCGGGGTGCGCGAGCTGCTGGTGGTCTCGCAGGACACCAGCGCCTTCGGGCTGGATCTCCGCTACCGCACCGATTTCTGGGAGGGGCGGCCGCTCCGGACGGACATCGAGACCCTGGCGCGGTCCATGGGCGAGCTTCAGGCGTGGGTCCGGCTGCACTATGTCTATCCCTATCCGCACGTGGATGCCCTGATTCCGCTGATGGCTGAGGGGCGCATCCTGCCCTATCTCGACATGCCCCTGCAGCATGCCAGCCCCGCGATCCTCAAGGCCATGCGCCGGCCCGCGGCGGGCGAGAAGGTGCTTGAGCGCTTGGGCAGGTGGCGCGAGGTCTGTCCGGAGCTCGTGATGCGAAGCACCTTCATCGTCGGCTTTCCCGGCGAGACGCGAGGACGACTTCGAGATCCTGCTCGACTTCCTGCGCGCGGCGCGTCTCGACCGCGTGGGCTGCTTCGCCTACTCGCCCGTGTCCGGTGCTGCCGCGAACGCGTTGCCGAATCCGGTTCCGGAGGCCGTGAGGGAGGAGCGCCTGGCGCGGTTCATGGAGGTTCAGGCCGAGATCAGCCGCGAGAAGCTTGCCGCCCGCATCGGTCAGCGCCTGACCGTTTTGGTGGACGAGGTGGAGGAAGATCGGGTGATCGCCCGCAGCTATGCCGACGCGCCGGAGATCGACGGAAACGTCATGGTACCGGGCGCCTGGGACCTGGAGGCGGGGGATTTCATCGAGGTGGAGGTCACGGGCGCCGAGGACCATGACCTGTGGGCGACGCCCGTGGATACCGAGGATTGAGCCTGCCGCGGGCGGTGTTGGGCAAAAAAAAAGCCTGCCGACTGGCAGGCTTTTTTCGCAATCGGCCTTCGCCCTCAGAAGGCGGCGCCCGGCTGTTTTCCGAGCTTCTTCAGGATGAGGGCCAGGGGGCAGAAGCCGGTGAAGGCCGACTGGAACAGGTTCGCGCCGACGAAGGCGGTGAACCAGAGCCAATTCGGGTTGTGGTAGTGCGCGAGCGCGAGGGAGAGCAGGATGAACAGGCCGGCAGCGGCGAGCACGATGCGGTCGATGGACATGTCCGATATCCTCTTGTTGGATATGAGAAAAGCGAGTGGGCTAAAGTCAACCATATTAAACAAAGCTAATATTCCCTTCAAGGCGCTTTTCAACGGGATGCGTGAGGTTTTCGGCAGCAGGTCCGCGCCCACGCCGCCCGCCACCGGGTGACACACTGAGACATGACGGACATGCGCGCTTTGGTCGAGGCCCTGCATCGCGTCGATGCCTATCCGCATCCCGTCGCCCGCGTGGAGCACATCGAGACCCACATCTCCCATGTCCTGCTCGCGGGGGAGCTCGCCTACAAGCTCAAGAAGCCCTTGGATCTCGGCTTCCTGGACTTCTCCACCCTTGCACGCCGGAAACACTGCTGCGAAGAGGAGATCCGGCTCAATGCCCGCCTGGCGCCGGGGATCTACCTGGGCGTCGTCGCGATCACCGGCACGCCCGAGGCGCCCCGCATTGGCGGCCGGGGGAAGGTCATCGAGTATGCGGTCAAGATGCGGCGCTTCGACCAGGAGTGCCTGCTCACCCGGCGTGCGGTCACGCCCGAGCTCGCGGACCGCATCGCCGAGCGCGTGGCCGCGTTCCATGGATCCATCCCCGCCGCCCCGGTCGACAGCGCGTTCGGGGAGCCGGATGCCGTGCTGCTGCCGATGGCGGAGAATTTCTCGCAGATCCGCGCTCGCCTGCAAGATCCGGATGCGCTGGCTCGGATCGGGCGGCTGGAGACCTGGACCCGCCGGAGGCACTCCGAGCTGCGGCCGCTGATCACGGATCGCAAGCAGGCCGGCCATGTCCGCGAGTGTCATGGCGACATGCACCGGGGCAACATCGCCCTGGTGGATGGCGAGCTGGTGATCTTCGACGGTATCGAGTTCAATCCGGGGCTGCGTTGGATCGATACGGTCAGCGAGCTCGCATTCCTGGTGATGGACCTGGAGGAGGCCGGCGAGGCGAGTCCGGCGCGGCGGCTGCTCAACCGCTATCTGGAGATCGGCGGGGACTACGGCGGTCTGCGGCTGCTCGATTTCTACAAGGTCTACCGCGCCATGGTGCGGGCCAAGGTCACGGCGATCCGGCTCGGTCAGCCCGACGTGGAGTCCGACGAAGCAGCCCGGGACCGCGAGGAGCTGGAGCGCTATGTCGCCTTGGCAGAGGGCTTCACGCGCGGGAGACCGCGGCGGCTCTATTTCACCCATGGCGTCTCCGGCAGCGGCAAGAGCGTACTGGCCAGGCAGCTGCGCGAGCGCCTGCCCCTGATCCACATCCGCTCGGACCTGGAGCGCAAGCGCCTGTTCGGGCTTGGGGCGGGCGAGCGTTCCGGCTCTGGTCAGGATGCGGGGATCTACTCCGCGGCGGCGAGCGAGCGTACCTACCAGCGCTTACGCGAGCTGGCGGAGATGATCCTCGAGGCCGGCTACAGCCCGCTGGTCGATGCCACCTTCCTGCAGGCGCCGCACAGGCGCGCGTTTGTCCACCTGGCGGAGCGGGCGGGCTGTCCCTTCACCATTCTCGATTGCACCGCGCCGCCCGCCATGCTGCGGGAACGGATCGCGACACGCGAGACCGAGGGCCGCGATCCGTCCGAGGCGGACCTCTCGGTGCTGACGGCCCAGCTCGCATCCCGGGACCCGCTGAGCGACGCCGAGCGCGGATTCGCGGTGACGGTGGACACCAGCCGACCGGATGCCCTGGATGTGCTCCTCGAACAGCTCCCGGGCGTTTGAGGCCGCAAAGACGTCCTCGCCGCGGTTCAGAACGCGATCAGGAAAACGCCGGCGAGCATCAGGCCGCCCGCGAACAGGTGCATCCCCAATCGGCGCTCATGGAAGAGCAGGGCGCCGTAGAGGATCCCGAACAGCAGGCTGGTGCGTTTGACGGCGATCATGTAGACCACCTCCACCCGTTGCAGCGCCAGGAAATGGGTGTAGACCATGGCCGCGTTGAACAGGGTCACGGCCACCACCGCCCACGGCCGGCGCCAGACCGTTTGCAGGATGCGCGGCCGGGGCAGGGCAAACAGCGCGAAGCTCGCCGCTCCGAGGAGCAGGAAGTAGAAGGCGCCGAAATGCTCGGCGTCCATGTACCGCATCGCCCCCTTGCCCATGACGGACGTCAGGCTGTAGAGGAAGGCGACGGCGAGCATCATGCGCGAGCCGGGCTCGTGGAAGATTGCCCGCAAGGGCGCTCCCCAGCTTCGCCAATCGCGAAGATGCGCCTGCTCCACGTTGAGCAGCCAGGCCCCCGCCACCACCAGCAGCACGCCGGCGCCACCCTCGAGGCTGATGCGCTCACCGAGCAGGAGATAACCGGTCAGGATCACGAAGACGGGCGTGAAGGCCAGATAGGGCAGGGTGAGCGAGAGGGGGTGATCGCGGATGGCGCGCATGTAGAGCAGCATGGCCGCGATCTCCAGCGGCAGGAGGGCCGCGATCCATTGCCAGAACGCCGGCGGCAGGTCCGCGACGGCGTGGAGGTCGCCCAGCAGTGGGATCATCAGAATGCCCGTGAGCCCGAGCCGGATCAGACTCAGCTCCCGGACCGAGTAGTCCTTGAGCCAGGCCTTGGTGGCGGCGTCGGCCGTCGCCAGGCTGAGGGCGCACAGGAGCGTGAGAGACAGCCAATCCATTCGCGTTGTCCGACCCCGGCGGAGGGCGTGGAGCGAAGTGCAGGGTTGTCGGGGTGCGGCGCCGGGGATCAGGCGCGGGCTGGCTCGGGTGCGGCCCGCCGCAGCAAGCCGGCATCGGCGCCGGGCAGGTGCGCTTGCTCGCTGATGGTCCGGCGCCAACGCCGAGCCCCCGGCTGGCCCTGAAACAGCCCCAGGATGTGCCGGGTCATGGCGTTCAACGGTACCCCGGCGCGGAGCTCGCGCTCCAGGTAAGCAACGAACGCCTCGACGACCTGATGACGGGTGGGTGCGGGTCTGTCGTCGCCGAAGATCTCGCGGTCCGCCCGCGCCAGCATCCACGGGTTGTGATAAGCCTCGCGGCCGATCATGACGCCGTCGAGCGTCCCGAGGAAGCTCCGCGCCTGCTCCAGGGTCGATATCCCGCCGTTGACGACGATCGGCAGACGGGGAAAGTCGCCCTTGAGTCGTTCCGCGACCTCGTAGCGCAGGGGCGGAATCTCGCGGTTCTCCTTCGGGCTCAGCCCCTGCAGCCAGGCCTTGCGCGCGTGCAGGACCAAGGCGTCGCAGCCCGCCGAGGCGACGGCGTCGGTAAAGGCGCACAGGTCCTCGTAGCTGTCCTGATGGTCGATGCCGATGCGGGACTTGACCGTCACGGGGATGTCGACCGCGTCCTTCATCGCCGCTACGCAGTCGGCCACCAGCCCGGGCTCGGCCATCAGGCAGGCGCCGAAGCGACCCGATTGCACCCGATCAGACGGGCAGCCGACGTTCATGTTGATCTCATCGTAGCCGCGGTCCGCCCCCATGCGCGCGCAGGCGGCCATCGCCGTCGGCTCGCTGCCGCCGATCTGCAGGGCCAGAGGTCGCTCGGCCGGGTCGAAGCGCAGCAGGCGTTCCCGGTCGCCGTGGATAAGGGCCGCGGTGGTGACCATCTCCGTGTACAGCAGGACGCGCCCGGAGATGAGCCGCAGAAAGTAGCGGCAGTGACGATCCGTCCAATCCATCATGGGGGCGACGGCTAGTCTTCGGTCGGGATGTGGCACGGTCGGGATCTCTTAACCATCCAGTTTCCAAAGTCAAAATACCGAAGAGTTCGGTGCCGGGTACAGTCTTCATTGCTGATTGAGCGGTTCATCCCCACGGGCGCGGGAAACACCGAGTACGTCGATCTCCTTGCGCTCGATGAAGATCAGGGAGACGCGCTCCTTCATGGCGATGGGTTTGAGGGGCGGGAGCGTGGGGCGCGCGTTCTGGAGCCGAGTTGGAGGAGCCCTCAGGTCCAAGGGTTGATGACCCGTAATCGAAGATGGTCGAAAGCGCGCTCGTTGCGTGTGACCAGAACCAGGTCGTGGACCAGCGCCGTGCTTGCCAGCAAGGCGTCGAGTACCGGTCGCGGGCGGCCCATCCGCTCAGACTCGGCGCTCAACTGTCCCCAGCGCAGGCAGACATCGAGATCGGCTGGGAGGACACGGTTGCGGAATCTGACGATGACGTCGCGCTCGAACCAGCTCCGGATTGCCTGCTTGCGTTGGCCGTCCGGAAGTTTCTCGATGCCTTTGCGCAGTTCGCCAAAGGTGAGCGCACTGACGAAAAGCAGTGACTCTTCCGTGGCCTGTACCCAGGCGGCGACGCCTGCGTTCGGTGTCGACTTCGTCAATTCGGACAGGAAGCAGGTGTCGAGCAGGTAGCTCACAGATCCACGTCCCGTCCGAAGTCCCGCTCTCGGGTGATATCGAGATCGACGCCGCGCAAGGGTGAGCGCTGGAAGAATTCGAGCAGGGTATCCTCATGCACAGTGAGCTGACGGTACTCCTCGATCGAGAGAACCACGGCCGTCTCCTTTCCCCGTACGGTGATGACTTGCGGCCCGGACTTCCGCGCCTCCTCGACCACCTTGCTGAGCTTGTTCTTTGCCTCTTGGAGCTGCCAGTTCATGGTGACCTCCGGTTATCTGGCTAGACTGTCTAGACGAAGTCTAGCCTGCATGCTGGTGATGCGTCGCACCGGCAGGAATCCCCAGCCGAAGGCCTTGGCGGGGCCGATGCCGTTCCGCAGGCGTTGCATCAAGGCGAGGGGTCTGCGACCCGCAGCACACCTTCGAACGTAACCGTCACCAGCTTTCCGGCACGGTTGCCGCGGCGGAAAAGGATGGGCTGGTGCGGCAGTACCGAGACCGCCTCGATCTCCGCCGCCCCCGCCAACTTGCGTGCAAGCCAGCCCGTGTAGGGTGCAATAGGGCGCTCCGATACGTGAACCCTGCCGTCAAGACTTCTGGGCGCCCGTATTGCGCCGGGTCGTGACGCCGCATCCGGCGCAATACGCTTCGCTATTGCGCCCTACGGGCTAGTTTGACCGTGGCTCAAAACGTGAGCCTGCCGTTTGACTTCGCGCGAACAGATAGGCGTGGGGGTGGCTGTTGACGTGGGTTCCAGCCATCGGCACTCCGCAGGTGGATCACTTCACGTCGCTAAAGCGTGATCTTGTGATGATGCAGCTCGTAGCCGCGGTCGCGGTAGTAGCGGAAGCGTTCGCGTCCGGCGTCACGGACGGCTGGCTCCAGATCGACGGGCTCGCACAGGCGCTCGAAGCGGCTGAAGAAGGTGGGGACGTCCGGGGCGAGGTTGATCAGCACCTGGTCCTCGCCGCCGGGCTCGGCGTCATGGCCGATGAGGATGGGGGTGAGGTCTTGTTCCGTCTGTCCGACCAGGCCGTGGGGCAGGAAGCTCTGCTCCTTGTAGGTCCAGAGCAGGCGGTCGAGGTGCTGCGCCTGGGCGCGATCGGCGACGTGGATATAGATCCGCAACCGCTCGCCCAGATGGATGCGCTCGACGAGCCGGCAGGTGAGGAGGAAGCGGTCGCCGCCGCTGCCGTCCTCGAGGGAGTAGAAGTCGATGCGGGTCACGCCTGCCGGGACCCGTGAGCGCGGCGTCCTTGCCCGGAGATGGTCACGGGAGGCGGTCGCCGCGAGCCGCTAGAGCTCACCGCTGCGCTTGAGCAGGAAGTGGGTGAGCAGGGGGACCGGCCGTCCGGTGCCGCCCTTCTCCTTGCCGTTGCGCCAGGCGGTGCCGGCGATGTCGAGGTGCGCCCAGGGGTACTTCTTGGTGTAGCGGGCGAGGAAACAGGCGGCGGTGATGGCCCCGCCCCAGCGGCTGCCGATGTTCGCCATGTCGGCGAAGTTGCTGTCCAGCTCTTCCTGGTAGTCATCCCACAGGGGCATGCGCCAGGCGCGGTCGGCCGCGGCGTCGCCGGCGGCGAGGACCTCCGCGGCGAGCTTGTCGTTCTGGGTGAAGAGCCCGGACGGATGCTTGCCGAGCGCCACCACGCAGGCCCCGGTCAGGGTCGCCATGTCGAGGACCGCGGCGGGCTTGAAGCGCTCGCAGTAGGTGAGGGCGTCGCACAGGATGAGGCGCCCCTCGGCGTCGGTGTTGAGGATCTCGATGGTCTGGCCGGACATGCTCTTGACGATGTCGCCGGGCTTGTTGGCGTCGCCGTCCGGCAGGTTCTCCGAGGCGGGCACCACGCCGATCAGGTTGAGCGGCAGCCCGAGCTCCAGGGCGGCGAGCATGGCGCCGAAGACGCTGGCGCCGCCGCACATGTCGTACTTCATCTCGTCCATGGCCTCGGAGGGCTTGATGGAGATGCCGCCGGCGTCGAAGGTCAGGCCCTTGCCGACCAGCACCACCGGCTTTTCGCTCGCCTTGCCGCCCTGGTACTCCATGACGATGAGCTTGGCGGGCTGGCGGCTGCCGCGGGAGACGGAGAGCAGGGCGCCCATGCCCAGCTTCTCCATGTCCTTTTCCTCCAGGATCTCCACGCGCAGCTTGGAGTAGCTCTTGCCGAGCTTCACGGCCTGCTCGGCCAGGTAGGTCGGCGTACAGATGTTGCCGGGCAGGTTGCCCAGGTCCTTGGCGAGGGCAACGCCGTGCGCGATGGCGCTGCCGTGGCGGGCGGCGCGCTCGGCCGCGTCCGCATCCTGCTTGCGGGAGACCCACAGGTGCAGGCGCTTCAGCGGATGCTTGGGCGGCTGACTGGTTTCCTTGGTCTGGTCGTAGCGATACACCCGGTCCATGGTCGTGGTGACCGCGTCACGCACCGTGAGGTACGCATCCATACCCGCGGGGATCAGCTCGGGAAGGGTGAACAGGGCGTCGCTCGCCCCGGTGTCGTTGAGCAGACCGATGGCGGCGGAAAACGCCTTGCGGTAGGCGGCGCGGTCGAAGTCCTTGCGCTTGCCGCAGCCGACCAGGAGCACGCGCTCGCAGCTGACGCCCGGCACGCCGTAGAGCATCATGGTCCGGCCGGTCTCGCCCTCGAGATCGCCCCTGCGCAGGGCGTCGCTCAGATGGCCATCGCTGGCCTTGTCGATGGCCTCCGCCGGGCCCGAGAGCTTGCGTCGCTCGAACACGCCCAAGACCAGGCAGGGGGATTTCTGCCTTGCCAGCTCGCCGCTCGTGATCTTGAATTCCATCGGTACTCCAGTCGTAGCCCCGGGCACTGCGCGTGCCGGAGCGGGTGGTGTAAGATGCGCCGGGTCGGAGTCTACAGGATTCGCGATGGAGTCTGAACCATCGCCGGCGGTGCGCAAGCGCGTACCTTTCCCTGTCTCCCCAAGGACCTAGGCTTGAAGATCCTCGATCGCTACCTGGCCGGCGCCGTCATCGGCGGCACGCTCGCTACCCTCGCCTTCCTCTTGCCGATGCTGGGCTTTTTCATCCTGGCCGACGAGATGGACCAGGTGGGGACCAACGATTATCTGTTCGCCGACGCCTTGCTGTTCGTCGCGCTCAGCCTGCCGCGATATACCTATCAGCTGTTTCCGATCGCGACCCTGATCGGCGCCCTGGTGGGGCTCGGCGCGCTGGCCAGCCGCTCCGAGCTGGTCGCGATGCGCGCCGCCGGGGTGTCGATCTCGCGCATCGTCTACGCCGCGCTCAAGGGCGGGGCGCTGCTCGCGGTGGTTGCGATTGCCATCGGCGAGGGGGTTGCGCCGGTGGCGGAGCAAAAGGCGCTGCAGTGGCGCTCGGAGGCGCAATCCGGCCAGGTGACGCTGACGACGCCGCACGGGTTCTGGGCGCGGGACGGTAATGCCTACATCAATATCCAGGAGATCCTGCCCGGCGCCGCCCTGCGCGACATCTACATCTACGAGTTCGACGACAAGCGCCGCCTCACGCTCGCCACCCATGCCCGGGATGCGCGTTACGTCGAGGGGCGCTGGGTGCTGGAGGATATCTCCCGCAGCAAGATCTCCGAGCAGCAGATCGAGGTCGCGCGGATCGACGCGACCGGCTGGGACTCGGTGCTGGATCCCGGATTGCTCAACCTGGTCATCGTGGAGCCTCATGTGCTGCCGATCTGGGGGCTGCTGCGCTACATGCGCTACATGGCCGACAACGGTCAGGATGCCGGGGCCTACGAGGTCGCCTTCTGGGGGAAGGTGGTGCACCCCTTCCTGATCCTCGCCATGATCTTCCTGTCCATTCCGATCCTGTTCGGCTCCGCCCGCAGCACGGGCATCGGACCCCGCATCTTTTTCGGCGTGCTGGTCGGCATTGGCTTCTACCTCGTGAGCCGCACCTTCTCCTATCTCGCGCTGCTCTACGGCATGAGCGCCTGGCTCGCGGCCTTCATCCCGCCGTTGCTGTTCCTCGCTGGCGCGCAGTTCGTCCTGCGCCGGGTGGGGTAGCGAAAACGCTGCTCATCGGTCAGCGCTTCTCGCGGCACATGGATGTGTGCTGATCTTGGCCAGGAAGGCCAATAAGCAGCCTCTCACGCAGCCTTGCGCGTCATGACCAGGCGGGTATGGGAGAGGCGGTCGTAAGGGGTCAGTCCTTCGCGGTCGATCAGCATCCACAGCAATCCGGCGCCCAGCGGGGCGAGCCATACCGCCGCCCAGAATAGCCGCAGCAGGGCGTCCCGCGGGGACAACGCGCTGCCGTCGTCCCGCAGCAGGCGCATGCGCCACGCCCTCATGCCGAGGGTCTGGCCGCCACGCACCCAGAAAAAGCCGTAGAACAGGCCGATGATGGCCAGCAAATAGACCTGAAGCGCGAAACGATGCCAGGGCTCCTGATGGGGAAACTCCCCGATCAAGGCCCCGTAAGGCAGGACCAGGATCAGCACCGCGAGCAGCAGCATACCGAACAGCAGCACCAGGTCGTAGCACATCGCGGCCAGGCGGCGCAGGAAACCCGGCGTTCGGGCGAGCTGGATGTCCAGGGGCATTAGGTCTTCCGCATGAAACGAGTTGGCACGACCGCTCCAATTGTCGTTGTTCCGGTCGCCGGCGTCATGTCCCGGGGCGACGAGACCGCGGGGACTGGTTAGACTTGGGGCTCAGAGATCCGAACATTCAAGGACCAAACGCCCGCTTGAAACGGATACAGGTCAAACCCTTCTTCTTCTGGCTGCTGCGCCGGGTTCCGATGCCGCTCGTCGCCATCGTGATCGGCCTTGCCGCTGGCATCGCGGTTTGGGGCGTGCTCGAGCAGATCCAGAGCCGCCAGGTCAAGAAGATCTTCGACCAGGAGCTGCGTTCGCGGTTGGATCTGCGCTCGCGCGAGAGCCTGATCCTGTTCGACCAGTATCTGGCGGGCTACGGGGCGACCGCCCGGCTGGTCGCCAATCACAGCCAGCTCGCGCGCTATCTGGAGCCCCGGTTCTGGTTTCCGGGCGAGCAGGTCGAGCCCGTGATCTACCGGGATTTCCGTCCGGACTGGCTGCCGGATTTCTTCAAACGCAACGCCTTGTCCGCCCCGAGTCACGCCCTCCTGGTGGATACCCGGGGGTACGTGCGCGAGATCTTTCAGGCCGGCGAGACGCCGGTACCGCCGGAGATTGCCGGCAAGGTCGATCCGAACTTCCTGGACCCGAGCGAGGTGCGCACGGTGCTCACGCGCCTCGATGGGCGTCTCTATCTGTTGCTGAGCGATGCGGTGGAGGACTCCGGCGGTTATCTCATGGGCAGCCTGGTGTTCCTGGTGCCGGTGAACGAGAGCTTCCTCGAGGCCTCGCAGCGCGGCATCTCCTCCAGCGAGGCGGCGGTCGCCCTGGTGGATTCCGATGAGCAGCGCATCCTCGTCAGCGTCGACCCGGAGGTTCTGCTCGCGGATACGCCGGTCGAGCAGTGGACCGACGACTTCCTGGTGACCTCCCAGTCGCTGCCGCAGTACGAGGGATCGGACTGGAATCTGCTCTTCACCACCTTCATCCCCATGGACAGCGTCGAGAGGGCGTCCCGTCACGTGCGCCTGTTCGAGCGCCGCCAGCGCGCCATCGCCGCCGCCGTGTTCATCGGCGTTTTCACCCTGGTGATCTATCTGGTCTCGGCGCGGCTCAACAAGGTCCTCAAGCGCATGTCGACCTTCTCGCACCGTGCGCTCGGCTTCCAGCAGCCGGAGTTCAGGCGCGGCGCCAATCAGCTGATTCTGCTGGAGGAGTGGATACAGCAGTTCACGCAGCTGGTGTTGAAGGCCCGCGAGGAGATGAGCCGCAAGCACGCCATCGAGATGCGCGAGAGCGAGGCGCTCAAGGCCGCGATGATGGAGGCGTCGCTGGACTCCCTCGTCACCCTCAACCGCAAGGGCGAGATCATCGAGTTCAACCCGACCGCGGAGCGCACGCTGGGCTACGGTCGCAAGCATGTCATCGGCGCGAGCTTCAGCAAGCTCTTCGTCCCCGACGCGGAGCGCCAGAGCTTCCTGGCGCTGCTGCGGGGATCCCGCCGCGCCCGCCGCGAGGGCCACGAGCCGCAGGCCAGGAGCGAGCTCAATGCCCTGCGGGCCGATGGCTCGGAGATCCCGATGGAGCTCTCGATCGTGCCCATTCGGTTGGAGGAGGAGCTGTTCTACACCCTCTACATGCACGACATCACCAAGCGCAAGCAAGCCGAGCGCGAGATCCAGAGCCTGGCGCGCTTCCCGGGCGAGAGCCCCAACCCGATCCTGCGCGTCAACGCGGAGAGCCTGATCGCCTACGCGAATGCCGCCAGCGAGCCCCTCCTCGCCGGCTGGACGACCCGGGAGGGGGAGCACCTGCCGCCGGAGTGGGCCGCGGAGGTGCGGGACGCGCTCGCGGGCGGTCGCAACACGGAGCGGGAGACGCAGCTCGGCGATCAGGTCTATTCCCTGCTGTTCGCGCCCATCCATGAGCTCGGCTACGTCAACATCTATGCGCGGGACATCACCGCCGTGCGGCGGGCGGAGCAGGAGTCGCGCCAGCACCAGTCCGAGCTCGTGCACGTGTGCCGCCTCAGCACCATGGGGGAGGTGGCGACCGGGATGGCCCACGAGCTCAATCAACCGCTGTCCGCCATCGCCAACTATGCCAATGGCTGCAGCCGGCGCCTGCAGAGCGGGGTGGGGGAAACGCAGGATCTGGTGGACGCCATGGCGCAGATCTCGAACCAGGCGCAACGGGCAAGCGAGATCATCCGCCGCTTGCGCACCCTGGTGGGCAAGCAGCCCCCGAGCCGATCGCTGGTCGACCTCAATCACCTGGTGCGCGAGGTCTGCTCGTTCGTCGAGTTCGAGACCGAGAGGATGGAGCTCACCATCGATCTCGATCTGGCCGCAGGCGAGATCCCGGTGGACGTCGATCTGGTACAGATCGAGCAGGTGTTGCTCAATCTGGTGCGCAACGCGCTCGACGCCCTCGCCGAGGTGGCGCCGGAGGGCCGGCGATTGACCATTCGCACCCGTCGGCTGGCGGAAGGCGCCGAGGTCGATGTCGAGGATACGGGTCCGGGTATCCCGCCGGGGCGCATGCTGCACCTGTTCGACCCCTTCTTCACCACCAAGGAGACCGGAATGGGGATGGGGTTGCCCATCAGTCAGACAATCCTGGAGAATCACGCCGGCCGCATCTGGGCGGAGTCCCCGGCAGGCGGGGGGGCCGTCTTTCGCGTTCGCCTGCCACTGGCCGAGGAAGCCACGGCGCGGATGGAGGCGACGGCCTGATGGATCCGCGCAGCTTCGGTCTCGGACATGGCGCGGAGAGGCGGCCCGGCGGCGATACAGACTCTGAACCGATTGCCCGCGGGCGCTGAAAGCGATGCCGCGGGCAGAACCCAAGACAGGGCCGATGAACAGCGAACCCATAGTATTCGTCGTCGACGACGACCAGGCGATGCGCAACTCGCTCCGGTGGCTGATCGAATCCGTGGGCATGAAGGTGCGCACCTTCGGCTCCGCCGATGAGTTCCTGAACGACTACTACCCCGGCCGCGCCGGCTGCCTCCTGCTCGACGTGCGCATGCCCGGCATGAGCGGTCTCGAGCTGCAGGAGCACCTGCGACGCCGCGAGATCCGGCTGCCGGTGATCATCATCACCGGGCACGGCGACGTCGGCATGGCGGTGAAGGCGATGAAGTCGGGGGCGGTCGACTTCATCGAGAAGCCCTTCAACGACGAGTCCCTGCTCGGGAGCATACGCAGCGCGCTGGATCACGATCAAAGACAACGCGCGCTGCAGTCCCAGCGCTCGGCCATCGCCGCCCGCCTGGCGGAGCTCACGCCGCGGGAGCACGAGGTGATGGACATGGTCACCGAGGGCCGTTCGAACCGTGAGATCGCGGTCGCGCTCGGGGTGACGGCGAAGACGGTCGAGGCCCACAGAGCGCGGGTGATGGACAAGATGCGGGCGACGTCATTGGCGGAGCTGGTCCGCATGGCCCTTGTGGCCTGCGGCGACGTTCACTCCTGACGGGCCGCTCTCGGCGCGGCCGGCCTGCACCCGGTCAAGCACCCGATCGGCCAGCCGGCGCCGCGGTGGCGAGCCCGCGCCCCAGCCGGACGCACCGTCCCCGGATTCAGCCCGAGGCCCAAGATTGAACAGCCGTATCCTTTCCCGCCGTCGCCGGGCGATCTCCTGGGCCTTTTACGACTGGGCAAACTCGGCCTTCGCGACCGTCGTCATGGCCGGTTTCTTTCCGGTGTTCTTCAAGCAGTTCTGGGCATCCGGGCTGTCCGCCACGGACAGCACCTTCTGGCTCGGCGTCGTCAACTCCGTGGCGAGCCTCTTCATCGTGGTCTCCGCACCCCTGCTGGGGGCACTGGCCGATCAGCTCGGCGCGAAAAAGCGATTCCTGCTCCTGTTCACGGTGCTCGGGGTGCTCGCGAGCGGCGCCCTGTTCTGGCTCGCCCAGGGCCAATGGGGCATGGCGCTGGCCGTCTATCTGCTCGGTCTGCTGGGATTCTCGGGCAGCAACATCTTCTACGACGCCCTGCTGGTGGACGTCGCCGCCCCGGCTGAGTACGAGCGGGTGTCCGCGCTCGGCTACGCGCTGGGCTATCTGGGAGGCGGGCTCCTGTTCGCGCTCAACGTGGCGATGACGCTGCGCCCCGGGGCCTTCGGTTTTGCGGGGCCGGCAGAGGCGGTTCAAGCCGCCTTCCTGAGCGTGGCGGCGTGGTGGGCGCTGTTCACTTTGCCGGTTGCGATCTGGGTCCCCGACGGCGCGGGCTCGGGTCGGCGGACCTTCGGTGCTGCGCTGGCCGGGGCGCTGGCCGAGCTGGCCGGTGTCCTCGGCGAAGTGCGGCGCTATCGAGTGACCTTCCTCTTCCTGCTCGCCTACTGGTTCTACATCGACGGCGTGGACACCATCGTGCGCATGGCGGTGGACTACGGCCTCGCCATCGGCTTTCCGGCCGACAGCCTGATGGTGGCGCTGCTCGTCACCCAGTTTGTCGGCTTTCCCGCGGCCCTGGTGTTCGGCCGGCTCGGCGAGCGCTGGGGCACGAAGCGGAGCATACTGCTTGCCATCGGCATCTACATGCTGGTGATCCTGGGCGCCGCCGGCATGGATCGGGTGGAGGAGTTCTATGCCCTCGCGGTTGCCATCGGTCTGGTCCAGGGCGGCATCCAGGCCCTGAGCAGGGCGCTGTTCGCCGGGCTGGTTCCGGCCGGGCGGACGGCGGAGTACTTCGGCTTCTTCAACATGGTCGGGAAGTTCGCCGCGGTGCTGGGGCCCGGGCTGGTCGCGGCCGCCGCCGCCCTGACCGGGGACTCCAGGCTTTCGCTGCTGCCCATCATGCTGTTGTTCCTGATCGGCGCGCTGCTGCTCTGGCGCGTCGACGTTGCCCAGGGCAGGGCGGCGGCCTTGGCGCCGCGCACCGGCGACATCGCGTAGCGAGGGTTCCCGGGCGCGAGCGTGGCGCCATTGTTCGCCGCGGGCGAGGGCGCCCGCGCCCGGGAGCCTGCCCCTGCTCAGCCGAGCGGCGCGAGCTCGGTCAGACCGCCCTGGTTCTTGGCGTCCACCTTGCCGTAGAGGTCGTAGAGCGCCGCCTGCAGGGCCTCCTCGATCACCGGGTGGTAGAAGGGCATCCGCAGCAGATCGCCGGCGGTGAGCCCCTGCGCGATGCACCAGCACAGAAGGTGCGCGAGGTTCTCGCCCTTGGGCGCGATCATCTCCGACCCGAGCAGGCGCCCGCTCGTCTTGTCCGCGTAGACCCTGAGCACGCCGCGGTTCTTGCCCATGATGAGCGCGCGTCCCACGGGCGCGAAATTGATCTGGCCCACCGCGGTGGTCTCGGGATCGAGCTCGGCGAAGCGCTTGCCAACGGCGCAGATGTTGGGGTCGCAGAAGTTGATGTAGAGCGGGACCTTGCGGCGGAAAGAGGTGACCTCGTCCCTGGCCGCGTTGTAGCCCGCGATCTTGCCCTCGTCACCGGCCTCGTGCAGGATCTGCCGCTCGCCATTGACGTCGCCGGCGATGAACACCGGGAGATCCGCCACCTGCATGCTGTTGCGGTCGAACGCGGGGTAGGCCGCGGGCGTCCAGCGGCACGCCGAGGTTCTCGAGCCCCAGGCTCCCGATGTTGGGCACCCGACCGATGCTGCACAGGACCTTGTCGACCAGGACGCTCTGCTCGCCCGCGGTCACGCGCAGCTTGTCGCCTTCCTCCGCGATTTCCGCCCGGGCGCCGAGATGGATCGGAAATTCCTTGCCGAGCAGCTCCAGCGCGCAGCGGGAGACCTCCGGGTCCGTGGTGCCGCCGATGGTGGTCATCTGATCGAATCCGGTCACCGCGACGCCGAGTCGATGCAGGCTCTGTCCGAGCTCCAATCCGATGGTGCCGAGGCCGATCACGGCGATCGATTCAGGCAGGTCGGCCAGCTCGAACAGGTTGTCGGTCGTGAGCAGGCGGTCGCCGAACGATTCCCAGTCCTCGGGTACCAGGGGACGCGAGCCGGTGGCGATGACGACGCGGGAGGCGCGTATGCGTCGGCCCGCGACCTCGATCAGGGTGGGTTCGACGAAGCGCGCGTAGTCCTGGATGAACAGGTCCTCGGGCATGTCGTCCGTGCTGTTGCCGAGCACCCGGTCGACGAAGGTGTCGCGCAGATCCTGGACGTGCTCCATCGCCTCGCTGACGTCCAGGGTCATCTCCTGGTGACCGTCGACGCCGTACTTTCCCAGATGGGTGCGGCGGTGGTAGTCCTCGGCGACCTGGATCATGGCTTTGGAGGGCATGCAGCCGACACGGGCACAGGTCGTGCCGGGCTCACCCCCGTTGATCAGCACGAAGGACTTACCGGCCTTGCGCACCTGGCTCATGGCGTTGAGGCCGGCGGTGCCGGATCCAATGATGGCGACATCGACGCTTCTTTCTTCCACGTAGAGCTCCTGAACAGGGTTGAGAATGCGTTGCATGTGGGGTCGGCGGCGGCAAAGCGCAGCGCCCCAGCATAGACCCGGCCCCCGACCCCGCGTCAAGACGCGTTCTGCGCCTGGGACGCAGCGCGCCGGCTGTTTACAGCACCCGGGTCCGCCGATACACTGCGCGGCCTCATGTTCAGCCGAACGATCTCATAGTGCAGGGCCTTTGAGCGGTTCACACGAATTGAGCTTCCGGGTCGCCCCCGGCGGCATCCTGCGGGGCCGGGTGCGCGTTCCCGGCGACAAGTCCATCTCGCACCGCTCGATCATGCTCGGCGCGATCGCCGAGGGCACGAGCGAGATCGCGGGGTTCCTCGAGGGTGATGACAGCCTGGCGACCCTGGCCGCTTTCCGCGCCATGGGCGTGCGCATCGAGGGGCCGGATGGCGGTCGCGTCCGGGTGCACGGCGTGGGTCTGCACGGGCTTCAGCAGCCTGAAGCACCGCTGGACCTGGGCAATTCCGGCACGTCCATGCGCTTGCTGTCCGGGCTGCTGGCGGGGCAGCGCTTCCCGTCCACTCTCGTCGGAGACGTCTCGCTCTCCGCGCGACCGATGCGCAGGGTCACCGAGCCCCTGGCGCTGATGGGTGCCCGCATCCATACCGCCGCCGAGGGCACGGCGCCGCTGCGCGTCGAGCCCGCGCCGGCTCTGCGCGGCATCCATTACCCGATGCCGGTGGCCAGCGCGCAGGTGAAGTCCTGCCTGCTGCTGGCCGGGCTCTATGCGCAAGGCGAGACCTGCGTCGTCGAGCCGGCGCCCACCCGCGACCACACCGAGCGCATGCTCGCCGCTTTCGGCTATCCGGTCCGGCGCGACGGTGCCAGCGTCTGTGTCAACGGCGGCGGGCGTTTGACCGCTTGCCGGCTGGACATTCCGGCGGACATTTCCTCGGCCGCCTTCTTCCTGGTCGGCGCCAGCATCGCGCCCGGGTCGGACCTCGTGCTCGAGCACGTCGGCATGAATCCGACCCGCGTGGGTGTGCTCAACATCCTGCGCCAGATGGGGGCGGACATCGCGGTGATGAACGCCCGCGACGCCGGGGGCGAGCCGGTGGCTGACCTGCGGGTGCGCTCCGCGCGCCTGCGGGGTATCCGTATTCCCGAGGACCAGGTGCCGCTCGCGATCGACGAGTTCCCGGCGCTCTTTGTCGCCGCCGCCTGTGCCGAGGGAGAGACCCTGCTGACCGGCGCCGAGGAGCTGCGGGTGAAGGAGAGCGACCGCATCCAGGTCATGGCCGACGGGTTGAAGGCGCTGGGCGTCGAGGCGGAGCCGCGGCCCGACGGGATTCGTATCCGGGGCGGGAGCTACCGGGGAGGAAGCATCGACAGCCGCGGCGACCATCGCATCGCGATGTCCTTCGCGATGGCGGCGTTGCGCTCCGAGTCGGCGATCACCATCGCCGATTGCGCCAACGTCAACACCAGCTTTCCCGGGTTCGCGGCCTTGGCCGCGGGCGCCGGCCTGGCGATCGAGGCGGTGCGCGCGTGACCCCCGTCGTCACCATCGACGGTCCCTCCGGCACCGGCAAGGGCACGATCGCGGACCTGCTCGCGGCGCGGCTCGGCTGGCATTGTCTGGACAGCGGCGCCCTGTACCGCGTGCTCGGTCTGGCTGCGCAGCGCCGCGGGATCGATCTCGACGATGCCGAGGGACTCTCGCGTCTGGCGGCTGGAATGGACCTCAGTTTCAAGGATTCGCGGGTTCTGCTGGATGCGGAGGACGTCTCCGGCCTGATCCGCACCGAGCAGGCGGGGCAGGCGGCGTCGCGGGTGGCCGCCCACGGCGCCGTTCGCGAGGTCCTGCTCGATTGGCAGCGCGCCTACGCGCGCGAGCCCGGTCTGGTGGCCGACGGCCGCGACATGGGCAGCGTCGTCTTCCCCGACGCGCAGGTGAAGATCTATCTCACCGCGAGCCCCGAGGAACGCGCCCGCCGCAGATATAAACAGTTGAAAGACAAGGGATTGGATGTTAGCCTTGCGGCCCTCGTGAACGAGATACGTGATCGTGACGAGCGCGACAGCACGCGTTCGGTCGCTCCGCTCAGGGCTCCCGAGGGGTCTTTGACACTGGACACCACGGAGTCCTCGATTGCGGAAGTGCTCGATTGCGTCCTGGAAGCGGTAAGGCGCGTATTCCCGGATGCGGTCGGTTGATGCTGCGCCGAGCGGCGGGCGCGAGGGGCGCGAAGCGCCCGGATTCACATGCTGAGGAATAGACTAACAGACTGTTCCAAGTGGAGTTTCGTCGCTGAGGCAGCGGTGCGTGAGCACCGTCGAAACCGCTGAGAGGATCAGCGGTTTCTTAGTTTCGGGGTGCACGAGCGACGCGGCCGGCACTCCGATACCCTTGATCCACCGTTCTGCGGAGGGTCGTTTCTTCAACCCATGCCCTTGTTCCGGAAGGAGCGAGACAACGCGCCTCGTCAGGAAACCTTAAACCCATGAGCGAAAGCTTTGCCGAACTTTTTGAACAAAGTCTCTCCAACACCCAGCTGCAGCCGGGCGCCATCGTCAAGGGTACGGTGGTGGAGATCACCTCCGACACGGTGGTAGTCAACGCCGGTCTGAAGTCGGAAGGCATCATTCCCAAGAGCCAATTCATCGACTTCGACGGCACCATCGAGGTCGCTGTCGGCGACGAGATCGACGTTGCCCTCGACGCGGTCGAGGACGGCTCCGGCGCGACGCGCCTGTCCCGCGACAAGGCCAAGCGCCACGCGGCCTGGGAACAGCTGGACAAGGCCTTCGAGGCGGGCGACACCGTTACGGGGATGATCAGCGGCAAGGTGAAGGGCGGGTTTACGGTCGATCTCGGCAGCGGCAGCGTCCGGGCGTTCCTGCCGGGCTCCCTGGTGGACGTGCGTCCGGTGCGCGACACCAGCTACCTCGAGGGCAAAGACCTCGAGTTCAAGGTCATCAAGCTGGATCGCAAGCGCAACAACGTGGTCGTCTCCCGCCGCGCGGTGGTCGAAGAGGAGTACAGCGCCGAGCGCGAGGCCCTGCTGGAGAAGCTGGAAGAGGGCATGGAGATCACGGGCGTGGTCAAGAACCTGACCGACTACGGCGCCTTCCTGGATCTGGGCGGGATCGACGGCCTGCTGCACATCACCGACATGGCCTGGCGCCGGGTCAAGCACCCATCGGAAGTGGTCGAGATCGGCGACGAGGTGCAGGTCAAGGTGCTCAAGTTCGACCGCGAGCGCCAGCGCGTCTCCCTCGGACTGAAGCAGATGGGAGAGGACCCCTGGGTCAACATCTCGCGGCGTTACCCCGAGAGCACGCGTGTGTTCGGCAAGGTCACCAATATCGCCGACTATGGCTGCTTCGTAGAGATCGAGGAGGGCGTGGAAGGCCTGGTCCACGTCTCCGAGATGGACTGGACCAACAAGAACATCCACCCGAGCAAGGTCGTCTCGCTGGGCGACGAGGTCGAGGTCATGGTGCTCGACATCGACGAGGAGCGCCGCCGCATCTCCCTCGGCATCAAGCAGTGCCAGATGAACCCCTGGGAGGAGTTCGCCGTCAACAACAAGAAGGGCGACCACGTCAGCGGCAAGATCAAGTCGATCACCGACTTCGGCATCTTCATCGGTCTCGACGGCGGTATCGACGGCCTGGTCCACCTTTCGGACATCTCCTGGGACGAGGCCGGCGAGCAGGCCCTGCGCCGCTACCAGAAGGGTGATGAGCTGGAGACCGTGGTGCTGTCGGTGGACCCGGAGCGCGAGCGCATCTCGCTCGGCGTCAAGCAGCTCGACAAGGACCCCTTCTCCAGCTTCGTCGCGGTCCACGAGAAGGGCAGCGTGGTGCATGGAACCATCACCGAGGTCGACGCCAAAGGGGCGACGATCTCGCTGGGAGAGGGTGTCGAGGGCTACCTGCGGGCCTCCGAGATCTCCCGCGACCGGGTCGAGGACGCGCGCGCGGTGCTCAAGCAGGGCGAAGAGATCGAGGCCAAGTTCCTGGGCGTCGATCGTAAGAACCGCACCATCTCGCTCTCGATCAAGGCGAAGGACATGGAAGAGGAGGCCGCCGCCATCAAGGGTTACGCCCGCGATGCGCAGGCCGGCACGGCTACGCTCGGCGACATCCTCAAGGAACAGATGGGAGAGGCGCAGAAGGACTGAGGTCCTGCCCATCTCCTCGTGCACGGCCCGCCCCGCGGCGGGCGGGCCGCCATGCAGCCTGCGGGACAAGAACTATGACGAAATCGGAGCTGATTGAAATTCTGGCCGCCGAGCAGAGTCACCTCGCTTACAAGGATGTGGAGCTGGCCGTGCGCTGTGTCCTCGAGCAGATGAGCAATGCCCTGGCCTCCGGCGAGCGCATCGAAATCCGTGGATTCGGCAGTTTCTCGCTTCACTACCGCCCGGCGCGAATGGGGCGCAACCCGAAGACGGGTGAATCCGTCGCCCTGGCTGGCAAGCATGTGCCGCATTTCAAGCCGGGAAAGGAGCTGCGGGATCGGGTGAACACCGCCTTCCAGGCGGAGCTCAGGGAAGACGCCTCGCGCAGCGCAGTGGCCACCAGCGCTTGAGTCGCGCCCTGGCCCGGATCAGTAGCGTCGCGTCTGCTTCAACTGAAACCGGCCGCGGCAGGGGCCACCAGCCTGGCGCGCGGTAGCGCGCTTTCCGCGGGGAAACGGCAGCTGAAGCTCGAGCCGGATCCCTCCTCGCTGGCGATGATGAGCCTTGCGCCGTGCCGGTTCAGGACGTGGTTGACGATGGCGAGCCCGAGGCCGGTACCCCCCGAGGCGCGCGAACGCGCCTTGTCCACCCGATAGAAGCGTTCGCTCAGGCGCGGGATATGCTCAGGGGCGATGCCCTCGCCGTCGTCTTCGACCGAGAACAGCGGCTCCCCCATGTCCCAGCGCCAAACGATGCGGACGCGGGTCCCCGTCGGCGTATGTTTAATAGCGTTGAAGATCAGGTTCGAGAAGGCGCTGCGCAGCTCGAGCTGATTGCCCACCAGCAGTAGATCCCGGTCGATTTTGCTCTCGAAGGTATGCCCTCCGCCGCTCAAGGCCTGCGCCTCGTTCATGATCAGGTGCAGCTCGTCGGGTACGTCCACCGGCTCGACCGCCCGCGATTGGTCGTCCATCTCGAGGCGGGAGAGGGTGAGCAGGTCCTCGATGATCGACCGCATGCGCTCGGTCTGGTTGCGCATGAGCTGCATCGGACGACGGTGGCCATGAGGGGTCGCTGCCGAGTCGGCCAGGTTCTCCAGGAAACCGGAGATGACGGTGAGCGGCGTGCGAAGCTCGTGGGACGCGTTGGCGACGAAGTCCCTGCGAATCATGTTCAGGTGGTAGAGCTTGGTGACGTCCCGCCCTACCACGAGGCGCTGGCGCTTGCGTTCGCCGAAGGGGGTGATGCGCAGAGACAGGGTGATGGCGCGGTTGTGACTCGGGGCGATTTCCAGCGGTCGCGCGTACTCGCCCGCCTCAATCAGCTCGCCGAGTTGCCGGTGGCGCAAGAGCTCGGTCAGCAGCTTCCCGTCGTCGCGCGGCCAAACCACGTCCATGAGCGTGGCGGCCGCGGGATTCGCCCATTCCACGCGCTTGTGCCGGTCGAGGATAACGAGCGCGTCAGGGACCGACATCGCAGCCTCGCGGAAACGGCGGATAAAACGGATCTGACGTTTGCGACGCTTGCGTCCGCTCTGCTGGAATTCGGCGATGGCGCGGAAAACCCCTCCCCACAAACCCGGCGGGAAGGGCGGCGCAAGCCGGCGATGCGCGCGGATGAGCAGGTTGATGCGGACCAGCTGGTAGAGGTTGTAGCCGAGATACGGGATGAGCCCCAGCGGCCAAACGATTGCCGGGGGAAGGCCCGTCCAGGAGAGAACGGCGATCGCAGTCACCGAGGCGGCGATGAAGTAGACCTCAACGAGCAGCAATTGGCGCATTGCAAGCGCGGTATCCGCGAGTCTTGGGCGGGCCCCAGCTACGGATGGCGGCCTGCCGAGGGTGTCGGGTGTAGCAGGAGGAACCGCGCGTGGACGTTGGGACGCATCCGGTGCAAAGGGCAATTGTGGATGCTCGGGCCTATTCCCGCTCGGAGAAGCGGTAACCTACGCCTCGGACCGTCTGCAGCAGGCGGTCGTGCCCGGTGGTCTCCAACGCCTTGCGCAGGCGCCGCACGTGCACGTCCACGGTGCGCTCTTCGACATAGACCTGGTCGCCCCACACCTGATCCAGCAGTTGGGAGCGGCTGAACGCCCGGTCGGCGTGGGTCATGAAGAAGTGCAGCAACCGGTATTCCGTCGGCGCAACCTCGACGCGCTGCCCGTCGGCGCTGACGCGGTGGCTGATGTTGTCGATGTGCAGCCCCCCGATCTCGACCTCGTCGCTGGCGTCGTCCGATTTGGTTCGGCGCAGCACGGCATTGACCCTGGCAACCATCTCGCGCGGTGAGAAGGGCTTGGCGATGTAGTCGTCGGCGCCCGTGTCGAGCCCCTTGATGCGATCTTCCTCCTCCCCGCGGGCGCTAACCATTATGATCGGAAGGGCGCGCGTCTTCGGGTTCTGCTTCAGCTGCCGGGCGAGCTCAAGCCCCGAGCGCCCTGGAAGCATCCAGTCCAGCAACACCAGATCCGGATTCTCGGACAGCAGGAGCTTGCGCGCGTCATCGGCATGGCCTGCCTCCAGCACCCGGAAGTCGGCCCCCTCCAACGCAAACCGAATGACCTCGCGGATATCCGGTTCGTCATCGACGACGAGTATGTTTGCCATGGGTCTGCAAGTCTTGGTCACGGCCGTGAAAGTTGAAATCCTCGTTATTCTATGTTGACGGAATTACCGTCTGATGACGCGGCATGGAACTTGTCCAGCGGCCACCAGGGCCGGACGCTGCTCCCATGTGTTAACGCCTCGAGCCGAACCTGCGCCCCGATGCATCGCCGGAGAGCAGGATTCCTGTTATACGACAGGCAGCGGGGACGCTCGGTTATTAGCTCATAGAGGCGGGGTCGGGACAAGGCGTCGATCTGCCGGCCACGCCGGGTCGGGGTGTGCCCGTCGGTGGCGCATGCCCCGTTGGACGCTGATTATTGGCCCTCCCGGCCAAGTTCTACACGCACATCCCTGTTCCGCGGCAAGCGCTGAATCGATCAGCGCTTCCTCAACGCGGGAGAGGAGCCCGTTGAATTCCTGTGCCCAGCAGAGCGCGGCGCTCGTTGAATCGGGCTGCTTGAGTCCGCAGTGTGTTTTCGTCTCGGCAGTCACTGGCAGGTTTCAGATGTCTTCATTCGGTCTGCGATTTCTCGGTGTGGGCAACTCTCACGCGGTGGCGCTGGGTTCTTCCTCGGCGGTATTGGAGACCAGAAACGATCCCTGGCTGCTTATCGACTGCGGCCCGGATACGGTGTCTGCTTATATCGACGCCTATGGCGAGCTTCCCAGGGCCGTTTTCATCACCCACCCCCACCTTGACCATATCGGCGGGTTGGAAAGTCTTTTCTATCGTCTGGCCACCGGGGAATCGGTCCAGGCGCCGCCGCGACTGTTCATTCCGGTTCCGCTGCTCGGGGCGCTGCAGCGACGGCTGGCCGATTACCCGAACCTCCTGGCGGAGGGTGGTTGCAACTTCTGGGATGTTTTTCAGCTGGTGCCGGTCTCGGAGCGTTTCTGGCATCGGGATCTCGTGTTCAGCGTGTTCCCCGTGAGGCATCACGAGTACCTGGCCGCTTTCGGACTGGCGCTTGAGGGAAGGTTCCTCTACACCGGGGACACGCGACCGATCCCGGAAACCCTGAGCCGTTACGCCAGCCGCGGCGAGCGCATATTTCACGACTGCGCGACCAGTGAGAATCCCTCCCACACCTGTCTGCAGGACATCACGCGCGAGTACAAGCAGGAGCAGTGGCGGCGGATGGTGTTCTACCATTACGAATCGGAAGCCGCCGGGCGCTTGATCGAGAGCAAGGGCTACCGGATCGCGCGCCGAGGCGAGTGCTTCGATCTCTCGTGTCCGCTTGACGAGGACGGCGTGGTTGTTGCTCCGCAGCAGATCCATGTCATTCCCGGCGGGAATGCGTAACGATCTGGTGCGCCAACGGGGCTGCGATGGTCGACGAGCGAGCACGCGGGCTACCGGAAGCGCGCGCCGGAAGGTGCCCGTGATGCTTTCGCCCGCGCGTCCGCGCCTGATCAGGGCAGCAGATTCGAGACGCGGGCAAACTCGCTCTCCAGTCCCTCGCGGCGGTCGACCCTGCCGGTCAGGCTGAAGGCCCAGATGGCAAGCATGGATAGCAGGAATCCCGGAACGATCTCGTAGAGATCGAACAGTCCTCCTTCGAGCTGCTTCCATACCACGACCGTCATCCCACCGGTCAAGACCCCGGCGAGCGCCCCGCGCCGCGTCATGCGCGGCCAGTACAGCGACAGGATCAGGGCTGGCCCGAAAGCGGCGCCGAAGCCGGCCCAGGCGTAGCTCACGAGATCCAGGATCAGCGTGTCCGGGTCCATGGCGAGCAAAAAGGCAAGCCCCGAGAGCGCCACGACGGAGGCGCGCCCCACGGCCACCAGCTCGCGCGGCCCCGCTGCGCGTCGCAGCACGGTGCGGTAGAAGTCCTCGGTGAAGGCGGATGAGGAGACCAGCAGCTGGGAATCGGCGGTACTCATGATCGCGGCCAGTATCGCCGCCAGACAGATCCCGGCGATCACCGGGTGAAAGAGCAGACCCACGAGCTGGATGAAGACCTTTTCGCGATCGCCTCCCGCGAGCGGCGGATCGAGAATCAGGATTCCGGCGAGCCCGGAGAGCATGGCACCGGTGAGGGTGATCGCCACCCAGGACACGGCGATGCGCCGCGCGCCCGTCACTGCCGCCGGGGAGCGGATGGCCTGGAATCTCGCGAGGATGTGCGGTTGGCCGAAGTAACCGAGCCCCCAGGCGGCGAGAGAAATGATGCCGACGATCCCCAGGGCCTGGCCGTCGGCCCCGGTGAACAGGGTCAGCAGGTTGGGATCGATCGATTCGATACGAGCGAATCCGGCGCCCGGGCCACCCGCGAGGGAGAACGCCGCAACGGGCACGGCCACCAGGGCGACGGCCATCATCAGACCCTGGATGACATCGGTCCAGGAGACGGCCAGAAAGCCGCCCACGGCGGTGTAGATCAGGATCGCCAGCGCTCCTGCCGCGACCGCCCAGAGGTAGGGCAGGCCGAAGACCGCGGCGAACAGCTTGCCCCCGGCGGCGAGGCCGGAGCCGGTGTAGATGAGGAAGAAGAGCAGGATAAAGAAGGCGCAGATGCCGCGCAGCCAGCCGCTGTCGTCGCCGAAGCGGTTGGCGAAGTACTCCGGCAGGGTGAGCGAGTTGCCGTAGGCCTCGCTGAACACCCGCAGCCGCACGGCCAGCAGGCGCCAGTTCAGCCAGGTGCCGGTGAGCAGACCAGCGGCCAGCCAGACGGATTCCAATCCCGACGCGTAGGCCAAACCGGGCAGCCCGAGCAGCAGCCAGCCGCTCATGTCGGAGGCGCTGGCGCTGAGTGCCGCCACGCCGCCGCTGAGGCGGCGCCCGCCGAGGATGAAGTCCGACAGATCGGCGGTCTGCCGATAGGCGTACCAGCCGATGACGAGCACGACGGCGAAGTAGGCGCCGAAGGTCAGGGCGATGGTCAGGTGGTCTTGCGCCAAGGTGTCGGCTCCGGGGTCATAAGGTCGCGCGGGTTGTTTGGCCCCGCCAGGGCCGGTAGTTTAGTTGCCTCTTGTACGGGCTTCCAGGTGGCGGAGAACAGCGAATGGAACAAAGCAGGCTCAAGGGGCGCCGGAAGGTCTTTCGGGGCAGGGTCATCGACGTCGGGGTAGAGGAGGTCGAGCTCCCGAACGGCCAGTTGGTCGAGCTCGAGATCATCCGCCATCCGGGCGGCGCCGCGGCGGTTGCCTTGGATGGGGACGGACGGGTCTGTCTCCTTCGGCAGTACCGGCACGCCGGAGGCGGCTGGCTGTGGGAGCTTCCGGCCGGCAAGATCGACCCCGGGGAAGGGCCCTTCGGCACGGCTCGCCGCGAGCTGGAAGAGGAGGCCGGGGTGGTCGCGGAGGACTGGACCGACCTCGGCGCGATGATCAGCTCGCCAGGCGTATTCACCGAGGTCATTCATCTCTACCTGGCTCGGGGGCTGCAACAGGCGGGTCATGAGCACGAGCGCGACGAGGTCATCGAGATCCACTGGCTCCCCCTGACCCAGGCCCTCGACTGGTGTGCCGATGGCACCATCCAGGATGCCAAGACCCTGATCGGACTTTTTCGCGCCAACGCGCTGCTCGGCAGGCGCGCGGGACTGGACCTCGAGAGCCCGGGTTGCTGATTCCCACCCGCCCGGATCAAGAGCCAGGTCAACCTTCGCGAGGCTATCGACCATGCGAATCCTCTGTCTGCAGCACGTTCCTTTCGAAGGCCCCGCCGCAATCGCCAATTGGGCTGCCGCCAACGGTCATTCGCTGACCGTTCTGCCGCTCTACGAGAAGGCTGCATTGTCGGGTCAATCGGACTACGATCGGCTCGTCGTCATGGGGGGACCGATGAGCGTGCAGGATGTCGGCGCTCATCCCTGGTTAAGGGACGAGAAGCGACTCATCGGAGCCGCCATCGCTGGCGGTAAGACCGTCATCGGCGTCTGCCTTGGCGCCCAGCTGATTGCCGAGGCACTCGGGGCCCGTGTTTGTCGCAACCACCAGAAGGAGATCGGCTGGTACCCGATCGCGCTGACCGATGCCGGTCGGCGATCCGATGCCTTCGGTTTCCTGCCGGAACGCCTCGAGGTGTTTCATTGGCATGGCGACACCTTCGATCTGCCGCCGGATTCGGTGCATCTCGCCCGCAGCGAGGCCTGCGAAAACCAGGCTTTCTTGCATCGGGGCAGGGTGCTGGGGCTTCAATTCCACCTGGAGTCCACGCCCGGAAGCGTAAGGGACATCGTCGCCAACTGCGGCGATGAGATCGAACCGGCCCCTTACGTTCAGAGCGCCGAGCGCATGCTGGCTGCCGGCAACGCCGGGTACCAGCGGATCAATCACGTTCTTTACGGCGTGCTGGACCGCCTGCCTGTATAGCTGCTTCAGCGTGTCTGATTCGTTGTCGAGGTCAACCTCTGGCAGCAGTGGCGGTGACGTACTTCTTCGGTGACGATTGGGGTCCCAGGCCACCGGCCTGACCGCATTCGCCGAAACGTGACAAACACCTGGGCCGACAATATACTTTGCGCCCTTAGGCTGAGTGGCAGAGTGGTTATGCAGCGGCCTGCAAAGCCGTGTACCTCGGTTCGATTCCGGGCTCAGCCTCCACTACTCCCTCCGTGGCTTGTCCCGCCTGACCGGTAAGCGGCGCCCGCCATCTCTCCATGGCGACATGCCGTCCAACACCCTCGCCCGGGTGGCGAAATCGGTAGACGCAAGGGACTTAAAATCCCTCGACCTTTGGTCATGCGGGTTCGAGTCCCGCCCCGGGCACCAATCAGATCAATCCGCTTCGATTGTGAGCCCAGGCGTCCACTCACCAGGGGGAATCCTGGGGACAATTTCGTTGTCATAATTTGATTAGGAAATCGCTGATCTATTCAATGTTCGAACACTCAGTCTCATGGAAAACAGTAGGTTACGAGGGCGAAAGCCGCCGTTTTTCGAATAGATCAGTGTTTTCTTAGCTGCGGCACAGGCAAAAAAAAAGCCCGCGGAAGCGGGCGTAGCCACCTGAAAAGCGGCAAAACACGACGGCACCCTAGCAGGGGTAGGTGACGCTTTCGTTACCGATCGCTCCGCGCGGGGTGCAGCCTGAGCGATGGCGTGTACTTTCCCTTGCTCGCGGTCGCGGGGATGACGCGGTCGGCTGACACAGAACCGTAACAAACGCGTGCCATCGTTCACGGCATATTTTCGCCACGAAAAACGGCGCTGTTCCTGCGCCAAACAGAAAGGTTTAAGGAGGACGTAAAGTATGACGATGCAACAGCTGCGTCCGATAGATCCGGAAAGCGAGTCTGTCGATACGCTGGTAGCCGGGCTCGTTTCCCTGGATGCGCCCGGCGACGCTCCGCCGCGCGCCGACTACAAGTACCCCGGCATCGAGACCGTGATTCACGGCAACGGGGCGGTGGCTCACGTCATGGGGCACGTTTGCGGGGGGGTCATCGGCTATCCGATCACGCCTTCCACCGAGATCTCGGAGCTGTTCGAGGCCTTCCGCGCGCGGGGTGGTTGCAACGTCTGGGGCAAGCACCCGTTCTTCTTCGAGCCCGAGGGAGAGCATTCGGCCCAGAGCGGCGCCATGGGAGCGGCGTTGACGGGCGGCAAGTACATCTCCAACGCCTCGTCGAGCCAGGGAATCCTCTACGGGCTGGAATCCCACTACGTGACCGTCGGGAAAAAGATCGGCGGCTTCGTGCTGCAGATCGCCGCCCGAGTCGTCTCCAAGCACTCGCTGAATGTCATGGCGGGGCACGACGACGTGTACGCGCTCCTGCCTTCCGGGTACACGGTCCTGTTCGGCAGCAATCCCCAGGAGGCCGCCGATCTGGCCGCGATCGCCTACCGGGTCAGCGCCCTGTCGCTGATCCCGGTGGCCAACGCGATGGACGGTTTCGCGACCAGCCACATGCAGAGCGAGGCCCGTCTTCCGGAGCCCGAGCTGCTGCACGAGTTCCTGGGCGATCCGGCGGGCAGGATCAAGGCGCCGACGGTGGCCCAGGAGATGCTGTACGGCGCCAAGGGGCGGGTCTGCCAGCTGGAGCAGTACCTGGTCAGGCATCAAGGGGACATCGCGCCCGCTGATCTGGAGGCGCTGCGCTCTTTTGTCGGCGCCCGCGGTGACGACATCGAAAGGGACAACGCAGGCGCCATGATCCCGCAGACCCTGGGCTGGATACCCGACGAGCTCCGGGGGCAATGGCGCCGGCAGTGGCTCAATGCCCACGAAAGGGGGACCCGCCAGCTGGTGCCGGCGCTGGTCGACGTCAACAACCCCGGTCTCACCGGCGGGGTGCAGAACCAGCCGGACTTCCAGGCCGGCTCGGTCGATCACAAGACGCACTTCGCCAACGAGGTGCCGCGCTTCGTCAGGCAGGCGATGGCGGAGTACGGCGCACTCACCGGGCGCTTCTACTCGCCGGTAAGGGGCTTCCTGGCCGACGACGCCGATCACGTCATCGTTGGCCTGGGCTCGGTGACGGACGACGCGGAGGCGGTGGCCTCGTACCTGCGGGGACAGGGCAAAAAGGTGGGCGTCGTCTCCATCAAGCTGCTGCAGCCCTTCCCGGAGGGAGAGGTCGTCGCGGCCCTGGCCGGTAAGAAGGCGGTGACCGTGCTGGAGCGCTCGGACGTCACCGCCCTGACCAACCTGGTCACCCAGGCCCTGTTCAAGGCGCGGGAGAACGGCGATCTGATCCGCCACCAGGGAATCCCGCCGATCAACAGCCTGCCCAAGATCAGCACTGGCATCTTCGGTCTGGGCGCCCATGATCTGCAGCCCCGTCACCTGATCGCGGCCTTCAAGAACATGGACAGCGCGCTCAACGTGCCCTTCTTCTACCTGGGCTCTCAGTTTTTCGCAAAGGACCCGACGCCACGGGTCGCCGAGCTGCAGGACAGGCTCCGGGCGGCCTACCCGGAGACGGAATTCATGGCGTTCGAGACCGAAGAGAACCCGAGCCTCCTGCCGCCCGGGGCCTTTCGGCTGCGCTTCCACTCGGTTGGCGGATACGGCACCATCGCCACGGGCAAGCTGCTCACCGACATCTTGGCGGGATTGCTCGGGATGCACTCCAAGTCGGCGCCCAAGTATGGCTCCGAGAAGAGTGGCGCCCCGACCAACTTCTACATTTCGCTGAGCCCCGAGCCGATCAAGATCACGAACGCCGAGCTCGAAGACGTCGAAATCGTCGTCTCTCCGGATCACAAGGTGTTCAGCCACACCAACGCCCTGCGCGGTCTGGCGGAGGACGGCACCCTGATCATGCAGTCGCACCACACCCCGCTCGAGGTGTGGAAAGAGCTGCCGGCCCACGCCCGACGGACCATTCGGGAGCGAAGAATCAAGCTCTACATCGTCGACGCCTTCGGCGTGGCCAAGAAGCACGCGCCGGCCCCGGACCTGGAGATCCGGATGATGGGCATCGCCTTCATCGGCGCCGTTTGCGGCCACGTGGACCGGATCGCCGCGGACGCCCCCATCGAGACGCTCTTGGACAAGGTGCGCCGTCAGGTGACCAAGAAGTTCGGGGCCAAGGGCGACACGGTGGTGGAAAGCAACATGGCGGTCATTCGCGAGGGGCTGGAGGCCACGCTGCGGGTCGACTACCGCGATCCGGCCTTCGCCGAGGCGGAGCGGCTCGCGGCGGTGGATGGCGGACCCGGCGTGGCCGTCTCCGCCGCAATGGTGAAGTCGGCCTGCGGCGCTCCGACCTGCGGGGTCTTTGAGCGGGAGTACTACAACGAGGTTTTGGCGGACCGGTTTTCGGACGGCACCATCGCCGAGGCGCCGGTACTCCCCGGCATGGGACTCTTCATGCCGGTGGCGAGCGCCGCTTGGAGGGACAAGGGCCTGTTCCGGCTTACGGTGCCGGAATATACGGCACACCTGTGCACCGGCTGCATGGAATGCGCCATGGTCTGCCCGGATGCAGCCATCCCGAACACGGTGCACGAGATCCACGACCTGCTGCTTGGCGCCATCGCCCGACTGGACGTGACCGAGCAGCAGAAGACGCTCATGTCGAGCTATGTCTTCCCGCTGACCAAGTCCATCCGCGACGCCTACCGCAGGCTGCCGAGCAAGGACCCCAAGCCCCTGCACGAGATCGCCGCGGAGGCCGTGGCGGATATTGACACGGAAAACGCATCCCTGCGGCGCGGCTTCGAGAAGATGCTCGAGGGCCTGACCCTCTATCCGGTGGCCAAGACGCGGCCCTTCTTCGACGCCATGGAGGGGAAAGTCCCGGGAACCGGTGGCCTCTACTCGGTCAACATCGATCCCTGGAAGTGCAGCGGCTGCCTGGAGTGCGTCGACGTCTGCGGACCCGGGGCGCTCACCGCCCGGCGTCAGAGCTCCCAGGTCCTGCGCGAGCTGCAGACCCGTTTTGAGGCCCTGAGTCGGCTTCCAAACACCGCCGCGCGTTTCCATGAGAACGCGGTCAGCCCCGGCGGCGACACCAAGCGCCTGATCCTGGATCACGACAACTACTACGCCATGACCGGCGGTCACGGCGCCTGCCGCGGCTGCGGCGAGGTGACCGCGATTCGCCTGCTCACCGCCGCCAACCGGGCCATCCACCAGAAGAAGCGCAGGGATCATATCCGCGAGCTGGAGGGCCTGATCGACGGCCTCAACGCCAAGATGGGCAGGGTGAAGCACGACGACCACGACCCGGATCGGCTACAGCGCATGCAGGAGACGATCGAGACCCTGGAGCGTCGCCTGTACCAGTTCGAGGGGGGACCCACGGGGAACGGCCCGGCGGGCGCGGCCTTCGCCAACGCCACGGGTTGCAGCAGCGTCTATGCCTCGACCTTCCCCTACAACCCCTACACGGATCCCTGGGTGAACAGCCTGTTCCAGGATGCTGCACCCCTGGCAAAGGGCATCTTCGAGGGCATCTGCGCCACGGCGGTGGACGACTTCCGCGCCCTGCGCACCGCCAAGCTGGACCTGGAGGATCACTACAACCCGGAGATCCACGACCGGTTCTTCCGCTATTTCCACTGGAGCCAGTTCTCCGAGGAGGAGCGCGCGCTGCTGCCTGCCGTCATCAGCATGGGCGGCGACGGCGCGACCTATGACATCGGCTTCGGCGCCCTGTCGCGGCTGTTGGTTACGGACACTCCGATCAAGGTGGTGGTGCTCAACACCGGGCGCCTACTCCAACACCGGCGGTCAGACGTCCACCGCCAGCTTCACGGCCCAGGACTCGGACTTGACGCGCTTCGGTGTCGCCCACATCGGCAAGCAGGAGGACCGCAAGGAGCTGGGGCTGATCGCCGCCTTCCACCCGCGGGTACTGGTCATCCAGACCAACGCCGCCCTGCAGGGGCACTTCATGAAGAACGTCATGGAGTTCCTGACCTACAACGAGTCACCGGCGGTGCTGGACACCTACACCACCTGTCAGTCCGAGCACGGCATCGCGGACGATGCGGGCAGCCGCCGCGCCCGTCTGGCGGTAGACAGCCGCATGAGCCCGGTCTTCGTGCATGACCCGAGGCGGGGCGACACGCTGGCCGAGCGCTTCACGCTCGAGGGGAACCCCGACATCGGCAAGGACTGGGTCATGACGACCCTGGAATACGTGGATGCCCGGGGCAATCACCAGCTCAAGGAGATCCCCTTCACGCCCGCGGACTTCGCGGTGCACGAGGGGCGCTTCCAGAAGCACTTCCACCCGGTGAACGGCGAAGCGGCAGCCGGTGCCGGTGCACGAGTACATCGACCTCGCCCCGGAGGCGCGACATGGCAAGGTCCCCTTCATCTGGTCCGCGGACGAGGACAAGCGGCTGGTGAAGCTGGCCGTCTCCCCGGCCATCATCGACCTGACCGAGGAGCGTCGCAGGAACTGGCGCATGCTGGAGTACCTGAGCGGGCTGCACGTCGACCGCATGCAGGCGACCCACCGCCAGGAGCTGGAGGCATGGCAGCAGAGGTATCAGCAGTCGAACGCGGAGCGCGAGCACTCCATCGACTCGATCGCCCGCGGCATGGCCGAGCTCGCCTCGGCGTCCGGCGCCCCGGCCGTGGCGAACACCGCCGCCGTGCCGCTGTCCGGCATCGGGATGCAGACCAAGTCGCAGGAGATGCCCACCATCGCGGATGGAGCCGCAACCCAGCCCTTGGTGGAGATCGCCGCTGGCGACATGCCAAAGTGCACGAACTGCAAGACCTGCTATCAGGATCTCAGCGAGCTGTTCGAGAAGACCAAGATCATGGTTGACGGAGAGCCGAAAGAGGTGAGCCGGGTGATTCCCGGCGTGCTGGACAGAATCGAGTTGACGGCGGACCTGATCCATCGCGCATCCCGGGTGGCGGACGACTGCGACGCGGAGATCATCCGCTTCCATTCGCCGGCCTAGGGTCTTCCGCGCGAGGTTCGAGCCATCCACGGGATACGAGGTAGCGCCATGTCACAAACTTGCGACGAGCCGTCCAAGGGGGTCTTAGTAGGGGCGGGTTCGCCTCCGCCCTGTCCCTATGACCAGGGCGACGTGCAGCACTATTACCAGGCGAGCCGCGAGATCGAGGCCAGCCGGCACCGCATCGAGGACGCACGGGAGGAGATCCGGGCGCTGGAGCACAGCGAGGCCGTCGAGCTGTTCCAGAAGCAGATCGGCCTGCTGCAAAGGCGCCTGGTCAATGACCCGCAGTTCTTTCGTCAGGTGTTCATCGCCGAGGGCACCAATGCGATCGCCTGGGAGTTTCAGCAGGAGGAGCTGAGCGGGGCCTTCACCAAGATGTTCTGGAATCTGCTGCTCCGCGGCGACGACATGAGCGCCCTGCTGCAGCGGTTCCTCTGGAACATTCCGCTCAAGTTCAAGCGCAAGTTCATCCGGGCGATCGACGCGCATCTGTCCGACCGCTACCCGATGTTCCGAGGGCTCTCCCAGGGCTGGCCGGGTGAGAACAGCATCCCGCCCTATATCCGACCGCCCGAGGAAAGGGCCAAGGACTTCGATCTGGTCAACCAGGGCTACCTCGGCTACCTGGGGCTCGGCTACGACTTTCGCGAGGTGGAGCTGCTGGTCTGGCTGGAGGTGCTGCGCGACAAGCAGTGCGACGACCGCCCCTGCGAGATCGGCCTACCGGTCATGGACCGCGGGGAGAACAAGGGGGGGTGCCCGGTCAAGATCCACATCCCCCAAGTGCTGCACCTGATGGGCGAGGGCAAGTTCAAGCAGGCCCTGCAGCTGATCAAGGAATCCAACCCGCTGCCCAACGTCACCGGCCGCGTGTGTCCGCAGGAGATCCAGTGTCAGGGTGTCTGCACCCACAACGCGCGCCCGATCGAGATCGGGCAGTTGGAGTGGTACCTGCCCCAGAGCGAGAAGGTCCTCAACCCGGAGGCGACCTTCGAGCTCCTGGACTCGGTCAACCCCTGGGCCAAGGCCGACAGGCCGCCTATCGCCATCGTCGGCTCCGGCCCCGCCGGCCTGATCAACGCCTATCTGCTGGCGAAGGAGGGCTACCCGGTCACCGTCTTCGAGGCCTTTCACGCGCTTGGCGGCGTCCTGCGCTACGGCATTCCCGAATTTCGCCTGCCCAACGAGCTGATCGACGACGTGGTGGAGAAGATCACCAGGATGGGCGGGAAGTTCGTGACCAACTTCATTGTCGGCAAGACCGCCACGCTCGAGGCCCTGAAGCGAGCCGGATTCTGGAAGATCTTCATCGGCACCGGCGCCGGGCTGCCGCGGTTCATGAACGTGCCGGGCGAGCACCTGCTCGGCGTCCTGTCGGCGAACGAGTTCCTCACCCGCGTCAACCTGATGCAGGCCCACAGGGAGGGTTACGAGACGCCGCTGCCGGAGACCCGGGACAAGGAGGTGATCGTCATCGGCGGCGGCAACACCGCGATGGACGCGGCGCGCACAGCCAGGCGCCTTGGGGGCAGGGTGACCATCGTCTACCGTCGCACCCAGAACGAGATGCCGGTCCGGGTGGAGGAGCTGCACCATGCGCTGGAGGAGGGCATCCAGCTCAAGGCGCTGCGTGCCCCGCGGGAGTTCATCGGCAGCGACAAGACCCACTTCGTCACCCACGCCGTCCTGGACGTCATGGAGCTGGGTGAGCCCGACGCATCCGGAAGGCGCAGTCCGCTGGTCACCGGCGAGACCGAGGAGATGCGGGTCGACCTGGTCATCATGGCGCTCGGCAATGCCTCCAACCCCATCGTCAAGGACGCCGAGCCGGACCTCAAGACCAGCAAGTGGGGCACCATCGAGATTCGCCCCGGCACCCACGAGACCTCGGTGGACGGCGTCTACACCGGCGGCGACGCCAACCGCGGCGGCTCGACGGCGATCAAGGCCGCTGGCGACGGTCAGGCTGCCGCCCGTGAGATCGCCGGCGAGATCCCCTTCTCCCTGAGCGAGATCAAGTCCCTGGTCGCCAGCGCCGAGCGTTACACCAGGCTGGGCCAGGCCCCCCAGACGATCGTCGAGAAGATCGATCTGGCCGAGGGCATCGTCGAGTTCGTGGTCCGGTCTCCACTGGTCGCCAAGGCGGCGAGGGCCGGTCAGTTCGTGCGGGTGCTCGCCTGGGAGCAGGGCGAGTTGATCCCCCTGACCCTGGCCGACTGGGACGCGGAGGCCGGCACCATCGACCTGGTCATTCAGGGTCTCGGTAGCAGCTCGATGATGATGAACCGGATGGCCGTGGGCGACGCCTTCGCCGGCATCGCCGGCCCGCTAGGCCTGCCGAGCCAGCTGCACCGATACGAGAGCGGCGAGACCGTTGTCTTCACCGCCGGCGGCGTCGGCCTGCCGCCCGTGTACCCGATCATGCGCGAGCACCTGCGCATGGGTAATCACGTGACCCTGATCGCCGGTTTCCGGACCGACGCGCTCAAGTTCTGGACCGGCGAGGGCGAGCGCATCGGGCTGTTGCAGGCCGAGTATCCGGAGTTGTTGGACGTGGTCTACACCAGCAACGACGGAAGCTTCGGTGTCGAGGGCTTCGTTACCGGTCCTCTGGGAGAGATGCTCGAACAGGCGAAATCCGGTGCCGGCCGCAAGCTCGGGGAGGTGGTGGCGATCGGGCCCCCGTTGATGATGCGGGCCGTCAGCGACCTCACCAAGGGCTACGGGGTGCGCACCATCGCGAGCCTGAACTCCATCATGGTGGACGCCACCGGCATGTGCGGCGCCTGCATGGTGCCGGTGATGCAGGAGGGTCGGCTAGTGCGTAAGCACGCCTGCATTGACGGCCCAGAGATCGACTCCCACATCATCGACTGGGACAAGTTCCTGCCCCGGTTCCAGCAGTTCAAGGCGCAGGAGGACCGGAACCGCCAGCGACACGGATTGGCGTGAAGCGGCGGCGCGCGCGGCCACGCGCCGCGCGTGCTCGGCATGTGTCGCCCGTGATCGTTCTCGCGGCGCTGGCTCGTCACTCTGTCTGATTGGAGCAGTCGATCTGTACGGACCGACCTGCTGGCAACGAAAACCGGAGAGATGCGTCTCGACGTGGTTCAGGGAGGCCGAGAGCACGCCGTGCGGCGTGAACATGCCGGCCGCCATCACCGGTGTCGATAAGTAAGCCAGCAGATTTCCAGGCAGCGCGAACGCTAGCGTGCCCAGCG
Organism: uncultured Gammaproteobacteria bacterium; assembly: GCA_963698495.1. Taxonomy (GTDB): domain Bacteria; phylum Pseudomonadota; class Gammaproteobacteria; order Chromatiales; family Chromatiaceae; genus CAVORB01. The sequence continues at coordinate 36,474 of CAVORB010000014.1, read as the reverse complement.
GCACACCAGGCTGCCGATGACCAGCGTGCGAAGCTCGTGGCCGATCAAGCGGATCAGCTGCACCGATCCGAGGGCCAGCGCAGCGTCGATCAGGTAGCCGGTGTAGACCAGCGCTGTACGAAGGGGCCACAGTTTAGGGCCTGATGCGCGCGGTCAGTTTCCACTCACTCCCCGCGGATGTGCCGTGCAGATAAACGGAGCCCCCTCCGGTTTGACTTGGCACAGGGACACCCCGCAAGTCCAAGACTAAGATGTTCGGTGCCACTCTCGATGCCTTGGGCAGGGACCTCAACGCGCCTATGGCTTTCCCTCGCAGCCGAAATGCCCGAAGGAAGATCCGGAGCGGTCATTCACGAAAAGAACCGAGCAGACACCGATACAGAGAGGAGAGAACCATGACGAAGCTTGTTGCGGCAATCGCTGCGTTTAGCATCGCAGCACCCGCTCACGCCCTTTTGACCGTCGAGCCCGAGGCCGTTTCACGCGGGTCACTCTACGCCGCTGCGCTAGAGCGACTTTACGCGTTCGCCGTGAACAGCCACGGGCACATTGCCGGAACCCGTATCACGGCCGACTACGAGCATTGCATGATCTGGACGCCGCTTGGAGGTACGCGGGACATCTCCCCGGACGCCAAGAGCTGTTGGGTTCAGGGCTACAACGATGACGAGGAGGTCGTCGGCGTCATCGACCAGGAGTATTTCAGCTGGACGAAAGAAACCGGCATCGTTCTTGAGGACAAGCGCCTGCCTCAAATGGTCGTCATGCAGAGCTTCCCCATGCCATCGGTCGGCGACTACAACGCCTACGGGATGTGGACCGACAATGCCGGAAACGTCTTCGGCGCAATAGAGCTGCAACCTTTCTCCAGCTTTCAGTCCGGCGTATGGTGGGACGGGGTCGAGTTCGAGAACCTGACGCCGGACACGGTGTTTTCCGCATACGAGACCTGCAACCAGGGCGAAACCCGAGCGTTCTGCACAGCGAGGGTCGCGGAGACGTCCATCTACGACTGCCGCCGCCAAGCGAGCGAATACGACTACCGGCTCAAAGTCTGGTCCTGGCGCACGGATGGGATGCCACTGGTGGCGCAACTCGAGGAAGTGCGGGCAGGGCTGGACAGCCTGGTGGACGAAGGCCTGCTGCTGCCGGCTCGGCGCGACAACCTTGTTCACTACAACATCCGTCCCAACCTAGACCGTCTGGAATCGGGAAAAGCCGGCAAGATGCCTTACGCGGTCACCGGATTGTCGAAATTGCTCGACAAGCTCAAGCGGTTCCTGGGCGACAACGCCGACCATCCGACCGCGTCCGGCATCGCGTGGAACGTGCGCGAGATGATCCAGACGCTGAACTCAGCCTATGGGTTGGCAAGCTGTGATTGGGAGCCGCTGCCCTGACCGAAATCCCCGCCAGGGATGGCTTACACCCAATGGAAGGATCTGCGCTGGTCCTGCGGATTCAATGGAAGCCTTCATCCCGATGGAGGAAATCGATAACATGCGCCGAAACGAAAATTGGGATGAATCGATGCCACCAATTACCACGGCTTCACTGCACTGCAGGATTCTTGCGGCTCTCTCGATCGCCTTCGCATCGATAGCCGCGGCCGAGATACGGTTTGACGACGTAACATCGACAGCCGGAATCACCGACACGGGCGAATCGGTCGGAGCCGCGTGGGCGGACGTGAACGGTGACGGTTTCCCCGATATTTGGCTTGACAAGCATCAATTCACTCCGACGGTCGTCTACCGAAATCAGGGAGACGGCACCTTTGTGGAGTTCATCGAGGGTTTCGACGAACCCTGGGGAATCCTCGATGTCTTCGAGGAACGTACGGACAGCCATGGAAGGGCGTGGGCGGATTTCGATAACGACGGCGACGACGATGTGCTGGAAGTCTCTGACCTCACTTGGGAGAATCTTTTCTGGGTCAATGACGGACTAGGTGCGTTCAAAGACCAGATGTCGGAGTTGGGATTCCAGTACCCATTCGACAGCTCAATCTGCACACTAGCCGGCAACTGCAATCCATTCGGGCGCCGGATGCCCTTGTGGCTGGACTACGACAGGGACGGCGACCTCGACGTAATGATCACGGCGATCATCGATTACGACGAGCCCTTTTCGCCGACGGCCGTGTTCGAGCAGACCGTTTCGTCCAGCGGAGCACCCCTGTTCAGGTACGCTGGAGAGACTGGGGTGGACTATGCGGCTTCGGCTTTCTGCCGCTACGCAGTCATGGCGGAGCTCTCTGGTGATGATTCCTTGGATGTCATCTGTGCCGATCAGGGCTCGGTCACTCGGGTGTGGGACACGAGTCAGTTGCCTTTCAGGGACCTGGAGAGCCAAATTGGCGGGGTTCTTTTTTCCACTGGAATCTCGGATCTTGCCGTCGGCGACTTCGACGGGGACTTGCGTGACGACTTGTTCGGCGTACGCGCGTCGTTCGGCCAAACGGTGGTTGATCAGGTGGGGCAGAGAACGCTTCACGCACGTTTCAATGCGGCTCCCGGAACCAGTGCAGCGCTGTCCTTCCGCGCTGAGGGTGGGCTCCGGATCGACTTCGACTGGGCGACCAGGGTTGACTCGGTGTTTATCGGGAGCGGTGGCGTTAATCCCCCAGCCAGCGCCGATATCAGCGCGTACAATGGCTGGAGGAACCGTGTGCAACTCGACCTTTCCCCGGCTGACATCGCCAATCATGGCATCGCAACGAGCACCGGTGCGGGTGTCTACATCGGCTTCGTCGACGGGCGCTGGATCATTCGATTCGAAACTGACCAGAGCTCGAGCGAGGTGCAGATTGTCGTGGAGGCCGACGGCACGATCTCGGACCTGACTGCGGACCAGCCCTTCGCGGTCGGGCAGCCAGCCAACCGAAAGACCTCTCCTCTTGATCTCCCGATCAGGCAGGTGTGCTGACGGATGCCTCGAGCAAGATATCGGGCCCGCAGAGCTCCTGCCCTTCCGCCGTAGCCGGAGATTTCGACAATGACGGTGACCTCGACGTCTTCGCCGGATGCAGCGGCATCGTCGCGAACCTCGACAACATACTCTATGAGAACGATGGTCTGGGAAACTTCACCGCCATTACCGGCGATCTTCTGGGGGACGCGCGAGGCGATATTTACGGCCGCACCGATGCGGTGCTGACTGCCGACTACGATCATGATGGGAGACTGGACTTGTTCGTTACCAACGGTCAGCCGTTTCGCCCGTTTTCGTACGCCGCCAGGCAACAATTGTTTAAGAATGTGACCTTGAACAACAACCACTGGATCGAGTTGGATCTTGATGGGGTTGTGACCAATCGGGATGGAATTGGCGCGCGGATATTCGCCTATACACCGGACGGCAAGGTTCAACTCCGGGAGCAAGGTAACGGGATGCATCGGGATGCCCAGAATTTTCGCCGGATCCATTTCGGGCTGGGACCCAATACCACGGTCAACGTCGAGGTTCACTGGCCGAGCGGGGTGGTCGACAACTTCACCGGCCTCGCCGCAGACCAGATCCACGACCTGGCGGAGGGCACCGGCGGTAGCATCGGCTACGTGCTACGAGCCGGCACCGTGTCCGTCACCGAGAGCGCGCGGGCTGCGCCTTACACCGTAACCCTCTCGCCGGCGCCCGGTGCCGGGGAATCGCTGGTGGTGAGCTATCAGACCCAGAACTCCAGCGCCGTGGCAGGCAGCGACTACACGGCGGTTTCGGGTACGCTGACATTCACGGAGGGCCAGACGAAGAAGGCCGTCTGGGTTCCGATCACGGACGACGCGGCAGTCGAGAGCAACGAGAGCTTCAACCTGCAGCTCGCCAGCGCTGACTCCAACACCGTAACCGCCAGGGCCACGATCCTCGACAATGACGGCGGCGGCGCGCTGCCGCCGCAGAAGGTCTACACGGTTTCTCCCTGCCGGGTGGTCGACACCCGCGGCGCCGACCCGCAGCTTTCCACCTTCTCCGGGGATCGTCTGGCGCCCGGAGAGACGGTGTCGTTCTACGTCACCGGAAACCTGATCAACGGTCAGGGTGGAGCGGCGAATTGCGGCATCCCCCCCGAGGCCACCGGGGTGTTCGCCAACGTCGTGGCGGTGCTTCCGCAGGGCAGCGCGATCAGCAACTATCTGACGGTCCACCCCTACGGCGAGAGTCGACCGCTCGCCTCGGCCGTTAACTATTTATCAGGCGTCACCGCCCTGGCCAACGGAATGCTGGTTCCCCTGTGTGATCCGGCAGCGGCGACCTGTGACTACGATCTGAACGTCTACAACCACACCGGCCTCGCGGTGCATCTGGTGATCGATGTCACCGGGTATCTCGCCGCGTCGGCGCCTTGATTCGCTTTTGGGAGAAACACATGCGCACACCGACTCGATATGGATTCATCAGCACCTTGCTGGCGTGGTTCACCTTCAGCCCGATGGCCCAGGCGGGTGGCCCCTACGTCATCCACACCGTCTCGCCCTGCCGGGCGGTGGACACCCGTACCGCAGACCCGCAGCTTTCCACCTTCTCCGGGGATCGCCTCGCCCCCGGAGAGACCGTGCCCTTCTTCGTGACCGGTGCCCTGATCACCGGCCAGGGCGGAGCAGCCGACTGCGGCGTGCCCGCCACGGCAAGGGGCTTGCTCGTCAACGTCATCGCGGTGCTTCCGCAGGGCAGCGCGATCAGCAACTATCTGACGCTCTACCCCTACGGCGAGAGCCGACCGCTCGCCTCGACCGTCAACTACCCGGCAGACATGACCGCCTTGGCCAACGGCGTGCTGGTGCCCCTGTGTGATCCGGCAGCGGCGACCTGTGACTACGATCTCAATGTCTACAACCACACCGGCCTCGCGGTGCATCTGGTGTTGGACGTTACCGGGTATCTGACCGAATGAGCCGGGCCGCGTCTGACATCTCGACTTCGCGTCGCGGCTCTCTGTCAGAAACGCCAGATATGGCGACGCGCCGAACGGTAAGCCGGTCCTGGCGCGTCGGGTCCGCAGGGCATGCCGAGGGCAGATCGCTGCCCAAGGGCCCGCGCCCTGACCTCCTGTTAGCCGCTACGGCCGTCTTGTCATGTCTGCCGCTGCTGATCCATGCCGACATCGGCGCCAACCAGTTTGCGGAGGCCACTGCCGGGGGCGTGCCGGTGATCGACAGCCCCGGGGAGACCTGGGGCGGCTCCTGGGGCGATTTCGATGGTGACGGCGATCCCGACCTGTGGATGGGCAAGCACCAGTTCACCCCCAGCGCCCTGTTCCGCAACAACGGCAACGGCAGCTTCACCGACGTCATCGACAGCGCCGTGATCAATGCCGTCGACCACTACACCGACGACACCCATGGCGCTGCGTGGGCGGACTTCGACAACGACGGCGACCAGGACCTGATCGAGGTCTGCGGCGCCGGCGCCGGGGCGGTCGGCACCGACCCCGTCATCAGCGACAACTGGCGCAACAACCTCTACGTCAACAGCGGCGGCATCCTCGCCGAGGACGCCCTGAGCTACGGCGAGATCGAATACCCCACCGGGCGCTCGCGCACCCCCCTGTGGCTCGATTTCGACACCGACGGTCTGGCTCGATTTCGCCATCTCCGCCCTGCAGACGACTCCCGAGCAGGCCCCCTCGGCGGTGCTGCGGCAGGAGCTGCTCGGCTTCTTCGATGCCAATGCCGCGACCGGCTTCCCCGGCGGCAGCTGCCAGAACATGATGCTCGGGCACCTCGGTCCCGGCGGCGAGCCCGCGCTGATCTGCGGTGGCGGTGTGCAGATCCAGAGCATCCACGACATCTCCGTCGAACCCTTCATCGACCTGCGCCCGGTCCTGGGCAACGCCGTCTTCAACGCCTTTGTCTACGATATGGCCATCGGCGACTTCAACGGCGACCTGCGCCCGGACATTTTCGCCGGCATCACGCCTCCCAGCCTCTCCGCGGCGCTGCGCGTCGGGCCGGCCAACGACCGCATTCACGCCTATCTCGCGCCCTCCGCGACAGAACGCGGGTTCTCCTTCACCGCACCGGGCGATGTGGTGATCGAATTCGGCTGGGAGACCGACGAGCAGGACATCTTCCTCGGCGCCAACGCCGTGCCCCCGCCGGCGGACGCCGATCAGGGGCTGCAGGGGCCCGATCGTTTCCCCCATCACGTGCAGTTCACCCTCTCCACCTCCAACTCCAGCTATCTGGGGATGTCTGGCAATCGCAGCGCCGGGATCTACATCGGCTACGTCAGTGGCCGGTGGGAGGTACGGGTGGTCAACGCCGGCGCCGATGTCAACGTCCTCGTGCGTGCCGGCGGCATCTCCGCCCCCGCCGCCATCGGCGATACCAGCCTCACCCAAGGTGCCCCCGTTGCCCCGGCGTTCTTCGAGAATCAACCCGGGGGGCTGGTTGCACTCGCCACGGGTGACGTCTTCCTTGATCCGCTTGCCAGTGTCCAGACCTACGCCCGGTCCGTCGTGGCTGGCGACCTCGACAACGACATGGACCTCGACGTCTACGTTGGATCCAGCGGGCGTGTGGCCAACGTGCCCAACCTCCTGTTCGACAACCAGGGCGACGGCACCTTCCGTCTGGTGAGCAACGGTGCGGGCGCCGCCGGCGCCAGCCTCGGGCGCACCGACACCGTGACCCTGGTCGATTACAACCAGGACGGCTTTCTCGATCTCTTCGCTACCCAGGGCAACTACCCCGCGCCCTTCTCCTACGACGCCCAGCAGCAGCTCTTCCGCAACCAAGGCAACGCCAACCACTGGGTGCTGGTCAACCTGCGCGGTGTTATCTCCAACCGCGACGGCGTTGGTGCCGTCGTCTACGCCAGCACCCCCGACGGCAAGATCCAGCTGCGCGAGCAGGCCAACGGTGTGCACCGCTACGCCCAGGACTACGTACAGACCCACTTCGGCCTGGGGGCCAACACCACCGTCGATCTCGAGGTGCACTGGCCGAGTGGTGTGGTCGACAACTTCAACGGCCTCGCCGCCGACCAGATCCACGACCTGGTCGAAGGCACGAGTGGCGGCGGCTACGCGCTCAGCGCCGGCAACGTAACGGTGGACGAGGCTGGGGGAACAGCGGTGTTCACCGTGAATCTCTCGCCCGCCCCCGGCGCTGGCCAATCGGTGATGGTGAGCTACCAGACCCAGGACGGCAGCGCCGTTGCCGGCAGCGACTACACGACCACCGCCGGCACGCTGACCTATACCCAGGGGCAAACGAAGAAGGCGGTCTGGGTGCCGGTCACGGACGATGCGGACCCCGAGGGCAATGAGAGCTTCAGCCTGCAGCTCACCAGCGCGGCCACCAACACGGTGAGCGCCACTGCCACCATCCTCGACGACGACAGCGGCGGCGCGCTGCCGCGGCAGAAGGTCTACACGGTTTCTCCCTGCCGGGTGGTCGACACCCGCGGCGCCGACCCGCAGCTTTCCACCTTCTCCGGGGATCGTCTAGCCCCCGGAGAGACGGTGTCGTTCTTTGTTACCGGAAACCTGATCAATGGTCAGGGTGGAGCGGCGAATTGCGGCATTCCCCCCGAGGCCACCGGTGTCTTCGCCAACGTCATCGCAGTGCGTCCGCAGGGCAGCGCGATCAGTAACTATATGACGGTCTACCCCTACGGCGAGAGCCGACCGCTCGCCTCGACCGTCAACTACCCGGCAGACATCACCGCCCTGGCCAACGGCGTGCTGGTGCCCCTGTGTGATCCGGCAGCGGCGACCTGTGACTACGATCTCGATGTCTACAACCACACCGGCCTCGCGGTGCATCTGGTGTTGGACGTCACGGGGTATCTGGCCGAATGAGGCGGACCGTCTCGGCGTCCGGCGGCGGGTCCATGGCGTAAAAGCCGGACATGTCGAGGCGTCGATCATGCGCACGCCGCGAGGGGCACCACGGCCATCAGGCGGAGGAGGCGCCGAAGCACGGTTTCTCTGCCGTCACCAGGGATCGCGTTTCGTTGCGCTGCCAGCGGAAAAGGTCAGATTGCGGGTCGGCCACGCAAGAGGATAGCCGCCACCTTCCCGGCCCGTTAAGCCGGGCAGACTGAATGGGAGCTATCATCGGCGACCCCACGACAGGCTGCCGAACGCGCCTCGTGCGCAGTGTCCCCTTGGCAGGGAAGCTTACGAGGTGACGCCGTCGCTCCTGATCCCCGGGGACCTGTCAGGCCCGAAAGGCCGTCGATCCGCCCCCTCTTCGCACCCCGGAAGATGCGCTGCCGGGCGGTCTCGCCAATCGCGCGCACTTGCCCGTCCCAGAACAAGCAGGGCGGGGATCAGGCGGTGCGGTTTCGCCACCATTCCCTGTAGGCGTCATCAGGTGCGATGAGCTTGGCCTTCGCCGTGGAGTACCTGTTGCCGTCGGGATCGTCCAGCGCGATGTCGACCTCGACGATGGCTCCGCGTATCCGTGTGATCTCCAGGGTGACCAGGATCTCGTCCCCCGGACACACGGGCTTGCGTAGCCGTTCAGGAGTGAAGGTGAGTCCGAGCGTGCCGTCGCCGGGAAACTGGCTGCCGAAGATTCCCGTGATGCTGATCTGGATCAGCCCGCCGGGAACGACGATATCCCTGACGTCAGGGAAACGCACCCGTGCCGCCTCCAGCTCACGATGGATCGCATTCCTGTCCCCGCTCAGGGCGCAATATTGGTCCACCTGCTCGTGGGTGAAGCTGAGCCTGGTCTGATGCGTCATCCCGACCCCCAGCATGGGGGCGGTCATACAATCGGTGTCAGCCATCGGGATCTCCGTTACCAAGGGCCTATGGGTCATACTCGAGCGCCGCGGAGGCGCACTGACGGCGCGTAAGATCCGCTAGTATAGATCGGGAGTCCCCGCGAGTTCCCGCTCCGCGAACTCGCCGGCGCCGCGGCTCGAGCATCCGTGTCGATCTCCAGGTAGCACAGTGGCCCTCAAGCATCGCATCTTGCTGGTGATCCTGGCCCTCGGGGCTTATTCCCAGATCGTGCAGGCCATGCTGATCCGCGAGGGCCTGGTGGTCTTCTACGGCAACGAGATCAGCCTCGGCGCCTTCTACGGCAGCTGGCTGTTCTGGCTCGCGGTTGGCTCGGTGGCGGTGGTGCGCGCGCGGAACCGGCGCCTTGTCCGCGATGCCACCGCTTCATTGCGGTGGCTGCTCCTGCTACTGCCGCTACTCCTCGTCGGACAGGTGCTCGCGCTGCGCTCGGTGCGGCTGCTCCTGGACGTCTCATCGAGTGAATTCGTGCCCCTGGGGGAGCTTTTCCTGTCTCTGTTCGTGATTACCGTCCCGAGCGGACTGATGCTCGGTATCTCATTCCCGCTCGCATGCAAGGCGCTTCGGGACGCCGTTGGGGATGGGAGCGCGGCCGGTGCGGTGAAGGCGGTGTCGCGCCTTTATGCGGTGGACGCGGTGGGGGCCCTGCTGGGCGGCGTGCTTTTCACCTTTGTGCTCATTCAGTGGTTTGGTCTGGTGCAGACGCTGGGACTGGTCACCCTGGCGCTCGGGATCGCCGCCTGGTCGCTGGGGACGAGGGCAGGGCGACGGGGTTGGGGAGCGCTCACGCTCGCGGCAGTCGGCTTGGTCGTGGCGGTGACCCCGATTGCGCACCTTCTCGAACGCCAGCTGGAGGAGCTTCGTTTCGCTACCCTGCAGCCGGGTATGGAGCTGCTCGACGCGGTGGATACCCGCTACGGTCACGTCGCCCTCGCCCGGATCGGGGAGCAGGTCTCCGTGGTGGGTGATGGCCAGGTGCGAGAGAGCTTCCCGCTGCAACGGGAGGTGCAGCAGCAGGCGGCCTATTTCTACAGCCAGGCCGCAGGCGGAAAGAGTGCGCTGCTGTTCGGCGGCTTCGCGGGCGGCTTGCCCGCGGAGCTGCTGCGCTATCCGCTGGAGCGGGTGGAGGTCGTCGAGGAGGATCGGGTCGCCTTCGATCGGGTGCGGCCCTTCCTGACCCGCGAGGCCGAGCAGGCGCTCGATGATCCGCGCCTGAGACTCGCGTTCCTGGACGGGCGCCGGTTCGTGAACCGGCTGCCGTCGGACCAGCTCTACGACCTGGTCCTGGTACTGAACGCCGCCCCCTCCAGCGCCAGCAGCAATCGCTACTTCACCCGCGATTTCTACCTGCAGGTGCGCGAGCATCTGGCCCCGGCAGGCGTCTTCTGCACCCAGGTCAGCGGGGCCTCTAACTACCTGGGACGAGAGGTCGGGGGATACGCGGGCTCGATCTACCGGACGCTGCAGACCGTCTTTCCGCATGTCGCCATCGTGCCCGGGGACGTGCAGATCTTCTGCGCCTCGTCCGCCCCTGGACGGGTGAGCGAGGAGGCGGTGACGCTGGAGCGGCGTTATCTCGCCACGCCTCTGGACGAGCACCGCTTTCCGGCGGCGACCTTCTACAGCCTGCTGCCCGCGGAGGAGATCGACTACCTGCGCGGAAGGCTCGAGGCGGCCACGGGCGAGGTCAACACCGACGCGCGGCCCGTGACCTACTACCTGAACATGGTCCTGTGGGGGAAGTTCAGCGCCTCGGGCTTCGTCGATTGGCTGGAGCGCTTGCGGGGCATGGGTCCCTGGCCCTACCTGCTGCCGGCGTGTCTGTTCGTCGCGCTGTGGTTGCTGCGCGCGGGTTTCGAGGGGTTCCGGCGGCCGGTCATGCAACGCCAGGGGGCGACCTTCCTGCTCGGGATTCTCGGCCTGGTCGCGATGGCGGCGCAGCTCGCGGTGCTCTTCAGCTATCAGTCCCACGTCGGATTCATGTTCGAGCGCGTGGCGGTGCTCAACGGGCTGTTCATGACGGGACTCGCCCTGGGCGCCGGGCTGGGGCGAATCCTGGCGCTCAGGCGCAGGCCCGTCACCGCGCTGACGGTGGTCATGATCCTGGTCGCCGGGGGGTTGCTCGCGCTCCCGGCGGCGATGGCGCAGTTGGGCGCGGATGCCTCGTCGTGGCAGGAGGTCGGTTATCTGTCTTTGGCCCTGATGGTCGGTCTGCTGACCGGGACCGCCTTTCCGCTCGGGTTCCACCTCGCCCACGCCGACCTCGGGGAGATCGTCCACAGCGGCGGCATCGCGCAGGCGGCGGACAACCTGGGCGGGGCGGTCGGCGGGCTGATAGCCGGGGCGCTGATGGTGCCGCTGCTGGGGGTGGAGGGAACCTGCCGGGTCCTGGCCGTATTGTCCCTGGTCTGCCTGCTGCCTCTGTTGTACGCACGGCTGGTGCCGGAGTCGGTGGCCCGGGACAGGGGGTTCGTGTCCTTCCCCTGGCCGCGATTGGGTTGGACCCTGGCCTTTGCCGTGCTGCTGGTCTACGGATGGACCCTGCTGGAGCGCGGGACCGAGCCGGGGCCGCGGGTCCGTTTCGACGATGCCCGCCTGGCGGAGGTGAGCGGAGACGGGCGCTTCGAGCTGGTGGAGAGGCCTTTTCCCTACTACCTGTTCACGCCCGCCGGGGCGTCGGATGCGGATGCCGCCGTCCTCTCGACCATGGCGGCCGCGCCCGAGGTGAGCGGGTTCGCCGGTCCCATCAACCTGCTCCTTGCCATCGGCCGGGAGGGGAGGTTGCGGGGCGTGCGTTATCTGCAGTCCGATGAGACGCCATCCTACATCGTCGGGATCGACGGCTGGCTCGCGGGCTTGGCCGGTCAGGACCTATCCTCCGGTCCCCTCGACCTCGTCCGGGCGGACGCCCTGAGCGGCGCCACCGTCACCAGTCGCGCCGCCCTCGAGGCGATTAACCAAAGCGCGCGCCGGGTTACAGAGGCCGCCTTCGGGTCTCCCGTTCCGCCGGTGGAAGAGGGGTCGCGGCCAGTACTGGATGCCGCCTTTCTTGCGACCTTGGCGTTGTTGTTGGCCTTCTTTCCCATCTATCTGTCGGGCAGCGAGCGGCTGCGGCTCCTGTATCAGGTCGCGGCGCTAGGCACGCTTGGTCTGTGGCTCAACACCCCGGTCACCGAGATCGACCTGGTGAATCTCAGCCTGGGGCATGCCGCCTCTCCGCTGGAGAACCCGCAGCGCTGGTTGTTGCTGGGCTTCATCGCCGTGACCGGCCTGCTCTTCGGTCAGGTCTGGTGCGGTTACGTCTGCCCATTCGGCGCGCTGCAAGAGGTCACCTCGCGGTTGGGCCGCCTGCTCGGCCTGCGCGCCTATCCGGATCGGCGCCTGGAGCAACGGGCGCGCTTTCTCAAGTTCGTCTTCCTGGCCCTGATGCTGGTGGCGGTCTGGATCGGCGGCGATACCCTGTGGGCCTCCTTCGACCCCATGCAGCGCGTGTTCGGCGGACGGCTTGCGGGCTGGATGCTGATCCTGACCGGGGCGGTGCTGCTCGGATCGCTGTTCTACGTGCGCTTCTGGTGCCGATACTTCTGTCCCCTCGGGGCCCTCCTGGCACTCGGGAACAAGATCGCCCTGCTGGAGCGCCTCGCCCCCAGGCGCCGCTTCGAGCACTGCGATCTGGGCGTGAAGGACACCTTCGACGTGGATTGCATCCGCTGCAGCCGTTGCCTCTCCGGCGCCGATACCCGGGTGCGCCATCGCCGGCCGGAGACCCAGGCCCGCGCGAATGCCAGGCACATACCCTGAAGCGGCGACAGTTCGCATCACCCTACTTATCGATGAGGGGGCGCTCCGGCACGGTGCCGATCGTCTAAGCTTCTGATAGCACGGTCATTCGGGAACCCCAAGTCATGGGCGTTTGGATCAAGCGGCTGCAGCTTCGCGAGCTGAGATTTCTCGGCCTAATCGCGATCACCGCCTCGCTCATGGCGCTGCACCTGGGTTCCAGTCTGCATCTGGCCGATCAGGAAGGGTCGGGCTGGCGCAAGATCGACCTCGAGGCCCTGCAGCGGCGCATCGAGACCGGGGAGCTGAGGGAAAGGGAGGCGGATTGGTATCACCCGGCCAGACCGGAGGAGATCAGGCCGCAGAGAGGCGCACCATGAGAGAGGTCACCTGCGAGCTCTGTCCACGCGCCTGCGTCATCCCCGAGGGCGGGGCGGGCGATTGCCGGATCCGGGTCAATCTGGACGGCAAGCTGCGGGCCACCACCTACGGGCGTCCCTCCGCCATCCACATCGACCCGATGGAGAAGAAGCCCCTCTACCACTTCCGCCCCGGCTCCCCCGTGTTCTCCATCGCCACCGCCGGGTGCAACCTGCATTGCCTCAACTGTCAGAACTGGCAGCTCTCGCAGCGCGGCGGGGAGGAAATGGAGACCGTCTACCGGGCCGACCCCGGGGAGCTGGTAGAGGCCGCTAAGGACGAGGGCTGCCAGAGCATCGCCTACACCTACTCGGACCCGGTCGTGTTCTACGAGTACGTTTACGACAGCAGCGAGCTGGCCCATCGGGAGGGCCTGACAAACCTATTCATCACCGCCGGCTACATCAACCGCAAACCTTTGCGCAAGCTCTGCGCGGTCCTGGACGCGGCCAATGTCGATCTCAAGGCCTTCGACGACGGCTTCTACCGGCGCGTGAGCGGCGCCACGCTCCAGCCCGTGCTGGATGCCCTGGTCACCCTGCGCGAGGAGGGCGTGTGGATCGAGGTGACGAATCTGCTGATTCCAACGCTGAACGACGATCTGGCGCTGATCCGGCGCATGGTGCGGTGGATCCGTGACGAGCTGGGGGAGGGTACGCCACTGCACTTCAGCCGCTTCCATCCCCAGTACCGGATGCGGAATCTGCCGCCGACGCCGGGGGAGGCGCTCGACCGGGCCCGCAGCGAGGCCTTGGACGCGGGCCTGCACTATGTCTACGTCGGGAACATTCCCGGTCACGAGGGCGGCTCGACCTATTGTCCGACCGATGGCAGCCTGCTCATCGGGCGTACCGGCTTCTTGATCACCGAGAACAACCTGACAGCGGATGGCCGCTGTCCCTCCTGTAACGAGAAGATCCCTGGAGTCTGGCAATGAAATCCAAACCTGAGTGGGACCCGAAGCGGCCCGGGCGCAGGCGCTTCCTCGGTTTCATCGGCGGCATGGGCGCGGCTGGACTCTGTCTGCCGCTGCTGCACCGACAACGGCTGCCCGATGAACGCAGTCTCAAGGAGGCCGACTTCTACCGCCCCCACGACCTGGCCGGATGAAAGCGATGGAGGCAAGGCCGACGCTGCGCAGGCTCGCCTCGCTGGGGGCGGGTTGTCTCCTTGCCTTGTCGGTCGTCGCTGACGGGCGGGTGCGGGAGAGCGCCCTGGCGGGTGCCTGGTATCCCGAGGACCCCGGCGAGCTGTCCGAGTACGTGGACGGCCTGCTCGATGCAGCAACCACCGCGCCGCCACCGGAGCCCATCCGTGCGCTGATTCTCCCCCACGCGGGCTATTTCTACAGCGGCGCGACCGCGGCGCAGGCGGTCGTCCTGGTCCGTGGGCGCGAGTACCGGCGGGTCCTGGTTCTCGCCCCCTCGCACCGAAGCGGATTCGCGGGTCTGTCCGTCCCCGACGAGGACGCCTACGAGACGCCGCTGGGCGAGGTGCCGCTCGATACGGCGGCGATCGCCGGTCTGCGCGGTTCACGATTGGTCGTCCACGACCCCGCCGCGCACCAACGCGAGCATGCGATCGAGATCGAGCTGCCTCTGCTCCAGCGGGCGCTCGCACCCGGCTGGAAGCTGGTTCCGGTGCTGGTTGGCCGGATGGCCTCCGACGACTATGCCGAGGCGGCCGATCTGCTCCTGCCTCTGGCGGATGCCGAGACTCTGGTGGTGGTCTCCAGCGACTTCACCCACTACGGACCCCGTTTCGGCTACATGCCATTCCCCCCCGATCAGGGGGTTGCCGACCGCATCCGTGAGCTGGACGACGGGGCCTTCGCCCGCATCCTGGCGGGCGACGGGCCGGGACTCCTGGACTATCAGGCGCAGACCGGGATCACCATTTGCGGCTATCGGCCCCTGACGTTGCTGCTCCACATGCTCCCCGCGGAGGCGCGTGTGCAACGGGTGGCGTATGCCACGAGCGGCGCGCTCACCGGGGACTGGAGCAACTCGGTCAGCTACGCGTCGATGCTGGTCACGGGTGACAGCCCTCTGTCGCGGGGCGATGCGCCAGCGCCCGCGTCCGATCAAGGTTCTTACGAGGAGGAGGATCTGCAACTGCTGCACCGCCTGGCGGTGCTCGGCGTCGAGCGCGCCGTGCTCGGCCCCTCCGCGGACCGCGACGCGCGGATCGGTGCCCTGGTCGGAGCAATACCCGAGCGTCTTGGGGCGCCCGGCGGGGCGTTCGTCACGCTCAAGCAGGGCGGGCACCTGCGCGGTTGTGTCGGCTACATCTCGCCGCGCAAGCCCCTGTATCAGACCGTGCTGGAGAACGGCGTCAACGCCGCCGCGAACGACATGCGCTTCCGGCCCGTGGGCGCGGAGGAGCTAGAGCGCCTGGAAGTAGAGGTGAGCGTTCTGTCGCCGCCTCGCCCCATCGCCTCCCCGGGTGACTTCCGGGTGGGAGAGGAGGGCGTCGTACTGCGCAAGGATGGCCGGCAGGCCGTATTTCTGCCGGAAGTGGCGCGCGAGCAGGGGTGGACACGCGAAGAGACGCTCTCCCAGCTCGCACGCAAGGCCGGGCTGGAGGGCGGCGACTGGCGCGAAGGGGCCTCGTTCGAGGTCTTCAGCAGCACAAAGTACGCGGCACCCTACCTGGGCTCATCCCAGGCCGATTCGGCTCAGGGCAACTCCACCACCCTGAGATAGATGTCGCGATCGACGCGCTGCTGCCCGTCGGCGCGGTGAAGTAGGCCCTGCTGCGAATGGCTCTCCGCGACCGACGCACCACCCAGGGATATCCACTCGCCTAGATTCCCGCTGACCTGAGACTCTACCGCCCCGGTAGGGGTAGATCCGCGCCGATCCAGTGAGCCGCTGGCGAAGGCGCTGATCTCCAGCGTTACCCGGTCGCCAGTCACCCGAGGCAGCACGTAGAAACCGGACTCGCGCCGCTCATAGGTCACCCCGCTGCGGCTGAAGGTCCCGCCGGGACCGCTGTGGCGCTCCTGGTAACCCACGGGGTAGTCGCTCCCGACGGCGATGAAGGCGCGATGGCCTTCGAGCACCCGTACCTCCTGGGATACCTCCTGCTCTCCCCGGCGATTGCGGCTGAAGGCCTCGACGCGGGTGCCGCCGCCTGGCAGCGGCGGGCCCGTGCGAATGCGCACCCGGTCTCCCGCCACCTCGTCCACCGCCACGCCGACACCAGACCCGGAGCGGTCCGACTCGGCGTTCTGGCGTACCTGGATCAACAGGTTGCGGGGAGCGCGGTCCAGATGCTGCAGTGCCCGCCGGATCTCTTCCAAGGTCCGCGGCGAGGCGCGGATGAAAAGCGTGTTCCCGGTGCCGGTGACCGTGCCGCCGGGCCCCGCGATTGGCAACAGCAGCGGGAGCAGGTCCTCCGCGGGTCGGCTCGAGAGGTTGACGATCTCCAGCGGATAGTCCGCCCACGCAATGGACTGGAGAAGGGACCAGAGCGAAACGGCGACGATGACCGCTCGTGAGATATTCGACCTCATGTTGTCCCCCGGTGACGTTGGCGCTCAGAGATGCAGGCGGCGCAGCTCCGGGAGGGCCTCGCCCCGCTCCCAGATGTGATCGAACTGCTCGCGCAGCCGGCGTACCATCGCCGGTGCGTTGTAGTCGGCGCTGCCCTCGAGCACGTCGGCCTGCCGGCGCAGGATGTAGCCGCTGTCGTCTGCCAGCAGGTAGGCCTCGGTGTGGCGGGAGAACTCGGGCGGAACGCCCCGCATCTGGATGTGCGAGGTGTGCTGGCGGGCGAGCTCCACCAGCCGATGGCCACCCTGGACGGCCGGCTCGGGATCGAACAGCAGAACACGCACCCGAACGCGCGGGCCGCCTTGCAATGCGAGCTGACGCAACGGCTCCAGGAAGTCCTGGGAATCGTACAAGGGGGCGTCGAGGTCGCGACTGAAGATCGCCAGCTCACGCGTGGCCTGACCGGCCATGTGCGCGCTCGCGCTCCGGAGAGCGGCCTGATCCGGGAGCGGGAGGACACCGGCGCTTAGCCCGAGGCGGTGGCGCTGAAGCTCATTTTGCAGTTGCATGGGAGGTACCAGCGAGCGTCATTCTAAGGTGGGGGATGCCCGCCTCGTCAAAGGCTTCTCCGACAGGTAGGAATCCGGCGCGCAGATAGAAGGGAAGGGCGGACGTCTGGGCATTGAGGAAGATGTCCGGGTAACCGCAGTCGGCCGCGATGGCCAGAATCTCACGCAGCAGTGCCCCGCCCACGCCCCGTCCGCGCCATTCCGGGAGGACCGCCATGCGCCCGATCTGGCCGGTCGGCAGCAGGCGGGCCGTGCCGATAGGGCGACCGGCGCCGTCCAGCGCCAGCAGGTGGACGGAGGCAGCGTCCTGGTCATTCCATTCCAACGACTCCGGGACTCCCTGCTCATTCACGAATACATCCAGGCGTACGCGCCTGAGGGCGTCGCGATCACGGCGCCAGTCCGCACGCCGGATGCGGTAGTCGGACGGATCAGGCATCGAGCTCATAGTGGCCGTCATTGTACAGCCCGCAGCGCAGGGGGCGATGCTCTCTCGGAAAGACCTGCAGATGCTCTTTCGACTCGGTGGCGAACCGCCCGAACCACTCCTGGAACAGGCGCTGGGGTGCCCCGATGATTTCCGTCAGGTTTCCTGGGCACGGGCGACCGGCTGGCTGTCGGCGCGCCATGGCCGGCTCCCGCGGGAGCCGACGAGAACCCCGGCGACCAGGATCAGCAGAGATCCGGCGACGGTCCACCACGCGAGGACCTCGTCCCAGAGCAACCAGCCGTAGGCCGCGCCGAAGATGACCGAGAAATAACCAAAGGTGCCCATCCGGGCCGCCGGGGCGAGGGACAGGCCCCGCGTGAGGCAGACTTGCCCGAGCGTGGCAAACAGGGCGACCGCGAGGAGCCAGCCCACGGCCTCGGGGGAAGGGGTCGTCCAGGCCCAGGTCAGCGGGATGGCCGAGATCAGGCCGGCGGTGAGCGCGAAGTAAAAAACGATGCGCAGGGGCGGCTCGGTGCGCGACAATCGGCGCACCGTCACTTTGGCGACCGCCGCGAACAGTCCGCCGAGCAGCGCGATCAGGGCGACCGGTGAGATACCCTGCAGGCTCGGGCGCAAGATCAGCAGCACACCGCAGAATCCGATCGCGATGGCCAGCCAGACCCTGGGATTAACCTCCTCATGGAGCCATATCAAAGCCACCAGAGGCATGAACAGGGGTGAGGTGAGCTTGAGCAGCATGGCGTCCGCCAACGGCATGTGGGCGATGGCGTAGAAGAAGCAGTACATCGCGCTGACCCCGGCGATGCCTCGCAGGAGATGCAGATGGGGAACCGCGGTGCGCAGGCCAGGCAGACCGGGACGCAGCAGCCAGGGGGCCAACAGGCACAGCCCGAACAGGTTGCGGAAGAAGACGATCGACTCGTTGGGCAGCGCCTCGGCGACCAGGCGTATGGCCACGCCCATGGATGCGAACATGAGCTCGCCTGCGACGATGAAGGCCGCGCCGAGCCAGAGATCCTGCCGGCTGTCCACGAAGGTCAGAAGGATCGAAGAATGTGGCTAAAAGAATACAGTATCAAACCGATCACGGTTTTACCGTTCGGAACGAAGCTTTTGAGATCAATTGGTTGTGCATATCGGGGCTTAGGTTCGTTGCAGAATTGTATGAAAGGCAAAAAAGGTTGCACTTTTGTCTGAATTTTACGCTACAATAATCGTCGACGGACGATTCGTCACAACACGGCTTCAACCTGGTGCTTCGGAGGGCGACTGTTCGGGCACGCGTTAACCGGATAAATGAGGCGATGAATGTCGTTGTTGTTTTTCGTCTACAGCTTGTTCTGGCCGGTGCCGAAACGCCGATTTTTAACCAAGTCCTTCCAACCTGATAGAGAGGAAACGATAGCAATGTCTAAAGCAATGAAGACTCTTCGCGCCTTGGGGCGTGCGGCCCCAATCGCGCTGACCATCGCCATGATGGCCTCCTCGGCTCACGCCCTCGAAGAAGAGAGCTACTGGTACGCCTCCGGCGATCCCACCGTTCCTGATGGCCAGCTCTGGACCACCAGCTATGGCGAGTGCTGGCAGAGCTCGTACCCGGATGGCCCCACCAACCTGCCTCCCTGCGTTGCCGAGGTGCCCCCCGAGGTCACCGTGAAGATCAACTTCGAGTTCGACAAGTACATGGTGCCTGAGAACGTCGTCAACCGTGAGGTGGTCGCCGAGATCGACGACTACATCCAGAAGGTCCAGGCCACGCCTGAGCAGGAATACGTCACCGTCGTCGGCCACACCGACGCCAAGGGCTCCGATGAGTACAACATGGCCCTCGGTCAGCGTCGCGCCGATGCCGTGCGCAACTACATTATCGCCCAGGGCTATCCGGCCGAGAACATGGGCCCCGCCGAGAGCCGTGGCAAGCGTGACCTGCTTCCGGACGTCGATCCCTTCTCCGTCGAGCAGCGCCGCGTGGTGCTGACCAAGACGACGGGCGGGTGACCTAGGACGAGTTAGCGGGCTCTGAGCCCGCTTTCCGATTCTTCGGAAAGAACCGGTCGCGCAGTGCGCGGCCGGTTTTTTTGCATATGGCGTTCGTCGCCGCTCGGGCGCCGCCCGAACCCTCAGGCTCAGACCGCTTTCGCCTGCTTGTCGGCGTTTCCGACGTAGGTCGAGGGCGTCAGCGCCTTCAATCGTGTTTTCGCCTCTGCCGGGATCTCCAGCGACTCGACGAAGCGAATCATCTCCTCGCGCCCGATACGGTGGCCGCGCGTCAGCTCCTTGAGCCGCTCGTAGGGCCGCTCGATCCCGTAGCGCCGCATCACCGTCTGGATGGGCTCAGCCAGCACCTCCCAGTTTCCGTCGAGGTCCGCGGCCAACCGCTCAGGCTCCGCCTCGAGCTTGGAGATCCCTTTCAGGGCGGACTGGAGCGCAATGCTGGTGTGGGCAAACCCGACGCCCAGATTGCGCAGCACCGTGGAGTCGGTCAGGTCGCGCTGCCAGCGTGAGACGGGCAGCTTCTGGGCCAGATGTCCGAGCAGGGCATTGGCGATCCCGAGATTTCCCTCGGCGTTCTCGAAATCGATGGGATTGACCTTGTGAGGCATGGTCGAAGAGCCGATCTCGCCGGCCACCGTCTTCTGGCGGAAATAGCCCAATGAAATGTAGCCCCAGACGTCGCGGCAGAAGTCGATCAGGACGGTGTTGAAGCGGGCGAGGGCATCGAACAGCTCCGCCATGTAGTCGTGGGGCTCGATCTGGGTGGTGTAGGGGTTCCAGTCGAGACCGAA
Source organism: uncultured Gammaproteobacteria bacterium (assembly GCA_963698495.1). Taxonomy (GTDB): domain Bacteria; phylum Pseudomonadota; class Gammaproteobacteria; order Chromatiales; family Chromatiaceae; genus CAVORB01. Next base: position 16,213 of record CAVORB010000014.1, on the reverse strand, counting down.
AGACTCCACGAAGCGCCGCGCGAAGGACGGCCAGTCCAGATCCGGATAGGCCGCGAGGTGCGCGTTGTAGTTGCCCACGGCGCCGTTGATCTTGCCCAGGAGCGCTACCCCGGCCACCTGATCGCGCTGGCGGACGAGCCGATGAACGACGTTGGCCATCTCCTTGCCCAGGGTGGTCGGCGAGGCCGGCTGGCCGTGGGTGCGCGAGAGCATGGGCAGATCGGCGAGATCGTGCGCGAGCGCACGAACGGCGGCGATGACCTCGTCCATCTGCGGGATCAGCACCTGGCCTCGGCCCTCGCGCAGCATCAGGGCGTGGGAGAGATTGTTGATGTCCTCGGAGGTGCAGGCGAAGTGGATGAACTCGCTGACCGCCTCGAGCTCGGCGTTGCCGGCGATGCGCTCCTTGATGAAGTACTCGACCGCCTTGACGTCGTGATTGGTGGTGCGCTCGATGTTCTTGACCCGGTGCGCATCCTCCTCCGAGAAATTCTCCGCGATCCCGTCCAGGATGTTGCGGGCGTGGCCGGACAGGGGCGGCACCTCCGGAATCCCGGGATCGTCCGCCAGTGCCTGCAGCCAGCGCACCTCCACCAGAACGCGGTGCCGAATCAGACCGAGCTCGCTGAAGATCGGCCGCAGATCCTCGGTCTTGGATCCGTAGCGCCCGTCCACGGGCGACACGGCCGTCAGGGTCGAAAGATCCATGTCGTTACTTCCCTCCGTTCGGATTCGTGGCGGTTCGTTCCAGCCTCAGGCCGCGAGCTTGCGCAGCACATAGTGCAGGATGCCGCCATTGCGGTAGTAGTCGACCTCGTTCGGGGTATCGATGCGCACCTGGGCCCGGAAGCTCTTGGTCTCGCCGTCCGCGTTGGTGGCCGTGACCGTCACCGTCTTGGCGTTGCCGCCGTCCAGGCCCTGGATGTCGAAGGTCTCGTACCCGGTCAGCCCGAGCGACGCGGCGGTCTCGCCGGATGCGAACTGGAGGGGCAGAATGCCCATGCCGACCAGGTTCGAGCGGTGAATGCGCTCGTAGCTCTCGGCGATTACGGCGCGCACGCCGAGGAGGCTGGGGCCCTTCGCCGCCCAGTCCCGCGATGAGCCGGAGCCGTACTCCTTGCCGGCGATGACGATGGCTGGAACGCCCTCGGCCTGGTAGCGCATGGCGGCGTCGTAGATCGACATCTCCTCGCCCGAGGGCAGGTGCAGGGTGACGCCGCCCTCGGTGCCGGGGGCCATGAGGTTGCGCAGGCGGATGTTGGCGAAGGTGCCGCGCATCATGACCTCGTGGTTGCCGCGGCGTGATCCCAGGCTGTTGAAATCCTTTGGCTCCACGCCTTTGGCAATCAGGTACTTGCCCGCGGGGCTGTCGGGCTTGATCGATCCGGCGGGGGAGATGTGGTCGGTGGTAATCGAGTCCCCGACCAGGGCGAGGCAGCGGGCACCAGTGATGTCCGGGGCGTCTCCGACCTCGAGGCTCATGCCCTCGAAGTAGGGGGGCTTGCGGATGTAGGTGGACTCCGGCCAGTCGTAGGTCTGGCTGGCCGCGGACCCGAGCGAGCGCCAGCGTTCGTCGCCCGCGAACACGTCGGCGTAGGCGGCGCGGAACTCGTCTGAGGTGACGTTCTCGGCCACGGCCTGTTTGATTTCGTCCTGGGTCGGCCAGAGGTCCTTGAGGAAGACCTCGTTGCCGTTGGCGTCCCGCGCCAGCGGGTCCTTGTACGGGTCGAGGTCGATGCGCCCGGCGATGGCGTAGGCGACGACCAGGGGGGGGAGGCGAGGTAGTTCATGCGCACCTCGGGGTGAACCCGGCCCTCGAAGTTGCGGTTGCCCGACAGGATGGACACGGCGCACAGCTCGTTGTCGGCAATGGCCTTGGAGACGGCCGGAGGCAGGGGGCCCGTGTTGCCGATGCAGACGGTGCAGCCGTAGCCGACATTGTGGAAGCCCAATGCCTTGAGCGGCTCCATCAGACCGGCGCGCTCGAGGTAGCGGGTCACCGCCATCGAGCCCGGGCCCAGCGAGGTCTTGACCCATGGGGCGGCCCTCAGCCCCCGCGCGGCGGCCTTCCTGGCGACCAGGCCGGCGGCGAGCATCACCGAGGGATTGGAGGTATTGGTGCAGGAGGTGATGGCGGCGACCACGATGGAGCCGTCCGAGATCTCGACCTCCTGTCCGCCGACCACGGCCCTGGCGGGGCCCTTGTCCGGGATGTTCCGCTCCTGCTTGAGGGCGGCCAGGGCAGCGGGGAAGTGCTCGGCCATCCCGGTCAGGGGTACCCGGTCCTGCGGGCGCTTCGGGCCCGCGAGCGAGGGCACCACAGTGCCCAGGTCGAGCTCCAGGGTCTCGGAGTAGTCGGCCGCGGCGGCGTCTGGCGTGTGGAACACGCCCTGGGTCTTGGCGTAGGCCTCGACGAGCGCGACTTGCTCCTCGCTGCGTCCGGTGAGGCGCAGGTAGTCCAGGGTCTCCTGGTCGATGGGAAAGAGCCCGCAGGTCGCGCCGTACTCCGGCCCCATGTTGGCGATGGTCGCGCGCTCGCCCATCGGCAGGGAGGCGATGGCGGGGCCGTAGAACTCGACGAACTTGCCGACCACGCCGTGCTTGCGCAGCATGTCGACCACCGTGAGCACCAGGTCGGTGGCGGTCACGCCCTCGCGCAGTTCCCCGGTAAGCTTATAGCCCACCACCTTGGGGACCAGCATGGAGACCGGCTGGCCGAGCATGGACGCCTCCGCCTCGATGCCGCCCACGCCCCAGCCCAGAACGCCGATACCGTTGACCATGGTGGTGTGGGAGTCGGTGCCGACGCAGGTGTCGAAGTAGGCCTGAGTCGTGCCGTTCACGGGCTTCGGGAACACCACCCTGGAGAGGTACTCGACGTTGACCTGGTGCACGATGCCGGTATCCGGCGGCACGACCTTGAAGCCGTCCAGCGCCCCCTGGCCCCACTTGAGGAACTCGTAGCGCTCCTGATTGCGCTGGAACTCGATCTCCGCGTTCTTGGCGAAGGCGTCGTCCGAGCCGAAATAATCCACCTGCACCGAGTGGTCGATCACCAGCTCCGCCGGCTGCAGGGGATTGATCTTGCGCGGGTCTCCGCCCAGCGCCTGCATGGCATCGCGCATCGCCGCGAGGTCGACGACGGCGGGAACGCCGGTGAAGTCCTGCATCAGCACCCGAGCGGGACGGTATTGGATCTCGCGCGACGGCTCGGCCGCGGGGTCCCAGTCCGCCAGGGCCTGGATGTCGTCGCCGGTGACGGTCACCCCGTCCTCGTTGCGCAGCAGGTTCTCCAGCAGGATCTTGAGCGAGTAGGGAAGACGTTCGCTCCCGCGAACCGCGTCGAGCCGGAAGATCTCGTAGGTCTTGCCGCCGACCTCGAGGTTCGATCTGGAATTGAAGCTGTTCTGCATGTGTGGATTCCGCCTGTGCGCTGGAAACGAAACGAGGATTCTAACGAAAAATAGACGACTGGGACGCTTACGCACGGAAGTTTGGACCATGCGGGGGATTTCCGCCGCGCATAGTCGGATTTGCGCGCGGGTCGGTGCGGCCCTCAGTGGCTGGATCTGCGCAGGTACGCCTCGGCGCTGTCCAGCAGGCGTCTGCGTCCCAGCAGGATGGTCCAGCGGCTGCCTCCCACCTGCCGCCACAGCCAGGCGGCGCGGATGCCCGCCAGCAGCATGGTCCGGATCCGGTTCTGGTTGTCGGGGTTCTGCAGGTAGCTGGGCTCGCCCCGGACCATGATGCGCGGCTGCAGATTGCTGACGGTGCCGCTGTAGATCTCCGCGAGGTGGGCCAGCAGGTTGGGGTGGAGCATCGAGAAGTGCTCGAGCTTGGCGCGCGCCTCCTCGATCCCGTCGGCGATCTTCGCCACCAGGACCTTGCGTCCGGCGAGCACCCGTTCGAGCTTGAGCAGGGTGACGACGTAGCGTGTCAGCTCCAGGTCGCGGGGCTGCTTTCCGGTGAGCTGCCCGATCAGCTGGCGCACGCCTGGCGACAGGACGCCGGGGTCGCCGAAGATGGCCTCGGTGCTCTCCGCGTCGGTCTGGAACAGGCTGTGGACGCAGGGCGTCATGGTATCCGTGTCCACCGTCCCCTTGCGGGCGATCTGGCGCACGCACAACGCGGCCTGATAGATGCCGGAGAGGGCGATGAGGCGGTCTTGGTCGTTGTAGGCCATGGTGGTGAAGGTCCGGTATGTCGGGTTCGGGTTGTGGGGGGCTTGCGCGCTCAGTCTCTCGCCGCGCTCTCGATGACGGCCCCGCCCAGGCATTCGTCGCCGAGGTAGAAGACCACGGACTGCCCGGGAGCGACCGCCCGCTGCGGCCGGGGAAAGCTCACCTCGCACTGCGCGGCGTCGATGCGCTCCACCCTGCATGCCTGCAGCGGCTGGCGGTGGCGCAGCCGGGCCTGACAAGCGAACGGCGGTTCCGCCGGCGGACGCCCCGCGATCCAGTGCAGCTGACCGCCGCGGAGCCTGTTGCTCATCAGCAGGGGATGATCGTGTCCCTGCACCACGACGAGGGCATTGCGTTCCGGCTCCTTCGCGGCTACGAACCAGGGCTCCTCCGCGCTGCCCGCGACACCGCCGATCCCGAGTCCCTGGCGCTGTCCGATGGTGTAATAGGCAAGGCCCTGGTGCTGGCCCAGGACCGCGCCTTCCGGCGTTTCGATCGGCCCCGGCTCCCGCGGCAGCCAACGGGCGAGGAAATCGCGGAACCGGCGCTCACCGATGAAGCAGATCCCGGTGCTGTCCTTCTTCTCCGAGACCGCCAGGCCTGCGCGCCGGGCGAGGCCGCGCACCTCCTGCTTGCGGTAACCCCCCAGCGGGAACAGGCTGCGGGCGAGCTGCCCCTGATCCAGCCGGTGCAGAAAATAGGTCTGATCTTTATCCGGGTCGGCCGCGAGGCGCAAGTGGAAACCTTGCTCACCCGCCGCAATGCCTGCGTAGTGTCCGGTGGCGATGCGCGGGACGCCCAGGGCGAGGGCGTGATCCAGGAAGGCCCGGAACTTGATTTCCTGGTTGCAGAGGATGTCGGGGTTCGGCGTGCGCCCGGCCCGATACTCCGAGAGGAAATAGCTGAAGACGCGGTCCCAGTACTCGGCCGAAAAGTTCACCGTGTGCAGTGGGATGCCCAGGCGCTCCGCGACCGACCGGGCGTCCGCCAGGTCCGCCGCGGCGGCGCAGTACCCGGGGTCGTCGTCCTCCTCCCAGTTCTTCATGAACAGCCCCAGCACCTCGTGTCCCTGCTCGAGCAGCAGCAGGGCGGCGACGGCGGAGTCCACGCCGCCGGAGAGGCCGACGATGACGGGTCCGCGGGGGTCGGTTCCGGGATGCGGATCGGGCATGAAGAACTGCGTCCGGCTTTGGCTCTCGATCGGTCCTGGCGGCGGCGCGCCGACCCGGCATGATACGGTCTGACGTCCCCTCGCGCATCACCGGGAGCGGGCGGTACGCAAGTCTCGATCCTGGTGCTAGACTCAAAACTTTGTTGCAACCGCGAAGAGACGACATGGCTTACGAGAAGATCAAGGTTCCCGTCACCGGCGAGAAGATCGCCGTCGGCGCTGACTATGTCCTGCAGGTGCCCGATCAGCCCATCATCCCGTACATCGAGGGCGACGGTATCGGCATCGACATCACCCCGGTCATGAAGCGGGTGGTCGACGCCGCCGTGGAAAAGGCGTTCGGGGGCTCGCGGCAGATCCAGTGGATGGAGATCTACGCCGGGGAAAAATCGACCCGGATCTATGGCGAGGACGTCTGGCTGCCGGAGGAAACGCTGGAAGCGGTGCGAGACTTCGTGGTCTCGATCAAGGGCCCCCTGACCACGCCGGTCGGCGGCGGCATCCGTTCCCTGAACGTGACCCTGCGCCAGGAGCTGGATCTCTACGTCTGCCTGCGCCCGGTGCGCTACTTCCGCGGCACGCCGAGCCCGCTGAAGGAGCCCGAGCACACGGACATGGTGATCTTCCGGGAGAACTCAGAGGACATCTACGCCGGCGTCGAGTGGCAGGCCGGTACGCCGGAGGTGCGCAAGGTCATCGATTTCCTGCAGAAGGAGATGGGGGTGACCAAGATCCGCTTCCCGGAGACCTCCGGCATCGGCGTCAAGCCCGTCTCGTCAGACGGCACCAAGCGCCTGGTGCGCAAGGCGATTCAGTACGCGATCGACAATGGCCGGCCGTCGGTGACCCTGGTGCACAAGGGCAACATCATGAAATTCACCGAGGGCGCCTTCAAGAGCTGGGGCTACGAGCTGGCCCAGGAGGAGTTCGGCGCCAAGGAAATCGGCGGCGGTCCCTGGTGCAGCATGACCAACCCCAGAACCGGCGAGGAGATCGTGATCAAGGACGTGATCGCCGACGCCTTCCTGCAGCAGATCCTGTTGCGGCCGAAGGAGTACGACGTAATCGCGACCCTCAACCTCAATGGCGACTACATCTCCGACGCGCTGGCCGCCCAGGTGGGTGGGATCGGTCTCGCCCCGGGCGCCAACCTTTCCGACTCGGTGGCCATGTTCGAGGCCACCCACGGTACCGCGCCCAAGTACGCCGGCAAGGATCAGGTCAACCCCAGCTCGCTCATTCTGTCCGCGGAAATGATGCTGCGCCATCTCGGCTGGACCGAGGCGGCCGATCTCGTCATCAAGGGCGTGGAAGGGGCCATCATGGCCAAGACCGTGACCTACGACCTGGAGCGTCTGATGGAGGGCGCGACCAAGGTGAGCTGCTCGGGCTTCGGCGAGGCCGTGGTCGCGAGCATGTGACGCGGAGAGCGCCCGGACCGTAGCGGATGTCAGGGGCCGCAAGCCCCTGAATGAGTTTCGACGGGCGACGGCCCCGCGGAGTGGGGCCGCTGCCTCCAGTCAGAGCACGCGGTGCACCTTGGCCGCGTGCAGCCCCTTCGGGCCCTGGCTGATCTCGAATTCGACCTTCTGTCCTTCCTTCAGGGTCTTGTATCCGTCCATGTCGATCGCCGAGAAGTGGACGAAGACGTCTTCGTCTCGTCCATCGGGCTTCACGAACCCGTACCCCTTGGCATTGTTAAACCACTTCACAATACCCGTCATCATCACATCACTCCTCCGGGGGTTATCCGAGGCCTATCTCTGGCAGTCTTTCGGTTGTTATCCAGCGCGTTTGCTTTGGTCATCGATGCCGCGCCTTACCTGCGAAGTATAGTGAGCTGATTTCACTGGTCAAATTTGGTGGATTTGCAGGCTCGCCGGCACTTCGAAGCGCGGCACGGGAGGTTGCTCTGATGCGCGCCCTGCCAAGCTTCGCGCGCGGCCCCGTGAAGGCGGGGAATGGAACTTCCGCAACGGCCACAACCCTTTTAGAAGCGCGCGAAAGTCCCTACTCTATTAAGCCGAAACGGCGTCGAATTTTGACTAGACTCGGAAGCAGAATGAGCGGCCAGAACCCAAACGAGGAGCGCGAATCCGGGCTCTCGGTCCAGGAAGCCAGACCCAAGCTGAAGAAGCCGCCGTTGTTCAAGGTTCTGCTCCTGAACGACGACTACACGCCGATGGAGTTCGTGGTACAGGTGTTGGAGACCTTCTTCCGCATGAGCAGGGAGAAGGCGACGCAGGTCATGCTTCACGTGCACACGCGCGGCGTGGGCGTCTGCGGCGTCTTCACGCGGGACATCGCCGAGACCAAGGTGTCACAGGTGAACGATTTCTCCCGCAGCCATCAGCACCCGCTGATGTGCACCATGGAGGAGGCCTAGGGCGGCAGGATGGGATTCGGCGCTTCCCGCGGCACACGGATGGCGCGCTGATTGCGGCCAGGATGGCCAGTATTCAGCGACTCCCTGAGGGCCGGACGATAGAGGCAACGGTTGGCAATTAACGGGGTTCCTTTCCCGGGATCGAAGAGGCCATGCTAAGCAAAGAGCTTGAATTCACGCTGAACCAGGCTTTCAAGGAAGCCCGCGAGAAGCACCACGAGTACATGACCGTGGAGCATCTGCTGTTGTCGCTGCTCGACAACCCGACGGCGGCCAAGGTGCTGCGGGCCTGCGGCGCCAATACGGACCGGCTGCGCAGCGAGGTCGCGACCTTCATCGAGGAGACCACCCCGGTCATCCCGCAGGAGGAAGGACGCGAGACCCAGCCCACCCTCGGCTTCCAGCGCGTGCTGCAGCGGGCGGTGTTCCACGTCCAGTCGGCGGGCAAGAAGGAGGTCACCGGGGCCAACGTGCTGGTCGCCCTGTTCAGCGAGCAGGACTCCCAGGCCGTCTATCTGCTGGGCGAGCAGGACATCACCCGGCTCGACGTGGTCAACTACATCTCCCACGGCATCTCCAAGGTCCCGGGGGAGAGCCACGACGAGGAGGGCCAGCAGGAGCCGGACGAGGCGCGCGGCGAGGAGAAGGAGAGCCCGAGCTCGCTCGAGAGCTTCGCCTCCAACCTCAACGAGCTCGCGCGCCAGGGGCGCATCGATCCCCTGATCGGGCGCCAGGACGAGGTCGAGCGCACCATCCAGATCCTGTGCCGGCGGCGCAAGAACAACCCGCTCCTGGTCGGCGAGGCCGGGGTCGGCAAGACCGCCATCGCCGAGGGGCTGGCGAAGAAGATCGTCGACGGCGAGGTGCCCGAGGTGCTCGCGGATGCGGTCATCTACGCCCTGGACCTGGGCGGGCTGGTCGCCGGCACCAAGTATCGCGGCGACTTCGAGAAGCGGCTGAAGTCCGTGCTGGCCCAGCTCAAGCGCCAGCCGCACGCCGTGCTCTTCATCGACGAGATCCATACCATCATCGGCGCCGGCTCCGCCTCGGGGGGCGTCATGGACGCCTCGAACCTGATCAAGCCGGTGCTCGCCTCGGGCGAGCTGCGCTGCATCGGCTCCACGACCTACCAGGAGTTCCGCGGCGTTTTCGAGAAGGACCGGGCGCTGGCGCGGCGCTTCCAGAAGATCGACATCAGCGAGCCGAGCGTGGAGGAGACGGTGGAGATCCTCAAGGGCCTCAAGTCGCGCTTCGAGGAGCACCACCAGGTGACTTACACCATGCCCGCCCTGCGCGCCGCGGCGGAGCTGTCGGACAAGTACATCAACGACCGCCATCTGCCGGACAAGGCCATCGACGTGATCGACGAGGCCGGCGCGAACGTCCAGCTCAAGCCCGCGGGCAAGCGCAAGAAGCGCATCGACGTCGGGGACGTGGAGAACATCGTCGCCAAGATCGCCCGCATCCCGCCGAAGAAGGTCTCGACCTCCGACACCGAGTCCCTGCGCAATCTGGACCGGGACCTCAAGATGGTGGTCTACGGCCAGGACGACGCCATCGACGTCCTCACCTCGGCCATCCGCATGAACCGCTCCGGGCTCGGGCACGAGGAGAAGCCCATCGGCTCTTTCCTGTTCACCGGACCGACCGGCGTCGGCAAGACCGAGGTCACGCGCCAGCTCGCCCGCATCCTCGGCATGGAGCTGATCCGCTTCGACATGTCCGAGTACATGGAGCGGCACACGGTCTCGCGCCTGATCGGCGCGCCGCCGGGCTACGTCGGCTTCGACCAGGGCGGCCTGCTCACCGAGGAGATCAACAAGCATCCCCACGCGGTGCTGCTGCTCGACGAGGTCGAGAAGGCCCACCCGGACGTCTTCAACCTGCTGCTGCAGGTCATGGACCACGGCACCCTGACCGACAACAACGGGCGCAAGGCGGATTTCCGCAACGTGGTGCTGGTCATGACCACCAACGCCGGCGCCTCGGAGACCAGCCGCCGCTCCATCGGTTTCGCCGAGCAGGACCACTCCACCGACGGGTTGGAAGCGCTGAAGCGCTACTTCTCGCCCGAGTTCCGCAACCGGTTGGACGCGGTGGTCCAGTTCGGGTCCCTGTCGCCGGAGACCATCGCCAGCGTCGTCAACAAGTTCGTCTTCGAGCTCGAGCAGCAGCTTGCCGACAAGAAGGTGGCCCTCACGGTGGACGAGGATGCGCGCGTCTGGCTGGCGGAGAAGGGCTACGATCCGCAGATGGGCGCGAGGCCCATGACCCGCATCATCCAGAACCACATCAAGAAGCCGCTGGCCAACGAGCTCCTGTTCGGCGAGCTCGCCAACGGCGGCTCGGTGCGCGTGTTCGTCAAGGACGGCGAGCTGGCATTCGACATCGGCGATCGGGCGATGCACTGAGCCGAAAGTTCCACCAACCTTTCCGATTTCGCATTGCCTCTCCCTCGCAGGGGGAGGGCAGGGGGGGTCAGGAGACGACTTTACCCTGCAAGCCGTTCCAGTCTCCCCGATCCCCCCGAGACGCAAACAACACCCCCGCGGCGAGCGACTTGAACGCCTTGCCAGGCAAGCCTACACTTTGTTAGTACTTTCGTAATAACGTTGTGAGGCTCCCGACATGCTGAAAGTGAAAGTGACCGCAATCGGCAACTCCATGGGAATTGTGTTGCCAAAAGAAGCACTTGTGAAGCTCCGCGCGGAGAAGGGAGACGTGCTCTACCTGGTGGATACGCCAGAGGGGCTGACCCTCACCCCTTATCAACAGGATTTCGAGGCCCAAATGGATGCCGCGGAAAAGGTGATGAGGCGGTACCGGAACGCACTCCACGAGTTAGCGAAGTGAGTGATCCCGTATGGGTCCTGCCGGAGCTCGTACACGCGGTACATCAGATGCTCCTCGCCGAGCATGGGGGCTTGCCTGGCATACGTGACCAGGCATTACTCGACTCCGCGCTGGCTCGCCCGAAACAGAAGGCGGCCTATGGAAAAGATCCTTCGGTGTTCGAGTTGGCCGCCTCTTACAGTTACGGGTTGGCCCGTAATCACCCTTTCATGGACGGCAACAAGCGAATCGCGCTGACGATCGCGGCCGTCTTCTTGGAACTGAACGGATTCTCCCTTGACGCAGCCGAAGCGGAGGCCGTGCTCATGTACCGGCAACTGGCTGCCGGAACCCTCACCGAAGACGAGCTTGCGATCTGGATTCGGGATTCATCGATTCCCAGTGGACGTCGCCACCCGTAACGGATTGGACCTGAAGCCGTCGGCGGTGTAGCAAGTGGGCGCCGTCTGGCCCAGCCGGCGATTCTGTTCAGGTACTCTCCCGATCCGCTTCAGCGCTGCCAGTCTTCTCGCAGAATCGCCCACAGCGCCACGTCCTCGAATCGCCCCCACTTCCGCACGCGCTGCCTGAGCAAGCCCTCTCGCCGGAAGCCGTTCTTCTGCAGGACACGCCCGGACGCCGGGTTTCGCAGCATGTGAAAGGCGTAGAGCCGGTTGAGCCCGAGATTGTCGAACCCGAAGGCGACAACCGCAGCGACAGCCTCGGTCATGTAGCCCAGTCCCCATACCTCCGCCGCCAACCAGAAGCTCAGCTCCGCCTGGGAGTGCTCATGCTCGATGGCGCGCAGCTCGATGAGGCCGGCAAAACCCGCGTCCGCCTTTCGCACCAAGGCGAAGGTGGCCGACAGACCTCGCTCAAGCTCCGCCTGCCGGCGGGCGAGATACCGGTCGGCCTCACCCGCGGGATAGGGATGGGGCAGGGAGATCATGGTGTCGGCGACCGCGCGGGCGCTCGCCGCCTGCTGGATGGCCGCCGCGTCCGAGGGTTGAAGGGGACGGAGCCATAGCCGACCGGTTTCGAGCGTGGCCTGGTCGATCATCCGAGCGGGGCCGCGCTCAATATCCGAGGTGCATCTGCGGCCCGCGACGCCGAGTGATCCCGCCGTGGTCTCCCGGCAATGGCAGCCGACTCAGCGGTGCTTCTTGCCGACGTTCTCCATGTGGCTGATCCAGGCGCTGAAGATGCCGACCGGAGAGCCGTTGTGACTGCGGCGCCCGCGGAAGGTGCCGAAGCAGCGCTCGTTCTCCTCGCCGAAGCGGGCGGAGCCGATGGCGAGGAAAGCGAGGATCAGGAAAACGTCCAGAACCAGGACGGCGATCAGGATCGCGGTGTTGACCAGCGGGCCCTCGCGCAGCCAATCGAGCACGGGCTGGTGGTATTGCAGCGTCGCCCAGATCGTGGCGAACAGCAAAGCGACCGCCAGCAGGGAGAAGAAGTCGGCGATGCGCTCGTGCGCACGCGAGAAGCTCTTGATTTCGTTGCATACGGCCATGGGCGGTGTCCTCCAGAAACCTGTTCGCTGCAGCGCGGACACACCAGTCCCAGGCGCCGCGCAAGGCGGCAAAGGATAAGGGTTCCGATGGCCGCGGGTAAACCCTCTCGCGTCCGGTTGGGAACCAGATTGCCCGCCGTGTATAGTTACGGGCTTTCCGATTCGGGAGGGGAAGGCTTGGACACGATAACCACTCTAATTTCGGACCTCAACGGCGTCGTCTGGGGGCCGCCGATGCTGGTTCTGATCCTCGGCACGGGCTTCTTCCTGATGGTGGGACTGCGTGCCATGCCGCTGATCCGCCTCGGCTATGGGTTCCGTATGCTGTGGGCGGGCCGCTCCCAGCAGGGCGAGGGGGACATCACCCCCTTCAACGCCCTCATGACCTCCCTCTCGGCGACCGTCGGCACCGGCAACATCGCGGGCGTTGCGACCGCCATCGCGCTCGGAGGGCCGGGTGCCCTGTTCTGGATGTGGTGCACCGCCCTGGTGGGCATGGCCACCAAGTACGCAGAAGCGGTGCTCGCGGTGAAGTACCGCGAGGTGGACGAGGAGGGCAACCACGTCGGCGGCCCCATGTACTACATCAAGAACGGGCTCGGCAGCAAATGGGCCTGGATGGGCGGGGCCTTCGCCGTGTTCGGCTTCCTCGCCGGGTTCGGCATCGGCAACACGGTCCAGGCCAACTCGGTGGCCCACGTCCTGCACGACACCTTCAGCGTGCCCGCCTGGGTCGTGGGCGTGGTGATGGCGGTGCTGGTGGCCCTGGTGCTCCTGGGCGGAATCCGCCGCATCGCGACCGTGGCGGGCAAGCTCGTGCCCTTCATGGCCTTCACCTACATCGCCGGCGGTCTCGTGATCCTTGGCATGAACCTGGACCAGATCGGCGGCGCCGTCGCGCACATCGTCACCAGCGCCTTCACCGGCGAGGCGGCGGGCGGCGGCTTCGCGGGCGCGACCGTGTGGGCGGCCATCCGCTTCGGTGTCGCCCGCGGCATCTTCTCCAACGAGGCGGGACTCGGCAGCGCGCCGATCGCCCACGCCGCCGCCCAGACCAACGACCCGGTGCGACAGGGCACCGTGGCCATGCTCGGCACCTTCATCGACACCCTGATCGTGTGCTCCATCACCGGTCTGGTGATCGTGGTCTCCGGGGAGTGGGTAACCGGCGTGACCGGCGCCGCGCTCTCGTCTGCCGCCTTCGAGCACGGCCTGCCGGGGCTTGGCAGCTATGTGGTGACCTTCGGGCTCATCCTGTTCGCCTTCACCACCATGCTCGGCTGGAGCGTCTACGGCGAGCGCTGCGCCGAGTACCTGTTCGGCGTCCACGCCATCCGGCCCTTCCGCATCGCCTGGGTGATCGCCATCCCGATCGGCGCCGCCGCGCAGCTCGATTTCGTCTGGCTGGTGGCCGACACCCTGAACGCCCTGATGGCCCTTCCCAACCTGATCGCGCTGCTGCTCCTGAGTCCGGTGGTGTTCCAGGTAACCCGGGCCTACTTCGCGAACGAAAAGGCCGCGGCGCAGGACGCCTAGGGCCTCGGCTCGCGGCTTAGCTTGCCTTCGATCCCCCCATGCACTGGGGGGATTCGGGGGCGGTCCCGCCCTTCTCGAACCACTCCTCCGGCGTCCAGGTGTGCAGCGCCAGCGCGTGCAGCCCGGAGCCCAGCTCGTCACCCAGCAGGCGGTTGATCAGGCGATGGCGCCCGACCAGCCTGTGCTCGGCGAACTGCTCGCTGACCACCAGCACCTTGAAGTGGGACTCAGCTCCCTCGGGGACGCTGTGCATGTGGCTCTCGTCGATCACCTCGAGGTGCAGCGGCGAGAGCTCGGACTGGAGCTTGTCCTGGATACGTTGCTTGCGGCTCATGGGTTGGGGTTCCTGCAGTCGTCGCGGAAGAACACCGGCAGCGCCGGACACGCTCAAGAGATGAGGGCCGGGGCGGGGGGCTGCAAGCCGATGCTCAGTCCTTCTGCGATGTCGCCGGCCTCTCGGCTCCTGCTTGCGGTTCCGAGCAGCGCGACGACCCCGGCATGGTCCTGCTCACGAGCCCAGTCGAGGGCGGTGCGGCCGGAGTGGTCTCGCAGGCGCGTGTCCGCACCCGCGGCGATCAGGGTCTCGACCGTGTTCGCGTGGCCCTGCTTGGCGGACCAGATCAAGGCCGTCCAGCCCGACGTTCGCTCCTGGTGGTTCACATCCGCCCCCGCGGTGAGCAGCAACCGCACCACCTCCGCGTGGCCGTTCGATGCGGCGAGCATCAGGGCCGTGTAGCCGCCCTTGTCCTCGGCGTCCACCTCGGCACCCGCCGCCAGCAGGCGCTCGGCGATCTCGAGACGACCGTGGAGCGCGGCCTTCATCAGCGGCGTCCAGCGGCAGGCGTCGCGCACATCGGGTATCGGACTTTCTCCCAGCAATCGGTTCAGAGCGGGCAGGTCGCCTTGCTCCGCCGCGGTGATCAGGAGCGGGACACCATCGTCCCCGCTGGACGGACCCTGCTCGTCGCAGCCCGCAAGGGTGAGGGCGATGAGCAGGGTCGACGCGATTCCGGAAGTGCGCATGGCGGTGGATTGTCCCGGTAGCCCGCCGCGGGACCCATGACAAAGCGCAAGCCGCCGGCAGATCAGCCGATGCTGCGCCAGAAGGGGGAGTCCTCGCCCAGGAACTCGTCGTAGCGCAGGTAGTGCGAGCCGTCGCAGGAGAAGTTGAGGCTCACCATCCCGTTGAAGATGTTGAGCGAGCCCGCGCGCAGGTAGATCACGTCGTCGGCGAAGCGCAGGCGCCGGAAACCGTCCAGGATCGGGCGTACCGCGTCCGCCGGCACGATCGACCTCTCGGGATAGGGGTGATGGGGGTAGGCGAGGCAGATGTCCGGATCGACGAGGGCCTTGTAGCCCAGGATGCGGTAGCAGTAGGGGTCCTCCACCAGCCAGATGGTGGCCCGGCTGCTGGAGAAGTGGAGCTTGGCGTGGAAGACCCCGCTCTCGGTCACCAGCTCGTCGACCACGGCGAGGACCGCGTCGATATTCTGGTCCATCAGGCTCTCGACCCGGCGCTGCTGGAACAGGGAGCCGCGGATCGCCGGGTCGCCCTTCATCTGCTGCCAATGGTCGGGCTCGCGGTAGAGCTGGCGGGTCAGCGGCAGATCGCGCAGGTCGAAATCGGCGCCGATGAAGCCCAGCTGCCGCGCTCCGGACTCGACCCGGCGCACCGCGGTCAGGGAGGGGCGCCCGACGCGCATGCTGATGTAGGCCTGCGAGAGCAGCAGGCCGTTGGGCGGCATCGGCTCGCGCATGTAGGGACGGTCGGAGCGGTCGCGGTCGAAGTCCTGCGTGATCAGGCCCTCCCGCGCGATGTTGTCGCTCAGCTGAACGGCGTTCGTGTCCAGGGCATAGAGATAGCGGCAATGGGGGACGGTGCGGAGCCCCGCGAGCAAGACCCGGTTCAGCCCATCCCGGTCCGGCCAGACCTCGGCGCAGCGCGTCGCGAGGAACGACAGCGGCTCCACCAGCATGTTGTAGAGGGCGGTGCGCTGGCGCGAAATGCTCCTTTTCAGCTCGGTCGTCATCGGGTACTGCGAAATTCGACGGCGGGCGGGATCTTACCAGGGGGGAGTTCGTGAGGCTGTTGCCGATCTACTTGTCGGTGTCCCGGCCCGGCGAGTAGAGAGCGGTCGGAAACATGGTCACGTTGGACTTGTCGCCGAGGTCGTGGATCTTGCCCTGGCCCTCCTTCTCCACCTCGTCGATCCGGATCACCGCGTGGATGGGGATGATGGTCCGGCTCACGCCCTTGAACTCGGATTTCAGGCGCTCCGTGGAGGGGTCGACCAGCACCGTAGAGGAGTCCTCGAACAGCAGCTCCTGCAGCTCGACGAAGCCGTAGAGCTCGCCTTGCTGCACGCGCTTGGCGTAGACCTCGTACACCTTGCCCTGGTTGAGGAAGTTGATTCGGAACACGCGCATCTTTGGGCTATCCCCGGTCGTGACAGGGGGACATTGTACGTCTTGAGCCATGCGGTGACAGCGCCGTATCGCCGGTGATTGGCAACGGACCGGGTCGGCGCCATATCGTAGGACATCGAAACCGAGTACCGGAGGCGCGCATGCACATCGTTGGTCCCCTGATCGCC
>CAVORB010000013.1:0-314528 GCA_963698495.1 uncultured Gammaproteobacteria bacterium | reverse complement strand
GGAGATTGCGGATGGCTAAACCCAATTACGCTTTTGAAAAGCGACAGAGAGAACTGGCAAAAAAGAAAAAGAAGGAGGAAAAGCGCTTGCAGAAAGCCGGAGTAGGAGACGCTCAGTCCCAGGATGTTCCGCCTTCATCAGAAACGGATAATGATGCGCCCAAGGAGGGAGAGGCGTAACCCGGGATTACAGGCCGCCCCGCCTGTACTTGAAAACAAAGCGGCGGCAAGAGCTGGCCGGCTTGGGAGGGGCGCTGGTTTTCCGCGGCGGTGCGTATTGAAGTTAATAAATTCTGTCAACGTGGTCAGAATATAGCAGTTCCATCAAGATTCATTTCACGAGGAAGAAGACGACATGAGTACGGGTACGGTAAAGTGGTTTAGTGCAGAGAAAGGTTATGGCTTCATCACCCCGGACGATGGAGGCAAAGACCTGTTCGTGCACCATTCCGAAATCCAGGCGTCGGGCGGCTATGCCACCCTCAATGACGGCCAGAAGGTGCAATACGAAGTCGGCCAAGGTCAAAAGGGGCCGTGTGCCAACAAGGTTGTTCCGGTCTGAAGCGACGCTGATTATTGGCCATCCTGGCCAAGATCAGCACGCCACCCGGGAAGCGCGGTTCTTGGACGGGTTCGTTTTCAATCGCTCACGTGCTTGAAAACGGTGAAACATCCCCCCCGCGGACACCGGGGTTAAATGGCGGAACGATGTGCCTGGTGCGGAACTGACCCGCTCTACGTCGCCTACCACGACGACGAGTGGGGCGTTCCGGTCCACGACGACCGGCATCTGTTCGAGATGCTGGTTCTCGAGGGCGCGCAGGCGGGGCTCAGCTGGCTCACCATCCTCCGGAAGCGTGAGAGCTACCGCAAGGCATTCGACGGATTCGACATCGAGGCGGTGGCGCGCTATTCGGAGGCCGACGTCGCCCGGTTGCTCGCCGATCCGGGCATCGTCCGCAACCGGCTCAAGGTCGCGTCCGCCATCCGTAACGCCCGCCGCGTTCTCGACCTCCAGGACAAGCACGGCTCGCTGGACGCCTTTCTCTGGCGCTACGTCGATGGGGACCCGGTGCAGAACACCTGGCGCTCGCTCGCCGAGATTCCAGTCAGCACCGCGCAGTCGGACCGGATGAGCAGGGATCTGAAGCGGCTCGGGCTCAACTTCGTCGGCTCCACCATTTGCTATGCGTTCATGCAGTCCGTGGGAATGGTCAATGACCATGTCGTCGGCTGCTTCCGGCACGCGGAGATCCGGCGCTGGTCCGGCTCGAACCCTTAGCCGGGCATTCTCTCGCTGCGCCGCCGGGATTCGGCCGCTCCAGGCTCCGGTTCAGCGTTCCGCCGCTTCCCTGATGACCGCGATCGCCTCGTCCAGGTGCTGGAATGCATGGTCGCCGCCCGCGAAGATCATCAGCCGGCCGCAGTGGCGATAGAGGTTCGCGGCGATGCGGTAGTCGATCACCTCGTCGCCCTTGTCCAGGAACAGCGTGGTCGGGGTCCCGTCGCAGGGATCGGCGACGCCGTAAGGCCGCGTCTGCCCGATCAGCTCCGGCGTGACGGTGTAGGTCTCGCCGCCAGCCGTGGTCATGGTCTGACCGACGTATGCGGCCATCAAATCCCAGGGCGTCAGCGCCGGATTGATCATGAACAGGTGTGCGAAGCGGGAGCGGCGCGCGAGGTACTGGCCGTAGAAGCCGCCCATCGAGCTGCCCACGACCAGCGGCGGTGCATCGCCGGGTAGCCTGGCGAAGAAGTCGGACAGGGCCGCGACCGCCGCGTGCGGCCGGTGGGCGGGGTAGGTGGGGGCGAGCACCGGGACCGGCTGCAGGCGATCGCGCAGCACCCCGGCCTTGTGGGAAAGGCCGGAGCCGTTGAGCCCGTGGAGATAGACCAAGGTCGTCATCGGCCGCAGATCAAGTCCGAAATGGCGTCTTCGCCGGAACCAGGGGTGCGGAGAACGGGACAAGCATACGGCACGGCCTGACGGCCGGTCACCCGGGTCCGGTCAAAACCATGGTGAATCCCGGGCGCTCGCGGCGTTAAGATGCGGAAGGTGCCAACTGCCACGCGAGAAGGATTCGCGCGCGATGTCTTCAGCCAGACGCAGGTTCATTTTCGCGGCCCTGATTCTGCTGGCCGCCGCGGGCGGCGCGTGGCTGCTGTTGCGTGCCGGCCTTCCCATTTCCCTGCCCTCCCCCCTTGCCGACCTCGTCCGGGACGAGTCCCTGCCCCCCGATTTCGCCACCAGCAACGGGCGCATCGAGGCGACGGACGTCGACGTGGCCACCAAGCTTCCGGGGCGCCTGGCGGAGGTGCTGCTGCGGGAGGGCGACAGGGCCGAGGCGGGCCAGGTGGTCGCGCGCCTCGACACGGACTCGCTCCAGGCGCAGCTGCGCGAGGCGGAGGCGGGGTTGCGGCGCGCCCGGCAGGACACCGAGCTCGCCCTGGCGGTGGTGGAGCAGCGCGACAGCGAGCTGGACTACGCCCGGCGTGAGCTCGAGCGCCAGCAGGGGCTTTCCCAGGCCAAGCGTTTCGTCTCCGAGGACCAGCTCGACCAGGCTCGCACCCGGGTGCGCACCGCGGAGGCCGCCCTGCGCGCGGCCAAGGTGCAGGTGATCGCCGCGGAGGCCGCCGCGGAGGCGGCGCAGGCGAGCATCGATCGCATTCGGATCGACATTTCCGACAGCGAGCTGAGGGCACCCCGCGCGGGTCGAGTGCTGTACCGGCTCGCGGAGCCGGGAGAGGTGCTCGGCGTCGGGGGCAAGGTGCTGACCCTGTTGGATCTCACGGATGTCTACATGGTGATCTTCCTGCCCGAGACCCTGGTGGGCCGCCTGGCGCTGGGGGCGGAGGCTCGCATCGTGCTGGATGCCGCCCCGGAGTACGTGATCCCCGCCGAGGTCTCTTTCGTTGCCGCCCGCGCCCAGTTCACCCCCAAGCAGGTCGAGACCCGCGACGCCCGAGAGAAGCTCTCGTTCCGCGTCAAGCTGCGCATCGACCCGGAGCTGTTGCGGCGCTACGAGCCCCTGGTCAAGACCGGCGTTCCCGGCGAGGCCCACGTGCGCATCGAGCCCGAGGCCCAGTGGCCCGAGGACCTGACCCCGAGGCTGCCGCCGTGGCAGAACGAGACGCACCCGCCGTCCGGCTGAGCGGGGTCCGGCACGGCTATCGAAAGGTGGTCGCCCTGGACGGGGTGGACCTGACGCTCCCCGCCGGGCGCCTGAGCGGCCTGATCGGACCGGACGGGGTGGGCAAATCGACCCTGCTCGGTCTGATCGCCGGGGTGCGCCAGATCCAGGTCGGGCGGGTGGAAGTGCTCGGCAGCGACCTGACGGACGCCAGCCAGCGCCGGGCGCTGGTCCACCGCATCGCCTACATGCCGCAGGGGCTGGGACGCAATCTCTATCCGACCCTGTCGGTGCGGGAGAACCTGGACTTCTTCGGCCGCCTGTTCGGCCAGAATGCCGATACCCGCTCGCGGCGCATTGCCGAGCTCACCGCCGCCACCGGCCTGGCCGAGTTCACCGAGCGGCAGGCGGCGAACCTGTCCGGCGGCATGAAGCAGAAGCTCGGGCTCTGCTGCGCCCTGATCCACGAGCCGGACCTCCTCATCCTGGACGAGCCCACCACCGGGGTCGATCCCCTGTCCCGCCGCCGCTTCTGGGAGCTGATCGAACGCCTGCGCGCACGCCGGCCGGGGCTCACGGTGCTGGTCTCCACCGCCTACATGGAGGAGGCCGGGCACTTCGATTTCCTCGCGGCGATGGACGCCGGAAGGGTGCTCGCGAGCGGAAGCCCGGCGGCGCTGAGGGAGCAGACGGGCGCGCGCGACATGGAGTCCGCCTTCGTATCCCTGCTGCCCGCGGGCCGGCGCGCGGGACACCACGCGCTGCAGCTGACGCCGCACCAGAATGGCGGGGACGGTCCGCCGGCCATCAGCGCAGTGGGGCTCACCCGCCGCTTCGGGGACTTTACCGCCGTGGATCGCGTCACCCTGGATATTCACAAGGGCGAGATCTTCGGCTTCCTGGGGTCCAACGGCAGCGGCAAGACCACCACCATGCGCATGCTGACCGGCCTGCTGCCGGTCACCTCCGGGGACGCGCGCGTATTCGGGCGGCCGGTCGACGCGAGCGATACGGCGCTCAGGCGCAGGCTGGGCTTCATGTCCCAGTCCTTCTCGCTCTACGGCGAGCTCACGGTGCGCCAGAACCTGGATCTCCACGCCAGGCTCTACCATCTGCCGCCGCCCCTTTTGGCAGCTCGCATCGCCGAGCTGGCCGCGCGCTTCGGACTCGGCCCGCACATGGACAGCCGCGCCGAGGAGCTGCCGCTGGGCGTGCGCCAGCGTCTGTCGCTGGCGGCGGCCGTGATCCACGAGCCGGAGCTGCTGATCCTGGACGAGCCCACCTCGGGCGTCGACCCGGTGGCGCGGGACGGCTTCTGGGAGCTGCTGCTGGAGCTGTCGCGGGAGCGGGGAGTGACCATCTTCATCTCCACCCACTTCATGAACGAGGCCGAACGCTGCGACCGCATCTCCCTAATGCACGCTGGGCGCATCCTGGCCCAGGGCACGCCGACCGAGCTCCAGAAGGAGCAAGGGGCGCGGACCCTAGAGGACGCCTTCATCCGCTACCTGGAGCAAGAGACGGGCGAGACGGGGGAACAGGAAGCCCGGGACGCTACCCCGGAGCGGGAGGCCCCGGTCCCCGCGCCCTCCCGGGGCTTCTCCTTTCGTCGGCTTTGGGCCTATGCCCGGCGCGAGGGCACCGAGCTCGCCCGTGACCCGATCCGCCTGGCCTTCGCCCTGCTGGGCCCGTTGCTGCTGATGATCGCCATGGGCTACGGCATCTCCTTCGACGTGGACGAGATCCGCTACGCGGTGTTGGACCGGGACCGCACGCCGGCGAGCCGCGCCTATCTCGACGAGCTCTCGGGGTCGGCCTGGTTCGCCGAGCAGCCGCCCCTGACCGACGACGCCGATCAGCTGCGGCGGTTGCAGGAGGGGCAACTGGCCCTGACCGTGGAGGTCCCGCCGGGTTTCGGCCGGGATCTGAGCGGCGGACGGCCAGTGGAGGTGGGATTCTGGATCGACGGCGCGATCCCCTTCCGCGGCGACACCATCCGCGGCTACGTGGAGGGGGTGAACCGCGGCTATCTGGAGGGCCTGTTTCCCCTCGTGTCCGGTATATCGAGTGCCGCGCCGCTTCGCATCGAGACCCGCTTCCGCTACAACCAGGACTTCAAGAGCGTCTACGCCATGGTGCCGGGTATCCTGATGCTGCTGCTGATCATGATTCCTGCCACCATGACCGCCGTCGGGGTGGTGCGCGAGAAGGAGCTCGGCTCCATCACCAACTTCTACGCCACGCCCACCACCCGCGGCGAGTTCCTGCTCGGCAAGCAGCTGCCCTATGTCGGGCTGGCGTTGATCAGCTACCTGAGCCTGCTGCTCATGGCCCTGCTGCTGTTCCGGGTGCCGCTGAGGGGGAGCTGGCTTGGCCTGAGCCTGGGGGCGGTGCTGTTCGTGCTCGCGACCACCGGGCTCGGGCTCCTCATGTCCACCTTCATGCGCACCCAGATCGCGGCGGTGTTCGGCACCGCCATCGCGAGCGTCATCCCGACCATCCTGTTCTCCGGCATGCTGGTACCCGTGTCCGCCCTCACCGGGCCGGCGCGCATCATGGGCTACGGCTTCCCGAGCGCCTGGTTCAATCACGTCAGCGTGGGTACCTTCACCAAGGGACTGGGCGTCGCCGACCTGTGGCTGGATTACCTGGTGCTCGCGGCGTTCGCTTTGGGGTTCTTCCTGCTCGGGCGGGCTTTGCTGCGCACCCGGGAGCGCTGAGATGCGCCTGGAGAACGTTTACCGCCTCGGGATCAAGGAGCTCAAGAGCCTGCGTTACGACCCGGTGATGGTGTTCCTGATCATCTACGCCTTCACCTTTGCCATCATCGCCCCGTCGAAAGGGGTCAAGCTGGAGCTCGAAAACGCCTCGGTCGCGGTGGTGGACGAGGATGGCTCCCGGCTCTCCCGGCGCCTCGTCGACAGCCTGCGCGAGCCCTATTTCCAGCCCGCGGCGTCGATCGGGATCGGGGAGGTCGACGCGGGGATGGACGCGGGACGCTACACCTTCGTGCTCGACATTCCGCCCCGCTTCGAGGCGGATGTCGCGGAGGGGCTGACGCCCGACCCTGCAGGTCGAGGTCGATGCCACCGCCATGAGTCAGGCGGGCGCCGGGGCGCGCTATCTCGAATCCGCGCTGCTGGTGGAGACCCTCGCCTTTCGCGACGGCCAGCGCGCGCAGCCGGTGCTCCCGGTGACCGCGGTGACGCGCATGCTCTTCAACCCGAACGGCGAGTCCGCCTGGTTCATGTCGGTCATGCAGATCGTCAACATGTGCACCCTACTCGGCATCCTGCTCACTGGCGCGGCGCTGATCCGGGAGCGCGAGCACGGAACCATCGAGCATCTGCTGGTGATGCCCCTGACCTCCCTGGAGATCATGCTCGCCAAGATCTGGGCCAATGCCCTGGTGATCCTGATCGGCGCGACCCTGGCCCTGCTGCTGGTGGTGCGCGGCTTCCTGGGGGTGCCGATCGCGGGGTCCGTTGCCCTGTTCGTCTTGGGGCTGGCGGTCTACCTGTTCGCACTCACCGCGCTGGGAATCCTGCTCGCGACGGTGGCGCGCACCATGCCCCAGTTCGGGCTGCTGTCCATCCCGGTCTTCCTGGTGATGTACATGCTCTCCGGCGCCAATACGCCATTGGACGCGATGCCCGAGCTTCTCCAGCGCATCATGCTGATCTCCCCGACCACCCACTTCGTGAGCTTCTGCCAGTCTCTGATCTTCCGCGGGGCAGGGCTCTCCATCCTCTGGCCGCAGCTGCTGGCCACCGGGTTGATCGGCCTCTTGGCCTTCGCCGCGGCCCTTGCCCGCTTCCGGCGGACGGTCAGTCTGACCCGGCTGTAGAAGCCGCTGCTCGATATCCGGAAAGACAGGTGTTCGGCGTTCAAGTCTATGAGCGCATTCGTATTTCTTATTTCAGAAACAGACAATATGCTAATAATTTGACTTGGGTCAAAAATGTTTGCGTTTTTTTTTGAGTTCCAGCATCCTCCAATCCTCCAAAGTCTGACTGCTTTAGTCGGATCTCCCCAGCGCCCTGCCGTGACCGGCGCTCGATAAGAGTGTCGCCCTAAGCTTGTAGCTGAAGCTGGCGGGCCGCTGTAAACCCGATTGACCCAGGCGGGGGCACGCGTATGGCGGTGTTCCAAGAGCAGGATTCCGGAGGCTTCCGGTACGAGGTGCGCCCCAATTGCGCGCTCAGCTGGCGTTGGACCAAGCGGCTGTTCTGGTTCTTCGCCTGCTGCCTGGCGGCGGTCGCGGCGTACTTCGCTTCCGTCGGGGCCTGGCTGGTGTTGCCGTTCGCGGGTCTGGAGCTCGCGGTGCTCGGCGCCGGGCTGTATCTGAGCGCGCTCGCCGGTCACACGCGGGAGGTGATCGAGGTCGGGGAGGCGGGCATCAAAGTGCTGCGCGGCAGGCGCAACCTGGCGGAGGTAGCCCGATTCCCGGCGTACTGGACGCTCGTCGCCCTGCGCCGCGATCCCAGGGGCTGGTATCCGAGCCGCTTGCTGCTGACGTGCCACGGCATGGGGATCGAGATCGGCGCCAAGCTGGTCGAGACCGAGCGCGAGGCATTGGCCTCGAGCCTCGAGAAGACGCTGGGCTTTGGGCGGCTCCCGGGGGATCGGGCCGCATCGGAGGCGACTTGTTCCGGTGGCGGTTCGCCAGCAAGCCCCGGGCATCCGATTCGCGCCCTGTGCGACGCGAGCGCTCACGCAATGACAGTCACGCCTTCCGCGTCGAAAGATACGGGAGCGGCAGGGTGCGCCAGAGGCGCGTACAGAGAAAAACGAGAGGATTTATGGCCGTGACCACCAAGCGCCTCGGCGCCGCATCGCTTTTCACCCTCCTGACCGCCTGGGCCGGTGCCGCTTGCGCCGAGATGAGGCTCAATTTCCCCGAGCCGGCCGCCGGTGTCGCCCAGGAGATATACGACATCCACATGCTCACCACGACCATCGCCACCGTGTTGCTGGTGATCATTTTCTCGGTCGTGGGCTACTCTCTCTACTACCACCGCAAGAGCCGCGGCTATCAGGCCGACCAGAAATTCCACGAGACCTGGTTCGGGCGCTGGTCCTGGGTCGTCGTTCCAGTGCTGGTTCTGGGCGTCGACCTGACCATCGCCAGCTCCGCGCAGAAGACCCTGGAGAAGGTCTGGGAGGTTCCCAAGGAGGAGGACCTGCTGGACGTCAAGGTCATCGGCCACCAGTGGTGGTGGGAGTACGAGTACCTCGACCACAGCGTCGAGATCGACGGCCAGCCGAAGCCCGTCAAGGTCGAGAGCCGCTATGTGCCGGAGGATCAGTCCGGCGACCGGTATCTGCGCGAGGTCGACAACCCGCTGGTGCTGCCGGTTGGCAGGAAGGTCCGCTTCCTGCACACCTCCGCCGACGTGCTCCATGCCTTCTGGGTGCCGGAGCTCGCGGTCAAGAAGGACGCGATTCCCGGCTACGTGACCGAGACCTGGGTCGACCTCAACCGCGAGGGCCGTTTCTCCGGGCAGTGCGCCGAGCTGTGCGGCACCTGGCACTCGCGCATGCCGATCGAGGTGGACGTCGTTTCTCCCGAAAAGTTCGCCACCTGGATGGAGGATCAGAAGCAGGTGATGCTGGCCTGCCGCCGCCGAGGCCTCGCTGGACAAGGACTGGTCGATGGAGGAGCTGATGGAGAAGGGGCAGGCCAACTACAACACCAAGTGCGCGTCCTGCCATCAGATCACGGGCAAGGGCCTGCCGCCGGCGTTCCCGGCGCTGGCGGGCAGCGCCATCGCGGTCGGCCCGATCCAGCCGCACCTGGACATCGTGCTGAACGGCAAGCAGGGCACGGCGATGGTGGCCTGGAACACGCTGAGCGACTTGGAGCTGGCGTCGATCATCACCTACGAGCGCAATGCCTGGGGCAACGATACGGGTGATCTGATCCAGCCGCGCGACATCAAGGCCGCCCGGTCCCTGGCCGTGAAGTAACCGGCCGTCGGTACGCGGCAAGAATTCGTTTGAATCGACGGTCCGGCGCGGACCGGGATCGCTAAATCAGAGGTAGACGCCATGACCACTGCAACCATCGACCTCGATCACGACCACGAGCATCACGGCCCGCCCAAGGGCTTGAGGCGCTGGCTGTTCTCGACCAACCACAAGGATATCGGGACCATGTACCTGATATTCGCCCTGATCATGCTATTCGCCGGAGGCGCCAGCGCCATGCTGATCCGGGCCGAGCTCTTCCTGCCCGGTCTGCAGCTCCTGGAGCCGGACCTCTACAACAACCTGGTCACCAACCACGCCCTGATCATGATCTTCGGCGCCGTGATGCCGGCGGCCGCGGGTCTGGCCAACTGGATGATCCCGCTCATGATCGGCGCGCCGGACATGGCCCTGCCGCGGCTCAACAATCTGAGCTTCTGGATCCTGCCCGCGGCGGCCACCATGCTGATCCTTTCCTTCGTCGTGCCCTTCTTCCCGGGCGGAGGAACCCAGATCAACACCGGATGGACCCTCTACCCGCCGCTGTCGCTGCAGGTCGGCATGTCCATGGACTTCCTGATCTTCGCCATCCACCTGCTCGGCATCTCCTCGGTACTGGCGTCGATCAACATCATCGTCACCATCTTCAACATGCGCGCTCCTGGCATGCGCCTGATGCAGATGCCGATCTTCGTCTGGACCTGGCTGGTCACCGCCTTCCTGCTGATCCTGGTGGTCCCGGTTCTGGCCGGCGGCGTCACCATGCTGCTGTTCGATCGCCACTTCGGCACGAGCTTCTTCAGCGCCGCCGGCGGCGGCGACCCGGTTCTGTTCCAGCACCTGTTCTGGTTCTTCGGCCATCCCGAGGTCTACATCCTGATCCTGCCCTCCATGGGCGTACTGGCCTCCATCGTGCCGACCTTCGCCCGCAAGCCCCTGTTCGGCTACCACTCGCTGGTCGGCGCCATGATCGCGATCATGGTCATCGGCATGGTCGTGTGGGCCCATCACCAGTACACGGTGGGCATGTCGTTGGGGGCGGTGAGCTATTTCATGATCGGAACCATCATCATTTCCATCCCGGTGGGATTGATGATCTTCAATTACATGGCGACCATGTGGAAGGGGTCCATGACCTTCGAGACCCCGATGCTGTTCGCCGTCGCCATCCTGCTGATGTTCTCCTTCGGCGGCCTCACCGGCATCATGCTGGCGGTGGTGCCGGCGGACATGCAGTACCACGACTCCATGTTCGTGGTGGCCCACTTCCACTACGTGCTGCTGCCGGGCGCCGTGTTCGGTCTGTTCGCTGGCGTCTTCTACTGGCTGCCCAAGTGGACCGGCCACATGTACGACGAGAAGCTGGCCAAGATCTTCTTCTGGACCAACATCATCAGCTTCAACATCACCTTCTTCCCGCAGCACTTCATCGGCCTGGCGGGCATGCCGCGGCGCATCGTGGACTACAACGTGATGTTCACAGAGTTCAACGTGATCTCGAGCCTGGGCGCCTTCGTCTTCGGCCTGAGCCACCTGCTGCTGCTCTACATCGTGATCAAGACCATCCGCGGCGGGAAGCAGGCGGAGGCAAAGGTGTGGGAGGGCGCGAAGGGCCTGGAGTGGGACCTGCCCTCGCCGCCGCCGTTCCACAGCTGGACCACGGCGCCGAAGCTCGCCTCCTGACCGCACGGCCGGCGGGTGACATCCATCCGCCGGACCGCGCCATAAGATGCCAATGACGAGAACAGAGACATCCCCCGAGCAGCGGCGCAGGAACCTGCGCCTGGCCTGGATACTCGCCGGCTTCGCCCTGCTCATGCTGGTGAGTTCCATCCCCTTCTGGCGTGGCCTGTTCAACATGATCACAAACAGCGTCCAATGAGCGAGTCAGCCGCCGTCGACAAGGGAAAGCGCCGCACCCTGCTCCTTCTGGCGGGCCTGGCGATCGGCATGTTCGGATTCGGGTTCGCCATGGTGCCCCTGTACGGGCTCCTGTGCCAGGTGACCGGGGTGCAGTCCGTGGAGCAGCGGGCCGCAATCGGCGGCCAGGCCGACTTGGTTCCGACCGGCGCCGTCCAGGACCGATGGGTGACGATCAAGTTCGATGCAACTGTTCACCCCGACCTGCCGTGGCAGTTGCAGCCCATGGTGCGCAAGCTCAAGGTGCGGCCGGGGGAGAGCCATCTGGTGAACTTCGTTGCCGAGAATCGTTCCGGTCACGAGATCACCGGCCAGGCCATCCCGAGCATCGCCCCCTGGCAGGCCACGGGCTTTTTCTCAAAGATGGAATGCTTCTGTTTCAGCCAGCAGACCCTGACCGGAAACGAGCGCAAGGAGATGCCGCTGCGCTTCTCCGTGTCCCCGGACCTGCCCGCGGACATCAACTCGCTAACCCTGTCCTACAGCGTGCTGCGGATCTCCGAGTCCGACGCCGTCGCGGCCGCCGACTGAGCGCGTCGATCACGATCAAATAGAACGAGGAATAAGAGAGGATGAGTAGCACTGCCCATCACGGCCCAAAGGCCTATTACGTACCGGAAGGCAGTCCTTGGCCGATCACGGCCATGCTGTCGGTGTTTCTCATGCTCGCGGGGACCGCGCTGGCCATCAACCAGGT
This sequence comes from uncultured Gammaproteobacteria bacterium, assembly GCA_963698495.1. Taxonomy (GTDB): domain Bacteria; phylum Pseudomonadota; class Gammaproteobacteria; order Chromatiales; family Chromatiaceae; genus CAVORB01. Next base: position 302,811 of record CAVORB010000013.1, on the reverse strand, counting down.
GGGCTTCGGCGGTTGGATGGTCCTCGCCGGCTTCGCGCTGCTCTGCGTGATGTTCTACGGCTGGTTCGGCGACGTGATCAAGGAGAACCTGACCGATCAGTACAACGAGCAAGTGGACCGCTCGTTCCGCCAGGGCATGTTCTGGTTCATCGCCTCCGAGGTGTTCTTTTTCCTGAGCTTCTTTGGCGCCCTGTTCTACATCCGCACCATCGCCTTGCCCTGGCTCGGCGGCGAGGGCTATCTCGGGGAGACCGGCGCGCTGCTCTACAATCAGTTCGTCGCTGACTGGCCGAGCGCGGGACCCGAGCAGGTCGGCGGCGAGTTCGCGCCCATGGGTGCCTGGGGCATCCCGGCGATCAACACCCTGATCCTGCTGACCTCCGGCGCCACGGTGACTTGGGCGCACTGGGGGCTGAAGGAGGACAATCAGAAGAAGCTGGTACGCGGGCTGGCCGCGACCATCGCCCTGGGTCTGGTGTTCGTCGCGCTCCAGGCCTACGAGTACCGCCACGCCTATCACGATCTGAACCTGACCCTCGAGTCGGGCGTGTACGGCTCGACCTTTTACATGCTGACGGGTTTCCACGGCTTCCACGTCACCATGGGCGCGGTGATGCTGATGGCCATCCTCGGGCGCGCGATGAAAGGGCATTTCTCGCCCCACAACCACTTCGCGTTCGAGGCGGTGGCCTGGTACTGGCACTTCGTCGACGTGGTGTGGCTGGGATTGTTCGTCTTCGTCTACTGGTTGTAGACGCGGCGCCCGCCCGGCGGGCTGGCAAACGGATCCGGGCGGGCGCAGGCCCTCCCGGATCTTTCCGTTACATGCCGTGGGGCTCGATGACGCCCGCGAAGTAGCCGAGGATCAGCAGACCGAACAGGGTGAGCGACAGGACGATGCGCACGGTGAGCGCCTTCACGACGCGGGTCTTGTCGACTTCCCCGTCGTCCTTGGCGAGATAGTACATGCCCTGGCCCAAGGAAAATACGATGAAGGCCAGCACCAGCAGGACCGGCAGCTTGAACATGAATTCCATGAGGCACCCCAGTTTGTGTGACGGAAAACGATCGTGTACACCGCGCTCCGAATAACGGTGCAGCATAGTCAGGAATATAGCACCCCGATGCGAATTGGCGATCTGGAATTCCGAGTTCGTTGGGTGCCCACGCTGCTGCTCGCGTTGCCCATTCCCCTGTTCGTCGCCCTCGGGCTCTGGCAGCTGGACCGGGCGGACGAGAAGCGGGAGCAGGCGCGGCTTTTGAGCGCGCGCGCTGAGATGCCCGTCTTCGAGCTCGTTGCGCCCGTGAGCGACCCGGAAGCCCTGCGTTTCCGTACGTTGCGGGCGCGTGGGGTGTTCGAGGGCGAGGGTCAGATCCTGATCGAGAACCGCCGCCGGGGCAACCGCACCGGGTTTCACGTGATCACCCCGTTGCGCCTGGAGGAGACGGACATGCGGGTGTTGGTGAACCGGGGCTGGATACCCGCGCAGCCTGACGGAACGCCTACCGACGCGCCCGTGCCCGAGGGTCCGGTCGAGGTCGTCGGCGAGACACACATCCCCTCCGCCCCGGCCTTGGCGCTGCACGGCGGGCCGGACGCGGCCAAGGCCTGGGGGACGCGCTGGCCCTACCTCACGGTCGAGCTCTACAGCGCAGCGGCCGGTCATGCGTTGGAGCCGGTCGTGATCCTGCAGGACCCCGGGGACCCGACCGGGTTCGCGCGCAGCTGGCCGCGGGAGCTGCCCAAGGAGGGGATGCACATCGGTTACGCGATCCAGTGGTTCGCCTTCGCGCTGATCGCCCTGGTGCTGTGGCTTCGGCTCAGCCTGGTGCGGCGCCAGACCGAGGGGATGACGGCATGAGCGAGGTCACGGCGGGCCAGCAGAAGCGAGGCATCGCGCCCCTGTTGGCGATGATCGCCATCTTCGCCGCTCCCGTCATCGCGGCCTGGTTCTTCTACCTGAATCCGGGGTATCTGCCCGCGGGCCGGACCAACAAGGGCGAGCTGATCGAGCCGGTGGTGCCGCTGCCGCCGGAGCTGAGGCTGTCCGATCCGCGGGGAGCGGCGTTCGATCCCGCGGCTCTAGCCGGCAAGTGGGTGCTGGTTTACCTGACCGGCGGCGAGTGCGGCGACGCCTGCATGGAGCATCTGATCGCGATCCGCCAGATCCGGCTCGCCCTGGGCGAGAGCCAGTTCAGCGTCGATCGCCTGCTGATCATGACCGACCCGTCCGCGCGGGACCTCGCCGCCCGGCTCGCCGGCGAGCTCGACGGCATGCAGGTCGTGCTGACCGATGAGGCAGGCGGGCCGGCGCTCACGGACGCGCTTGGCGAGGGTGCCTTGGGGCGGATTTACATCCTGGATCCGATGGGCAACCTGATGATGCGCTACGCGTCGGACGCCCCGGCGAAAGACACCCTCAAAGACATGGAGCGCCTGTTAAAGGCCTCCAAGAGCTGGATAAAAGGTGCACAGTATGGCCATCAATGAGATCGGAATTTCAGACGCGCAATCGGTGGCGCTCGCCTGGCGGCGCTATTACGATCTGACCAAGCCCAAGGTGGTCGCGCTGATCCTCTTCACCGCCCTGGTGGGAATGCTGCTCGCCACCCCCGGCATGGTGCCCTTGCCGACCGTGGTGTTCGGGCTGCTCGGCATCGGGCTGGCCTCGGCCGCGGGTGCGGCCCTGAACCACGTCGTCGATCAGCGCATCGACTCCGTGATGGAGCGCACCCGTGGCCGTCCGCTGCCGAGCGGCGATCTGGACGCCCCGCACGCGCTGGCGTTCGCCCTCGGGCTCGCGGCCCTGTCCATGCTGGTGCTGTTGACCCTGGTGAATGCGCTCACGGCATTTCTGACCTTCTCCGCCTTCATCGGCTACGCCGTCATCTACACCATGTACCTCAAGCGGGCCACGCCCCAGAACATCGTCTGGGGCGGGATCGCCGGCGCCATGCCGCCGCTGCTGGGCTGGACCGCGGTCACCGGCGAGGTGTCGGTCGAGGGCCTGCTCCTGGTCCTGCTGATCTTCATCTGGACCCCGCCCCACTTCTGGGCGCTGGCCATCAAGCGCAGGGACGAGTACGCGCGCGCCGGGGTTCCCATGCTGCCGGTGACGCATGGCGTGGCCTATACCAAGCTGCAGGTCCTGATCTACACCCTGATGCTGCTCTGGGTGTCGCTGATGCCCTTCATGATCCACATGAGCGGACTGCTCTATCTCGCCGGAGCGCTGGCGCTCGGGCTCGGCTTCGTGTACCACGCCGTGCGGCTGCTGCGCAGCGATGGCGACGGTCACGCGATGAAGACCTTCGGCTACTCGATCCTCTATCTCACCGCGCTCTTCGCCTTCCTGCTGGCGGATCACTACCTGCGGGTGCTGACGGGGGCCGTGGCCTGATCCCGACTCTCCGGGACCCCGCGCGGTCAGGAACGATGTACGAGGGACGCATGAGAACGGACGGATCGGCCTGGTGTGCGCCCGCCGCACTAAGCGTAGGACGAGGCCCGACGCCTGGTCAGGGCGAGCAGCACCGCCAGGACGAACATGATCCCGCCGATCACCGCGAGCAGGCCGCCCAGCCCCATGACGCCCATGAACGCCTTGGCGACCCCGTCGAGCTGCTGGGCGGCGCCGGCGGTCTTGCGCTGGATGCCCATGGCACCGGAGGCGGCGAGCCCCGCGATGTGGAGCAGCTGCCCGGACCCATAGACGACCGCCTGCCAGCGCGCCAAGCGCCCGGTGGTGTTGCCGAAGCCCAGCTCGGGCAGCAGGTGGTAGGTGAGCCCCATCAGGGCCAGGGTCACGCCCACGATGGAGCCGTGGTAGTGCGCCGGGATCACGGTATTGGCCCCGGCGATCGATGCGCCGAGAGCCCCGCCGGCGGCGAACAGCACCACCGACGCGATCAGGGCGCGGTAGGCGGCGAGCCGCTCCGGGGGCACGGGGCGATTGCGGTTGCGAAAGAGGGAGACCGAAAGAAGCAGCCCGATGGGCACCGCGGCCAGGGCGTTCCCGTATTGCATCAGCCGGGTGAAGGCAAGCCGGCTCTCGGCGGAGTCGGGGGCGTGGAAGCCGTGAATCACGGGCACCAGGACGAGCGGCAGCACGCCCAGCAGCAGCAGCGCGGACAGCCAGCGGTCGGACAGGCCCAGCGGCCGCTCGGCGGAGCGGGCGAGCCAGATCCAGGCCACGAGCATGATCTGGGTGTAGGCGAACTGGAGCACGTGTCCCGGCCCCCAGAACAGATACTCGAAATAGGCCTTGCCCTCCCACGCGGGGTTGATGCCGAGCCAGCTCCATGCCAGCGAGAACCCGGCCAGGAGGACCGCGAAGGCCGCAGTCGCCGTGCCCACCGCGAGCGGATCCTCCAGGCGGATGTCGCACCAGCCGCGCGCGAGGTAGGCGATCACCTGCAGCAGCGCGCCCACGGCGAACAGGGCGAGAGCGGCGAGGAACAGGTCGTGGTCGAGCACCGGCACATAGTTGTTGAGCAGCGGCGTTCCCGCGCCCAGAAAGGGGGATGCGGCAACCAGCAGGCAGCCCGCCGTCGCAACGGCGAAGGCCGTCCAGGAGAGCGCCGGGACCGTCTTGCCCAGCCCCCAGAGGACGCCGGAGAAGGCCAGGAACCAGATCAGGACGGACTGGTCCACGTGTACGATCAGGGCGACGCGAAAGAAGTCCTGGGTCGGGAACAGGGCCTCGGTGCCCGGAACGCGGGCGACCACCAGCAGGATGGCGAACAGGCCCGCAAGGGCCAGGGCGGTGACGCCGAGCACCAGCCAGGCCGTGGCCAGGCGCCTTTGCCCGGCCTCCGCGCGCAGGTGCCCGCGCTGGTCTGCCATCGCCGCTGTCGTGGTCATCCCGTCCGCCTCGTCGCTGTCGTTGAAGTTGGCGCCGGAGGCGCCTCCGGTCCCGCCCGCGCTCCCGGCGAAGGGCGAGGATCGAGGGCGGGCATAAGGTCGCAATTGTAGGGGACATCAGGAGCTTGAAGCGAACCACCTTTTCGGGCCTGGCACTCTTCGCGGCCCTGCTGGCGTTGGCGGTCATCCTGCTGGGCGCCTACGTGCGCCTGTCCGATGCCGGGCTCGGTTGCCCGGATTGGCCGGGCTGCTACGGGCGTCTCGGCGCCCCCACCAGCGACGAGGCGATTGCCCGCGCCAATACCGCCTTTCCCGAGCGCCCCGTCGAGCCGGCCAAGGCTTGGAAGGAGATGGTGCACCGTTACCTCGCGAGCGCCCTGGGGCTGGTCATCATCGCCCTGGCGGCGGTCGCCTGGCGCAACCGCGACCGTTTCCCGGTGGTCCTGCCGTCGGTGCTGGTCGCGCTGGTGGTCTTCCAGGGGCTGCTCGGCATGTGGACGGTAACCCTGCTGGTCAAGCCGGCGGTGGTCACTGCCCATCTGGCGGGGGGGCTGGCGACCCTTGCCCTGCTGTGGTGGCTGGCCTTGCGCCAGGGCGAGTATTTTCTCACCGCCCCGAATCCGCAGCTGGCCGAGCTCAGGCCATGGGTCTGGGCTGGCCTGATCCTGGTCTGCGTCCAGATCCTGCTCGGCGGCTGGACGAGCACGAACTATGCGGCACTGGCCTGCACCGAGTTTCCCACCTGCTACGGGGGCATTTGGTGGCCGCCAACGGATTTCAGCGAGGCCTTCGTCCTCTGGCGCGGGCTCGGCATCAACTATGAATTCGGCGTCCTCGACAGCGACGCACGCACCGCGATCCACCTGACCCACCGGCTCGGGGCGCTCCTGGTCACCGTCTATATCGGCTCTCTCGCCCTGTCGCTGGTTCGTCGGGCCGACAATGACATCCAGCGTAGGTTGGGACTGGCGCTTGCGGGCGCCCTCGTGTTCCAGGTCGGTTTGGGCATCGCGAACGTCGTGGCCCATTTCCCGCTGTCGGTGGCGGTTGCGCATAACGGCGGGGCGGCGGTCCTGCTCCTGGTCCTGGTGACCCTCGTCCATGTCACGCAGCCTCCCGCTCAGCCAGTTGCATCGGCATCTGACAGGCGCCGGCGCGTGGGGTTGAGGTATTCGGCGTGAGCGCGGAAACCACACCGGGCAACGGCAGCCGGAGCGGCGTCCTCGGACTGGTGGCCGTGCTCGCGGTAGCGGCGGGCATCTGGTTCGGGGTCCGGTTCTTCACTACGGACCTGGGTCCCGCGCCGCTCGACTTGGCGGTGAAGTCGGCTACCCTGCTGCCCCAGCCCAAGCCCCTTGCGCCTTTCTCGCTCACGGATCAGGACGGGCGGCCGCTGTCGCTCGACGACCTGCGGGGACGCTGGACCTTCGTGTCCTTCGGCTACACCTCCTGTCCGGACATCTGTCCGACCACCATGGCGACCTTCGACGCCCTGGACCGGGAGATCAACCCGGAGGGCGGACAGCCCGAGGCGAGGTTCCTGCTCGTCTCCGTTGACCCGGAGCGGGACACCCCGGAGCGGCTCGCCCAGTACGTGCGCTGGTTCAACCCGGGCTTTCTCGGGGCGACCGGGGATCACGAGCAACTGCGGGCCTTGAGCAAGCAGCTCGGCGTCATGTACGCGCGGGCCGAGCAGCAGGACACGGCCATGGATTACCTGGTGGACCACTCCGGGGCCATCCTGCTGCTTGATCCCAAGGCGCGGCTCGCGGCCATCTTCAGCGCCCCGCACCAGGTCGCCGCGATGGCGGCGGATTTCGAGACCATTTCACAGTACGATCGAAACTGATCCAGAAAACGAACGAAGGAGGATTCTTCATGGCCCACGCAGCGACCGCAAACCCCCAACGCACGGTACCCAAGGTCAACGAGATCACGTTGGACCACCCCTGGGAGTGGCTGGCCAAGGGATGGAAGGATCTGCGCAGGGCGCCCAAGTTCAGTCTCGCCTACGGGGGCGTGTTCGTGCTGGTCAGCTGGCTCCTGACCTTCGGCCTGCTGTCCGAGAACGCCTTCTTCATCATCCCGCCGCTGGCCGCCGGGTTTTTCCTGGTGGCTCCCCTGCTCGGCATCGGGCTCTATCAGATCAGCGACAGCCTGGAGCGGGGCGAGGACGTGCAGTTCTGCAACGCCCTGAAGGCGTGGAAGCGCAACGAGGTGCACCTGTCCGCCATGGCGGTCGTGCTGGTACTGGTCATGCTGGCCTGGATGCTGGCGGCGATCCTGGTGTTCGCGCTCCTCTACGATCAGCCGGTGCCCACCTGGGAGAACTTCATCCCGGTGGTCTTCCTGTCGGGGCAGAGTCCGGTGTTCCTGTTCAGCGGCATCGCCGTCGGCGGGCTCATCGCCACCTTTGCGTTCGCCATCAGCGCGATCACCGTGCCGATGCTCATGGACCGTCAGGTGGACGTCTTTACGGCCATCCAGACCAGCGTGCACGCTGTTCGCACCAACTGGCAGGCGATGGCGCTCTGGGCATCGCTGATCGTGATGTTCGTTGGCATCGGGCTGGTGACCTTCTATATCGGGCTGTTGGTCGCCATGCCCCTGGTCGGGCACGCCACCTGGCACGCCTATCGCGACCTCGTGCCACGTCTCGAACCATAACCGGGCGGCGACGCGGAAGCATCGGTTTTTTCGTCTTCCGCGTCGTAGAAATTCGATTTCCGCAAGTATTTGATTGGGTCTCCGGCGGCCGCATCTTTGGCTGGCGATGTGAATAGAATTTTGGAATGCCGGCTGACGCCGCAGGAGGATGCGATGACTTCTCTCATTCCCGAGCTCCCAACGCTTGCGGCTGTCCTCGCGCTTGCGAAGCTGGGACTGCTCGCGGCCATGATGGCGTGGGCCCTCCGTACCCTGCTGGGAAGCAGGACGCCGACGCCTTCGCCAGCTCGCAGGGCATCGACCGGTGCTCGGCGCTAGCAAACAGGTTGCCGCTTGAGCGCCAGCGCAACCAGCGGCGGGATGTCCGCCGCGGAGCTCGTTAGCCGGCTGCTGCTACCCGCCGTCGTCCTCGCGGCGCTCTGGTGGGTGGTCTCGGGTGGTGCCGCTGCGTCCTGGGTGATCGGCTTGCCCGCCGTGGCCGCCGCTACCTGGTCGTTTGCCGCCATACGCTCGCGTCCGGGGATGAGCGTGTCCCTGGTCGGACTCATGCGCTTCGTACCCTTCTTTCTTGTCGAGTCCCTGCGCGGCGGGCTCGACGTTGCGTGGCGCACCCTCTCGCCACGCCTGGACATCGACCCCGGATTCAGCCGCTACCGGGTGCGGCTCGCCAGCCCTTGGGCTCGCGTCTTCTTCGCCAACTGCGCGAGCCTGCTTCCCGGTACCCTGACCGCGGATTTTTCCGGGGACGAGCTGGAGCTGCACATGCTGCGCCAGGCGCCGGAGGTCGAAGAGGAGATCCGGCGCCTCGAACGCGCCGTGGCAGGGCTCTTCGGCGAGGATCTGAACCTCGATGGTTGATTTCCTCGGGGCTGCCGCGCTGCTCTTGATGGCGACCCTGCTGCTCGGACTGGTGCGGGTGTTTCGCGGGCCCTCTAGCGGTGACCGCATGATGGCCGCCCAGCTCATGGGCACCACCGGCGTCGGCTTGCTGTTGTTGCTGCAGCCGGTGCTGGGGATCCCGGCGCTGGTAGACGTCGCCCTGGTGCTTGCCTTGCTCGCCGCGGTCGCGGTTGCCGCTCTCACGGCCGGCTCCCCGCCGGATACGGGCAAGGAATGATCGAGATCGCCGCCGCGGTTCTGATCGGCGCCGGGCTCTTGTTCTACTTGAGCGGCAGCATCGGGCTGTTGCGTCTCCCGGATCTGTTCACGCGTCTCCACGCGCTGACCAAGGCCGATAACCTCGGCCTCGGTTTCCTCGTCGCCGGACTGCTGCTCCTGTCCGATGGGCCGCTGTCCGGGCTGAAGCTGATCCTGATCTGGCTGCTGGTGATGGCGTCGAGCGCGGTCGGCGCTCAGCTCATCGCACGCCATGCCCGCCGCAACGGCGACGGCTGATGGGAGGCAGCATGCTCGCGGCGCTCGATGCCCTGCTGGTCTCTATCCTGGTTGGCCTCGCCTGGGGGGCGCTCGAGAGCCGGGACCTGCGGCGCGCCGTGGTGCTGTTCATCGCCTTCGGGCTGGTGCTGGCTCTGGTTTGGGCGCGGCTCGCCGCCCCCGACGTGGCTCTGGCGGAGGCAGCCATCGGCGCGGGGCTCTCCGGCGCGCTGCTGATCGCCGCGTTGCGGGATGGACCCGCGGAGGCGGCGGGCGATCTGCGCGATGGCGCCGCGGCGCGAGTGGCAACCTGGGCCGTGTCGGGGCTTTCGCTCGCCTTGGCCCTGACCGTGGCCTGGGCGCTGGTCCGAGCCTTTGCCCAGCCAGACCCCGCCCGCCTCGCGGACGATGTTGCCGCGGCCCTCGACGCCAGCGGCGTGATCAACCCGGTGACGGCGATCCTGCTCAATTTCCGCGCCTACGATACCCTTCTGGAGCTTGCGGTGCTGCTGGCCGCGCTGCTCGGCATCCTGGCCGTCGGTCCGGAGCGGGCCGGATACCCCAGCGGCGGCCCGGCGCTGGATGGACTCACCCACGGCCTCGTCCCGCTGTTGCTGCTGGTGTCGGGCTACCTTCTCTGGGTCGGCGCTCACGCACCGGGAGGCGCTTTCCAGGCGGGGGCCATGCTGGCCGGCGCCGCGGTCATGCTGCGTCTCTCGGGCCGCCCGCGAGCAGGCCTGCCCGAGGGCGCGACGTTGCGCCTGGTCGCCGTCGCTGGGGTTGGGGTATTTATGGCGGTGGGTCTGGTGCTGATGCTCGCCGGGCGTCCGTTTCTCGGCTATCCGCCCGGCTGGGCCGGGACGCTGATTCTGCTGATCGAGACCGCGGCCACCCTCGCCATTGCGGCGACCCTGGCGCTGGCCTTCATCGGCGGCCGACCCGCCGCCTGGCAAGGGAGCGGCGCGCGTTCCGGCCCCGCCGCATCGACCATGCCAGGCAGGACGGCAACGTGACGGCCCAGCTTCTCTACGCCCTGGTCGGGACAATGCTGATGGCGCTCGGTCTGCGTGGAGTGTTGGTGCGCGCCCATCTGATCAGGCAGGTTTTGGCGCTGAACGTGATGGGCGCCGGGGTGTTTCTGATCCTCATCGCCCTCGCCTACCGTGGGATCGGCGCAGCGCCGGACCCGGTCCCCCACGCCCTGGTGCTGACCGGCATCGTGGTCGCGGTCAGCGCCACGGCGCTGGCGTTGGCGCTCGGGCGGCGTCTGGCAGAGGACGGCAGGGGTGAGTGATGCCCTGGTGTGGGCCATCGCCCTGCCGCTGGCGGCAGCCCTGCTCGCGGTCGTCGCCCCGGCACGCGGCAATCTGATCGGCGTCGTTGGCGGCCTGCTCACCCTGCTCGCCGCCCTGGCCGTGCTCTGGCTGGTCGCCGGGCAGGGGACCGTCCGGGTGGCGCTGGGCGGATGGTCGCCCGGACTCGGCATTGCATTGCACGCCGACGCATTGTCGGCCCTGCTACTGGTGATGACCGCACTGGTGGCGCTGGCGGCGAGCGTCTATGCCACGGCCTACTTCAGTCTCGCCGCCGACCGGCAGCGGTTCTGGCCCCTGTGGCTGCTGCTGTGGACCTCGCTCAACGCCCTGTTGCTGGCCGGGGACCTGTTCAACATCTACGTGACGCTGGAGCTGCTGGGCCTGTCGGCGGTCGCGCTGGCCGCGCTCGGCCACTCCCGCGAGGCCGTCGCCGCGGCGCTACGTTACCTGCTGGTGGGCCTGGTCGGCTCGATGGCCTACCTGGCTGGCGTTGCGCTGATCTACGCCGCCTACGGCACCCTGGACCTGGCGGCGGCCGCCGCCGCGATCGAGGCGGGTCCGGCGACCTGGACCGCCATGGCCCTGATGACCGCCGGGCTGCTGCTCAAGACGGCGCTGTTTCCGCTGCATTTCTGGCTGCCGCCGGCCCATGCCAACGCCCCGGCACCGGTCAGTGCGGCACTCTCGGCACTGGTGGTCAAGGCCGCCTTCTATCTGGTGCTTCGCTTGTGGCTCGATCTGTTCGCCCCCGTCGTCACGCCGGCGGCCGCGAACCTGCTCGGCGTGCTGGGCGCCCTGGCGGTTCTCTGGGGCTCCTGGCAGGCCCTGCGTGCGGAGCGTCTGAAGCTGCTGGCCGCCTACTCCACCGTGGCCCAGATCGGGTACCTGTTCCTGTTCGTCCCCATCCTGACGGGTCTTCCGGACGGCCCGGTGCGGGACGCGGTATTCGGCGGAGCCGTCGTGATGGCGCTGACCCACGGCCTGGCGAAGAGCGCGCTGTTCCTGGCGGCGGGGGTGGTGCAGCAGCGAGCGGGTCACGATCGCATCAAGGATCTCGACGGCACGGCCCAGGCCCTGCCGGCAACGACCTTCGCCATCGCGCTGGCGGGGGTCGCACTGGTCGGTCTGCCGCCGAGCGGGGCCTTCCTGGGTAAATGGCAGCTGATCGCGGGTTCCCTCTCGGCCGGCCAGTGGGCATGGGTGCCGGTGGTGCTCGCGGGGTCGCTGCTCGCAGGCGCCTACGTGTTCCGGGTCCTCGGCCATGCCTTCGGACAGGGGCGCTATCCGGCCCGCGTCCTGACGCTCGGCCGGGAGGAGGTCCCCGCGCTCGTGCTCGGCGCGCTGGCCACCGTGGGACTGGGCCTGGTGGCCGGTCCCATCTGGCCTCTGCTCGGTCCGGCTCCCGGCCTCGGAGCGGCGTTGCCTTGAGCCTGAACACCTGGCTGCCCGCGCTGATCGTGCTCAGCTCTCTCGTGCCGGGGATTGCGATCTTTTTCCTGCGCGAGGGGCAGCACCGCCTGCGTACGGCGCTCAACCTGTTCGGCGCCGTCTCCAAGCTCCTCCTGGTCGCCGTCATGATCTGGGGCGTGTTCCACGGTCAGGTCTACGAGACCAGCTGGAATCTCGCGCCGGGTCTGACCCTGGTCCTGCACGCCGATGCCCTGTCGGTGCTGTTCGTGACCCTGTCCACGGTGCTCTGGCTGGTCACCACCACCTACGCCATCGGTTATCTGGAGGAGTCGCCGCACCGCAGCCGCTTCTTCGGGTTCTTCAGCCTGTGTGTCACGGCGACGGTCGGACTGGCGCTGGCGGGCAACCTGTTCACCTTCGTCATCTTCTACGAGCTGCTGACGCTTGCCACCTATCCCCTGGTGGCGCACCGGGGCACCCCCGAGGCCATCCGCGGCGCCCGGATCTACCTGGCCTACACCCTGGCGGGGGGCGCCCTGCTGCTGTTGGGCACCATCTGGCTCAAGGTCGTGGCCGGCCCGCTGTACTTCGTTCAGGGCGGGATTCTCTCGACCCTGCCCGCGGAGACCCACGAGCAGCTCAAGTGGATCTTCCTGCTGCTGATCGCCGGCCTCGGGGTCAAGGCGGCGATCGTCCCGCTGCACGGCTGGCTGCCCCAGGCGATGGTGGCGCCCGCGCCGGTGAGCGCCCTGCTGCACGCGGTGGCGGTGGTGAAGGCCGGCGCCTTCGGCATCGTGCGCGTGGTCTACGACGTCTACGGCGTCGAGTTCGCCCATGAGCTGGGTCTGCTGACGGGACTCGGCGCCGCGGCGGCGGTGACCATCGTCTACGGCTCGGTGCTCGCCCTGCGCCAGGACAGCCTGAAGAAGCGTCTCGCTTACTCGACCGTGAGCCAGGTGTCCTACATCGCCCTCGGCACCGCCATCCTCGGCCCGATCGCGACCATCGGCGGCGTGGTGCACCTGGTGCATCAGGGGGTGATGAAGATCACCCTGTTCTTCGCCGCGGGGAACTATGCGGAGACCCTGGGCGTGCACAAGGTGAGCGAGATGGACGGCATCGGCCGGCGCATGCCGGGGACGACGCTCGCCTTCACCGTCGGGGCGCTCGGCATGATCGGGGTGCCGCCGGTGGCGGGCTTCGTGAGCAAGTGGTTCCTCGGGACTGGGGGCGGTCGAGGCGGGCCAGGCGGCCTGGGTGCTGCCGGTGCTGGTGGCGAGCAGCCTGCTCAACGCGGCCTACTTCCTGCCCATCCTCTACCGCGCCTGGTTCAAGGAGCGGTCCGAGGTCTGGCCGGACGAGCACATCCCGGCGGCCCGTTTTGAGACCCACGGGGCCCTGCTCTGGCCGCCCTTGATCACGGCAACGCTGGCGCTGGCCGTCGGCCTGTTCGCCGCCGCTCCCTATAGCCCACTGGAATGGGCGGAGCTGATCGCGAGGCGGGAGTACGGCCTGTGAGCGCGGCGCTCCTGCTGCTGGCTTGGGTGGTGCCTGTTCTGGCCGCGGCCTTCTCGCTGCCGCGGGCCGGGCGCTGGCTGCCGGTTCTGGCTGCGGTACCCGCACTGGCAGCGGCGCTTGCGGTGCCCGTCGGCTTCCAGATGTCGATCCCCTGGCTGCTGCTCGGGTCCACCTTCGGCCTCGACGAGACGGGCCGGGCATTCTTGCTCTTCTCGGCGCTGCTCTGGCTCGCGGCCGCGCTGTACGGGATGGGGGCGATGGCCCGGGACCCCCGGGTCGGCCGTTTCCGGTGCTTTTTCCTGCTGGCCATGGCCGGCAACTTCTGCCTGGTGCTCGCGCAGGACATGCCGGGCTTCTACCTCGGGTACGCGCTCATGGGGCTGTCGGCCTACGGGCTCGTAACGCACGACGGCTCGCCCCGGTCGGCGCGCGCCGGCAGGGTCTATCTCGCGTGGACCCTCGTCGGCGAGTTGCTCCTGTTCGTGGCCCTGGTAATGCTCGCGGTGCAGGCGGGCGGGACCGCCTTTTCCGGGCTTGCGGGCGTGGCCCCGACGGATATGGCGGTGGCGCTGCTCGTGCTCGGATTCGGGATCAAGCTCGCGTTGCCGGGCCTGCATGTCTGGTTGCCCCTGGCCTACCCCGCCGCACCGGCGGCCGGGGCGGCGGTGCTGTCGGGACCCATGATCACCGCCGGACTGCTCGGCTGGATGCGCTTCCTCCCTCCCGGCACGCCCGGCACGGAGGATTGGGGGGCCGGTCTGGTCGGAGTCGGGCTGCTCGCCGCCTTTTTCGGGGTCGCGATGGGCCTGGTGCAACGCGATCCCAAGGTGGTGCTCGGCTACTCGAGCATTGCGAAGATGGGATTGGTCACGCTCGGTTACGGTGTCTCCCTCGCCGCGCCGGAGGCGGCGCCCGCGATGCTCGCGGCCGTCACCTTCTATGCGGTCAATCATCTCGTGTTGAAGGGAGCCCTGTTCCTGGGTGTGGACTTGCCACGGCGAGGATCTGCTCGGCCTTGGGCGCTGGGTGGTCTCGCGGTGCTGAGTGCGGCGCTCGCTGGCGCCCCCTTGACCGGGGGTGCGGCGGCGAAAGCGGCCGTGAGCGGCGCTCTGCCCCAGGACTGGGCCTGGCTGGCCGGCTGGCTCGCGGTTGCCACGCTTGCCTCGACACTTCTGATGGTTCGCCTTCTGTATCTCGTCTCGGTCGAGTCGCCACCGGCGCCCGCTCGGGGACCAACGGCCTGGACGGCGTGGGGCGCCGTGTTCCCGATTGTCATGCTCCTGCCAATCTCGTTCGGCGAGCCGATGAACTCGACCTACGGCTGGCTGGCGGTGGCGTCGGGCGCCGCCCTGGCGGGGGCGGTGGTCGTCTTGCGGCCGCGATGGCCCTCGCTGCTCGTCGGCCGGGTGCCGCCTGGTGATGTTCTGTCCCTGGCGCCGATGGTTTTCGGACGTGGCGCCAGGGCGGCCGTCTGCATGACCCGGGCCGCCTCGGCCACGAGCGGCGCATTGCGCGAGGGCCTTGCCGCATTAGCTCAAGCCTGGCATTGGCAGCGCGGCCCTGGTTCGTCGGCGCCGATCCCGTGGCCGGTCGCGGGCGCGATTTGGCTGACCTTGAGCGGTCTGCTCTTGGCGGGATTGATCGCCGGTGCCGGATGACCGCTGCTGGTGCTGATGGCGACCCGAGAGCTTGAGTCTTGAGCGCGACGCTCCTGCTTCTGGCTTGGGCGGCGCCCCTTGTCGCCGCGGCCTTTGCGTTGACGCGGACGGGACGCTGGCTCCAGGCCCTGGCCGCGTTACCCGCCCTGGCGGCGGCGCTGGCGGTGCCCGTCGGATTTCAGGCGTCGATCCCCTGGCTGCTGCTCGGCACCCGGCTCGGACTGGACCCGATCGGCCGCGTCTTCCTGCTGTTCACCGCCGTCCTGTGGCTGGCCGCCGGCCTGCAGGCCGCCCTGACCATGCGCGACGAGGCGCGAGCGGGGCGTTTTCGCGTCTTCTACCTGCTTGCGATGAGCGGCAACTTCTGGCTTATCGTCGGCCAGGATCTGGTGAGCTTCTATCTCGGGTTCTCCCTCATGGGGCTCGCCGCTTACGGTCTGGTCATCCACAAGGGCGACGCGGCCGCCCTGCGCGCCGGGCGCGTCTACCTGGTCCTGACATTGGTGGCCGAGGTGGCGCTCTTCGTGGCCGCGCTGCTGATCTTCCGTCACGCGGATTCCCTGGTGCCCTCGCGGGAGCAGCTCGCCGGGCTCGGTGACTTGGCGATCGGCTTGCTGCTGCTCGCCCTGGCGATCAAGGCGGGCCTGGTCCCGCTGCATGTCTGGCTGCCGCTGGCCCATCCTGCCGCGCCGGTGCCGGCGAGCGCGGTGCTGAGCGGCGCCATGATCAAGGCCGCCCTGATCGGCTGGATGCGCTTCCTGCCCATCGGTGATCCGGCGCTGACCGGCTGGGGCATCCTGTTGGTGACGGCCGGATCGATCACCGCCCTCTATGCCGTTGCCGTCGGTGTGTTGCAGACCAACCCGAAGGTGGTGCTCGCCTACTCCAGCGTCGGCAAGATGGGCCTGATGTCCATGCTGCTGGGGGTGGCGCTGATGGAGCCGCCGCTGGCAGCACTCATCGGCGCGGCCTTGGCCTTTTATGCCGCCCACCACGGACTGGCGAAGGGTGCGCTTTTCCTCGGTGTTGGGATCAGGAGTGGGCTGAGGGGCGTTTGGGTGCTTCCGGTGCTGGCGTTGCCAGCCGTGGCCCTGGTCGGCGCGCCCTTCACGTCGGGCGCGCTCGCCAAGGCCATGGTCAAACCGGAGCTGGCGTCTCTGGCCGGACCCTGGGGAGAGGCGTTGCCGCTCGTCCTCACCCTGTCCACCATCGGCACGACGCTGTTGATGGCGCGCTTCCTGACGCTCGTGGGTGCGGGTCGGGAGACGGCTGAAGCCGCGCGGCCCTGGATCGCGGTTCCCTGGATCGGACTGATTCTGCTGGTGCTCGCGCTGCCGTGGCTTGCCGGGGGCGTCCTCCCACCCATCGCCGACAGTTGGCCGGTGCTGGCGGGTTTGGGTGTGGCGCTGGCCGGCATATATTGGCCACTCAGATGGGCGAGGCGTCTGATCGGGTCAGTCCCGCCGGGAGACATCCTGGGGCCAGTCGCTTGCCTCGGTTCTGCGGGATGGGGCGGATTGTGCGTTCCGATCAACCGGATAGCGCGGATCGTCGAGCGGAACCGACGTTCGCTTCCGGGCGGGAGGGGTCTTTCCGCCGCGTGGCCCGCATCGCTCGAGGACACGCTGCGCTCATGGCCCGTCGCGGGCGCCCTGGTCCTCAGCCTCGGCGCGATGTTACTCCTCGCGTTGTCGCTTCTGTAGTTCTAACGCCGACGATTCGGCTCGGTAGCGACGGGATCGCGACCGGGTTCGATCTCCAGGTGAGGTAGTCGGGCTAAGCTCCGCCGTCGGCCGAGAGCCGCATTTGGGCGACTGCGTTGCTTCGACTAGCTTTTGCATGTTTGTCGATGCCTGGCTTGTGGGACCGTATCCTGGATGGCGTCCTTCCGTCCGCGCTGAGCTGCGGTGCGCACGACGAACGCTACGGACGGGGAGTCAATCCGAGCGCATCCAGGTAGCGCCGAGCGCTCTGGTCCTGGTTGTATTCAGCGACCGCGGCCTTCAGGGTCTCGGGCGGCGGATGGCGATCGAGGGTCTCGGCCATCGCCCTCGAGAGGCCCGGTGCGTCTCCCACGGGGACCAGGGGTCCGAGACGGCCGCCGTCCAGCAGCTCCCGCGGGCCGCTCGGGCAATCGGTCGAGACCACCGGGATACCCAGGGCCATGGCCTCGGTCAGCACGTTCGGCGAGCCCTCCCAAGCGGAGGAGAGTACGAACAGGGACGCCCGGGCGACGAAAGGGAAGGGGTTGCTCTGGAAGCCGGGCAGGTCGACATCTCCCGTCAACCCCAGCTCGGCGACGAGCGCCTCCAGCTTCGGCCGTCCACCGCCCTCGCCGAGAATGACCAGCCGGCAAGGCCGCTCGGCCCGTAACCGGGCGAAGGCGCGGATCAGTGTGGGGAAGTCCTTCTGGCGCTGGAACCGCCCAGCCCCCAGTATCACCGGCAGCTCCCGCGGGTGAAACCAGGGATGGCTGCAGGGCATCGCCGCCAGCTCGGCGAGCTCCGGGGTGATCACCGGGTTGCGGATCACCGAGATCCGCTCGTCGGCGATACGGGCGATCTCCGCCGTGTCCTTGGCCACGCCTTGGGAGACGGCGACGATGCGGTCGATCTTGGGATAGAGCCACCGGATCGGCCAGTAACGGAGCCAGCGTGCGACCGGGGATCTGTCCGCCATGGCGGTCGACAGGTTGGTGCCCAGACGCAACACGATCCGGGTGCTGCCGCCGGCGAGCCAACGTGCGAGAACGGCCGTTCGTCCCGCTCTGTCCTTGGCCGCAAGCAGGGCTGCCGGCCGCTGCGATCGCAGGTAGCGCGCGAGTGCCGGGAGTGCGAGGAAGGTATGTTCGCTGCCCAGCCGTACGATTTTGACCCCCGCCGGCAGCCTTTCCATGTGCGGCCCTCGCGCCTTCACCAGCAACAGGTCCACGGGCTGGCCCAGGTCCGCGAAGCCACGGATCAGGTTCATCACCATGCGCTCCACGCCCCCCGCTCCGGAGAAGGAGACGAAGACGGCGAGGGAGCGGTGTTCCTGACGCATGGCTTGCTCGCGTTGGGGCTGGGGTGGCTGCCGGCATTCTAACGGAGGGGGTGGCAACCCTGTGCGATATTCCCGCCCCCTACTGAGCTAGCCCCACTCCCATGAGCGTCTCCGCGCGACGCCCCACTCAGAGCCAGCGAACACTGGACACTTTCTTCGAAGCCGGCGCCGGCTCCAGCCTATAATCCGCCCATGGAGAAACCGAGCGCAGTCTATTTCTTCGGCACCTGCCTGATCGACCTGCTGTTCCCCGGCGCGGGCCTGTCCGCCATGCGCCTGTTGCGGCGCGAGGGCATCCGGGTGGTGTTTCCGCCAGGTCAGACCTGTTGCGGCCAGCCGGCCTGGAACTCGGGCTATCGCGAGGAGGCGCGCAAGGTGGCCCGTGTCCAGCTCGACGCCTTTGGCGGCGATCTGCCGATCGTGGTCCCGTCCGCCTCCTGCGCCGGGATGATGCGCGAGCATTATCCGGCGGTGTTCGCGGGCACCCCGGACGAGGAGCGGGCGAAATCCGTCGCCGCACGGGTGGTGGAGCTGACGGACTTCCTGGTGCGCGTGCTGGACCTTCGGCCGGAGGATCTCGGCCCTCCGGTGAAGGTGGCCGTGCACAATTCCTGCTCGGCCCGGCGCGAGATGGGGGTCGCGGACGCGGCGGCGGCTTTGCTCGGTCGCCTGGCACGGGTCGAGGCGTCGGAGCCAGACCATGCCTACGAATGCTGCGGCTTCGGCGGCACCTTTGCGGTCAAGCAGCCGGCGATTTCGGCCGCCATGGCCGCGGACAAGGCCGCCGCCCTCGCCGCCACCGGGGCCGAGGTGATCGTGAGCCAGGATTGCGGCTGCCTCATGAACCTCGGCGGGACCCTGGAACGCCAGGGTGCGGGGCCGAAGGTAAAGCATATCGCCGAGTTCCTGTGGGAGCGCACCAGTGGTGAGTGAGCTCAGGGTCCGGATCGAGGATGCGCTGGCCAATGACCGGGTACGGGCGAATATCCGCCGCGCCATGGACGGGCTGGTCGTCAAGCGGCGGGATGCCTTTCCGGATCACGATGAGCTCGCCCGTCTGCGTGACCAGGGCCTCGCCATCCGGGCGAATGCGCTGGCCCACCTGCCGGAGCTGCTGGCGGAGCTGGAGCGCAACTGCGAGGCGAACGGGATCCGGGTCCACTGGGCGGAGACCGCCGAGGAGGGCAACCGGATCGTGCTGGACATCCTGCGCCGGCATGGGGCGCGTACGCTCATCAAGGGCAAGTCCATGGTCTCCGAGGAGATGGGCCTCAACGAGTTCCTGGAGCGGCAGGGGATCGAGGCCGTGGAGACCGACCTCGGTGAGTTCATTTTGCAGCTCGCGGGCGAGCGGCCCTCCCACATCATCGCCCCGGCCATCCACAAGGACCGCTATCAGGTCGCCGAGCTTTTCGCCGCCAAGTTTCCGGACATTCCCTACAGCGAGGACATCGAGGAGCTCACCGCCGCGGCGCGCGCGGTGATGCGCGAGAGGTTCCGCGGCGCCACCGCGGGGTTGTCGGGCGTCAACTTCGCGGTGGCCGAGACCGGCACCCTGTGCCTGGTGGAGAACGAGGGCAACGGGCGCATGTGCACCACGGCGCCGGATGTGCACATCGCCGTTACCGGGATCGAGAAGGTGATCGCGCGCCTGGAGCAGGTGCCGCCCCTGCTGACGCTGCTCACCCGCTCCGCCACCGGTCAGCCCGTCACCACCTACTTCAACATGATCAGTGGCCCGCGGCGGGCGGGCGAGAAGGACGGACCCGGGGAGGTTCACCTGATATTGCTGGACAACGGCCGCTCGCGCATCTTCGGCGACCCCGAGCTGCAGGCTACGCTGCGCTGCATCCGTTGCGGCGCGTGCATGAATCACTGCCCGGTCTACACCCGGCTCGGCGGACATGCCTACGGCACCGTGTACCCGGGTCCGATCGGCAGCATCCTGGAGCCGCAGCTCCACGGCGTCGAGGTGCTCGGCGAGTTGGCCGATGCCTCCAGCCTGTGCGGGGCCTGCGGCGAGGCCTGCCCGGTGCGGATACCGATCCCCAGTCTGCTCAACCGGCTGCGCTACGAGGGCGCGCGCGGCACGGCGGACTCGGGTGTGCTTGGCCGCGGGACACGGCGCAAGCCCTTGCACGCCCTGGTGTGGCGCCTCTGGGCCTGGGTGCACGCCGATCCGGGTCGCTATCGAGCCGCCACCGGGTTCATGCGGTCGCTCCGCGCCCTGCAGCCCAGGCGTCTCGGACCCTGGACCCGCACCCGTGAGGCGCCGAAGCTCGCGCCCATGGGCCTGCGCGCGATGGCGAAAAAGGAGGGGCTCGCGGATGACGGCGCGTGATCGCATTCTCGAGCGCCTGCGCTCGGGCAGGACGGAAGTCGCGCCGCCGATGCCGGAGATCCCCGTGCGCCGCTTCGACTGGGACCCGCCCGAGCGGCTGCGGCGCTTCCGTGCGCGCATGGAGGCCGTGCGCGGCGAGGTGCACTTGGTGGGAGAGGACTGGCCCCGATTCCTGCTCGATCTCTTGCTGGCCAAGGGCGCGCGGAACCTGCTCTACGGACCCGCCGCCGCGCATGGGCAGGAGCTGGAGCGGAGCTGGCCGGATGCGCGCGCCCCGCGCCTGGTTCCGTACCTGGAGCCGGTCGAGTCCTGCCGCGAGGCCCTGTTCTCGGACACGGATGCCGGCTTCACCGGCTGTGTCGGCGCCGTCGCCGAGACTGGCTCCCTGGTGCTGTGGCCGACCGCGGACGAACCGCGGCTCATGTCCCTGGTACCCCCCATTCACGTCGTCCTGCTGGAGGTGGCCGAGATCCGCTCCACCTTCCACGAGCTCGTCACCGAACAGCGCTGGGCGGAGCGGGGCTTGCCCACCAACGCCCTGCTGATCTCCGGGCCGTCGAAGTCTGCCGACATCGAGCAGACCCTGGCCTACGGCGTACACGGTCCCAAGGAGCTCGTCGTGCTGGTCCGGGATGCGCCGTAGCACGCTCGCCGGCGCGCGACGCCGGACAGGCCTCAAGCAGCGCTGTGGAGGCGCGCGCGAGCGCGCGATGAATGGTCACGGCGCCTATCAACCCCTGCAGGTTCAAACGCGATGAGCGATTCGAATCAGTTGAACGCCCCGTCCCGGGCGACTCCCGAGACGCACCAGCGAGGCAAGGACAAGGTGTCCCGCATCCCGGTCAAGGTGGAGACCGCGGCCGAACCCCTGCGCAAGCCGTCCTGGATCAGGGCGAGGGCCCCGGTGGGGCCGGGCGTGACGCGCATCAAGCGATTGCTGCGCGAGGCCAAGCTCGCGACCGTATGCGAAGAGGCCATGTGCCCGAACCTCGGGGAGTGCTTCGACCACGGCACCGCGACCTTCATGATCCTGGGCGATGTCTGTACCCGCCGCTGCCCCTTCTGCGATGTGGCGCACGGGCGGCCTCGGCCGCCCGACCCCGACGAGCCCGAGCATCTGGCGGCGTCGATCGCGACCATGGGCCTGCGCTACGTCGTCATCACCTCGGTCGATCGCGATGATCTGCGCGATGGCGGTGCCGGCCATTTCGCGGCCTGCCTGCGGGCGGTGCGGGGGCGGAGCCCGGGGATCAGGCTGGAGGTGCTGGTCCCGGATTTCCGCGGCCGCGAGCGGATCGCCCTCGATCGGTTCGAGGGCGACGCGGTGCCCGATGTGTTCAATCACAATCTGGAGACGGTGCCCCGGCTCTACCGCGAGGCGCGCCCGGGGGCGGACTACCAGGGCTCCCTGGCGCTGCTGCGGGAGTTCAAGCGCCGGCATCCGGCGGTGCCGGCCAAGTCGGGGTTGATGCTGGGACTCGGTGAGGAGCGCGACGAGGTGCTGGCGGTGATGGCGGACCTGCGCGCCCACGACTGCGACATGCTGACCCTGGGGCAGTATCTGCAGCCGAGCCGGGATCATCTCCCGGTGAGGCGCTACTGGAGCCCGGACGAGTTCGAGGAGCTGCGTGTCCACGGAGAGTCCCTGGGCTTCTCCAACGTGGCGAGCGGGGCCATGGTGCGCTCGTCCTACCACGCGGACCGACAGGCCGTGGAAGTGATAGACGGCGCATGACGGCGCTGCTCATCGCCGCCGGCTTTCTGACTTTCATGGGCCTCATCTGGTGCATCCATGCGGCGGATGGGTATGCCCTCGCACGCTTCGGCTATGCGCCCTTCGCCCTGCCGAACGCCCTTTTCATGCTGATTCCGCACGGCCTGCTGCTCCTGGCGGTCCAAGGCAACGGCCACCGGGAGTTGCTGGCGGGCCTTGCCGGCGCGGGGCTGCTCGGGCTGCTGCTGTTGGTGAGGTCGCGGACGAACGGTTGGCTCGCCCTGTTCGCTGCGCCTGTTCTGCTGCTCGGCGCTCCGGTCGTGGCCCTTGCCGTTCTGTTCCGGGGGTTCGCGCAGGGCGGTGATCGCCCGGGTTGAGTTCGGCCCGTCTCCTAGTCACGCTGCGGCACGTGGTCGTTGTAGCGCTCCATGAGGTAGCACAGGCAGTCCTGGCGGATGACCGCCTCGTCGCGGGTCAGCATGGAGGGCATTACCGGCAGCTTGAGCCGAAGCTCCCCGTCCTCCAGGCGGAAGAAGCGCTCGGCGACGTCCCGGCCGCGCTCGTCCAGCACGTCGAGCCGGAAGCCGTTATTGCCGTTCACCCGGCCCAGTGCGGTCCCGCGGGGTAGCTCGCGGAAGTTGAAACGCTCGAGCTCCGGCGAAAAGATGATATCCGCGTTCCCCGGCGGGAAGCCGAAGCTGACCTCCCGCGGGACCTTGACCTGTGCGACGGTGTGGAACAGGTCGATATCGTGGGCGGGCACCGGGTGCTCCGGCAGCGCGACGATGCGCAGGCAGGCGTCCAGATACTCCCGGGCATGCTCGGTGCCGTGCCTGTCGCCGACTTTTCCGCACTCCAGGGTCACCGCGGGGCACAGCCTGGCCATGGCGATGGACTGCACCCCTTTGGGCCGGATGAAGTAGACCACGGTGCGGCTGAACAGGGTCGCGAGGTGCAGATAGCGGTTGTCGAGCACGTTGACGCACCCGTAGTGCGGATTGCAGCCAGTGTTGTTGTGAAGGTCGATGCTGGCGAACACGCCTCGCTCGGACATGATGTCCACCACACGGCGCATCAGGTCGTGCTCCGGGGTGTGCGGAATCTCCGTTCCGGGCCATACCCGGTTGTAGTCCGGCTGGCCGGGGAGGTGGCGCACACCCGCCGCGGCGGCCGCCACGTTGCCGATGAAGAGGCTCAGGGACCGCGGCAGGCGCAGCGTGCCACAGCGCTGGACATACCCGTTCAGCAAGGCGCGCACGCCTTCCCATCCCACCGTCTCGTTGCCGTGCATGAGCACGGTGACGAACAGCGCCGGCTCGCGCTCGCCGGCGAGATGAATCAGGGTCGGCCCGCCCAAGAGGCGCTGCAGATCGCGCGTCTCGGTGTCCAGCAGGCCGTCCGGGAGGGCGTCAAGCTCTTGCAGCATGGCGGTGGAGATCGGTTCGGGTCGGTAAGCACGACATCATAGTGCCCATTCGTGCACGGGGAGCCCGCTGTCTTGCCGTTCCAGGTAGGCACCGGTCAGCGCCTGCATGTCATGGCCGTTGCGGGCGACGAAGGCGCGCTGCCAGGCAGCACCGGTCCGCCCCGATTCCAGCCGGGCGGAAATGATCCCGAGCCAGAGATCGGCCTCGTCCGCATCCACGCCCATGGCCGTCAATCCCAGGCGGGCGCGTGGCAGCAGGTCGCCGCCGAGCACCTCCGTCACTCGGGCACGGCGACCGTCGAGCCATTCGATCTCCGCATTCAGGCCCTCGCGCGCGGCGGCATAGAAGTTCGCCTTCGCGGCGGGAAAGGGAAGCCGCCGCTCGGGCGGCGTGACGTCCTGTGACAGGGAATGCACGGCGCCGAAGTAGAGTGCCGCGTTTGCGATGGCGTCGACCACGGTGGGACCAGCCGGCACCACGCGGTGCTCGATGCGCAGATGGGGCCTCCCGGATGCCTCGAAGCCGATGAGAGGTCGGTTCCAGCGCCAGATGGTGCCGTTGTGCAGACGCAGATGCGCCAGTCGCTCGGGCGGTTCGTCCATCACCTGTGGCAGCAGCACGGGAAAGCGCTTGAGATTGGCCGTGAAGCACTCGAGAACCGATGCATCGAGGTACCGCAAGCCGAATGTCACACGCTCCGAGAAGATGGAGCCGCCCACGGACACGGCCTGCTCGAACAGCGGGATTCGGCTCTCATCCCACAGGTCGCAGCCGAACAGGTAGGGGGAGTTGGCACTGATGGCCACCATCGGGGCGGCCAGGATCTTCGAGCAGTTGTAGACCCGGGTGGCCTCGTCGGGGCTGACCTTGAGGTGGATCTGAAACGAGGTGGCGGCGGATTCCAGCATCACGTCCTGCTGCTCCACGAACAGGTGGTCCCGACCCTGGATTTCCAGGGTCAGAGGCCGCCCGCGGCGCAGGCTCAGGATCTGCTCGTTGAGTGCCCGGTAGCGCGGGCGGGGAGTCATGTGCTCCAGGTCCAGGTGCTCCGGGCGCACAGTGGGCAGGATGCCGATCATGGCGAGACGGGCGCCGAGCGCGGCGGCCGCCGCCGTGCACCGCGCCCAGGTGGATTCCAGCTCGTCGGCGAGCCGGCTCAGTGCCCGGCCGTTCAGGGGCTGGGGCGTGCCGTTGATCTCGGCGTTGAAGGTCGCCAGCTCCGGGACGACCAGGGGATCGTCGAGACGGTCCAGGAAGGGCTCCACCACCGGCGCGGGCCGCATGTCCGGCCCTACGAGCCAGGACTCCAGCTCGAACCCGCCCACCTTGGGCGTGGAGGCGAAGACGTCTTCCGCGAACCAGTGGGCCAGCAGATCGGTTTCCGCCCGCAGCCGTTCCTCGAAGGCCTCGAAATCCGCCTGGGTGAACTTGGATGCCTCGATTTCCTGGCCCATGGTCTTCTCGATGGATGATGACGACCCGGTGCGAGCCCGGGTCGCCTAGCGATCAACACTTAGCATCCGGTCCAGGGCTTGTAAACGGTCAGGCGTCCCGACGTCCGACCACCGCCCCCGGTACAGCTCACCGCTGACCAGGTCCCGCCTCATGGCCTCGCGCAGCAGGGGGGCGAGGGGAAAGGCGCCTGGCTCCTGATCCCGGAACAGGTCGGGATGATAGACGCCGATGCCGCTGAAAGTGTAACGAGGCGCGCCGTCCGCCCGAACGCGACCGTCGGACAGGGCGAAATCGCCTCCTGGGTGATGTGCCGGGTTGCTCACCAGCACCAGATGAGCGAGGCGATCCGTCTCGATGCGCAGCCGGGAAAAATCCAGCTCGGTCCAGATATCCCCGTTCACCACCAGAAAGGGGTCCGGGCCCAGGAGCGGCAGGGCGCGGAAGATACCGCCGCCGGTCTCCAGTGCCTTGCCCTCGGGCGAATAGCGGATGCGAACACCCCAACGGCTGCCGTCGCCGAGCGCGGCCTCGATCTGCCCGCCGAGGTGGGCGTGATTGATCACGATGTCGCGAATGCCAGCGGACGCGAGGCGCTCCAGGTGGTGGACGATCAGCGGCTTGCCGCCAGCCTGCAACAGTGGCTTCGGGATGTGGTCCGTGAGCGGGCGCATCCGTTCGCCGCGCCCGGCGGCCAGGATCATGGCTTGCATGGGGGTATCCGAGCCGAATGTATTTCGATGCGGCGCAATTGTACCGCGCCAGAGTCTTTCCATCGTGCCTGCCTTTGTCTCCCGACCAGCGGACGAAGAATCCTGCCGCAGGGTGAGGGAGGGGCCTCGTGGCTTCGGACGGGAGACGAGCGGGAGAGGGGAGATTCGCCGCGCAGGTGAAGATCCAGGCTAGCTGGACGGCGTCGCGACGTGAGTACGGCGGGGGACTGTCCCTGTGCCCGGGTGCGCTTCCGGGGATGCCCGCGGGCGGGAGCGCCGCGCCGGCTAGTGGGACCGATCGAGCGCGACCAGCCAGTCGCGGAGCATCTCCACCTCGAAATCGCACAAGAGGTGGCCGTGATTCTGGAAGGCCTCGACCACGCGCCCTGGGTTCTGCACGCAGACCTGGTCGTCGTTGGCGATCATCGCCAGCAGACGGACGGTGCGTGACAGATCCTCCGCCAGATTCGGCTGCAGCTTCTTTTCCAGCTCGTCCGCGATTGTGAGCAGGTCCTCGATCGAGGGCCGATCCGGTGCCGGGGGTGATTCGCTCGTGTGGTCCCTGGGCTCGAGCCGATTCGCTTTCATTTGTCGGTACCTCGAAAAATCCGCGCTTCGCCGGTCCTTGCCCGTGATCGGAGGAAGGCGATCTTGTTCGCCGGGCTCTCGCTGCTCTAAACCGCACGCGGGTTGCCGCCTCGGCGCCTGGTCACTCAGCCATGTACAGGGACAAATCTATGCGCTCGACGCCGGTGCTTCTGTGACCGGTGGCGCAACGCGGGGCGAAAGTCACGAGCGGCGACTGCCGGTTCGCGCCCGTGGGGTGCTCTCGGCGGGGCATGCTGAGGCGCGAGCGGACGCCCCCGACTGAGGTTGCGGAAGGAAGATCAGACCGGGCGTGTGAGGTGGCGAGGGTACTGCTACCGCCTGTTCGTATCCGGACGGAATCGGGCGGTCGGTATGCGCGTCAGCCTCGCATGGAGTCGAAGAACTCGGCGTTGGTCTTGGTGGCCTTCAGCTTGTCGTGCAGAAACTCCATGGCCGCGAGCTCGTCCATCGGATGGAGGATCTTGCGCAGGATCCACATCTTCTGCAGGTCGTCCGGCTTCATCAGCAGCTCTTCCCGGCGAGTGCCGGAGCGGTTGATGTTGATCGACGGGAAGATGCGCTTCTCGGAGATGCGGCGGTCGAGGTGGATCTCCATGTTGCCGGTGCCCTTGAACTCCTCGTAGATGACGTCGTCCATGCGCGAGCCGGTGTCGACCAGGGCGGTGGCGATGATGGTGAGCGAGCCCCCCTCCTCCACATTGCGCGCGGCGCCGAAGAAGCGCTTTGGGCGCTGCAGCGCGTTGGCGTCTACGCCGCCGGTCAGTACCTTGCCGGAGGACGGCACCACGGTGTTGTAGGCGCGGGCGAGGCGGGTGATGGAGTCGAGCAGGATGACCACGTCCTTCTTGTGCTCGACCAACCGCTTCGCCTTTTCGATGACCATCTCAGCCACCTGCACGTGGCGGGTCGCGGGTTCGTCGAAGGTGGAGGAGATGACCTCGCCCCGCACGGAGCGGGCCATCTCCGTGACCTCCTCCGGGCGCTCGTCGATCAGTAGCACGATGAGGTAACAGTCCGGGTGATTGTGGGCGATCGACTGGGCGATATTCTGCAGCATCATGGTCTTGCCCGCCTTGGGCGGCGACACGATGAGTCCACGCTGGCCCTTGCCGATGGGCGCGCACAGGTCGATGGTGCGGGCGGTGATGTCCTCGGTGCTGCCGTTGCCCACCTCGAGCTGTAGGCGTTTGTTGGCGAACAGCGGCGTGAAGTTCTCGAACAGGATCTTGTTTTTCGCGTTCTCCGGCCGGTCGAAATTGATGTCGTTGACCTTGAGGAGCGCGAAGTAGCGCTCGCCGTCCTTGGGTGGACGGATCTTGCCGGAGATGGTGTCGCCGGTGCGCAGGCTGAAGCGGCGGATCTGGCTGGGGGAGACGTAGATGTCGTCCGGCCCTGCCAGATAGGAGGCATCGCCCGAGCGCAGGAAACCGAAACCGTCCTGCAGGATCTCCAGCACCCCGTCGCCGTAGATGTCCTCGCCCTTTCTCGCCTGCGCCTTGAGGATGGCGAAGATCAGGTCCTGCTTGCGCGACCGGCCGACGCCCTCGATTTCCATGGATTGGGCCAGTTCGACCAGCTCGGGAACCGGCATCTTCTTCAATTCGGTCAGATTCATGATGGTTTTCTAAAAGGCGTATGAAACGGGTCGTTCTCGTAGTTCAGCACCGCGCTGGGCGGCACGGGCGGCGGTGCGGGGAGGGACGGTGACTTCTGGGGGAGGGGCGCCCGGGCGGGTACCCCAGCGGGTCACTTCTGAGCGTTTAGATCGACGGGGTTAAGCCTCGTTGGCGAGCGCACTTACAGGTTGCTGTCGATAAAGGCCGTGAGCTGCGATTTCGATACGGCCCCGACCTTGGTTGCCTCCACCTCGCCTTGCTTGAACAGCATCAGCGTGGGGATACCGCGTATCCCGTAGCGTGGCGGGGTACTGGGGTTCTCGTCGATGTTGAGCTTGGCCACCCTGATCTTGCCCGCGTACTCCTCCGCGATCTCGTCCAGCACCGGGGCGATCATCTTGCACGGACCGCACCAGTCCGCCCAGTAGTCCACGAGCACCGGGTCTGAGGATTGCAGGACTTCTTGCTCGAAAGAGTCATCCGTTACATGGATGATGCGTTCGCTCACTGGATGGTCTCCCGTTGATTTCGTAACTCGAGGGGCGAGGGCTTGGCCGTACCGCGCGGGGTGGGGGAGCGGACGGGCGTATTGGCGTTGGGATGTGCCCTTGGGTAAGATGCTATTTCAGCCAAGAAATTAGAATTTTGCAAGTCCTCCTGTCCGGGGGACTCCGAAACGGATCCTCTCCCTCCCCCGCATATGACCCAAACACACCTCACCGATACCCGCTTCGACGCCTTCGA
This sequence comes from uncultured Gammaproteobacteria bacterium, assembly GCA_963698495.1. Lineage (GTDB taxonomy): Bacteria > Pseudomonadota > Gammaproteobacteria > Chromatiales > Chromatiaceae > CAVORB01. Next base: position 274,346 of record CAVORB010000013.1, on the reverse strand, counting down.
TCTGGACCCGCGCATCCTCCAGGGCCTTGCCGACGCCGGGTTTTCGCGTTGTACTCCGATCCAGGCCGAGACGCTGCCGATCGCCCTTTCCGGGCGTGACGTCGCCGGCCAGGCCCAGACGGGGACCGGCAAGACCGCGGCCTTTCTGGTGGCGGCCCTGCAGCGGCTGCTCACCCACGAGCCGCCCGCGTGGCGCCGCCCGAATCAGCCCCGCACCCTGATCGTGGCGCCGACCCGCGAGCTCGCGGTGCAGATCCACAAGGACACCGTGACCCTCGCGAAGCACACCGGGTTCCGCCTCGGTCTGGTGTTCGGTGGCACCGGATATCAGCAGCAGCGGGACGATGTCGCCGCCGGCGTCGACATCCTGATCGGCACCCCCGGGCGTCTCATCGACTACTTCAAGCAGCGCGTGTTCGACCTCAAGGCCGTCGAGGTGGTGGTAGTGGACGAGGCGGACCGGATGTTCGACCTCGGCTTCATCAAGGACATCCGCTATTTGCTTCGGCGCATGCCGCCGGCCGACCAGCGGCTCGGCATGCTGTTCTCCGCGACCCTGTCCTACCGGGTCACCGAGCTCGCCTACGAGCACATGAACGACCCCAAGCCGGTCGCCATCGAGCCGGAGCAGGTCACCGGAGACCGGGTGACTCAGCGCTGCTACATGGTGGCCAACAACGAGAAGATCCCCTTGCTCATCGGTCTGTTGCGGGGCATGACGAACGCGCGTGTCATGGTGTTCGCGAACACCAAGCGATCGACCGACGGCATCTGGGGCTTCCTGGAGGGCAACGGCCTGCGTGCTGCGGTGCTGTCCGGGGATGTGCCGCAGAACAAGCGCTTGAGTCTGCTCAAGCAATTCCAGCACGGGGAGCTGCCGATCCTGGTGGCGACGGATGTGGCCGCCCGCGGTCTGCATATCCCGGACGTGACCCACGTCATCAACTTTGATCTGCCTGACGATGCAGAGGACTATGTCCACCGCATCGGGCGTACCGCCCGCGCCGGGGCTACCGGGGACGCCATCAGCTTCGTTTGCGAGACCTACGCCTTTTGCCTTCCCGACATCGAGAAGTTCATCGGCGCCAAGATTCCAGTAGAGCCCGTGAGCCATGAGCTGCTTGCCGAGGTCGATCCGCGGAGTCGCGTGCGCATCGAGCGCCGGAGTCATCCCAGGGACCGACGCGACGAGGGGCGGGGTGGGCGGCGCAAGCCGCCTCACGCCAGCAAGCCGGCGGAGGGGGAGCCGCCGAAAGCGGAGGTCAAGCAGGAGGGAGACGCCGCCCCGGCCCCGAAACGCCGGCGCCGACGTCGCCGCAAGCCGGCGGGTGGCGGTTCCGCCGCTGCACCTCAGACCTGATCGCCACGCCCGGCGGTCAGCATTTGCGCAGACCGGGCAGCAGATCGGCGAAGTGCCGAATGGCGGGAAATTCGTCCTGGGTGCGCGGAGGGGCCTTGGAGTCTGGCTCGAGGACTGCCAGCAGCCAGCGGAAACCGTAGTCGCGCGCGGCGCGCAGTACGCTCTGGCTGTCGTCGACAAACAGGGTACGGTCCTTGTGGAAGGGCTCCAGGGCCTGAACCCGCGGCCAGAAATCCGCCGATTCCTTGGGCGCCCCCAGGTCATGGGCGCAGATGATGCGCTCGAAGTGGCCCGCGAGGCGGGTCTTCTCCATCTTGAGTGCGAGCGATTTCTGGTGGGCGTTGGTCACCAATACCCGCCGCTTGCCGCGCGCCTTCAGCGCCTCTAGAAAGTCCACGACGTGCGGGTGAACGGCGATCAAGTGATCGGTCTCGGCCTTGAGCAGGGCGATATCGAGGCCCAGCTCGCGGCTCCAGTGGTCCACGCAGTACCATTCCAATGTTCCCTCGCGGCTCCGGTATCTGGCGAGGAGCTCCTCCTTCGCCCGTTCCGCCGGCATTCCACGCGCCTCGCCGTAGCGCCTGGGAACGTACTCGAGCCAGAAGTGATTGTCGAAGTGCAGGTCGAGCAGGGTGCCGTCCATATCCAGGAAGACGCTGTCGACGGCGTTCCAGTCGATCATGGGGTAAGTTACCTAGAAATTACTGGCCGAGGGCGTTCTCGCCTTCGTCTTCCATCGGTGCCCGCCGGAGCCTGAAGGCGGCGACAGCATAACGGAGCCCATGCGATGGCGGCAAAACCCGAAATCCTGGATCGCCGGCTGGTTGCCCGGACCCGGATCTTTCGCGTCGAACAGCTGGACATCCGCTTCGCCAACGGCAACGAGCGCGTTTTCGAGCGCATTCTCGGCGGCCGCGGCTCGGTGCTGGTGGTCCCGATGCTCGATGCGCAGACGGTGCTCCTGATCCGCGAGTACGCTGCCGGCACCGACCGCTATGAGCTTGGCCTCCCCAAGGGAATCGTAGAGTCCGGCGAGGACCCCCTGGTGGCGGCGCAGCGCGAGATCCAGGAGGAAGTGGGCTATGGTGCCCGCGATCTGTCGCTGATCCGTACCGTATCTTTGGCGCCGGGTTATATTCAGCACCTCACGCATATCGTGTTGGCGCGCGGACTCTTTCCTCGACGCGCCGAGGGTGACGAGCCGGAACCCATCGAGGTAGTACCGTGGCGGCTGGACGAACTGGATGCGCTGTTGGAGCGCGACGACTTCAGCGAGGCCAGGTCCATTGCGGCCCTGTTGCTGCTGCGGCGCGTGTTCCGGCGGGGGGACTCGCGAACCAATACGCAGGGGTAGGGTCCGTCGAATAACGGTGAAGAAAAAGATGTTGGCGTCGTACCCGCGCCCGCAAAGAATCGCGAGGTTCGCCGGCCGCGGACGCGAGCAGACGATCACTGGAGGCAGACCATGACCCGTTGGTTCAGACTGCAGGCGGCCCTTTGGTTTGGCCTGGCGCTCGCTTCGGTGACGGCATTCGCCGCGCACGACGCCGACGATGTCTACAGCTTCGACGACTCCCCGCGCGCGGAGCCCTTGGTCTATCCCGACTGGTTCAAGAAGAGCTTCCTCTATCTCGGCGACGACCTGAAGGACGCGCTGGATGCCGGCAAAGAGGGCCTCATCGTCTACTTCGGTCAGCGCCGCTGCGCCTATTGCCACAAGCTGATGGAGGTCAATTTCGGGCTGACGGACATCGTCGAGTACACCCAGCGTCATTTCGACGTGGTCCCGATCGACATCTGGGGGGTGGCCGAGGTGAACACCCTCGGCGGCGAGGTCATGACAGAGCGCGAGTTCTCGCTCGAGAATCAGACCAATTTCACCCCCTCGCTCCTGTTCTACGACCGGGACGGAAAGGAGGCCTTGCGCTTGCGCGGCTACTATCCGCCCTATCAGTTTCGCGCGGCGCTGGAGTATGTGGCGGACGGTCACTACAAGCGCGAGTCGTTTCGCGACTACCTGGCCCGCGGGGAGGGCCGGATGGTGTTCGAGCCGGGGGACCTGAACGAGGAGGACTTTTTCGCCGCGCCTCCGTTCAATCTCGACCGCAGCCGTTTTCCGAGCGAGCGCCCGCTGGCGGTGTTCTTCGAGCAGGGGGAGTGCCACGCCTGCGACGTGCTCCACGGCCAGGCCTTGGACGAGCCCTCGATCTACAAGCTGTTCGAGGGGTTCGACAACGTCCAGCTAGACATGTGGTCCGACACCCCGGTCATTACCCCCTCGGGCGAGCGGACCACGGCGAGACAATGGGCCGAGAAGCTGGGGCTTTTCTACGCGCCCTCGATCATCTTCTTCGACGAGAAGGGCGGTGAGATCCTGCGGGTGGACTCGGTGGTACGCTTCTACCGTCTGCGCAACGTGCTCAACTACATCACCACCAAGGCGTACCTGGATGAGCCGAACTATCAGCGTTGGCGGGTGACCAGGTCGTTCTGAGTCGCGGCCCCGGTGCAACCTGGACCAGCTCAGCGCTTCCCGCGGCACATGGATGCGCGCGCTGATCCTGGCCAGGATGGCCGAGACTCGGCGTCTGCCCGGAGCAGACGTCAGTGCTCGGTGCAGTAGCGGTCGAGATAGTCCTCGTAGGACTGGCGCTTGCGGCGCAGCTTGATGCCCTCGACCGGACGGTAACCGTGCCTGAGCTTCCAGTTGACCTCATCGAGCAGGCGGCGCTTGTCCCAGCACTTGTCCGCGCGCCGGGCATCCGCCGCTGCCTTCTGCGCCTGGGTCTGCCCGGAGCCGGACCGCTTGCTCCCGGGGGAGGGTTTCTTCTCCGCAACCGATTCGGGGCTCGGCGGTACCCAGCCAGTCTCCCGGTCCGTGACCGTGATCTCTTCATTCCGCATGCCCGTGGGGCAGGGGAATTGGCTCAGCTCAACGCTGCCGTTCTCGCCGGTGCAGCGGTAGACGGTGGTGTCCTGCGCCCCCGCCGCGCCCGTCACCAGGAAGCAGGCGGTGAGCGCGCCGATTGCAAGACGCCCGAGCCGGAGAGGCGCCGGCCAGGATTCTCGGAGACATTTGTCCGCCTGCGCGTCGTGCTCGGTCTTCGCTTCCATCATGGGGTCTCCCTCGACGCTGAATCTGTCAATGCCCGGTAACCTCGGTGCGCCCGGTTTCCGGCATAATAATCGGCTTCCGCCCGATGGGGCCGCGCCTCGGCCCGGTCGGCCGGAGTATTTCTGGAACTCGCTGAACGATGCAAAGCCTGTATGTGGCCGGCGCCGGGGCCGGCAGCGGCAAGTCCGTGGTCGTGCTCGGTGTAATGGAAACGCTTTCCGCGGTCAACCGAAAGGTCGGTTTCTTTCGCCCCATCGTCCGCCAGGGGGCCGAGAGTGACGATCTCATCAACCTGATCCGCAGCCGGTACGAGATCCCCTTCCCTCCGGAGATGCTCTATGGCTGCACGACCGAGACCGCCGGTCAGCTGGTCGGGGCCGGGCGCTACGACGAGCTGCTGAAGCGCATTCTCAGCCGGTTCAAGGCCTTGGAGGAGAAGTGCGATCTCGTGGTTTGCGCCGGCACCGATTACGACGGGCTGGTCCCGTCCCTCGAGTTCGATTTCAACGCCGACGTTGCGAACAACCTCGGCTGCACCATCGTGGTCGTGGTCAGGGGCTTTCAGCGCACCCCCGAGGAGACGCTGGACGTGGTGCGGCTCGCCCGTGAATCCCTGCTCGACCGCGGCGGCGAGCTGCTGGCCACCGTGGTCAATGGGGTGGATCCGACCCACCTGGACCTCATGAAGGCGCGGGCCCGTCGCGTCCTGCCCGAGTCCGAGATGGTGTACGTCCTGCCCGAGCTGCCCTCGCTCGGCATGCCGACGGTGGGCGAGATCCGCCGGGCGCTCGACGCTGACTGTCTGTGCGGCGAGGGGGACGCGATGAATCAGGTCGTGACCAGCTACAAGATCGCGGCCATGCACATCCCGGATTTTCTCAAGCACATCGAGGACGGCTGTCTGATCATCACCCCAGGTGATCGGTCGGACATCATCCTCGCGAGCCTGGCGGCGGACGCGTCCACGGCCTTCCCTCGTGTCGCCGGACTGCTGTTGACCGGCGGCCTGCAGCCGGCGCCGAACGTCCAGCGGTTGGTTGAGGGCCTGCGTCGGACCAAGGTCTCCATCCTGTGCGTGCCGACCGACACCTACGCCACGGCCATGAACGTCACCCACATCGAGCCCACCATCCTCGGCGCGGACGAGCGCAAGATCGCCGCGGCGCTGGGCCTGTTCGAGAGCCACGTCGACACGGACGACCTGCGCGGCAAGGTGGCGGTGCGACACTCGGAGCGCCGCACGCCGCTGATGTTCGAGTACGAGCTGATCCGGCGCGCCAAGTCGCAGCGGCGGCATATCGTGCTGCCGGAGGGGGCCGATGAGCGCATCCTGCAGGCAGCGGAAATCCTGGTCTTGCGCGACGTAGTGCACCTCACGCTGCTTGGCAAGCCAGACAAGATCAAGCGCCGGATCAACGAGCTGGGGCTAAAGCTCGACGACATCCCGATCCTCGATCCCCTTTCCGCCCGCGAGCGCGAACGCTACGCGAAGACCTACTTCGCGCTGCGCAGGCACAAGGGCATCTCGGAGCAGATGGCCTACGACGCGATGGAGGACGTCAGCTACTTCGGCACCGCGATGGTCTACCACGGAGACGCGGATGGCATGGTCTCCGGGGCGGTGCACACCACCCAGCACACCATCCGGCCCGCCTTCGAGATGGTGAAGACGCGCCCCGGGGTGCTGCTGGTCTCGAGCGTCTTCTTCATGTGCCTGGCGGATCGGGTGCTGGTCTACGGAGACTGCGCCGTGAATCCGAATCCGAATGCCGAGCAACTGGCGGATATCGCCATCACCTCCGCGCAGACGGCCGCCGCCTTCGGCATCGAGCCGCGGGTGGCCATGCTGTCCTATTCCACTGGCGAGTCGGGCAAGGGGGCGGACGTGGACAAGGTGCGCGAGGCCGTGCGCATCGCCCGCTCGCGGCGCCCCGACCTCAAGATCGAGGGCCCCATCCAGTACGACGCGGCGGTGGACCTGGGCGTGGCGCGCTCCAAGATGCCCGGCAGCGAGGTGGCGGGGCAGGCGACCGTGTTCGTCTTTCCCGACCTCAACACCGGCAACAACACCTACAAGGCGGTGCAGCGCAGCGCGGGTGCAGTGGCCATCGGTCCGGTGCTGCAGGGGCTCAACAAGCCGGTCAACGACCTCAGCCGCGGCTGCCTGGTGCCGGACATCGTCAATACGGTGGCGATCACGGCCATTCAGGCACAGGATGGCGCGGGGTCGCTCGCGGAGCCTGCGGCGTGAAGCTGCTGGTACTCAATTCCGGCAGCTCGTCCATCAAATACCAGCTGTTCGCCAGCGAGGATTGGCGGGTGCTGGCCTCGGGCTCGGTCAGCCGCATCGGCGAGGCCGAGAGCACCGTCGCGGGGCGCTGGGCAGCGCGCGACGGGGGGTGGGAATCCTGCACCGAGACGATGGCGATCCCCGGCCATCATGAGGGATTGGAGCGCATCCTCGCCGGATTGCGGGAGCGGGGCGTGCTGGCGGACCTTTCGGAGCTCGGGGCGGTGGGTCACCGGGTGGTGCACGGAGGGGAGTCCTTCCGCCAGCCGACGCTGGTCGACGACGCCGTCGTGTCCGCGATTCGCGACATGATCCCCCTCGCTCCCCTCCACAACCCGGCGAACCTGGCCGGCATAGAGGTGGCGCGGCGGCTCTTCCCCAGCGTGCCCCAGGTGGCGGTCTTCGACACCGCCTTTCATCAGACCATGCCCCGCGCCGCATACCGCTACGCCCTGCCGGAGCAGCTCTACACGCGGCACCGGGTGCGCAGGTATGGGTTCCACGGCACCTCTCACCACTATGTCGCGAAACGGGCGGCGGCCTTTCTCGGCAAGCCCTTGGCGGACTGTAACCTGATCACCCTGCACCTGGGCAACGGGGCCAGTGCGACCGCCATCCGGGCGGGCGAGAGCGTGGATACCTCCATGGGGCTGACGCCGCTCGAGGGCCTGGTCATGGGCACCCGCTGCGGGGACATCGATCCCGCGATCCACTTCTACCTCGCCGAGCATCTCGGGCTCGACAATGATGCGCTGGACGACCTGCTCAACCGCAAGAGCGGGCTGCTCGGGCTGTGCGGCATGAACGACATGCGCGAGATCCACACGCGCGCCGAGGCCGGCGACGATCGGGCGGAGCTGGCCATCGCCGTCTTCTGTCACCGGCTGAGGAAGTACCTGGGCGCCTATTTCGCCGAGCTTGGGCGGGTCGACGCGGTCGTCTTCACCGGCGGCATCGGGGAAAACGACGCTGACGTGCGCGCGCGCACCTGCTCGGGTCTGGAGAACCTGGGCGTGGTCCTGGATTCCCCGGCGAACGCAAGCTCCGAGCGCGGCGAGCGGGCGGTCAGTGCGGAGGGGAGCCCGGTTGGGGTGCTGGTCATTCCCACCAACGAAGAGCTGGAGATCGCCCTGCAATCCTTCCAGACCGTTGGCGGGAGCCCGGACACAAATAAGCCGCCCCGAAAAAAGGAGGGGGGGCGGCTCAGTTAAGGAGGAGTGGATGGTTCCGGGGACAAAAACTATCAGCGCCCAGCACCCCTGTAACTGACAATTCGCAATGGGATCGGCGCCGCCGCCGAGGGCCCGGGCCCGGGCTCGAGCGCTACGCCCCGATCCGTTCCGCGCCGGGCAGGCCGAGCTCCCGCCACAGTCGAAGCGTCGGACCGGCCTGGTTCATGGTGTAGAAATGTATCCCCGGCGCACCGCCCTCGAGCAGGCGGCGGCAGAGCTGGGCCACGACCTCATGACCGAAGGCGCGGATACTCTCGATGTCGTCGCCGTAGCCCTCGAGCCGCTTGCGCACCCAGCGCGGGATCTCGGCGCCGCAGGCATCGGAGAAGCGTGCGAGCTGCGAGTAGTTGGTGATGGGCATGACGCCCGGGATTACCGGGATGTCGATGCCCAGGCGTTCGCAGCTGTCGAGGAAGGCGAAGTAGGCGTCGGCATTGTAGAAGTACTGGGTGATGGCCGCGTCGGCGCCGGCCTCGACCTTGCGCTTGAAGTTGAGCAGGTCCCGCTCCGCGCTCGGCGCCTGGGGGTGGAACTCGGGGTAGGCGGCCACCTCGATGCGGAAGTGTCCCCCGGTCTCCTGCCGGATGAACTGGCCACCAGCTCGTTGGCGTAGCGCAGCTCTCCCGCCGCCCCCGCGCCCATGCCCGAGGGGAGATCGCCGCGCAGCGCGACGATGCGGTGGATCCCCTACTCGCGGTAATGGCGCAGGATGTCCCGGATCTCGGCGCGGCTGGAGCCGATGCAGGATAGATGGGGCGCGGTGTCGATGCCCTGCGCGCGCAGCAAGGCGACCGTCTCGAAGGTGCGGTCCCGCGTGGAGCCGCCCGCACCATAGGTCACTGAGAAGTACTCGGGTGCGACGGCGTTGAGCTGCCGCACGTTGCCTGCCAGCTTCTCCATGCCCTCCTGGGTCTTGGGCGGGAAGAGCTCGAAGCTGAACGTGGGGTTGGGGGTATTGGAAACGGACATTGCTCAGGCCTCCGGCGATTGGCTTTCTGTGATCCGCGATCGGTGCCCGACGCCTGGCCCGGGGACGGGCCGCGACGCCGATGGTGCACCGCTCGCAGCGGAGGCCCGGCTCAGTACCGGTAATGCTCCGGCTTGTAAGGCCCTTCCACGGGAACGCCGATGTAGTCCGCCTGGTCCTTTCTGAGCGTGGTCAGCTTAGCGTTGATCTTCTGCAGGTGCAGCCGCGCCACTTCCTCGTCCAGCTTCTTGGGCAGTACATAGACGCCGATGGGATACTGCTCGGTGTGGCCGAAGATCTCCATCTGCGCCAGCACCTGGTTGGTGAAGCTGTTGGACATCACGAAGCTCGGGTGGCCGGTCGCGCAGCCCAGGTTCACCAGGCGGCCCTTGGCGAGCAGGATGATGCGCTTGGCCGTCGGGGAAGATGACGTGGTCCACCTGGGGCTTGATCTCGTCCCATTCGTACTTCTCGATCGCGGCGACGTCGATCTCGTTGTCGAAATGACCGATGTTGCAGACGATGGCCTGGTCCTTCATCGCCGCCATGTGATCGTGGGTGATGATGTCCAGGTTGCCGGTGGCGGTGACGAAGATGTCGGCCAGCGGGGCGGCCTCGTCCATGGTCACCACCTTGAAACCCTCCATCGCGGCCTGCAGGGCGCAGATGGGATCGATCTCCGAGACCCAGACGATGGCTCCCAGGCCCCGCAGGGACTGGGCGCAGCCCTTGCCCACGTCGCCGTAGCCGCAGACCATGGCGACCTTGCCGGCGATCATGACGTCGGTTGCGCGCTTGATGCCGTCCACCAGGGACTCGCGGCAGCCGTAGAGATTGTCGAACTTGGACTTGGTGACCGAGTCGTTGACGTTCATGGCCGGGAACAGCAGGGTGCCCGCCTTGGCCATCTCGTAGAGCCGATGAACGCCGGTGGTGGTCTCCTCGGTGACGCCCTTGATGCCCTCCGCGATCCGGTGCCAGTGGCGGTTGTCGCGCTCGAAGGTGCGGCCCAGTACGCCGAGCACGGCGCGCCACTCCTCGTTCGCGTTCGGCCTCGGGTGCGGGCACGGCCCCGGCCTTCTCGTACTCGACGCCCTTGTGCACGAGCAGGGTGGCGTCGCCGCCGTCGTCCAGGATCATGTTGGGACCGCCGCCGTCGGGCCAGTTGAGCACCTGCTCGGTGCACCACCAGTACTCCTCCAGGGTCTCGCCCTTCCAGGCGTAGACCGGGATTCCGCGGGCGGCGATGGCCGCGGCGGCGTGGTCCTGGGTGGAGAAGATGTTGCACGAGCACCAGCGCACCTGGGCGCCGAGCTCGACCAGGGTCTCGATCAGCACGGCGGTCTGGATGGTCATGTGCAGGCTGCCGGTGACGCGCGCCCCGGTCAGCGGCTTTTCGGTGCCGTACTTCTCGCGCAGGGCCATCAGGCCCGGCATCTCGGTCTCGGCGATGGCGATCTCCTTGCGGCCCCAGTCGGCCAAGGAGATGTCGGCAACCTTGTAGTCGGTGAACTCACTCATGGTAGTCAACTCCAGTGATTATCAGAGTGAGCGCCGTTTGAAAACGGGACCATGCACCGAGCCTGGCGGGGTCGTGCCCCGTTGCAACGCTCCTCGGCGCTGGGGAGGACGCGGAAACCGCCGCGCGATGGATGGGTGCGCTTCCCGGCGGCTCCTTACCCTGGGCAAGGTGGTAGCCGGGAGGCGAAAACGAAACCCCTCGCCTTCCTCCTGTTCTCGCGCGGCTAGCGCAGGCCCGCCGCCTCGCGCAGCTCCGCGGCGCGGTCGGTGCGCTCCCAGGTGAACTCCGGCTCCTCGCGACCGAAGTGCCCGTAGGCGGCGGTCTTGCGGTAGATGGGACGCACCAGGTCGAGCATCCGGATGATGCTGTACGGACGCAGGTCGAACATGCTCGCGGACCAGGGCCGCGATCCGGTCCTCGGGGATCTTGCCGGTGCCGAAGGTCTCGATGTTGATCGAGGTCGGCTCCGCGACGCCGATGGCGTAGGAGATCTGGATCTCGCAGCGGTCGGCGAGACCGGCGGCGACGATGTTCTTGGCCACGTAGCGCCCGGCGTAGGCGGCGGAGCGGTCCACCTTGGACGGGTCCTTGCCGGAGAAGGCGCCGCCGCCGTGGCGGGCGGAGCCGCCGTAGGTGTCGACGATGATCTTGCGTCCGGTCAGGCCGCAGTCGCCCATGGGGCCGCCGATGACGAAGCTGCCGGTGGGGTTGATATGGAACTTGGTTTCGCCGTGGATCCACTCCTCCGGCACGATCGGCAGGATGATGTTCTCCATCACCGCCTCGCGCAGGTGCTTGTTGTCCACGTCCGGGTCGTGCTGGGTGGAGAGAACGATGGCGTCGATGGCGACCACCTTGTCGTCCTCGTAGCGCAGGGTCACCTGGCTCTTGGCGTCGGGGCGCAGCCACGGCAGGATGTGGGCCTTGCGCATCTCCGCCTGTCGCTGCACCAGGCGATGGGCGTAGGTGATGGGCGCGGGCATGAGCACGTCGGTCTCGTTCGTGGCATAGCCGAACATCAGCCCCTGGTCGCCGGCGCCCTGCTCCTCGGGGGCACTGCGGTCGACGCCCATGGCGATGTCGCCGGACTGCTTGCCGATCAAGGACATGACGGCGCAGGTCGAGCCGTCGAATCCGACGTTGGAGCTGGTGTAGCCGATGTCACGGACCACCCCCCGCGCCAGCTCGTCCAGATCCACCCAGGCGCTGGTGGTGATCTCGCCTGCGACGATCACCGCGCCGGTCTTGACCATGGTCTCGCAGGCGACGCGCGCCCGTTCGGGGTTGGGGTCCAGGGTCAGGATGGCGTCCAGCATCCCGTCGGATATCTGATCCGCCACCTTGTCCGGATGTCCCTCGGATACGGACTCCGAGGTGAAGATAAAGTCTCTAGCCATGAGTCAGGACCTAATTTGAGGTTACTTGGCGGGCGGCAGCCCAGCGTATGATGAGCGATCGGAAAGCGCGCAAGTTTAGCCTCGTCGAGGCCGGTATGAAAGCTGCTGGTTGGATTCGGGGGCGGTTGCGGTAACATGTTTGGCCCCGCTGTCTTCCGTTTCACCCTGTCCTGGAGACTTCGACCATGGTTTCACTACAGCCCCCGGTTTGTGATTTCGGCGCGCCCGCCCCGGACTTCGCGCTTCCCGGCGTGGATGGGAGGACTTGGACCCGAGACGCCTGCAAGGGGGAGAAGGGTCTGCTCGTCATGTTCATCTGCAACCACTGTCCCTACGTCAAGGCCGTGATCGAGCGCATCGTGCGCGACGCTCGTGAGCTGGCCGAGCACGGGGTCGGCTGCGTGGCCATCATGTCCAACGATCCGACGGATTACCCGGAGGACTCCTTCGAGAACATGAGGCGGGTCGCCGAGGAGTACCGATTCCCCTTCCCTTATCTCCTCGACGAGACCCAGCAGGTGGCCAAAGCCTACGGGGCGGTATGCACGCCGGATTTCTTCGGCTACAACGCCGGCCTGGGCCTGCAGTACCGCGGCCGCTTGGACGAGAGCCGGAAGGAGACCGCGCCCGAGGATGCGCGGCGGGACCTGTTCGAGGCCATGAAGCAGGTGGCGGCGACTGGAGAGGGACCCGGCGACCAGATCCCGAGCATGGGGTGCTCCATCAAGTGGAAGGAGTCCTGAGCCGGCCTTCGGGCTGACCCGGTCGCGCTTCGGTGCGACTTCGCGCGGGCTGTGGCGGCCTTCCGAGGTCTGCCGCGCCGGTCGCACAGGACCGTCACTAAATGGAAATATTAGGAACTAATAAAACATTTTTTATCCTCATAAGGTTAGTTTCTTTGTCGGAAACTATGCCTTTGCGCCAGAATAGGCGACCTTTCGATCATTCTGGTACCCGGTCCCGCGGGGAAGGCTAGCCGGAGCGACGAATCACATGCCGACCGACTGGGAGCGGTACGCCCTTTTCGTTGCCGCGCGCCACGCCACCAAATGACTCACGTTCGCCGCCGGATGCCGCTGGCGTCCAGTCGCGGCCGACGGAAAGCTTTGGTCTTCGTCTACATGAGGAGGGACTAAATGTCCTCACGCAGAGAGCTCGCTAACGCCATCCGCGCCCTGAGCATGGATGCGGTCCAGAAAGCCAATTCGGGGCACCCCGGTGCGCCCATGGGCATGGCGGACATCGCCGAGGTGCTTTGGAACGATTTCATGAAGCACAACCCAGCGAATCCCGCGTGGGCGGATCGCGACCGCTTCGTCCTCTCCAATGGTCACGGCTCCATGCTCATCTATTCGCTGCTGCACCTGACCGGCTACGGCGTGAGCATGGATGACCTCCAGCAGTTCCGTCAGCTCCACTCCAAGACGCCGGGTCACCCCGAGTACGGTTACGCGCCGGGCGTCGAGACCACCACCGGGCCGCTCGGTCAGGGCATCACCAATGCGGTCGGCATGGCGCTGGCCGAGAAGGTTCTCGCCGGGCAGTTCAACCGGCCCGGGCATGAGATCGTCGACCATTGCACCTACGTCTTTCTGGGTGACGGCTGCATGATGGAAGGCATCTCCCATGAGGCCTGCTCCCTTGCCGGTGCCCTTGGGCTGGGCAAGCTGATCGCCCTCTACGATGACAACAACATCTCCATCGACGGCGAGGTCCGCGGTCACGGCAACACCCCCGGCTGGTTCCTCGACGACACGCCCAAGCGCTTTGAGTCGTACGGCTGGCATGTGATCCGCGACGTCGACGGCCACGATCCCGAGTCGATCAAGGCCGCGATCGAGGAGGCCCGCGCGGTCGGCGACAAGCCGTCCCTGATCTGCTGCCAGACCATCATCGGCTACGGTTCGCCGAACAAGCAGGGCAAGGAAGAGTGCCACGGCGCCCCCTTGGGCAACGACGAGATCGCGTTGGTCCGCGAGACCATCGGTTGGAATCATCCGCCGTTCGAGGTACCGGGCCACATCTATGACGGCTGGAGCGCCAAGGAGCGCGGCGCCGCCGCGGAAGCGGACTGGAACCAGCGCTTCGCCGCCTATGAGGCCGACTATCCGGTCGAGGCCGCCGAGTTCAAGCGCCGCATGGCCGGCGAGCTGCCCGGCGACTGGGCCGACAAGTCCCAGGCCTTCATCGAGGCCGTGGACGCCAAGGCGGAGAAAATCGCCTCCCGCAAGGCGTCCCAGAACGCGCTCAATGGTTATGGTCCGCTGCTGCCTGAGCTTCTCGGCGGCTCGGCCGACCTGGCCGGCTCCAATTTGACCATCTGGTCGGGCTGCAAGGGCGTGTCCAGGGACGACGCCTCGGGCAACTACGTCTACTACGGCGTGCGCGAGTTCGGCATGTCCGCGATCATGAACGGCGTGGCCCTGCACGGCGGCTTGATACCCTACGGCGCCACCTTCCTGATGTTCTCGGAATATGCCCGCAACGCGCTGCGCATGGCGGCGCTGATGAAGATCCAGTCGATCTTCGTCTACACCCACGACTCCATCGGCCTGGGTGAGGACGGTCCGACCCATCAGCCCGTGGAGCAGATCCCGACCCTGCGCATGATCCCCAACATGAGCGTGTGGCGGCCCTGCGACGCGGTGGAATCAGCGGTTGCCTGGAAGGCCGCGATCGAGCGCCGGACGGGCCCGTCTTGTCTGATCTTCTCGCGTCAGAACCTGGCGCATATGGCGCGCACCGAGGCCCAGATTTCCGACATTGCGCGCGGCGGCTATGTTTTGCGCGACTGCAGCGGCACCCCGGACGCGATCATCATCGCCACCGGCTCCGAGGTCGAGCTCGCCGTGCAGGCCGCTGAGGCCATGAGCGGTAAGGCGGTCCGAGTCGTCTCCATGCCCTCCACCGATGTCTTCGACGCCCAGGATGAGGCGTACCGGGAGTCGGTGCTGCCGCGAGCCGTCACCGCGCGCGTGGCGGTCGAGGCCGCCGTCACCGATGGCTGGTGGAAGTACGTCGGCAGCAATGGCGCCGTGCTCGGCATCAACCGCTTCGGCGAATCCGCCCCCGCCGGGGAGCTCTTCAAAGAGTTCGGCTTCACCGTGGACAACCTGGTCGCCACGGTCAACGGCGTTCTCTAGATCCGCAACAGGGGGCGGGGGCCGGGATAAACGGCGCCCGCCGCTCAGACCCGCGCCGGCGGGTCCATTCTCTCTTCCACTGACAGGAGCAAACGAATGACGATCAAAGTTGGCATCAATGGGTTTGGCCGCATCGGCCGTATGGCTTTCCGCGCAATCGCGAAGGACTTTCCGAATATCGAGGTCGTCGGCATCAACGACCTGCTGGACCCGGACTATCTGGCCTACATGCTGAAGTACGACTCGGTCCACGGTAACTTCCAGGGCGACATCGCCGTCGACGGCAACACCATGATCGTCAACGGCAAGTCCATCCGCCTGACCGCCGAGCGCGATCCCGCCAACCTCAAGTGGGACGAGATCGGCGCCGATCTGGTCATCGAGTGCACCGGCTTCTTCCTCACCGAGGAGACCTGCCAGAAGCACATCGCCGCCGGCGCCAAGAAGGTCGTGCAGTCCGCCCCTTCCAAGGACGCCACCCCCATGTTCGTGTACGGTGTCAACCACAACACCTACGCTGGCCAGGCGATCGTCTCCGCCGCCTCCTGCACCACCAACTGCCTGGCGCCCGTCGCCAAGGTGCTGCACGACAACTGGGGCATCAAGCGCGGTCTGATGACCACGGTCCACGCCGCCACCGCCACCCAGAAGACCGTCGACGGTCCGTCCATGAAGGATTGGCGCGGCGGCCGCGGCATCCTGGAAAACATCATCCCGTCCTCCACCGGCGCCGCCAAGGCGGTGGGCAAGGTCCTGCCCGACCTGAACGGCAAGCTGACCGGCATGGCCTTCCGCGTGCCGACTTCCGACGTCTCCGTGGTCGACCTGACCGTCGAGCTGAGCAAGGATGCCGACTACGGTGAGGTCTGCGCCGCCATGAAGGCCGCCTCCGAGTCCGGCGATCTGGCGGGCGTGCTGGCCTACACCGACGAGAAGGTGGTCTCCACCGACTTCCGCGGCCGGGGTACGCCTTCCATCTTCGATTCCGAGGCCGGAATCGCGCTGGATCCGACCTTCATCAAGGTGGTCGCCTGGTACGACAACGAGTACGGCTACACCTGCAACATGCTGCGCATGGTGGAGCACGTTGCCAAGTAGGCCCTAGGCTGGGTTAGGCGTCCCGCGCCTCGCCGCGGATTTCCGCGGCGTTGCAGGGGCGCCCTCACCCACCGTAAGGCCGCGGCGGATTTCGGCCCGCGGAAGCATCGCCTCGGGTTCCCGGCCTTTCGCTGATGTGCGCCTGATTCGCCCTGCAAGAGCCATTCGGCAAGCCCCGAAAGGGCTTTCCAAATCGTTGTTGTTCGAAACAAGTCGACGCGGAGGACCCCCATGTCGTTCATCAAGCTGACCGATCTCGATCTTTCCGGGAAACGCGTGCTGATCCGGGCCGATCTCAACGTCCCCGTCAAGGACGGTAAGGTGACGTCCGACGCTCGCATCACGGCCTCCATGCCCACCGTCGAGCACTGCATGAAGGCGGGCGCCAAGGTCATGGTCTTCTCCCACCGCGGCCGTCCGGAGGAGGGCGTGGTGGACGAGGAGAACTCCATGCAGCCGATCGCCGACGACATGTCCGCCAAGCTGGGACAGGCGGTACCCTTGGTGAAGGATTACCTGGAGAACCCGCCACAGGTCGCCCCCGGCCAGGTCGTCCTGCTCGAGAACGTCCGGTTCAACAAGGGCGAGGGGAAGGACGACGAGGCCCTGTCGAAGAAGTATGCGGCCCTGTGCGACGTGTTCGTGATGGATGCCTTCGGCACCGCGCACCGGGCCCAGGCCTCGACCCACGGCGCCGGGAAGTTCGCCCCCATCGCCTGCGCGGGGCTGCTTCTGGCCGAGGAGCTGGACGCCTTGGCGAAGGCCCTGGCGAATCCTGCCCGCCCAATGGTTGCCATCGTCGGCGGCTCCAAGGTCTCCACCAAGCTCACCGTGCTCGAGGCCTTGTCCGAGAAGGTCGACCAGCTGGTGGTGGGAGGCGGCATCGCCAACACCTTCCTCGCTGCGGCCGGCAAGAACGTCGGCAAGTCTCTGTGCGAGCATGACCTGATCCCCACCGCCCAAACCCTGATGGAGAAGATGAGCGCCCGCGGCGCCACCATCCCCATCGCGGTAGACGTGGTCTGTGGCAAGAAATTCGACGAGAACGAGCCGGCGGTGACGAAAGACGCTGGGGACGTGGCCGACGACGATATGATCTTCGATATCGGCCCCAAGTCGGCGCAAGAGCTGGCTGACATCATCGCCAAGGCAGGTACCATCGTCTGGAACGGGCCGGTTGGCGTGTTCGAGTTCGACCAGTTCGGAGAAGGCACCAAGACCGTGTCCATGGCCATCGCCAACGCCTCCGGATTCAGTCTCGCCGGCGGCGGTGACACGATCGCCGCCATCCAGAAGTATGACATCTACGACAAGGTGTCCTATATCTCCACCGCCGGCGGGGCGTTCCTCGAGTACCTCGAGGGGAAGACGCTGCCCGCGGTGGCCATGCTCGAGCAGCGCGCGGCGGACTGAGCAATCAGCCGTCAGCCATCGGCCGCGCCCGCCACCGGCGGCGGGCGCAGGCGAGCAGTGCCGAAGGTTAAGGGCTAGCAACCGGATATCATGCCCAGACGCACCAAGATCGTTGCCACCCTCGGTCCGGCCACGGATTCGGTCAAGATCATGGATGATCTCGTCGCCGCCGGTGTCGACGTCGTCCGCCTGAATCTTTCCCACGATACCCACCAGCGCCATCGCGAGCGCGCCGCGCTGATTCGCGATCGCGCCTCGGCCTTTGGCCGTCATGTCGGGGTCCTGATGGATCTCCAGGGACCGAAGATCCGAATCGGGCGCTTCGTCGAGGGCGCGGTGGAGCTGGCCCAGGGAGACCTTTTCTGCCTCGACGCCGATTGCCCCCTGGATGGGGGAGACCGTGAACGGGTGGGAACGACTTACCCCGATCTCGCCGGTGACGTCGCGCGTGGCGACACCCTGCTGTTGGACGACGGCGCCATCGAGCTCTGGGTGGACGAGGTCGTCGGCAACGGCATTCGGTGCAAGGTGGTAGTCGGCGGCAAGCTGTCGGACAACAAGGGAATCAACAAGAAAGGCGGTGGACTATCCGCCCCCGCGCTGACCAGCAAGGACATGGATGATATCCGCTTTGCGGCGGAGATCGAGGCCGATTACCTGGCCGTCTCCTTCGTGCGCAATGCCGACGACGTGCGCCTGGCGCGGGAGATTTTCCAGGAGGTGGGCGGTGCGGGCGGCATCGTCGCCAAGATCGAGCGTGCCGAGGCCCTGCGCGGCATCGACGATATCATCAACGCCGCCGACGCCATCATGGTCGCCCGCGGCGACCTGGGCGTGGAGATCGGGGATGCTGAGCTGCCGGCGGTCCAGAAACAGATCGTCAGCCGGGCGCGCGAGCTCAACAATGTGGTCATCACCGCGACCCAGATGATGCAGTCCATGATCGACAGCCCGATCCCGACCCGGGCCGAGGTGTTCGACGTGGCGAATGCCGTGCTGGACGGAACCGACGCAGTCATGCTTTCCGCCGAGACCTCGGTAGGCCGCAACCCGGTCAAGGTCGTCGAGGCCATGCACCGCATCTGCTCCGAGGCGGAGAAGCACAGCAGCGCCCGCCGCTCGGGGCACCGGCTCGACTCGGTCTTCGGTCGCGTCGACGAGGCCATCGCCATGGCCACCATGTACACGGCCAATCACCTCGGGGTAAAGGCGATCGCCGCCCTCACCGAGAGCGGGTCGACGGTGAAATGGATGTCGCGCATCAGCTCCGGCATCCCCGTCTACGCATTGACGAGGCACGTGACAACCCGCAGAAAGGTCACGCTTTTTCGCGGCGTCTATCCGGTAAACTTCGACGTCGCCAGCACCGATATCCACGAGGTCAACCGGGAGGTCATCGAAGAGCTGTTGCGGCGCGGCACGGTGCGCGAAGGCGATCTGGTGATCATCACCAAGGGCGACCGTTCCGGCGTCGAAGGCCAGACCAACATCATGAAGATCATGCGGGTCGGAGAGCACAAACTCCTTACCGAGGACTAGCCAGAACCGATTCCGTTCCATCCATCGCGACACATAAACGAGGAGATACGATATGGCCCTGATTTCCCTCCGCCAGATGCTGGATCACGCCGCCGAGCACGGTTACGGCGTACCCGCTTTCAACGTCAACAACCTGGAGCAGATGCGCGCCATCATGGAGGCCGCCGACGAGACCGATTCGCCGGTCATCGTGCAGGCCTCGGCCGGAGCCCGGAAGTACGCGGGGGCGCCTTTCCTGCGCCATTTGATCCTGGCCGCCATCGAGGAGTGGCCGCACATCCCGGTGTGCATGCACCAGGATCACGGCACCTCTGCCGCGGTCTGCCAGCGCTCGATCCAGCTCGGCTTTTCCTCCGTCATGATGGACGGCTCGCTGGGCGAGGACGGCAAGACCCCGACCTCCTATGAGTACAATGTCGACGTTACCCGCACCGTGGTGCAGATGGCGCACGCCTGCGGCGTCTCCGTCGAGGGCGAGCTGGGCTGCCTGGGCTCGCTGGAGACCGGAATGGCCGGCGAAGAGGACGGCATCGGCGCCGAGGGCAAGCTCGACCACAGCCAGCTGCTCACGGATCCCGAGGAGGCCGCGGATTTCGTCAAGAAGACCGGGGTAGACGCGCTGGCCATCGCCATCGGCACCTCCCACGGCGCTTACAAGTTCACCCGCCCGCCGACCGGCGACATCCTCGCCATCGAGCGCATCAAGGAGATCCACGCCCGCATCCCGAACACCCACCTGGTGATGCACGGCTCGTCCTCGGTCCCCCAGGACTGGCTGGCGATCATCAACGAGCACGGCGGCGCGATGGGGGAGACCTACGGCGTTCCGGTCGAGGAGATCGTCGAGGGCATCAAGCACGGGGTGCGCAAGGTCAACATCGACACCGACCTGCGTATGGCCTCTACCGGCGCCATCCGCAAGTACCTGGTCGACAACCCAAAGGAGTTCGATCCGCGCAAGTACTTCATCGCGGCCACGAAGGCCATGAAGGGCATCTGCAAGGATCGCTATGAGGCCTTCGGTACCGCCGGCAACGCGTCCAAGATCAGGGCCCTTTCGTTGGAGGCCATGACGGACCGTTACGCCAAGGGCGAACTGGATCCCAAAGTGAACTGAGTAGAGGCACTGCCGCAAAGCCCCTTTCCGCCGATTGCGGCGGAGGGAGCGGCGCGAAGACCGCGTTGAGGGGCGCCGCGTGCGCCCCTTTTTTGTCTGGGCATGGGTTATGTATAGTCAGTCGGCAGTCTGAACCGGGAAACGGGGGCCTGCCGTTCCGGCAGGAGCAAGCATGCAAGATCAGACCAAGTTTCCCTGTCCCTGCTGCGGCTATCTGGTCTTCGACTACCAGCCCGGCTTTCATCAGGTCTGTCCCATTTGTGGATGGGAAGACGATCTCTCGCAACTGCGCTTTCCGCTGATGCCAGGCAGCAGCAATATGGTCAGCCTCGAGGAGGCTCAGCGTAATTTCCGCAAGTATGGGGCGTCCGAGCGACGCAACATCGGACAGACACGTGAGCCGCTCGAAGGTGAGACGCCCGACCCGGGTTGGCGTCTCCTCGATGTCGGGAGCGACAACGTCGAGCACCCCGTGCGCGGGAACCCCTATGGCGATTCCTACCCTTGGCCGGACACCACGGTCCTGTACTATTGGCGTTCCACATACTGGCGGCGGCTCGTGGGTTGATACGCGACCCAGCCTTCCCCATCCCGCCCTGTCTTTCTCTGATCCCGCCTCGACTATGCCATTCTGGCAGATGCCGCTTTCATCTGGCGTTATAGACTAGCCTTGATCGTTCCACGATCGTCCTGAACAAGTAAACCCACGGGAGGAATTCCATGCACCTAAATAAGCTCTTTGTAGCGGTCAGTGTTGCGCTCATTTTCGTCCCTGCCGTCTCTGCGCAAGAGGCAAAGCCCAATATGGGCGCATTTAGCGGGATGGGCGGTTATTACCAGACGACGCCGTCGGGCGAGATCTACCTGTATCCGAAGCAAAGGGATATGGGCGGCATGTCCGGCATGAGCGGTATGGGCGGTCATGGGCGGCATGTCCGGAATGGGTGGCATGTCCGGAATGGGCGGTATGTCCGGCATGGGCGGTATGTCCGGCATGGGCGGCATGTCCGGAATGGGCGGCATGTCCGGCATGGGCGGCATGTCCGGCATGGGCGGTATGGGCGGCATGTCCGGGATGGGCGGCATGTCCGGCATGGGCGGTATGTCCGGCATGGGCGGCATGTCCGGGATGGGCGGCATGTCCGGCATGGGCGGCATGTCCGGCATGGGCGGGATGTCCGGCATGGGCGGGATGTCCGGCATGGGCGGGATGTCCGGCATGGGCGGGATGTCCGGCATGGGCGGGATGTCCGGCATGGGCGGGATGTCCGGCATGGGCGGCATGTCCGGCATGGGCGGGATGTCCGGCATGGGCGGGATGTCCGGCATGGGCGGGATGTCCGGCATGGGCGGGATGTCCGGCATGGGCGGGATGTCCGGCATGGGCGGCATGTCCGGCATGGGCGGCATGTCCGGAATGGGCGGCATGTCCGGCATGGGCGGTATGTCCGGAATGGGCGGCATGTCCGGCATGGGCGGTATGTCCGGAATGGGCGGCATGTCCGGAATGGGCGGCATGTCCGGAATGGGCGGCATGTCCGGAATGGGCGGCATGAGCGGCATGTCCGGAATGGGCGGCATGAGCGGCATGTCCGGAATGGGTGGCATGAGCGGTATGTCCGGAATGGGTGGCATGAGCGGTATGTCCGGAATGGGCGGCATGAGCGGCATGTCCGGAATGGGCGGCATGAGCGGCATGTCCGGAATGGGTGGCATGAGCGGTATGTCCGGAATGGGCGGCATGAGCGGCATGTCCGGAATGGGCGGCATGTCCGGGATGCAGGGTATGGGCGGCGGTAGCCCTTGGTGGCAGTTCTGGAAGTAGCTGGTTGCTGAGACTGGGGATCCCCGGAATTGGCGGGGGTCCCTTGTCTCGGACTGCCATGTCGTTCAGAACCCGGCGGATGCCGGGTTTTTTGGTTCGGAGAGCCGATGCGTGCCGGGCTTGTTTCAGGTCGCCGCTGCGGGGCTTCCGCAAGAAGAATTTGTTTTGGCAATTAATAGAATTAATCGAATTGCCTTTCCAAATACTCCCTCAGCGTCTACTTTTCGCTAAAACCTGACCGGAGAGCTTAGGTAAAGAACCGCCGACCCGGCACCACCGGTGATCGTCATGCAGGGATTGCGCTGCGGTCGAAGAGACGAGGAGCCTGCCAGGCAACGCCTTATCGACTCCCACGACCACTTGAGGATAGAGAAAATGACCCGAGACGATCAGATCCAGGCCCTGGAGAAGGATTGGGCCGAGAATCCACGTTGGACGGACGTGAAGCGTGGTTACTCAGCCGCCGACGTGGTGCGCTTGCGCGGTTCCGTCCAGCCCGAGCACACCTATGCCCGCAGGGGGGCGGAGAAGCTGTGGGAGCTCGTTCACGGCGGCGCCAAGAAGGGCTACGTGAACTGCATGGGGGCCATCACCGCCGGTCAGGCGATGCAGCAGGCCAAGGCCGGGATCGAGGCCATCTATCTCTCCGGCTGGCAGGTGGCCGCGGATGGCAACACCTCGGAGACCATGTACCCCGACCAGTCCCTGTACGCCTACGACTCGGTTCCCACCATGGTCCGGCGCATCAACAACGCCTTCAAGCGTGCCGATGAGATCCAGTGGTCCCGCGGCGTAGGTCCCGGCGACGAGGGCTACATCGACTACTTCCTGCCGATCGTCGCGGATGCCGAGGCTGGCTTCGGTGGCGTGCTCAACGCCTTCGAGCTGATGAAGAACATGATCGCCGCCGGCGCCGCCGGTGTGCACTACGAGGACCAGCTCGCCGCGGTGAAAAAATGCGGACACATGGGCGGCAAGGTGCTGGTGCCGAGCCAGGAGGCGGTGGAGAAGCTGGTCGCGGCGCGCCTTGCGGCCGACGTCATGGGGGTGCCTACCCTGGTGCTGGCGCGCACCGATGCGGAGGCGGCCAACCTGCTGACAAACGACGTCGATCCAAACGATCAGCCCTTCCTCACCGGCGAGCGCACCAACGAGGGCTTCTACCGGGTCAAGAACGGCCTGGAGCAGGCCATCTCACGTGGCCTGGCTTACGCCCCCTTCGCCGACCTGGTGTGGTGCGAGACCGGCACCCCGGACCTCGGCTTCGCCCGGGAGTTCGCCCAGGCGGTGCTGGAGAAGAATCCGAACAAGCTGCTTGCCTACAACTGTTCGCCCTCCTTCAACTGGAAGAAGAACCTGGACGACGCCACCATCGCCAAGTTCCAGGATGAGCTCTCGGACATGGGCTACAAGTACCAGTTCATCACCCTCGCCGGCATCCACAACATGTGGTTCAACATGTTCGACCTTGCCTACGACTACGCGCGTGGCGAGGGCATGAAACATTATGTTCAGAAGGTCCAGGAGCCGGAGTTCGCCGCCCGCGACCGCGGCTACACCTTCGTTTCCCACCAGCAGGAGGTGGGCGCCGGCTACTTCGACGACGTGACCACCACCATCCAGGGTGGCAGCTCCTCCGTCACCGCACTCACGGGCTCGACCGAGGAGGAGCAGTTCTACGGCGACAAGGCAGCGGTCACCCGCTGAGGTTCCATGGATTTCAAGACCGCCGACCTCTACGACCGGCACGAGGATCGGGTCAGGGTGTGCGAGCCCCGGTTCCGGGACTTCGGTGGCAGGCGCCGGTTCGCCGGCCCTGTCGCGACGGTCAAGTGCTTCGAGGACAACACCCAGGTCAAGGCCGCCCTCGCGGAGCCGGGCGCGGGCAGGGTGCTGGTGGTGGACGCTGGTGGCTCCCTGCGTTGCGCCATGCTCGGCGACCTGATCGCCGAGAGCGCGGTGGAAAACGGTTGGGCGGGGGTGCTCCTGTACGGCTGTGTCCGCGACTCCGCCGAGCTTTCCGGGATGGACCTCGGGGTAAAGGCGCTGGCCGCCAACCCGCGCAAGAGCGTGCGGCGGGGGGAGGGACAGCGTGATCTCCCCGTGAGCTTCGCCGGCGTAACCTTCCGACCAGGGGACTGGGTCTATTGCGACGAGGACGGCGTCCTCGTCGGCGAGGTGGCCCTAGTCTGATCGGCCTCCACGGCCGGGCGTTGTCCGGCCGCAGGGGCCTGTAAGGGGCACGGCAATGGCATGGCTACAGGCTAAACACATCGCGCAGTCGATCCTCGACGGGTTCGAGCGCCACTACCGGCTGTTCCGCGAGATCACCATCGGCGCCAAGCAGCGTTTCGAGGACGCGGACTGGTCGGCGGTGCAGGTAGCCGCCCGCGAACGCATCAGCTACTACGATCTGCGGGTGGAGGAGACGCTCGTCCTGATCCGGGAGCGCTTCGGCATCGAAGACCTCGACGAGCCCCTGTGGCGCCGGGTCAAGGTGGAGTACCTGCGCCTGCTGCCTCTGCATCACCAGCCCGAGCTGGCGGAGACCTACTACAATTCCGTCTTCTGTCGGCTGTTTCACCGCAGCTACTACAACAACGACAACATCTTCGTCTGGCCCGCGGTCTCCACCGAGCACCTCGAGGCCGACGTTCCCATCTACCGCGTCTACTATCCGGCGCGCGACGGTTTCTGCCGCGTGGTCTGCGCCATCCTCCAGAGCTTCGACTTCCGGCTCCCCTATCGCCACCGGCGGGCGGATCTCTGCGACCTCTTGCGTGCCATCCGCAGACAGTTTCCGGCCCGGCGTGGGCGCCAGCAGAATTTCCAGCTCGCGGTGCTCAACACCCCGTTCTTCCGCAACAAGGCGGCCTACATCATCGGCAAGGCCATCAACGGCGCCGATCAGGTGCCCTTCGTCATGGCGGTGCTGAACGACGAGCAGGGCGGGATCTACGTCGACACGCTATTGACGGGCGCGGATGCGCTGTCGGACATCTTCAGCTTCTCGCGCGCCTATTTCATGGTCGACACCGAGGTTCCGGCGGCGGTGGTCGATTTCCTGCGCCCGCTGATGCCGCGCAAGTCCAAGGCCGAGCTCTACACCGCCATCGGACTGCAGAAATTCGGCAAGGCGGAGTTCTACCGCGACTTCCTCAAGCACCTGCGCTACTCCGGGGACCACTTCGTGGTGGCGCCGGGCATCCGCGGCATGGTGATGTGCGTCTTCACCCTGCCCTCGTTCCCCTACGTGTTCAAGGTGATCAAGGACCGCTTCCCGCCCCCCAAGGAGATGACGCGCGAGACGGTCAAGGCGAAATACCAGCTGGTGAAGCTCCACGATCGGGTGGGCCGCATGGCCGACTCCTGGGAGTACTCCCACGTCGCATTCCCGCTGGACCGGTTCTCAGACGAGTTGATGGATTTACTTCGGGAAGAGGCCGCGGGCAGCATTGAGGTCGAAGAGGAGCAGCTCATCGTCAAGCATCTCTACATCGAGCGGCGGATGACGCCGCTGAACCTGTATATGAAGACGGCAGACGACGAGGAGCTGACCCACGCGGTCAAGGAGTACGGGGACGCCATCCGCCAGCTCGCGGCGGCCAACATCTTTCCCGGCGATTTTCTGTTCAAGAACTTCGGCGTCACGCGCCAGGGGCGGGTGGTTTTCTACGACTACGACGAGCTTTGCTACCTGACCGAGTGCAACTTCCGGTACATCCCCGAGGCCCCGTACCCCGAGCTGGAGATGTCCGACGAGCCCTGGTACTCGGTAGGTCCCGACGACGTTTTTCCGGAGGAGTTCGAGACGTTCCTGCTCAACGATCCCCGCATCCGGAGGGTCTTCCTCGAGCATCATGGGGACCTGCTGGACGCCGATTGGTGGCGGCAGCGGCAGGAGAGCATCCGTGCCGGGCGTCTGGAGGACGTCTTCCCTTACCAGGCGGATCGGCGTTTCCGGCGGCGCGAGGAAGCAAGCGCGTCGCTACCGACGCCCAGCGAGGCGATGCCCCAAAGGGCGGCCAGCGCCTGACGGATTGCGGCTCACGCCGGCAGGATGGACACCACCCGGTGATCCAATGCCGGCGAGTCGGGTTCCACGGCATTGCCGTCCGCGTCCGAGTATTGGTCGATGCTGATCAGGATCGGCTGCATGCCCGCTACCTGAATTGTGCATCGTTTCCCCGATTCGTCGATCTGCGGATTGCGCAGCGCCGCGGCAAGGTGCGACGCCATTCTCGACGGTCCTTCCTGGCTGTACAGAGCGTCGTTGAGCAGGATCGCGGTGCGCGAGTCGATACGTACGATGCAGCGCAGCACCGGATCGTCCCGCTTGTTCAGTCCCGCATAGGGGCGCGTCTTGCCGGTACTCGACCCCCACTGGGGTGCGAGCTCCTTCAGAAACAGGATGAGTCCCTGATCGGCGATGAGGGCGTTGGCGACGGAGCGCAGGCACCGCGCATTCTCCGCGGCCAAGGATTCGACATTCATGGGCGTTTCGTTTGCGCGTGTACCGCCTGGGCGTGGGTGACGGGACGATGATCCGCAATCTCCCTCCCGGTGTAAACGTCCGGGGCCTTCCCCTCCGGCTCTCGCGGCAGCTCTGCGATGCGCGCGCAGCGGGCAGGCGTCTTTATCCCGGTCCGCGGCGGCAGTCGGTCCAACTGTGCCCTGGTGCTCGATTCTGCGAGCGGAAAGCCGGCTCAGATGCTTCCGGTCTCCAAGGTCCGGACGCCGGCACGGATGCCGCCATTGTAGGCGTCGAAGCGCTGACAACGGGTCAGAAACGCCTGTGTGCTCTTGGGCATGGGTACACGCGCGCGGGTGATGTGGTTGATCAGCGTGACCGCGTCTCGGATAAGCTGACGCCCTTTTTTGGCACAGCGCTTCTGGTCGCGAGTGGCGTTCGGCGGCAGCGTGGGTGCACACCGGTTCAGCCGCTCGCCGGCCACGACGAAGGCAGGCCAGACCTCGAACACGACCGGATCGGTGCGCAGGGTCTCGCACTTGAGCTTGGCGGCCTGTGCCAGATCGCGGATGGTGGGAACAATGCCGCGGAAGAAGTCACAGGATCCGAGGCATCTTGACCAGGGCGTTGGCGATCAGATCCAGGTCGCGCATGGTCTGCGCGATCTTGATGAATCGGCTCTCGTAGAAGTCCTCGATCGGCACCGAGAAGGCTTTGAACGGCTCGCCCCACAGCTCTTCGATCGCCTCGTCCCCGCCGCGGTGGCGGACCATGCGCCCGAGCTCCAGGGCGTCCAGCAGGCATTGACCGCATTGGCGCATGAGGGCGTCGTCCGCTACGATCTCCACCCCCACGGCCTGCAGCTCCACGACCTTGGTGAAGATATCCGCCGCGCGGTTGAACAGCGCCCCGGCGAGCATCGCGCCCTTGACGCGCTTGCGTTCGGGATCGGTCTCTCGCTCATAGGCCCGACGCGCCTCCTCGAGGCGGTTGCCCGGGATGTTGATGCCGTGCTCGACGTGGTTGAACAGGCGGCGGGTGAGGGCGTGGATGAGGCGCTTCTTGGCCTCCAGGCTATCCGCCGGGGGCTCGTAGCGCTTGATCCAATAGCCGTCGTAGTAGACGCAGGACTTATCCCCGATCTGGCGTCGGGTGCCGTTGGCGATGTTCTCTGGCATGGCGCGCTGCATTGCCCGTGTGCGGATGCTGCCCTTGAGTGTAGCGCGCGGGCGGAATCGTGCCCCGGACGGGGTTCACGATCATGGACGGGCGTGAGACCGTCAGTCCCAGGAGAAGCCGCCTTGCGGTGCGCTCGGCGGGGGGAAGACCTCGATCGCGGGGGCGGTGGGTTGCAGCTGGCTCGCGGCGGGAAGGTAATCGCGGAACTCCTCGAGCGCCGCCTGGACGGGAATCGATTTGCCGAAGCCCGCGGCGTAGGGAGATTCTCCCGACGGTACGTTCTTGGCGACGTTCACGCCGATCAAGATGCCGATCTCGCTGATCAGCGGCCCGCCGCTGTTGCCGGGCAGGATCTGGGCGTCCGTGTAGATGCTCTCGGCGGTGATCTGGGTGATGACCCCGGAGGTGACCGAGTCCTGCATCCCCAGCGGATTGCCGATGGCGAAAACGCGCATTCCCTGGGATAGAGTCTCCGTGTCGTCAAGCGCCAGATGCGGCGTGCGGAAACCGTCGACCTTGAGCAGGGCGAGGTCGTGGTCGCGGCCGACGCCGATCAGTTGCGCCTCCAGCTCGGTGCCGTCCTTGAGGATGATGTCGAAGGAGGTTGCGACCGCCGCGCTGCTGCGTTCCCAATCGAAGTCCCGGCGTACCTGTTTGAGGTCTTTCTTTAGTCTCTGCAGGTCGCCGCTCAGGGTCCTGACCTTTTCCTGCTCGGCCTGATAGCGGCCCGAGAGACTGTCGTAGGCTTGCTGTGCCCACTGCCGGGTCGCGTCGTCAGTGGAGCGGTCCAATACCCGCTGATACCCATCCAGGTCCTTCTTCATCAGTCCGAGCTGGGATTGAGCCACCTCGGCCTGCTGCTCCAGGGTCTTCAGGTCCGCCTCCTTGCCCTGGAGCCCCTCGTCGCGTTCCTCCAGCTCGCCGGTTTCCGCCGGACGCACCACGTGCCGGTTGGTCAGGATGTGGCCCTCCTCGGAGCAGAAGAAGCCGGACGCCTGACCAACCGCGCTCTTGACGGTCACAACGGCAAGGGTCGCGCGGGCGATGGGGGTGATGGGGTCGTAGTTACCTTGCAGTTGGGCGGCGAGGTCGATCGACGACTCCCTGGCGGTCGGCTTTGCGGTCTCGATGATGTCGAGGATGCGCTCCGCCTCAACTCCTTGTGGCGGGTCGTCCGTGAAGTGCCAGCCCCCCTGCGGGATCCTGGTAGCGGTAGATCTCGGCGCCTGCGACCGCCCACCAGCCACTAAGCACCAGCCCGGCAATGCCGGCTCCGCACAACAGTGAGGCGCGAGGCCGTTTCGACGATGCCACGCTGGCTTGACGACGCCTGCCCCTCACGAGTCTGCGTCCGCCTCCGGTTCGTCGTCCGCCACTGATTCGTCGTCTACCTCCGGTTGCTCTTCCTCCTCGGGTTCCTCGTCTGTCACCGGCTCCCAGCCGGAGTCTGGGTTGTAGGCGTCAATGGCAGCCGCGATGGTGCCCGTGTCCTCGCCCAGGTCCTTCTGGTAGACGATCCCGGACTGATTGACCTGGAAGGTCATGACCCCGCTGTTTCCGTACTCCGCCGGCCAGGCCACCAGGCCGAACCCCTTGGTCATGCGCCCGTCCTCCAGATAGCTCTTGGCTCCGCGCGGAGCCTGCTCGCCCTGTGCGGTAACGATGTGGTACAGATAGCCGAAGTAGGGGCTCGGGCCTTCCGATTTCTCACCGCTGTAGCCCTTTGCCACCGCCTCGGCCACCAGCGAGCCCATCGGGCTCTCGGGCTCGTCTTCCGCAGCCGGCCAGTAGAGTCCGTCACGGCTGCCCTCGCTGCTGAAGAACTTCTGCGCGTACTCACGCATCCCGTCCCCGTTGCGATCCTCCTCCTCGTACTCGTACTGGGCGTCGACATAGGCCCGCATCACCTCGATGGTGGTGAGCTCGTTGCGCCCGACGCGCCGGTCCATCAGCTCCTCCACGCCCGCGGGCGTGTCGAAGTACCAGCCCTCGGGTCCACGCACCAGCGGGATGGGGAAGGGCCAGTCATCCCGACCTATGACCAGGACGGCTTGCTCGTCGTTCTCCTGCTCGATCCCCGCGGCCTCCAGCGCGGCTTCGACGAAGTCGGCGCGCTCCTGGGCGTCGCTCACCGGGTCGGGCGAGGTCAGGTCTTCGAGCTCGGGGCCGAGCACGGCGAGCAGGCCCTCCCGACCCTCTTCGGACGCGGCGTCGATCAGGGCCTGGGCCGCGGCCTCGGGGGTTGGAAAGATGGTCTGCTCGGCCATGGCCGGAGGGCCCGCGAGCAGCAGGGCGGCCCCGAGGGCGGGTGCGAGTTTCTGTATAGGCAGGGTGATCTTCATCTTGATCTTCTCCAGGTGCGGGTGAGCTGAACGGCAGACGCAGTGGTGACGGTCAACGGCGCCGCCCTCCGCCGCCCCGTTTCCCGCCTCCGCGACTCTTGGCGCCACGATGGCTGGCCGCGCGCGCATTCCCGCCCTTCTGAGCCTTGAAGGCGCTGCCTCCGGAAGACCTTTTCGCCGGTCTCGAGGCCGGTCTGGCTGCCGGTTTATTGGCGGGCCTCGCTGCGGGTTTGGAGGCCGGTCTCGACGCCGGCCTCTTGACCTGCTGTTTGGGTTTGTTCAGCTTCACGTCCCGCTTCTGCGGCGCCTTGGCCTGCCGGGTCTGCGGGCGCTGCACGTCCCGCTTCTGCGGCGCCCTCGCCGGGCGTGCCTCGGGGCGCTTCACATCCCGCGCCTGCGGGCGCTTGACGTCGCGGGTGGCCGGTCGCGCGCGGTCTGGCCGTGCGGGCCGGCTCTTATCGCCGATCTGAGGACGGTCCCTGCCGCCGATTTCCGGCCGCTTGCGGTTGGGGTCGCGGCCCCGCGCGAGGTCGCGCTTGGCCTTGTCCCGGTTGACGTTGGCGAACTTGTTCTGGGTCTGATTGCCGCGATAACGCACGCCGCCGCGCCGTTCGGGGTTGTGCTCCCATTTCTTGACCTGGTTGATGTTGATGTCGCCACGGTCGCGGCTGATGTTGATGTCGCCCCGATTGATGTTGACATTGCGGTTGATATTGCTCGGGCGCCGCCAACCGCCGCCCCAGTAGTTGGGGCTGTTCCAGTATCCGGGGCGGCCGTAGTACCCGCGCCCGCCGTAGTAGATGCGATCGTAACGGTCGTTGCTATTCCACATGATGGCGGCGGTGAGCAGGCCCCCGGTCAACGCGCCGAGTCCGAAGCTCACCAGGCTATCGCTGCTAGAGGACCCGGAGCTTGTCACGTAGGTGGGCGTGGTGTAGGTGCTCGGATAATAGGTGGTCGCCGGCGGCGCGGCCTGGCCGTACACCGTGGATGGGTTGTAAGAGGGGACGTACACCACCTCGGGATCCGCGGGCTGGATGATGATGGTCTCCTCGCCGGCTTGTGCCTGTACGCCCTCTTCCTCAGCTGGGGCGACCTCGACCCTTTGCTGCTCCGTGCTCTCCAGGTTGCCTGCCTCCTTAGCCTCCCGCCTCAGGGTCTGAACGGCATCGGTTACGTCGTCCTGCTGACCGAGGACCGCGTCGCCGAGGTCCTGGGTCCAGTCGAGGTTCTTGTTCATGTAGCTGAGCACGTCCGGGAAGAACAGCAGCGTCTTGACGCTCTGGTCCCACGGCTCTTCCGCCGCGGCTTCCTCGAGGGCCTCGTCCTTGAGGTCGGCGTTGTCTTTCTGCCAACGCGCCGCCTGCACTACGTCGAGCGGATAGGTCGACGCCATGAAAACCTGGGCTAGCAAGGCATCCGGGTAGAGTGCGACCGGGGCCACCAGCTGCTCGATCTGCTCTTGCGGGAACAGGTCCTCGGCCGCTGGCTCTCCTTCTGTCGCCTGTGCTTCCACGGCAGCTTCCGGCGCTTGCGCCTGTTGCTCCTGCGCGGACAGGACCGCGCCATGAAACAGCCAAGAGGCCGTGAGTGCAGCCACCGCCGCGCGTTGCAGAACCTTCATCGTCGCTATCTCCTCCCCAGTTACGTCCTAGGTAGTTTCCTTCAATCCGTGCGATTCCACCAGGGGCAGGGCCGGTACACAGGGACTCGCGGGGTGCGGCCTGAAAACCCGCACTGTGAATGCCGCCGGAATTCGGCTAGCTTTGGCGTACGCGCGGCATCCGCAGCCGGTTGCCGCAACCACGCCCCGGAGTGTCCGCGGTGAGGTGCCGATGGTCATGATGCGAAAAGAGATTTCGATCGCCGCGTGTTTGCTGCTGTGCGGGATGCTCTGCGCACCCGCTTCGGCCGCCGACACCGCCGCCGGGCTCGAGACGCCGCCGCCCGGCCGGATCAGCGCCGCCAACAAGCGCAAGCTGGGGTCCATGATCGACGCCGCCGCCAAGCGGCACGGTGTCGACCAGGATCTTGTGCACGCGGTCATCGCCGCGGAGTCCGGCTACAATCCCGCCGCGGTTTCGCGGGCCGGCGCCATCGGCCTGATGCAGGTGATGCCCGCCACCGCTGCCGACTACGGCGTGGGCTCGGCCGAGGAGTTGTTCGCGCCCGAGACCAACGTCAATGTCGGAACGCGCCATCTGAAGCGCCTGATCACCAAGTACCGGAGCGTCGGCCAGGCGATTGCCGCCTACAACGCCGGCGAGGGAGCGCTGGAGGCCGATAGGGCCATGACCTATCCGGAAACCCGGCGCTACGCGGTGCAGGTTATCGAGTTTTATCGCCGCAGCAAGGGTAAGGCGCCAGTGAAGATGCGGGAGATTCAGATTCCGTTGCGCCGCCGGTTCAAGACTCCCTCGGTGGTGGGCAATCTGGATCCCAAGCTGCACGCCGCCGACCCTGGCGACAAATCCATGCTCGTGCTGGAGTGGGAGAAGTAGCGCGCGTCCCCCATCGCGGGCGCCCTTTTCCGAGCGTCCGCGATGGGGCGGCTATGGCCGGGTCGAGACCCGTCAGTACATGTGCTGACCGCCGTTGATGGAGAGGGTGGAGCCGGTGATGAAGTCTGCATCCTCCGCGACCAGGAAGAGCACGGCGCGGGCGATGTCCTCCGGCTTGCCCAGGCGGCCCATGGGGATGGTCTTGATGATCTTCGCCAGGATTTCCTCGGGCACGGCACGCACCATCTCGGTATCGACGTAGCCGGGGGCGATGGCATTCACGGTGACGTGCTTCGAGGCGAGTTCCAGGGCCAGGGCCTTGGTGAAACCGTGGATGCCGGACTTGGCCGCGGCATAGTTCACCTGCCCGTACTGACCCGCCTGACCATTGACCGACCCGATGTTGACGATGCGCCCGAAGCCGCGCTCGCGCATGCCGCCGACCACGGAGTGGCAGGTATTGAAGCAGGACGAGAGGTTGGTCTGTATGACCTTGTTCCAGGTCTCGAAGGTCATCTTGGCGAGGACGCCGTCACGGGTGATGCCCGCGTTGTTGACCAGGATATCGATCGGGCCGATCTCCTGCTCGATCTTGGCGATGCCCGCGGTCACGGCGTCATAGTCGCTTACGTCGAATTTGTATGCCGGGATGCCGGTGCGGGCCGTGAATTCCTGGGCGGCCTTGTCGTTGCCGCCGTAGTTGGCCGCGACCGTACAGCCCGCGTTCTTGAGGGCCACGCTGATGGCCTCGCCGATACCCCGGGTGCCCCCGGTAACCAGTGCCACTCTTGCCATTGATTCCTCCGAAATTCTGGTGGGTGTCTGCGACGGCCAGCGCCGGCTGGCTGTGTTCTTAGGGTTCGATTCGGCGCCGGCTTTGTGCGTCGGATTGGCATTCTGCCGCTCCGACCGTCCCAAGTGTAAACGCTTTGGATGCCGCTGGCCGTAAAGATCCATTCGGGATGGTGCGGATTTCCATGGAAAACTCATGGATTCCCATGCGATGGACGATCCCTCCCCACGTTCTCGATGCGGCCGAGGGGACCGGGCTGATGCGGGTACAACGCACGGGACCGCCCCACGTCCGACTAAACTGAAGGTAAGGGAATACCTGTTGTTCCCTTTCCGTCCCTTGCCAGGGGGCGACCGCCGGAGGAGCCATGTCCCGCCGCGGCCCGCATGCCGGGCGGTGAAGCGAGTTGCGCGGGGTCGCGAGGTTCAGGACCCCGGGGAGAGTACCGGAATGGAGCTTCGTCCTGCGTCTGCCCGTTGGTTCGAGATCATCGTGCCGGAGGCGGACGCGGACGATGCCATGGAGGCCTTGGCGCGGCGCGGCCGTGTCCAGTTCGACTGGACCGGCGCCCCAGGTGATGCGGGGCAACTGGATGCGCTTGGCAGGCAGATCGCGCGTTACCGCGCATTGGCGCGCCAATACGGGTCCTATTGGCCCGCTCCAGTGTTCGAGCGGCGTTGCTGCACGCTCCCGGTGGAGGTGTCGGCGGAGGCCGCGCTGCGCCAGATCGAGCGTTGGCGCCGCGATGCGGCCCCCTTGCTCGAGCGCCTGGAGGACCTCGAGCACCGGCAGCATGTGCTCGGCCTTTGGGGACCGCTGCTGGAGTCCCTGACGGGTTCCGACCTGGATCTCGGTGCGCTGGGCGCGGCGGGCCCCGTGCTCGCCGGCTTCTGCCTGCTGACGCCGTCAGGCGATTCCCTCGCGGACCCCCCCGGCGGACTGCACGCC
This sequence comes from uncultured Gammaproteobacteria bacterium, assembly GCA_963698495.1. Classification (GTDB taxonomy): domain Bacteria; phylum Pseudomonadota; class Gammaproteobacteria; order Chromatiales; family Chromatiaceae; genus CAVORB01. Next base: position 240,094 of record CAVORB010000013.1, on the reverse strand, counting down.
TGGGTGCCCGGGGACGGTCCGCCGGCCTTGCTCGGCGTCCTCCCGAGCGAAGATCTCGGTGCGGTGTGCGCGCCGCGTCAGGACTCGTCGGCCGAGTGCATCCCCGTACCCGAATGGTTTTCCGGGTCGGCGTCGGCCTGCGCCCAGGAGCTGCCGTTGCATGTTGCCGGGCTTCAGCGCGCGGCCCGGATTCTGGAGCAGGAGTTGCGCCGCTTGGCGGATGCGCGTGGCCTACACCGCGCCTCCGGGGTGATGGAGCGGGTCGACTGGTTCCGTGAGACGGCGCGCAACATCCGCTGCGACGGCCGCTATTGCTGGATAACCGGCTGGACCAGCGAGGGCGACGGAGGCGAGCTCGACCGGGCCCTGCGGGATGTCGGCGTGAAGTCGGATGTCGCCTTCGTGGATCCGCCGGTCGACGCTCCTCTGCCCTCGGTGCTGCGTAATCCCGTCTGGCTCAGGCCCTTCGAGGTCTTCACTCGCGCGGTCGGCGTTCCGGGGGTCCAAGAGGCGGACCCGACCACCTGGGTCGCCCTGCTGGTCCCCCTGCTGTTCGGGTACATGTGCGGGGATGTGGGTCACGGGGCGGTGATACTCGCGGCCGGCCTCCTGCTCCGACGGCGGACGCGGCTGTGGCCTCTGCTCGTATATTGCGGCGCCGCCGCCACCGTTTTCGGCTTCGTCTACGGGGGCGTGTTCGGCTACGAGCACTTGCTGGAGCCGCTTTGGGTCGCGCCGATGGACGACCCGCTGGCGGTGCTCCTGGCGCCGCTGCTGTTCGGCGCCCTGGTGCTGTCGGGGGGCGTTCTTCTGCACGTCGTCCAGACCTGCTGGCGCGGTCGGGGACGCTCTGAGGGGGCCGTGGACGCGGCGCAGCTGCTAGTGTACTGGGGAATCCTGCTCGCCTTTCTCGACCCGCGCCTGGCCTGGCTCTCGGTCATCGGGGCAGCGCTGTGCGCCGCGAACCGATGGTGGGCGGAGCGCACGGCGATTTCCATCCCGGCGGCGCTGGGTAGTCAGCTCGAGAGTACCTTCTCCCTGCTCCTCAACACCCTGTCGTTTGCCCGTGTCGGTGCCTTCGCCCTTGCCCACGCCGCGCTCGAGACCGCGATCATGGCCATCGCCGATGGTGCCTCGACGGTGGCGGGCGTCGCGGTCATCGTAGTGGTCGGAAACCTGCTGGTGATCGTGCTGGAAGGCCTGGTGGTCAGCATACAGACCACGCGTCTAGTCCTGTTCGAGTTCTTCGTGCGTTTCTTCGAGGGTGGCGGACGGCCGTTCCGCCCGGCTTCGCCACCCCCTGCGGGGCCTGCGCCCAAACAAACTCGTTAGTCGCTGGGTCCTTCGGATAAACTACTGGAACTCCGAAGTTTTCCGGCGAATTCAACCATGGGTGTCAAAGTCAAGGCCGCGGCTGTCGTGCTGACCTTCATCGTATGGGGGCTCGCGGGTGGCCTGTTCGGTAGCCTATTCGCCGGTCTTCACCAGGTGCTCGTCGTGATCGGGCTCAGCGGTTGGCAGCCGCTGGTGGTGGGCGCGGCAGCGGCGGCGATGACGACGTCCGCCTTCTACAGCGCCATGCCCGTGGCCCTGGTGGGCGCCATGGCCGGCGTCCTGGCCTCCATCGGCTACCTGATGGCGAGCGGTCACCAGGTGCGGTTACTTATGATCGCCGGTGTGGCGGCGGTCGCGGGATTCATCGTCGGCGGTTTCTATTCCTGGATGGCGACGGGAGGCGGCAGACCGCTGGCGGAGACCTTGACCGGGCTGCTGGCGGGGATCGTGGCTGGTGGTCTGCTGTGGGCTGGTCTGCGGTTGTACGGCGAGGAACTGGACATGTTCGTGCTCGCCGCCGGTGTGGTCTCCCTGGTCGGCAGCCTGTTCAAGCTCTCGGAGCGAGGCATCGTCTCCGCCATTTCCGGGCGCTGCCCGCGCGGCATCTCGGCGCCGGTAGTGGCGGCCCTGATCGCGTCCGTGGTCGGCGCGAGCGTGTGGATCATGGGCGGAACAACGGCCGCGGCGCTGGATCCCACGACCAAGGGCGCAATCGATCAGGTGTTGCATCAGGTTCCGGCCGGTTTCTTCGGCGGCATGCTCGGCGGGGCGATTACGGGTGCGGTGCTGGAGTTGTTCGGGATGCATCTGGAGGACGACGAGCATGTGGTGTAGGGGCCGGACCTTGCCTCATCGGTTACACTGAACGCGATACATCGGGAAGCGAACGTCCATGCGAACATCATCTGCCCTGCTGCTATTCGGCCTGTGGCTCGCGCTGCCAGCGCAGGCGCAAGCGGAGGGTGGCGGCAGCTCGGCGAGCGAGGCTGGTGCAGGACCTGTCGCATCCGCGCCTGCCTCGGCGGAGGAGGCTGCGTCGAAAGCCGCGCCGGCGGCCGCCCGAAAGTCCGACCTAAGGCCACTGATCGCGGGTGCGGCCAAGCGTTATGGGGTCGAGCTGGCCCTGGTGAACGCGGTGATCGCCGCGGAGTCGGCGTACGACCCGCAGGCCGTTTCCCGCGCCGGGGCGATCGGCCTGATGCAGGTGATGCCCGCCACAGCCGCGGACTATGGTGTTGCGGACGCGGCGCGCCTGTTCGATCCCAAGGTGAACGTGGAGACCGGTATCCGCCATCTCAGGCGCCTGCTCTCCAAATACAACAACGACTACGGGCGCGCCATCATGGCCTACAACGCCGGCGAGGGCGTGGTTGACCGCACCAACAGCTACGTCACCTACGCCGAGACCCTCGCCTACACCGAGGCCGTGATCAGGCAGTACCGCCGCAACGGCGGCACCCAGCCTACCGAGGACGCCTTGAGAAAGGTCAAGCTGCTGCGTGGCATGAAGAACTCCGGTAAGGCGCGACGTCTGCTGGCGCAGTATCTGGACCTTTCCCTCCCCGAAATGCGGGTTCGCCATAACCGCTCGATCCGGCTCGTGGACCCGGGACTCAACGATGAAGGTCCCAAGAGCCGCCCGATGATCGTGCTCGAATCCCGCAAGGGCGACTGAGTCCTCACCGGCGCTCGCCCCGCAAGCGCCCGCGACGAATCACTCCGCGCTCACGGAAAACGCCGCCTCCGCGGTGACCTTGTCGATACGGATGCGCATCTCGCAGTAGGCGTTCTGGGCCATCGGCTCGTCTCCGCAGCTGCAACCCCCGACGGTCTCGACGAAGAAGATCCCGACCTTGACGCGAACGGCCTCCGCGTCCTCAGCGGCATCCAGGACGGTGACGGTGATGTCGGCCTCGTCGACTACGCCGCCCTGCGGTGCGGCCGCTTGCAGGGGCAGGACGCCGGCTGGGAGGCCCGCCAGCTCGGACTTCAGGGTTTGCTGGAAGGAATCCGACTGCCAGTCACCCAGAGCGCGCGCGAGGGTTGCCATCGCCGTTGAACCTCCTGGTGATGAAATGGGACCTGTCGTTTGGGGGAGACCCGCGCCGCGTCGACTCGCTGGTCACGGGAGGGCGGCGAGTCGCCTGGTCAGGTGCAGGCGCACCTCCGGGTCGTCGGTCAGGGTGTGGAACAGATGGTGGGGTCCCGTGGCGGCGTCGATCCGGGCCTGGAGATCGCCGCGGACCTCGGCGTAGAAGTCGAGCAGCCGCAGATCGAAGGTCCGCAAGGCGGCGGTCAGCGGGTCCTTGCGATGGCGGGCCAGAATCCGCTCGCCGCCGTCGCGGTGGAAATCGCCAAGACACAGATGGACGGCGGAGAACAGGGTGACCCAGCCGTTGTACCAGAGCATCAGATCGGTATCGAACGCCTCGGCAGGATGTCCGTTTCCGGCCAGGACCTGCGCCAGCAGGTCCCGCTCCTTGACGGTTTCCCCTTCGTCCAGAAGCCGCGCTCGCCCGTAGGCGTCCACCGTGGAGCTGGTGAGCAGGATCGGCCGGTCCGGGTAGCGGACGAGGACGAAGCTGGCGTCCTTGAGCACGGGCGCGGTCTTCTCCGGGTCGTGCGGGTGGCGCTTCAACCTGGGAGAAGGGGCGGAGGAGAGGACCCGCACCCGGTGTCCGCGCCGCCCCAGCTCCTGCGTGAGGCGCCCGAACACCCCGCGTCTGAGCACCTCCATCGAGAAGCTCAGCGCGGTCTGCTTGTGCACCAGGCAGAGCTGGATCTCCCGGTAGCCCGGAGCGCACTCCAGGATATTCGCGATCTTGGCCACAGGGATGCGTTCCCTGAGCTTCCCGCGCTTGTCTAGGAGCACCTCCTGGTGGAACTCGTCGAAGCTGATCTGCAGCAGAATCCGGGCCGGGGGCCAGTCTTGGGGCCGTTGCCGTACCGCCGCCGCCATGTCGCCGAGCACCCGGCGCGTCGTCTCCATGTCATTGGCGAAGTCGCCGTTGAGCAGGATGGCGAAGCCCTGCACCCTGCGCATGGAGCGGATGGCGCGCGTGAAGGTGTCGAGATGGCGGCTCAGGTCGCCGCCGGTGAAGAGCAGGTTGTCGGTGTGGGCATTGACCCAGCGGAACAAGGGCTCCGGGTCCGGTACGCCGCGCATCGGCGGCCGCCAGATAAACATGCAGTGGCGGCAGGTCTGGGGGCACCCCATCGCGGGGATCAGCCCGAGCTTGGCGAATCGCTCTCCACCGCCGGGATCGGGCAGTGCGTCGATCAGCGCCAGGCGCTCCAGGTCCTCCCGGCCGAGCAGGTCCCGGTAGCGTGCTCGCTCCAGGCGGCCGAGCTCGCTGTAGGCCTGTTTCGAGGTCTGCGAGAACAGCCCCAGCCCTTCCCAGGCCGACAAGATCGCCCCCGCGACGAGCTCGGCGTCTCCCCCGCGCTCGGCGAGGAGTTCCTTGATCTGATGCGCTTGAACGTGGGACCCGGCGGGTGCGGCGGAGAGGCTTTCGACGTAGCCGCGGACGAAGGCGCCGGCGTCCGCGGATGTCAGCAGGAGCTCCATCAGGAAGCGGCGCGCTGGGTTGCGGAACGCCGCCAGCAGCCCGGCGCGGTGCGCGGATGGCACGTTGGCTCGCAGCCAGTGATAGGCGTAGAGATAGCTCAGGGGGAAGCTGAGCGCGTCCGCATCGGGGTGGTCGGCGAGGAGCCGCCTCATCGCCCCGCCGGTCATGCGGTTGACCTCGGCCTTGAAGCGCTGGCGCAGGCCGTCGAGGAAGATGCTCTCCAGCTCCGCGGGCTGGGCTGCGATTTCGACGCTTTGGCTCTGCGGGCTCATGGGTCGCACCCTAACCAAGAGCATGGTCCGGCGGCAAGCAGGAAACCCGCGGCGCGGGCCCTGCCGGATTCGCGCGCCCGATCTGTCGTAGACTCTTGCCAGGCGCATGGCGAGAAAGGGTGCGCGCCCGGCGTTGGAGTCCTTGCCGGTGCGCGATCGCCCGCGGCAACAAAGATCACGTCAAGAATCATGGATATCGTCCTGTTGAAGACCTTCCTCGAGGTGGCGCGTACACGCCATTTCGGCAAGGCCGCGGAGGCGCTCTGCGTGACCCAGTCCTCGGTCAGCGCGCGCATCAAGCTGCTGGAGTCGACGCTCGGGCTGGAGCTGTTCAGCCGCAAGCGCAACGACATTCAGCTCACCCCCGCCGGGCACCGGCTGCAGCGGCACGCGGAGACCATCGTGCGCAGCTGGACACGGGTGCGCCAGGAGCTCGCGCTGAGCGGTCGCTTCGCCAAGACCCTGGCGATCGGCGCGCAGGCCGACCTGTGGCCGGCGTTCGTGCGCGACTGGGTGCTGGCGCTGCGACGCACGCGGCGGGATCTGGCCCTGCAGGCGGAGATCTTGACGGCGGAGGCCCTGGTCCAGCGTCTGACGACCAATCAGATCGACATCGCGTTCTTGTTCGAGCCGCCGCAGCTTCCCGGGATCGTCCTGGACCAGGTGGCGCGGATTCCCCTGGTGATGGTTTCCGACCAGCCGGGGCTGACCGCCGAAGCGGCGATGCAAAGGGGTTACGTGCTGGTCGACTGGGGCAGCACCTTCATGCTCAGCCATTCCCGGCACTTTCCCGATCTACCGGCCTCGGCGCTGCGTGTCTCGCAAGGCGGGATGGCGCTCGATCTCCTGCGCCGGGATGGCGGCAGCGCCTATCTCGCGCGGCAGATGGCGGGAGACGCCCTCGATCGCGGCGAGCTTCACCTGGTCGCGGATGCGCCGGTCATCGAGCGCCAGGCGTACGCGGTGTACAAGGCGGACAGCGAGAACCTGGAGGCGCTCGGGGACCTGCTTCGCCTCGGGGTACGGAAATCGGGCTGACGGCGGCTCCCGATGGCGCCGTTAGGCCGCGGGTTGACCGGGGACGGGCGGCGGGAGCTCCCAGTCGAAGCGCGGCAAATTGTCGAAGGCGTTGCGGATGCCGAGGTTCCAGCTTTGGGACATCTGCTTGAGCAGGGGCGAGTCCGCTTCCAGCTTCAGGCGATGGCTGAGCATCAGGCTGTCCTTGGGTAGACCGCCACCTCGAAGGGCGGGCCCACGGTGACGTTCGAGCGGGAGGTGGCGTCCAGCGACACGACGCAGAGCCTGGCCCCGTCGTCCAGGCTGAGCTTGGGGGTGGCGATGCGGTCGAGGGCGGGCTTCCCGTATTTGTTCTCCCCGATCTGCAGGTAGGGGGTCTCGGGGGATGCGGCGAAGTAGTTGCCCTGGGGGTAGATGAGGAAAAGCCCGTGGGCCTCGCCCGCGATCTGCCCGCCCAGGATCAGGGTCGTCTCCGCGCTGACGCCGCTTTGCTGCAGCGCTGGGCCATGATCGCGCTGCACGCCGAGACTGACCTTGCCGACGTACTCCGCCGCCTCGAACAGATAGCGCGCGCTCAGCAGATTGGCGTCTTCTCCGGGCTGCTTCAGGTCGCGGCGTATGCGGTTCAGCACCTCCTGGGTGGTGGCGAGATTGCCGGCGGACAGCAGCATGAAAATGCGGTCCGGGGCCGGCGTGAACACGTGCAGCTTGCTGAAGGTGGTGACATAGTCGACCCCCGCGTTGGTGCGTGAGTCCGACGCCACCACCAGGCCCTGATCCAGGACCAGACCGAGGCAATAGGTCATGGGAAGGCTCCCCTGTACTTCGCGAGCCGAAGCCTCGACATTCTAGCCGGAAAGGTCACGCGGGAAACGCGGAGGTTACGCTCGTCGGCGGACCGGCGAGCGATCCCCTTGTCCGGCGAACCCCGTCCCCGCAAAATAACAAGTTTGCGGCGCCAGCGCTGTTTGCGGAGTTATTTCGCCGAGGGCAAGACATGAGTATCGAATGGAAGAGCTATCCCAGCGACGGGTTCTTCGATGAGCTGATCGACGGCGGTAAGGCCCGCCCCTATGCCGCAGAGCTGGCGCAGGGCGTCGCTGGAATGGAGCCGGAGGAGCTGGCGGCACGGCAGGAGGCGGCCAACTTGGCGATCAAGGAGATGGGGATCACCTTTACGGTCTATTCGGAGGAGGGAGGCGCTATCGATCGCTCCTGGCCCTTCGATGTCATCCCCCGCATCATCCCCAAGGCGGAGTGGGATCGGGTCGAGGACGGGCTGAAGCAGCGGGTCGAGGCCCTGAACCTCTTTATCGACGATCTCTACCACGATCAGCGGATCATCAAGGACGGGGTATTTCCCGCCGGGGTGCTGGACAAGTCCGTGAACTTCCGGCCCCAGTGCGTCGGCGTCGATCCCCCGCTCGGCATTTGGGCGCACATCTGTGGCTCGGATCTGGTGCGGGACGCCGATGGGACCATCTACGTCCTGGAGGACAACCTGCGGGTGCCGTCCGGGGTTTCCTACATGCTCGAGAACCGGCTGGTCACGAAGAGGGTCTTCCCCGAGCTGTTCGCGGATTACGCCCCCTTGCCCGTGGACGGCTACCCCTCCCAGCTCTTCGATACCCTGGCCGCCCTCTCGCCGCGTCCGGCGGACTACCCGGAGGTGGTGGTGCTTACCCCGGGGATCTACAACTCTGCCTATTTCGAACACTCCTATCTGGCCCAACAGATGGGCTGCGAGCTGGTGGAGGGCCGCGATCTCTTCGTCGACGAGGACGACTGCGTCTACATGCGTACGGTGGACGGGCCGGCCCGGGTAGATGTGATCTACCGGCGCGTCGACGACCTGTTCCTAGATCCGGATGCCTTCCGTCCCGACTCTGCACTGGGGGTGCCCGGGCTGATGCGGGCCTGGAAGGCGGGCACGGTGGCCCTTGCCAACGCCCCGGGCGCCGGCGTCGCGGACGACAAGGTGGTCTACGCCTTCGTGCCGGAGATCATCAAGTACTACCTGGCCCAGGATCCGATCATCCCCAATGTGCCCACCTACCGCTGCATGGAGCCGGATGCCCTGGCCTACACGCTGGAGCGCATGGAGGAACTGGTCGTGAAGCCCGCGAACGAATCAGGTGGCTACGGCATGCTGGTCGGGCCGGCGTCCACCAAGGCTGAGCGGGAGGCATTCGCCGAGGTGGTGAAGAAGGACCCGCGCAACTACATTGCGCAGCCTGCCCTCAGGCTGTCCACGGTCCCCACCGTGGTGGGGCACGGAGTGGAGCCGCGGCATGTGGACCTGCGCCCCTTCATCCTGTCGGCGGATCGCCAGCAGGTGACCATGGGCGGCCTGACGCGGGTGGCGCTGCGCAAGGGGTCGCTGGTGGTGAACTCCTCCCAGGGCGGGGGCAGCAAGGACACCTGGATCGTGGACGTGCCGGAGGTCTGATTATGCTTTCACGTGTAGCCGAGAACATTTATTGGCTTTCCCGCGATCTCGAGCGCGCCGAGGACACGGCACGCGTCGTCATGGTCAACGCCAACCTGCTCCTGGACCTGCCCCGGGGAGTCGCCCCCGGCTGGCGGCCGCTGGTGGACATTACCGGGGCCAACGCCCTGTTCGAGGAGCATTACCGCGACTACGGCGAGCGGCAGGTGGTGCGCTTCCTGCTCGGTGACGAGCGCCACGCGGGCTCGATTCTCCATGCCCTCGCGTCGGCGCGGGAGAACTGCCGCACCATCCGCGATATCGTGCCCCGGGAGGGCTGGGAGCAGATCAACGAGCTATACCTGTACGTGCGCGACGAGCTCCAGCTCGGCATGACCAAGCGCGGGCGCTACGACTATTTGCGACACGTGATTCTGGGTACCCAGACCATTTTCGGACTCCTTACCGGGACCATGCTCCATGACCAAGGCTTCGAGTTCCTGCGCATCGGCCGCAGCCTGGAACGGGCGGACATGACCACCCGCATCGTGGACGTGCGCTCCGCGAGCCTGCTGCCCGAGGACGCGGACGACCCGCGCCCGTTCGGCACCGCCCAGTGGGTCAGCGTGCTCAAGTCCCTGACGGCGTATCAGATGTATCGCCGCAGCGAGCAGGTGCGCGTCCAGCGCGGGCCGGTGTTGCGCTTTCTGTTCCAGAGCGCGGAGTTTCCGCGCGCGGTGCACCACTGCATCGAATCCGCGCGCATGTCGTTGGAGCGCCTGCCGCGTAACGAGGCGGCGCTGCGGGTCGTGGGCAGGGTCAAGCGCACCCTGCTCGGGGCCGAGGTCGAACGTCTCGACCAGATTGATCTCCACGAGTTCGTCGATGATCTGCAGCACGGCATCGGCGATCTTCACGATGAGATTGCGCAGACTTGGTTTCCTCCGGCGCTGGAAGAGGCCGTCTAGCATTTCCCCGGAGCCCGTTTCGGTTCCCGGCAGGAGGGGAAGCATGCGTATTCGACATTCTGCGGCGCAGGTTCGGCGATGAACCGGACGGACCCGAGGGCGATCGTCGAATCCTACCTGGCCGCCATCGGCGCGCATGACTACGAGGGCGCACGCCGTCATCTTGCCGACACCGGCTTCCGCTACGATAGCCCGATATCCAGCTTCTCCGATCCGGACGATTTCATTCAACAGCTGTCGATGAGCGCCGCGATCGTCCAACGCATCGAGCCGCTCAAGGCGTTCGTCGACGGGCGGGACGTGTGCCACTTCCTGCGCTTCACCATACAGGTGTCGGAGAAGGAATCGGTCAAGGTGGCGCACTGGGCCCGGGTCGTCGATGGACGCATCCAGCAGCTCGACGTCGTTTTCGACGCCCACGTCTACCGCAGGATGTTCGAGGCCCCGCCCTGAGACCATGTGCGCCGACGGGGCGGGCGTCGGGGAAGGGCTCCGAAATGGATTATGCTTAGCACAGGGACGCCGAGCCGTCCGGTCTTTTCCCGGGACGCAGGATTGACCCCGATGAAAGCCGATGCAGTACCGCGCGATGCGGGTTCGAACGCCGCGCCGGCCTTGATGCAGGCGCCGCGGCCAAGGTTCTTCGAGTGGCGCGACTGCTGGACCCTGGAGGTGGGATTCATGGACGACGACCACCGGCTCCTCGCGGAGTTGCTGAACCGGATCGCGCGAGACTTCGGCGACTGGCCCGACCCGTCCGGGGTTCGCGGCGTCGGCGCGGGGCGATCCGCATCCGCGCTTCTCGGGGTGCTCGACGATCTCGCGGAGCACGTTCGTGGCCACTTCCAGCGCGAGGAGGACGTGATGCGGACCCTCGACTACCCGGACTATCCCGCGCACAAGAGCGAGCACGACATCCTGCTCGCGGAGTATGCCGTCATGGTCCGGGAGATCCGTGCCTCGGGCCGGGAGTTCCTCGACATCTCGACCCTGGAAACCCTCAAGGATTGGCTCATGGGCCATGTGCTGGAGGTCGACCGGCAACTCGCTGAATTTCTCAAGAACGCGCCCGAGCAGGAGTCCGGTATCTCCCCGAACGCGTGACCCGCGCGCTGGACCCGCCGGTTCGACCCGGCCTGTTCCCATCCGAAACGGCACGCGCCATGCCCCGCCTCCCTCTGTCTCGACCGGGCGGGTGGCACGCGGGAAAAGGGCCGCTCCCCCTTGGCCGCAAGGATCGAGTCCCCATTTGTCCGAAGGGCGACTTGAACCTTTCAAGACGCACTTTCTTTTGCCAAAAGACGGGGTGGTGAGATACATGCGAACCGTCGTGCTGCTCGACAACGGCTCGTCACGGGCCGAGTCCACCCTGAGCCTGCGGCGCTTGGCGTCGGCCGTGGCAGAGCGGATCGGGGAGCCGGTGCACCCGGTGTCGCTGTTGCATGCCTCCCGTGTCCCGGCCGAAGAGCTCAGCGGCCGGCCGGCGGATACCTTCGAGCCCTTTCTGCGCCGCCGGGTGGCCGAGGGCGCGCGGGACTTCCTGATCCTGCCGCTGTTCTTCGGGCGCAGCGGCGCCCTCACCGGCTTTATCCCTGACAAGGCCGAGGCCGTCCGCCGTGACTCGGGTCCGTTCTCCCTGGGTCTGGCCGATGTCCTCTGTCCGCTGCCGGAGGGCGAGCCGCGTCTCGGGCGCATCCTTGGCGACAACATCCGTCAGGCCGCGCGCGACCGGGGGCTCGATCCCCGCCGGGTCGTGCTGGTCGATCATGGCTCGCCGTTGCCGGAGGTCAACCAGGTGCGCCGCGTCCTCGCGGAGCATTTGCGGCAAGACCTCGGAGGCGGGACGGTCCTTGACGAGGCGGTGATGGAGCGGCGGGCCGGCAGTGAGTACGACTTCAACGGGGAACTGCTCGCGGACGCATTGCGCCGGCTCGCGCTGGCCGACCGTGACGGGCCGGTGATCCTGTCCATGCTGTTCCTTTCCCCGGGCCGGCACGCCGGGGCCGGCGGCGACATCGAGGAGATCCGCACCCGGGCCGAGCTCGAGTTCCCGGGGTTCCGTGTCTTTCCGACCTCTCTAGTAGGCGCCCATCCCGGCCTGGTCGACATCCTCGAAAGCCGCTACCGGCGGGCCGTCCAAGCGGTCTGAGCGGTCATCCCTTCGGCGTTGTCGCCAACGGAAGCCTTCCGGTCTCGATCCGAGGTTCGTTCGGAATTCGGGCGCCCGCAGTCACTCGTTCTCGCGTACCGCCGTGAGCCCCGCCAACTCTCCGCTGACCGGATCGCAGTCCATGCGGACCAGGATCGGGGAACAGCACACCATGCAGTCCTCGACGAAGGTCTGGCTTCCGGCGGAGCAATCCAGGGTGATTTCCGTCGGGCTGCCGCACCAGGGGCAGTCGATGGTCGTCGTGCCATACATGGCCTTGATGACCCCGCGGGCCGGCTTGCTCAGGGCTTGATTGCCTCGATCGAGGCGGAGACCACATAGTCCTCCACCCCTCGCCCTGGGGCCCAGTCCCGGATGAACTCGCGCGACTCGTCCTTCGGCCGGATCGAGATGCGGGTGAAGCCCGCGGCCTCCAGCATCGCCTCCAGTTCCTCGATCATCACGGCGCCGGCCATGCAACCGGAGTGCAGCCTCGTGTCCGCCTTCATCTCCGGCGGCATCTCGGCGGTCGCGACCACGTCCGAGATCGCGAGGCGTCCCCCGTTCCTGAGCACGCGGAAGGCCTCGCGGAAGACCTGCGGCTTGTCCGGCGACAGGTTGATGACGCAGTTGGAGATGATGACGTCCGCGATGCCGTCGGCCACCGGCAGATGCTCGATCTCGCCGAGCCTGAACTCCACGTTGCCGAAGCCCGCCTGGCCGGCATTGCGCCGTGCCTTGCTGACCATGTCCGGGGTCATGTCGACGCCGATGACCCGTCCCGTTGCCCCGACTTCACGCGCCGCGAGGAAGCAGTCGAACCCGCCGCCCGCTCCCAAGTCTACGACCAACTCTCCCTCGCGGAGGGAGGCGATTGCCCTCGGGTTTCCGCAGCCCAGTCCCATGTCCGCGCCCGCGGGTATGGTGCTCAGGTCGTCCTCGCTGTAGCCCAGCCGCAGGGACACCAGGGTGTTGATCTGAACCTCCTCGGAGACGCCGCAGCACCCGCTGACCTCGCCGCAGGATGAGCCCGTGTCGGCGGCCAGGGCGACGCGGCGATAGTCCTCCCGGACCTGCTGCCGGATCTCGTCCGACCGCTGCGACGCGGCAACGGGGGTCTTGTCGTTGGTGTCGGTCATTGGACTTTCTTCCGATGGGTTTCCGTGATCTTGGGTGTTGGCCGCCGACCCGCCGCGCACGCGTGGCGATAAAGTCAGATGGCGGAACACTGTGAAACATTTGGGTTACATCTTCAATGTTGCAAACTAATTAATAAGAGTTTACTAATATACTTAACATTCTGAATGACAGTTTCGGGAGAGATGTCCATGTTCAAGTCCGTTCTACTAACCGGAATCGTCGCGGCCTTCCTGTTGTCAGGCGTCGCCCGATCCGCCGAAACGGCGGGCGCCACCAGCCTTGACCTGGAGCCGGCGATCAACGGCGCCGTTTCCGCCACCGGCTTGTTTCCTTCCCAGGCCATGGAAGAGGAGTTCATGTCCTATATGCGTTGGGTGAAGGCTCAGGGCACGAGCCGGTTGGTTGCCTTCGAGTCCAGGATCGACGGGGATGCATCCGTCAACGATGTCTTGCCCTCGCAGGAAATGGCGGAACAGTTCACCGCTTATCTGCGCTGGGTGGACGAGGAGGGGCTGAGCCCCTTCTACGCCTTCATGGCGAGCGACCTCGACTGATCTCGCACCCGTGTGCGGCGCGGGTGGCCTCGACGCGGGGCCCCTTGCCCGGGGTCGGTTGGATCGGGCGCTAGACATCGTCCGGCTGCAGGAGTAAGGATCGCTCCTGAGGCTCGCGGTCTCGTCGCAGGAACCGGTGGTACCGCGGCTGCTTGGTGACCTATCGCCACACGGCCGGAAGATCATGAACGTCGTTTTCCTCAGTACCTGTGACTCGGACCTTCTTCCTCTCATTCTGGCGGTCGAGCACCGGGTTGGTTTGTCGCGACTGATCGAAATCTCCTATCCGCAGCCGCCCTCCGATGCGGAAGCCTTTCCCAAGCCGATCTGGCATCCTCGGCGCTATCTCAAGAAATCCAGGTCCCTCCTTTCAAACTGGTTGAACGGCGCGGATCGCCAGTTGATGAGAGATGCATTTCCGGAACCGGAAATGCAGCCTCTATCGGACAAGACCCTGCCGTTGCGCCACGACCAGGTCAATGCGCCAGTCGGGGTTGCGCTGCTCAGGGAGTGCGAGCCGAACCTGTTGCTGACGGCCGGCGCCCCGCTCCTCCGACCGGAGGTCTTCAGCATCGCCACATTGGGCGCGGTGAACATCCATTTCGGGTGTGCGCCTGACTACCGCGGGCTCAACACGACCTTCTGGCCGCTCTATTACCGTGACTTCGACAAGGTCGGCATCACGATCCACTACCTGGACGCGAAGCTGGACCATGGCGCGATACTCGCCAGGGGCTTCCCCGCCATGGAGCCGGGCGACGGGCCGATGAACCTGTACATTAAGAGCGTCAGGCTTGCCGCCCGTATGCTGCCGGATGTGGTTTCGGCCTTCGGGAACGGTGCCTCTCCGGTCGGGAAACGACCTGAAGGCGAAGGCCGGCTGTTCCGGGGCAGGGATCGCCGCAGGTGGCATACCTTGTGGTACCGATGCCGCCGGCGGTGCCTGGGGGAAAGGCTGCCGGAGCTGCCGGAGCGCAGGGAGCTCTATCTTTGAGTCCCGCCACGGGTGCCGGGTACAACCAGGCGAGCGGCCACCACTCGGGTCTTGCGACTGGAGTTCAAGCACTCACCCGGTTTCGATTAGCAAGTTTGGCCCGATAGCCCATGCAACGCATCCATATCCGCGGGTTCGTACCGATCCGACGGCATGGAACCTAGACCCCGCCCAAGCTCCAATCGACGCAGGTCGGATCCCGGGCAGGTCCTCGCGTACTTGACCCGCTACCGCGGTCTGATCGACGACTGGCCGGCCTTCGCGCAGGCCATGGATCGGCCGCTCCTCCCCTGCATCTGGGCGAACCCGACGCGGATCGATGCGGGCGGGCTCGCGGAGCTGCTGGCGGGAGAGGGCGTCGAGACTGGTACACGTCCCGGATTGCCGGGTTCCCTGGTGCTGCCGGAGGGCTACCGCGGCGGCCAGCATTGGTGGTATCGCGCCGGTCTGGCCCATGCGCAGGAGGCCGTCTCCCAGGTGCCCGCAACCCTGATGGGTCTCGCTCCCGGCCTGCGCGTGCTGGACATGTGCGCTGCCCCCGGCGGCAAGACCGCCCAGATCGCCTTTGGGATGCGGAATCGCGGCACCCTGATCGCGAACGATTTCGCCACCGACCGAATCAGTGCCCTGCAGGGCAACCTGGACCGGCTGGGTGTCGTCAACGTCGCCACCACCTGCCAGGACGCCGGCAACTGGCCCGCCGAGGCGGGTCAGTTCGACCGCGTGCTGCTCGATGCTCCCTGTTCCAGCGAGGGGACCCTGCGGCGCAATCCGGACCTGGTGGCGAGGCTTGGGCCGGACCTGTCGGATCGACTCGCTGCCCGTCAGCGGGCCATGCTGCGTAAGGCGGTCCAGGCTTGCCGCGCCGGCGGGCGGGTCGTCTACTCCACCTGCACCCTGGCCCCGGAGGAGAACGAGCTGGTGGTTCGCGACATCCTGCGCGAATGCGACGGGCGGGTGCGTCTCCTGCGAGTCGAGGTTCCCGGGCTTCGCACCGGGCCGGGCGTCACCCGCTGGGCAGGCGAGGACCTGGGCTCCGAGCTGGGGCGCTGCATCCGATTCTGGCCTCACCACAACGATACCGGCGGCTTCTTCATCGCCGTGCTGGAGAAGGTCACGGATTCCACGGAAGCCCGGGAGGCCCGATCGGCCGCGTTGGCAGGGGAGCCGGAGTCGAACTGGATCGAGGGCCTGAGCGAGCGTTACGGGCTGCCAGATCAGCTGTGGCAGCGCTTCGCCATCCATCGCCAGACCCGCCGCGGGCTCCATCTCACCGCCGCCGACCATGCCCGGCCACGGTTTCCTGCCGCGCAGGCCGCCGGCCTGTTCGTGCTGCGCACCAACATCCGTCGGCCCAAGCTCAGCACGGCCGGGGCCATGTTCCTCGGTTCCTATGCCACGCGCGGCCGGCTCGAGCTGACCGTTGAGCAACGCGAAGCCTACCTCCGGCGCCAGGACGTCCAACCCGACCGCGGCCAGACCGATGGGCTGCATTGGGGGCAGGTCATCGTCACATACGGGGGCTATCCGCTGGGTATCGCCGTTTACCATCGGTCGGGGATCCTGGAGAGCCTGTTCCCGAGCCGCTGGAGCGGGTGTCGCTAACTATTGATTTTACGAGGCTTATGCTTGAAAACGGCGTCACGTCCCTGTGCCGCGGGAGGCGCTGAATTGATCGGCTTTTCCTTGACGCCGGCCGAGGATCAGGGAGCGGGCCGATCGGGTGCCGGCTTGAGCGTCAGGATACCGATCTCGTCTCCAGGGTCTGGCCCGAACCATGGCCAGGGGTGGTAATGCCCGGCGCGCCAGTCTTCGAGCTGGTCGTCCCGGTACCTGGAGAAGCGATGGCCCGACTGGCCGAGGGTGAGCGTGCCCTCGGTCTGAGTCCAGTCGGCCGGGGCGTAGACCACGCGCAGGGTGGGTATGAACAGGGCCGTGCCGGGGTCATCCGGCGAGGCCTTCAAGGTGTTAATCGTGTGCGTGTCGCCGCCCATCGGCAGCGGGCCGAGACCGAAAAAGTCACCCAGCAAGGGGGTGCGGTCGAAGGCGTGCGGAAAGCTCACGTGGCGCAGGCGATCCAGGCGCTGCTTGCCCAGCTCCGGCTGCGTCTCGTCGAGCGCTGATTTGGCGCGGCGCAGGGCGCGCGCCCAGACGTGGGCCGGGCCCTCGACCTCGGCGGTGTCCACGTCATCCCAGAAGCTCGACCTTCCCGAGTACAGCGCTGCCTCGAGGGCGTTGTAGCTGAGCAGGGCAACGGAGAGCAGGGCGGGCAGGTCCTCCCCCAGCTCATCGCCGAAAAGCTCCTCGAACAGGGATTGCCTGATTAGCACGAACAGGGCCGCCGCCCGGCTCTCCGGCCCAAAGTCGCCTTCCCAGGTCATCAGATACTCGTCCGCGATGCGCCTGGCCTCCGGGTCGATGAGGCGGATCTCCGGCGCGACCCGGCCAAGGGACTCCTTGAACCGTCTCGCCTCCAGGCTCAAGCGATCGAGCTGCATGTCGGTCATGTCGCGTGGGGTGAGCGCGATCCGCTGGCCGATCAATTCCTCGATGCGCCTGGCTCGAAAGGGCGCCATCCATGAATGTCCCAGGCTGGGTTGGTAGTCCTCCGGCACCGTGCGGTTGTTGGCGGTGATCAGGGCGTACCCGCGGGGATTGACAATGCCCGGGTTGTCCGTCTGGGGGACATAATCCTCCCAGCCGTAGCCGGGCTCCCATCCGGGCGATGGAAAGACCCCGGATCCGCGCCCGCGCCGAGGGAGTGCGCCCGTCACCTGCCAGGCGATGCCGCCGTCGCGGTGCGCCGCCATCAGGTTGAAGGACGCGCGCTTGAGCTCCAGGGATGCCGCGCGGGCCTCCTCCAGGGTGGATGCCGTGTTCAGCCCGAAGACCCCGGCGAGCGCCCTTTCCGGGATATCGGAGCTCCAGCGCAGCGCGAGCAGGTGGGGGGTGTCCACCGGCTCCAGGTCCATGAGCGTGCCGGTGTTGGCGCCCAGCACCTCGTTGAGGATGACCCCGTGGCCGGTGCTGCGCACGATCAGCCGGTGCGGTTGGTCATGGCCGCGGACAGTGACCTCCTCCTGGCGCGAGACGATGGCCTCCTCTGCGCCGTCCGGGCGCGCTACCCGATCGCCGTCCGGGGTCGGGCGCTCGACGAAGATGTCCTGGGTGTCCGCCATGACCGTGGTCAAGCCCCAAGCCAGGTCGTCATTGTGGCCGATGAGGATTAGGGGGACGCCCGGTAGCGCCACGCCCGCGGCGTGAAGCCCCGGCGCGCGCAGCTCCAGCTCGTACCAGATTCCGGGCAGGGTCGGGGCGAGATGGGTGTCGTTTGCCAGCAACGCACCGCCGTTTGCGGTGCGCTCACCGGTCACCGCCCAGGCATTGCTCGCGGCTCCGGCGGTGGGCAGGCCGAAGCCGGTGGGGAGCGCGAGCAGGCTCTCGATGCCGGCGGCGGACGCGGCGGCGAAGGAGGGGAGATCCGCCGCGTCGTCCGGGGCCGGTATGCCCTCGTCGCTCGGGAAGAGCTCGGCCGCGCGTTCGTTGCCCACACGTGCGGCTAGGTGCAGGAACACCAGCTCCGAGCGCAGGTTGAAGGACAGGGTCCAGGCCAGGTACTCGCCGATGACCAGGCTGTCCTCGGGGGTCCAGGGCGCGGGCTCGAACCTGGCGATCAGATACTCCAGCGGCAGCCGGCCGGCCGCCTGTTCCTGATAGGCGTTCACGCCGGCCGCGTAGGCTTCCAGCATCTCCCGGTAGGGCCCTTCCAGGGCATCAAGCCCCTCCCGAGCGGCCTTCGCCAGCCCGATGGTGCGAAAGAAGCGGTCCGCCATGAGCGCGTCTTCACCAAGCACCTCCGCCAGGCGGCCGGAGGCGAGCCGGCGCAGCAGGTCCATCTGCCACATGCGCTCCGAGGCCACCACGTAGCCCTGCGCAAACAACAGGTCCTGCAGGTTGTCCGCCTCGATGGTCGGGACCGCATGGGCGCCGTAGCGCACGGTGATCGGCGCCGCCGGCCCCGCGAGCAGGATCTCCCCGGCGTAACGGGGCTCGGCGCGCTTGGCCGCCCAGAACAGAAGGGCGCCCCCCATGGCGACGACGGCGAGCAGCGCGGCGAGACCGAGGAACAGGGTGCGGCGGACCATCATGGCTCCGGGGACGGAACTGCGGGCAGTTCAGGGAAGCAGAAAGCTGCGCGGTTGTCCATCTACGCGGGAAGGGCGTCGGCCTGCCTGCTCAGCCGTGGTAGATGTCCCGGTACGCCGCGTAGACGGCTGCCATCAGGGTCGGCCACACCACGAGCAGGCCGAGCCCGAGAGGGAGGGCACCCAGGAAGGCCAGCCCCAGCGCGATCACGCCGTAAATCAGAAACGGCAAAACATTGATCAGGCAGCCGGCAAAGCTCAACCGCATCGCTTCCGCTGGCCGCAGGCCGTCGAGCACCACCAGGGCCGGAGCGAAGAGGACCGCCATGATCAGGGGCACGAACAGCAGTGACGCGACCAGGACCGTGGCCAGGACCCAGGGTCCGACCAGCTCGAACAGGGCCTCGGCATCCTGCATCCGCGCCAGCTCCGATCCGGTCGCCGACATCAGAGGCGCCATGGCCGTTGCCAGCATGATTGCCGCGACGACGGCCACGACGATCGTGCCCGCGAGGTAGAGCAAGCCGATCAGGGCGAGCGGGCCGGCATTGGCGGCGAAACCGGCGAACAGGTGCTCGACGCGCAGCGCGCGCCCCTGGTCCTGCTCATGGGCGCCAAGCATCACGCCGCCAGCCAGGATCGGGCTCAAAATCGTGACGACGACGCCGGCGACGAAGGGGATCAGGCCGACGGCGATCGACAGGGCAACGAAGATGACGGTGATCAGGACCCAGGCCAAGGCGCCCGTCCTGAAGTGCCAGAATCCACGCGCGACCCAGCTCAGACCGTGCGCGGCGGGGACCTTTCTCGGCCCGGCCGTGGCGTTCCGGGGCATCCCGCAATCCAGGCATTCGCCGTCGGCCATCCGCGCCGAGCCGCAGGTCGGGCATCGTTCCGGCTGCTGTGGCCCGCCGAGCTCGTTCGCTTCCATGTCCGCCGGATTGAGCGGCTCGGCTGGTTCGACCGAGACCGCCAGACCGGCCCGTTCAAGCGCGGAGCGGTACTGCTCGGCGGCGATGGCGTCGATGTCGCGTTTGAGCACGCACCGCTCTCCGCCCGACAGCAGCTCGCGCGCCCTGGCCTGCGGGACACCGAACAGGGACTGCAGACGCCTGGCGGCATCCTCCGCCTTGGTATCGCCGATCAGCTCTCCGAAGAACACGATCTGGAAGCGGTCGTCCATTTTCTCGATATCCCCTTTGCCGCGATGTGAGTCGGTTGCGCGAATCGGGTGATTGTAAAGGGCCGCGAGAACCGAACGATCGGATTCCGGCGCCTGGCCGGCGATGATCCTGTCTTCGCGACGCCTGCGCCGTTATATTTTACAGCTCAGCCAAACCCAGGGCCCGGCAGCCTCCAGCGGCGACCTCCTCAGATCATGCATCAGGACAGCGTCCGAATCTTTGTGTCCTCGCCCGCGGACGTGGAACACGAACGAGCGATCGTCAAGGATGTCATCGAGCGCCTGAGCCAGGATTTCCTGCCCTACTTCAGGATTGAGCCGGTGCTCTGGGAGCAGGAGGCATTGACCGCCGACAGAACCTTCCAGGCCGGACTGGTGCGGCCCGCGGACTGCCACATCGTCCTGGTCGTGCTCTGGACCCGGCTCGGCTTTCCGCTCCCCGAGGAGCCCTACGCGGGCATGACCGGCACCGAGTGGGAGTTCTTCGACGCGGTGGAGGGTCCCGCCAGCGGCGAGCGACCCGAGGTCCTGGTCTACAAGAAGACCAACCCGAAGCTGGTGGACATTACCAATCCGCAAGCGACGCTCGAGGCCATCGACGAGCGCAAGCGGCTGGAGGAGTTCTTTCAGCACAACTTCTTCAATCCCGACGGGTCATTCAAGCGCGCCTTCCGCACCTTCGACAGCGACGCGGCCTTCCGCAATCTGGTAGAGGTACAGCTGCGCAAGCTGCTCAACCGCCGGGTGTTCGTCGAGAAGCGCGGGTCCGGCGCGCGGGATTGGATGGGCAGTCCCTTTCGCGCCGATCGGCCCTACGAATTTGCCGACGAGCGGGTGTTTACCGGACGTGAGAGCGAGACGCGGGACCTCATTGGCCGCCTGGAGGCCCTGGGGGAGGCGGGTCGCGGCTTTCTGCTCGTCAGCGGGCCCAGCGGATGCGGCAAGTCCTCCCTGATTCGGGCGGGCCTCCTGCCGCGCCTGATGCGCCCCTATCAGATCGCCGGCGTGGCGGGTTGCCGCTGGTGCCTGACGGCGCCGGGCGCCGAACCGGGCGATCCGCTTCGTGCCCTCGCCGAGGCCTTGTGCGCCAAGGAGGTGCTGGGCGATCTGCTGTCCGCGATCGGGGTCGATGCGGGTCTCCTGCACCGCACGCTGGCCGATGAGCCGGACCTGGCCGCCGCCCAGATCACGGCCTCGCTGAACGGCCTGGCCGGCGCGCTGCGGGCCGAGGGCGGGGAGGAGGGTCCCGCCGTCCGTCTCGCCCTTGTCGTCGATCCGCTCGAGGGCCTGCTGTCCGACGACATGCCGCCGCCGCAGCGGGAGCGCTACTGCAAGGCGCTGACGGCGCTTGCCGCGAGCGGCTCGGCCTGGGTGGTGGCGGTGCTGGGTTCCGAATACCTCGGCGACGTGCCGCTTCTCGGCGATCTGGGCAGACTCGCCGTCGGTCCCGGCTGGATGGCGTTGGACGCGCCACCGGCGGTCCGGATCAGGCAGATCGTCGAGATCCCCGGCTTGGTCGCAGGCATCCAATACGAGTCCGAGGGCACGCATGGCGTGGTCGAAGCGCTCGAGACCGAGGCGAATCGCCTCCACCTGTGGCCGCCCCTGCTCGAGGGAACGCTCGACGCGCTCTACCGCGACAGCCTGGAATCCCGTGACGGAGAAATGGCGGAAAAGCGCGCCGATCGCCCGCGCCCGGGGTACCTGACGCTGCGGGCGCTGAAGGCCGCGGGTGGACTCGCCGGTGAGGCCGTCCGCCGCGCGGAGCGGGTCTGGGAGCAGCTGGATGCGGCCGCGCGCGAAGCCCTGCCCATGCTCTGCAGGGCGGTGATAACCCTGGAGAAGGGTAGCGGGCCCTCCGCCCGTGTTGCCGATCTGACTACCCTCGAGTCGGTTCCCGACTGCCGGCGCCTGGCGCACGCATTGATCCAGGCGCGCCTGCTCGTGAGCGATGCCGTCCCCGATCCCAATCTGCAGCTGGCGTGTCCGCAGCTCGACTTGACCTTTCGCGGCTTGCTGGCGCGCGCGTTGCGGGTCACCGCCGCCAAGAGGTTACTGCGCGCTTCGGGCCGACAGGGCGGCGCCTTGCAGCGCGTTGAAGCAGACGATTCCGGGGATTCCGGCCCCGAGGCCCCCGTCGAAACGGATTGGGGCAGCTACTTCCCCACCATCGCCCTGACCCATCCGGTTCTGCTCGAGCGATGGGGGCCGGTTCGAGACTGGCTTGCGCGGGACCAGAACCGGGACGCATTGCGCCGCCGCTACCAGATCACACGACAGGCGCGCCTGTGGAAGCGCACGGACTGCAACCTGGACTACCTGCTGAGCGATAGCGCGTACGCGGTCGCCGCAGAATTCGCTTCGAATTACCCCGCGGAGCTCGAACCCCTGGAGGAGGAGTTTCTCGCCCGCTCCAAGGACTATCTGCGCCTCCAGCGCCGCCGTCACAGCCTGGTTCGCGTCACCGGCGTCACCCTCGCCGGGTTACTGCTGCTTGCCTCAG
Organism: uncultured Gammaproteobacteria bacterium; assembly: GCA_963698495.1. Lineage (GTDB taxonomy): Bacteria > Pseudomonadota > Gammaproteobacteria > Chromatiales > Chromatiaceae > CAVORB01. Next base: position 217,837 of record CAVORB010000013.1, on the reverse strand, counting down.
GCACGGCCTTCTGGGCCTGGGGCGCCTCGCGCACGGCCACCGTGCATCTGCACCGCAGCCTGCTCAACGAGGCGAATCTCGCCATTGCAAGAGGCAACACACCGATGGCGGTGGCGGTCGGGCTCGACGCCGGTCCATACCTGCCGCTGGCGGCGCTCGACGTGCTCAGCCGCGCCTTTACCACTAACCGTCTGGTCGCCATGGCGCAACCACCCGTGGTGGAAGGTCAACTGCATGTGCCGCCGGCCTTTCGCGATGACGGGGAACGGCTCGCCACCTTCGCGCCCGGGCATGGCGGCACGCTGTGGCGGCTCGAGGCCGGGCGTTTCGTACCGGAGCAGGTGATCGCCGGCCCGCAACTGGATGTACGCGCCCTGGTGTTCGCTGGCCGGGGGCCGGAATCCGCGGTCTTCGCCATTGGCCCGCCTGGCGTGTGGCGTTTGCCCGTGCCCGTTGAGGGGACGCCGGCCGCGACTTACGCTTGCGCCGGGCTCGCAGGCCCAAGCGCCGTGGCCGTGGATGCGGCAGGGCGCTATCTCGCCTTCGCCCGGGAAACCGCGCCACGGCGCGTCGGCGTGTGCATTCTGGATCTCGACAATCCGGACGCCCCGCCACTGGACGTGCCGATGGAAGACGGGGAAATCCGCAGCCTCGCCTTCTCGCCCGATGGCGATCGGTTGCTGACGGCTTCGCGGGAGGGACGCGCTCGCCTGCTGGATACGCGCGACGGACAGATGTTGCTCGCCCTGCCGCAGGAAGGCCCGTTGCGGAGGCCGTTCAATCGCGCCGTCTTCGACGGCGAGGGAGAGCGCATCGCCATCGCCGCGGCGGACGAGCGGGTTCGCGTGTACGACGTCGATGGGGAGTTGCTGCGGGAGCTATCCCAGACCAGAAGCGCCGATCGCGTCGTCGACGTGCATAAGACCGCGGTGCGAGACGTCGCCTTTGGCCCGCAGGGACGTTACCTGGTCGCCGTGGACGACGCGGGCCAGGTGGTGCGCTGGGATCTCTCGGAAGACGCGTCGGCGACCGTGATCGGCCAGCATGAGCTCAGCGTCGAGCACGCGGTCCTCCAGCCGCCCGCCCGGCCTGGCGAGTCGGCGCTCGTGCTCACCGCCTCGCTCGACAAGACGGCTCGACTGTGGGACTTCGACAGCGGCAAGCAGCTGGCGGTGTTCAGCCACGACGCCGCGGTATCCGACGCCCGTTTCAGCGCGGACGGGAGCCGTGTCCTGACCCGATCCGATCTCGACGGGTCGGCCCGTCTCTGGAGCGTCGCGCCCCTGTCCCGGGTCATGCACACGCTGCCCCATGATGACCATGTCTGGCATCTCGACATGATTCCGGCGCCGGACGACGGGGGGGAGGGGCGCGACATCCTTTGGCTCGCCACCGGAAGCTTTTCAGGTAGCGTGAAGGTCTGGAGCTACGATCGCGGGTCGCCAGACGCGGTGCCGGAGCTTCTCTGGGATCTCCCCGGACACGAGGACAAGGTGCGGCGGGTTGGGTTCTCGCCCTCGGGGCGGCTGTTGGCCAGCGCGGCCTATGACGGAACGGTGCGGGTTTGGGATCTGATGACCGGCTCCACCGCGTGCGTGCTCACGCTTGGCGGTTGGGATACGCAGGTGGAGGCTTATCACGCCCTGTTCGGCGCGGACGAGGACTGGCTGCTGACGTCGTCGAATGACGGCTCCGCACCGCTGCGCCTGTGGGACCTGCGCTCCTGCTCCGCATCGCCGGTGGCGCTTGCGGCCGGGAACGCGCGGATCCACGCCGTGGCCTCGGCGCCAGCCGGGAACGGCAAGACGCTGATCGCGGCTGGGAGCGACGCGGGGGTGTTGCGCCTGTTCTCTCTCGCGCCGGGGAGGAAGGTCGACACACGTTGTGAGGTGGAGCTGGGCATCGGTCCCGTTCTCGACCTCGCCTTCGCGCCGAATGGATCCTGGATCGCGGCGGCCGGGGAAAACGGCGAGGGCGCTCTGATCGGGTTGAGCGCCGAGGGCTGTGCCGCGCCGGTCGCGCTTCGGGGTCATGCGGGAAATCTCTACAGCGTGGGCTTCGCGCCCGATAGCGAGCGCCTCGTGACCGCCTCGCTGGATGGAACGGCGCGGATATGGAGCCTCTCCGGAGCGTCCCTGGCAACCCTGCGCGGACACAAGGACCGGATCTACCACGCGGAGTTCAGCCCGGACGGCCGCTGGGTGCTCACCGCCTCACGGGACGGTGTTCTGCGGCTTTGGGAGGCGCCGCGGGAGGAGTCCGGCGACCTCTCGTCCTACCTGGTGCTCGATGGCGAGCTCGGCGGCGTGGCGTTCGCCGGGTTCAGTCCCGACGGTCACGAGGTCGCCGCTGCCTACTGGGAGAACGCCGCTGCGCTCTGGCGCCTGTGGGCGGAGGGCGACGCGTCATCGGCGCTGGAGGCTGCATGGGGCCCGGTGCGGTCGCGGCTCGCGATCGTGCGCGAGGCGGACCGGTTCCGGCGCGAGAATCAGCTCGGCGAGGCCTCGCGGGAGCCTTGATGGCCTCAAGGGCGGCGCGTCGTCTGGTCGGGAATTTCCAGGAACGAGGGGGCTGGTCATTCGCGGTGCGGCGGGCCAGGCGCTTCAGCCGTAGATCAGCGCGAGCAGTCCCACCAGCATGACCGCGCTTCCCGCCAGCTTCTCGGGGATGTGATGCTCCTGGTAAAAGATGCGTCCGAGCAGGACGGAGAACATCCCACCCGTGCGTTTCACCGACATCGCGAAGGACGCGAGCGTCAGACTCAGGGCGATCTGGTCGGCGATGCGCATGAGCGCGAACAGCACCCCGAGTAACAACAAGGGCTTGGCCTCGCGGCGGAGATTATCGTTGACCACCTCACGGTAGAAGTGGCGGTCCTGCAGGCTGAACAGCGCGTAGAGAACGATCGGATTCACGATCGCCACCATCACGGAGAAGGACAGCGGGTCGCTCAGTCCAATGCCGACGCGGCCCAGGGTGGCGGCAATGGCGAAACAGAGGGCGGCGAGCAGGCTGAAGCGGCTTTCGGGCAGGGAGATGAGGCGTATCAGCGGCGTGTACCAGCGCTCGATCTCCCGTTCGAGGCTCAGTACATAACCGCCGGCGACGAGCAGCCCGATGCCGATCAAGCCCAGCGCGCCGGGCGTATCGCCGGTGATCAGCCATTCGATGACGACGACGAACCCCGGCGTGAGCGAGATCACGGGCCCCACCAGCGAGATCTCGCCGATGGTGATGGCGTGATTCAATGACCAGCCTCCCAGTCCGGAGATCAGTCCGCCCAGCAGAACCGCTGAGAGATAGCGCCAGTCGCCGAGCGGAAAGTCGTGGTTCCAGAATATCAGCGGCAAGGTGACCACCAGACTGGCCAGGTTGACGTAGAGGGTCAACGCCTTGGCGGAAAAGCTGAAGCTCAGGTGCTTGGTGACCGCGAGCCGCGAGGCATGGAAGAAGGCCGAGAGCAGCGAGAACAGGATCCAGAAGGGGGCGAGACCGGAGAAATCCATCGATTGGTTGTCGGCGGGGCGTGAAGGCTCAGGGTGCGGTCGGATTGCCAGGGAGACCTACGCCTCGCGCCAGCCCTGTTCCAGGTCTGCGAACCGGCGCACGGGGCCAAACTCCAACCCGGTGGTTCCGGCCAGGCGCCCGGTGTTGTATCCGGCGAAAGCGCGCTGAAACCGGGCGCGTCGATGCCAGCTTTCGGGCTCGAACGAGCCGATTCCCCGCAGGATGCGTACGCTGGGAACCCGTCCCAGGCCCACGAGTCCGGCCCCGCCGATGGCCGAGAACAGCTTGGTTTGCAGGATCAGATAGAGGGTCTCGGCGTCACGCACGGTTCGCCCACGGGTGTTGGAAAACGGCGCATACAGGTTCAACGAGTAGCAGGGCAGGTTCAGGCTCATGTGGTGCTTGCGCCGGCCGGGTGCGCCGCGCCTGAACCGATCTGCCAGGGCGGGGCGCAGATCGCGCAGCCGTTCCGCGAGGTGTGCCAACCCGGCGCGGGAGGGCTCAGACCAGGACAGGCGCCGCAGATTTTCCCGGATCTGCGGTCGCGGCAAAAGGGAGTGACGGCGCCAGGGGGGCGGCGGTGCCGTCTCTCCGGTAAATGCCGCGAGGACTTGCGCGCCCGCTTGCTCGAGCCGCTGGTGGATGTGGCGCACGAGCGCCTCGAAGGCAGGGTCATCGAGCACTCCCCATCCCGGTAGGCGCAGGAGACAGCCTAGGGGCTGCCGGCCCTCGATCACCGCCTGATCGTCGACCGGCAATAGCTCGGCCCCGTGGATCCCGAGCGGCAGGTCGCCGAGGGCGTCGCGGATCAGGTGCGCGCCAACGAACGCCAACGGATCGAGGGACTGGCGTCGCAGGCGCAGGTCCTCGATCTCGCCCAAGGTCCCCGCGCCGGATAGCGCGGCGAGCTCCTCCCGTCGCCAGTACAGCAGGTGGATGTGCAGTTGCTTGTTGGCCTGGCAGCTCTCGCGGTCCTGGGTTCCGGGATCACAGTTGAGCGCGATATGCAGGCGTCCGCCGTCCAGGTCGAACCCGCGCATCACGTCGGATCGGGAAACGAACTGCACGAAGCTCGCCGCGCTGCGCCAAAGCAGTTGCCCGCCAAGCGCTGAGGAGCCGGTGGGGGCGGGCTGCGGCGGCTGGTGCAGGGCGCTCACCATGAGGTCGTACAAGGCGTGGGGCGAGGCCTTATCGATCAGGCCGAAACGCGCGCCGCTGGCCTCGATCGCCTGGATCAGGCGTCGGCGGTAGCGCGTCGCGGGATCCGGGTGCTCCTGCTCTTCCGTGGTGAGAGCGAAGACGGGCGGGGGACCTGGTATGCGGACCTGGCTCCAGGCCACGGGCAGGCCGTTTGCCGTCGTTGGGTAGAGGCCGGAAAGCGCGTCGGTGGGTTTCGATTGGGGCACGTGGTGCGAGTCGCCTGTTTTCGCCGCGGCCACCGCGACGCTGGATGGGCAGAGCGCCTGCGCGCCGCCGCCTGGATGCATGCCATCCGGGACCGGGCGAATGGTACGCGGGCAGGCCCCGGTCTTCAACGGGACCGCAACCAACGGGGCGCGGACTCCGTTTCCGCGGCGGAACCAGGATGCCCGCCGGGCGGGATCGGGCTCGCCGTCCGCGCTGGGTTCAGTGGCCGTTCAGCACCTCGCGCCTAGGATGGGTTCCGAGGATGGGCAATCGCCCGCTACCGTGGATCGCAGCACCGAAGGCGCGCCGCGCTTTCGTTTCTGATCCATGCATCGTTGTCGGACGGATAAGGAGAGCAAGATGAACCCGAAACACCTGATGATCGCCCTCGTGGCCGCCTCAGCTCTCGCGGGCGGCACCCTGCTTCCGGGCTCCGTGCTCGCCGACGGCCGCCATCACGGGGATCACCACGGACAGGATCACGGCTGGCGCCATGTCGCGAAACACAAGCACAAACACAAGCATCCCCGCAGGATCATCCACGAGCACCGCTACTATCGGGACTACGTTCCCGTCCGGTGTTACTACTGGGACGACAACTACTACTGCCCGGACTATGGCGGTCGCAACCGTTTCCGCATCACCTACAGTGGCGGCTGGGACTGAGTCGGTGCGAGGAAGCGGGATCGGCGGCGGCCGATCGGCGCCAGTCCCGAAGTCCCCGCTCCTGTGCTAGATTCTCGGATGCTCCATCACGGCATGAGTGACGCGCATACATGAAGCTCGCCAGCCTTATCCCGATCATCGCGCTCTGCCTTATCGTCCATCCTGCCGCTTCGATCGCCGGAGGCAAGAAGGGCGGTAAGGACGAGCGTGAGAAGGCGAAGTCCTTCACGCCCGAGCAGGCGGCGAAGTCGGCTCGGCGCCAGTCCGGCGGGCGCGTGCTCAACGTCAAGCCAGACAAAGAGGGTTATCGGGTCAAGGTACTGACGCCGAAAGGCGAGGTGCTCTATGTTCCGGTCGACCCGCCCCGGCGGTAGTGCCCGGCGAAGGCCATGCGCATCCTGATCATCGAGGACGAGTCCGCACTTCGCCGCCAGCTCGCGGACCGTCTGGCCCGAGCGGGCCTCGATGTGGAGGAGACCGGTGACGGTGCCGAGGGCCTCTATCTCGCCTCGGAGTACGCCTTCGACGCCGCCGTGGTGGACCTCGGGCTGCCTGGTGTGCCAGGGCTCGACGTCATCCGCCGGCTGCGTGCCCGGGGCAGCCAGTTGCCCATCCTGATCCTTACCGCGCGCGGTAGCTGGCAGGAGAAAGTAGAGGGGCTGGAGGCGGGTGCCGATGACTACCTGACCAAGCCATTCCAGCCAGAGGAGCTTCTGGCCCGCCTCCGCGCCCTGCTGCGGCGTGCCGCGGGAGCGGCAGGAGGCGAGCTGCGCTGCGGGCCTCTGCGAATGGATCTCGTGGCGCAAAAGGTGAGGATCGGCGACCGCGAGCCCGACCTGACCGCCTTCGAGTACCGCCTCCTCGAGCACCTTGCGACCAGCCGTGGCAAGGTCCTCTCCAAGCAGGAGCTGGCGGATCGCCTGTACGCCCACGACGAGGACCGCGACAGCAACGTGCTCGAGGTGTTGGTGGGGCGTCTGCGCCGCAAGCTGGATCCGGACGGCTCCTTGTCGCCGATCGAGACCCTGCGGGGGCGCGGCTATCGCTTCGCCCTGGGGGATGGCGGCGACGCATGAAGTCCCTGAGGGCTCGCGTGGCCCTGTCCGCCGCGGTGGTGCTGGCCGTCTTTATCCTGCTGACCAGCCTGGCGCTGGAACATGCCTTTCAGGACAGCGCCCGCTCGGCCAGGGAACAAAGGCTGCTCGGGCAGCTCTACCTGCTGATGGCGGCCGCCGAGGCCGAGGATGGGACCCTGGCGTTTCCTTCCGATCAGGCGGAGCCGCGTCTGGGCCTGCCGGAGTCTGGCCTGTACGCGGCGGTAATGGACGAGGCCGGTAATCGGATCTGGGAATCCCGGTCCAACATCGGCCTTGACGCTCCGCTGGACGGCCCGCTACCGCCGGGAAGGGTGGTCTTCGATCAGCGCGAGGGCGCCGACGGACGGGACTACTTCGTTGAGCGCTTCGGTGTCACCTGGGCCACGGGACCGCTGCCCGTCGCCTATACCTTTGCGATCGCGGAGGACCTGGGCCCGTACCAGGCGGAGCTTGCCGGCTTTCGCACCGGTCTCGCGGGCTGGTTGGGGGCGATGTCGCTGCTCACGCTGGCCGCTCTGGTCGCTTCCCTGCGGTGGGGCCTCGCGCCCCTGGGGCGGGTCGCGGATGAGGTTGCGGAGATCGAGGCCGGGCGTCAGGAGCGGATACGCGGCGAATACCCGTCAGAACTGAAGGCGCTTACGGATAACCTCAACGCCCTGCTCGCCCACGAGCGCGCCCAGCAAGCCCGCCTGCAGAACACCCTCGGCGACCTCGCCCACAGTCTCAAGACCCCGCTGGCGGTGATGCGCGGGGCGCTCGATCCGCAAGACCTGGATCCCGAAACCGCGGAGCTGATGGACGAGCAGCTCTCGCGCATGAACCACATGGTCGCCTACCAGCTGCAGCGCGCGCGCGCCGGCGCCGCGGCGGGGCTCGCGCCCCGCGTGCCGCTGGCGCGGGCGGCCGAGCGGCTTGCCGCCGCGATGGCGAAGGTGTACCGCGAGAAGGACCTGCAGATCGATCTTCGCATCGAGCCGGGCCTGGTCTTTCGCGGCGCGGAGGAGGACCTGACCGAGCTGCTTGGCAACCTGATGGACAATGCCTGCAAATGGGCGCGCCGGTGCGTCCGCGTCAGTGCCGATGAGGATGCCGGACGGCTGCGTGTCCGGGTGGAGGACGATGGCCCTGGCATTCCGCCGGATCAGGCCAGGCAGGTGCTGGAGCGGGGTTCCCGGCTGGACCAGGCCACGCCAGGTCACGGCATCGGACTGGCGGTCGCGCGCGACATCTGTGTCGCTTACGGGGGCGCGATCGACATTCATGCGAGCGCGCTGGGCGGAGCCTCGGTGCAAGCGCGGGTGCAGGTCTGAACCAGACCCGAACGGGCAAAAGCCCTCGCCTGCCCGCCGCATTTCACGTCTCCCGTCCAGACCCCTTTGGGTTGGGGCTGGCGCGCGGCGTTGGCTCGCCCTCGCCATCCTCTGCGCTATCCCCATCTCGCTCCCCGCCGGGAAAAAGACAATACTGACGATTAAGATAATTGACTTCTTAAATATATTATCCATTTGTAATCTATATAGGATTTGCCGGGCTCCCGTTTCCCTCCGGGTATACGAGGCCTCAGCGCGCTCCGGATGCTTTCTGCGGTGTGCGAACCAGGGCACACATTCCGTTCCTGTCTCGGAAGGACAATGTTCTCGGACCGGTAGAGCCGATGGAAACGACACTCATCGCCGTTGGATTCATGACCGTGCTCGGCCTGATGCTGGCCACGGTCCTGGTCGTGGCGAATCGCCATCTCTACGTCTTCGAGGATCCTCGCATCGACCAGGTCGAGGACCTGCTGCCTCATGCCAACTGCGGCGCCTGCGGCACGCCAGGATGTCGCCCGTTCGCCGAGATGCTGGTCAAGGGCGAGGTCGAGCCCGGCCTCTGCACCGTCAACCCCAAGGACATGAATCAGGTCATCGCCGATTTTCTCGGCGTCGGCCTGGGAGCCCAGGAGCAGCGCGTGGCGCGTCTGGCCTGCGCCGGCGGATCTCACGTCGCCTACATCCGCGCATCCTATGCAGGACTCGATTCCTGCCGTGCGGCGGCCCTGGTCTCCGGTGGCGGTAAGGGTTGTGCCTGGGGCTGCCTGGGCCTCGGGGATTGCGCCGACGTGTGCGAGTTCGATGCCATCCGCATGGACCGCCACGGCCTGCCCGTGGTCACCGAGGCGGCCTGCACCGCCTGCGGCGATTGCGTCGATGTCTGTCCCAAGGACCTGTTCAGCATTCAGCCGGTGAGTCGCCGCCTATGGGTGGCCTGTAGCAACCGTGAATTCGGTGACGCGGCCGAGGAGCAGTGCGGGGTGATCTGCACCGCCTGCGGCCGGTGCGCCCAGGACTCGCCGGAAGGCCTGATCGAGATCCGCGACAACCTGGCGGTGATCGACTACGCCAAGAATGGCCTCGCCTCCCGGGTCGCGATCGAGCGCTGTCCGACCGGTGCCATCGTCTGGCTCGAGCAGGGCGGCCGATTGGAGAAGGGCAGGGACGCGCGCAAGGTGGTCCGCAAAGAGGCCCTGCCGGTCGCCTGAAACAGGGTCGCGCCCGGGGTGTCCGGGCGGTCCAGAAATCCATGCCTGAGGAACAGAAGGCCATGTTCGGTAAGAAAGACCAAGCGACGTTCAAGTACCCCGGTGTGCGCATGGCGATGGACGGCAACAGCGCCGTCATCATGTGCGAACGCGAGGCGTCCGATGCCGCCGGCGCCTATCCCATCACGCCCTCCACCCAGATGGGCGAGTATTGGGCCGAGGCCACCGCGAGCGGGCATATCAACGTATCCGGGCGCCCGTTGGTCTTTCTCGAGCCTGAGTCCGAGCACGCCGCGGCGGCGGTGACCGCCGGCATGTCCATGTCCGGGCTGCGGGCGACCAACTTCTCCTCCGCCCAGGGCGTGGCCTTCATGCACGAGTCGCTCTACGCCGCGGTCGGCAAGCGCCTGCCCTATGTGCTCAACGTCGGCTGCCGCGCCATCACCAAGGCCAGCCTCAACGTTCATTGCGCGCACGACGACTATCACTGCATCGACGACACCGGGTTCTTCCAGGTCTTCGGCAAGAACGCGCAGGAGGCCGCGGACCTGAATCTGATCGGCCGCAAGATCGCGGAGCTCTCCCTGACGCCGGCGGCGGTGGCCCAGGACGGCTTTCTGACCACCCATCTGATCGAGCCGCTGCAGGTGCCCGAGCGGGAGCTGGTGGAGGAGTTTCTCGGCCACCCGGAGGACATGATCGAGTGTCCGACCCCGGCCCAGAAGCTGGTCTATGGCGAGACCCGCCGCCGGGTACCGGAGCTGTGGGACGTGGACAAGCCGATGCTGTCGGGCTCGGTGCAGAACCAGGACGCCTACATGCAGGCGGTGGCCGCCCAGCGGCCCTACTTCTTCCAGCACATCGCCGACATCTCCGACGTGGTGATGGCGGAATACCATGACCTCACCGGCCGCCGCTACCGCCGGGTGAGTGGCTATCGGAATGACGACGCGGATTACCTGATCCTCGGTCAGGGCAGCATGATCGTCCAGGCGGAGGCGGTGGCCGATTACCTGCGCGAGACCCGCAAGCTCAAGGTCGGCGTGGTCAACCTCACCATGTACCGCCCCTTCCCGGGGGATCTCCTTGGCACGCTGCTCAAGGGCAAGCAGGGCGTGGCGGTGCTCGAACGCACCGACCAGCCCCTGGCGGAGGACCTCCCGATCATGCGTGAGGTGCGCTCGGCCCTCTCCAAGTGCATGGAGAACGGCAGCATGCCGAAGGGCGAACGTCATCCCTACCCCGGATATGCCACCTACAAGGCCGGCGACATGCCGCGCCTCTACTCGGGCTGCTACGGCCTGGGCTCACGCGACCTGCAGCCTGAGGGGCTGATCGCTGCGGTGGAGAACATGCTGCCGTCGGGCCGCCACGAGCGGTTCTTCTATCTCTCCGTGGACTTCCTGCGTGGTCCCGCGGACCCCAAGGACGAGATCCGCCTTCAGGCCCTGCGGGACGCTTATCCCCAGGTGGCGGATCTGGCGCTCAAGGGCAGCGAGAACCCGAATCTGTTGCCGAAAGGCGCCATCACGGCGCGCATGCACTCGGTGGGCGGCTGGGGCGCCGTGACCACCGGCAAGAACCTGGCCATGACCCTGTTCGAGCTGCTGGGCTTCGACATCCGCGCCAACCCCAAGTACGGCTCGGAGAAAAAGGGCCAGCCGACGACCTACTTCCTGTCCGCGGCTCCCGAGCCGATCCGGCTCAACTGCGAGTACCACTACGTGGACGTGGTGATGGCTCCGGACCCGAACGTTTTCACCCACTCCAATCCCTTGTTCGGCCTCGACAAGGGCGGGGTCTTCATCATCCAGTCCAGCCTGGACAGCGCCGACCAGGTGTGGGCGACCTTCCCGCCCCAGGCGCGGCAGTTCATCGTCGAGCACGGCATTCGCGTCTTCTACGTGGACGGCTTCAAGATCGCCCGCGAGGAGGCATCGGACCGGGAGCTGCAGTTCCGCATGCAGGGCAACGCCTTCCAGGGGGCCTTCTTCGCCGCCTCGCCGCTGATGGAGCGCGCCGGACTCGACGAGAACGGCCTGTTCAACGCCATCGAGGAGCAGCTGCGCGCCAAGTTCGGCGCCAAGGGCGAACGGGTGGTGCAGGACAATGTGCGCGTGGTGCGCCGCGGTTTCGACGAAATCGTGGAGATCACCGACAAGACCCTCGGCGCCGGCCAGCTGATCGCCCGCAAGCCCGCGGGCCTCCCCGTCATGCTCAAGCAGCTGCCGGAGGGCGACGGCCGCATCTCCGACGTGCACCGCTTCTGGGAGCAGACCGGCTACTTCTACGCCACCGGCCGCGGTAGCGACAATCTGGCGGATCCCTATCAGGCCCTGAGTCTGATGCCGGCCTCCACCGGCGTGTATCGGGACATGACCCAGATCCGCTTCGAGTATCCCAAGTTCCTGCCCGAGAACTGCACCGCCTGCGGCAACTGTTTCTCGACCTGCCCGGACAGCGCCATTCCGGGCCTGGTCTCCAGTGTCGCGGATGTCTTCAATACCGCCATCCTGCGCGTCGAGCGAGGCATGCCCACGCAGCATCTGCGCCGCGAGACGCGCAAGGTAGAGAAGCGCCTGCGCGAGCTGCTCGAGGGCGCGGGCGAGGCCGCGGAGGTACGCACCCTGCTCGATCAGGCGGTGCTCGAGACCCTGGCGGCTGCCGAGCTCGATGCGGAGCAGAAGGCATCGCTGGAGAAGGAGATGGGGCTATTCCTGCAGGCCCTGGGCGACTTCCAGCTTGCGGTCACCAAGCCCTACTGGACCAACCGGGAGAAGAAGCAGAAGGGCAGCGGCGGCTTGTTCAGCATCACCGTCAATCCCTACACCTGCAAGGGCTGCATGGAGTGTATCGAGGTCTGCGACGACGGCGCCCTGGTGGCCGAGCCCCAGACCGAGCAGGCGATCGCGGACATGAAGGCCAAGTGGGACATCTGGCTCGACCTGCCCACCACCGACCCCGACTTCATCCGCATCGACGACCTGAACGACAAGGTCGGCGCCCTGGAAACCCTGCTGCTCGACAAGGCCAACTACAATTCCTTGGTCTCCGGCGACGGCGCCTGCATGGGCTGCGGCGAGAAGACGGTGATCCACCTCTTCACCGCCACCGTCACCGCCCTGATGCAGCCGCGGGTCAAGCGCCATCTGGCCGAGATCGACGACCTGATCAACCGTCTCGAGACCCATGTGCGGCTCAGGCTCGCGGAGAGCATGGACCTCAGCAACACCGCCGCCATCGGCAAGGCCCTGGACGCCCACCGGGACACCGACCTCACCCTGGCGGAGCTGTCCGCGGAGCTGGATCAGGACAAGAAGGCGCAGCCGGTAGACCCGGACTGGCTCAAGTGGGTGACCGGACTCCTCGACCGGCTGCGGCAGCTCAAGGCCCGATACACCAGCAAGCAGCCGCGTGCCGAAATGGGCATCGTCAACGCCACCGGCTGCACCTCGGTCTGGGGCTCTACCTTCCCCTTCAACCCCTACCCCTTCCCCTGGACCAGCCACCTGTTCCAGGACGCGCCCTCGGTGGCCATGGGGCTGTTCGAGGGGCACATGCGCAAGATGGCTGAGGGCTTCAAGGCCATCCGCCAGGCCAAGCTGGAGCTCGACGGCAAGTTCAAGGCGGCCGAGCACGGGTCCTTCTTCACCTACTTCAGCTGGAAGGACTTCTCCGCGGACGAGTGGCTGCTGTGCCCGCCGGTGGTCAGCATCGGCGGCGACGGGGCGATGTACGACATCGGCTTCCAGAATCTGTCGCGGGCACTGATGTCGGGCCTCCCGATCAAGGTGCTGGTGCTCGACACCCAGGTCTACTCCAATACCGGCGGTCAGGCCTGCACCTCGGGCTTCATCGGTCAGGTGGCGGACATGAGCCCCTACGGCAAGGCCTGGAAGGGCAAGACCGAGATGCGCAAGGAGATGGGTCTGATCGGCATGGCGCACCGCTCCAGCTTCGTGCTGCAGGGTGCCATCTCCCACATGACCCACCTGCTGGAGGGCTATATCGACGGCCTGAACAGCCGCCGTCCCGCGTTGTTCAACGTCTATTCGGTTTGCCAGCCGGAGCACGGCGTCGCCGACGACCGCTCCCAGCATCAGAGCCGACTGGCGGTGGACTCGCGCGCCTATCCCCTGTTCCGCTTCGACCCGGACGCAGGCACCACCTTCGAGGAGTGCTGCTCCATCGAGGGCAACCCGGCCCTGGAAGAGGACTGGATCAGCTGGACCCTGAACTACCAGGACGAGGCCGGCAAGGAGGCGCGGATGGAGGTGCCCATGACCTTCGCCGACTTCGCCATGACCGAGGGCCGTTTCCGCAAGCATTTCCGCAAGGCGCCGCCGGAGACCTGGAACGAGGACATGCTGCCCCTGCACGAGTTCCTGGAGCTGGATGCGGACGACCGCGACGGCCGGTTCCCCTACATCTGGGGGGTGGACGCCAAGAACCGCTTGATGCGCGTGCTGGTGGCACAGGAGCTTGTGCGCTCCTGCGAGGAGCGGCTGTCCTTCTGGCGCCAGCTCAAGGGCCTGGTGGGCATGGACCACCAGTTCGACGAGGCCGCGGTGCGGAATCAGGCCAAGGCCGAGATGGCCCAGAAGCTGACCGCCAGCCTGCTGGCCATGGCGACCGGCGCGAATGCCGGGGCGCTGGCCGACTTTGCGGGCGGCGGCCAAGCCGGCGCCGTACCGGCCAATGGCGGCAACGGCGCTGCCGCGGCCGGCGACTGGGAGCCGGTCTGGATCGAGACCCCGGAGTGCACCGCCTGCGACGAGTGCACCGACCTGAACCCCAAGATCTTCGCCTACAACGACCAGAAGCAGGCCATCGTCGTCGACCCGAAGGGCGGGCCTTACAAGGACATCGTCAAGGCCGCGGAGAAATGCACCGCCGGCTGCATCCATCCCGGAACGCCCTGGAATCCCGCGGAGAAGGACGTGGACAAGCTGATCAAGCGGGCGGAGAAGTACCAGTGACGGGTTTTGCGCCTCCGGCCGCCGGCTGTCGGCCCGCGGTCGAAATCACGATAACCTGACGACCGGAGCGAGTCGCCGTAAGCAACCGAAGGATGGGACATCGATGGGCCTGCTAAGCATCCTCACCGCGCGCAAGACCTTCCCCCACGGCATCCACCCCGTGGAGCACAAGGAGCAGACCGCCGACAAGCCGATCCGGCGGCTCGCGTTCGCGCCCGAGTTGGTGATTCCGCTTTCCCAGCACCGGGGCCGGCCGGCACTGCCGATCGTCAAGGCCGGGCAGGAGGTGGTCCGCGGGGAGCCCATCGCGGAAGCGGACGGCTTTCTCTCGGTGCCGATGCACGCGCCGGCCACCGGCATGGTCCGCGCCATCGACCTCGCGCCGACCGCCGAGGGGCCGAGGGCACGCGCCATTTACCTCAAGGTCTACGAGGCGGCGACCCAGGAGGTGCTCTACGGTATGCCGCGCGACCTGAGCGCGCTCGGCCTGGAAGACCTCATCGCCTCGGTGCAGGAGGCGGGTCTGGTGGGCCTGGGAGGCGCGGCCTTCCCCAGCCACGTGAAGATGCGTCCCCCCGAGGGTCGATCGATCGAGACCCTGGTGGTGAACGGTTGCGAATGCGAGCCCTATCTCACCTGCGATCACCGGGTGATGCTCGAGCGCACCGAGGCCCTGATCGAAGGCATCGAGATCGCCCTCCGGGCCACCGGGGCGAGGCGCGCCATGATCGGGGTGGAGGACAACAAGCTCGACGCCGTCGCGCGCATCCGGGAACGGCTGCCGAAGCTCGGCCACATCAGCGTGGAGGCGGTCGAGACCAAGTACCCCCAAGGGGCGGAGAAGATGCTCATCAAGAGCCTGCTGGGCAGGGAGGTCCCGGTAGGCGGTCTGCCGGCGGACATCGGCGTGGCCGTCTACAACGTCGGCACCCTGGCGCAGATGGGCGAGCTGCTTCCCGAGCGCCGCGGCCTGATCGAGCGGGTGGTCACCGTGAGCGGCCCTGGCGTCAGGCGTCCGGGAAATTACCTGGTGCCGATCGGGACGCCGCTGCGCTTTCTGCTCGAGCAGGTCGGGACGACCGAGGATGCCCACGAGGTCATTCTCGGCGGCCCCATGATGGGCATGTCGGTGGCCTCGCTGGACGTGCCCGTCACCAAGGCGGTCTCCGGCGTGGTGGTGCTGGAGACGCGATGATCCCGATCTCGACCAGCGGCGGGTCTACCCCTGCATCAAGTGCTCCGCCTGCCTGGAGGCCTGTCCGGTCAACCTGAATCCCTCGATGCTGGGGCAGCTGGCGCAGAAACGGGACTACGCGCGCATGGCGGACGACTACTACCTGGACCAGTGCTTCGAGTGCGGCTCCTGCGCCTATGTGTGCCCGTCGAACATCCCGCTGACCCAGTATTTCCGCATCGCCAAATCGATCAATCGCGAGGCCAAGGTCTAGTCATCGATGGCCAGAAGCATCGAGATCCGCACCTCGCCCCACCTGAAGCGGGCGCTGACGGTGGACCAGATCATGCGCAACGTGGTGTTCGCGCTGTTGCCGATCTGCGCCTTCGCCGTGGTTCAGTTCGGCCTCAGCGCCCTGATGCTGCTGATCACGACCACGGTCGCGGCCCTCGCCACCGAGTATCTGTTCGGGCGCCTCGCCGGCCGCGGCAACACGCTTGGGGATTGGAGCGTGGTCATCACCGGGCTGCTGCTCGGGCTGACCCTGCCGCCGGGCTTCCCCTTGTGGATGGCGGCGGTCGCGGCCTTCGTCGGGGTCGGCCTGGGCAAGGCCCTGTTCGGCGGACTCGGCTTCAACGTGATGAACCCGGCGCTGGTGGGCCGCGCCTTCGTCCAGGCCGCCTTTCCGGTCGCCATCACCACCTGGACGCCCGCCTTCGCGCCTGGGCGTTTCAGCGAGCTCATCCCTTCGACCCTGACCCCGCCGCTGATGCAGCCGGTCGCGGTCTCCGACTGGATCGCTGGCCTGCGGGTCGACGCCTTCACCGGCGCGACGCCGTTGGCAATGCAGAAGTTCCAGCAGGTCGAGGTGAGCACCCTGGACCTCTTCACCGGCATGGTCAGCGGCTCGGCGGGGGAGACGTCGGCGCTGCTGATCCTGTTGTGCGGACTCTATCTCGCCTTTCGCCGGATGCTCGACTGGCGCATCCCAGCGGGTGTGATGGCGGGCGCGGCGCTGACCGCCCTGCCGTTCTGGCTCTACGACGGCAACGCCTTTCCATCGCCCTGGTTCGTTCTCGTCTCGGGCGGCCTGATGCTCGGCGCCTGGTTCATGGCCAGCGACATGGTCGCCTCGCCCGTCACCCCTTGGGGGGCGCTGCTCTACGGTGCCTTCATCGGGGTGGTTACGGTGATCATCCGCCTCTTCGGAGGACTCACGGAGGGCGTCATGTACGCCATCCTGCTGGCGAACGCCGCCTCGCCCTTGATTGCCGCCGTCACCCAGCCGCGGGTCTACGGCACCGGCGCCAAGCGCACGGAACCCCGGCCATGACCGCGGAGGTCCAGGTACCGCAGCCCCAGGCTACCCCCGCCCTCGCGATGCTGCGAGCCCTGGGCGGCATCGCCATGCTGTCCGGCCTGCTGGTGGTGCACGGTCTACCAGTTCACACTGCCCATCATCGCCGAAAACCAGCGCATTGCCACCGAGCGGGCCGTGTTTCGGGTGATCCCCGGCGCCGTTTCCAAGCGGGACTTCGTGCTTGGCCCCGATGGCCTGATCCCCGCGGCAGATGCCGCCGGAGGCGAGGGGGAGACCGTCTACGCTGCCTACGATGGCGAGGGCAACCTCAAGGGCGTGGCCTTCCCCGGAGCGGCCCAGGGTTATCAGGACGTGATCCGTTTCCTGTTCGGTTACGACCCGGGCTGCCAGTGCATCATCGGCAGCAAGGTGCTCAAGAGCACCGAGACGCCGGGACTCGGCGACAAGATCGATTTCGACCCGGAGTTTCTCAAGAATTTCCAGGCGCTGGACGCGCGCGTGGACGCGATGGGCGAGGCACTGGCCCACGCCATCGTGACCGTCAAGCACGGCACCAAGACAAATCCCTGGGAGATCGACGCCATCTCCGGGGCAACCATATCGTCGAACGCCCTGGGCCGCGCCTTGAACGCAAGCGCGCAGCGGATCGTGCCCGCCGTCGAGCGCGACCTGAAGACGCTGGTTCAGGGGCAACCGCGGGCGGTCGGGCAAAGTGGGACGGGACCGGCATCTCAGGGTGCGGTCACTGATTAAGCTGTAAGCGGGACACAAGAGGAGGTGAGTATCCGCGGCGTGAAAGCGCAGGTGCGCCGCGCGCGAGCACTGAGAGGTGAGAACGATGACAGCGATGGCAGAACAGCGGCAAGGCGTGTCCGCCTTCCTCGAGCGGGCGGCGAAGACCATGTTTCCGGAGAACCGGCGGGCTCCGATCGACGTTCGTACCAAGAGCGCCGACGGGGATACGGCGTTGCACATGGCGGCCCTCTGGGGAGACCGCCAGGCGGTCGAGCAGTTGCTGGAGGCAGGGGCTTTTGTCGACGAGCCCGGCGCCGGCGGCCGTACCGCCCTCTACTACGCGGCCCTCAAGGGCCATGTCGGGGTCGCCGAGTGTCTGGTCGCCGCGGGCGCGAACCCGGATCTCCGCATGGACCTCGGCATGTCGCCGCGCGCCGTTGCGCTACAGCTGGAAGACGGGCGGCTGATCGAGCTTTTCGCCCCCTGACCGGATAGCGGCGGGCGTCATCGCCCGTCCACGGGCGGGACATGAGCGGCTGGGCGGCGCACGGCCCAGGATGACGCCTGAACGATTGCTTGGGCTTGGCGGTGGCGAACAACCGGCCACCGTCTGAAGATTGATATTGGGGAGACCCGAACGCCGATATGGCAACTCTGCCGAATCAAGAGGAGAGGCTCACGCCGGATACCTTCCTGCGCGGATTGTGGGAGGAGAACCCGGTGTTCGTCATGCTGCTCGGCATGTGCCCGGTGCTGGCGGTGACCAACTCAACCATCAACGCCATCGCCATGGGTCTGGCGACCACCTTCGTGCTGGTCGTGCTCCAGCGCCCTGGTGTCCCTGCTGCGCAAGGCGATTCCCAAGCAGGTGCGCATCGCGAGCTACATCGTCATCATCGCCACCTTCGTGACCATCGTGGACTACGGCATTCAGGCCATCAGCCTCGACCTCTACAACGCGCTGGGTGCCTTCATCCAGCTGATCGTGGCCAACTGCGTCATCCTTGGCCGGGCCGAGGCGTACGCCTCCAAGCAGCGGCTGACCACCACCATCGTCAACAGCCTGGGCATGGGGGCCGGCTTCACCCTCGCGTTGCTGAGCCTCGGCACGGTGCGAGAGATCCTCGGCAACGGGACCATCCTGGGCTACGCCCTGTTTCCCGAAAACTTCCAGCCCTGGGTGGTGATGATCTTGCCGCCGGGAGGCTTCTTCGTGCTCGGCGCCTGGCTGCTGCTGTTCGCTTGGCTCAGGCAGCGGCGCGAGCGGAGGATGCTGGACCGAGCAGGAGCGACCGCGCATGGCCGGTGAATCCCTGTCGTTCATCTTTCTCAACGCGGCAGTCGTCAACAACTTCGTGCTGGCCCTGTTTCTCGGCATCTGCCCTTTCCTCGGGGTCTCCGCCAAGAAGGACACGGCCTGGAACATGGGGCTGGCGACCATGTTCGTGATGCTGGTGAGCTCCATGAGCGCCTACGGCATCAACTGGCTGCTGACCGAGTGGGATCTGCAGTTCCTGCGCCTGATCTGCTATATCGCGGTGATCGCCTCCGCGGTGCAGCTGGTGGAAATGTTCGTCAAGAAGTTCAGCCCGGCCCTGTTCCGCTCCCTCGGTATCTTCCTGCCGCTGATCACCACCAACTGCGCCATTCTCGGGCTGGCCCTGTTCCAGACCGCCAAGCAGTACGACTTCCTGCAGAGCGTGGTCTACAGTCTCGGCGCGGGCACGGGCTTCACCCTTGCCCTGATGCTGATGGCCGGACTGCGCGAGAAGCTGGAGCTGGCGGAGGTTCCCACCGTGAGTCAGGGCGCGGCCTTGAGCCTGATGCTGGCGGGTCTCCTGTCCCTGGCCTTCATGGGCTTCGCCGGACTGGGCGGATCTCATGGTTGATGTCCTGATTGCCGCTGCGGTGATCTTCGGCGTCCTCGCGGGTTGGGTGGCGGTGCAACAGGCCTACAGGGTGTTTGCCCGCCGCAATCCTATGCTCGGGCCCTTCCGGCGGGAGGACGGCGGTTGCGGCGACGGCGGCTGTGCCTGTAGCGGCGGGCAGTGCGGCCGGCGCCGCTAGGTCATTCATTCTCCTCGACCATTTATGACTTGAGCCTCGGAGCAGAATCATGAGCGAGCTCGCAAGCGACATCGGTCCCAACTACGAGGCCGTCGTCAAGGAATCCAAACGCATCACGCCGGACAACGCGGCGGAGGTGCGCCATCTGGTTCTCCAGGTGCAGGATCCCGCCTTCCAGTACATCGAGGGCCAGAGCATCGGCGTGGTCGTCCCCGGGCCACACCCTTCGGTAATCCCTTTCACCTTCGCCGCTACTCCATCGCCAATGCGCGTTCACTGCCCTTGGACGACGGCGTCGATCTCGACATCCTGGTCCGGCGCTGCTTCTATCTCGACGAGGTGAGCGGCGAGCAGTATCCGGGAATTGCCTCGAACTACCTGTGCGACGCGGCGCCGGGGGACCGCATCACCATCAGCGGGCCCTACCGCAGCCCCTTTCAGATGCCGCTGGACAAGCGCAGCAACCTGCTGATGATCGGCACCGGCACGGGCATCGCACCCTTCCGCGCCTTCGCGCAGCTGATCTACGAGCGCAGACGCGACTGGGCCGGTCAGGTGCGGCTGTTCTACGGCGGCCGCAGCGGGCTGGACCTGATGTACGCGAACGACGAGCAGACCAACCTGACCGACTACTACGACCGTGAGACCTTCAAGGCCTTCAAGGCCCTGGCGCCGCGCTCGACCATGAGCTCGTCCCAGGCCCTGGAGCGAGGCCTGGAGGACAACGCCGAAGAGGCCTGGTCGCTGATCCGGCAGCCGAATACCCATGTCTTCCTGGCCGGGTTGGGCAGGGTCGCTCAGGTGTTCGACAAGGTCATGGCGGGCCGCGCCGGGTCGGAGGACGCCTGGCAGGGAATCAAACAGAATCTGATCAAGGAGGGCCGCTGGTCCGAGCTGATCTACAACTGACCGATTCCGCCGGGTCGTTGACGCCGGGCGCCGGCCGCGCCCGGTCCCAAGCGCACCAGCCCCGAGTGCCGCTCCCTTCCGTCTTCCTGCTTTTCCCCGCCGTCGTCGAATCCCTGCAGTCCGGTGCAGATTCGATTGCGGCCCGATCGTCGTCTATATTTCCGACTACAAAGGTACGAAAAGGGGCCAGCTCACGCCCGGATGACAGGGTCGCAGCGCGAGCCCCCGGACCGGGGACACGATGGGGGATGCGCACCGATGCTCCACCGCCTGATCGCCATTGCGCTGCTCTGCTCGCTCAGTGCTTCGCCCTCCTGGGGCGATGCCAGCGCGAATCCGACCGCTACCGGAGCCGCCGTCTATCAGACCCTGCGGGACCGGGGGCTGCTGGAGGACTACCTGAACGACGCCGTCGGCGAGATCGCGGGTACCCTGGTCGAGGCGTCGGGACACTGGCCGGGCTACCGCCTCAACGGCCCTTATGCCCCGGGTCAGGTCAACATCTACCTGGTCGACAGTAGCCGGCTTCCCGAGGCCAACGTGCTCGAGGCGTATGGGATCGACCTCGCGCCGTACAGCATCCGCGGCAACGCCATGGCGCATGAAGAGACCGGCATCCTGTTCGTCGATACCGGCCTGCTGAAGTCGCTGCTCGTCGCCGCCGTCCTGTTTGGCGAGTCCGGTGTGGACACGCCCATGGCCGTTGGCGCCATCAGGGCGCGCGGCATCGGCGCGTTCCGCCAGATCTGGGACCCGAGTGTCAATCCGGCGCTGGAGAGCGCGGGGTACGCGGACCGCTGGGTGATGCTGGCCTCGGGGGCGCTCGCCTTCATCCTCGCCCACGAGATGGGCCACATCTACCTCGGGGGAACGGATGTCTCCCAGCGGCGCAAGCCCATGCGGTTCGCGGACAAGGCGGACAAGGATCTGCACTGGGCCTGCTCGGACCTCGTCGACGACCGGTACCGCGCGCACCAGCGCATCGAGCAGGACGCAGATGACTTCGCCGTCGAGATCCTGAGCAAAATCCAGTTCCCGGAGGGCGTGCTGACGAGACCCCTGCTGCGTTACGAGCTCGGCGCCCGCTGGTATATCGTCTACAGCCTGTCGGACCAGATGGTCGAGACCCTGTACGCGACGGAAAGCCAGAACGTCCTGTCGGCCATGCGCCAGCTGCTCGGCGCGGAGGTCTACGAGGAGCTGATCGCCGCGCGACCGAGCTCGGGGAAGGGTTCGATCCACGTCTTCTTCCCCAAGAGCCATCCGGCCAACATCCGGCGCGCCTCGGTGTCCCTGGGCAAGCTCGATCAGTCCCCCTACAGCCTCTACCATGACGAGCCGTCGAGCACGTCGGCGGACATCGCCCTGTTCGAGATGGTGCTCTCCATGGAATGCCGGAACCTCGAGGAAAGAAGACGGAGATAACGCCATGGCAATCCAGCGCCCCGAGACGAGCTCAGCCGAGGTCCGTGCCGCCGGGCGCGCCGCGGCGCTCGGGCTGTTTCTATCGTCCCTGATCGCCGCGTCCGGCCCGGTTGCCGGGTCAGCGGTTTCGAGCCCCGAGCTCGAGGCGGCGTTCCGCGCCCACTACGAGGCCCTGTCCGGTTACACGCCGGAGGACCTGAAGCTGGAGCTCGCCGAGACCATCGAAGACGCCCTCACCTCCGGCGGGCACCTGACACGTGCCTCGCTGGACTACAAGGTGCGTCAGATCGAGAGTGCGCTTCTCGATCGCCTGCGGGCCGGCCTCTGCTCGCCGTCGGCACCGTCCGCTTCCGACCTGGATCCGCTGCGAGCGGTCGCGGTGGAAAGCGCGGCCGCCGCTGGCGAGGACGCCGCGGTGAGCTTCGCCCCCGAGGACCTCGGCATGATCGCTGGCGTGGCCGTTCGTCTGGCGCAGGGCATGCCGCGGGCGCAGCTGTGCGGTGGCTAGGAAGGGCCGGGTTGTACCGGCTTATACCCGTCGGCCTATTGGCCCTGCTGTTTCCCGGGATCGGGTTGGCCGGGGAGCAGGATGTCACCTTGTCGGCGGAGGAGGCCTACGACCGGCTGCGCCAGACCGGCGAGTTGGAGGGGGTCACGGTCACCGGCCGCTTCGATCTGGGAAAGCTGGGTCCGCTTGAGCCAGAGCCGCCGTCCCTTGGCGAATACCGCATCCGTGACGTTGCCTTTGACGGGCCGGTCGAGCTCGTCGGTCAGGGGCTTGCGTCATCCCTCCGCATCGAGCGCGCGCGCTTCGGCGCTGCCGTGCGATTGCAGCAATGCGGTCTGCACGGGTTCACGGCGCGCGAGTCCGTGTGGGCGGGCGGGCTGATCGTCGAGGGCTGCGAATTTCGCGGTGTCGCGCGCCTCGACGGCAACGACTTTCAGAATGACGTGCGTTTCCACCTGAGCCGGTTCTCTCGCCGGCCGAGCTTCGCCGACAGCGTCTTCCGCGGCAGGACCGAATTCCTCGAATGCGCGTTCGGCACCGAGGATCTCCCAAGCCGCGCCACCAGCTTTTCCGACGTTGTCTTCGAGGGACCTGCCCTGTTCAACAACAGCGTCTTTCACACCCGAGCCAAGTTTCAGTCCACGGTGTTCGGGGGTGACGCGAGCTTTCTCAACGTGACCATGGACGCCGGGGCGAGCTTTCGCAACGTCCACTTCAAGGGGGACGCGGAATTCCGTTTCTGCCGCATCTCGTCGGCCGATTTCGGTGACCGCAGCAACCTGACGCTGTTCGCGAAGCGGGCGGATTTCCGCGGCTGCGAAATGGGGCAGGCGGTGTTCGACTACGCCGAGTTCCGGGGCGAGGTGAGCTTTGTCAATGCTCGCTTCGGGGCGGGCGGAGCCAGCTTCCGCGACGCGAATCTGGGTGACGATCTCACGGACTTCGAGGGAGTGAGCTCCGAGGGGCCTCTCGTCTTCGCCGGTGCCTATCTGCCGGCCCTGCGCCTTCATTGGCGCGATATCCGTGCCCCGGTGCTCGCGGCCGGACCGGACTCAAGGGTATTGGCCGCGCTCCACGCACGCCTTGACGATCTCGGCGACAGCGACGGCGCGCTTGAGGTCAGCTACCAGCTATCGCGGAAGAAGTTCGAGGAAGACGTCGCGCTCCCGCTGCCATCGCCGACGACGGCGCCCTCCACGTTCCTCGATGCCGCCTCCCAGCGCCTGATCGCCTACGGCGAGTGGTGGTTCTGGGGCTGGCCGACGGGCTACGGCACCAAGCTGGGGCGCATCCTGTTGTTGACCTTGGCCTGCTGGCTGGCCGCAGCCCTGCCCGTCGCGCGCGCGGGGCACCTGATCGCGCGGATCCCCGCGGATTTGCCGGGCGACAAGAAGGACGCGCCGGCGCGGATCTACGAGCCCTTACCGGTCCAGGATCTCGCCCAGCCGGCTTGCTTTCCCAACTCCTTGCGCGCGCGCCTGAATCTCGCGCTGCAGTTCACCTTTCGTGTCCTGTTCAAGGTCGGCCCCACGGGCGCCCGCTTCGTGGCCGCGCAACCGGCGCGAGCCAGTGAGCGCCGCTGGAGGGCCTATTTCGCCGCCCTCTGGTACCTGGGCTCGCTGTTGCTGTTGCTGATCACCCTCACGCTCGCCAACACCAGTCCCATGATCGAGAAGCTCGTAGGAGCGCTCTTGCCCTGACTCGCGGTATCGGCAGAATAAGAAACCGGACACAAAACGCGAGCTAAGTTGGGGTTAAAAGAGGGGAAAAGGGGCGGCCTCCGTTTTCCAGCGTCTTCGGGGCGACTCTGCGCCGAATCCGAAGTGCTCCGGTAAGGACACGGCCGATGGTTTCGGTCCCGTTTTCGGTGCGGCAGGTCGACGAGGCAGCGGCCAACGCAATGGCCGAAAACGACAGCGATGCGATCGACGAGTTGAAAAGGGCCCTGGGTCCGAGGGCGGCCGGATCGCCGGCAGAGACCCGCCCCCAATCGTCTCCGAGCACAGAACCGAAGAAGCGAAAACTCGAGGAACCAGAAGAATGGAGCTAAGGCAGGTCGAACAACAGCGGACGGGACTCCAGCAGTCGTTGATTCTGATGATCATGGTCCTGGTGACTCTGATCATGTTTGTCATTCACGGCCCGGTGGAAGGCGTCTTTTGGATCGACGTGCTGGCGGTCGCCTGCCTGGTTGGTCTGCCTCTACGTGCTGAGCCGGGAGCGGCACCTGAAAAGGATCGAGGCGGAGCTCATCGACCAGGTGCGAACCATGGACCGCGAGGTCGGTCAGCTTGGGCGCCAGCTGAGCGAGGGGCAGTTCGAGCTGGTGGAAGAAAAGGAAAGGGCGGCGGACCTGCAGAGCAGGCTGACGGAGATCGCCACCCTCTACCGTGCCATCAACAAGGTGAACGGAGAGCCGGACGACCACAAGGTCGTCGGCACCGTGCTCAGGGCCGCGCTGGATCTGGTGGGCGGCGACAGGGGATCCATCATGCTGCTGGATCAGGACCACGCGTACCTGCACATCGCGAGCGCCGTGGGCATCGAGGACAGTATCGCGCGCACGACCCGGCAGCGGGTCGGGGAGGGCGTGGCGGGCTGGGTCGCGAAGTTCGGCGAACCGACGCGCATCAGCGGCAGCGCCGAGGACGATGACCGTTTCAGCAACGTCAGCGAAACCAGCGGCAACGTGGAAACCGCCCTTTGCGTACCCCTCAAGCTGCGCGGCGACACGGTCGGCGTGATGAATCTGGGCCGCTCGGGTCCCGGCGGCGAGGACTTCTCCGACTACCACATGCGGCTTGCCGCCATCTTCGGCGAGCACGCCTCGGTCGCGATCATGTACAGCCGGTTGCGGCGCCTACTGGGCGACGCGGGCCTGATGCGGTGATCTTCCGAACAAGCGGTTCGCGACCAAGCGAAAACCAGTCAGGTGTGAGCCCCCAGGCTCCGCGCCAGGCAGGAGTGGCGCGCCCGGAGAGACTCGAACTCCCGACCCTCAGGTTCGAAGCCTGATGCTCTATCCAGCTGAGCTACGGGCGCATGGGTGCCAAGATTAGCGCATCTCGATCCGATGGGGGAGGGCCCATCGGATTCCGGCGAGGGAGACGCTCACTCGCGTTTCTCGATCAGCGTCTGCAGCTGCTCGGAGATGCCCTGATAAACGGAGCGCACCTGTTCGTCGTCCATCTGCAGAATTCTGCCGTCATCCTCAAGACGGGCCAGCTGGGCCTGAAGGGCGTCGATCGCCGCCTTATCGGCCGGGTCGAGCCGTTCGGCCTGGTCGACGAGGGCGAGCGCGTCCCTGATATCCTGGTGGGCAGCCTTCACCTGCTCGAGCAGTTGCCTTTCCTCGGCCACGTGGGCATAGGCCTCGGAGAGGTTCCTCTGCGCCGCGACCAGGGCGGTTCTCGCTGGATCGTAGAAGTTGGGACGATCCCTGAGCAGATCGTAGATGAAGGGCGCGGAGACGGCGACCGCCGCCAGCAGCAAGCTCAGGGACAGGATTTTCCGCTTCCGGAGGCGCTTCCGCGCCGCGTCCCAGGTGTGTTCCATTTCGGGATTCAATCTGCACCTCGTCGCGGCGAGGCCCGCGCCACATTGGCGCGACGCACCTGCGTCCGCGGATTGTAGGATTATCGCCGCCGGAGATTGTTCCGCAAGGCATCCACACGCGTTCGGTCGCGCCGCCCGGCCAGCCGACGACGGCCTCAAAGCAGCACGCGCTCGATGCCGCCGTTCCGCGCGCGTTCCAGGAATTGCGTTTGCCAGCGCTCGCCGAGCAAGTGCCGCGCGAGCTCCACCACGATGTAGTCCGTCGTGAGCCCGGTCTCATCGGCATACTTGGCCAGTCCCTGCTGGCAGGCGGGGCATGACGTCAGCAGCTTCACGTCCCCATCCGTCCGAGCTTGCCCGGTCAGGTCCCGGATACCCTTGACCAGCTCCTCGCGCTTGCGGAAGCGGACCTGGTTGGCGATGTCCGGCCGGGCGGTGCCCAGGGTTCCGGCCTCGCCGCAGCAGCGGTCCGAGAGCAGGACCTCCTGCCCGATCAGCTTGGAGGCGACCTTGACCGGGGCGTGGGTCTTCATCGGCGTGTGGCAGGGGTCGTGGTACAGATACTTGGTTCCCGTCGCGCCGTCCAAGGTCACGCCCTTCTCCATCAGGTACTCGTGGATGTCGAGCAGGCGGCAGCCGGGGAAGATGTCCCGCAGCTCGTACTTGATGAGCTGGTCCATGCAGGTGCCGCAGGAGACGATGACGGTGCGGATGTCGAGATAGTTGAGGGTATTGGCCACCCGGTGGAACAGCACCCGGTTCTCCATGGTGATGCGCCGGCCGCTCGTCTCCAGCCCGGCGGCGCTCTGGGGATAGCCGCAGCAGAGATAGCCGGGAGGCAGCACGGTCTGGGCGCCCTGGTCGAACAGCATGGCCAGGGTCGCCAGCCCGATGTCGGAGAACAGGCGCTCGGAGCCGCAGCCGGGGAAGTAGAAGACCGCCTCCTGCTCCTCCGCCGACCGTGACGGGTCGCGCAGGATCGGGACCTGGGTGGCGTCCTCCAGCGCGAGCACCTGGCGGAAGGTCTGCTTCGGCAGCTCGACCCGGATCGGCCGGCGCAGCAGCTCGGCGACCTGGGTGGTGACCCTGGGGCTGCCGGTGGTGGCGGCCGGCAGGTGCTCGCCGCGGCCGTAAAGCCCGATCCGCCGGGCCGCGGCGTGGGCCAGATTGAGCCCGCGGAAGCCCCATTCCGCGAGTACCTTGCGCAGGAAGCGGATGGCGCGGGGGTCGGTGGCGTTCAGGAACCGCATCGCCGCCCATGCACCAGGACTGAAGCGCTTCTTGCCCCGCTCCACCAGGATGCGGCGCATGCGCATGGTGACGTCGCCGAAGTCGATGTTGACCGGGCAGGGGTTCTGGCACTTGTGGCAGATGGTGCAGTGGTCCGCCACGTCGTTCATCTCGGCGAAGTGGCGCCGCGACAGGCCGCGGCGGGTCTGCTCCTCGTACAGGAAGGCCTCGATGATGAGCCCGGTGCCAAGGATCTTGTTGCGTGGGGAGTAGAGCAGGTTGGCCCGCGGGACGTGGGTCATGCACACCGGCTTGCACTTGCCGCAGCGCAGGCAGTGCTTGACGTCGTCGTTGAGGGCCCCGAGCTCGGTCTCCTCGAGGATGATGGCCTCCTGCTGCACCAGGCGCAGGGAGGGGGTGTAGGCCCCCTCGAGCCCGGAGCCCGGCATCAGCTTGCCGCGGTTGAAGCGCTCCTTGGGGTCGACGCGGAGCTTGTAGTTGATGAAGTCCTCGAGCTTCTCACGCTCCATGAACTGGATCTTGGTCAGCCCGATGCCGTGCTCGCCTGAGATGACCCCGCCCAGCGCCTTGGCCAACGCCATGATGCGTGCGACTAGCCCGTCGGCCTCGTGCAGCATCCCGTAGTCCGCGGAGTGCACCGGGATGTTGGTGTGCACGTTGCCGTCCCCGGCATGCATGTGCAGGGCGACGAACAGCCGCGCGTCCCGGGTGCGGGCGTGGATCTCAGCGAGGCGCTCGCGCACCTTGGCCATGTCCTGACCGCTGAAGACCTCGTCCAGGCGCTGCGCGACCTCCTTGCGGTAAGACTGGCGCAGGTCGCGGCGCAGCATCAGGTCGAGCAGGCTGTCGCCCTGGCGGACCCTGTCCCGCTCGGGCTCGCCGAGCAGGTCGAGATGCTCCGCGGCGGGCGCGTCGAGCCGTTCGAGAATGGTCTGCCAACGCCGCCGAGCGGCGGCCACCGCCTCGCGGGCGGCCTCTCGCTTGGCCTGCAGAATGGCGGCCGCCTCGACGGACTCCTCGTAGTCCTCCCAGGCCCGGGCCTCCGGCATGTCGCCGGCAAGATATTCCAGCACGGCGTCCATGATCCGCAGCTTGTTGCTGATCGACTGCTCGATGTTGATGCGCTCGATGCCGCGCGAATAGTCCGCCAGACGGTCTAGCGGGATCACCACGTCCTCGTTGACCTTGAAGGCGTTGGTGTGGCGCGAGATGGCCGCGGTGCGGGCGCGGTCGAGCCAGAAGCGCCGGCGCGCCTCGGGGCTCGCGGCGACGAAGCCCTCGCCCTCGCGGGCCTTCGTCAGCTCCACCACCCGCTCGGCGGCGGCCTCGACCGCCTGCTCGTCGTCCGCGACCAGGTCGGCGAGCAGCACCATCTTGGGCAGTTCCCTGCGGGCGGCCTTGGTGGAGTAGCTCACGGCGCGCAGATAGCGCTCGTCCAGGTGCTCCAGGCCGGCGACCTGCACGTCCGGCAGGCCGTCCACGTAGTCCTTGATCTCCACGATGGCGGGCACGGCGAGCGACAGATCGGTGCCGAAGAACTCCAGGCACAGGGTGCGGGCGTGCTCGGGCATGCGGTGCAGCACGAAGCGGGCGGAGGTGATGAGTCCGTCGCAGCCCTCCTTCTGCACCCCGGGCAGGCCGGAGAGGAACTTGTCGGTCACGTCCTTGCCCAGCCCCGCCTTGCGGAAGGCGTGGCCCGGCATGGACAGGATCTCCGGCTCGCCCGTCGGCGTCCTGCCGTCGGGCTCGTAGCGGGTGACGCGGAAGCGCACCCAGTCGGTGTCGTGGATCTTGCCGAGGTTGTGTGACGAGGCGCTCGACCTCGAGCCAGTCCGCGTCCGGCGTGACCATGCGCCAGGAGACCAGGTTGTCGAGCGTGGTGCCCCAGAGCACCGCCTTCTTGCCGCCGGCGTTCATGGCGATGTTGCCGCCGATGGTGGAGGCGTCCTGGGAGGTGGGGTCAACCGCGAACGCCAGCCCGTGTCGCTCGGCGAGCTCCGAGACCCGGCGGGTGACCACCCCGGCGCCGCACCTGACGGTCGGAACCTCCCCCTCCCGGTCCGGCAGCGCGACGCGCTCCACCGCGGACAGGGCCTCCAGCTTCTCCGTGTTGATCACGGCGCACAGGTCGTCCAGGGGCACGGCGGAGCCCGTGTAGCCGGTGCCGCCGCCGCGGGGGATCAGGGTCAGGCCGCAGTCGATGCAGGCCCGGACGACGCGCGCGACCTCCTCCTCGGTGTCCGGGGAGATGACCACGAAGGGCAGCTCGACGCGCCAGTCGGTGGCGTCGGTGGCATGGGAGACCCGGGC
This sequence comes from uncultured Gammaproteobacteria bacterium, assembly GCA_963698495.1. GTDB lineage: Bacteria > Pseudomonadota > Gammaproteobacteria > Chromatiales > Chromatiaceae > CAVORB01. The sequence goes on along the minus strand of CAVORB010000013.1, from coordinate 188,405 downwards.
CAGGCCGCCGAAGTCGATGTTGTCGTTGCGGGTGACCTCGGCGAGCGCCCTGCGGACCTGCTCGCGCAGGCGTCCCTGGGTCGCGAACCAGTCGCTGAACTTGCCCACCGCCTCGCGTGCGGCCTCGAGCAGGCGCGCGGCCTTGGCGTTGTTGTTGAGGCGCAGCTCGAACTGGTCGAGGCGGTGGCACGAGCGCCCCGACCAGCAGGTCCCGGCGCTTGTGGTCCTCCAGCAGGTCGTCCTGGAGGTAGGGGTTGCGGGTGATCACCCACATGTCCCCCAGCACCTCGAACAGCATGCGCGCCGAGCGTCCCGTGCGGCGGGTGCCGCGCAGCTCCTCGATCAGGCCCCACATTTCGTGACCGAGAAAGCGGATCACGATCTCCCGGTCCGAGAAGGACGTGTAGTTGTAAGGGATCTCGCGGATGCGTTGGTGGCGGGGCTTGGCGTCGGCTGAGGTCATGAAACGGCTCGGCGGGGGTGTTTTGCAGCGCACAAATTGTAGCGCAGCGGCAGCGGCGGCGGACAGCGGACAGCGGACGGGGCGCGGAAACCCGTCTATCGAAGCGGGATTCCGCGCGATCTCGATGCCCACTGCCGAGGGTTGGGGCGCACCGCTCGGGATCCGGAAAACAAAAAGCCGCCTGGCGGCGGCTAAGGGGGAGGAGGAGTGTCCCCGTCTGCGGAGTTTGAAAGCCCGAGAATTCAGAAGCTGCCCATCAGAACCGGCCGCACGACGTCCACGGTCACGTCGAGAATGTCCGCCGGCCGCGGCGCCGGCACCGCCGGCTCGACGAGCGGATCCGCCAGCAGGACGCAGCGCCCGGTGCCCTCGACCAGTCCGGACGGGTCCTCTTTCACGGAGAGGCTGTAGCTCGCATAGTCGGCGATCCCGTCGAGGTTGCTGTCGATCAAGCCGTCGTAGACGAGGTCGCAGTCGGCGTAGTCGACACCGGTGTAATCCCTGAACACGGCGCCCACGGCCTTGTCATCGGCGTTGTCCGCGGTCAGCTCCAGCGCCTCGTTCGCCGCCGTGCCGTTCTGCCTGACGAGCCGCAGGCGAACGCTGATGTTGAGCACGCCCGCGACGGCCGTGTCGCCGTCGAACAGGCTGTATCTCGCCCATCCCCCGCCCAGGAAGTCCGGCAACGGGTCCAGCCGTGCGGCGAGCCGTTCGACCTGATGACCGCCGTCGAGAGCGGATTCCACCGCCGCGGTCTCTTCCAGCAGGAACCGATTGGTGCTGTCGGCGCCCTCGCCGAACATCACGAAATCGCGGAACGCCCCGTCGTCATCGACCAGGCGGGTGTCGATGCGCGTGTTGTGGATATCGTTCGGCATGTTGGCCCACCCCGCGTCCCACGGGCTCATGTGGTCCGCATGCGCCAGGCTGAGACAAGCGCCCATCGCGGCTAAGATGCCACGCAGAAAGGTCTTGTTCATCGCTTGCCCTCCGTTGTTTGCCCGGCCATACGATCCCCGCGCGCCCCAGGGGCGGCGCATTCCGTGGATCTCATCCTCTTTATAGGCCCGGAAGGATCGTGTGCAAATGGGGTGAATTCCCCACCCCGGGACAGCACGGTCAGGGTGTCGTCAGTCCCTCGCGGATCGCGAACCGCGTCAGCTGAACCCTGTCGTGCAGGTCGAGCTTCTCCATGATGTGCTGGCAGTGATGGTCGATGGTCTTGACGCTGGCTCCGGCGAGGCGGGAGATCTCCTTCTTCGACAGGCCGCGGGCGAGGTAGGCGAGGACCTGCTTCTCGCGCGCCGTCAGCAGCTCCAGTCTGCAGCGCCGCTCGCGGCTCAGGCGGATGCCCCCTGGACCGAACTCGACTCGGCGCTCCACCTCGGGCGAGAAACAGGTGCCGCCGCGCAGCACCTTGCGGACGCTGTCAACCAACTCCGCGGGGCTCTGACCCTTGGTCAGGTAGCCGCTGGCGCGCACCTCCAGCGCCTGGGCGATGAAGCCGTCGCGCACGAAGGCGGAGAGGAACAGTATGCGGGTGTCCGGCAGCGCGTCCTTGACCTGCTGCGCCGCGTCGAAAGCGGACAACCCCGGCATGTCGATGTCCATGAGCACCAGATCAGGCTGCAGCCGCAACGAGTCGGCGAGCGCAGCAGCGGCATCGCCGACCGCGCCGACGACCTTTAGACCCGGTTCCTCCGCCAGCCGACGCACGAGCATGTCGCGCAGGAGGTCGTGGTCGTCGGCGATGAGGATGCTCGCTGTACCCTGTGTCACGTTCCCGCCTCACTGCCGGCGACCAGTCGGGCCACCTCCGCCAACGCCAGTGGGCGCTCCAGCACCATAAACCCCGCGTCCTCGTATGCCAGACTGGAAGGGTCCTTTCGACCCGCCATTACCAGCACCCTTGGCCGCGCCCCGGTCGCGGCCAAGGCCTGGCTGCACGCTTCGACGCCGCGTTCGCAGAAGCCGGCGTCGATTAGGACCGTCGCCGCTGCAACGCGCTTAAGGGCGGCTGTGAGCTCGCTCCAGCTGCCGACCAGCGCCGGGGAGATGCCGAGCCGGCCGACGGCGGAGGCGAGCAGCTGCGCCTCGTAAGGGTCCCGGGTGGCGATCAGAACCAAGTCCGAGCGATCGGCGTGGGCCGGTACGGGCGTGGCCGCGGGGGGATCGTCGCGCGGGAAGCAGAGCCGGAAGGTCGTCCCTTCACCCGGCACCGACGAGACATCGATGGTCGCGCCGTGATCCACGGCGACGGCATGAACGATGGCGAGGCCGAGGCCGGTGCTTTGACCGCGGGCCTTGGTGGTAAAGAAGGGTTCGAAGATGCGCTCCTTGACTTCCGGGGCGATGCCCTTGCCGGTATCCGTGACCTCGAGACATAGCGCTGGCCGCGCATCCTCGGCAATGTCTTTCTGGGTCTCGCACGCGCCGTCAGTTAGGGAGATGGAGAGCTTGCCGCCGTTCGGCATGGCGTCTCCCGCGTTGAGGGCGAGGTTGAGCAGCACCTGCTGGAGCTGGGCCCTGTCGCCCAGGATCCAGCACGCGTTCGCGGCCACGTCCGACCGGGTGGAGATCCCGATGGACGAGGGCAGCGTCTGGCGCAGCAGGTCGGTGGCCTCCGTCAGCAGCGCGCACAGATCCACCGGCCGTTTCTCCGGTCTGGTGTCGTGGCTGAAGGTCAGCATCGCCCCCATGACCGCCACACCCTGCTGGGCGGCGGCCTGAATGCCGCGCAGGCTCGCCGCGTCCGTTCGCCCCTGTTCCGCCGCCCGGGACGCGAGGTCCGCATAGCCCAGGATGGTGCCGAGCACGTTCTTGAAATCATGCCCTATCCCCGCCGCCATCTGGCCAAGCGCCTCCATCTTCTGCGACCGGCGCAAATGTTCCTCGGCCTCGACGCGGCGCGATAGCTCGGCCTCGGCGCGCTCGCGCCAACGGCGCAGGCGCAGGCCCAGCTGCCACCAAAGACCGACGGCGAAGAGCAGTACGGAGATGTCGATGGCGAAGAAGGCAAGCTCGCTCCTGCCGTGAGCGCGCAGGCGATCCTGCAGTCGGGAATAGACGGCACGTGCGTGCCCATCGGCCTCGGCGCACAGCGCCCGCGTGCCTTCCATGTACTCCGCTGAGTGCAGCAGTCCTATCCCCTCGTCCTTGCGTCCTTCCAGGGCGGCCGCCATGGCCTTCCGCTCGATGACGCCGAGCCTGCCTGTCAGCCCGGCCAAGGAGGCGACGCCGGGGATCTCGCTCGCATGGTTCGCCGTGCCGGCGGCCAACACCGACGCCAGGCGCCGATCGGCGTCGTCGTACGTCTCTCGCCGATCCTCTCCGTTACCGAAAAGCACGAGGTGATGCGCCGCCTGGGTCAATTCCCAGCGCAGCGCGCGGATCTCCGTGATCGTCTCGGTCTGGCGTACGAAGTCGGTCCCGATGTGGCCAAAGAAGCGGTGCGACTCGTAGATGTGCCAGCCGAGAAAGAGAACCAGTGCGCTGACCACCGCCGCCGCGAGGAGGAGCCAGCCTAGAAAGGGGATCTTGCGATCGCGCATTGTCCTCACATCGAAGGTACGACTGCCGAAGTCACCCGCGGCAGCGAGGCCGAGCGGCCCGCATCCGATCCGGCGGGAAGCACCGGCCATCCCTTGGCAGCCAAGACGTCCGCACCTGGCCGTTCATGTCCCGCGGATGCCCTCGGGCGCGACTCGCCCACCTGGGCAGCCGAGGGTGGCGTGCAACGACCATCCTCGGCGCCGACAAGCCGGGCTAGCGTCTGGGAAGGCGCGTGATGTAGACGCCCGCCATCCCGTCCTCCTCGGTTCCGCCCTCGATCCCCATCTTCGCGCTCACCGCCAGCCACCTGCCGCGCAGCCCTTCGCGCTCGAGGCCGACCTCCGTGACCAGCGACCCGATCGGTGCTTCGGGATCGACCGATTGTCCGTCGGTCTGCGTATCCAGCACGGACACTGCTTGTTGTCCGAGCCCCTTGTTGAGGTAGATGCCGACGACATCGTCCCCCGTGGCCTTGTACGCGGTAAGGCGCCCCGATACCGCGACGAAAGCTGACGAGCGCCAGCGCGCGGGCTCGCCGTCGTCTTCGCCCCCTTCCTCGGAGTGCCCGCCGCCGACGCAGGGAACCTTTCCCGAGTAGTTCCAGAACAGGAAGTCGTCGAACCGATTGCCCGTCTTGGCCACCGCCCGGGTGCGGCGGAGCTTAGTGTCATTGACAAAGATGCCCTGGTGCACGGGGACCTCCCGCTCCTGGTAGCAGATGGGCCAGTTCGGGTCGCTCGTGTCGTCACAGACGCTGTTTGGGTCGCCGATGATCTCTCCGGTGTCGGAACATACCAGGCTCTGGTTGCAGTAGGCGATGCGGTCCTTGTTGCCCTCCTGCGGGCAGTAGAGGCGCTCGGTGCGGGTCTCTGTCCCCCAAGAGCCCCAGAAGCCGACGTAGCGGCCGTCGAACGCGCCGCCCTCGCCAAGTCCGTTGAAGGTGGAACTGACGGGCTCGCTCGGGACGCGTTGGCCGATCCGCACCAGCGTTCTCAGCTTGGGGCGCTCCTGCAGCGGGGCCAGGTAGATGCCGCCCAGGGTGGGCTGCTCCTCGTTGTCGAAGCCCGCGAACACCACACGCCGCCCGGCGGCGCTAGGCGGGGAGGTCGAGCCGAACACTGTTCGCGTGCCGGGGATGAAGGTGTCCGTGTTGTTGGCGATCAGCACCACCGGGGAAACACCAGCGGCAGGGGCCAACTCGGAGCCGTCTGAGAGGGGAATGGGCGCGTCCTCCAGCCTCCGGAAGAACACGCCGGTCCTGCCGACTTCGTCCACGGTGTAGTTGCCCTTGAAGACGATGGTCGAACACTTGGTGACGGCGGGGGAGCCGGGGAACACGTCGAACATGATCGGAGGCTCTACGCCCGGGACGGCGAGGAACCCGAAGTCTGGTATGGCCCCGAGCTTGGCGGTGCCAGTGACCAGCTTGCCGAACGGGTTGGCATAGATGCCGGTGGTGCCCGCCCGGGTCTCGGAGCCGTCGTCGAGAAGGTAGCGCCAAACCGGCTGATGGTTCCCGCGGGTGGCAATGGTGTCGGACCACATGTCCACGCGAGGGAAGGACGGGGTCTCGACGAAGGTCGTTGCGAGGTTGTTTGGCTGCGGGACCTCGGTGGCCCGATCCAGGATCTTGACGATCGGGCTGTCCGCCACGCTCATGTCGCGGGTATAGATGCCGTGTATTGGCTGATGTCCACCGCCACCGCCGGGCTCTCCACCACCAACCTCACCGCCGCCAGACTCACCGCCGCCAGACTCACCGCCGCCACCCCCTTTGCTCCGGGCGCGGATCACGACCAGCCCCTTCACGTTCACGGACGGCTGGTTGTAGCTGTTGAAGTGCCGGCACTTGATCCCGCTCTCACAGTCTTCCGTCGGCATGAAATCCTTGTTGTTCACCACCGTCGTCCACGCGAACCAGGGTGGTGACGCGTCGAGGGGGGGAGGTCCCGCGACGGTCGCCGCTGCCAATGCCAGAAACAATGGTCGAAGACGATAGTCTTTCATCGATGACACTCCTCTCAGGCCCGTTCAGAGCGGAAACCACCTCCGGTCAGGAGGCAGGGCCTCATGTACCCCTTCCCGGTTCCGCATCAGCGGGAGTGCCGAAGGATCGTGCCAGGATGAAGCGACCGGCGTCGATGCTTCGAGGCCGAGAACGGGCGCTCGCGCATCTTCGCGAGCAGCTTGACTCCCGCGCCGCTCGGCCGCCGCAGTTGGTTTTTCGTTATCGGCCAGAGCTAGTAATTGCAAAATAGCAATCGGATGTAAGACACCAGTGCGGGATTTGTGAAGGGCGTGTAAAGACTCCGTGAAGAATTGTCCGCAGACGGCTCGGGCACGTCGGCGGCAGCTGGGAGGGGGGCACCTTCTGGCGGCATCGCGCTTGCATCGCAGTCACCGCAGCCGGCTCGGCGCAAGCGGTTCTCGCCTCCTGAAAATCTATTCGCAACGCGGACGTTACCGGCTGAATAACTGCAGGTAACGGCATTGCTTGGGGTTGTGATTTCTTATGAACACGAAGCACGCAAGCGCGCGACGCTGGCGTTGGCGCCGGCCGGGACGCGGGGAACACTTGGTGGTGCCCGCGCTTGGGGCTTTCGCCCTATTTTTCGGCGCCGCGGTCCGGCGGTTTGAGCGCTGACGTTCCTGAAGACATGGCGGCGCCAGCCATTTTTCAGTGAGGACAGGGCTTTTTTGCTTAAAGGCAAAAACAAAACAGAAAAATTACATGATCGTTACCTAAGTTGAGCAGTTGGTTTACGGGCCGGTGCTAATTTTCTACGTGACGGCGGAAGCACCTGGAGCGTGGACGTGCGCGACGCGAGACGTCCGCGGCTGCGGAGACACATAGAGTGCTCGCCTGACAGGCGGCAGCAGTGGAGCCATCCCCCAAGGAATGGTACCTACCGCGTCCCCACGGCGATCCACTGCGCGCGCTATGACTTGGGGAGAGGAGCCAACATCATGAGTAGGCGAACTTCGGTCAGACCCGTTGTATCTTTCCTGTTTGCGGCCTTGCTGGCCTGTCCGGCGGCGCTCCTCGCCGCCCCCGGAGACGGAGGTGGCGGAGGTGGGGGTGACGGTGGCGGAACCGCCCCCGACTACGGCGATCTCTTTGTCCTCGATCGCCTTCCTAACGGCGTGCCTATCCTGACCCCGGCATACTACGCTGCCCGATCCCGATCCGGAGAGTCCTCCCGGAACGATGGTCGATGCGGGGCAGTGTCAGCAACCGATCGCCGCCGCCGGTGTCACGTTCGACGGCTGCGTCATGAACTCCACCGGCGAGTTCTGCTTGATTCCGGTGGACCAGATCACCTGCGCGGTGCTGGCGGACTATGCGGCCTACACGCAGGAGGTGGACTTCGCGCGCATGAACGTCGCCCGCTCTCCTGAGGCGGTGCTGGAGCGGCAGCTGGCGGACGTGGTGGTCAATCTGGCGACTGCCGATTGCATCACGCTCGATCCTGCCGGGACGGCTCGTGTACACGAGTCAGGACATCAACGACGCCGACGGCGACGGAGATACGTTGGAGTACATGACGAGCGCCGTCGACTCCCCGTTGCAGAACCTGGCCATCTACAAGGAGATGATCGTAAGGGGCCAGCTGGGCGATCCCGCCATCGAGCTGCCGCAGCCCTTCACGACCTACGACATTCTCGATACAGCCGCCAAGGGACTCGGCGCAGCCTCGGATAAGGGCGGTAAGGTTGACGTGGACCTCGTGGTCTACCTGAACCAGATCATGGGCCTCCCGGAGCTTGAGGAGACCGCGCTGGGTCCGCCGATCTGCATCGACATCAGACAGGAGGTCCAGGGCGTCGTGCAACTGGTCGAGAAGTGTTTCCTGAACTTCGGCGGTTACCAGTACGAAAGGGCGCAGACGTACAGCAACCTGCCCGAGCCGGCTTACGTCCCGGCCGACGATCCGGAGGAAGGCTGGTTCGAGTACCTGGACGTCTATCCGGGCACCGGCCCTGCCGGTGAGCCCCTGTTCTGGATCGTGCAGGGTCCGATTCTGCCCGCCGTGTTCCCGGATCTCGACACGGCGGACGTGGCCGATTTCCTGCCGGGATTCACCGACGGCAATATCGGAGGGCTCGCCCAGGCGGCGGACGATGCCCGCGCGGTCATCGAGTTCATGCACAGCCACCCGGTTCTGAGCGGCTACGAGACACTGTTGACCTGCGGCGCCCCGCACGAGACCGCATACGACGTCTCCATCAGTTCGGTGTCCGGTCTCCAGGTTCCTGTGCGCATGGTGTTCGGCACGGAGCGCGAGGGAACGGTCACCGTCGCGAACGCGGGCCCGGATGCGGCGACCGGGAGTGTCACGGTCACGGGCACCAACTACAATGGTGTCGCGCTCGTCTCGCCCCTGACGTTCCCGTTCGCCAACCTTGCGGCCGGCGCGAGCCAAGCCTGGACGTTCCCGATCGACATCACGGTGTCCTGGGTGCCCAACCGGATATTCTGGACGGCGACGGTGACGGCGCCTTACGACGTGAACCCGGCGAACAACACCGTCAGCGCCACGACGCAGATCATCCGGTAAACGATCGCCACCCGCCGATGCATCCCCGGACCTGCCCGGGGATGCGCCCAGCCACAACCACACCCCCGGATCGCCGGGGGTTTCCTTTTCAGCGGGCGACAAGACGTCGCTACCAGGTTGCGGGTATGCCCGTCCGGATTCGGCTCCGGGTTTTCGCCGCGAGGTCATCTTTACGAGAGCACGGACGCGAGGACCTGAATAAGGCGTGGGGTCTCCAAATGGGGCCAAACAGTGACCGTGAGCACACGCGTCTTCGCTCTCAGGAAACGCGGACGTCGAGGAGTGACCCTACGACTTCCCGCAATGCTTCTCTCGTATAAGGTTTCATGATGAAAGGCAGGGCATCGTCGCCGTTTTCCACGGCATCGGCCTTGTCTTGCGGCAGGCCACTGGTCACTAGCACCTTGAGCCCGGGGCGTAGCTCCCGCGCCCAGCGCCCGAGCTTCAGGCCGTCGAGCTCGCCGGGCATGACCACGTCCGTGAACAGCAGGTCCACATCGAGATTGTTGCGGATCATGAGGGCCGCCGCGTCCGCATTGTCCGTCTCGACTACACGGTAGCCCAGCTCGGTCAATGTCTGTGTGGCGAGGCGGCGGGTGCGGGCCTCGTCCTCCACGACGAGGATCGTCGCCGCCTCCGCGGCCGAGCCTGCCGGCTCGGCCCGCTGCTCGGGTCCCAGCCTCTCTTCCCGCTGCGGGCTAAGCTCGGGGAGGTAAAGGCGCACGGTGGTCCCCTCTCCGGGGGCGCTGCTGATCGCGAGGTCTCCGCCGGACTGCTGGGCGAATCCCAGCGAGCTGCTCAGGCCGAGGCCACTGCCCTTGCCCATGGGTTTGGTCGAGTAGAAGGGCTCCACGGCACGTTGCACAATCTCCGGTGACATCCCAATCCCGGTGTCGGCGATGCTCACGACGACGTAGGGTCCGGTCGCCAACCCTGGCCGGCTCTGCGCCTCGCCGGCAATGAGGTGCTCCCGCCTCGCCTCGATCGTCAGCGTGCCGCCGTTCGGCATCGCATCCCGCGCATTGATGGTCAGGTTGAGGATCGTGTTTTCGAGCTGCTGACGGTCGACGCGCACCGGGAGCGGTTCTGCACCGCGCCGCAGCACCAGATCGATACCCGCACCCGTCACGCGGCGCAGGAACCGGCAGGTGTGCTCGATGAATATGCCTAGGTCCATCCACTGCGGCTCCAGGGGCTGCCGGCGGGCGAACGCCAGCAGGCGTCGGGTGAGCGAGGCCGCGTCCTGTGCGGCGGAAACGGCGTCCGCGATGAGCTCGATCGTCTCCCCATCCGCGGCCTTCCCGCCTCTCTCCTGAAGGAAATGGAGATTGGTCAGAATGATTGTGATCAGATTGTTGAAATCGTGCGCGATACCGCCTGTGAGCTGCCCGACGACCTCCATCTTCTGGGCGTGCAGGAGCTGCGCCTCCCTAGCCTTGCGCTCGGTGATGTCGGTAAAGGTGACCACGTTGCCCACCGTTGTCCCGTCCCTCACCATGGGGTAGGACCGGCACTCCGCTGCGAAGCTCGAGCCGTTGGCGCGCCAGAAGAGCTCGTTGTCGAAACAGCCGACCGTATTGCCGCGGAAAGCCCGGTAAATCGGGCAGTCGCTCGGCGGCAGCGGTGTGCCGTCGCGGCAGGTATGGTGGATGAGGGCGTGCATCTCCCGGCCGAGCAGCGCGGCTTCGTCCGGGTAGCCCAGCATCTGGGCTGCGGCGCGGTTGACGAAGGTGCACCGGCCCTGATTGTCCGTGCCGAAGATGCCCTCACCGGTGGAGGACATGATCAGGTCGAGCTCCTGCTCGCGCCGGTGCAGGGTCACGTCCGCGGTCACGTCGAGGGCGGATGTCGCAATGCTGTCGTACCCGTGCTCCGCATTCGGGATCACGAGGGAAAGGACCACGGTCAGCTCCGTGCCGTTTGGGCTCGGTACCGAAAAGGTCCGGCTGAGCAGCGCTTCCCTGCCCTCCCACAGGGCTGCGAGCTCGTCGGCGACAAGGTCGGGGGTGGCGGGGAGAAGGGACCCCTCGATCCAGGCGACAAAGTCCTGCACCGAATTCGTGCCGAAGAGCCTGAGCGCCGCGGAGTTCACCTCCTTGATCCGGATCTGGCCGGCGAGCTGCGCCACGGTGCCCGGATGCTCTTCGAGATAAGGTCCGAGATCTGCCACCCCTGACTGCCTGAGGGCGCGCAGGTCCGCCGCGACCGCGGAGAAGTCCTGCTCCCAGATCGGTACAGGCGCGGCGCAAAAGATGCGTTGATAGCGCTGTTCCGTCTCGGTCAGGTGCTTGACGATGGGGTTGGTGAGGCGCACGAAAAGCAGGGTCCCCACGGTGACCAGCACCAGTGCCAGCCCGATCACCATGGCCCCGCCGCGCACAAAGGGCGCGCGGATGTCGGCCAGGTCCATCTTGGCGACTACCCCGGCGTCGAGGATCGGCACCGGCTCGTAGGCCGCGAGGACCTCCACGCCGCGGTAGTCAAGCCCGATCATGGAGCCGGCGTGGCCCGAAAGGGCGCGGCGCATGGGCTCGGCGAGGTCCGAGTCGAACGGGATGACCTCGATCCGCTGGTCCACCACCCGGCCGTGGGTTACGAGGAAGACGATCTCATCGCCCCGGCGCTGGGCGACGGCGATCTCGGCGATCTGGCCGACGCTCGGGTAATGATCGAAGGCGTTCTTGATCTGGGAAAGGGTGGCGGCCTGCGAGCCAAGGAGGTTCCCCTGACCGTGCTCCTGGTCGAAACGCGCGACCGCTTCCATCAGGTGGGCCTGGTCGTCCACGTTCTGTAGCAGGTGGGCGCGTTCCTGCTCAAAGGCGGTCCGGTAGAGCACGGCGATGGCGACCGCCGTGCTGACCGTCACGGCTGCCATCATGATCACGATCAACCAGACGATGCGCTTGCTTTCGGTCACCCATCCTCCCGGCGAAGGCGCAAGGCTGCCCTACCCTGACAGTTGCAACACCACGAGCTTCAGAATAGCTTGACGGAGGTTGATTGTCAGACCGCGCGAAGGATGTCGCGGCCGCGGCGCGCGCATTGCCGGCGGCTGACTGAGGTTCGTCGCGTCGCACGTTTGCCGTGGCGACAGTGACGCCTATAATCTCGCCGACGGGTATCCGGTTCGCGCAGCGTTTGCGTGTGGGCGCAATGGGAAGGGAGTAGATGTCCGCCGCACCCAGCATCTTGATCGTCGACGACGACCCGCGGCTCTGCCGGGCCTTGGCCAGGTACTTCGAGCGGGAGGGATACAGTGTTCGGACCGCCACCAGCGGTGCGGAGATGCGCCAGAAGCTGGCGCTGGAACGTCCCGACCTCGTGTTGCTCGATCTGATGCTGCCGGACGAGGACGGTTTCAGCCTGGCGCGGGAGCTGCGCGCAAATTCGGATATAGCGGTCGTTATCTTGACGGGCAAGGCCGACACGGTGGACAAGGTCGTCGGTCTCGAACTCGGCGCCGACGACTATGTCACCAAGCCCTTCGACGAGCGCGAGCTGCTTGCCCGGGTGCGCAGCGTTCTCCGCCGCGCGTCGACGGGCAGGGCAGGGACCACGGACGCGGACGGCACTGTGGCCCGTTTTGCCGGGTGGACGCTGGACCTGGGTTCCTATGAGCTGACCTCGCCCGCCGGGGAACCGGTCAGCCTGACCTCGCACGAGTTTCAACTGCTCGCCGCGTTTGCTCGGCACCCGAATCGCGTACTCACACGCGATGCCATCATGGATCTCATAGCCGGGCGCAACTGGTCGCCGGAGGACCGCAGTGTCGACGTCCTGGTCGGCAAGCTACGCAAGAAGATCGACGACGACCCCCAGCATCCCGCGCCTGATCGAGACGGTGCGCGGCGTCGGCTACAAGCTGAGCGCGCGCGTCAGAGTTCGAGTAGTCGTTCGGCGGCCGCGCCAGCGGTCAGAGGAAACGCGCGATCAGCTTCGAGACCTCCGGAGTTCGCAGGTATCCGTAACGACTTGTGCTCGTTGGGCTTGCCGCTCTTTCCCGCGTACTCGTTGCAGACCATCTGATCGCACACGCGGACCAGCCTGCTGTTCTCGTCGTACTCGTCCGCGAGGTGGCTGTCCGCACAGACGTAATCCTGCGGGTCTGAGAAGTTCACCCAAGTGCGGGACACGCAGGAGGGCGTGCGCAGGCGTTCATTGTGCTCGGCGATGATGTTGCCCTTCACCGCGGTCAGGCCGAGCGGCGAGCCCATGGTTACGAGGTGCTCGATGGTGAGCCCCGCGTGCTGCTCGGATCGGCCCAGATCCCGCAACACGTCGTAGGCGACGATGGTGCCCATGGAGTGGGAGAGCAGCAGGATCTCGTCGTCCTTGTGCTCCTCGATCAGGTCGATCAGCCGTTGCTGTATGCGGGAGCGCCTGGACTCGTTGCCATAGTAGTCACCGAGATCGGTCATGACCTTGCGCAGCACGGACTTGGCCAGCTTGGAGAAGATCGCGCTGTTCTCCTCCAACCAGTCGATCGGGTTGTCGGCCCAGTTCCCGAAGGTCCCGCGAATGCGGTCCACCATGCGCCGCCGATAGCGCTGCGGGTCCGTCGTGGCGGGGAGGTAGGGCTCGTCGTTGTCCTTGTCCTTCAGCGGCCGCTTGTGGCAGACATCGCTGTAATAGGCCATCTTGACGGGAATGCCGCCGAGACTGGTCCCCAGGTTTCTCTCCAGCCCCTCGTTGATCGAGGTTGTCCACCAGCTCGTGAGCGTCTTGGGCTCCGGCTTGTTGGCGCGTCCGTGGACGCAGATGATCACTTTTGCCATCGTATTCTTCTCCTCTCGTTGGCGCGGGGTACCGGAGCCTTCGCGGGTCCGTTGTACGAGGTATAGCCCAAAACGCGAAAAGGGCGGCTTCGGGGCACGCCGCGGCGCATGGACCTCCCTCTTTCGCCTATCGCCGGAGCCGCCGGGGCACTAGAATTCGGACCTTCCCATTCCGCCTTGCTGCCGACCACAGCGTACGATGCAAACCAAACCCGACTACTTCTACCGCCAGTCGGCGGTCATCCCTTTTCGAACCGGGCCTTCCGGGCTCGAGGTGCTGTTGATCACCAGCCGCAAGCGTCGCCGCTGGATCGTTCCCAAGGGCGTCGTCGAGCCGGACCTGAGCGCCGCCGACTCTGCCGCCAACGAGGCCTTCGAGGAGGCTGGCCTGCATGGTCGCGTGCTGCCCGCGCCTCTCGGCAGCTACGAGTACGAGAAGTGGGGCGGGACCTGCCGCGTCGAGGTCTACGCCATGGCCGTCGAGCAGGAGCTCGATGACTGGCCGGAGGCATTTCGCGACCGCGAGTGGCTGACGACCGCCGAGGCCGCGGAGCGCGTGGACGAGCCGGCGCTGAAGGACCTGATCGGCCGCCTGCCCGCCTTAGTCACTTGAAAACAGGGCGCGCCGGCCTGCATAGTTTGCAGGCTCGATCAATACCCACAAGGAGATCCAATATGCCGACGATCCGTCACTTTGCAGCGCCCGCCATCCTGTTGTTCTCGGTCGGTGCCCAGGCCGATGCGGAGAAGGCCGTTGACTACCGGCAGGCGGTGATGAACGTCTACGCCTGGAACGTCACCTCCATGCGGGACATGGTGAAGGGCAAGACCGAGTTCGACGCCGCCGTCTTTGCCCGCCACGCCAAGGACCTCGCCGCCGCCGCCCAGCTGGAGCTGATGGCCGCCTTCCCCGAGGACTCGATCAACGACGAGAGCGATGCCCGCGAGGAGATCTGGCTCGATTTCAAGAAATTCCAGGACAAGCACCAGGCACTGGGAGAGCAGTCGGCCAAGCTCGCCGAGGTTGCCGCCGGGGGTGACGAGGCGGCAATGAAGGAGCAGTTTGGCGCAACCGCCAAGACCTGCAAGGGCTGCCACGACGACTTCAAGGATTGACGGCCCTGAGCCGACCTGGACCAAGCTCGTGAAGCCCGCGCGCGGCGTCCTGCTGGACCTCGCCACCATTGATCGCGGAGACGTGGACCTGGCGGCCTTGCGCGGCGCCTGCGGTGCCTGGACCCTGCACGAGCGCACACCGCCGGAGCAGACGGGAGACCGGCTTGCCGGAGCCGAGGTGGTGGTCACGAACAAGGTGGTGCTGGACCGGGATCACCTCCGCTCGACCCCGTCGCTGAGCTTGGTGTGCGTGGCCGCGACCGGCACCAACAACGTGGATCTGGAGGCGGCGCGCGAGCTTGGCATCGCGGTCTCGAACGTCACCGCCTATGCCACGCCGGCGGTGGTCCAGCACGTGTTCGCCCTGATGCTGGCCCATGCCACGCGCCTTGCGGAATACCAACAGGCGGTCCGCGACGGCGCTTGGGCCCGAAGCGATCAATTCTGCCTGCTCGACTACCCGATTCGCGAGCTGGCAAGCCTCACCCTGGGCATCGTCGGTTACGGCGAGCTGGGCCGGGGGGTGGCGAAGGTCGCGGAGGCCTTCGGCATGCAGGTCCTGGTCGCGCAACGCCCGGGCGGCCCCGCCGAGCCGGGGCGGTTGCCGCTTGCGGATCTGCTCCCGCGGGTGGACGTCCTCAGTCTCCATTGCCCCCTGACGGAGACCACCCGCAACCTGATCGGGGCGGCCGAGCTGGCCCTGATGCGCCCCGATGCCCTTCTGATCAACACCGCCCGCGGCGGCATCGTGGACGAGCGGGCGCTGGCCGATGCGCTGCGCCGGGGCGTGATCGGCGGCGCCGCCGTGGACGTCCTCACGGTCGAGCCCCCGCGGGACGGCAACCCGCTGCTCGATCTCTCCCTCCCGAACCTGATCGTCACCCCGCACACCGCCTGGGCGAGCCGCGAGTCCCGCCAGCGGTTGATCGACGAGGTGGCGGCGAACATCCGGGCCTTCACGGGCGGCATCTCCAGAAACCGCGTCGTCTGACCTCCCCGCCGGGTTTGCGCACCGCGACGCGCGGCGTGCAGAATGCGCCATGCTCGACCTCTTTCATGACGCCGCCACCCGGTTCGCCGAGCTGGCCTGGGGGCCCTGGCTGCTGGTGCTCCTGCTCGGCGGCGGTACCTTTTTCCTGCTCTACTCCCGCCTGGTGCCGCTGCGCTATCTCCCCCACGCCTGGGACCTGCTGAGGGGGCGTTACGATGACCAGCTTGCCCCTGGTGACGTCACACATTTCCAGGCCCTGTCATCGGCCCTGGCCGGGACCATCGGCATGGGCAACATCGGCGGGGTCGCCCTGGCCATCGCCGTCGGCGGACCCGGGGCGGTGTTCTGGATGTGGATGAGCGCGATCGTCGGCGTCGCCACCAAGTTCTTCACCTGCACCCTGGCGGTGCTTTACCGGGGGCCGGACAGCCGCGGACATCTGCAGGGTGGTCCCATGTACGTCATCCGCGAGGGGCTCGGACGGCGCTGGCTGCCGCTCGCCTATCTCTTCAGCGTCGCGGGGCTCATCGGTTGCCTGCCCGCGTTCGGGGCCAATCAGCTGGTTCAGGTTCTGCGCGAGGTGGTCTTCGTCCCTGCGGGTCTGCTCGCCGACGGCCGGGACGGGTTTGCCTTCAACCTGGGCGCGGGCATCGTCCTCGCCGTGTTGACGGCGCTGGTCGTGTTCGGGGGGCTGCAGCGCCTCGCGGCGGTCTCCAGCCGGCTCGTCCCTTTCATGACCCTGCTCTATTGCGGCGGGGCCGCGGTCGGCCTGCTGCTCAATCTCGAGCGGGTACCCGGCGCGCTCGCCCTGATCGTGCAGGACGCCTTCACCGGCACGGCGGCCGCAGGCGGCGCGCTAGGGAGCGTGATCCTCTACGGGGTCCAGCGCGGGACCTTCTCCAACGAGGCGGGCATCGGCACCGAGGCGCTGGCCCACGGGGCGGCGAGGACCCGCGAGCCGGTGCGGGAGGGGCTGGTGGCGATGCTGGGGCCCATCATCGATACCCTGGTCATCTGCACGGCCACGGCGTTGATGATCCTGCTCTCGGGGGCCTGGCAGACCAGCGGCGCCAGCGGCGTGACCCTGACCGCGGCGGCCTTCGGCGAGGTGCTCGGGCCCGTTGGCCACCTGATCATCGTGGTCTCGGTGGTTTGCTTCGGCGTCACCACCCTCTTCACCTACTCTTACTACGGGACCAAGTGCTTCGGCTTCCTCTTCGGCGCCGAGCGCCAGGACTGGTACCGATGGGTCTACGTCCTGTTCATCGTCCTGGCCGCGGTGGTCACGCTGGAGGCCGCCATCGGCATCATCGACGGCGCCTTTGCCCTGATGGCGATACCGACCATGGTCTCCGCCCTGTTGCTGGCGCCCAAGGTCAAGGATGCAGCCCGGCGTTACTTCTCGGGGCTGCGAGCGGGCGCGCGGGCAGCGGGCCTGAAGATCTGGCGCGGGCGCGCTCGACGCTGGGCGCCGGCTCATCGCCGCAGGGCGTGGATGTCGCGCACCGCCTCCGCGATCAAGCGACCGCTCAACCGGTCGAAGGCCTGCACCATGCCCTCCGGGGTGCTCTCGATGGTCGGCTCTTCCCCTGCGTAGCCTTTGGATAACAGGGAGCGGCGGTCGTCGCCGCTTAGCAGGGTGAGGGTGAGCTCCGCCCTGACGCGCGGCGGACGGTCGGTCGGGAGATGCTCGAAACGCGTGACCTCGCCGCCGAGCAGATAGTCGGAACGGGCCCGCTGCGCCGGGGTGATCACAAGCTCGAACCGGCGCGCCTCCCGCAGGGCGGTGGTCAGCGCGTGGGCGAGCGCTCTGCCTGGCGGCTCTTCCCACAGCAACAAGGGGTAGCGTTTCACCTCCAGCGGCTCCTCCGCGGTGCGGTAGACGATCTGGCGGCCCCCAAGGAAGCCCCGGGCCGCGAGGTCGTTCACCAGCAGGGTACCGCCCTCCGCACGCCTTCCGGGCGTGACGGCCGCGGTCGGCTCCAGGGCGAAAAAGCGGTCCCGGCTGGCGGGCTCCGGCGCGCCGCAGGCGGCCAGCAGCAGGGCCGCGATGATCGGGGGGAGATAACGACGGAAGGTCAGCGGAACCACGGCGTCTGCTCCTCCTGCTCGCGGCCCCTGATGATGACCGCCGGATTGTTGCGCAGGTCGCGCGCCAGGGCGGACAGGTCGCGTGTGGCGTCCTCGATGTTGGTGAGGATCGGCGTTAGGGTCGCCGCCAGCTCTTGCATCAGGTACTGGGCGTCGTCCAGGGAGCGCTCGATCGCCGGCCGGTTGTCGTTCACCAGGCCGCGGATATCGACCGCGAGGTCACCGTAGTTCTTGACCGTGCGCTGGACGTCCGCGGTCTGACCCGGAAGACCTGCGGAGACCTGGGCCAGGTTCTCCGACAGCCGCTCGACCGCCGTCATGATGGCCTTGAGCTGCTCCGGGTTGACCGCCCGCGTGATCTCGGCGGAGAGCTGCTGCAGGTTCTCGAACACGCCCGCCAGGCGGTCCCGGTTCTCGGCATTGTCCCCGCCGGTGCCGAGCAGGTCCTCGATGGTCTTGATCTGCTGCTGAATGCTCGCGAGCGCCGGCGCGATGGTCTCGTCCACCAGCGACTGGAGCGAATCCGTCAGCGCCCCGAGCTGCGTCATGAGATTCGTCTCCCTGAGGGTGGAGGCGATCACGCCGCCATCGGCGAGCAGTTGGTTCGCGGTTCCGGGCTGGATCTTGATCGCATCGCCCTGGAGCAGCCCCGCGGAGCCCGGCTGGGCGAGGCTGTCCTCGGGGATCGGCCAACCGTGCCGGATGCGCAAGGTCGCGCGGAAGCAAGGCACCGGGCGCGGTCTCGGGACCGCTTCCTCCTCGGGCGGCGGGCAGCGGCCCGCTTCAACCGCATCCCGGTCAGCGAACACGGGTCTCATCGACTCGACGATACCGATGACGTATCCGCCCTGGATGACCTGGGTTCCCGTCGAGAGCCCGGACGCGTCGGTGAAGTAGGCATTCAATCGGTAAGCGCCGCCGAACAGGCCGGGGATCAGGATGGCCAGGACACCGAGGGTTACGGCCGCCATGGCGAGCACGAACAGGCCCGCCAGCATCAGGTCACGCCGGTGCCGGTCCGCCGCGCGTTTGCCGGGCGCGCCGATCTCGGGAGGCGAATAGAGCCGTTCCAGCCGGCTCATGGCCTGCCCCGCAGGACGTAGCGAAGCTCCAGGCGCTCATCCGTCGCTTTTGCGAGCAAGGACGGCGGGCCGTCGAACAGAATGCGTCCGCGGTCCATCACCGCCACGCGCTCGGCCTCGGCGAAGGGCAGGTCGGTGCTGTTCTCGGTGGCAATCAGGCTCAAGTTCCTGGTTTTCTGCAACTCGCGCAGCAGACCCAGGATCTCGGTTGCACTGGCCGGATCCAGGCCGTCCGTGAGCCCGTCCCAGATCAGGAGCTTGGGCGCGTGGATCAGGGCACGGGCCAGCTCCACCCGGCGCCGCTGGCCCAGGGACAGGGAACGCGGCAGGTGGTTTTCCATGCCGTCGAGCTGCAGCTGGGTCATGGCCAGGCGCGCGGCGCGGGCCATCTCGGCCTGCGTCAATGGCAGATCGCGCAGGGGCAGCAGCAGGTTCTCGAGGACCGTCAGATCCTCCAGCAGGGAACCGCCCTGGAGCACCGCGCCGAGCAGGTCTCGGCGCAGGCGGCGCATGGCCCGGTCGTCGAGCGAGCCCAGATCCTGCCCGAAGACCCTGATGCGGCCGGCGGACGGCGCATCGAGGCCGAGGATCAGGCGCGTCAGCAGGCTCTTTCCGGCCCCGTTGGGGCCGACCAGGAGCAGCCAATGTCCGGCCTCGAGGACGAGGGAGATCCCCGACAAGGCACAATGATTGCCGACATGTTGGAAGACGTTCTCCATCTCCAGCGCGTGCTCCACCGGCGAAACCTCAGGCCAGGACGAAGATCAGGTCAGTGAGCAGAATGGCCGTTACGGCGCCGATCATGGTCCTGGTCGCGGCTCGGGCGGCGCCCCCGGCGTCTCGTCCCGCCATCGTGCCGTTCACGGTGGCGATCAGCGCGATCAGCAGGGCGAACAACTGGGGTTTGGCCACCGCCTCGAGCAGGTCCGCGGGGGTGAGGGCCTGCCGCACGGCGTCCAGGAAGAGGGTCGGGGGAATCCCGCCGACGCCCCACAGCCAGAGGATCGCCGAGGTGAAGGTGACGAGCGTTCCCCAGACGACGAAGGCGAAGGACATCAACAGCATGGCCAGCAGGGTCGGGCCGACGGTGAACTGGATCGGGTTGATCCCGTTCACGAGCAGGCCGTCCATCTCGCCGCTGGCCGCCAGCCCCGCCTGTCGGACGGCGAGGGCAACCCCCGCGCGGCCGGCCACCAGGATGCCCACCAGGATGGGCAGCAGTTCCATGAGCACGGTGTCGGCGATGGTCGTGAGGACCAGCTGCGGGAGATCGAACCGCATCAGCAGGGCGGCGGTCTGGTTGCCCAGAATCAGGCCCACGGCCGCCGTGACCAGGGTGATGGCCGGGAGAATGGACAGGCCGGCCTGGCGCAGCGCGGAGGCGAAGGCAGGCAGGTCCAGACGGGCGCGTCCGAGCAGAATGCCGAGATAGAGGGCCAGGCAGGTCCTCAGGCAAACGGCGGCGAAACCGATTTGCTCGAGAGGGCCGGTCGGGCCGGCGAACGGGCGCCTCGGGGGGGCCGGGATCTCGAGCTGTGCGGGCGCGGGCATGGGCGGATTGTAGAGCCATTGTGCGCCAAGCCCTAACCCGCGGTGGGCAAGGGCTCCGGCAGGATCGCGCCGCCGCCGGGCGGCGTTGGATCAGCCTCAGCCTTGGTAGAGCTCCGCGCGGATCTCGATGCGGCGGTTCTTAGCCCGGCCCTCCGCGGTGTCGTTGCTCGCCACCGGTTCGCTCGCGCCCGCGCTCGCGGTGCGGATGTTCGCCGGATCGAGCCCGCCTACGGACACCAGGTAGCGCTTGCTCGCTTCGGCCCGGCGCAAGCCGAGACCGTAGTTGTATTCGCTGCTCCCGACTGAATCGGTGTGACCGATGATCGTCAGCTGCTCCAAGCCCGCGCTGGCCCTGACACGGCGGGCGAGGTCGTCGAGGGCGTATTTCATGTCGGGCGTGAGCCGGGCGCTGCCGAAATCGAACTCATCGCTGGCGAGATCGATGGTGTAGTTGCCGATGATGTCCTGACCACCGCCCACGAGCTCGCTCTCGATGACGCAGACCGGGGCGAGTCTGATGCGGTAGTTTCGACCCGGCTCGATCAGCCCCCATCGCCGGCATTCGTTCAACCCCAGGAAATAGCCGAAGACGTACTCTCCGGGATCAAGCTGGAACGAGTATTCTTCCCCCCCCCATAGGCCATAGATTTCCCTGCCGTCGATCAGGAAGGTCATCGGGACCGGAAAGCCCATGATGGACCCCTCCCGGTAGACCGTCACGTTCGCGGGTGCGCCGAAACTGCCGGATACCCGCGGCTCATTGATGAGCCCGACCTTGAAGCCGCAGCCGCTGAGGGCAAACAGACAAACCAGAAGGCACGCTTTTTTCATCTTGTTCCAACCATGGCGAGTGCGCGGACACAGTTGCCGCGCGGTGCGGTTTTCCCAGTCATCACCGGGTCTGTCCCGAATGCTCGGCTCGGTCCGCCGGGGACACCGCGCGTGCTGTTCGGCCCCCGAGTCCTGCCGCATTCGGAGGCTGGCTGCCAATTCTACCCAATATCGCGCGAGAATCGCGCCGAACTGTCGGATGGGAGGCGGCCAGGGGCTCGCCGGGGATTCCCGGCGGCGGGGCGTGCGAGAGGGAGATGGCGGCGACGCCGCGGAGGGAGGGTGCGAATCCGGATACGATTGCTTGCAATGGCCGGATTCGCGAGTCCAATGAGCGTCTAGCGCGAAATCTCGGCAGCGGGCGGGAAGACCCGACCCCAATCGGACTTCATGGAGACGACCGTCCAGCCTTCGTCGCCGGCCAAGTCGAGGGCCTTGTCCAGCTTGCCGAAGTGGCTCTCGCGGTCATAGGCGTACTCCCGCTCCGCGTCGTCGTGGCGGAGGATCAGGCCGAGGCGGCGCCCGTCGCCGGCCGTGGTCCACTTGAGCATCTGCAGGTCGCCGTCGGAGTTGCCGAAGGCAAGGATCGGCCGCCGGCCGATGTGCCGCTGGATTCCCACCGGCTTGCCGGCCTTGTCGTCGATGAAGGCGATTTTCGGCTCGCGGACGAGCACGGGCTCGCCATCGCGCTCCTCGTACCTGAGCTCGATCATGGAGCCCACGACCTGATCCGGCGGGATGCCGTAGACGGGCTCGGTCCAGGGGCGCATGAAGTCGACGCCGCCGCCGGAGATGATAAAGGTCTTGAACCCATTGGCGCGAAGGTAATCGAGCAGCTCCAGCATGGGCTGGTAGACCAGCTCCGTGTAGGGGCGCTCGAACCTGGGGTGCCGGGCCTTGGCCAGCCAGTCCGAGGCGATGCGCCCGAACTCCTCGCTGGTCATGCCGGCGTGGGTGGCCATGAGGAGCTGCATCAGGCCCTCCATGCCGGCCTCGCCCAGGGCGGTCAGGTCGCCTTCGAGCGCGGCCTTGAACGGCTGCTGCTCCTGCCACTCGGGGTGCTGCGGCGCCAGCTCCTTCACCCGTTCCAGCACGAAGGCCAGCTGGGTATACATGGGCTGCTCGACCCACAGGGTTCCGTCGTTGTCGAAAACCGCGATGCGCTCGGCGGGGGCCACGTAGTGCGGCGAGCCCTCTGCGGTGACGGCGGCGACGAATTCGACGATCGCGTTCTCGGTCGGGCCAGCGTTCCAGGACGGCAGCGGGTCCTCGGCGGCTGCCGCGGCGGCGAGCCAGCAGACACAGGCGAAACCCAGAAGGCCGGCAAGAAAAGCGGATGTCCTACGGGGTGTTCTGCCCAAGCGGCTGTGTTGCGTCGTCATGTCGGTTGGTCCTCGGATTGCGGGGTGTCGGCCACCTCCGGCATGCGTACGCCGGGCATGACCGCGAAAACTAGACCGGGCCGCAGAGGCGGCCCGGATCGCGGGTCTATGGGGGCGTCCTTGCCCCCGCGGTTGCCTGTTCGCCTCAGCCGCCGGACGGCGACAGCGCATCCATGACCTTGTCCAGGCTGAAGCTTGCCGCCTTCTGGCGCGGCGGGAACTCCTGGAAGGTCTGCAGGAACTGCCCGACGTAGGCCTGAGCCGGGACCAGCAGGTAAGCGCGGTCTATCAGCCACTCGTAGTAGGCGTTTGAGGTGATGGTCGCGCGCTCGTAAGGGTCGCGGCGCAGGTTGAAGATGAAGGGCACGCGCAGGGGCACGAAGGGCTGTTGCCACACGCGGAAAGTGCCGGCCACGGGCTGCTCCATGAACAGGACCTTCCAGTCCCCGTAGCGCAGCGCGGTCAGATCGCCGTCGTCGGAGAAGTAGAAGACCTCCTTGCGCGGGCTCTGGTCGGTCTCGCCGGTCAGCAGGGGAAGGATGTTGTAGCCGTCCAAGTGCACCTTGTAGAAGCGGTTAAGGGCCTGGGAATTGGTGCCGGTCCTCAGCATCTGCTTGACCTCGGGGACGCCCGCGGCCGCGAGGAAGGTCGGGAACCAGTCCATATGGTGGACGATCTCGTTACTCCACTGGCCGGCCGGAATCTTGCCGGGCCAGCGCACCATGGCGGGGACGCGCCAGCCGCCCTCCCAATTGGTGTTCTTCTCGCCGCGGAAGGGATTCCAGCCCGCGTCGGGCCAGGTGTTCATGTGCGGGCCGTTATCCGTGGAGTAGAAGACGATGGTGTTGTCGGCGATGCCCAGCTCGTCGAGGAGGGTCAGGAACTTGCCGATGTGCATGTCATGCTCGACCATGCCGTCCGCGTACTCGTCCTGCCCGGAGATGCCGCGCAGCTCGGGCTTGACGTGGGTGCGGAAGTGCATGCGGGTGCCGTTCCACCACACGAACCAGGGCTTGCCCGCGGCCTCTTGCTCCTTGATGAAGGCGATGGCCCGGTCGGAGGTCTCGTCGTCGACCGTTTCCATGCGCTTCCTGGTCAGGGGGCCGGTGTCCTCAATCTTCTGGCTGCCGTCCGGCATGGCCCAGGAGTGGATCACGCCGCGGGGGCCGAATTTTTGGCGGAAGGTCTGACCGCTGGGCAGCATCATGTCGCCCGGGTAATCGAGATTCTCCGGCTCCTCCTCGGCATTGAGGTGGTAGAGGTTGCCGAAGAACTCGTCGAAGCCGTGGTTGGTGGGCAGGTGCTCGTCGCGGTCGCCGAGGTGGTTCTTGCCGAACTGGCCAGTGGCGTAGCCGATGGACTTGAGCATGCCGGCGATGGTCGGATCTTCGGTTTGCATTCCCTCCTTTGCGCCCGGCAGGCCGACCTTGGAGAGACCGGTGCGGAATACGCTCTGACCCATGATGAAGGAGGCGCGCCCGGCGGTGCAGGACTGCTCGGCGTAATAGTCGGTGAAGGTCAGGCCCTCGTTGGCGATGCGGTCGATGTTGGGGGTCTTGTACCCGACCAGCCCCTTGGTGTAGGTGCTGATGTTCGATTGGCCGATATCGTCGCCCCACACGACCAGGATGTTCGGTTTATCCGACGCGGTTCCTGGACCGGGAAAAACCAGTCCTGCCAGGAGCAGGGCTGGAAAAAATCTGGACAAGGTTGACATCATCCTCTCCTCCGTCTGCAATTACCTAGTTATTCAGTGCGTTTGGAGTATGGACGCTAGCGAGCCCAAAACAATGGCGTTATCCAGTTTTCGCAAGCCGACACCGGATCCATCCGACGATCCGGCAGCGGCGGTGTCGTCCGCGTCACTGGCGCTGGACGTGTTCGACGTGGACCTGTTGAGCGAGGCGGTTGCGGGCAGCGGATTGGAGCACCGGCAGCTCGGACGCGGGCCTTTTCGCGGTCAGCTCAAGCGGCTGCGCTTGAGCGAGCTTCTGCTGGACAGCGGGTGCTACAACCAGACCTTGCAGTCCCGCGGCTGCTTCGCGGCGGGCGCCGTCGTGCTCGGCTGCATCCTGGCCGAGCGCGAGGCGGGGTGCATCAACGCCCACCGGTTCGGACGCAACGACCTGGTGGTGTTCCCCGAGGGAGCGGAAATGGACTATCTGGTGCCCGCGGATACCGAGTGGGTCGCGCTCCAGTTACCGAGACGGCTGCTGCTGGACGCCGGCATCCCGCCGGAGGTCCTGAACGGGGTCGGCGTCTATTCCGCCACCCGTCCCGCCAACGCGGCGCTCGCGGATCTGCTGCGCCGGTTGCTGAGCTCGAATTGCGGCAGTGGCGGCGCTCCGGCGGGCCCCCGTCGGGATTCGGACGCGACGGTCGGCACATTGCTGGAAACGCTGCGGCGCGTGCTGGACCCTGAGAGCCGGCCGCATCACGCCCGGCGCACGAGCTACCGGAAGCGCAGCGCCCTGGTCCAGGGGTTCGAGCGTTTGGTGCTCGATGCGGGGGCCGCAACGCCGAGCGTCCCTGAGCTGGCGGCGGGTCTCGGTGTCAGCCAGCGGACCCTGGAGCTGGCCTTTCGCGAGCACCTGAGCATGTCCCCGAAGCGCTACGCCGCCCTGATGCGGCTCAACGAGGTTCAGAAAGCGCTTCTCAAGGCCCCCGAAGATGCCGCGACCGTCTCCGAGCTGGCTCGCCGGCATGGGATCCGCCAGCTCGGCCGTTTCGCCGGCGAATACCGCCGGCAATTCGGCGAGCTGCCCTCGAAGACCCTACAAAGACCCGCTGACCGTCCAGGGCCGACCGCGGCGCGGCGCTTCGCCGACGGGGTGCTATCCTGAAATGCGCGATGCAATCGTGCTTGCGCAGACAACCTGGGGGTTTTGAGTGCAATGACCAGACTGAGCAAGGTTTCGGCCTGCCTGTTGTCCGCCGTCGTGGCGCTCGCCGCCGCCGAGGCCGTGGGCTTGGAGGTGAAGAGCGCCGGCGGAATCAGTTACGTCAGCGGCGGCGTCGGCGCTTCCGAGCAGGAGGCCCTGGAGCAGGCGAAATCCGATTACAATCTGCGGCTGCTGTTCGCCGTGTCGGGATCGGGGGCCTTCCTCGCCGAGGTTCCGGTGACGATCGCCGATTCGGGTGGGCAGGTCCTGCTCGAGGCCGTCTCCGACGGTCCTTACTTCTACGCCAAGGTCCCCGCCGGAAGCTACCGCGTCTCGGCCGAGAACGCTGGAAAGGTCCAGACCCGCTCGGTCACCGTACCCGCCAGCGGTGCGGCGTCCGAGGGCTTCTATTGGTCTCCGGAGTAGCCACCCGGCCGGTCTCGGCCGACCTGCAACGGCGGACCAGGCTTGCCGGGCGGGATCTCCGGTCGCCGAGGTGCGATGCGGGTGTGCGGGAGCAGAGCCGGGACGGCGGCAGGTTGGAGTAGATCGCGTGACCCAGGCAAAGCCGAAACGGTACTTCATGGAAGAACCGCAGATGGACTTCGAGACCCAGATCCTGCTCGGCTCCTGCCACTATGGGGCGGCCGACGCGGGCGAGGTGCTTGCCGTCATCGCGCGCGTTCCGTCCGGTGATCACGAGCAGTGGTTTCGAGAGTGGTTTGCGGCTGCCGAGCGCCTGGAAGGAATCGCCGAGCAGAGCGCTTCCGCGGGTAACTCCGTCAGCGCGCGGAGGGCCTACCTGCGTGCGGCTACCTACTTCGCCGCCTCCACGACCTTCCTCGACGGGACGAAAGACCCGTCCCGAAGCCTGCCCGCCTGGAAGCGTCACCTTGGATGCTGGGAGTCATTCTGCGCTCACCTGAATCCGCCGGCGGAGAAGGTAGGCATCCCCTACGAAGGCACCACCATTCCGGGATATTTCTTCCGTCCCGATGAAGCGCCTGAGCGCCGGACCACGATCATCTTCAACAACGGCAGCGACGGGGCTACCTGTGGGATGTGGACGGGCGGCGTCGCTGGGGCGCTCGAGAGGGGATACAGCGCCCTGGTCTTCGACGGGCCAGGCCAGAATGCCATGCTGTGGTTGCAGAAAACCCCCTTTCGCCACGACTGGGAGGGGGTGATCACGCCGGTTGTCGACTTCCTGCTCGACCGGGAGGACGTGGACCCCGGCCGCATCGCCCTTTCGGGCATCAGCCAGGGAGGCTACTGGGTCCTTCGCGCCCTGGCCTTCGAGCACCGCATCGCGGCGGGTATCGTGGACCCGGCGGTGATGGACGTATCCGAGTCCTTCCTGCGCGAACTCCCCGGCGAGATGCGCGGCCTGCTCGACGCGGGGCGGGAGCAGGAATTCAACGAGGCGATGAACGAAGGCCTGCGACAGGCGGGTGACGTGGCGCGCCAGGTGTTCGAGTGGCGCATGAGGCCCTACATGCCAAACAGCCACTACCTGCTCTTCAAGATGGTCCAGAAGTACAACGTCCGCGGGCTTGTGGAGCTGATCCGCTGCCCGATGTTCATCGCCGATCCGGACGACGAGCAGTTCTGGCCGGGCCAGTCCGCGGAGGTCTACGAGGCCCTGTCCTGCCCGAAGACCCTGGTCCGGTTCACCGCGGAAGAGGGCGCGAACTGGCATTGCGAGCCCAAGGCCAGGGGTCTGTACGATCAGCGCATGTTCGATTGGCTGGCCGAGGTGCTGGGGGCCTGAGGCGCTGTATGGGCCCTGCCGCCCCCGGAGACCACTCCCGCCTCACGCAATCGTCACCTCCGGCGAGAGATACACGTCCTGGATGGCGTTGAGTAGCTTCACGCCTTCGTCCATCGGCTTCTGGAAGGCCTTGCGGCCCGAGATCAGCCCCATGCCGCCGGCGCGCTTGTTGATCACCGCGGTGCGCACCGCCTGGTGCAGGTCGTCCTTTCCCGAGGGTCCGCCGGAGTTGATCATCCCGATCCGCCCCATGTAGCAGTTGGCGACCTGGTAGCGCACCCGGTCGATGGGGTGGACTCCCGACAGCTCTTCATACACCCGCGGGTGAGTCTTGCCGAAGCCGATGGCGGTGTAGCCGCCGTCGTTGGTCGCCTGCTTCTGCTTGACGATGTCCGCCTCGATGGTGGCGGCGAGGTGATTGGCCTGTCCGGTGAGGTCCGCGGCTTCGTGGTAGTCGGTCCCCTCGTGCTTGAACGCGGGGTTGCGCAGGTAGGCCCAGAGCACGGTGATCATGCCGAGCTCGTGGGCGCGGGCGAAGGCCTCGCTCACCTCCTGGATCTGGCGCCGGGACTCCTCGGAGCCGAAGTAGATGGTGGCGCCCACCGCCACCGCGCCCATCTCGAAGGCCTGGTCCACGTCCGCCCACAGGGTCTGGTCGTAGATGGTCGGGTAGGTGAGCATCTCGTTGTGGTTGAGCTTGACCAGGAAGGGGATCTTATGGGCGTAGCGCCGCCCGACCGAGCCCAGCACGCCCAGGGTCGAGGCCACCGCGTTGCACCCGCCCTCCATCGCCAGCCGGATGATGTTCTCCGGGTCGAAGTAGATCGGGTTGGGGGCGAACGAGGCGCCGCCCGAGTGCTCCACCCCCTGGTCCACCGGCAGGATCGAGACGTAGCCGCTGCCGCCGAGACGGCCGTGATCGAGCAGGGTCTGGAAGGCGCGGAGGACCCCAGGCTTGCGGTCGGAATCCATCATCACCCGGTCGACGAAATCGGGTCCCGGCAGGTGCAGCATGGAACGCGGGATTCCGGTGCTCTCGTGTCCCAACAGGTCCCCGGCCTCGGCGGCCAGCAGCGTGGTGATATCGGTCATGTCGCCCCCTGAATGTCTGGTTGCAGATTCTGAAACAATAAACAATAGCGAGTGATTGTGTTGTTTGCATGACCGCGGGGGGCGAGTTGGCCGACGATATTCTGCTGCAACCGGGTAGCCTGCGCTCCGCCCTGGAGCGCACGACCCGGGAGGCGCTGCGGCGCGGGGCGCTGAGGCCGATCGAGACCGAGCAGTTGGTGATCGAGGACGCCGGCGTGCGCTTCCTGGTGCGCATGGTCTCCAGCCTGCGGCGCAAGGAGGCTGAGCGGCGCAGCGGCGCCGGACCCAGGGATGAGGAGGGCAGGGCGCGGAACCCGTTCCTGCCCCCCGAGCCGGAGCTCACCGTGTCTCAGGTCTCACGCTCCCATCTCGCGGTGCTCAACAAGTTCAACGTGCTCGATCGGCACCTGCTTGTCGTCACCCGCCGATTCGAGCACCAGGAGACCCTGCTCACCCCCGACGACTTCCGGGCGCTGCTCGCCTGCATGGAGGAGTATCCCGGTCTGGGGTTCTACAATGGCGGCGCCGCCGCCGGTGCCAGCCAGCCCCACAAACACCTGCAGCTGGTACCCCTCCCCCTCGCGCAAGATGGGCCTCCCGTGCCCGTGGAGCCGCTGCTCGAAGGCGCCGGGCCCTGCTGTCCGGGCCTGCTCTTCGCGCATGCCTTCGCCCGTCGAAAACCCGGTCCGAAGCAAGCGGAGGAGGCCTATGCACAGTACCTGGACCTGCTCGCGCGGTTGGGGATCAGGGCGGTGGAGCGGGACGGGGAGTCGAGGCAGTCCGCCCCCTACAATCTTCTGGTCACCGACGGCTGGATGCTGGCGGTGCTGCGGCTGCAGGAGTGCTTTCGCGGGGTGTCGATCAACGCCCTGGGTTTCGCCGGCTCCTTGTTCGTCAAGGATCGGGCCCAGCTCGAGCTCATCGGTGCGGAGGGTCCGATGCGGGTGCTGGCGGCGGTGGCCGGGCCGGTCGATCGGTGACGCCGCAGCCCGCCGTCATGGCGTGCGGGCCACCGCCCAGACGTCGATGCGCTCGACGCCCGCCTTGCGCAGGACCCGCGCCAACTCCGCCACCGTGCTGCCGGTGGTGACCACGTCGTCGAGCACCGCCACGTGACCCGCCGCCGGCGGGCGGGTCACGCGAAAGGCGCCGCGCACGTTGCGCCGACGTTCCTTCTGGTGCAGCCCCGCCTGCGGGGCGGTCGCCAGGACTCGGTCGCAGCAGCCGGCGTCGCAGCGGACGCCAAGCTCGCGGCTCGCCGCCCGGGCGATCTCGAGCGCCTGGTTGTAGCCCCGCTCGCGCAGCCGGCGCGGATGCAGTGGGACTGGCAGAATCACGCCGGGCATCTCCGCCCCTTGCTCGTAGAGGGCGCGAGCCAGGCACTGCCCGAGCAGGCGAGCCAGCTCGAGCCGGGAGCGAAACTTGGCCCCGCCGATCAGGGCCGGAACCGGGTCCTCGTAGCGGAAGGGCGCGCAGCAGGCGTCGAAGGGCGGTGGCCTGCGCTGACACGGGCCGCACAGGGCAACGCGCGGGGCGTCCGAGGGCAGGGGCAGGGCGCAGCGAGGGCAGCGGTGCAGGTTGTGGGGAAGGTCCCGGAGACAACCGGGACAGAGATCGAGCCCGGCGTGACCCGGCGCCCCGCACAGCGCGCAGGTGGCGGGATAGAGCCGCCCTACGACGGATTCGAGCGCGCGCCCGAGCATGGGGGAGTGCCGGTGTCATCCATGGGTGTATCATCGCCCACTTTTCCTGCGGGGGCATGGCCCATGCTTGAGTATGTCTTTTTCAACCCGGAGCCTTGCGCACGATTTCGGGGCTTCGTGGAGGAGAAGGGGGTGCCTTCCAGCCTCGCGCGGGGGGAGCTGGAGCTGATCGTGCAGTTGGACGAAGGCGACGTGGATGACGCCCTGGCGGACATCATCGACGCTTACTACGACGAGATGTTCGCGCTCGACCAGCGGCTGTACGAGGCCGACCTCGGGTCTTCCGCCGGCTGTCATACCTCGGGCGTGGTCGTGAACCTCGCGGACGGGCGCTCGGTCTACGCGGGCGTGCGACCGGACCTGCTGGCCAAGGTCATGCAGGCGCTCTCCGCGCGGGAGCTGGGGGAGCTGGTGGAGGCCATCGTCGATGCGGTGGAGGTTCCGGATGAGCGCGGCCTTTGCAGACGATCCCCAGATGACCGCTAGGGTTCGCGCGGCTCGCCGATCTCCGATTGCCGCCACCCAATAGTAAACCTGCATGCAGGAACAAAGTTGACAGCTGGCTGGGTGCGGATACCATTCAGGTTTTCGCGGTGCCCCAGAAGCGCCGTCCGCCCGCAAGCCGATCGGTAACCCCAGCATGCCCGTCCCCGAGATCCGCCACGACTGGTCCCTCGACGAGATCGCCTCTCTGCTGGACCATCCCTTCAACGACCTGCTGTTCCGCGCCCAAACCGTGCATCGTGCCCACTTCGACCCGAACCGGATCCAGGTGAGCACGCTTCTGAGCATCAAGACCGGGGCCTGTCCCGAGGACTGCGGCTACTGCTCCCAGAGCGCCAAGCACGACACGGGGCTGGAGCGCGAGCGCCTGCTTCCGGTCGCGGAGGTCGTCGATGCGGCCCGTGCCGCGAAGGCGAATGGCGCCACCCGTTTCTGCATGGGCGCCGCCTGGCGCAACCCGAGCGACAAGAACCTGGACCAGGTCGTGCGCATGATCGAGGCGGTCCGCGGCATCGGACTGGAGACCTGCGTCACCCTCGGGATGCTCACCCGGGAGCAGGCGTTCCGGCTCAGCGACGCGGGGCTCGACTACTACAATCACAACCTGGACACCTCCCCGGAGTTCTACGGGCAGGTCATCACCACGCGCACCTACCAGGATCGGCTCGAGACCCTGGGCCACGTGCAGGCCGCCGGCATGAAGGTGTGCAGCGGCGGCATCCTGGGCATGGGCGAGTCGCGCCGCGATCGCGCCTCCATGCTGCGCCAGCTCGCCAACCTGCCGAAGCATCCGGAGTCGGTTCCCGTCAACCTGCTGGTGCAGGTCGAGGGCACACCGCTGTACGGCACCGCGGACCTGGACCCGCTGGAGCTGGTGCGCACCATCGCCGCGGCGCGCATCCTGATGCCCCGCTCTTACGTCCGCCTGTCAGCGGGTCGATCGGACATGAGCGACGAGCTGCAGGCGCTGTGCTTTCTCGCGGGCGCCAACTCCGTCTTCTACGGCGAGCGCCTGCTGACCACGCCCAACGCCGAGAGCGATCGCGACCAGCGGTTGTTCGATCGCTTGGGCATGACCTTCGAGACTGTCGACGCAAGTGAGCGCAGCGAACCCGGACCCTGCTCGCGCCAGGCGGTTTGAAAATTTTGCGAGCGATCTCGCGCCTCCTGCCGCGGGTATTGGGCTTTGGTCCACCGACAGAGACGCATGGATAGCCCTCCCGCCATGACCCACTTGGCCGCGGAGCTGGGCCGGCTGCGGAAGGCCCACCTCTACCGGTCGCGCCGCGTGCTGCAGGGGCCCCAGGGGCCGCACCCAGTGGTCGACGGCCGGCGAATGCTAGCCTTCTGCAGCAACGACTACCTGGGGCTCGCGGCGCACCCGGACGTGGTGGCCGCCTTCAAGCGGGGCGCTGACGCCTACGGCGTCGGCAGCGGCGCGGCGCATCTGGTCACCGGCCACAGCGCGGCCCATCACGCCCTGGAGGAAGAGCTGGCGGACTTCCTCCGCCGGCCCCGGGCGCTGCTCTTCTCCACCGGCTACATGGCCAACCTGGGCGTGATCTCGGCCCTCGCCGGACGCGGCGATCAGGTGCTGGAGGACCGGTTGAACCACGCCTCGCTCCTCGACGGGGCGCTGCTGAGCCGGGCCAGGCTCCG
Organism: uncultured Gammaproteobacteria bacterium; assembly: GCA_963698495.1. GTDB lineage: Bacteria > Pseudomonadota > Gammaproteobacteria > Chromatiales > Chromatiaceae > CAVORB01. The sequence goes on along the minus strand of CAVORB010000013.1, from coordinate 156,401 downwards.
CCGTTACCCCCACGCGGACCCAAGCGGCCTGGAGCGGATGTTGAACGGACACCAGGCGCGCATCATCGCCACCGACGGGGTCTTCAGCATGGACGGCGATCTTGCGCCCGCTGCCGGAGCTTGCCCGCATGGCTCACGCCAGCGGTGCCTGGCTCATGGTGGACGATGCCCACGGGCTCGGCGTGCTCGGCGAGGACGGCCGCGGCTAGCCTCGATCACTTCGGGCTGGATGCGACCGGTGTGCCCATCCTGGTCGGGACCCTGGGCAAGGCCTTCGGCACCTTCGGCGCCTTCGTCGCCGGCTCCGAGGACCTGATCGAGACCCTGATCCAGCGCGCCCGCAGCTACATCTATACCACCGCGCCGCCGCCCGCGGTGGCGGAGGCGACGCGGGCGAGCCTCGCCATCGTCCGCCGCGAGTCGTGGCGGCGAGAGCACCTGGCGCATCTGGTTCGCCGCTTTCGCCAAGGCGCGGTCGGGCTGGGGCTGCGGCTGTCGGACTCCTTCACGCCCATCCAGCCCCTGATCGCAGGTCGGCCCGGAGCGGGCACTGGCGTGGAGCCGGCAGCTGGAACGGGTGGGAATCCTGGTGAGCGCCATTCGCCCGCCAACCGTCCCGGAGGGCTCCGCGCGGCTGCGCATTACCTTCTCCGCCGCCCACTCGGAGACGGACGTCGACCGCTTGCTCGAGGCCCTCGCGGAGCTGCCCGCGCGGGAGGCGGCGTGAGCCTCCACGTCGAGCAGACGGGGACCGGTCCGGACCTGGTGCTGCTTCACGGCTGGGGCATGAACGCGGCGGTGTGGGAGGGGCTGCCCGCGGCGGTCTGCGCCGGCCGCCGCGTGAGCTGCATCGAGCTTCCGGGTCACGGTGCAAGCTCGTTTGAGCCGGGCCAGAACGGGCTCCCGGCCTGGGCCGATGCCTGTCTGGACAGCGCCCCCGCGCGGGCGGTCTGGATCGGCTGGTCCCTGGGCGGGCTGGTTGCACTGGAGGCGGCGCTGCGTGCCCCAGGGCGCGTAGCGGCGCTGGTCCTGATCACTGCCACGCCTCGCTTCGTGCAGGCGGACGACTGGCCGGCCGCTACGCCGGCGGGGACCTTCGCCGGGTTCCGCGACGCCCTGCTCGCCGATCCGGCCGCGACGCTCGATCGTTTCCTGGCCCTGCAGGTGCGCGGCAGCGACGCCGCGCGCGAAACCCTGCGTACCCTGCGCCGGGAGCTGGCGCAGCGTCCGACGCCTGATCCCGAGGCCCTCGCCACCGGTCTGCGTCTGCTGCGTGAGGGCGACCTGCGAGATCGGCTAAGCGGTCTCGCCGGTCCGATCTTGTGGCTGTTCGGCGAGCGCGACACCCTGGTCCCGGTCGCCGCGGCCGAGGCGATCGCGGCGCTGGCGCCGACCGCGCGTCACGCCCTGGTGCACGGCGCGGGACACGCGCCCTTCCTGTCCCATCCGCAGGAGACGGCCGGCGTCCTCGCCGCCTTCCTCTCGGAGATCGGCTGGTGAGCCTCGGCGCGATCGACAAGCGCGGGGCGCGGCAGGCGTTCGAGCGGGCGGCGGCGGCCTACGACGAGGCGGCGGTGCTGCAGCGGGAGATCGCCGACCGGATGCTGGAGCGCCTGGACTACGTGCGCCTGCAGCCGCGCACCATCCTCGACCTCGGCGCCGGCACCGGCTACGCGATCGCTCCCCTGCAGCGGCGCTACCGCAAGGCGCGGGTCCTGGCCGCGGATTTCGCGCTCAACATGCTCGCGGAGGCTCGCCGCCGCGGCTCCTGGCTCAATCGCCCGCGATGCTTGTGCGCCGACGCGGAGTCCCTGCCCCTGGCGGATGGCAGCGTCGACCTCGTCTTCTCCAATGCCACCCTGCAGTGGTGCACGGACCTGGAGCGCACCTTTCGCGAGTTGCTGCGGGTGCTGCGTCCTGGCGGGCTCCTCATGTTCAGCACCTTCGGTCCGGACACCCTGCGCGAGCTGCGCGAGGCCTGGGCGGCGGCCGACGGCTTCTCCCACGTCAACCTGTTCCTGGACATGCACGATATCGGGGATGCCTTGGTGCGCGCACGATTCGCCGATCCGGTGATGGACGCCGAGCGCATGACCGTTACCTTCGAGACGGTGCGCGCCCTGATGCGGGACCTCAAGCTTCTGGGTGCGCACAACGTCACCGCCGAGCGCCCGCGGGGGCTCACGGGACGCCGCCGCCTGGAGGCGGTGGAGCGGTCCTACGAGACACATCGCCGGGAAGGACGCCTGCCTGCGACCTACGAGGTGATCTACGGCCATGCGTGGGTGCCCGAGCAGAAGCCGGTTGGGGACGGCGTGATGGTGCCGGTGAGCGCCATCCGGCGCGCGGAGCACGTATGAGAGGGGTCTTCATCACGGGTACGGATACCGATTGCGGCAAGACCGAGATCGGTCTCGGGCTGATGGCGGCCCTGCAACGGCAGGGCCTGTCCGTGCTCGGCATGAAGCCGGTGGCGTCGGGTTGCGATCGAACGCCCTTTGGGCTGCGAAACCCGGATGCCTTGCGGCTCCAGGCCCGGGGCAGCACGGAGGTGGACTACCCGCTGGTGAACCCCTACTGCTTCGAGCCGCCGATCGCGCCCCATATCGCCGCGGGCCAATCCGGGGTGAGCATCGAGTTGGCGGTGATCCGCGACCGCGCCCGCGAGCTCGCGGTCCGGGCGGACTTCCTGGTGGTGGAGGGCGTCGGCGGCTGGCGGGTTCCGCTAGGCCCGAAGCTGTCGGTGAGCGACCTGCCGCTGGAGCTTGGCCTGCCGGTGATGCTGGTGGTCGGGCTCAAGCTCGGCTGCATCAATCATGCGCTGCTCACCGCCGAGAGCGTGCGCGCCAGCGGCAGCCGGCTCCTCGGCTGGATCGCCAACCAGATCGCCCCGGACATGCTGGTGCGGGACGAGAACCTCGCTACCCTGGGCGCCCTGCTCGGCGTTCCCTGCCTGGGGGTGGTACCCTGGATGACGACGCCCGAGCCGGAGCGCGTGGCCGGGCTGCTGACGCTCGACGGCCTGCTCGAGCCGGACTCGAACGTCGATACCGGTATGGCGCAGACTCCGTGAGGGGTTAGGATGCGCCTTTCCCATTGGCGCGAGGTTGGTGCGCAGATGTCTTCAAGATTTTCCTTGGTATTCCTGGCGGTCCTGCTGCTCGGGGTAGGTACGGTGGCGGCCGCCGGCAACCCGGTTTCCCAGGTCCTGGCGATGCCCAAGGCAAGCCTCATGCTGGAGGAGGGGGGGCGCGCCTTGATCGCCCGCCGGCCGGATGCGCCCATGGTCCCCGCCTCGACCATGAAGATCCTCACCGCCCTGGCCGCCATCCAGCGCTGGGGGCTCGATCACCGCTTTCACACCGATTTCTTCCGCTCGGCGGACGGCTGGCTCTGGGTCAAGGGCTGGGGCGATCCCTACCTGGTTTCCGAGGAACTGGATCTGATCGCGCGCGCTCTGCGCGAGGCGGGAGTGCGGTCCGTGGCGGGCGTGGGGACGGATGATTCCTACTTTGCGCCAGACGTGGAGATCCAGGGACGCTCCTCCAGCAACAACCCCTACGACGCGCCTGTTACCGCGCTGGCGGCCAATTTCAATACCATCAGCGTGATCAACAAGGGCGGCGTGGTGGCGAGTGCCGAGGCCCAGACCCCGATCACCCCGCTGGCGCGGGAGTTCGGCCGGCGGCTGGGGGCCGGCAAGCAAAGGGTCAATCTCTCCGAGCGCGGGCCCGCGGTGCGCTACTTCGGCGAGCTGATGGCCGCCAAGCTCGCCGCGAACGGCATTCAGGTGGGCGAGGGCCGGCGCGTGGGGCGGGTGCCCACGGGGGCCGAGCGCCTGTACCGCCACCGCAACAGCCGCGACCTGCGGGCCGTGCTGGCATCCATGCTGGAGTACTCCAACAATTTCATCGCCAACGACCTGTTTCTCCTGCTGGGGGACCGAGGGGACGGCCGACCGGTGAGCATCGCCGGGGCCCAGCGCACCGCCGCGGCCTGGGCCGACAAGACGTTCGGCTGGCGCGGTCATCGCATCGAGGACGGTGCCGGTCTCTCCCGCGGCAACCGGCTGACCGCCCGGCAACTGCTGGACGCGGTCCGGGCCTTCGCGCCCTATCGCGATCTGCTGCCACGACAGAACGGCTCGGTGCTGGCCAAGACTGGGACCCTGAAGGGGGTGAGCTGCTACGCCGGTTTCGTGCGCCGCGGTGGACGCTGGGAACCCTTCAGCCTGCTCATCAACCAGCCGGTGGACTACAACCTGCGGCTGCGGGTCGCCGACGCACTGGCGAGCTCGCCCGATCTCGCTCGCCTCTGTCCGGGTGCCTCCTGCTGAGCGGCCCACCCCACATCATGCGCAATTCACGGCTGTCCCATGCGCTGCTGGCGCTGTTCGTTCTGCTCGCGAGCGGCTGCGCGCCCGTCTCCGAGCGCCCCGCCGCCAGCGGGGCATCGGCGCCGGGGTCGATGGTCTTCCCCTACCGCAAGGACGGTGCCGGCTACCCTACCCTGGCGCCCCTGCTGCGCCGGGTCACGCCCGCCGTGGTCAATGTGGCGGTGGAGTCCGAGGTGGATCTCGATGAGCACCCCTTCTTCAAGGATCCCGACTTCCGCCGTTTCCTGGAAAAGTTCGATCTTCCGATCCCGGAATCGCCGCAGAATGGCCGCCGCCAGAGCGTGGGCTCGGGGGTCATCGTCGATGCCGCCCGCGGCTTCGTGCTCACCAACCGGCACGTGATCGAGGACGCGGAGTCCATCACGGTGACCCTGAAGGACCGCCGCAGCTTCCGCGCGCGCCTGGTCGGCAGCGACCGTAAGGCGGACATCGCCGTCCTGCGCCTGACGCCGGTGCCGTCCCGGCTTACCGCGCTTGGTTTCGGGGACTCCAGCCGCCTCGAGGTCGGGGACTTCGTGCTCGCCATCGGCAACCCCTTCGGCATCGGGCAGACGGTCACATCCGGCATCGTGAGCGCGATCGGGCGCGACGGCCCGGACGGGGCGGGGATCGGCGACCTGATCCAGACCGACGCCTCCATCAATCCCGGGAACTCCGGGGGGCCGCTGGTCAACCTCGCCGGGGAGGTGGTAGGCCTGAACACCGCCCTCATCGGTCCCGCCGGCGGCAACGTGGGCATCGGCTTCGCCACGCCCGCGAACCGGGTCAAGGCAGCCGTGGAGCGGGTGCTGCGGCGTCGCTGAAGGTAGGCGTTGCGGGCTTGCGGCGGCGGTTTGCGCTCGTCGGTTCCCTCGTCTAGAGTGTCGCCCTTATACACACCCTCCGCCTGTCTCCCGTCCCGAGTCTCCAGCGTTTCGGTCCCTGCGGCCGCGTTGCCTTCACCGCGGCGGACAGGTTTTACCAAGCGTAGCAGGAGCTTATATGTCCCAAGCCAAGAACGGAGACAAGGTCAAGGTCCATTACACCGGAACCCTGGACGACGGTACCGAGTTCGACTCCTCCCGCGGCCATGAGCCGCTGGAGCTCACACTCGGCGGCGGCAACGTCATTCCGGGCTTCGAGAACGCGATCGTCGGCATGAGTGCGGGCGATACCAAGTCGGTCACGATCCCGGCCGCGGAGGCCTACGGCGCGCGCAACCAGGACTTGACCCAGGAGGTCCCCCGCGGCGTCATCCCGGACGATATCGAGCTGGCCGAGGGCATGGTCCTGCACGCCCAGGGGCCCGATGGCCAGACCGTGAGCTTCACCGTGATGGCCTTCGACGACGCGAGCGTGAAGATCGACGGCAATCATCCCCTCGCCGGACAGGATCTGACGTTCGCACTCGAACTGGTGGAAATCGCCTGATCGAGGCGCATCGCCGGAGCTGATTCTCGTTGGCTGCCCGCCGATCCTCCGCTGGTGAATGAGCCGGGGAGGCCGGGCCCGCGGTGTGTCCCGGCCGCGTTCCGAGCTACCGCAGGTCGTGGAGCTTGAGCTTGCGGTACAGGGTGCGCTCGCTGATCCCCATGGCGGTGGCGACCGCTGCCCGGTTTCCCTGGTAGAGGTCCAGGAGCTGGCGCAGGTGCGCCCTCTCCAGCTGCCGCAGCGAGGTCGATCCAGCCGCCTTGTCCGGAGCTGGAGCCGGTGAGCCGCGCGGCGGCGTCTCGATACCGACGGGGGGCGAGCCGCTGATCGTGGCCTCGATCAGCTCCCTTTCGACGACGGAGCCGGCGGCCCGGGCGGACGCGGCCAGGAGGATGTGCCTGAGTTCGCGCACATTGCCTGGGAAATCGTAGGCCATGAGTGCCTCCATCGCGTCGTCGGTGAGCGATAGGGGGCGATCGCCGCGGCGCGCGATCTGGCGCAGCAGGAGCGTGGCCAGCTCCGGGATGTCCGCGCGCCGCTGCCGCAGGCTCGGCAGGTTCACCGTCAGGCAGGCCAGCCGGAAGTACAGGTCCTCGCGGAACTCGCCATTCTCCACCGCCGACGCAAGGTTGCGATTGGTGGCGCAGATGATTCGGACGTCCGCCGGGATCGGCTCGTCGCTGCCAAGGCGGAAAAACTCCCCGCTCTCCAGGGTCCGTAGCAGCTTGGTCTGCAGGGCCTCGGGCAGATCGCCGATCTCGTCTAGGAACAGAGTACCGCCATGGGCCAGCGCGAACAGCCCCGGGCGTTCCCCGACGCTGCCGGGGAAAGCGCCGCGGACGTGGCCGAACAGCTCGCTCTCCAACAGGATCTCGGTTTGCACCGTGCAATCCACGCTCAGGAAGGGACCGCCGGCACGCAGGGAGTTGAGATGCAGGAAGTTGGCGCCCAGGCCCTTACCGGTCCCGCTCTCGCCCTTGATCAGGACCGGGCTGTCTGACCTTGCCGCCAGCGTCATCGCCTCCAGGCTCGCGAGAAACGCCTTGGATGAGCCCACCTTCCATTGGCGATCGTTGGCCTCCTGCACATGCACGGCGACCTCCTCGAACTGCTCGCCGACGTAGGACTCCCCGCTTTCCAGACGCAGAGGAAATCCCTTCACCCGCACCTGATGAAGACGGCCGTTCGCGTCCTGATGGGTGTGAGTGCCGCGGCAGGTGTAGGGTTCGCCGCTCCTCCGAACGTGGGTGTTGGGGCACTCCTCTCCCATCTCCTCGCAGGGCCGGGGATTGCGATGGGTCACTTCGTAGCAGGGGCGGTTCAGGATCTCGGCGAGCGTCGTGCCGTAAGCCGACAGGAATGCGTGGTTTGCCGCCACGATCCGATTGTCGTCGTCGAGGATCAGGAAAGGCCGCTCGTGGGTCTCCGCGAGGGACTGCAGGTGGACTTGGGTCGTCATGTCGGGGCTGATTTCGTCGGCGTGCGCCTACTCCGTCATCATAATGCAACCAATCGCGGGCGGCGAGCAGGGCGACGGGTGGCGAAGCCCTCGTTGCGGTCCTGCTTGGCCTTCGCCGCCACGCCTTTTCCAAGCATAGCGAACTGGTAGGGTCCGGGGTTGCGCCTCCGGCATCAGGTGTCGGCAGGGGTGTCCTCCGGGCACCGCTCGCTCAGTATCGCCGATGCCGCCGCCAGCAGCTCGTCCGGCAGCTGAAGCCAGATCCGCAGGGACGATGGCGCAAGCTGGCTCGGATTGCGCAGCGCACCATCCAACAGCGCCAGGCTGCGCTTCCAGTGCAGCCCCCCATGGGCATGTCCGAGCAAGGGAAGCGCGAGGGAGCGGCAACGCCTTCGGGCGGCGGTCCGCAGCAGCTCATCGAGGGCCTGCGACACCCACTCCTCGCGGCAGAACGGGTCCTGGTCGAGGTCGTAGACGACGGCGAGCCAGCGGCGGCCGTCCGCCAATACGCTCCCCGGTCGGGCCGGCCGGTCGTCGATCAGGGCGGTCATCAGCCGCACCGGGTGCTCTGCCGCCGGCGATGCATCGGCGGGGGCGCTGAGCAGGCGCCAGGTGTCCTCCTCCAGCACCTCGACCTCGGGCTGGAAGGGCGGATCGCCATGAGTGCCCGCGACGATTGTGACGGACCCGAAGCGGTGAGCGCGGTGCCTTCCGCCGCTGATTACGCGCATCCGGGTTCGCTCCATGCCGCAGGCTGACCTTGTCTAACCCCAGCCCCGGCATCGACCGGCAGGCACGCGGAGGCGCGCGCTGGCGGTATCGGTTGGCGCATAGAGGGTCTGGGCGTTTGAGCCGATGTGGTGGTCGGTCGGTTTCCCCGGCCGACCTTTGCCCCACTCCTGATGCATCGCCTCGACCCGCGCGGAAGAACCGATCCTTCCGACAGCGGTCCCCGTGCAGGAAAGCCGGCCTCCGATCATCGTGTAACCGGCAGGAACGGCGCCCTGTCCGGAGGTCCGTCGGCGTGGAGCCAGATCGGTTCCGTGCCGAACCCCGAGTAGGCTGGCAGCGCGATGAGGCTGCTGGACACGGTCCCGAAGCCATTCGGCAGGTCGAGGTTCATGGCAGCGTGCGGCCCGGCCGCGGCCGGATAGTCGCGGTCGGCGAGCAGACGACGCCACGCTTCCCATCGGTCCCGCCCGGGGTCGGGAATATCGGACGCCCGAAAGCGATGGAGATAGGCCCCGATACGTGGACTGGCGGCGTCGTCCATCTCCCCGGCCGTCAGCATGTGCAGGCCCGGCGGTATGGGGTGGACGCGGATTTCTCCGTCGCCGCCGTGGCGCAGCCAGTACGCGTTCCGGGCATCGGCGATCACCAGGTTGAAGGGGCGGTAGGCCTCGGGGTGCAGGTCCGCGAGGGCGCCCGCGGCCTCTCCCGCCTCGGCGTGATCGAGGGCCTCGAGGACCAGCTCACCCCTGCTGCGCCTGCCCGGCTCGGGTCCGAGCGATCCCTCACGGTTCAGGACCGCCGCCGAGAGCCCGTGATCGTTGATCCCGAGCCAACTCCCGCCCGCTGTCCGGTCGAGGCCCGCGACCACCTCCGGGCGATCGTCCCAGTGACGGCCCGGCGGGCTCGCCGGTCGCTGGTACATCTCGTCGCGGTTTGCGGCCAGCAGTAACGGCCAGTCGTGACCGGGCCGGCGCAGGATGATCAGGCTGCACATCGGATCATCCCGTTCCGTGCCGCATCAAGCCGGGGTCGGTCGGAACAGGCGCGGGGATGGCGGTCGACTTGCGGCCGGCCGCGGATCTTCGTTTGTTTCATGACGGATCCGGAAGCTCGTACTCAGCGTCCGGCGACGCCACGTCTTCCGGTCCAGACCCGCATGATCCGGAACGGCGGCTCGGCGCCCTCGACACCGCCGTTGAGGGCAGGGGCGCGGTGCAGCTGGTTGACTGCGACGTACAGCCATCCCGGCTCGCCGAAGCTGAGCGCGTCGGGCCACAGCAGGCGGTCGTCCTTGACCAGGACCTCGAGGCTCCCATCGGTGCGCAGGACGGTGATCGCGTTGTTGCCCAGGTCGGTGAAGTAGTGGTTGCCCTCGGCATCGGTGGAGGCGCCGTCCGAGACGGGCTTGGGGCCCGCCTTTTCGATCGCGGCCGCGATCCGATCGTCATTCGCGCCCTCGCGCAGGAGACGGGCAGGGACCCGGTGCCAGGTCTCGCCGTTCATGGCACCGAAGTAGAGGGTCTCGCCGTCCGCCGACAGGGTGATGGGGTTGACCGCGATGCGCGCGGGCTTCGGCTTGCCGCCCTCGCCAGGCAGGGTGATTACCCGACCCTCCACCACCAGGTCCACGTCCTCAGCCTGGAGGGCGGGAGAGGCGGTGAAGCGGCGCGAGGTCCCGCGGTTCAGGTCAACCGTCACCAGCGCGGGCGCGTGCTGGCCGCCGACGTCCGCGATGTAGACGAAGCCGCGCTCGCCGTCCACCGCCAGGTCGTTGAGGAAGCTCCCCACCGGTCCCGTCTCCGGTGGGAAGTCGTGTCGGAACGCCGGCTCGCCGGTTGCGAGCGAGAAGGCCATCAGCTTCGGCCGCTGGGGCGGGTCCCCGAGCCCGTTGTCGATCACCCACAGGCGCTCGTCGCGGTCGATGGCGATGCCGAGCACGCTGTTGAGCACGCCGGTCCCCGATCCGAATGCCCCGTTGCAGGCCTCATCCGGCCAGGGTCGGTAGGTGTCGGGGCCGGTGATCTCGATCAGCTGGGCATCCGCGCGGCGGAACTGGTGCACGGTGGCGAACACGCGCCCGTCGGAGGTGACCGCCAGGTTTCCGGGATTGATCGGCAGCTCCGCGACGACCTCCAGGGTGCCGGGAGCGGGCGCTTCCCCGGCGTCGACCGCGGGTGTGAGGACGAGTGGGATCAGGACGAGCAGGGCGACGATGTGGCGGTGCATGGGCGTCTCCGGTCGGCTGGGCGTGATGCGCGGGAGCCAGCGAGGGCGTTCGGGTATCATGGCCCGCTTTCAACCGCCGCGTCGACCGACTGAATGAAACACACCAGCATTCTGCAGACGATCGGGGACACCCCCGCGGTGCGGCTCAACCGATTCCTGGACCACGTCGCAAGCGAGCTATGGGTCAAGGTGGAGAGCTTCAACCCCGGCGGCTCCATCAAGGACCGGCCGGCGCTGAACATGATCGAGGATGCCGAGCGCCGCGGTGCGCTCAAGCCCGGCGACACCATCGTCGAGCCCACCTCCGGGAACACCGGGATCGGGCTCGCCATGGTCGCGGCGGTCAAGGGCTACCGCGCGGTGCTGGTCATGGCCGCGGACATGAGCGAGGAGCGCAAGGCCCTGATGCGCGCCTTCGGCGCGGAGCTGGTGCTCACGCCGCCGGAGCTCGGCACCAAGGGCGCGGTGGAGGAGGCGCGCAGGCTGGAGGCGGAGCACGGCTGGTTCCTGGTTGGCCAGCACTTCAACCCCGCCAACCCCGCCGCCCACGAGCGCACGGCGGCGGAGATCTGGGACGATTTCGGCGCCGGGCTCGACGCGCTGGTGTGCACCACCGGTACCGGCGGCACCATCACGGGCGTCGGCAGGCGGCTCAAGGCGCGCAATCCGGCGATCCGCATCATCGCCACCGAGCCCGCGGACTCGCCCATCCTGTCCCAGGGCATTGCCTGCAAGCACGGGATCATGGGCACCGCGCCGGGCTTCATCCCGGAGATCCTGGACACCTCGGTCTACGATGAGATCGTGCCCGTCACCACCGCGGAGGCGTACGAAACGGCCCGGCTGCTTGCCCGCCGCGAGGGCATCCTGGCCGGCATTTCCTGCGGCGCGGCGGTAGCCGGGATGCTCAGGCTCGCGCGGCGCGAGGGCTGGCGCGGAAAGGTGCTGCTGGCGATTCTGCCCGACACCGGCGAGCGCTACATCAGCACCGGCCTGTGGAGTGGGCAGGGTGGCGATTGAGGTGATGCGAGCGTGAACCATTGGCGTCTTCCCCGCCTGCGCCGCTGCGCATTCGCGGTGTGGCGGCGCAATCTGCTGGTCTGGCGCAAGCTGCTTGGCCCGGCGGTGGTGATGAACTTCGGCGAGCCGACGCTCTACCTCATCGGGCTCGGTTACGGACTGGGGGCCTTCATCGGCACCATGTCCGACATGCCCTACCTGGCGTTCCTCGCCTCGGGGATCATCGCCTCCTCGGCCATGACCACCGCCACCTTCGAGGGCATGTATTCGGTCTATACGCGGCTCGACCCGCAGCGCACCTACGAGGCGATCCTGGCCACGCCGCTCGAGGTGGACGACGTCCTGCTCGGCGAGATGCTCTGGTGCGGCACCAAGAGCTTGTTGAGCGGCATGGCGATCCTGACGGTCGCGGCGGTGCTCGGGGTGGTCGGCGGCTGGCAGGCGCTGTGGGTGCTGCCGGTGGTGTTCCTGATCGGGCTGTGCTTCGGCGCGCTCGCCATGATCATGAGCGCGGTGGCGACCAACTACGACTTCTTCAACTACTACTTCGTGCTGGCCGTGACCCCGATGTTCATGCTGTCCGGCGTCTTCTACCCGATCGAGAGCCTGCCGGAGACGATGCAGGGGTTCGTCCAGATCCTGCCCCTCACGCACGCGGTGGCCCTCACGCGTCCCCTGGTCGCGGGCCAGGATCTCACCCTGCCGCTGCTGCATCTGGCGGTGTTGACGGCTTATGCTGCCGTCGCTTTCTACGTCGCGGTTGCCCTGGTGCGCAAACGGCTTCTGGTCTAGCCCGGTTCAGCCGTCCGCGCTTGGCGGGGGGACGAAGGGGACGAACAGAGGACTGCGGTCGGATACCGCCCAACCCAGGGCCTCCAGCTCTGTTCTCGCCCTTCCCGTGAGATCCCCCGCCAGATGCATCGAGCGTTGCGGTGCGGCCAGCTCCTCCTGGCGCGCGAAGCGGTCCAGCGATTCGTTCCAGCTCAGGTAATCAACCGGGGCCGCTACGACCAGTTCCCCGTCCTCGGCCACGGCCACCGCCGTGCCGGCGACCATCAGCGCTCTCACCGGTTTGACGGTCTGGTGGTATCTCGCCGTCATGCGCAGGGTCCCTACCAGGTAATTCGCCTGCTCTTCGGAGGCCACCGTGAGCGCGAGGGGCATCAGGTCGACGCGTCCCTCGACCCCTTCCAACTCCGACAGCGCGAGTGCCAGCGAGGCCTGCAGGCTCAACGGGTACCAGCGGTGGCGCAGCAGCAGATCCACGTCGGCCTGGCTGACGCCGATGCCGAGGAGGGTTTGCTCGATCTTCACGCGCAGATCGCCGGGTGGCGTGTCCCAGACCCAGTTCGACAGCCGGGTGGAGGAGGTGATGACCGCCCCGCCAGGAATCATGGCCGTGAGGATGTCGACGCCCAGGTCGCCGGCGAAGGCGGCCCAGGTGACTTCGTCCATCTTCTCGGCGAGCACCCGGTTGGTGGTGTAGGGGTCGACCCCGAGGCGCTTGGCGAGGCGTCTGCGGGCGTCGTCGAAGCCGAGCGCATTGACCGCGACGCTGCCCGCCGCGCGGCCTGCCGCCTTGTACGCCTCGTTCTTGTTTGCGGGTCCCTGCACCACCTGGGCGCCGCCGGGAAGTCGCGACCCCGGGCCGGACTCGGTTGGGACCCCGGGGGCGTGGCCTTCGTGGATGTCCTGCAGCTTCTGGACCCCGGTCTTGGCGGAGCGGTAGGTTCGCGTGAAGAAGCGCCCGACGCCCTCCGGGATGCCCTTGAGGGTCTCGGCCGGCTCGTCGATGAAATGCTTGACCCCGTCGATGGCCTTGTTGGCCGAGTCCTGCGCGCCCTTCTTCAGCTCTTCGCTCTGCTCCAGTTCCTGCAGCTTGGCGAGCGCCTCGATCTCGCGGACGCGGATCTCCAGGCTTCCCGGGCCGATGGCGCTGAAGTCGCCGAACCCGGAGCGAACCTGCGCGTGGGTGAGGTAGCCGTCGGTCGTGATCGTCCCGTCGACTCGGTAGTGGGGACCCGCGATGAGCTCGGCTGGCACCACCTCGGACGCCGAGAGGGTGGGCGGCGGCTCATAACTTGCCTCCTCCGCGGTCGCGTGGGCACCGACGAGGAGCAGGCCGGCGAGGGCGGCCCGTAGCGGGTGCTGTATCGATCCAGCGGGGCGGGGGGGCAATCTGTGCATTTCGACTGTGCTCACGTTCGTTCTCAACGGGTTGAGGGATGGGGTTGCTGGCCTGACAAGGGGTTGCCCCGTCCGGACTCCCCCGAGGCGGCAGTATCCATGCTGGTCAGCGGGGCGTCCATCTTCCCCCGGCGACGGCCGGTTGCGCGCGATCCGGATCCGCGATCGGCTCCGGCGAGCGGATTCCTTGCCCTGCGGCATGGGTCTGTGTTACTCAGGACCGCCCGCGTTCGCGGTTTGCAGCAATAGAACAAACGCTTAGGTAGCCAATGACATCGAGCCGCGTGTTCCGCGGCCGATACCACCACGAAGGAGGACTGATCGTGAAGAACAAAAGAATCCGTACACACGCCTCGATGGGGTTGATTCTGTGCAGCACGGCCATCGCGGGTGCGGCACAGGCGCAGGGTCCCTATCAAGGGATGCCCTATGGGGGTCCCATGATGGGCAACCCTTACGCTGGCCCGATGATGGGTTATCACCAGGGCGGTCCGATGATGGGACCACCTCCCGGCGCACCGATGATGGCGCCCCCAGTCGGCGGGCCCATGATGGGCAACCCTTACGGTGGCCCGATGATGGGTTATCCCCAGGGCGGTCCTATGATGGGCCGGCCAGGCTACGTTCACCCCCAGCATGGAATGAGCGGCATGTCGGGGATGCATGGAATGTCCGGAATGAGCGGGATGCAGGGTATGTATGGGGCTGGTGAAAACTATGTCTGGCGCCCTCTCGGCATGGGCGGAATGAGCGGCACGTCGGGAATGCAGGGAATGGAAGGCATGTCCGGCATGGGCGGAATGAGCGGCATGTCGGGAATGCAGGGAATGGAAGGCATGTCCGGCATGGGCGGAATGAGCGGCGTGTCGGGAATGCAGGGCATGGAAGGCATGTCCGGCATGGGCGGAATGAGCGGCATGTCGGGAATGCAAGGCACGGAAGGCATGTCCGGCATGGGCGGAATGAGCGGCATGTCCGGGATGCAGGGCATGGAAGGCATGTCCGGCATGGGCGGAATGAGCGGCATGTCCGGAATGCAGGGCACGGGCAGCGTGCCGGTCTACATCCGCATCAGTCCGACCGGCGAGGTGTCCTACGGCCCTCAACCCGGCATGTGAGGACCGGGCGGGCAGCGATCGAGGTTGCGCTGCCCGACATCTGACGGAGAGCGCGCGAACGGTTCCCTGGGTCCTTGACGGGAGTATGCGGAGGTCAGAGGCTCGTTGTTGCGAGTGTGGCAGATGGCTACAGCACCGCCGGCGGGACAGTCAGGATCTGATCCGCAGCCATCGGGGGAGTGATGTTCTTCGCTTCGTCAACGTAACGGCCCGCCTGGCCCCCGCCGCCTCGGTCTGGATCTTCGCGCGTACCACGCTCGCACACTTCCGGATTGTTCCGCGGCAACTTCGACTCCTTTGATCCAGAGGACTTGTGGAAGTGCATTGGGGCGTTCGAGGAAAAGACCGGCGAGAGGTTGCTCGCCACCCCCCACAACGGCAACCTGTCCATCGGACTGATGTTCGATGACGTGACCGTGACCGGTGAAGAGCCGCTCGACCGCGACTAAGCCGATCGGCGTTCCCATGGGCGGCGACCTGACCAGCCCCGAGGGTAAGGCCGCCGCCTTCCTGGTCCAGGCCCTGCGCGACCCGGACGGGGCCAACCTCGACCGCGTCCAGATCATCAAGGGTTGGCTGGACGCCGACGGCAAGCCCCAGGAGCGGATCTACGACATCGCCGTCTCCGACGGTCGCAGCATCGGCCCGGACGGGCGCTGCACCGAGCCGGTCGGCAATACCGTCGACGTCGAGCAGGCCAGCTACAGCAACGCCATCGGCGATGCCGTGCTCGGCGCCTACTGGCACGACCCCGAGTTCGACCCCGCCCAGCGCGCCTTCTACTACGTACGGGTATTGGAGATCCCGACCCCGCGGTGGACCAACCATGACGCCAAGTTCCTCGGCGTAAAGCGCCCGACGACGTGCCGGCCTCGATTCAGGAGCGGGCCGATACGTCGCCGATGTGGTACACGCCGAGCATCTGAAGGTTTGCCCGGCGATGGACAACCATCCTGGTTGTCGGGACAGGTGATCCGGGTGTACTCTTTCTTACCAAGTAAGAGAGAGTGCGCAGCGCAATGTCAAGCGTCACCGTTTCCGATAAAGGGCAGGTGGTCATTCCTGCCGCCATCCGCCGCCGGCTGGGCATAGCCCCCGGCAGCAAGTTGGACTTCGAGTTGGAGGGCGACAGCATCCGCGTCCGGCTGTGCAAGTCCATTCCACCGTCGCGCGCCGAAGACGGGTACGGCCTCTTGCGCTGCGATCTCCCCGGGGAGCGCCGGCTGGCGGATTTCGATGTCGCCGAGGCCATGCGGAGCCGGGACGATGATTGCCCTTGATACCAACGTCCTGGCGCGCTTCTATGTCGATGACCCGGGCGACCCGGAGGCCGCCAAGCAGCGCCCGGTCGCCCGCCGGGTCATCACCGAGAGCCCCAGCCTGTTCGTGCCCCTGACCGTGATCCTGGAGCTCGAATGGGTACTGCGCGCCTTCTACGGCTTCGATGCGACCGGGGTCATCCGCGTCTTCTCGCACCTGCTGGGCCTTGCGCACATCAACACGGAGGAGGCCGAGCGAGTCGCCGCCGCATTGCCCCTCGCCGCACAGGGAATGGACTTCGCCGATGCCCTGCATCTGGCCGGCAGCGCCCATTGCGAGGTGCTGTATACCTTCGATGACCGCCGATTCGCCCGCCGCGCGAGACGGCTCTCTGGCGTTACTCGGGTGACGGTCCCGAACAGCAAGCCCGTCCCGGAACCGAAGGCGAACTGATGCGCCAACGCCCCGACCTGCCCTCAGTCGCTGGTGGCCCGGTGTGGGCCCGGGAAGCGAAGTGCCCGACCATTAGCCCCGATGCATCCGACCCGCTCACTGGAAACGACGCAGTGCCCCGTTGACCTCAACGCACTGTCATGGATCGCCTGTCATAACCCATGCCCGACACCTGTTTCGCCTGGCTGCACCTGACGACCTGCATTCCGGACCATGGGGCAGGACTGCCTCTGGCCGAGTCTGCGCCGCCCTTTCTACGACCTGGTGCGCTGTACGACCGCTGCGGCCCCTGTGACGCGGTGCTCGCGATACGTCAGCGCGGGCTGCGCAGGGCAATCGAGCACCTCCGATCGGTGGATACTGCGTTGGTTACGGTGGCTGAGCTGTGTGCGGCAGCGCACGTCACGCAGCGTACCCTCGAGTACGCCTTCCGCGAGACCTTCGGTTTGAGCCCGTCCGGGTTCGTGCAATCGCGACGCTATCACGCGGCGCGAAGAGACCTGCTCGCCGCTGACGGCAAGACCGCCACGGTCCAGGCGATCGCTCAGTGCAACGGCTTCTACCAGATGGGACGCTTTGCGCTTCGCTATCGAGAACGCTTCGGGGAATCGCCGTCCGAGACCTTGATGAAACCGCCGACGGACGGTGTACGTTCAATGCGGGCTGCCGTGGTGGGAAGCTTCGGATCGGAACTTACGCGTATCCCGGTCGCTCGGGTCGGGAGAGGGACGGCTTCTATCGTCGGCACTGGCCGCTTTTCCCCTCACTCTCGGAGGGACGATTGACTGGCTCAGTCGTGACCCAGGGATAGGAGGGCGGTCAATCGCTGGACCTGGCCTCGTGGCCTCTTTACCTTAGCGGGAAGATTCCGGCGCCGATCTGGACCCTGCCGAAAGATATCCGATGACGGCGATACTGCTTTTCACACTCAAGCTCTCGGTGGGTGCCATCATCCTGGCCATCGGTATGGATTCCCGACTCTCGGATTTGGCCTATCTTTGGCGGCGTCCGGCGCTGCTGCTGCGCTCGCTGCTGGCCATGTATCTGCTGGTGCCGCTGGCCGCGCTGATCTTCGTGAAGCTGCTGACGCTTCCCCCGGGCGTGGAGTTGGGGCTGCTGGTGCTCGCCGTGTCCGCCGGCGCGCCGCTGCTGCCGCGCAAGCTGATGCACCTGGGGCAGGGCGAGTACGTCTTCAGTCTGGTCGTGACCTCGACCCTGCTCGCCATCTTCGTCGTACCCGCCTGGCTCGCGGTTCTCGGTCCCGAGTTCGGCAACCCGGTCCAACTGGAGCCCGGTCGCATCGCCCTCGTGTTCGCGAAATCATTCTTTGCGCCGCTGGCGCTGGGTATGGCGGTGCGTTGGCTGTTTCCTGCGTTTGCCGAGCGCATCGGTGACGCGCTGATCGGGATAGCCGGAGTCGTGCTGACCATCTGTGCGCTCGCGCTGCTGGCGCTGAACTGGGAGGTTATCCTGGAGGCGCGTTGGACGGGCGTTCTGACCCTGGCCGCGTTCACCGTCGCCGCGCTGGCCATCGGTCATCTGCTGGGCGGACCCGCCGATGACGATCGCACCGCTCTGGCCATCGCCTGCTCCACCCGCCATCTGGGTATCGCGGTGCTTGTGGCGGCCTCGGTTCCCGGACCGCGGACGGCGGTGATCGTGGCGGTCTACGTCCTGACTGCCGCGGCGATCTCCATTCCCTATCTCAAGTGGCGGCGCGGAGCCGGGGCGAATGCCCACGCCACGCGAGGACGCGAGGATTAGACAACCACCGCCCGCACGCGAAAGGGCGAGACCAAGCTCGGAGACAAAACATGCAAATCGTCGGGTCGCGCGAATACAAGCTCATGCTGCGGGCATCCAAGTTCAAAGGTGACGAGGCGAAGATGCTCGAGTCCGCCGGTGCCCTGTGGGGAGAACTGGCGGCCATCATCGTACCCCACGCGCTATCCGTGAGCGGGACGTCGGATATCGAGCACAAGCGGCGTGAGGTCCGCTTTCTCGACACCGCGGACAAGTGGCTGCGAAGCAACGACTATGTCGTGCGCGAGCGCGTCGACATCGAGGCCAGCCAGCGCGTGGTGACGCTCAAGTTCCGGCACCCGGACCGCTACATCAGCCAGGGCCGGGATATGGCGCCCAGCAAGGAGTTCGAGTCGGACATGAAGTTCGAGGAGGACATCAAGCCGGAATTCCTGAAGCTCTACAGCTTTTCGAGCAACACCCTGGTCCCGCAGGACCTGAAGCTCGCGACCCTGGGGGAAGTCGCCGCCATCTATCCCGGTCTGCCCAAGGCGGTCGATTCGTTTCCCGAGACCGAGAAGCTGAAGCCCGTCGGCGGTTTCACCGCCTACGAGCGGGTGGTGAAAGGCACCAGCTTCCAGATCCGCAAGAACCCGGAAACGCTCGCCGAGTGCTCTCTGACCCTCTGGTACGGGGGAAAGACCGACGATGATCCGCTGGTGGCCGAGTTCAGCTTCAAGTACGAGGACCCGGAGGAGGGCTACACGGCAAAGATGGCGAGGCGGGCCTACGATGTCTTCATGGCAATTCAGTCGCAGCTCGATGGGTGGATAGACCCCAAATCCATGACCAAGACCGCTTACGTGTACGCACGGGCCAAGTAGCGGGCGGGCACGGAGCCCATGGACATTCGAATCGGTCCTCGGAGGCCGGGACGGCTGGTCCACAATGCGGCCGGGAAACTGATTCAGTGGAGGCGCAGCGGAGGATTGACATGATTACCTACTTGTATTGGGCGGCGGTTATCGCTCTGGTCATCGCCGTGGTCGTTGTCATCGGCATCAAGATGGACAGCCTGAGGACGGCGCTCGTGGCCGCGGCGGTGCTGCTCTTTGTCGGTTGGGCGGCCTACTATTTCTATCTGCAGCAGATCTTCGTGAAGCGTTGGGGTGGCGTCATGACCATCAGCGTCCCCAGCGGGCAGTACCACATCGCGACCACCTGGAAGGACGACAACCTGTGGGTCGAGAACTACGATCCGGAGAGCAACAAATGCGTGTTCAGCGAATACTCCAAGGGGAACCTGCTGCAGGGCCGGGTCACGATCAAGAACTGTAATCCGATCATGTTCCTGGTCGGTGCCGGTACGAAACGGCCCGACCGCCCCGATACCGCACCGCAGGCCCAGGATGAACAGGTCCAGCCGGCGGGCAGCGGCACGAATTAGCGGTGAAGCACCGGGGCCCACTCGGGCGCGGCTCAACGGCGTCGAGGTAGGACGGCGCGCGGTTGCGGGGACGGCATGGGCGTCCCGTCGATCTTCTTAACCGATTGGGTTAGAGGTGTACCCGCCGAGGTCCGATACCGGAGACATCCAGCATGCAGCGTCTACGCATCAGTCATTCGACCGAGTATCAGTTCGCCGGCGCCGTGACCCTGGAGCCGCACAAGCTGTTGCTGCGCCCACGCGAGGGGCACGACGTTCACATCGAATCCTCGCGGTTGACGATCTCACCCGCCCACGGGGTCAAGTGGCACCGCGACGTGTTCGACAACTCGGTCGCGATCGTGAGCTTCACGGAACCCGCGGACCGGCTCACCATCGAGAGCGAGGTCTTGATCAATCATTTCGAGAGCGCCCCATTGGACTTCGTGGTGGAGGACTATGCGCTCAATTATCCCTTTCAGTATCAGCTGGAAGAGCGAGCCGATCTGCTGCCCTACCAGCAACCCGCTTACCCCAATTGCGAGCACAGGGTGGGCGAGTGGGTCCGGAGTTTCGGCTTCGGGTCCGGGCCGATCGAGACCTACGCCATGCTGGATCGCATGAACCGGGCCATCGCCGCCGGTTTCGTGTCCTCGGTGCGCGAGGCCGAAGGCGTTCAGCGCCCCACCGAAACGCTCGAGAAACGTGCCGGTGCCTGTCGCGACTTCGCCGCCTTGTTCGTCGACGCCTGCCGATACCAGGGGCTCGCGGCGCGATTCGTGAGCGGCTATTCCCACGGTCCCGCCACCGAGGCCGGGAATGCCTCGACCCACGCCTGGGCAGAGGTCTACCTGCCGGGGGCGGGATGGAAAGGGTTTGATCCGAGCTCGGGAGAAGTCACCGGAACCCACCACATCCCGGTGGCCGTTGCCCGTCACCCGGAGACGGTGCCGCCGGTCTCGGGCAGCTTCGTCGGCGAGCCGCAGCAACCGAAGCTGAGCGTCGACGTGCAGGTGGTTGCCGTCTAGACTGATGATTGGCCATCCTGGGCAAAATCAGCATGCCGCCCAAGAAACGTGGTTCTTGGATGGCTTCATTTTCAAACGCTTACGCGCTTGAAAATGGCGTCCCATCCCTGTGCCGCGGGAAGCGCTGAATCGATCAGCGTGCCGCCGGTCCGGGCAATCGGGAACTCCCGCCGAATCCTCCGCCGTTACTTTGGCCCGCCGCCGCTCTGATCCAGCATCGTCCTGATCGAGCGTACGACACGGTCCTGTAGGTCCCTCGCCCAGGGCGGCTGGGGTAGGTTCCAGCCGATGAAGATCCCGATGATCAGGATGGTCAGCGTGTAGAGCATTGTGTCTCTCCCGATTGCCTGAGCGGCTTCATGGTCGGTGGCTAGGCTTGGTGTCTGGGTGCATCGATCCAGAGCGATGCCGGCCATCGCTCCCCATCTGGCGGGCGACAAGCCAGCGTCCGCCATCAGAGCTGCCCCTCTACGGGCAGAATCCCGATGAAGCCGGCTACGAAGCGCTGCCAGGCCGTGCTCTCCGGGTCCTTGTCGAAGCGCACCTGCCGGCCGTCGTACTCGGTCACCCACTCGAGGTCGCCATCCTCGTCCAGCAGCACCCGGTAGCTGTTCTGGGGCAATACCCCCTCGTCCATCCATGCGATCACTTGGGCGGCCAGCTCCGGGCTCTCGACGTACAGCCGGGCCTCGGTGTTGATGTCGGCGGAGCGCGGGTCGAGGTTGAAGCTGCCGATGAAGACGTCCTTGCGGTCGAACACCGCCACCTTGGCGTGTAGAGCGGCCTTGGCAGCGAAGAAGGCGATCCGTTTCTTGATCACCCCGGCGTCGGCGCGCAGCTCGTAGAGCTCCACGCCGCTCTCGAGCACCTGCCTGCGCCGGTCGGCGTAGCCGGCGTGGGCCGCCATGACGTCGTTGGAGGCCAGGGAGTTGGTCAGGATTCGGATGCGCACGCCCCGGTCGTTCAGCTCCTTCATGCGCGCAATGCCACGATCTCGGGGCACGAAGTAGGGCGATTCGATCAGCAGATCGGTCTGCAGCGATCCGGCCCGTCGGTGCAGCCCCTCGAGCATTCGGCTGGTGCCCCCCGTCGCCGCGATCTCGTCTGGGTCGTCCCACACCAGGCGGCCGGGCGCCCAGACCAGCCGGTCGATCTCCGCCCGTTGCATCGACTTGAGCTCGGCGACGTCCTGGTCGATCGGATAGGGGTAGTGGTCCGCGGCGATGCGCTCGCGCAGGGTCGCCCGCGCCGCCTGCAGATCCTGCTCGGAGTAGGGCCGATCGACCAGGGCGCTGATCGGCACCGCCCAGTCACCGTTCCAGAAGTGGTCGAACACCGAGGAGATCTCGCGCACCACCGGACCGGCGGCGGCGACGTCGAGGTCGCGATAGTTGGCCTCGGTGTGCACGCCGAAATAGTGGTCGCCGATGTTGCGCCCGCCGACGATGGCCAAGGTGTTGTCCATCACCATCAACTTGTTGTGCATGCGGTGATTGACGCGCTTGAAGTCGGTGATGAAGTCCAGGCCCCGCGCCCCCTGGTGGGCGAAGGGATTGAACATGCGGATCTCGACCTTGGGGTGGGCATCGAGGGCGGCGATGACGGAGTCGCGGCCCTTGAAGCTGATGTGGTCGAGCAGCACGCGCACCCGCACCCCGCGGTCGGCGGCGCGCAGCAGACGCTCGGCCAGCAGCCGGCCGGTATCATCCGGCTCCCAGATGTAGTACTGCAGATCCAGCGTCTTCTCGGCGAGATCGCTGAGTGCGACCCGGTTGGTGAAGGCGTTGCGCCCGTAGCGGATCATCGCGAAGCCGGACTTGCCCGGGTGGCGTGCGGCGGCCTCCTCCACATAGCGACCGATCGCGGTGCCGGCGTGGTCCGGGTGGGCTGTCGAGGCGGTGCGGGGGTAGTCCTTGGGAGCGCTGGCACAGCCCGTCAGCAGCAGGCTGGCTAGCAGGACCAGCCAGCCTGCTCTCATGATGCCCGTGGCGCGGGAAGGCGGTGGCGCGATCGTGCGGTTGCACGGCTCATCGGATCGGCGGACAAGCACGCGCGCCGATAGGTCGTGTCTTTCTCGCATTGGTCTTGCTCCGCTCTGGGCGGCGCCGCCTAGGTGAACGTACCATCGGTTACCGTGAAAGATACCCTGCGCGGGAGACATAGTTACCCCTGGGCCTGAATGAGGCCCGGCAGCTCAGGGCGTTGCGATGTCTCAGGCCGGAAGGTACCCGTACTTCCTGAGCATCTTCATCCAGCGGGGCGCGTTGCGCTCCACGCTCATCGCCTCGTAGTCGACGCCGGCATCCCGGTAGTAATCGCCGCGGTCGATCAATACGAAGACGGTCTTCAACAGCTTGTGAGCCAGGGCGAAGATCGCCCGTTTGCGTCCGCGGCGCACGAGCAGCCCTTTGAACTTCTCGGCCAGGGCACAGCGCGTACGACTGGCGGCGTGGGCCGCCTCGCACAGGATGCGCCGCACGTAGGGATTGCCCTTGCGTGCCTGGCCGCTCTTGCGCTTGCCCGCCGACTCGTGATTGCCTGGACAGACGCCGGCCCAGGAGGCGAGCTTCTCGGCCGAGCCGAAGGCCTGCATGTCATCGCCGATCTCCACCAGCAGCATGGCCGCCCCGGTCTCATCCAGGCCGGGAATGGTCTGCAACGCCCGCAGCAGACCTTCTTGGGGTGCCAGGCCCGCCACAAGCGCGCGGCGCAGCTCTGCGATTTGCCCCTCGACGTAGTCGATGTGCCCAAGCAGGTGTCCCAGCACGAGGCGGTGCTCCTCGCTGAGATCCCCGTCGAGGGCGTCGAGGAGCTCCTCTTCGCTCGCCTTCAATCGCGGGTCGGCATAGACCAACAGCGCATCAGCCGGCTCTCCCGCCACCAGCGCCTTGACCATCGCCCGCCCCGACTTGCCGTGAATGTCGCTGACCACCACGCCGAGGCGAATCCCCCCGTCGGTGAGCACCTTATGCAGCCGGTTCTTCTCCCCGGCGAGGACCCCGGTCAACTTCTGCATCTGGCGTGCAATCAGACGCAGGCGGCGAAAGTTCTCCGGCGGCACGAAGCCCCCGCGCAACAAGCCGCTGCGGGCCAGAATCGCTAGCCACTGCGCATCCGCCCAATCGGTCTTGCGCCCCGGCACCTGTTTGACATGCCGGGCGTTGACCACCAGCGCCCGCACCCCCACCCGCTCAAGCGCCGCATAGGGGCTCTTCCAGTAGATCCCCGTGCTCTCCATCACCACCGATTCTGGCGCAAAGGACGCCACCCAGCACGCCATCTCGCGTCGTTCGCGTTTGAATCCGCCAAACTCCCGCAACTCGACCTTCAGCTCCCCATCGGCCTCTTCCCTCAGCACACAGACCGTCAGCTTGGCCTGATGCACGTCCAACGCGGCAACACAACGATACAGCGGCGTGAGCTCCATGACCTTTCCCCCAAGCGCGGATGTTCAACCGGGAGACGGCGGATGCCATCGCCGTATCCACCTCGGGCGCAACGCGCCCGGGTCCGATTACCGTGCGGTCTCCAAGGAGCCAGTCCGGGGTACGAAGCAGCAATGGCCGGTCACGTTAGCGGTCGGGATCGAATCTCCAAATCTGCTGATCGACCTGTCTCCGCCGTCTCCCGCGCAGTATCTTTCATGCTTCGGGGTGTCGGCGAGCCTACATGGTCGTTAGTGCCGCAGGACCCGGCGGGAACTGCGCATTCGGGGCAGGGTAGCCCTGAGCCCTGCCCCGATTCACTCGGCTTGCGGCCTCGGGGGGGCGTTAGGGGGCCGTGATGGCGACCGCCAGCGCCTCGGTGTAGATGACCTCGACCGTATCCCCGTCCTTGAGCTCCTTCAGATAACGCTCGAGGTGCGGTGCGTCCATGGATACCTCCCGGTAGCGGCCGTCCTCTCCGCGGAAGGAGATCGCCTTCTTGTAAGGGTCCACGGAGAGTATCTTAACCGTCTTGCGTTCCTGGCGACCCACGGCGCCGGCCGGCTTGGCGCCAGCCTCGGCCCTTACCGCGGCCGTTGTGACGTCGTCGCGAGGTGCCGCGGCTCCGGGTGCCATGACGTCGACCGCCATGCTCTCGTAGTAGCTGATACTGACCTGGTCTCCCTTCTTGACCTGGCCGAGGTTCCTCACCTCATCCCCTGCCTGGACGGTCACCATGCCTCCTTCAGGTCCCGTCAAGGAGACCAGGCGGGTTGCCATGTCCACGTCCTCGACCGTTGCCGTCAGCTCGAGCAGCACGCCTTGGCCGAGGGCCATCGGCGCCGTTTCCATCTGATCCTTGGGATTCAGGCTCGAGTAATCGCCCTTCGGCTCACCCGCGGCCAGCGCCGGCGCGGTGATGGCGACACCAAGGCAGATCAGCAGTGGCTTGAAGTTTCTCATCGTCTCATGTCTCCTGAGTGGATGTTGTCGGCGTCTGGCATACCCAGACAGATCTACGGCGAAGCCTCGTTCTCGTGTCCAATCGGGTCAGGTGCGCATTCTGCGCAGCCAGCAAACTGATACCGGAACCACAGACAAGAAGCGCGAGCATCAACGGCGAAGGAAAGCCTCCCGAGCTCCGGTCGGTCGACGATGCCCGGAGGATCGCACTGCTGGCAAAGGTGCGGACGAAAAACGGAGATACACCCCCCAATGAACCGATCGGGGACGAGCGGGACGCGTGTCCGGTGGCGCGCCCGCCGTTCTCTGTCGTGGGGATGTCGTGAATCATCGCTGGAAAAAGGAGAAACGCGTTACAAGAACGGGCAAAGCCAGTCTCCAGAATCGTGCTCTCCAAACCGTTAGCGAGGGAGAAAACACAAAATGAGAGCACTTTCGATAGCCGTGTTTGTTGCGCTTCTTCCGGTCTCCGCACAGGCGGGCAACTCCGAGGTCAGGCATGCCATGGAACAGGCGCAGATCCCCGTGAGTGTCGATCGGAGGTTGCAGGGAGCTGGCGAACTTGCGAGATGTCAAGGCAGGAAATGCGCCGGCCCTGGCGACCAGATCAGGAACGAGCCCGATGCTCGCGATGGCCAACGCGTTGCGGGCGATCGCGGAGGTCAGGCTACCGCTGGCGGCAAGAAGGGCCGTAGGTATCACGAGAACCCGACACTCCTGCCCTTGCTGGCGGGTGATCGAGGCGGGCAGGCCACCGCCGGTGGCAAGAAGGGTCGCAGGCACCACGATCACGAAACCTCCTACCCCCTGCGCTTAGCTAGCCCGGTTCGGTCCTGCATCGCTCGCGGGCGAAAGGGTCCGGCCGGGATTGAACCGGCGGCCAGTGCGGTCGATCCGTCGGCGATCCCTCCGTTCTGGCACTCGGTTCGATCAGGTCAGCCCAAACCACCCGTTTTGCGGGTGGTTTTTTGATTGCTCCATTCGGGGCGATCCTTGTCTCCCTAGGTATTGCCGACCGAAGTTGTGCTCTCACCCACCCGGGGCATGCGTCCCCGTCCGATGCCGACAAAGCCGTGTAGGACGAGTCGGCGCCCTCCCGCGCTTGCTGCTCCCTGCAATCAATGACGGATCTCAATGCCTGGAATCGGTGTTCCCGCAGAAAATGGCGGTCTTTTGCGGGGGCGTCGATCGATTTACCGTCGCCTTCGTAAGGGTCGCGTGCGGGGTGTTCTGGCCCGAGACGGGGTGTCGCTCTCGCTCCGCTGTGTTCTCTACACGAAGGGAGGTTCAGGTGCTTAAGTCCATCTCGACGCTGCTGTCGGTCTCGCTGCTCGTTGTCGCATCCAATGCAATTTCCGGTCGCGGGGGGGAAGAAAAAGGGTCACGCTTGTCGAGCGACCTTTCCGACCTGGAAATTGCCGATCTGTTGTTCATGCGCGAGGAGGAGAAGCTCGCGCGCGATTCCTACATCATCCTCCACGAGCTCTGGGGAGATGCGGTGTTCGCGAATATCTCGATCTCCGAGCAGCAGCACATGGACGCGATGAAAAGGCTGCTGGACAAGTACGGTCTGCCCGACCCCGTCGTTGACGAAGACGACGTGGGGCGCTTCGTCAACGATGAGCTGGATACGCTTTTCACCTACTTGATGGACCTCGGCGAAGAGAACGGGCTGGCTGGTCTGAACGTGGGCGGTCTGATCGAAGAGAAGGACATGCACGATATACAGGCGGCGATCGATGCGGCGGACCACCAGGACATCAAGGACGTGTACGGAAGCCTGCTATGTGGCTCCCGCAACCACCTGCGCGCCTTCGTCAAGAACATCGAGTTGGTGGGGTCCACCTACACGGCGTCGGTGCTGACGCAGGAGGAAGTGGACGAGATCGCCAACAGTCCGATGGAGCAGTGCGGCGGTTAGGTCTCCCGGCGAGGCTCCTCGGTACGCGCCCAGGCGGCAGCGTCCGATCGCGCGGCCGGTAATCGCTCACGCGGTGATGTCTGCGGCTTCCGCTACGGCGATGATGATTTGCTTATACTGTATCACCCCGTCGCTCAGCCCCTTCGACGTGAGCGGAGACGTCGCTTCGTTGCAGTAGGGGCACCAGGGCTTGAAGTGGACGTCGATCCTGGTTACGGCTGCGCGCCGCCGTGGTCGTCCGCCGCCTCGGGCTTTGCTGTCTTCTGCAGCGCCACGGCGTTCATGCAATACCGCAGCCCGCTGGGTTCCGGTCCGTCGGGGAAGACGTGTCCGAGGTGGGCGCCGCAGGTGTTGCAGGTCGTCTCCACCCGTCTCATGCCGTGGGAGTCGTCGGCGTGATAGGCGATGGCGTTCGCTTCTACCGGCTGGGTGAACGAGGGCCAGCCCGTACCGGATTCGAATTTTTCCCGCGCGTCGAACAACAGGGTGCCGCAACAGGCGCAGCCGTACAGACCCGGCTCGAACCGGCTGCACATCTCCGAGCTGAACGGACGCTCCGTGCCCTTTTGCCGGGTGACCCGGTACTGCTCGGGGGTGAGCTCGGCTCGCCATTGGGCTTCGGTCTTCTCGACGACCCGCGCGGGCGCCGGATTCCCACGCTCGGCTCGGTCCAGGACTTCACGCCAGGTCAGCATCTACTGCTCCTCCCGGTTTGCAGTGGTTTATCCAGAATAGCGGCAACCGACTCTCTCGACCTCACAAGGTCCGGAAGGCTTCCAAGCAGGAGCCAGTCGGCCGAACGGGGCGCATCTCCCACCGTCCTTCGATCCTGCATCCGTTCCGTCCCCTGCTGTATCAGGGACATCCGTGGGAATACAAGCCCCCGGATCATTGTGCTCGCAGTTCGGACTGGCGGTAAGCACCAAGAATCCTGCGCTCCGCGAGGCACGGCCGGCCTGTCGTCGAGTGGGATGGGGGGTTATGATTTTCGCTCCTCATGGCCGAACGCTTCTCCAACGCAGTGCAGACGACGACGGGTAAGGAGAGCCGCATCGCTAAAGTCTTGCGGGAGCCGCTGGTGCAGTTTCTCGCGCTCGGTGTCGGGCTGTTCCTGCTCTACTTCCTTAACGGAGACGCATCGCGCGCCTTGCCGGACCGTGTCGTAGTCGATGAGACAGACGTGGCCCGGCTCACCCAGCAGTTTCAGCGCACCTGGATGCGCCCGCCGACCCGAAAGGAGCTGGAGGCCTTGGCCGAGATACGACCGGTCGTGAAGCGCGAGTGGTCCAATGAGCGTCGCCAGGAGGCCAATGATGGTTTCTACCAGGCGTTGCGCGACCGGTATTCGGTGGAGACCCATCTGCCCGCCGATGGGGGTGATAATGGCTTGGCGGAGCCCGCCCGGTGATCAGGGGTGGGTTGATCGCCGCGCTGCTCCTGGCCGCCTGCGGTCTGGCCGGTGTCGTGCATGCACGCGAGGTTGGGCCCGGCTACCTGGAGCTGCGCGAGATCGAGGCTCAGCACTACGACGTGTTGTAGAAGTTACCGGCCAAGGGCGACGAGCGGCTCGGGCTCTACGTCCGTCTGCCTGACGGCTGCGATGGCTCCGCGCCCAAGACCCGTTTCGTCGCGGGGGCCTACATCGAGCGTTGGCGGTTCAGCTGCGAGAGTGGGCTAACGGGCGGACGGGTGGCGATCGACGGGCTGCCGGGGACCCGCACCGATGTGCTCGCGCGGGTTCAGCGACTCGACGGCGGCAATCAGACGGTGCGGCTCACGCCGGATGCGGCGTCGTTCGCCGTTACCGGTACGCCGTCCACCGTCCAGCTCGCCAAGGCCTACACGGCGCTCGGTACCGAGCATATCCTGCTCGGCGTAGACCATCTGCTGTTCGTGCTCGGCCTGCTGTGGATCGTGCGCGACCTCTGGATGCTGGTGAAGACCATAACCGCCTTCACCGTCGCTCACAGCATCACGCTGGCGGCCGCCACCTTTAGCTGGATCGGCGTGCCGGAGCAGCCGGTCAACGGCGCTATCGCGCTCAGCATCGTGTTTATCGCGGTGGAGGCCGCCAAGGTCCGCCGCGGCGAGGGGGGCTCACTGCGCGCTTTCCCTGGGTGGTCGCATTCGCGTTCGGACTGCTGCACGGGCTTGGCTTCGCCTCGGCCCTGACCAAGCTCGGTCTGCCGCCGACGGAGATTCCCCTGGCGCTGCTTTTCTTCAACGTCGGGGTGGAGATCGGCCAGATCGCCTTCGTGCTGCTTGCGCTGGCGGTGGCGTGGTCATTGCGCATCCTGCAGGCGCGGTGGCCCCGCTGGGGCGAGGCGGCAGCGGTCTACGCGGTCGGCGCGGTCGCGTCCTTCTGGTTCATCGAACGCGCGGTGCAGGTGCTGAATGCATGAAGGAGGTCGTATGACGTCACTCTCCGAGCTACGCGAGCGGGCGGCGCGCGTCTGCGGGATCGTCAGCGCGGTGGGTGGCGGCTGGTTCCTGCTGCCCCACCTCGGGGGCCTGGGGTGAAGCCGGGACCCTGGGGCGCATTTGTCGCTGCCCTGGGGGTGGCCTTGGCGCCGGTTAACGCACACGCGCACCTGGTCAGCACACGCTTCGGGGATTTCTACGGCGGCATGCTGCACCTGTGCCTGACCCTGGAGCACGCGCTGCCCATGGTTGCCCTCGGACTTCTGGCCGGGCTGCAAGCGCCGCGGACTGGCCGCTGGATCCTGGTCGCCGTCCCCCTCGGGTTGCTGTGCGGCGTGCTGCTGGCGATGGCGGTGCCAGACCTTGCTCCCCTGGTGTGGGCGAACAAGGCGTCGTTCGTGATCCTCGGTCTCCTGATCGCGGCCGCTTGGCGGCTTCCGATGGCGGCGCTGGTGGGTCTTGGCTGGCTGTTCGGGCTATCCCATGGCTACGGCAACGGATTGGCGATCTCCGCCGAGACGAACGCCTATCTTTTCGCGCTCGGGGTCCTCGCCTGCGGCTTCGTGCTGCTGGCCCTGGTGGCAGCCGCCACCGTCGCATGGACGCAAAGGGCGACCTGGGCCGCGATTGCCGTGCGTGCCGTGGGCAGCTGGATCGCCGCCATCGGCCTGATGGTGGCGGTCGTCTGAGGGCGGACGAACGGCGTTCCCGTGCAGGTTTGGTGGTAGACTCGCGCCCATGAAAAACGGCGACGATTTCGAGGCGTTGCTCGCGCAGTTCGAGCAAGAGCACGCGGGGGCCACCGAGCCGGCGAGCATCGGCGTCGGTGACCGGGTGCAGGGTAAGGTGGTGTCGATCGGCGAGGCGCAGGTCTTCGTCGACCTCGGGGGCAAGTCCGAGGGCATCATGGAGATCGCGGCCCTGACCGATGCGGACGGCAACCTGACCGCGGGCGTTGGCGATACGGTCGAGGCGACCGTCACCGGTATCGACGAGGAGGCCGGCAGCCTGCTGCTCGGCACCCAGCAGGCCCGTCATCTGCATGGGCTCGCCGAGCTGGAGCAGGCCTATCGCCAGCAGCTGCCCGTGGATGGGCGGGTGACCGGCGCCATCAAGGGCGGGGTCGAGGTCCAGATCGCGGGCCAGCGCGCATTCTGCCCCGCTTCCCAGGTCGATATCCGGTTCGTCGAGGACCTGAGCGAGTTCGTCGGTCAGCACCTGAGCTTTCGCATCACCAAGCTCGAGGGCGGCAGGCGACCGAACCTGGTGGTTTCACGCCGGGCGATTCTCGAGGAGGAGCAGCAGGCGCTGGCCGCGGAAACACGCGCCCGCATCGAGGAGGGGGCCGTGCTTGCGGGCACCGTGACGTCCGTCAAGGACTATGGCGCTTTCGTCGATCTGGGCGGGGTCGAGGGGATGGTCCACGTCAGCGAGCTCGCCTATGGCCACGTCAAGCATCCGAGCGATGTCCTGCGCGAGGGACAGGCGGTCGAGGTCCAGGTGCTCCGGATCGAGCAGACCGAAAATCCGAAGCGCCCGGAGAAGATCGCGCTATCGATTCGCGCGCTGGCGAGGGACCCGTGGCAGGATGCGACTCAGCGTTTCCCGGTCGGGTCGCGGGTCAAGGGCACCGTTACCCGCCTGCAGCCCTTCGGCGTCTTCGTCGAGATCGAGCCCGGGCTCGAGGGGCTGGTGCACATCAGTGAGCTTGGCGCCGGACGGCGGGTCAGTCATCCGCAGGAGGTTGTGAACGGCGGGCAGGAAGTGGAGGCGACCGTGCTCGGAGTCGATCCGGAGAAGCGTCGCATCAGCCTGTCGCTGGATGCCTCGAAGCAGGCGTCCGACGCCCCGCAGGCGGCGTCGTACGTCGATTACGAAAGGCCCGACAAGAGCTTCGGAACCCTCGGGGATCTGCTGCGCGAGTCCATGCAGCAGCAAAAGAAGAAATAGTGGGGTTTCGTTTCCCGCGGTATATGGATGTGACGCCTTTTCTAAGCGCGCAAGCGAGTGGGAATGTGGCGGCACAAGAACCGCGCTTCTCGGGCGGAATGCTGGTCTTGGCCAGAAGGGCCGGTCATCAGCGTCCCCTCAGGACTCGATCATTTCCCCCAGTCCCCGCCCGGGTTGAACCATGGGCAGCACGTTCTCGGTCTTGTCGATCCAGACGTCCACCAGCATCGGCCCCTCCTGGGCCAGGGCCTCCCGCACCTGCTCGCGCAGGCGCTGGGGCTCGCGTATGCGCATGGTCTTGAGCCGCGGGTAGACGAAGCGCAGGCCGGTGAGGTTCGGAATCTGGCGGCGGCAGTCCCGCTCCATGTCTACGCATCCGGGCTCGCATTCGGAGGTGCGCGCGAGGCAGGTCTCGTAGTGGTGGCCCTCGTCCATCATGTCCTCCCATTGACGGACCATGCCCAGAAAGCTGTTGTTGAGCACGAACATCTTGATCGGAATCCGGTTGGCCACCACCGTGCCCAGCTCCTGGATGTTCATCTGGAAGCTGCCGTCACCGTCGATCAGGACCACCGGCTTCTCGGGGTTGGCGAACCAGGCCCCGATCGCGGCCGGCAACCCGAAGCCCATGGTTCCGAGCCCGCCGGAGCTGACCCACTGCCGCGGGCGGCTGAAGCGGTAGTATTGGGCTGACCACATCTGATGCTGCCCCACGCCGGTGACCAGCGTGGCATCGCCGGCGGTCGCCTCGGAGATGGCCTCGACGACGGCCTGGGGCTTGACGTGATCCGCTTGCAGATAGGGTTTCGGCATCTGGGTCCGCCAGGCGGCGACACGCGCAAGCCAGTCCGCGTGCTGGGCGCTGCGCCCGCTCGCCAGCGCGTGGCGGAAGAAGGTGCCGAGCTCAGCGGCGACCGAGAGGTCGGTCTTCACCGTCTTGTCGATCTCCGATGGGTCTATGTCCACGTGGGCGATGCGCTTGCCTGCGGAAAATCCCTTGACCGCGACGCGATCGTCGAACCGCCCCCCCAGTGTCAGGATGAAGTCCGCTTCCCGCAGGGCGTAGTTGGCGGGAATGGTGCCGTGCATTCCCGGCATGCCCAGATTGTGTCGGTGCCCGAACGGCATCGCGCCGAGGGCGTTGAAGGTGGTGGTGACCGGGGTGTCGAAGCGCTCGGCAAAGCGGCGCAAGATCTCTGCCGCATTGGCGTGGATGATGCCACCGCCCGCCTTGATCACCGGGCGTTCGGCCGCGGCGAGCTCGTCCAGAATGGCGTCGACCTGCGCGGGAACGAAACGGATCGGCTCCCGATGGCGCTTGCGCGGCGCGTTCTGCTCGGTCATGGTGGCAAGCTGAACGTCCTTGCAGATATCCACCACGACTGGCCCGGGGCGACCGCTCTGGGCCAGGGTAAAGGCCTCGCGCAGGACCCATTCTAGGTCTCGCACGTCCTTGACCAGGTAGTTGTGCTTGGAGATGGGACGGGTCATGCCGATGGTGTCCACCTCCTGGAAGGCATCCGTGCCGATGGCGAAGCTGGGCACCTGGCCGGTGATGAACAGCGTCGGGATCGAGTCCTTGTGGGCATCGGCAATGGGGGTGGCGAGGTTCGTAGACCCGGGTCCGGAGGTCGCCAGCGCCACCCCGACCCGGCCGCAGGTCCGAGCGTAACCCTCAGCGGCGTGTCCCGCCCCCCCCTCTTGGCGGAATAGGATAAATCTGGGCGTCTTCTCTCCCCGCTTCATGCGCCGGTTGAGCTCAACGTGAAGCGGGATGACGGCGCCGCCGGTGTGACCGAATATATAGTCCACGTCGAGTTCGGTGAGGACGTCGAAGAGGAGGGCGGCGCCGGTTCGGGGGGTGCATTTCATCGGGGTCGGAAAAAGAGCGTTACGGGTCACAAAACACAAGGATCGGTGGCGAAAAGAAGGCCTCAGGTCACAAAAGCCGATGTAGCGAATCGAAAAGGGCCCTGAACTCTGTAGAATGATAATCGTACGGTCCGGGCGGAGAATATGACGAAACGCAGCGTGCCGCGATGTACCGGATCCTAGTTCCAACGACACACGGCAATCCGCCCCAGGAATATGTCCGTACTCTTCACCAGGCTCCGATGGGCATGGATCAGGGCTTCGACTCCGCGGATGGTTCCAGAGTCCGAAACGGCCCCCGCGCAGAAGCAATATTGTCTGGTGAAAGTGGCGGCGAGTGGCGCACGCCACTTGTCCAGCGCAGGAAAACGAACGATGGCGCCGGCGTGGTCATGATAGCCGCGATCGGCTCCTACTTGAGGCCAAGAAAATGAATGGCAATATCACTCGCAGTCAGTTCATCGACCTTCTCAGCTCACTGGTCAAAGACCGTCGCACCAGCACCGTCTACGTGCGTACGGACGACAACCACTTGATCATCGCGAGTGTGGATCGCGGTGAGATCGTCTCGCTGATCTGCGGCCCCAAGCGCGGGGAGCGGGCAGTGCCGATGATCCGCAAGATGCACTCCGGCAGTTTCCGCATGGAAGAAGGCGCCAGTGCGCACCGCGGACTCGGGGGCCAACTGCCGGCGAGCGAAACCCTGTTATCACTCCTCATGGTGGAGGAGGAAGGCGACGCCGAGGCGAGCGACTGCCAGTGGGTTCAGAGCGTGCTGTGCAAGATGCTGAAGGAATACATGGGACCGATCGCGCCGCTCGTCTGCCAGGAGACAATCGATTCCGCCGGCGGCCTTGATTCCCCGGATAAATGCAGGCAGGTGGTCGAGAAGCTGGCGCACGAGATCGACGACATGGCCGAGGCAGAGAGCTTCCGGTCCCGGGCCCACGCGGAGCTTGCCGCCGTTCTGAACTGACACGCCGGTTGGGGCTTGCCGGCGTCGGTTCCCCTGAGGAGCCGCGAGGGCCACTGCCCGATTGTTTCCCATGTACCCCGCGGGCCGTTACCGGCGCCCTGTCTCCCCATGGCGCTGATCCTCGGGCATCCCGGCCGAGCAAGGGATCGGATCGGCGCGTGCGGTCGCCCGTCGTCCTCGTTCCTACTCCCCCACGACGCGCAACGTTGAAGGCCGTTTGCTGTGCCGTTGAGGACCCGACCAGGGAGATAGAGCACGTCGGCCAGTAAACCGCGGGTCGCGACGCACCCACCTTGATCACTGGATAGCCGTTTCCGGCTAGCCGCCTCCGCTCTCGATTCCGTTTCCGTCTTTCCAGTAGCGGCTCCGCCGCTCCCCGCCTCGTGCCTGCGCCTGGTGCTCGCCCTGTGCGTGGAGACCCACGAGGCCTGGCTGGACGATCATCGCTACCTGAACATGGACTTGCTTAAATGAGACCGCTCTCAGTTGAGTAGTAGGTTCCTGATTTGCGATCTCGGCCGCCGTGAGAACTTGGCGTGTTCGGCGAAAATGTACCCATGTATTGATTGCTGCAGATCATTGTAAAAGATGACGTGTGTGCTATACATGCGCCCATGTACATCGACATCATCCCGAACCGCAACTCACGCCCGGCCATCTTGCTGCGTGAGTCGGTTCGCGAGGGCAAGCGCATCATCAAGCGCACCATTGCCAATCTCTCGGCGTTGTCGCTCCAGCAGGCCGAGGCGATCCGCGCGGTGCTCAAGGGAGAGGCGCTGGCACCGGCCGATGGCCCCTTCGAGATCATCCGCTCGCGCCCCCATGGGGCAGTGAAGGCGATCACCGCGGCGATGAGCCGTTTGCGTCTGGCGACGCTGTTGGACCGCAAGCCCTCGCACGAGCGTGATCTGGTGTTGGCGATGATCGCCGCGCGGGTGCTGGATCCGCAGAGCAAATTGGCGACCTCGCGCAGCTGGGGGCACAGCACGCTCGGGGAGTCGTTCGGCGTCGAGGGGGCGGACGAGAATGCGCTGTATGCGGCGCTTGACTGGCTGCTCGAGCGCCAGGATGGCATCGAGCAGCGGCTGGCCAAGCGGCACCTGGACGATGGCGCGCGCGTGCTCTATGACCTCTCCTCGAGCTACTTCGAGGGGGAGTGCTGCGCGTTGGCCCAACGTGGCTACTCGCGCGATGGCAAGAAGGGCACCTTGCAGGTGAACTACGGACTGCTCACCGATGCGCGGGGCTGTCCGGTCTCGATCTCGGTGTTCGCGGGCAACACCAGCGACCCACAGACCCTGCTGCCACAGATCGAGAAGCTGCAGAAGGCATTCTCCCTGGAGGCGGTGATCCTGGTCGGCGACCGCGGGATGATCTCCCAGAAGCAGATCGCGACCCTGAACGAGACCTCGGGCGTGGAATGGATCAGCGCGCTCAAGAGCGGGGCGATCCGCAAGCTCGTCGATGCCGGCTGCATCCAGCTGGACCTGTTCGATGAGCGCAATCTCTTCGAGCTCGCCCATGAGGACTATCCGAACGAGAGGCTGATCGTCTGCCGCAATCCGCAGTTGGCCGCGCTGCGCACCCGCAAGCGCCGTTGCCTGCTCGAAGCCACCGTCGAAGAGCTCGAGACGGTGAAACGCATGGTCACCCAGGGACGGTTGAAGGATGCCGAGAAGATCGGCGTGCGGGTCGGGCGGGTGATCAACAAGTACAAGGTGGCCAAACATGTCGTCCTGCAGATCGAGGCGGGACATTTCTCATTCCGCATCGATGAGGACAAAGTGGCCGCGGAGGCCGCGCTCGACGGACTGTATGTCATTCGCACCTCACTGCCCAGCGCGCATCTGACCAGCGCCGATGCGGTGCGTCACTACAAGGGTCTTAGCGAGGTCGAACG
The DNA here is from genome assembly GCA_963698495.1 of uncultured Gammaproteobacteria bacterium. Classification (GTDB taxonomy): domain Bacteria; phylum Pseudomonadota; class Gammaproteobacteria; order Chromatiales; family Chromatiaceae; genus CAVORB01. The sequence continues at coordinate 120,515 of CAVORB010000013.1, read as the reverse complement.
CGCGTTTCGCAGCCTCAAGAGCGACGATCTGCAGATCCGCCCGATCCACCACCACAGCGAGAACCGGGTGCGTGCGCACCTGTTCCTGTGCATGCTCGCCTACTACGTCAAATGGCACCTGAGCGAGGCCTGGCGCGGGCTGCTGTTCGCCGACGAGGACCAGGCGCGCCTGCTCGAGCGCGATCCGGTGGCGCCGGCGACCCGCTCCGATGGGGCGCTTGAGAAAGTGGCCAGCAAGCTGCTCCCCGACGGCTCCCCCGCCCACAGCTTCCGCACCCTATTGAACGAGCTCGCGACCCTCGTTCGCAACACCTGCCGTCGCACCAATGCCGACCCTGACGAGGGCACCTTCACGATCGACACCACGCTCAACGCCAAGCAGCGCCACGCGCTCGCCCTGATCGACGCGATCCGGTTGTAGCCAGACGCTTACACCCGAAATTTCCGAATATCCTCGGAAATTCAGTTTGCTTAGAGCAGAAGAAGGAGGCGCTGCGTCAGGCCGCCTGATCCATGACCTCTGCCATGACCATCTTTTTGAATAACTTGACGGACACAACCGGCGCGCGGGCAAAGCGGTCCTGCACGGGGGATGAGGGCAAAGCGAGATGGGCCTTTGCCGGAGCCTTCGCAGACGGGTTGGAAAGCAGGGAAAGAAGGAAAGAAGGAAAGAAGGAAAGAAGGAGAGACCGTCACCTGCCTGGCAATCTGATGGTGCGGTTGGCACCTCCAGCAGCAGTGCGAACCCTCTCTCGTGGCGTGAGCATTGAGGGAGACCCGATCCGCTGCGGATCGGGTCTCCGGTCCCGCGTCACCTCATCCGCTTCATGGCCTGCACGAAGCTGCGGCGCAGCAGCTCGATGGACTTGATGAGATCGCCGACCTCGTCGTTGCGCTCACTCTCCATCGGCTGATCCATTCGGCCTTGACTGATGGCCTTCGCCGCATCCGAGATCTCGAGGATCGGTTTCACCAGGTTCCGGCGCACCAGGACGTTGATGCTGAGGAAAATGATGGCGAACAGGGCAGTCAGCAGACCGATGGCGATGAGGCTGCGCTGGGTCGCCACGGCCTGCACGTCGTTCACGGGTACGCCAACCAGGCTCACCCCGACCACGTCGCCGTCCTTGTAGTAGTAGCCGTAGGTTTCGCCGTAGGTCTTCTTGATCTCGTCCGGCGCCTTGCTTGGCTCACCGTGGCACTTGAGGCAGCCCTTCTTGCTTTCCTTTGGTGCTGCGGAGACCAGCATGCGCTTGCCGTTGAGGGCGCCGACCTCCGTGATTTCCCCCATTGAGCGGTCGGCGCGGAACCGGCTCAGGAGCTGCTGCTCGAACGGCTGGGGAGAGTTTTTCGGATTGAGGGGATTGTCCGAGACGTTCTTGATGTAGTAACCGGGCTGGTGCTTGGCGAACTCCTCCGCGACCAGGGAGGTCGCCACGATGCCCGAGAAGCCGGCGGAAAGGAACATACCCTTCTCCATAAAGAAGGGGCGCAGGTGGCCTGCCACGTAGCCCTGAATGGATCGCACCATGTCCACCAGCATCCTGAGCTCTTTGTCTGCCTGCTGGTAGACCTGGCGTTCGGTTGTGACGTAGATGACGGGGGCGGCGATTGCGATGCTCAGCAAGTAAAGCATCAACAAGGCCAGGTTGAAGCGGCGAGATACGCTGCGGCGCGGTGCGCCTTTGTCTGCGAGTGCGTTCATTTTGCTGTCGGTCCCTTTGAGTACGTGGTTTGCCAAATCAAGGGCGTTCGAGCGGGCTTGGGTGGTGCAATCCTGGTCTGGCCGTACCACGCTTTTCCGTAAGCTCGCCAGGTGCAGCAGACGGGCTGCCGACACGGATCAGGACTTGGTCCTCGCTCCCGCGAGCTTGCGGGGCGTTGTCCTGTTGCCAGGGCCACCGGTATCAATCCCGTACGTCGCCCCCGCCGTATTGGGGCGGATGGGTCTGCGAGTCCGCATCCGCGCGCAACACGGTGATTCCAATGGTAATCGGCGGGTCAACAGGTTTTTGCGTGGCGGGTCACAGATCAATGGGTCTGCCGGTCGGAGCGGAATCGAGACGGCCGGCTGTTGGAAAGGAGCTCATTCGCCGCTACACGGGCGACCACGGAGCATCGGCGCCCCCTTGGTACGTAGCACGACTAGCACGATCTATCCGCCAGTCACCACCTCGACCAATGGGACCTCCCATGAGGCCGACCGGCGTCCTTCCGCGAAGGCGGGATCGCCGTCACTTTGATGGCGAAGCAGCATGGCGACGATCTTGACCGACTCGATCCGCGCCAGTTTCGGCAGCCACTCGTCCGATCCCAGTCTGGACAGGCGGGCAACGGGGAGGCCGTCAGCGTCGCAAAGCAGGATCCGGTCACCCGCGGCGCGAGCCTGTAGCGCGTCAGTCGTCTGCAGCGCGTTCAGGCAAGCGTGAATCCGGTGGCCGGGCGGGAAACGCCCCGCGTAGCCGAGGTCGAGATGGGCGGGCGAGAGCAAATGGTAGCGGCGGGCGGTGACCTCGGGGGGCGGAGGCGCCAATTGCGGGCGCAGTCGCATCGACCAGTCTCCTTCGACTTCGTCGATCCAGGGATTGCCGGCGCCGATCACGGAGCCCAGGGTGAGGGTCTGGCGGGCCCGCGTCATGCCGACGTAAAAGAGCCGCCGTTCATCCTCGCCGCGCTGGCCCGCGCGCCACCCACCGTCGGCGATGAGTACGTGCGGAAACTCCAGGCCCTTCGCTCCGTGGAGCGTCGCCAGCAGTACGCCGCGGCCCAGGGTACGGTCACGGCGCTGCTCGGCCAGGGTCTCGTAGCAGAACTCCCGGATATCGTTGGCGGGCACCCCTGCCTCCCCCGCCTCGTCCGTCCAGGCGCGGATCAGGTCGCGGACGATGTCGTCCCATGGATTCCTCTTGATCGGGCGTTCTTTGCTGCCGTCGGATATCGGGGGTTGAGAGGGCTCGCCCGATGGGCCTCGCGCCGAGGGGGAGAGATGCCTGGTCGACGGACGCGGCTGCGTGTTGCCGCAAGCAACCCCAATGGCCGTCCGCCGTCGACAGGCGTCGCGCAGAGACTCCGCCCTCAGGATCGTCTGGCCCAAGCCCTTCAGCCAATCGAGAAAACCCGCGATCTCCCTCACCCGATGCGCGGGCGGTAGGTCCGTCGGCCAGGCGATCGGAATACCGGCTGCCTCGCACAGGGCACGCACGGGCGCCAGCGCGGAGCGGATGCGGGCGAGCACGGCGAAGTGCGACCACTGTGCGTCGTCGAGCCGGCGCAGCTCTCGCATGCGCTCGACCAGCGCCCCCGCCTGGCGTTCAGGGTCCGGGGCCTCGAGCACCAGCACCCGCCCGCGGGTCAATGGATCAAGGCTCTCCCAGCGTCCGCCAGCCGGGTCGTGGCGGCGACGCGCGTCGACCCGGATCGGCCGGCCCGTTTTCAGGCGGTCGCGGTTGCGGGCGATGAGGGCATTGGCGGCGGAAATGATGTGAGCGCTCGAACGGTAGCTCTCGACCAGGAAATGGACCTCGGCCTGGTAGTCGTCCCGGAAGTGATGGATATGATCGACGTTGGCGCCGCGAAACGAGTAGATGTTCTGGTCGTCGTCCCCCACCGCGAGCAAGGCGAGCTTGCCCTCGTCCCGGGTGCGGCCGGCCAGCGCCGAGATCAGACGGTACTGGTCGGCGTCGATGTCCTGGTACTCGTCCACCAGGATGTGGCGATAGCCCGCGAGCAGCCGGTCGCGCAGGACGTCGGGCTCGATTCCCGGGATCTCGGCGCGCCCCTCCAGGAGGTCGCAGGCGCGGGGGATCAGGGTGTCCAGCTCGGCGCCGGCTTCGATGCGCCGATCCATGCGTTCGGAGAACGAGCAGCCGGTCAGCCGCATGGCGAGTCCGTGGTAGGTCTGCACGGTCACGCCGCGGGCGTCCTCGCCGACCAGGCCGACGAGCCGTCGGCGCAGCTCCAGGGCCGCATTGCGGTTGAAGCAGACCACCAGGATGCCACGAGGATCCACCCGGCGAACCCGCAGCAGGTAGGCGCAGCGGTGCACGACCACCCGGGTCTTGCCGGAGCCGGGCCCGGCCAGCACCAGGCGGCTGCCCTCGTCCGTCCTGCCACGATCTCGAGCTGGTCCGGGTTTCGCAACGCGTCCACGATTCGCTGATACGACTCGGCGGTCGTGGCGCGCTCCAGCACCTCGCGCCGATCGGGAAAGAAGCGCTGGACGAAGCTCGCCTTCTCCAACGTGAAGTAGGCGGTGATCAATGCGAGCGCCTGGCGGATCTTCTCCGCACCCAGGCGCGCGTACTCGTTCATGACGTGGATCTGGAAGACGCGCTCGCCGTAGTGCTGCGCGAGCGGTTGGTACTGCGCCTGGCTGTAGCCCCGGCCCTGGCCCTGCGGCAGGAGGCGAATGGTCATGGCCTGCCGGAAGACGCCGAGTCCCCGCTGCAGCACCACGGCGCCCTGCTCGTGCAGGAACATGAGTCCCCGATCGGCGGCGGCGAGGGGGTCGCGCAGCTGACCGCCGAGCGTGATGTCGGCCTGCAGGGCCTGGGTCAGCTCGTCGGTGCCGAAGCTGACCAGCAGCTCCGCCCCGGCCGGCGTGTCGCGGGGTAGTTTGTTGACCAGGGTGGAGAGGATGACGCCGGCCATCGCCTGGCGCCGCTCGGCGGTGGCGATGAGGCTGCCCCAGCCGCGGTGGAGCTTGATCATGTAATGGTCGCGGTCGTTCTGGCGAAACTCGAGGCTGCCGCGCTCCCCGGCGAGGCCGCGGCCGTCGCGGGCGAGGCTCGTCAGCAGGTTGCGCAGGGTCTCGGGATTGCTGGCCTGCCCCTGATCCAGCAGGCGCTGGTTCAGACGGCGCAGCGAGAGGGATTGCCAGTCGCCCATCTCCGCCTCTGGCGCCTCCTGACGGAGGGTCTCGAGCATGGCCCGCTCCAAGGCGCAGACCCGGACCAGGATCCGTCCCGAGCTGTTCTTCACCTTGTGCCGCAGGAAGGCGCTGAACTGGGGCCCCTGATGCAGCAGGCCCGCGCCGGCCATGTCGTGCAGGGTGCGCAGAACCCGCAGGGCGGCGGTCTCGCCCGTGTCCCAGATGCCCTGCTCCGTCTCGATGCGTTTGAAGGCGGGCAGCCGGGCGAGCTCGTCGGCGGTGAAGGCCTCGTCTGCCTCGGCGTTGATCAGCGCTTCCAGCACCGCCATCCAGCGCAGCTGTTGCGCCGCCGAGAGCCCCAGGCCCGCAATGCGTCGCCGGGCCTCGACGAGGTTGGCCACCGCGGGGCGGCCCTGGAAGACATGGGTGCGGTTCTCGTCGCGCTCCACCAGCCCGGAGCGCTCGAGCCAGGCAACGGCCACGCGCACCCGCGTATCGGCCTGGCGATCTTCCGCGTCGAAGCCGACACGCAGGTCGTCGTCGCGCAACAGCTCTCCGCTGGTGAGCACCACGGTGTCGTCCTTGCCGCGCCGCGCCCGGCGCAACCCGCGCAGGATCTCGGCGATGTCCTGGCGGGTCAGCTCGGACAAGGCCTCCATCTTGAACTGACGCTCGACGTCCTGCTCGTCATAGAGCAGCACGCACAGGGCCGGCTCGCGGTCGCGTCCCGCGCGCCCGGCCTCCTGCACGTAGTTTTCGAGGGAGCCGGGGATGTCCAGATGCACCACCAGGCGCACGTCCTCCTTGTACACGCCCATGCCGAAGGCGTTCGTGGCACAGATGACCCGGAGCTCGCCGGCGACGAATGCGTCCTGAACCCGGCGCTTTTGCGGGGCCGAGATCCCGGCGTGAAATGCCTCGACCGCCCACCCCTGGGTGCGCAGGTACTCAGAAAGCTCCTCGGTGCGCTGCCGAGTAGAGGCGTAGATCACCGCCGCTCCGCCGGCGGCCAGGTGCTCCTGGAGGATGGCGTGTACCCGCGCGGGCTTCTCCATGACTCGGGCGACCTGAACCTCGAAGGACAGGTTGTCGCGCTCCACCCCGCCCTCGAACAGTGTCAGCTCGAGGCCCAGCTGGTCCCGGAAATAGGCCAGAATCTCGGCGGTGACATCCCGCTTCGCGGTCGCGGTGAAACAGGCTACCGGCGGCACCGGTACACCTTGGCGTGTCGCCAGCTCCTTGATGAAGCGCCCGGCGTAGAGGTAGTCGGGGCGGAAGTCGTGTCCCCACTTGGAGAGACAATGGGCCTCGTCGAACACCCAGCAGCCGATCTCCCGGGTCTCGAGCACGCCGCGGAAGGATGCGTTTCTGAGCTGCTCCGGCGAGACGTAGAGCATGGCCGCGTCGCCCAGGCGCACGCGCTCCAGGACTTCGCCGCGCTCCGGTGGGGTCAGCATGCCGTACAGGGCAAACGCGGCCGTGGTGCCGGTCTTGCGCACCAGGTTGTCGACCTGGTCCTTCATCAGGGCCTGGAGCGGTGAGATGACCACGGTCAAGGTCCCGCGTCGCAGATTGCGCGTGAGGGCGGGGAGCTGAAAGCACAAGGACTTGCCGCCCCCGGTGGGCAGGATGGCAAGCTGGGAGCCGCCGCCGAGGTCATGGGTGACAACGGCCTCCTGGAGGCTGCCGCCCCCGGCGGTGGTGGGCGCTGGACGGAAGTCGCCGAATCCGAACCAGCGCCGAAGTTGGATGCGGGGATCATGGACCTCGGCGCACCAGGTGCAGTCCTGATCTCCGCAGGGGACGTCGCGCAGGCGCCGGATCAACTCGGCGGTTTCCGGAAAGCGGCGGCCTACCCAGGGTGGCAGCACGGAGCGTGCGCCCGCCACCTGAAGCCAGGCGGTCGCGTACGCCGCTGCCGGGCGCAGTCGCGGCTCGGTCAGGTGGTGCCCGGCGAGGGCCGGTGCTGCTCGGCTGCAGGTCCTGTCCCGCCAATGGTCGAGCAATAGCTCACAGGCTGCATCGGAATGCGGCAGCGCCGCCCCGAGATGGGCGAAGACCGCGGCCAATCCCTCGCTCCCTCGCAGCGTGTCCTCAAGCTCCGTGGCACCTTGGAAACAATACCGATAGAGCCGCAGCAGGTCCTGATCGCCGCCGTCGCGGCGCCGCCCAAACTCCATCCACTGCTCGCGGAAGGCCGCTGCGGCGAGACGCGCGTCGGCGATGGGATCGCTCACCGCGTCCCGCACCAGCTTGTAGTTCTTCACCAGGCGATGATAGGGATTCTCGGGGAACGCGAGCGGGGACAGGTGGAGGGTATCCACCACCGGCCGTCGCAGCATCTCCATGACCGGCGCCAGGGCGCGCAAGGTAGGCAGGTCGTGTCCGAGGAGATTGTGGCCGAGGAGGTAGTCGCAGCCGGCGGCGAAGGCATCGAGCTCGGTGAGCGCGCGGTGCCGATCGAAGGCGCCCTGGCGGACGAAGGTATCGTCGCCCCGGATGGCTCCGATCTTGAGAAGGCCTCCTGTCGGGCCGGTCTCGAGATCCAGCAGCAGGGAGCCTTCGATGAATCCGTTGAGATGAGGGTCCACGGACGAATCTTGGATCAAGCCTTCCTGTTCGCCTCCCGTCTTGCTCCGCCTGGGCTCGCTGCGATGGATTCCCGCCCGCCAAGCGGTATCCGGCCGCCGAGGACCGCCCTGATCCGGGTTGGTTTCGATCGTGTCAGCTTGGGCGGAGGCGCGCAATAGTCTCGATGGTGGCCGCGCGGTCCGCTTGGCGATCTCGGCTGCGTTTGGCCAACGCTCGTCGGCCGCCGTTCTCGGCCGAAAAATCATCCACCCTTCGATCGACGAGCTAGGGTCCCTATGGTGCCGAGTTCTCCGAAGGGATCTTGGTGTCGAGCTCCTCGCGGTTGAGCTGGTCCGTCGGGCCGCGGGCGTTCTCGTCATCCGCCTCGCCCTCCCAGTCGTAGGTTTTCTCCTTCGGGGCTGGGTCGAGATTCCGGTACATTAGGGCCAGAATCACGCCGAGCACGGCGCCCGCCAGGTGATACTCGAAGGAGATGTTGGGGGTCGTCGGCAGGATGCCTCCGATCATGCCGCCGTAGAGCAGGAAGACGGCCAGAGAGATAGCGATGGCGCGTCGGTCCCAGCGCAGCGCTCCGATGGTGAAGATGAAGAAGAGCATGCCGAAGGCGAGTCCGCTGGCGCCCAGGTGAAAGGAGGGACGGGCGAACAGCCAGACCGCGAGCCCGGAGCCTAGCCAGACCACGGGAATGACGAGGCGGGCGGCCCTCGGATAGCCATAGATCAGTGCCGTGCCAAGCGCCAGGATGGGACCGGTATTGGCGATCAGATGGGCGAACCCGCCGTGCAGCAGCGGAGCGAGCAGGATGCCTCGCAATCCCGAGGCTTCGCGGGGGTAAAGGGAGTGGGGCGCCAGATCGAGACCGGCCAAGGTCTCGACAATCCTGATCGCCCAGAGGATGAAGGTGAACGTCAGGGCTACCAGGAAGGCCCGCCGCAGACGGCGGGCGTCCGTGTCCGGATCTTCGGGCGTCGGGGGATCGGTGGTCACCGCGGCGTCGGGGGAGCGCCGTCTAACGAGCGTGCGGCGCAGGCGCGTCGCTCACATGGTCCTGCGCTCCTGGCTCCACAGGCGGCACCCAGCCGTCGCTGAGGGTCGCCATGAAGGCGACGATGGCATCCTCTTCTTCCGCCGTGAGGCCCAGGTTGCCGAGCTCCTCCCTGTTCACGTTCTCCGCCACCTCCGGCGCGGGCCAGCAGTTGTTTCCCGGGAGGGGTTGGGCCGTCGCCTCACATGCGGGCTTGACGTCGCGCGTGTTGTAGAAGTGCACGACCTCTTTCAGGCTCTTCTGCGCGCCGTTGTGCATATAGGCCTTGACGAAATCTTGGCCGGGGCGCAGGTCGACGTTGCGCAGTGTCGGCACCTTTTGCTTGCCCAGGTTCTCGGCGGCCCGGGCGGAGAAGCGCGGGACCGTCCTGAGGAAGCCGCCCAGACCCTCGTCCATCCAGGCCGCGCCTTGGGGATTGAAGGCGGCCATGCCGTACCAGGGGTTGTCCGGATTGCGGCCGACGCCCAGGTTGTCGTAGGTGAAGTCCGTGAACAGCGGCGGCTCGCCGTTCGGGCCGGGTTGGCTGGGGTGGCAGGCGGCACAGTTGCCCTTGTCCTCGCGCTCGAACAGCGCGAGTCCCTGCTGCTCCTGTTCCGTCAGGGGGTAACGTTTCGGATCCTTGAGATAGTGGTCGTACTTCGAGCTGAAGGCATTGACCTCGGGCGAGGCCTCGTAGGCGGCGACCGCCTGCGCGATGGCGTTGTAGCCGTCCACCTTGTTCGCGCAAGCGGTCTCGCCGAAGTAGGCGCGAAACTGCTCGCCATAGGCCCCCGCGCAGACCTTGTCGACCACCTCGTCATGCGCCGACAGGTTCTGCTCTACGGGGTTCAAGAAGGGTCCTTGCGCCTGCTCCGCCGCGGTGTTTCCGAGCAGCCAGCCGGTCGCCCGGCCGTCCCAGAAGTTGCCGCCCACGAAGTGGTCCTCTACCGGGTCGAGATGCAGCGGTGGGCTGTCGGTGGCGTAGGCGGCCGAGGGCGGCTTGCGGTTTCCGAACCGGCCGTGAACCGCGCCTTCATAGGCCGCGCCCGCCGCGTTGATGGGGCTGTCCGGGCCGGTCCAGCCGGCCGCGGGACTATGGCAGGTGGCGCAGGACTGGCCGGCGGGCCGCGACAGGGTGGCGTCGAAAAAGATGAGTCGCCCAAGCTCGGGCAGGGACGGGTCGGCCCCAGCCACTGCAGTCATCAGAAGGGCCAGGGGCGCAAGTCGTACCGGGGCCGGAGAATACATGGGCTGCTCCTTTCGTGTGCCGATTGACGCTGCGGGAGTGGTCCGTGGCACGATAGGTTACTCGTAACGGACCAGTTGCGACCAGCCGATAGCGCTGTCCGTAAGCCCCTGAATTAACGGGTCGCCCAACGAGGGCAACCTTTCGTTTACCCCAAGGGGGAAGGAAAGATCAGTGAGTTACGAGCGCGCGATAAGTCAGCGGGCAGAAATTCACCCCAAGAGGCGCACGCGCTCGTGCAAAAGGGTGGCCGCCAAGGGATCATATCGTTGTCGAGACGATCCCTTTCAGGAGGACCCCATGGCGGCCGTTGAAGCGAGTTTATTTACCTGGCGGGATGTCGAAGCCTGCAGCGATCTGGATCGCTTCCACTTGGTGCGGGATCATCTCCCGGACGAGCAGGTGGTGCAATACCTGGAAGTGATGCGCGGGCAGGGGCGCGACGACTATCCGGTCGCCGCGATGTGGAACGCATTGCTGGCCGGGGTGGTGTTTCAGCACCCGAGCGTCGAGTCGCTGATTCGCGAGCTGGGGCGCAACCCGGGGTTGCGCGAGGACTGCGGCTTCGCGCCGTTGCCGATGCAGAGAAAGCCGCTGTCGCGCATGGTGAGAGACGCGCTGACGGGACCTATGCGCGTGGAGCATGAAGCGGCGCGGGAGGCCGTTGCGGTGATTCCGGGAAGCTGGAACTTCTCGCGCTTTCTGTCCAACGTCATCGAGCTGGAAGAGACGCTGGGGCTGGTAACGGGGATGATCGCGACCCTGCGCCGGCAACTGATGGAGGCGTTGCCCGATTTCGGCTGCCACCTCGGTTACGACGGCAAGGCCATCGAGAGTCACAGCACCGGAAGAATCAATCGTGCTAAAGGCGAGACCTCCGACCCGGACGCCGACTGGGGCAAGCACGAGATCAATGGGGTCGATGCCCGCACCGGCAAGCAGTGCAGGAAGGTCAAAAGCTGGTTCGGTTACGGCCTCCATCTGATCGCCGATACCCAGTATGAAATCCCCGTGGCCGTGCACCTCACCCCGGCATCCGCCGCCGAGCAGCTCGAGCTGCGGGACATGATCGCAGAGACCTTCGAGCAGGACCCCGAGCTGGCCGAGCGTTGCCGCGACTTCAGTGCCGATCGCGGACTCGATAGCGCCCAGACCAAGGCCCTGCTGTGGGATGACTACGCCATCCGCCCCCTCATCGACACCCGCGAGCTGTGGCGCGAGGAAAAGCAGCACCCCGACTACAACCCGTCCAAGCCCATCACCCGTCCCCTGTATCCCGAGCGGGCCGATACCATCGTCCACACCGAAAAAGGCAGCGTTCACTGCATCTGCCCGCACACCGGCGAGCAGCGCAATCTCGCCTTCCACGGCTTCGAATCCGATCGCAATACGCTCAAGTACCGTTGCCCGGCCGCCGCCTACGGGTTGGACTGCGAGGGGCGCACGCAGTGCCACCAAGCCGGCGGCGTCGATCCGGGCGACTACGGGCGCATCGTGCGCATCCGTCTCGACGACCATGACCGGCGCATATTCGTGCCGACCCCGCATGGCAGCCCAAGTTGGCAGCGCGGTTACAACCGGCGCAGCGCCCTGGAGCGGATCAACAACCGCATCGACAACAGCTTCGGCTTCGAGCGGCACTTCATCCGCGGCTTGGCGAAAATGCAAACACGCGTCGGCTTGGCCTTGGCGGTCATGATGGCGATGGCCTTGGGACACGTCAGGCAAGGGCGCATCGGGCAGATGCGCTCGCTGGTTCAGCCCATCCCTCTCCCCGCGACCGGATAATCCCGCCACAGGGCCTTCAAGTCCAGCAGGTACGCATCGCCTGAGGTTCGGCTGTGTCCGCGCGGCGCCGTTATTGCGAGTCATTCTCAATAACACGGCGCCATGGCACGACTCGCTCTGATTCTTGCGCAAAACGCCTGGGTATCGTGCCGGGGTGCGGTACCGCGCCGCGCCGAGGTGCCCGCGAATAACCCCAGAGCGCAAATGTCTCCAGCCGGGCTCGTGTTGACAACCGGGAGCCGTTTCATCACAATGCGCGGTCTTTAGTTTGAGCAGCAGATCCAACGGTTTCAGGAGACGACTTTGGCCAATTCCGCCCAAGCCCTCAAGCGCGCCCGTCAGGCCGAGAATCATCGCCTGCGCAACGCCTCTCGCCGCAGCACAATGCGGACCTATCTCAAGAAGGTGGTCAAGCTGATCGAGGCGGGCGACAAGGAGGGGGCCGTCGAGGCATACAAGAAGATGGTGCCGGTCATCGACAGCGCCGCCAATAAGGGTCTGATCCATGCCAATAAGGCCGCGCGCCACAAGAGTCGGCTGAACGCCCACATCAAGGCCATGGCCTGAGGCCCGTCCCGCGGTCTTCCCGAAAGAACCGGCCCCGCGCCGGTTTTTTCTTGCCCTCGAATTACCCATGCACACCGCGAAGTCCCTCAGGGGCAACCTGCTTGCCGATCTGCCTGCCCCGGCCACGGGCGAGTCCTTCGCGGAGCTCCTGCGCCACCGCAACCTGGTGATCGAGCGTATCGTCAGCTCGGATTCCCCCGAGCCTGTCCTCTACGACCAGGAACAGGACGAGTGGGTGATCCTGCTCGAGGGGCGGGCGACCCTGGAGGTCGCGGGCGAGGTGACGGAGCTGGCAGCGGGTGACTGGCATTTTCTTCCGGCCCACACGCCCCACCGGCTGATCGCCGCTTGCCCCCAGCCGCGTTGCCTCTGGCTGGCGGTGCATCTGTTCCCGACGGAGGCCGTTTCCTAGGCGCCGAGGCGAGTCCTCGTCTCACGCGTTCGCGTAAGATGACCGCCCCGGCTATTGGCTCGCCAAATCGTCGGTGAAACGAAGCAACCAAGCACCCGAGGAGGAAAGCGCGTGAGCGATCGACCCGACGCCGAGGCCGTCAAGCACTACCTGCTGGATCTTCAGGACCGCATCTGCGCGGCCTTCGAGACCGAGGACGGGAGCGCGCGCTTTCGCGAGGACGCCTGGGAGCGTCCCGGCGGCGGGGGCGGCCGCACCCGGGTGATGCAGCAGGGTGCGGTCTTCGAGCAGGGTGGGATCAACTTCTCCCATGTCTTCGGCGAGCGTCTGCCGCCGTCGGCCACGGCGAACCGGCCCGAGCTCGCCGGGCGCGGCTTCCAGGCCATGGGCGTGTCCCTGGTGATGCATCCGCGTAACCCCTATGTGCCCACGTCGCATGCCAACGTCCGCTTCTTCATCGCCGAGAAGGAGGGCGCCGAGCCTGTCTGGTGGTTCGGCGGCGGCTTCGACCTCACGCCCTATTACGGATTCGAGGAAGACGTGATCCACTGGCACCGCACTGCCCGGACGGCCTGTCTGCCGTTCGGGGAGGATGTCTACCCGCGCTTCAAGCGCTGGTGCGACGAGTACTTCTACCTCAAGCACCGCAGCGAGCCGCGCGGCGTCGGCGGGCTCTTCTTCGACGACCTCAACGAGTGGGGATTTGTGCGCAGCTTCGCCTTCATGCGCAGCGTCGGGGACCATTACCTCCCCGCCTACCTGCCGGTCGTGCAGCGGCGCAAGGTAACGCCGCACGGGGAGCGCGAACGCTCCTTTCAGAAATACCGGCGGGGTCGTTACGTCGAGTTCAATCTGGTCTACGACCGCGGGACCCTGTTCGGACTCCAGTCCGGCGGGCGCACCGAGTCGATCCTGATGTCCCTGCCGCCGGAGGTGAGCTGGCGCTACGACTGGCATCCGGAGGCCGGTTCGGCGGAGGCCGAGCTGTACGAGCGGTTCCTGCAGCCGCGGGACTGGCTGCCGGAGCGGTGAGGCTCGATCGGGCTGGACCCGAGAAGCCTAGCGCGCAGAAGCGCGCATCGCATTGCGCGCCGCCAGGTCGGCGATGAGCCCGTCGATGCCCTTCTGCCGGGCCATGCGTACGAAGGTGGAACGGTAATTGGCGAGCAGACTGACCCCGGCGACGGCGACGTCATAGGCGAGCCAGCGGTCGCCCTTCTTGTACATGCGGTAATCCACGTCGATCGGGTCGCCGCCGGGATAAAGCACCCGGGTGCGGACGACCGTCTCGGTCTCTCCCGGCTGCAGCCGTAGGGGCAGATAGCGGATCTCCCACTCGCTGAGCTCGTTGACCGCCATCGCGTAGGTGTTGATGAGCAGCGACTTGAACTCGGCGCCGAAGGCATCGCGCTGGGCCTGGCTCGCCTCTTTCCACACCGGGCCGAGCACGACGGAGCAGACCCGTTGGAAGTCCACGTTCGGCAGCAACAGCTCGTCGACCAGGCGGTGCACGAAGGCCGGGTCCGTCTCCAGCAGACGGCGGTCCTTGCGCAGGACATCGCGCACTCCGTCTGAGACCCGCTGCACGACCTGCTGGGGTCCGCTCAGCGATTCGCCCGCGGCCTTCGATTCGAAGCCCCACAGCAGAACGGCGAGTGCGAGCAGCGCCAGGAAGAGCGGGCGCGCGGGCACCGTGGCGTGGACCAGCTTGCGCGGCGCTTCAGGCACCGGCCGCCATCGCCTTGGTGTCCAGATGCTCGTGAATCCAGTCCCGAACCTGGTGCGAGGAGCGCGAGCCGCTGAAACGTCCGCGCTCTTCCCCGTGCTGGAACAGGATCACGGTGGGGAAGCCGCGCAGCCGGTAATGGCCGGCGAGCTTCATGTTGTCGCCCTCGTCCACCTCCACCTTGGCCAGGCGAACCGAGCCACCGAGCTCGTTGATGACACGTTCCAGGTGCGGGGCGAGGGCATGGCAGGGGGCGCACCAGTCGGCCCAGAAGTCCACCATGATGGGTTCGTCGCGGGAGGCGTCGACGACCTCGGCCTCGAAGCGCTCCTGGTCGACGTCGAAAATGTGGGGGTTGGGGTGCTTGATCTGGAACATGCGGAAAATCAGGATTCGCTGAATTACGGGTGATTCTAGCAGCCTCCGGCATGGTCCAGAAAGCGCGGAGCATTGGCGACGCATGGCCTTTGTTTTGAGGCCGACCGGCAGCTGGGTTATGTTTAGAGAACTCGCCGCTTCGGGCGGTTAGCCATGCCTTCCCAGTCGACCCGGGTGCGCCCCCGGCGCGCTCCTTTTGGTAGCCAGCACCATGACCGTCAAGAGCTCTTCCCGTACCGGCTTTCCTCTGACCCGCATGCGCCGCATGCGCCGCGACGACTTCTCCCGCCGTTTGATGCGCGAGACCCGCCTTGCGCCGGAGGACCTCATCTACCCCGTCTTCGTGATCGAGGGCTCCGGCCAGCGGGAGCCGGTGCCCTCCATGCCCGGCGTGGAGCGCAAGAGCATCGACCTCCTGGTTGAAGAGGCGCGAGAGATCCACGCGCTGGGAGTTCCGGCCATGGCCCTGTTCCCGGTCACGCCGCCGCCGGCCAAGTCCGAGGACGCGCGCGAGGCCTACAACCCGGATGGGCTCGCCCAGCGGGCGGTGCGTGCCCTCAAGGACGCGCTGCCCGAGCTCGGCGTCATCACCGACGTCGCCCTCGATCCCTTCACCACCCACGGTCAGGACGGGCTGATCGATGACACCGGCTACGTCATGAACGACGAGACGGTGGAGGTGCTGACGCGCCAGGCCTTGTCCCACGCGGAGGCGGGGGCGGACGTGGTGGCCCCCTCGGACATGATGGACGGGCGCATCGGCTCCATCCGCGCGGCGCTGGAGCAGTCCGGCCACATCCATACGCGCATCCTGGCCTATTCGGCCAAGTACGCCTCCAGTTTCTACGGCCCCTTCCGCGACGCCGTCGGCTCCGCGGCCAACCTCGGCGGCGGCAACAAGTACAGCTACCAGATGGACCCGGCAAACAGCGACGAGGCGATGCACGAGGTGGCGCTCGATCTCCAGGAAGGCGCGGACATGGTCATGGTGAAGCCCGGCATGCCCTATCTCGACATCGTCTACCGGGTCAAGCAGCGCTTCGGCGCCCCGACCTTCGTCTACCAGGTGAGCGGCGAGTACGCCATGCTCAAGGCGGCGGGTCAGAACGGCTGGCTCGACGAGCGGGCGGTGGTGCTCGAGGCGCTGATGTCCATCCGGCGGGCGGGCGCGGACGGCATTCTCACCTACTACGCCAAGGAGGCCGCCCGCTGGCTCAACGAATGATGCGACGGGCGTGAGCGATCAGTACGCGGTCATCGGCAACCCGATCGGGCACAGCAAGTCGCCCCTGATCCACGCCGCCTTCGCCCGGGAGACGGGCCAGGACATGGACTACGGCCGCATCCTGGGGAGTCTGGACGATTTCCCCGGAGACGTGCGCCGTTTTCTCGCCGCGGGTGGCCGCGGGCTGAACGTCACCGTGCCCTTCAAGGAGCAGGCCTGGCGGCTGGCCGACGAGCGCAGCCCCGGGGCCGAGAGCGCGGGGGCGGTCAACACCCTGATCCTGCTGCCGGATGGACGGCTGCGCGGGGACAACACCGACGGGGTCGGGATGGTGCGCGACCTGGCCCGAAACCACGGCTTCGACTTCGCCGGCAAGCAGGTCCTGCTGCTCGGCGCCGGTGGGGCCGCGCGCGGGGTGCTGCGTCCCCTGCTGGAGACCGGGCTCGCCTCGCTCGTCATCGCCAACCGCACCGCGGCGAAGGCGCTGGATCTCGCCGCCGCGACCGGCCGCGCTCGGGCCGGTCAGCGGTTGCGGGCTGGAGGGGCTCGCCGGACGGCGTTTCGACCTCATCGTCAACGGCACCTCGGCCGGCCTGGCCGGCGGCGTGCCCGATATCCCGGATGACTGCCTCGCGCCCGGCGGCTGGACCTACGACATGCTCTACGCTGACGCGCCGACGGCCTTCCGCCGTTGGGGCATGGAGCACGGTGCCGCACAGGCTCTCGACGGCCTGGGGATGCTGGTCGAACAGGCGGCGGAATCCTTTTTCCTGTGGCGCGGGGTGCGTCCCACCACCGCCCCCGTGATCGCGCTCCTGCGCGGCGGGGCGGTCTGAAACGGAGGCGGCATGAAGATCGCGGTGCTGGGTTTGGGGCTCATGGGGTCGGCCATCGCGCTGCGGCTCCTGCGCGAGGACCATGAGGTCACCGGCTGGAACCGCAGCCCGGAAAAGGCGCGGCCACTGGCGGACCAGGGACTGGCAATCGCCTCCACGTCAGGCGACGCCATCGAGGCCGCGGAGGTCGTTGTCCTGGTCTTGGGTGATGCCGCCGCCATTTCCGACACCCTTTTCGAAGCGGATGCGGCGGCGCGTCTCGCCGGGCGGGCCGTGCTGCAGATGGGCACCATCGCGCCGGCCGAGAGCCGGGGCATCGCCGCCCGGGTGGAGGCCGCTGGCGGCAGGTACCTGGAGGCGCCGGTGCTCGGCAGCCTGCCGGAGGCGGGCGAGGGCCGGCTCATCGTCATGGCGGGAGGGGAGCGGGATCTCTTCGAACGCTGTCTGCCGGTGCTCCGCTCCCTCGGCCGCGACCCGCAGCTCATCGGGGAAGTGGGGCAGGGCGCGGCGCTCAAGTTGGCGATGAATCAGCTCATCGCCGGACTCACCGCTGCCTTCTCTCTCAGCCTCGGTCTGGTCCGCTCCGAGGGCATCGCGGTCGAGCAGTTCATGGACCTGCTGCGCGCGAGCGCCCTCTATGCCCCGACATTCGACAAAAAGCTCGACAAGTATCTGAGCCACGAATACGGTGTCGCCAACTTCCCGCTCAAGCACCTGCTCAAGGACGTGCGGCTATTCCGCCAGGTGGCCGAGGGCACCGGCCTGGATATCGCCCTCGTCACCAGCCTGGAGGCGGCCTTCCTGCGCGCCATCGGAAAGGGCTATGGGGAGCAGGATTACTCCGCCGTTTACGAGGCCATCGCGCCGCGTTAGGAAAAACGCTGATTTATGGCGTTTTCCGTCTGGGCCAGGGATGGTCCGGCATTTTCGACGGCTGCAAGCCGTTGAAAATGGAGCGATTCGGGAGTCGCGCCTCCCGAATTGCGAGCTGATCAATGCCAGGATGGCATTTGATCAGCATTTCCTTAGGACGCGCCCCGGCCACCCGGACCGCACGTCAGACCAGAGCAGGAGCCCGATGTATCGACCTTTGGATCTGCCCTTCACGCACAAGCCGGGGCGTCGGGAGCGTCATCTCCGGCGCCGGCACGGGAATCCCCTGTTCGGCTGGCCGCCCCCGGAGGTAACGGCCGAGGAGCTGCTTGCCGCCCAGCGCGAGGACCACGAGGACATGGAGGCCTTCCAAGTGGCTTTCCGCGCGCTGGTTCAACAGGCGGTGGATCTGCCCCCCAACGCCGGCAGCGAGGTGGTTCTCGGGCTCAAGGAGCAGCTCGAACGCCTCTACGAGCAAAGCTACAGCCTGCCCGAGGACCATTCCCGGGAGCGGGAGGCGATCGCCAAGCTGATCGCGCTCATCATGCAGGCGGTGCGGCGTTCTGCCGGGCCCGATTCTCTCGCCCGCAGCGAGCTGGGGGACGAGGCGGAGGCCCGCGCCATTCATTTCCGTTTGCTGGAGCAGCCTCTGGTGGCGGACCTTCTCCACCCGGAGACGCCGATCGGGCGAGACGAGCTCACGCCTGCCTTGCTCAGTGCCGCCCCGGCCGAGGTGGAGGCCGCGCTCGAGGTCTTCGATCCCGACCAGGTCGCCATGCTGGTCGCCGAGGGCCGAGACCTGCTCGACCGGCTTCGCGCCGATGGGATGGAGGCGCCCGCGGCCAGGGAGCGGCTGGCCCAGCTCGAGGCCCATCTCGCTGCGCAGCCGAGCGGGCGTCCCCATCAACTGATCCCGCAAGAGGCTGACCGCCATGAGAGCTCCTGCCCTGCTGGGCCTGACGATTGCGTTATTCGCATCGTCCGCCTGTACCTCTGAGACGCGCCCGGAAGATCCCTCCACCGATCCGGAGGTCAATCGTCTCGTGCCCGTGGGCTGGTCGATGACACAGTCGGTGCTGGGCGACCTGAACGACGACGGGGCCGAGGATCTCGCCGCAGTGGTGCTGCGCGGTGAGTCGGCGGACGGCAATCCGGCGGAGGAGGAAGGCGCCCGCGGTCTTCTGGTGCTGTTCGCCGATCCGGAGGGGGGCTACCGCATCCAGGAATTCGCGCCCGCCGCGCTGCCCTGCGCTTACTGCCTCGGTGCCTTGGGCGGCGCGCCCGACGCCCCGGCGTTCGCGCTCGCAATCGAGGACGGAAAGCTCTCCGTGGGCTGGCTGCGTGGCTCTCGCGAGATGGTGGAGGTGACGCTGACCGTCGCCTACGACGCCGATCGCGGCGCCTTGCGGCTGGCCGGGGACGACATGGTCACCAGCGACCGGCTCTCCGGCGCCAGCTCGCGTCTGTCCCGGGACTACGTTGCCGGAACACGGGCGGCCGATGGGGTCGTGACCAAGATTTCCCCCAAGTTCATTCCGCTGACCGAAGTCTCCGCCGACGACTATTGAGATCTCGCCGGTAGGCGCGGATTCGTCGCGCCAACGTACAGCGATAAGCTGTCTGACGCCCTGACCGAAGATCTCGCGACCCTTTGACAACCCGCCATTTCTCTCAAATGCTAGGATCGGGTGTCCAGCTCCGAGCGGCGTCATCAGACGCTGGCCGATGGCAGACCAAAATGATCCGGATCGCGATCGCGGCTCGCCTCCGGGCGAATCTTCGGAACGGCCGCAAGGCGGCTCCGAGCCCAAACGTTTCCCGATAGTCGGAATCGGCGCCTCCGCTGGCGGGCTAGATGCCCTGCGCACGCTTTTCACCGCCATGCCCGCGGACACGGGAATGGGTTTCGTTGTCACGCAGCACCTGGACGCCGGGCACCATAGCCTGCTCGCGGATCTGCTCTCCAAGTTCACGGCCATGCAGGTCGTGCAGGTGGAAAACGGCATGGGCGTTGAGCCCAACCGCGTCTACGTCATTCCCCCGAACCGCTACATGACCGTCAGCGACGGCGTGCTGCTGCTGAAGCCGCCGTCGGACCCGCGCGGCATGCGTATGCCGATCGACCGTTTCCTGAATTCCCTGGCCGCGGACCAACATGACCATGCGATCGGCATCATCTTGAGCGGTACCGGCAGCGACGGCGCCCTGGGCGTTCGGGAGATCAAGGCCAACGGCGGCATGGTGCTGGTGCAAGACCCGGAAACGGCCCAGTACGATGGCATGCCGCGCAGCGCGATCGCCACCGGTCAGACGGATGCGGTGCTGTCGCTGGAGCGCATGCCCGAGGTGCTGCTCAGCTACGTGCGCCACGCTTACATGGCTCATGAGCCTCCGGTTCTGCCGGGATGTGAGGAGGGATACGATCCGCTGACCGCCATCCTCTCCCTGCTGCTCGCAAAGACCGGACATGACTTCCGCTGTTACAAGAAGGGCACCTTGGTACGCCGCATCCAACGCCGCATGGGGATCACCGGAGCGGAGCGCGTCGAGAGCTATCTCGATCTGTTGCGGGAGCGCGACGAGGAGGTGCGCGCCCTGTCCAAAGACCTGTTCATCGGCGTCACCAGCTTTTTCCGGGAGACCGAGGCCTGGACGGTGATCGCCGAGCAGATCGTCGCCCCCATCGTGGCGGGCCATGCGGGCGACGGCCCCGTGCGGGTATGGGTGCCCGGCTGCGCCACCGGCGAAGAGGCCTATACCCTGGCCATTCTTTTCGTCGAAGCCTTCGAGCGGGCGAAGAAGAACATCAACCTGCTGATATTCGCCACCGACGTGGATACGGAGGCCCTCCAAGCGGCGCGTGCGGGGCTCTACCAGGAGAATATCGCCGAGAGTCTCAGCCCCGAGCGTTTGAAGCAGTTCTTCGTCAAGGAAGGCGATGGTTATCGGGTCAAGAAGTCGATTCGTGATCTGGTCGTATTCACGCCCCAGAACCTCATTGCCGATCCACCCTTCTCCAAGCTGGACCTTGTCAGCTGCCGCAATCTGCTGATTTATCTTGAATCTCGTTTGCAGGAGAAGATCCTGCGGCTGTTTCATTTCGCCCTCAAGCCGGATGGTTTCCTGATCCTGGGCAGCTCCGAGAGCCTGGGCTCCCAGCAGCGGGAGTTCCGCGTCCTGTCGAAGAAATGGCGATTGTTCAGGCCCGACGGGCCGTCCCAGCTCGGACTGATGGAGATGCCCGTGAGTCGGGACGCCGAACGCAGCGTCCCGCGTTTCCTGGCTCGCGGCTTGGGCCGGCGCGAGCCGAGTCTCGCCGAGATGGCGCAGCAGGCGTTGGTGGAGACCTTCGCTCCCGCCTCGGTGCTGGTGACCCGCCGCCACCAGGTCCTGTACGTGTACGGAGATACGTCGGACTACCTGACCCACCCGCCGGGGGAGCTCACCGACGATCTCCTGGCCATGACGCGCAGCGAGCTGCGCCTGAAGGCACGAGCGGCCCTGCACCAGGCCCTTGGCGAGAACCGGCAGGTGATTCTGCGCGGTGTGCAGGTCAAGCGCGGCGAGGCCTCCATGCGGGTGGCGATCACCGTCACGCCCTTGCAGCAGCCCCCCTGGTGGCCGGTCTGCTTCTGGTCTCGTTCCACCAGGAGCAACCGGAGGGACAGCCGGCGCCGGTGCCCGCCCTGGGTCAGGGGCCGGAGGCCGAGATCGTGCGCCAGATGGAGGTCGAGCTCAGGACGACCCGGGACGAGCTGCAGAGCACGATCGAAGAGCTGGAAACCTCCAACGAAGAGCTCAAGGCCTCGAACGAAGAGGTCATGTCCATGAACGAGGAGCTGCAGTCCAGCAACGAGGAGCTGGAGACCTCCAAGGAGGAGCTGCAGTCCCTCAACGAGGAGCTCACCACCGTCAACAACCAGCTCCAGAACAAGGTGATGGAGGTGGAGAGCACCAACAACGACCTGAGCAACCTGCTCTCCAGTACCGATATCGCCACTCTGTTCCTGGACCGCGAGCTCCGCATCCGGCGCTTCACCCCCGCGACCACCCGGCTCATGAACCTGATCCCGGCGGACGTCGGACGGCCGGTGGCGGACATCGCGCACAAGTACGCCAACGATCATCTGCCGGAGGACTGCCGCGAGGTTCTGGCGCACCTGCGGCCCGTGGAGCGCGAGCTTCTCGGCGAAGGCGAACAGTGGTACATCCGCCGGGTGCAGCCCTATCGCACCCAGGACAACCGCATCGAGGGGACCGTGGTCACCTTCACCGACGTGACCGATCATGAAGCGGCGCGAGAAAGAGCACGCGGAGTTGGCGAGCATCGTGCAGTCGTCCGAGAACGCCATCATCGGCATGACGCCGGAGGGCGTCATCACCAGCTGGAACCCTGGGGCGGAGGAAATCTACGGCTATCGGGCCGAAGAGGTGTTGGGGCAGTCGCTGGATCCGCTTTTCCCGGATCGCGATCGGGCCGAAGCGATGCGCATCCTGCGCGAGGTCGGTGCCGGGCGCCGCGTGGGGCCCTTCGAGACCGAGGGATCACGCAAGAACGGCACCGGGGTCCAGCTCTCCGTCAGTGTCTCGCCCATTCGCGACTCCGCGAGGCAGGGTGATTGCCGCCTCTACGATCGCCCGCGACATCACCGAGCACAAGAGGGCGCAGCGGGCCCTGATCGATGCCGATAGGCGCAAGAACGAATTTCTGGCGACATTGGCTCACGAGCTCCGCAATCCCCTCGCGGCAATCCGCAGCGCAGTTGATCTGCTCTCCCGCCAGGGCGGCTTGGAGGAACAGACCCGCGGTGCCGCGGACGTGATCGCAAGTCAATCCGACCAGCTCGAGCGCCTGGTGAACGATCTGATGGACATCGCGCGCATCTCCAGCGGCCGCGTCCCGCTCAGGATGGCCCCGGTTGCCGTGCAGGATGCGATCGAGCACGCGCTGGAAAGCACCGCCCCGCTGATTGAGAAGCGGGGACACAAGCTGGAGAAAAGGGTCGTCGACCAGCCCGTCGTCGTCTTCGGGGACCTATTCCGGCTGGCCCAGGTGTTCACCAACCTGCTGGCGAATGCCGCCAAGTACACGCCGGATGGCGGTCACATCCTGGTCGCCTTGGCCCAGGACGGCCGAAATGCGGTGGTCCGGGTGCAGGACGACGGCATAGGCATCAGGGCCGAGGACCTGGACGGCCTGTACGGTCTCTTCGCGCGCGGAGCGGGGGAGCGAGCTCCGATCCAAGCGAGTGCAGACGGACTCGGCGTTGGACTCGCTCTCGCCCGACAGCTGGTGGCGCAGCACGGCGGGGTACTGGAGGGGCACAGCGCGGGCCTTGGCCAAGGCAGCGAGTTCGTCGTGACCTTACCGGTCTGTCCCAGCCGAGGTCGCCGCGACTCCCGCGCCCGATTCCTGTAGATCCCCCTTCCGCGCGCCGCCGGAATCACCGTGCCGTCGCTATAGCCCGGCAAATTCTCCAGGTAGGCCTGGGGTTGCTGAGCGAGGGCGATGGCCTGTTCGAGTAGCTTGGTGATCTCTTGGTCCGAAAGCTTGTCGATCTTTTCGTTACCCGGCATGTTCTGTTCCAGATAGTCGGCCCACAGGAACTCCATGAAATAGGCCGCGTCCGCCGGGTAGCTGGGGGGTACGCAATCGTTGCCGGCCTTGACGTATCCGCAGCTGTCACGCACCCAGCGCGACCAGGTGCGGTAGGCGTCGTTCTGGAGGTCCTTGAGGTCGGGCGCGCGTTTCTCGAGATCGCCCGGGGTGATCGCCTTGCCGTTCTCGTCATCCAGCCAGGTCAGGTGATTGTGCACCATGAATGACCAGAAGCTGTCGGTCTCGTCCTGCTTCCGGTTGGTCAGAATGCAGGCGTACAGCGCGTCCACGTCCGTGTACTTTTCCTCGTTGGCCACCATCAGCGCATGGCTCAGGTGATGGTGGTCGGTGATGTAGAAACGCTTGCCGGCGCCGTTGGCGGGTCCGATGACCGTTGGCACATGGTGGGTGGACTTCAACAGATACTTTTCGGATCTTTTTCTCATCCCGGTCGAACTTCGCCTTCGCCTTGCAGCGGGTGGCATGGGCGCCCACGGAAACCTGCGTCGGCGCGATGTCCTTGAGCTTCAGCCGGCACAAGACCCCGGTTCCGGTGTCCTCGTCACAATCCTGGATGCCGTCCTGGGTCTTTGCGCACAGGTCCTTGTCGTAGCTCAACTCGTTGCAGAACTCGGCCGCCTTGGCGCAGGAGGCCAGCGCGGCGTCGAAGGTTCCGGCCTGTGCCGGGATGGCCGTAAACGCCATGCTGATTGCCAGCAGACCTGTTGGTGGTGCCCACGTTTTCATTCTTGATTCTCCAGAATCGACGGTCTCGGGTTTGCTCATGGTGGAGCAGGGTATTTCGCGTGCGGGTCCCTCGCGGGCGAGCACGTTCTGGAGACTATAGTAGAGCGGACGAGAAAGAGAACCGTTCTCACTACCGCGAGGCCGGTTGTCCCGGCAGCCCAAGGTCGCTGACGACCACATGGACCTCAGATCGGCTGTGGGACTCACATCCCGCGATCATGGGCGAACCTGGGAAAGGGGGAGGCTAGGTTGGGATCTGGAACGAACCCCAGCGCAATCGTGCGGAAAATTCCGTGAAGCTCGCCGCCGGTGCGGCGCCTACTCTCCGGCGATCGTCATCCGCTCGATGAGCCAGGAGCCGGTGCGGGTGCTGCCGGGGAAGTCGCAGTCGTTGCCCACGGCCAGCAGGCCCGCGAACATGCGCTTGAGGTTGCCGGCGATGGTGATCTCCTCGACCGGGAACTGGATCTCCCCGTTCTCCACCCAGAAGCCAGCGGCGCCGCGGGAGTAGTCCCCCGTCACGGGGTTGGTGCCGTGGCCCATGAGCTCGGTGACGAAAAGGCCGGTGCCCATCTCCTGGAGCAGGCCGGCGCGGTCGAGGGGGCCCATGTCGATGTGCAGGTTGCGCACGCCGCCCGCGTTGCCCGTCGTTGCCATGCCGAGCCGACAGCCGGAGTAGGCGTCGAGCACGTAGGAGCGCAGCACGCCCCCGGAGACCAGATCCTTCGCGCGGGTGGCCACGCCGTCGCCGTCGAAGGGGGCGCTGCCGAGACCGCGTGGCAGGCGCGGTGCCTCGTGAATGCGCACGAACTCGGGGAAGATCTTTCTGTCCAGGTGATCCAGCAGGAAGCTGGAGCGGCGGTAGAGGCTGGACCCGCTGATGGCGCTGATCAGGCTGCGCATCAGCCCGGCGGCCATCTGCGCCGTGAACAGCACGGGGGCCTCGCGGGTGGTGAGCCGACGTCCGCCGAGCCTGGCCAGCGTGCGCTCGCTGGCGCGCCGCCCGATCGCCGCGGCGGGCTCCAGCTCCTCGGCGGCCCTTGCGGAGCTGTACCAGTAATCCCGCTGCATGCTCTCGCCCTCCTGGCCCACGACGGCGCAGGACAGCCCGTGGCGGGAGCTGGGATAGCCGCCGACGAAGCCGTGGCTGTTGCCATAGACGTGCAGCCCGGCGTGGGTCGAGACGGTCGCGCCCTCGGAGTTCACGATGCGGGGGTCCGTGTCGCGTGCCGCGGTTTCGCACTCGGTGGCGAGGGCGATGGCGTCCTCGACCGTGACCTGCCAGGGATGGTAGAGGTCGAGATCCGGGATCTCGGTCGCCATCAGCGCGGCGTCTGCCAGCCCGGCGCAAGGGTCGTCCTGGGTGTGGGAGGCGATGGTGCAGGCGGCCGCTACCGTGTCCCGGATGGCCCCGGGGCTGAGGTCGGAGGTGCTGGCCGAACCCTTGCGATGGCCGAAGTAGACGGTGATCCCAAGCCCGTTGTCGCGGGTGTGCTCCACCGTTTCCACCTCGCCGAGGCGTACCGTGGTCTCCAGCCCCGCGTCGCTGCTGGCGGCGGCCTCCGCGGCGCTGGCGCCTTGTCGTTTGGCCTCCGCGAGCAGGTCGGCCACGATATGCTCCAGCCGCGACTGGCGCGCGTGGAGGTCGTCGGTTGCAATCTCGGTCATGCTGGCCTGCCGGCTCCCCTGTTGATGGATCTTTTCCGCGTCCTGGATCGATCAGGCGCTGGTGCCGCCCACGGTGAGCCCGTCCACACGCAGCGTCGGTTGGCCGACGCCGACCGGTACGCTCTGGCCCTCCTTGCCGCAGGTGCCGACGCCTTGGTCCAGCTCCAGGTCGTTGCCGATCATGCTGACCCGGGTGAGCACGTCCGGCCCGTTGCCGATGAGGGTGGCCCCCTTCACCGGGCGGCCGAGCTTGCCCTTCTCGATCAGGTAGGCCTCGCTGGCGGAGAAGACGAACTTGCCGGAGGTGATGTCCACCTGCCCGCCGCCGAAGTTGACGGCGTACAGGCCCTTGTCCACTGAGGCGATGATCTCGCGCGGATCCCTGTCGCCGGCGAGCATGTAGGTGTTGGTCATGCGCGGCATGGGCAGGTGGGCGTAGGACTCGCGCCGGCCGTTGCCGGTCGGGGCGACTCCCATCAGGCGGGCGTTGAGCTTGTCCTGCATGAATCCGCGCAGGATGCCGTTCTCGATCAGCACCGTGTTCTGGGTCGGGGTCCCCTCGTCGTCCACGTTCAGCGAGCCGCGACGGTCGGGCAGGGTGCCGTCGTCGACGACGGTGACGCCGGGGGCAGCGACCCGTTCGCCCATGCGTCCGGCGAAGGCGGAGGTGCCCTTTCGGTTGAAGTCGCCCTCCAGTCCGTGGCCCACCGCCTCGTGGAGCAGTACGCCCGGCCAGCCGGGTCCGAGCACCACCGTCATGGTCCCGGCGGGGGCGTCGGTTGCCTCCAGATTCATTAGCGCAAGGCGTACCGCCTCGCGGGCGAAGCCGAGCGCCCGGTCGTGCTCGAGAAAGTAGTCGAGGCCCCGGCGGGCGCCGCCGCCGCTCGAGCCCTGCTCGCGGCGGTCTCCGTCCTCTGCGATGACGCTGACGTTGAGTCGCACCAGCGGCCGCACGTCGGCGCTGAAGGTGCCGTCCGCGGCCGCGACCAGCACCACGTCGTGGGCGGCCACCAGACTGGTGACGACCTGCTTCACCCGCGGGTCTTGGCTGCGGGCCTCCTGGTCGACGCGGTGAAGCAGGGCGACCTTCTCGGGGTCGGGCAGGCTCTCGAGCGGGTTGATCGGCTGGTAGAGCTGACGCGATGACGGGGAGCTGCCCGCCACCCGGACCCGACCCTCGCCGCCGCTGCGGGCGATGGCGCGGGCGGCCTGGGCGGCCTCGAGCAGGGCGGGAAACTGCAGCTCGTCGGAGTAGGCGAACCCGGTCTTCTCGCCGCTCACCGCGCGCACGCCCGCGCCCTGCTCGATGTTGAAGTTGCCCTCCTTCAGTATGCCGTCCTCCAGCACCCAGGACTGCAGGCGGCTGGACTGGAAGTAGATGTCGGCGGCGTCGATCGCGCCGCCGTCGAGCTGTCCGAGCAGTCGGTCGATCTGTCGGTCGTCGAGCCCGACGGGGGCGAGGATGCTGTCGCGGGCGATGACGAGGGGGTCGCTCATGGTGATTCGGGAGATTGGTAGATGGGCGGAAGCTGCGCGCCGCGGCGCACAAGGCTCCGCGGCTGATCTGTCTGTGGCTTAAGACTGAGGTCGCGTCAGCGGCATTTCAAACGCCGGTGCTGGATCGTCGGGAAAGTGCGGCGCACCGAGCTCTGGAAATCCTGATCCAGCGGGCAACAGACATACCCGGTGCCGCGAGGTACCTGGGCCAGCACCGTTCCCCAGGGGTCGACGATCATGCTGTGGCCGTGAGTCTCGCGACCGCTGATGTGATAGCCGCCCTGGGCCGCGGCGACCACGTAGGCGA
The DNA here is from genome assembly GCA_963698495.1 of uncultured Gammaproteobacteria bacterium. Taxonomy (GTDB): domain Bacteria; phylum Pseudomonadota; class Gammaproteobacteria; order Chromatiales; family Chromatiaceae; genus CAVORB01. The sequence continues at coordinate 93,160 of CAVORB010000013.1, read as the reverse complement.
GATTCTCGATGGCCCGCGCCCGCACCAGGGTCTCCCAGTGGGCCTTGCCGGTGAAGGCGGTGAAGGCTGATGGAATCGCCAGCACCTCCATGCCGCTGTCGAGCATCTGGCGGAACATCTCCGGGAAGCGCAGATCGTAGCAGACGGCGATCCCGAGTCGGCCGAATGGGCTGTCGAGCACGATGATGTCGTTGCCGGGCTCGATGGTGGAAGACTCCTCGTAGCGCTCGTCGGCGCCCGGAATGTTGACGTCGAAGAGGTGGAACTTGTCGTAACGGGCGACCCGTTCTCCCTTCTCGTTGAACACCAGACACGCGGCGCGGACGCGGCCCGGCTGGCGGGAGTGTAGCGGAATCGTTCCGCCGACGATCCAGAGCCGATAACGTGTCGCTAGCTTCGCGAGGTAGGTCTGCAGCGGGCCCTCGCCGTCGAACTCGCGCAGGGTGAGAACGTCCTGGTCCCGCTTGCCCATGAAGGCGAAGTTCTCCGGCAGCACGACCAGCCCCGCCCCATGCTCGGCTGCCTCCTTCACGAGGCGCTCGGCTTCCAGCAGGTTAGCGCTGACGTTGGGTCCGGTCGCCATTTGCACGGCGGCGATCCGCGGATGGAGCTTGGGCATAAACGGCGAGGTGTCTGTTCCTGCAGGCGGCGGCCGCCGCGGTGTTGAGTGTGCACGTCTAGGGTTGCAGCAACGCACGATACCACCGCCGCCGTGCGGACCAAAACCGGCGTTCGGTCGCCCATGGATTCGCGCTCATCAGTGGCCGGGCAGAAAGAGGTTGGGACCGGGCTTTTTCGGTTCCTCTTCGGTCGGCTCGGCGACGCGGGCGGCCTCCGGTTCTTCCGTCTCGGCGGGTTGCACCCCGGTGCCCGAGTGACCGGGAACGAAGGCCTGGCTGCTGCGATCCTCGGTTTGGCGCCCGCGACGAACGATCTCGGGCGACTCCCAGGGACCCGTGATGTCGTACTGGTAGCTGACCAGCTTGTCGACCGCGCCACCGGAGACCCGGTCGACGAGGTAGACCGCGGCGCCGACCAGGGGGCCTCCCGCCACGGCCCCGGCCAGCGCGACCCCGGTGCCGATGCGGGGCGTGACGGTGACGACCTGGTCGAACTGCTTGCGTACCAGGTCGGTGCCGCCGGTGACCTCGACCCTGGCGGACGGGCCGTCGATCAGCAGCTTCTCGATGGTCGCCTGACCGTCGCTGATGTTCACCTCGCCGGTGATGCGCTCGAAGGCGTAGCCGCGCCCGAAAAGGTCGCTGAAATCCAGGCTCAGGCGCCGCTGCAGGGCACCGAGATTCATAATTCCAAGCATGCGTCCCACGCCCGGCTCCAGATCCAGCAGGCTGCCCTTGCCGACCTCGATCGTCGCCTCGCCGTTCAATCCCTCGGCGGCCAGGTCCGTAGGCCCTCCGGCCCATTGCAGACGGAAGCTGGCCGTTGCCGGAGCCTTGTAGATCAGGCTCTCGTAACCCAGGTGGCGCAGGAACTCGCCGAGGTCGTCGCCTTTGCCGTCGAGCTCGATCGAGGTTTGCTGGGCACCGGCTTCCGAGGTCCACCACGCCTCGCCGTCGATGTTCATCAGCCCGCCCGTGAGCCGCATTGGCGTGTACTCGATCCCGTTGGGCGTCGGACGTGAGTCGAGGCTGACCTCCCCGATGAGGTTGTCGGCCCACTGCAGGCTGTCGATGCGAAGCTCCAACAAGTGCGCCCGCCGCGGGTCGGGGCGCTTCTTGCCCCTTGCCAAGGGTTGTCCCTGCCCGCCTTCGTCCCCCATCAGGCCGGCGAGGTCGAGTCGTTGCAGATGGACCCGCAGCGGCTCGCTGCGGGGACGGTGTGGGATGCCCACATCGCCCGCAAGCTCCCGCGCCTGGATTCGCAGCTGCCAGCGGTCCTGATTGCGCTCGGCCGCGAGTCGAAGGTCATTGGACTCGAGCTTGCCGAGCTCCAGGCGCCCGATCTGGATATCCGCGGACCGGAGCGCTACGCCCGTCTCCGCGCGCGCGTCGGTCTGGTCTTGTCGCTCCCACCAGTTGAGCCAGGTGCCCAGGTCGAGGCTCGCAAGCCTGCCGCTCAGGCTCAGCCCTGGTTCCCTCACCGGCGCCGCCTTCCCGCTCAAATTGAGGTTTCCGCCGGTGAAACGCAGATCCCCGGATGCGTCGCGCTGGAAGCCGAGGTGGAGTCCCAGGTCGCCGTAGCCGCCCCGCAGCTCCAGGTCCGCACCCGGCGCGATCGTGCCTTCCAGGCGTGCGGTCCGGCTCGACCCCGCCTCCTTTCCGAGGGGAGAAGGCAGGTCCACGGCGACGCCGGCCAGATCCGACTCCAGGGAGAAGGCGAGGGGAATGCCATCCTGCCCGATGGCGGCGTTCTCGATGTCCAGGCGCAGCTTCAGCTCGGGCTCTCCCCGCACGTGTTCCCATAACGATGAGGGCAGTCGTTGCGCCAGTACCTTGGTGGGCATTCTGCTGGTGGCCTCGATCCGCGTCGCGCCGCCGGCGCCGTCTTCCCCCGGTTCGGTGGCGATGAGCAGGCGGACAGGTATTCCCCACAGCTCGGCATCGATGGCGTCGGCGGTGAGGCCGTCGTCCTGGAACACGAGCCTGCCGGCCAAGTGGTCGAGCCTGAGATCCCCGTCGGCGAGGGAAACCGACGCTTGTTCCGGCCAGGAGATCTCCCCCCTGAGCGTCGGCGAGGCAGTCTCGCCGGGTTTGGGAAGAGGCACGACCAGTTCCGTGATGTCGACCCGGAGGCACCCCTCGACCTGGAGGGCGCGGGTGACCGCGCCCATGCGGGCTTGGAGCGGGGTCTCGTCGAGCAGCCGCAGCCCGTCGCTGAAGGGCCCCGCGGTGGCGCCGGAGATCTGCACCCAATCGGCGTGGGCGAGGTCCGGGATGCGGGCGGTCACCTCGAGGATGTCGCTGTCGAGCAGGCGGCCGGAGTACATGGTCACGTCCATGCTCAGGTTCTCGAACGCCACCTCGCCGGACAGCGCCTCGAGCCGAGGCCAATCCGGGTGATAATCCAGGATCGTGTCTTCCACCTCGAGCAGGACCTGGAACAGGCCTTCGCGCCCTTCGAAAGGGAAGTCGCCCAAGGCGCCGGAGAACCGCAGCGTGCCGGATGGAACGGTGCCGCTGACGAAGGCACGCTCCAGCCAGGTCGCGAGCCGTTTCTTGAGCCGGCCGGTCGGGATGTACCGCCGCACCGCCGCGAGGTGTGCATCCCGGATCTCGGTGCGAAGGTCCAGCCGCGGGCTGCTCCCGTCGGCGGGGACCATGAGCGCGAGACGCGAGCGGGTGCGGATGTCCTGGTTCTCCACGGAAAGCTCCGAGGCCTCGACCCGCCAACCGGCTCCCGCGTCCCTATACCAGCGGAGGTCGCCTCGCAAGCGGTCGAGCGAGACCGGGGTGTCGAAATACCCGGGGTACGTCAGCGTCACCGCCTGGCCGTCGAGGGTGAGGTCGCCCCCGGTCTGATCCGCCGCGAAACTCGCGTCGAGCCCTCGTATCCCCGGGAGCCCGCCGGCTGGCTCGGCGGCAACGGCGAGCGCCCGGCCGCTGAGGCCCCACAGCGGTGCCTCGTCCGGGCGCTGTCGCAGATTGAACCGCAGATCCTTCAGCTCGCCCTGAACCCGGCTTTCGCGCACGTGCTCGGTCCATGCGTCGATGTTCGGCACCAGGCCGAGGGCGTCGCGCAGGTCGGCGCCGTGAATCGACTGGACTCCGCCCGAGAGGGACCAGCCTTCCCCGTCCTCGGGGGCGAAGCGCAGCGCCAGGTCGGTGGGCGGGCGCTGGTGCCGGCCGCGGCTGTATCCCAGGTCGGCGACCTCGATCCACCAGCCCGCTCCGTCCTTCTGCCAGTGAACGACGGCCTGTATCCGGTCCAGGTGCAGGGGCGTGGCCGTTCCGTCCGCCGCATGCCGCCAGGCAACCAGATTCTCCGCGTCGATCCGGTTGACGGAGTCCGCCAGGGCGGACCCGGACAGCCGGCTCCAGCTCTCGAGCTCCACCGCGTCGCTCCCGACGTGCAGCCCGGGCGGCAGCCTGCCGCCGAGCAAGGGTTCGAGGCTGCGCCCGCGGACCCGCACGTAGACGTCTCCCGACCAGGCGTCGGGTTGCTCCGGAGCGCCGCGCAGATCGCCGGCGAGACGGACCTCGGTGTCCGTCTCGGAGAACAAGCGGGCCACCAGGCCCACCCGGTGGCGGGCTCCCGCATTGTCGAAACGTCCCCGGACGTCGGAGAGGTGAATGGGCGGAAGGTCGGCGCGGTCGTCCACCCAGAGCACGCTGCTGTCGACGAGGAGGAACCGGCCGTTGGCCAGGAAGAAATCCATTGCCTGCGGGTTGCCGGCTTCCATGCCCTCCAGGCCGGCCACCGTGATGCTTCCGTTCGCGCGCCGCTTGACCACCAGCTGGGCGCCCACCAGGGTCAGGGAGGCCACTTGCGGCGATAGCTCGCGGGCGCTCGACGCGAGGTCGAGATCCAGGCGGAGCTCCTCGAGGGAGAGCTGGCGACGGCCGCTCCCCGGATCGAGCAGCACCACGTCCGTCAGCGTGAGCCGCGGTACCCAGCCGGCGAGGCGCAGCCCGAAGCGGCCCACGCGGGCCTCCAGGCCCAGGGTATCCGCCAGCAGTCCCTCGACCTGGGAGCGGAACAGGTCGGCGAAGGGCAAGGCGAGGCGCACGGCCCCGATCAGGATTCCGACCGTAAGCACGCCGAGCAGGACGACGGTGACCGTCCGCGCCGCGGCAGATTTGAAGAGGTGGATCATGCGTGTAGCCGTTGGTCTCAGCCACCAGCGGTCGACGCTCAGGCCAGGTGAGGCGGATTTGGGGGAGCTGCCCTGGGGCGGCGAAACGAGTTGGTTCGGGGCCGCGGAGCGATCGCCCATCCGCCGGCAACCGGCGGCCGACAGCTAGATGAGCACTACATCATACTGTTCTTGAGTATAGAGGGCCTCGGCCTGCAGCCGCACGGGTTTGCCGATGAACTCCTCGAGCTCCGCGAGGTGCCCGGACTCCTCGTCCAGGAGGCGGTCGATCACCTCCTGCGACGCCAATACAAGCAGGGTTTCGACATCGAACTGGCGCGCCTCGCGCAGGAGCTCGCGAAAGATCTCGTAGCAGGTGGTCTCGGCGGTCTTCAGGGTGCCGCGGCCGCCGCAGCAGGGGCAGGGCTCGCACAGCACGTGCTCCAGGGACTCGCGGGTGCGCTTGCGCGTCATCTCCACCAGACCGAGGGAGGAGACCTCGGAGATGTGGGTCTTGGCGTGGTCCCGCGCCAGGCACTTCTCCAGCGCCCGCATGACCTGGCGCTTGTGCTCGTCGTCGGTCATGTCGATGAAGTCGATAATGATGATGCCGCCGAGGTTGCGCAGGCGCAGCTGCCGGCAGATGGCCTGGGCGGCCTCCAGGTTGGTCTTGAAGATGGTCTCTTCCAGGTTGCGGTGGCCGACGAAGGCGCCGGTGTTGACGTCGATGGTGGTCATGGCCTCGGTCTGGTCGATGATCAGATGGCCCCCGGACTTGAGCTGCACCTTCCGTTGCAAGGCCTTCTGGATCTCGTCCTCGACCCCGTAGAGGTCGAACAGGGGCCGCTCGCCCTGGTAGTACTCGATGCGCCCAGTAATGTCCGGGATGTACTTGGCGGCGAAGGTGAGCGCCCGGTCCATGGTCGAGCGCGAGTCGATGCGCACGCGCTCCACCTCGGGGCCCACCAGGTCGCGAAGCGCGCGCAGGGCCAACGGCAGGTCGTCGTGGATCAGACCGACATCGGCGGCCAGCTCGCAGCGCTCTCGGATGCCGCGCCACAGCTTCGCCAGAAACCCCATGTCCTTGACCAACCCCTGCTCGGCGATCCCCTCGGCGGCGGTGCGGGCGATGAAGCCGCCCTCGCCGCCATGGTCTTCGAGGTAACGCTGGAGGATTTCCCGCAGCCGGCGGCGCTCCTCCTCGTCCTCGATCTTCTGCGACACGCCGGTGTTGCGCAGCGTGGGCATGAACACCAGGTAGCGGGAGGGTATGGAGATGTTGGTGGTGAGCCGCGCGCCCTTGGTGCCCAGCGGGTCCTTGACGACCTGCACCACGATCGGGTCTCCCTCGCGAACCAGCTCGTAGATATGCTCGCCGCGGGGCTCTCCCCCGGTGGCCGAGATGTCGGAGGTGTGCAGAAAGGCGGCGCGCTCCAGCCCGATGTCGACGAAGGCGGCCTGCATGCCGGGCAGCACCCGGCAGATGCGCCCCTTGTAGACGTTGCCTACCAGCCCCCGGCGGTCGGCGCGCTCGATGATGATCTCCTGCACCACCCCGTTCTCCACCACGGCGACGCGGGTCTCTGGCGGCGTCACGTTGACCAGGATTTCTTCGCTCACCGTTCGGTTTTCCTGTTGCTTTCCGGGTCAAATCGACGCAAAGGCGCAATGCCTACCTCCGACAAGAGGCCGGCGGTCTCGAACAGGGGCAGCCCCATCACGCCGGAGTAGCTGCCCCGCAGCTCGCTGACGAACAGGGCGCCCAGGCCCTGGATGCCATAACCGCCGGCCTTGTCGGCGGGCTCCCCGGTTTCCCAGTAGGCCCGCGCCTCCTCCGGGGTGATGACGCGGAAGCTGACCTCGCTGACGCTGAGCGCCTGCCTTTCCTGCCCGTCGTCCGCCAGGGCCACGCCGCTGAGCACCCGGTGTGTGCGCCCCGAGAGCCGCTCCATCATGGCACTAGCCTCCTCCCGTGTCCGTGGTTTTCCGAGTATGCGGTCGTCGATGACCACGGCGGTGTCGGCGGCCAGGACGGGAACCCTTGGCGCGGCGCCCGTCAGCGCCCGCCCGGCTCGCGCCTTGTCGCGGGCGACCCGCAACACGTAAGCCTCTGGCGGTTCACTGCCCAGGGGCTCCTCGTCCAGGTCGATGGCGATCACCGCGAACCGCACCCCGATCTGCGTCAACAACTCCCTGCGCCTCGGGGAGTTGGACGCCAGATAGATGTCGGGGTTCGTCACCGCTAGCGCCCCTGTTTCAGCCCCGGTGGTATGGGTGGCCGCGGAGGATGCTCCATGCGCGGTAGAGTTGCTCGGCCAGTATGACCCGGACCAGTGGGTGTGGAAAGGTCAGCGGCGAGAGGGACCAGAGTCCCTCGGCGTGCTCCAGGCAGGCGTCGGCCAGGCCCTCGGGGCCGCCCACCAGCAGGGCCAGGTCGCGGCCGTCGCCCATCCAGTCCGCGAGCTTCCCGGCCAGCTCGTCGGTGCTCCAGGCGCGGCCTCTCTCGTCCAGGGCGATGACCTGCGCCCCTCTGGGAAGAGCGGCCAGCATGCGCTCGCCCTCGGTTCGCCGCGCCACGTCCGTGCTCGCGCCCTTGCCGCGATGGCCGGGCTCGATCTCCACCAGGTGCAGGGCGCACTCGGGAGGGAGGCGCTTGGCGTACTCCCCGTAGCCGGTCTCGACCCAGCGCGGCATCCGGCGACCGACGGCGAGCAAGTGGATGCGCATCGCGGGGCATCAGTCCAACGGTGGACCCAAGTCGAAACTCACCGTCTCGAAGCCGTGATCTTCCAGCGCGTCGAGGACCTCGTCCACCCAACCGTCCTCAGCGTCCCGCGGGACGCCGGCGATCAGTCCGGTGACGTAGCGATAGGCCTCGTGGGAGGACATGTCCTCGGGCACCGTCACCACGCGGATCCGGCCGGCCTCTTTGCTCGGCAGCACCATGAGGGGCTGTATCATCTCGATCCTCCTCGACAAGGTATTCACTTCTCTCTGGTTTCAGATAATAAACGCCCGGGTGCGAGGCGTCCTAGCGAGCTTCCAACCCCAGGATCCCGGTCCTGGCCGTATAATTACGAATCGTTCCGGCCGCGGCAGCCCCAGGTCGCGGAATTCCAGTCACCCGATGGACACGACCATGCAGCACCTTCGCCCGGGCCTTGAGGCCTTGCTTGCCGAGCGCATCCTGATCCTGGACGGCGCCATGGGCACCATGATCCAGCGTCACAAGCTCACAGAGGCGGACTACCGCGGCGAGCGCTTCGCCGATTGGCCGAGCGACCTCAAGGGCAACAACGATCTGCTGGTGCTCACACGCCCCGACGTCATCCGCGGCATCCACGATGCGTATCTCGACGCGGGCGCAGACATCCTGGAGACCAACACCTTCAACGCCAACCGCGTCTCGATGGCGGACTACGGCATGGAGGAGCTCAGCCGTGAGATCAACGTCGCCGCGGCGCGCCTGGCCCGCGAGGCGGCCGACGCCGCTTCCAGCCCGGACAAGCCGCGCTTCGTCGCCGGGGTGCTGGGCCCCACCAACCGGACGCTCTCCATCTCCCCGGACGTGAACGACCCGGGGTTCCGCAATCTGGACTTCGATACCCTGGTGGCGGCCTATGCCGAGGCGGCGCGCGGGCTGATCGAGGGTGGCGCGGACCTGCTGCTGATCGAGACCATCTTCGACACCCTCAACGCCAAGGCGGCCATCTTCGCCTGCGAGCAGGTGTTCGACGAGGATGGCCTGACTGGAGACAGGCGCCTGCCGGTGATGATCTCCGGGACCATCACCGACCAGTCCGGCCGCACCCTGACCGGCCAGACCACCGAGGCCTTCTACAACAGCCTGCGCCACGCCCGGCCCATCTCCATCGGTCTCAACTGCGCCCTGGGCCCCTTCGAGCTGCGCCAGTACGTGGAGGAGATGTCGCGCATCAGCGAGACCCACGTCTCCGCGCATCCCAACGCCGGCCTGCCCAACGAGATGGGCGACTACGACCTGGGTCCGGAGGAGATGGCCGAGGAGATCGCCGAGTGGGCCGATTCCGGCTTCCTCAACATCGTCGGCGGCTGCTGCGGCACCACGCCGCGAACACATCCGCGCCATCGCCGAGGCGGTGGAGGGCAAGGCTCCCGCGGCGTCTCCCGGACATTCCGCACGCCTGTCGTCTCTCGGGTCTGGAGCCGCTCAACATCGACAAGTCGCTGAACTTCGTCAACGTGGGCGAGCGGGCCAACGTCACCGGCTCGGCCAAGTTCAAGCGCCTGATCCTGGAAGACAAGTACGACGAGGCCCTGGACGTCTGCCGCGAGCAGGTGGAGAACGGCGCGCAGGTCATCGACGTGAACATGGACGAGGCCATGCTCGACGGCGTGGCCGCGATGGGGCGGTTCCTGAACCTGTGCGCCTCGGAGCCCGACATCGCCCGCGTCCCCTGCATGATCGACTCCTCCAAGTGGGAGATCATCGAGACCGGGCTGAAGTGCGTCCAGGGCAAGGCCATCGTCAACTCCATCTCCATGAAGGAGGGGGAGGCCAAGTTCCTGGAGCAGGCGCGAGCTGTGTCGCCGCTACGGCGCGGCCGTCATCGTCATGGCCTTCGACGAGCAGGGCCAGGCGGACACCCGGGCGCGCAAGGTCGAGATCTGCACCCGCGCCTACCGGCTGCTGACCGAGCAGGTCGGCTTCCCGGCCGAGGACATCATCTTCGACCCCAATATCTTCGCCGTGGCCACCGGCATCGAGGAGCACGCCAACTACGGCGTCGACTTCATCGAGGCCACCCGCGAGATCAAGCGCACGCTGCCCCACGCGCTGGTCTCGGGCGGCGTGTCCAACGTCTCCTTCTCCTTTCGCGGCAACAACCCGGTGCGCGAGGCGATCCACGCCGTGTTCCTCTACCACGCCATCCAGGCGGGCATGGACATGGGCATCGTCAACGCCGGCCAGCTCGCGGTCTACGACGACATCCCCGAGGAGCTGCGCGAGGCGGTCGAGGACGTGGTCCTGAATCGCGCGCCGAAGGGCGGGAGCGACGCCACCGAGCGCCTCATCGAGCTCGCGCCCAAGTACAAGGGCGACGGCGCTGCCGTCGAGTCCAAGCAGGATCTGGCCTGGCGCGAGCTGCCCGTTGGGAAGCGTCTGGAGCATGCCCTCCTCAAGGGCATCACCGAGTATATCGACGCGGACACGGAGGAGGCCCGGGTCGCCCTGGGCGTCCCCCTGAAGGTCATCGAAGGCCCGCTGATGGACGGCATGAACGTGGTCGGCGACCTGTTCGGCGAGGGCAAGATGTTCCTGCCCCAGGTGGTCAAGTCCGCGCGCGTCATGAAGAAGGCGGTGGCCTACCTGCAGCCCTTCCTGGAGGCGGAAAAGGCCGGCTGCGAGGTCCAGGCCGCGGGCAAGATCCTGATGGCGACCGTCAAGGGGGACGTGCACGACATCGGCAAGAACATCGTCGGCGTGGTGCTCCAGTGCAACAACTACGAGGTGGTCGACCTCGGCGTCATGGTGCCTACCGAGACCATCCTGCAGAAGGCGCGCGAGGTCGGTGCCGACATCATCGGGCTCTCGGGACTCATCACGCCCTCGCTGGAGGAGATGGTCCACGTGGCCGGCGAGATGCAGCGTCAGGGCTTCGAGATCCCGCTGCTGATCGGCGGGGCAACGACCTCCAAGGCCCACACGGCGGTCAAGATCGCGCCCCAGTACGCGCACCCGGTGGTCTATGTCCCCGACGCCTCCCGCGCCGTGGGCGTTGCGAGCAACCTGCTCTCCGCGGAGCTCAAGGGTCCTTACGTGCAGTCCGTCGCGGACGAGTACGCCGAGGTGCGCGCCCGCCGCGCGGCCAAGGACGAGACCCGGAACCTGGCGCCCATCGAGGAGGCGCGCGCCAACCCGGTCGAGATCGACTGGGCGCACTATCAGCCGCCGGTGCCGCGGGAGACCGGGGTCCAGGTCTTCTCCGACATCCCGTTGCGGGACATCGCCCGCTACATCGACTGGACCTTCTTCTTCCACGCCTGGCAGCTCAAGGGCCGCTTCCCGCAGATCCTGGACGACCCGGAGAAGGGCGAGGAGGCGCGCAAGCTCTACGACGACGCCCACGCCATGCTCGAGCGGGTCATCGAGGAGAAGTGGCTGCGGGCGGCGGCGGATCATCGGTCTGTTCCCGGCCAATTCGGTGGGGGACGACATCCAGGTCTACGCGAACGAGGAGCGCGCCGAGCCCGTCGCCAGCTTCCATTGCCTGCGCAAGCAGGGGCGCCAGCCCGCGGGCAGGGCCAACGAGTGCCTGGCGGATTTCGTGGCCCCCGCGGACACGGGCCTCGCGGACTACATCGGCGCCTTCGCCTGCACCGCCGGCATCGGGATCGACGAGCGAGTCGCGGCCTTCGAGGCCGATCACGACGACTATTCCGCGCTCATGCTCAAGGCCCTGGCGGACCGACTGGCCGAGGCGCTGGCCGAGATGCTCCACGCCCGGGTACGGCAGCGCCATTGGGGCTACGCGGCCGATGAGGACCTGCGCGATCAGGACCTGATCGATGAGCGCTACCAGGGGATTCGCCCCGCCATGGGCTATCCCGCCAGCCCGGACCACACCGAGAAGGACATCCTCTGGGACTTGCTGGACGTCAAAGCCAAGACGGGCATCTGGCTCACCGAATCCAAGGCCATGGTCCCGACCGCGGCGGTGAGCGGGCTGTACTTCTCCCATCCGGAAAGTCGCTACTTCGCCGTCGGTAAGATCAACCGGGATCAGGTCGAGGACTATGCGGAACGCAAGGGCATGGACTTGAAGGAGATGGAGCGCTGGCTTGCGCCGAATTTGGCCTATGAGCCAGACCCATAGAGGAATGGGCGCGCGCACTCGCTGTGTACGGTCCTCGGCGCGAGCGCATTCCGGGCGAGCTCCGGTAGGGCGATGATCCACCTGCACCAGGCCATTGCCGCTCGCGTTGACGACTGGCGCAAAGCGTCCTATGTCTGCGACGGGTTTCCCGCGATCGCCGAAATTCTCGATTTCGCGACCGAGGACGAGAAAGGCGGACAGCTCCGATTCCTGCGCATCGCCCAGTTCCGCGCCCTGGAGACTTACTGGTACTTGCGGCTGATCGAAAACACGCCCACGGTCCCACAGCTTTACCAAGGGCTCTTTCCGAAAATGAAAGAGCGCCTCGCCGCCATGGGGATCTCCAACGAGCTGTTTGCCGAAGCGGATTACGACTACGCGACACTGATCGACCGCATCAAGACGAACGATCCGCTGGTCCGCGCGAACCACATGGAGAGCCTGCGCGAAACCCTCACCCTGGACTACCCGAGCTACATCCTCGCCCTGGCGATGGGCGCCGGAAAGACCATCCTCATGGGCACCATCGTGGCGACCGAGTTCGCCATGGCCCAGGAGTATCCCGAAGGGCCTTTCGTGCAGAACGCCCTTGTCTTCGCGCCGGGCAAGACCATCATCGAGTCGCTGCGCGAGATCGCCGACATCCCCTTCGACCGGATCCTCCCGCCGCGCATGTACGGGCCTTTCGCCGCAAGCCTGAAGCTCACCTTCACCCGCGACGGCGACAAGGACCTGCCCGTCGTCTGGGGCAGCTCATGGAACCTGGTCGTCACCAACACGGAGAAGATCCGCATCCAGCGCAACCCGGCCCGTCGCAAGCTGGCGCAGATGGACTGGCTGTACCAGGAGGAGGAACATGCCGAAGAGGAGGCGAACCTGCGCCTCCAGGCCATCGCCTCGCTCCCGCACCTGGCGGTCTTTTCGGACGAGGCCCACCACACCTACGGCCAGAAGCTGCTGGGCAAGTGGCAGAAGGATCCCGAGACGGGCGAGGAGATCTTCGTCGACCAGGGCATCAAGAAGGTGCGCCGTACGGTCGACTTCCTGGCCCAGGAGACCAATCTCATCGTGGTGGTCAACACCACGGGCACGCCCTACTTCGAGCGGCAGCCCCTGCGCGATGTGGTGATCTGGTACGGGCTGGGCGAGGGCATCAAGGACGGCGTCCTCAAGGAGCTGGCGCGAAATATCCGTATCTTCGATCTGGATGAAAACAGTGCGGATGACCTGGTCGCCGAGATCGTCACCGATTTCGTAGAGGATTACTGGAACGTGGCGCTTCCGAACGGCGCCCCGGCTCGCCTGGCCCTGTACTTCCCCCAGACCGAGGCCCTGGACGAGCTGCGTCCGGCCGTCGAGTCGGCGCTTGCGCTACAGGGGGTCGATGCCTCCAGCGTGCTGGCAGTGCACAGCAAGTCCACGGAGGAGGTGAGGCGGGAGTTCTACCGTGTCGCCAGCGACCCGGCGTCGCCCTATCGGGTCATCCTGCTCGTCAACATGGGCACCGAGGGCTGGAACTGTCCCAGCCTGTTCGCCTGCGGGCTGGTTCGCAAGCTCAGGTCCAGCAACAACTTCGTGCTTCAGGCGGCGACCCGCTGCCTGCGCCAGGTGCCGGGTAACACCCGCCCGGCGCGCGTCTACGTGGCCAGGAGCAACAAGTCCGTGCTCGCCAAGCAGCTCGAGGAGACCTACGGGACTACGTTGCAGGAGCTCGACGGGCAGCATGCGGAACGGGTGGAAAAGCTGGTGGAGCTGCGTAAGCCGGACCTGCCCAATCTGGTCGTCAGGAAGCGAATCGCCCGTTTCCGGCGGAAAGCGACCGTCGAGCAGAAGCCGCTTTCCTTCGAACGCCCGAACATCGAGTACGAGCCGGCGGTCCGGGTCGAGACTTGGACCATCGCCGAGCCCAAGGAAGGCCGCACCCGCCTGACGCGGGTCGACGGCGGGGAGGACGTGATCGAGCTTCAGCCCATGCTCTATTCTCCCTACGGTGCCGCTGTTTTGCTCGCCGCCAACTATCACCTGCCGACGGCCGAGCTGCTGTCGGCATTGCGTGCCGTGTACGGCCCCGATGGGCCGGTGCCCGAGCAGCACCTCGAGGCCCTCGGCGGGCAGATCGAGGTCCAGCGCTCCCAGTACGAGCAAGACTGGGAGGAGATCGACATCGCCCTGGCCCTGGTCAAGCCGGAGGGCTTCGAGATCGGAGAACGCGATGGCAAGCCCGTCTATACCGCCCGGGTAAGCTTCGCCAAGGACCGCGAGCACCTCTACAAGGTCGCCGGGCAGTTTCCCGACGACGGCCTCGCCCGGGAGTTGAGCTTCCACTACGAGGGCTACAACTTCGACTCGGAGCCGGAGGCGGCCTATCTGGAACGGGTGCTGAACCTCATCGCCGAGCACAAGGAGCGCATCGAGGGCGTGTGGTTCACCGGCGGACTCACCGACCCGGCCAAGACCGAGCTGTATGCAGAGTATCTCGGCGATGACGGGCGCTGGCACCGCTACACGCCGGACTTCGTGATCCGGCGTAAGGACGGAAAGCACCTGATCGTCGAGATCAAGAAGGACGAGCTCAGCGCCGACGTGCGCGGAGATCTCGAACGGCACGCCAAGGGGCAGGACGCCCGGACCAAGGAAGGCCGCAAGGCCGTGGCGCTGAAGCGCTGGGAGGAGCTGAACCCGGAGGTGCTGCACTATCAGGTCGTTTTCGCCAACGGCACCCTGCACGCCGATGCCCTCGATCTGGCGCGGGACTTCATCGCCGGCTCATGAAAGCAGCTTTTGGCACCCATCGTTGCATAAAATCGGGACTCCCTGTCGTTATGCAGCGAAGGTTGCGCAACGGCAAACCTCCCCGACTTTTATGAAGCTTTAGGTGAGTAACGTTGCATTAGCCGCGTTTCCCGGCTAGCCTCGCCCGGTCTCATCCGGAGATATCCACAGCCTCCATGAACCGAACCACGGGCCAGTACATCGATGCCGCCCTGGCGGGCGAGCGCTACCGTGCCTTCGTCCCGGCACCGCTCCCGCCCGATCCGCCGCTGGAGCTGGACGCCGGCCTGCTCGCGTTGCTCGAGAAGGCGAACCGCGCCCTTGGCCGCCTGGACGGCATCGCGGATGTGCTGCCGGACACCGGCCTTTTCCTCTACCAGTACGTGCGCAAGGAGGCGGTGCTGTCCTCCCAGATCGAAGGCACCCAGTCCTCCCTGTCGGACCTGCTGCTGTTCGAGATGGACGAGGTGCCCGGCGTTCCCCTCGACGACGTGCAGGAGGTCTCCAATTACGTGGCCGCCCTGGATCACGGCCTGAAGCGCCTGCGCGAGGGGTTTCCCCTGTCGCTGCGCCTGATCCGGGAGATCCACGCCGAGCTGCTGGAGCGCGGCCGGGGCGCCGAAAGGCAGCCGGGCGAGCTGCGCCGCAGCCAGGTTTGGCTCGGCGGGACCCGGCCGGGCAACGCCGTTTTTGTTCCGCCCCCGCCGGACCGGCTCATGGCGTGCCTCGACCCCTTCGAGCGTTTTCTCCACGACGAGCCTTCGCCCATGCCGATTCTGCTCAAGGCCGGACTCGCCCACGTACAGTTCGAGACCATCCATCCCTTTCTGGACGGCAACGGGCGCCTGGGCCGGCTGCTCATCACCCTGTTGCTGCTGAGCGAGCAGGCGCTTAAGGAGCCCCTGCTCTACCTGAGTCTCTACTTCAAGACCCGACGCGCCGAATACTACGACCGGCTCCAGCAGGTCCGGCTGAGCGGGGACTGGGAGGGTTGGCTGCGCTTCTTCCTGCAGGGGGTCTACGAGACGGCGCAGCAATCGGTCGAGACCGCCCGCCAGCTTCTCGCCCTGTTCGAGTCCGACCGCCAGCGCATCCGTGGCCTCGGCCGCATCGCCGGCTCCTGCCTCCAGGTGCACGAGCTGCTCACCCGTCAGCCGATCCAGAGCATCGCCCAGGCGACCGGGCGGCTCGGCATCAACCGCACCACCATCGCCAACTGCTTCCGAGGGTTGCAGGCCCTCGGTATCGCGCGCGAGATCACGGGCAACCGGCGCAATCGGCTGTTCGTGTACGACCGCTACGTCGCCCTGCTCTCCGAGGGCACCGAGCCCATCCGCTAGGGAAATCATCAGCCATGGCGAAGAAGACCAAGACCACCGGCGGCAACACCGTCAGCATCGGCCGGGCCAAGGGGCGGCCCATGCTCACCTGGGTGGGAAAGCGGCCGCTCGCCTCCGTGCGCGCCTATCCCGCCCAGCAGGTCGAGCGGTTCGCCGTCGAAACCGAGGCTCCGCTTCCGGAGGCCGACTGGCCCGATTGGCCCGACAAGTTCCCAAGCGGCGGCCTGCTGCTCCACGGCGACAACAAGGACGTGCTCGCCCACCTGCTGGCCAACGGTTTCCGCGGCAAGGTCAAGCTGATCTACATCGACCCGCCCTTCGACTCGGGGGCGGACTATGTGCGCAAGGTGCAGCTTCGGGGTGCGAAGGGGACGACCAAGATCGACGGCGAGGAATACACGCTTGGGGAACAGATCCAGTACACGGATATCTAGGCGAATGACAACTACTTGCAGTTCGTGTATGAGCGACTGCTAATGCTAAAGGAGCTCCTGGCTAACGACGGAGTGTTGTATCTTCACTGCGATACCAACAGATCTCATATGCTGAGAATGCTCATGGATGAAGCCTTTGGGCAGGCGAACTTTCGCAACGAAATCATCTGGCAACGGACCACGGCGCACAGCGACACTCGCGGCCGATTCGGGGAGATTCATGACAACCTGTTTTGCTACGGGCGAACGGATGTCGTCTGCTGGAACGAAATGCATGCCGAGTACTCGGACGAGTATGTCTCCGCCAAGTACAGCATGACCGAAGACGGAACGGGACGTAGATATAGGCTTGATAATCTGACGGCGCCAGGACCACGGCCAAATCTCGAGTACGAATGGCAAGGCGTGCGACCTCCACCGGGTCGATGCTGGGCTGTTAACCGCGAGAAGATGGACGGCCTCTACTTTGCGGGCCGAATCGTCCTGTCGAGAACCGGGATGCCGCAGTACAAGCGGTACCTTGATGAGATGAAGGGCGTTCCGCTTCAAGACATCTGGACAGACATTTCACCGGTGAATCCGATGGCAGCAGAGAAATCGGGATTCCCTACGCAAAAACCTGAGGGACTGCTCGATCGCGTGATCAGGGCCTCATCAAACCCCGGCGACTTGGTCCTCGACTGTTTCATTGGCTCTGGAACTACCGCCGCCGTTGCGCAAAATCTAGGCCGCCGCTGGATCGGCTGTGACATCAACAAGGGCGCCATCCAGACCACGGCCAAGCGCCTGCAGGCCATCATGCGGGAGCAGGCGAAGGCCCTGGACGAGAGGAGGCAGGGCACGCTGGTCGAGGACGAAACATCGCCGCCCCCACCGGCCCAGCTCGCCTTCACCACCTACCGGGTCAACGACTACGACCTGCAGATCCAGCACAACGAGGCGGTGGCCCTGGCCTGCGAGCACATCGGCGTAACCCGCACCCGCGCAGACGGCTACTTCGACGGCACGCTGGGAAAGCGGCTGGTGAAGATCGTCCCCTTCAACCATCCGCTTACCCCGCTGGACCTGGACGACCTGCGCAAGGAGCTGCACCGGCGGCCCGAGGAGGAGCGCGACATCGTGCTCGTGTGTCTCGGCATGGAGCTGGCCGCCAGGGCCTGGATCGAGGACTACAATCGCGGCCGGCCCATCAACAAGGTTCACGTCATCGAGCTGCGCACCGACAGGAAATACGGCGGCTTCATCCGGCACGAGCCGCTGACCGCCTCGGTCTCGGTCAGGCGCGAGCAGGACAAGCTGATCGTCGAGGTGCAGGACGTCCTGTCGCCGACCATCCTCCAGCGGCTCAACATGGATCAGGGTCTGTTCCGCGCCCAGGTCGAGGACTGGCGGGCGGTGGTCGACTGCATCATGATCGACACGGACCACGACGGCGAGGCCTTCAACGTGGCGCTGTCCGATGTCCCCGCGCGCAAGCAGGACCTGGTGGAAGGCCGCTACGAGCTCGCGGCGCCGCGTAACGGCGCCACCGTCGCCGTGAAGGTCATCGACATGCTCGGCGAAGAAACGGTGGTCACCGAGCAGGTGTAAGGAAATCGGTCATGGGCAGGAGGCCGCGCGACACCCGCACATTCGATCTCTTCTCGGACGAAACGCCCGTCGATGCCGGGGCCTAACGGGTGGACTGGCCCGAGCCGTCGCGTTTTTCGCTGAACCCGTCCAGAGACGGCGTTTTGCGCGCGGTTTCGTTCGGGCGCCGGCGGGTGAGAGGCGGTCGGGGCTCTGTCGCATAGGCAGGCGGCTACCCTTACAAGGGCTCGACCGCGTACTCGGTGCTCAGGGTGAAGGTCTCGCCGGGCTCGACGGTGACGGCGTCGCTCGCCGCGTTGGTGGTCTCCACGCACAGCATGTGGCGGTAGCCGTCCTCCCCCATGTCGCCGAACTTGGCGGCAGTCTCCGCCCAGGGATTCCATACCACATAGCTCGTGCTGCCCTCCTTGGTCACCCGGATGCGGCGATGGAGCGACCCGTCCAGGATGACGGCCTCTCCCGGACAGCCGAGATAGATGCGGTTGACCTCGCGGTCGATGAGGATGGGCCCCTCCTGGCGGATGTGGGCGTTGCCGCCCGTCTTGTCGATGTACTCGCAGCCCTCCAGGCCCTGGACCCGGACCGCGCCGATGTCGCCGACCCGGAAGTAGGTGTGAATGGCTTGGGTGAGAGTGATCGCCTCGCCGCCTGTGTTCTTCGTGGTGAGGTCGAACCGCAGCCGCTCCCCGAGGATGATCGTCAGCGTCAGCTCGGCGTCGTGGGGCCACATAACCTGTTCCGGGCCGTCGGGGATAAATCCCAAGACGACGCGGGTACCGGCGGCGATAGCCGCGACCTCACGCACGTCCCAGTCCCGGTTGCGGGCGAAGCCGTGGGCGGGCTTGTCCTGGTCCTGGGGGTGGGGGCCGAACCAGGGCCAGCAGACCGGCGCGCCGCCCCGCATGGACTTGCCCGGGGCGAACCTGGCCACGGGAGACAGCCACACTACGGGTTCCTGGCCCGTGGGGGTCCAGCTCAGAACCTGGGCGCCCGGAATCGCGATGGTGCCGCTGCCCGAGTCATTGCTGACCTCGGCCACCAGTGCACCCCGATCCCCCTCCCCGAACAGGACCTGCCCCGCGATCCCAAACGCCCGATTGAGGACCTCTGCTTCTTTCATGATCCGGCTCACGAGACGGTAATTGCGAGGAGGCTAATGCTAGCCGATGTGCACCCGGATCAGGTTGAAAAAATCTGCCCGATGACTTGGCCGACGGTGCCCTGAATACCGCGGCCGAATCTCCTGTGCGGGTTTTGCCGTGCGGACCGCGCCGAGTACCCATAAAGGTCCGCGACCCGCCGCGGCGCGGTGTCACGGGGACGGCTACCAGTCCCCCGTCTCGTCCTCCATCGGACGCGGCCACTCGGTGAAGGGGAATGGCAGACGCTCGCTGGCGCAGGTGAGGTAGGTCACGATGTCGTGGCTGTAGAAGGCCAAGCTCGCGCCGAAGGCCCGAAGTTGGCCGTTGGTCTGCCCGGTGAGAAGCAGGGAACCGAACTGGAAGAGCGCGATCAGGCCGACGACGAGCTTCACCAACCAGAAGACGAAAAAGAGCGCCAGCATCAGCAGGCCACGCAACCAAACCGACCGGTTGGCGACGATCCATTCGGTTGTCCGCTGGAGAGATGACTGCGAGCGGTCTTCTTCGGTTCCGGGTCTTCCACCAAATGTCATCACGAGCCTCACCTTATGACGCTTCCAGCCCGCCACCATGCACCGGCCGGGGTGGAGATGCTATCCGGATCGGTTGGCCGGGTAAACGGTCGAGAGATCATCTGACTACCCGGTAGCGGCGCCCGTGCCATGGTCCCGAGAAAAGAATTTTCGAAGCCTGATCCGGTACCGACGGCCTTGTTATCGATATTCGGCTCTCGGCTAGTGTCGGTCGCGGGAGGCGCGTCGGCGTCTCGCGTTTTTGTCTCCGGTCATGCACACTTACAAGGTTTTTCGCGCCCTCTGTAATGCCTTAGGTCCCAGGCGCAACGCCTAGAGATCCAGCCGTTCCAGCCTATGACCACTCGACCCAGTGCCGTCTCGCTCCAGGTGACGCTGCTCGCAGCGTTGCTGGTCGCGCTCGGCGCTGCCGGTCGCCTCTACGACCTGGATCGCATGGTCGTGTGGCACGACGAGGTGTTCACCGCCATGAGGGTGTTCGGCCATGACCAGAACGAGGTCGCGCGTTACCTTTTCAGCGGGCGGCCCCTCGCGCCGGGCGACCTGCTGGCCTTCCAAAGGCCTGCCCCCGAGCGCGGCTGGGGCGATACGCTCCGAGCGCTAACGGACCATCCCGAGCACAGCCCGCTGTACTATCTCGCGGCCCGGGCCGTGGCCCATGTGGTCGGCGATCCGCTGCTGGCGCTGCGCGGAACCTCCGCGCTCTTGTCCATTTTGCTTATTCCAGCGGTCTTTTGGCTCGCGCGCGAGCTCTTTCCTGATCGGAAGGTCGCCTGGCTGGCCGCGGTCCTCGTGGCGCTTTCGCCGCTGCACCTGCTGTATGCACAGGAGGCGAGGGAATATGCCCTGTGGGCCGGGGTGGCGACAGCGGCCAGCGCCGCTTTTCTGCGTGCGCTGCGCAGCGGTGCGCGAGCGGACTGGTGGTTGTACGGCGTATTGATCGCCGTTGGTCTCTACGCCCACCTCCTGTCGGTACTGGTCATTGGTGCGCATCTTCTCTACGGACTGGCATTGACGCGCGGCGAGGGAGGACGGCTCGCTGCCTTCGCGGGCCACATGGGGCGGGCCTTGCTGGTTGCTGCCGCACTCTTCATTCCCTGGATACTGGTCCTGATCGATGGTTCTCATCGGGTCGAGCAGGTCACCGAGTGGATGGCGCGAGACATAGGACCCACAAGGATTCTCGAGGCTTGGGGCATGCACTTGGTACGTGGCTTCGCGGATGTGCCCGCCTTGGGCCACTGGCTGCTCGTCGGACTCTTGCCCCTGGGTTGGTGGCTTTCGTCCTTCGCGCTCGACGGCCCCCGTTCGGCGCTGCTGTTTTGCGTGCTCCTGTTCACGGCTTTTGCGCTGGTGGTGTTGGTGCCCGACCTTCTCCTCGGCGGCAGCCGATCGCTGCATCCGCGGTATGCCTTGCCGGGCCTGGTCGCGGTCGAGCTTGCCGTGGCGTGGGCGCTGGTGGCAGCCTGGGACGCCGCCGGCGCGGTCTGGCGTCGCTCTGCCCGGGCGGGTCTCCTCGTCGTGCTCGGCGCCGCGCTCTATTCGGGATCCCTGATCTTGCGGGCGGAGACCTGGTGGAGCAAGAATTTCAGCGCCCAGAATCGCGCCGTCGCCCGGCTCATGAGCGCCACCGAACGGCCGCTGATCCTGGTAGCGGACAGCGGGGTCGGACTGGGTGAGATCATCTCCCTCTCCTACGATCTCAAGACGGAGGCCGTTATCTGGGGCATGCCGGATCCTCCCCGGCCGGTTCCGGCCGAGGGCTTCGGCCGTGTCTTCGCCCTGACGCCCTCCGAGACCCTTCGCATGGCGCTGGGGCCGGAGCGCGACCTCGTCCCCATGTCGAATACCTGGCAGTGGTTCCAGGCGCTAGAGCGCGCATCGCGGCAAGCATGGGTGGAAGCGGAACCGGGGACTGTTGTCGACGTGAGCGGGATCGCCCGCCGGGTATGCGTAGGTAGCCAAGGCTTATGAATCGCGCCGGAATAATCTATACCCTGATCATCGCGCTCCTGACCGTGGCGCTGTGGGGCCTGCTGAATATGCCTTCGGAGGAGCCAGCGTGGCCCGCGCGCATCCAGGGATTCTCCTTCCAGCCCATGCGCGCGGACGACGATCCGACCAAGAGCACCTATCCGACGATCGAGGAGATCGACGAGGACCTTGCGCTGCTGCAGGACGAGGTCCACGCGGTGCGCACCTACAGCGTCACCCAGACCCTGTCCGAGATACCGCAGCTGGCCGCCGGGCATGGGCTCAACGTGACCCTGGGCGGGTGGCTGGACAAACGCCTCGAAATCAACGATGCCCAGCTCGAACGGCTCGTCGAGGTCTACCGCGAGACACCTCACAACGTGGTCCGCGTTATCGTCGGCAACGAGGTCCTGCTGCGCAAAGACCTGACGGTCGACCAGCTCGTCGACTACATCAAGCGCGTCAAGCGCGAGGTCTGGGCCCCCGTCAGCACCGCAGAGCCCTGGCACGTTTGGCTCACTCATCCCGAGCTCGTCGAGCAGGTCGATTTCATCGCGGTCCACCTCCTGCCCTACTGGGAAGGGATTCCGGTCGACGAGGCGGTGGACTACGTGGTCATGCGCTACGAGCAGCTCCAGGAGACCTATCCGGGAGTGCCGATCGTCATATCCGAGGTGGGCTGGCCGAGCTATGGGCGCAAGCGCAAGGGCGCCGAGGCCTCGCTGCACAACCAGACCCAGTTCCTGCGCCGCTTCCTCAGCGTGGCGGAGCGTTCCGGCTACATCTACTACATCATGGAGGCGTTCGATCAGCCGTGGAAACGCAAGATCGAGGGCGCGATCGGCTCCTACTGGGGTGTCTACGACGCCGAGCGCGAGCCCAAGTTCACCTTCACGGAACCCGTGGTCCGGATACCCCAATGGCGTGAGCTGGCGGCGTTGTCCTTCGTCTTCGCCGTCATCATCCTGACCCTGGTCTTTCCGCGACAGCTCGACCCTGGGCTCGGGCGGAAAGGGCTTTCTCGCGGTGGTGACCTACCTGATCGCGACCGCCGCGGTCTGGATCGTCTACGAGTACACCCGCCAGTACATGACCCTGCCCACCGTCGCCGTGGGCCTCGTGCTCCTGCTCGGCGGCATCGGCATCATGCTGCTCCTGGTCTCGGAGGCACACGAGTGGGCGGAGTCCCTGTGGCTGGTCGAATGGCGGCGACCCTTCCCGCTGCGAAAGGTGCCCGACGACGAGCTGCCGTTCGTCTCCATCCACGTGCCGGCTTACAACGAGCCGCCCCAGTTGCTGATCGAGACCCTCGATGCCCTTGCTGCCCTGGATTACCCGCACTACGAGGTGCTGGTGGTGGACAACAACACCAAGGACCCGGAGGTCTGGCAGCCGGTCGAGAGCCATTGCGAGAGACTCGGTCCCCGCTTCCGCTTCTTCCACGTCGACCCTCTCGCCGGTTTCAAGGCCGGCGCCCTGAATTACGCACTGCGCCAGACGGCTCCCGATGCGGAGGTGGTGGCTGTCATCGACGCCGACTACCTGGTGCGCCCGGATTGGCTACGGGATCTCGTTCCCGCCTTCTCCGACCCGGAGGTGGCCATCGTGCAGGCGCCCCAGGACTACCGGGACGGCGACCAGAACGCGTTCAAGGCCATGTGCATGGCGGAGTACCACGGTTTCTTCCACGTCGGGATGGTCACGCGCAACGAGCGCAACGCCATCATTCAGCACGGCACCATGACCATGGTCAGGCGTTCGGCCCTTGAGTCGGCCGACGGTTGGGCCGAGTGGAGCATCACCGAGGACGCGGAGCTCGGGCTGCGGCTGTTCGAGGCGGGGCACAAGGCGCTCTACATCCCCAATACCTACGGCCGTGGGCTGATGCCGGATACCTTCACAGACTTCCGCAAGCAACGCTTCCGCTGGGCGTACGGTGCAGTGGTCATTCTGCGCCGTCACTTCAAGCCCCTGTTCGGTCTGGAGCGGAGCGCCCTTACGCGCGGCCAGCGATACCACTTCATCGCCGGATGGCTGCCCTGGTTCGCGGACGGGTTGAACCTGTTCTTCAATTTCGCGGCCCTGGCCTGGTCGGTGGGGATGGTGACCTTTCCCGCCCACTTCGCTCCGCCCCTGATCATGATCGCCATCATTCCGCTTGCGCTCTTTGTCTTCAAGGTGACGAAGAGCCTGTTCCTGTACCGGCGCCGCGTGGTCGCGACCTGGCGCCAGAGCCTCGCTGCCGGGATCGCGGGACTCGCCTTGTCACATACCATCGCCCGTGCCATCTGGACCGGTTTCGTTACCCACAAGCTCGGGTTCTTCCGCACGCCCAAGCTGGCGCAGGCGCCCGCGTTGATCCGCGCGTTCGCCGAGGTGCGCGAGGAGCTCCTGTTCCTTACCGCCCTGTGGATGGGGGCCGCCTTCGTGCTGCTCAGAGACGACGCCGACATGCTCGACGTGCGGGTCTGGTCGGCGGTGCTGTTGGTGCAGTCGGTGCCCTATCTCGCGGCGGTCCTGGTCTCCCTCATCAGCGCCTGGCCCAAGCTGCCGGCCACCCTGGTCGGCACCATGGCGGAGATCCGCCCGAACCGCGTCACCGGTTGAGCCCGACCGGCGGCAGGGCGTCCTGCGGGCAGCCGGGCGGTGCGGGGCTCGTGACCGGGCTCGCGTGCTGCTCGCGGTCGGGCTGGACAGCGGCCTCGGTGGCCTTCATCACGAGAGCAGCGTCGCTCGGCTGCTTGAGGTAGTATTGAGCGAGCTTAAACTCGTCACCCATCGAATGCCGACAGAACGCACCATCCAACGCTACTCGGCCTTCTTTCGAGGCTGGGCCACCGCTTTCGGCTCCCACGACCGGGCAAGCGATGAGGTGCGGGGGCTGCATTGGCTGTTCGGCGAGGGCCAGATCGGTCTGGTGCTGACACCCGAGGTCAAGCGTTTCCTCTATCCCCGCTTTCTCCGCAGTCGCGGCGAGGACGCCCCGGACGTGGAGTTCAGCCGCGGCGCTTTGCGCATCGACGATGCGGTGCTTGGCTTCGTCGAGGAGGATCAGCGGGCGTTCGACGTGACCATGGGTCTGCTCTCCGGCGGCGGGGAGCTCCATCTCTATCAGACCTACCACCTGTTCTACCCGACCGGCACCCGCATCCTTACCCTGAGCTGCCATCCACCCCTGCCCCTGGTCTACCGACAGATCGCGCCGCTTACCGTCCGCGTGGCCTGATCCCGCACTGCGGGCAGGCCGTCCGTCCGAGCGGTACCCTTGCCGCGCAGCATATTCGAGACCCCAGCGCCCATGGAAAAGCGATATCCCCTCATCCTCGTCGACGGCTCCTCGTACCTGTTTCGCGCCTACCACGCCCTGCCCAAGCTCACCAACTCCAAGGGCGAGGCCACCGGCGCCCTGCTGGGTGTGCTCACCATGCTGCGCAAGCTCGTCGACGAGTACCAGCCCGATTACATGGCGGTGGTTTTCGACGCGCCCGGCAAGACCTTTCGCGACGACATCTTCCCCGAGTACAAGGCCAACCGCCCGCCCATGCCCGACGACCTTCGCGAGCAGCTCGCGCCCCTGAAGGAGGTCATTCGGGCCATGGGGCTGCCGCTGATCGAGGTGCCCGAAGTGGAGGCGGATGACGTGATCGGCACCCTGGCGGTGCGCGCGGCGCAGGAGGGCATCCAGACGCTCATCTCCACCGGCGACAAGGACATGGCGCAGCTGGTGGACGACCGCATCACCCTGATCAACACCATGAGCGACACGGTGCTCGATCGCGACGGCGTGGTCGAGAAGTTCGGGGTGCCGCCGGAGCGGATCGTCGACTACCTGAGCCTGGTCGGCGACAGCGTCGACAATATTCCGGGCGTGCCCAAGTGCGGACCCAAGACGGCCGCCAAGTGGATTCAGGAGTACGGCTCCCTCGACGGCGTCGTCGCGCACGCCGGGGACGTCAAGGGCAAGATCGGGGAGTACCTGCGCGCCAGCCTCGACCGGCTTCCCCTTTCCCGCGAGCTCACCACGATCAAGCGCGACGTCGCGCTGGACCAAGGGCCCGCTGATCTGCGTCCCGCGGCGCCGGACGTCGATACCCTGCGTGGCTGGTACCAGCGCTTCGAGTCCAGGCGCCTGCTGGCGACCCTGGAGGGCGAGGGGGACACCGCAAGCGCTGCCCCAAAAACTCCCGGCGGCGATGCCGTCTACGATCTGGTGCTCACGGAGGATGCCTTCGAGCGTTGGCTGGAGCGCCTGACCGCGGCGAGGCTGTTCGCCTTCGATACCGAGACCACGAGCCTCGACTACATGCGCGCGGAGCTGGTGGGGGTTTCCTTCGCCGTCGAGCCCGGGCGGGCGGCCTACGTACCCTTGGCGCATGCCTACCCGGGGGCACCCGATCAGCTCGACCGCGAGCGCGTTCTGGCGCGCCTCAAGCCACTGCTGGAGGACCCGGACCGCGCCAAGCTCGGGCAGAACCTCAAGTACGACATGAACGTGCTGGTCAACCACGGCATCGGGATGCAGGGCATCGCCCACGACACCATGCTCGAATCCTACGTGCTCGACAGCACGGCCACCCGCCACGACATGGACTCCCTGGCGAAGAAATACCTCGATCACGACACCATTCATTTCGAGGACATTGCCGGCAAGGGCGCGAAGCAGCTCACCTTCGATCAGATCCCGCTGGACCAGGCGGGGCCTTACGCCGCCGAGGACGCCGACGTGACGCTCCAGCTGCACCGCGCCCTCTGGCCCAGGCTCGAAAGCGAGCCTCGCCTCGAGCGGCTCTATCGCGAGATCGAGATGCCCCTGGTGCCCGTGCTCTCGCGCATGGAGCGCAACGGGGTGCGCATCGACGCGGCCCAGCTGGCGGCCCAGAGCAGGGACATGGCCGAGCGCATGCACGGATTGGAGCAGGCGGCCTACGAGAGCGCCGGGCGAAAGTTCAACATGGGATCGCCGAAGCAGATCGGGGAGATCTTCTTCCAGGAGCTCGGACTCCCGGTGGTGGCGAAGACGCCGAAGGGCGCGCCCTCTACCTCGGAGACGGTGCTCCAGCAGCTCGCCGAGCAGGGCCATGACCTGCCCCGCATCATTCTCGAGCACCGGGGGCTGGCCAAGCTCAGGTCGACCTACACCGACAAGCTGCCGCAGATGGTCAACCCGGTCACGGGCCGGGTGCACACCTCCTATCACCAGGCGGTCGCCGCCACCGGGCGCCTGTCCTCGTCCGAGCCCAATCTGCAGAACATCCCAATCCGCAGCGAGGACGGCCGGCGCATACGGCGCGCCTTCGTTCCGGAGACGGGCTATCGCATGCTGGCCGCGGACTACTCCCAGATCGAGCTGCGGATCATGGCCCACCTCTCCGGTGACGAGCGTCTGCTGGCCGCGTTCGCCGCCGGCTTGGACATCCATCGCGCCACCGCCGCGGAGGTCTGGGGCGTGGCGCCCGAGGCGGTCACCGGCGATCAGCGCCGCTCCGCCAAGGCCATCAACTTCGGGCTCATCTATGGCATGTCCGCCTTCGGGCTGGCCCGCCAGCTCGGCATCGAGCGCGGCGCCGCCCAGGAGTACGTGGACCTCTACTTCCAGCGTTATCCCGGAGTGAAGGACTTCATGGACCGCACCCGCGCCCAGGCCCGCGAGCGCAAATGGGTCGAGACGCTGTTCGGCCGGCGGCTCTACCTGACCGACATCGACCACAGCAACCAGGGCCGCCGCGCGGGGGCGGAGCGCACCGCCATCAACGCCCCCATGCAGGGCACCGCGGCGGACATCATCAAGCGGGCGATGATCGTGGTCGACGGCTGGATCCAGACCAAGGCGCCGCCGGTCAGGATGATCATGCAGGTCCATGACGAGCTGGTGTTCGAGGTGGCCGAGGACGCGGTGGAGGACGCCTCCGCGCCCATACGGGCGGCCATGGAGTCGGCGGCGGAGCTCGCGGTCCCGCTGGTGGTGGACGTCGGCATCGGCGACGACTGGGAAGAGGCGCACTGACTCCGCGATGGACAAGGATCTGCATCCGGTGGAGCGTTGGCGGCACGGTCACGACTTCAACCTCGACACCCAGGAGGGCGAGCGTCGGACCCGGCTGGTAGTGATCCTGACGGCCTGCATGATGGTGGTCGAGATCGCCGCCGGCTACCTGTTCGGCTCCATGGCCCTGCTGGCCGACGGCTGGCACATGGGCACCCATGTCGCGGCCCTCTCGATCGCCGTCTTCGCCTACCGCTACGCGCGCCGCCATGCCGACAACCCGAGGTTCAGCTTCGGGACCGGCAAGGTCACCGCCCTCGGCGGCTTCGCCAGCGCGGTGGCGCTCGCGGTCGTCGCGATGATGATGGGGTTGGAGTCGGTCGGGCGTCTGGTTGCGCCGGAGACCATTCGTTTCGACGAGGCGATCGTGGTCGCCGTCATCGGGCTAGTGGTGAACCTGGTCAGCGCCTGGCTGCTCCAGGGGGGCGATGCCGGCCATCACCACGGCGGTCACGATCATCATCACGACCACACGGCCCATCACCACCACGACCATAATCTGCGCGCCGCCTATCTGCACGTGCTCGCCGATGCCCTGACCTCGGTGCTCGCCATCGTCGCCCTGGTTGCAGGCAAGCTCCTCGGATGGGTATGGATGGACGCCTTCATGGGCCTGGTCGGGGCGGCCCTGATCACGCGCTGGGCCTACGGTCTGGTGGGCGAGACCAGCGGGGTTCTGCTCGACAGCAGCCCGTCCGAGGACACCCTCTCGCGCATCCGTCGGGCGCTCGAGGCGGACGCGGACAACCAGGTCACCGACCTCCACGTCTGGCGCCTCGGGCCCCGCGATCTCGGTGCCATCGTCTCGCTGGTCACCCACCATCCCCGCGAACCGGAGCATTACAAGGCCCTGCTCGCCCATCTTCCGGAGCTCGGGCACGTTACCGTGGAGGTCAACCGCTGCCGCGACAGGGAATGCCCCTCCCTCTGAAGCGATCGACCAAGTCCCCGCTAACCAAAGTCGCCTATCCTGGGGTTCCGGCGTAACTCCGCCGGGAGGCGTTGAACTTTTTTCCGGCTTTGGACTCTCACTGTTCGAGCGTTACGTGACGCGGGGGGTCGCCAATCATCCCCCTCCCTCGGCGGCCCCCAAACTCCCGGCCGCCCCAGCCGGGAAAGCAGTTGCCCCGAAGCCAGGACCCCCGGGCTTCGGGGTTTCTTTTTTTCGGGCACTGCCTGTGCCCGCTCCGCGTCTTTCCTCACTGTCTCTGGTTCCTCAACGCCCGGGGGTTAGCGACGCGAGGCGATAGAGGCGGATCGCATTCTCGCGCAGGACCTTGCGGATCCGCGTCTCTTCGGCCAGCGCATCCTCGATCATCTGGATGTCGGTGGCGGCGAACGGCCGCGGTGCGCGGGTGCAGGGCAGGTCGGTGCCGAACACGAGCGCGTCGGGGCAGACGCGGGCGATCGCGGCCAGCGCCTCGGCCGGGGGAAAATCGAGCCGGCCGAAGCCGGTTGCCTTGACCCAGGCGCCCCTTTCCACCAGCCGTAAGAGGTGAGGCAGCCCGCGGCGCGACAGCCCCAGGTGATCGACGCACACGCGCGGCAGCCCTTTCAACAGCCCGGCAAGCGCGGGTAGGTCGGTGCTGTCCAGATAGAGCTCCGCATGCCAGCCCGCGGTATCAAACGCGCGCCTGGCCAGGCGTACCATCGACCCCGCATCCGCGTATACGCCGCGTCGCAGATTGAGGCGCAGGGCCCTTACGCCGAGGGCGTCGAGGCGGAGGATCTCGCGTTCCGATGCTTGCTCGGGCAGCTGGGTCACGCCGACGAAGGCGGGTCCGAGCCGCGCCAGGGCGGCCTCCAGATAGGACTGGTCGAAGGCCTGGAAGGAGCCGGAGACAACGGCGCCGCCCACCACGCAAAGGCCGCGAGTCCGCTTCAGGTAGTCCTCGACGGTGAACGCGGCCGGGAGGAAACCGGCGTTCGCGACCAGCGGGAAACGCGGGTCGATGATGTGCAGATGACCGTCGAACACCGGCGTCTGTTTCATGCGTTCGTCATGGATTCGGCACTCTGCCGTCAAGGTACTCCCCTACCATGTTGGAGACGAAAAAACAAAGGCACTGAGGGATATGAGCGTCGAACGCAGATACAGCTTCCGCCACCGGATCGATTGCTGGGTCTATATCCGCTACCGCAGGCGGCGCTTCTGTCGCGCCCGTGGCCGCGACCTGTGTGCCGAGGGCATGTTTCTCGAGGTCCAGTCCCTCACGCTTCCCACTGGCACGCTGGTGGAGTTGGAGCTCGACTTTGAGGGCGCCGACTGGCTGGTGCCCGCCATCGTCGTGCACCATCAGGCGGGCGGCGTCGGGGTCATGTTCCGCGAGCCGCGACCCGAATTGCTCCAAAGCCTCGGCCGCTCGCGCGGTCGGTCCGCGCGCCTTCCGGGCGACGGCACGACCCAGGCGCGTCCATCGCTCTGACGAGATGCTGATTATTGGCCATCCTGGCCAAAATCAGCGCGCCACCCAAGAAACGCGGTTCTTGGGCGGCTTCATTCTCAATCGCTTGCGCGATTGAACATGGCGTCACATCCATGTGCCGCGGGAGGCGCTGAACTGGTCAGCGCCTTAATCGTAAATCGCCTCCGGCAGCCAGGTCGCCAGCTCCGGCCACAGGGCCAATGCCCCGAGCATGAGCAGCTGGATGACGACGAAGGGCACGACCCCGCGGTAGATCTGCATGGTCGTCACCTCCGGCGGCGCCACCCCGCGCAGGTAGAAGAGGGAGAAGCCGAAGGGCGGCGTGAGGAATGAGGTCTGCAGGTTGATCGCGATCATCACCCCCAGCCACACCGGGTCCAAGCCGAGACCCAGCAGCACGGGCCCGACGATGGGCACGACGACGAAGGTGATCTCGATGAAGTCGAGGATGAATCCCAGCAGGAACATCACCAGCATCACCAGGGCCACCGCGCTCAGGGTCCCGCCAGGCAGCCCGGTCAGCAGCTCGGTGACCAGCTCGTCGCCCTGGAAGCCGCGGAACACGAGTGAGAACAGGGCGGCGCCGATGAAGATCATGAACACCATGCTGGTGACCACCGTGGTCTGGAGAACCACCTCGCGCAGGGTATCGAGGTTGAGCTGCCGCCGGGCGGCGGCGAGGATCATGGCGCCGACGGCGCCGACCGAGGCGGCCTCCGTCGGCGTCGCCAGGCCGCCGAGGATGGAGCCCAATACCGCCACGATCAGAGCGAGCGGGGGAACCAGCACCCGCAGCACCTGGCCCCACAGCGCGCCGGCAGCGACGGCACGCTCGGCTCTCGGGATGGCCGGCACCGCTTCCGGCCGCAGCCACGCGATTCCGAGCAGATACAGGACGTAGAGGCCAACCAGCACCAGCCCCGGCAACAGGGCGCCGACGAAGAGATCGCCGACCGAGACCGTCTCCGGTGAGAAGATGCCCATGTCGAGCTGGGCCTGCTGATAGGCCGCGGAGAGCACGTCGCCCAGCAGCACGAGGACGATGGAGGGCGGGATGATCTGGCCCAGGGTGCCCGAGGCGCAGATGGTGCCTGCGGCGATGCTCGGGTCATAGTTGCGCCGCATCATCGTCGGCAGGGAGAGCAGCCCCATGGTCACGACGGTGGCGCCCACGATCCCGGTGCTGGCCGCGAGCAGCATGCCGACGACGGTGACCGAGATGCCAAGCCCCCCGCGCAGCGGGCCGAACAGCAGGGCCATGGTATCCAGGAGGCTCTCCGCTACGCGAGAGCGCTCCAGCATGACCCCCATGAACACGAACAGGGGCACCGCGATCAGGGTCTCGTTGGTCATCACCCCGAAGACCCGGTTCGGCAGGGCCTCGAGGAAGGCCGGATCGAACAGGTCGAGCCACTCCCCGACGAAGGCGAAGGCGAGGGCGGTGCCGCCGAGGGCGAAGGCCACCGGGTAACCGCTGAGGAGCACCGCGCCGACCGCCAGGAACAGCAGCAGCGGCATGAGCTCAGCCACCCGCGTCCCCCTGCGCGGGGAGGGCGCCGTCCACCCCCGCGAGGAACAACCCGTTGCGCAGCGTCCATGCCAGACCCTGCAGGAGCAGCAGCACTGGCAGCGCCAGGATCAGGCTCTTCAGCAGGTAGACCGCCGGGATGCCGCCGGCCTCCCGTGAGCCCTCCCGCACCGACCAGGATCCGGCGACATAGTCCCACCCGGACCAGACGAGATAGATGCAGACGGGGATCAGCAGCAGCAGGGTGCCGAGCAGATCCACCCAGGCGCGGCCGCGCGGCGACAGCCTCTGGTAAAGAATGTCCACCCGCACGTGACCGCCCTGCTGGAGCGTGTAGGCGGCGGCGAGCATGAACAGGCTCGCGTGCATGTAGGTCACCGACTCCTGCATCGCGATCCAGCCCAGATCGAAGGCGTAGCGCAGCACCACCACCAGGAAAGTGACGAGCACCATCCAGAGCGAGAGCCAGGCCAGGAGCCGTCCGCTCCAGGCGATGAGCGCCTCCAGCCCGGCGGCGAGCGAGAGCAGGCGCGAGCCTCGGCCCGGTGGCGCGGGCTGCTTGGCGATCATGGTCGGATTCTTCTCCGCGCTAGCGTCGGGCGGAAGGCGGTCGCCTCATGGTCGAGCGGCCCGCGAGGCGCGGACCCCGGCACGAGTCACCAGCTGAACAGCACCCACTGGGGGATGGAGTTGTTCCATACGCGGTCCTGCTGGACATCCAGCTGTCCGTCCCCGTTGGTGTCCAGGAGGAAGTAGGGAGGCCCGACCGGGGGTTGCACCCTCACCATGTAGAGCTGGCCGCGGACGCGGTACTCGTAGACGATGCCCTTGTCGGTCTCGAGGATGGTGACCTCGGGTTCCACCGTTTCCCCCTGATAGCTGGCCGAGGGGATGGCCGGTGCCTCCGGGTAGGGAACTGGGGGCGGGGCGTTCTGGCCGATCGCGATCCCCAGTTGGGCGCTGAGAGCGGCGGTGAGCAACAGGCGTTTCATTAGGCTGTCCGACCATCTTGTCGCTAAAAATCAGCTAATGGTAGTACGTCGGGACGAGAATTTCGCGGGTTTCTCGTCGCCCCATCTTGGCCCATAATGCCGTTCCCGCCGCCCGTTCCGGGTAACACCGGCGCCGGTCGCTACGCACCGATCCCTTTCCGGTTTCGCCGCCGAGGTTCAATGTCCGAGTCACGCCCGAGCGGTGGACGCCGTCCGCCGACAGACCTCAATGCCGGCCAGCGCGAGGCGGTCCGCTACCTGGGCGGCCCTCTCCTGGTGCTCGCTGGCGCGGGCTCCGGCAAGACCCGTGTCATCACCCGCAAGGTCGCACACCTGATCCGCGACCATGGCATGTCGCCGCGCAACATCTTCGCCGTGACCTTCACCAACAAGGCTGCGCGAGAGATGCGGGAACGACTGGGGCGCGAGCTCAGTGGGCGCGACAGCCGGGGTCTGGCCATCTCCACCTTCCATACCCTGGGCCTCAAGATCCTGCGCCGCGAGCTCGATCGCGCCGGCTATCGCAGCGGCTTCTCGCTGTTCGACGGACAGGACGCCGAGACGGTGGTCAAAGAGCATCTGCGCAACACGCACCGCGAGGACGCCTACACCCCCGCCGGCGTGCTGGCCCGGATCTCGCGCTGGAAGAACGATCTGATCGAGCCCGTGGCGGCCCTGAGCACCGCGGAGGACGACTTCGAGGCCGGGCTCGCCCGTCTCTACGCCGCCTACGAGCGCAGCCTGCGCGCCTACAACGCCGTCGATTTCGACGACCTCATCATCGCCCCCGTGCGCCTGCTTCGGTCCCATCCCGATCTGCTGGAGCGCTGGCAGAACCGGATCCGGCATCTGCTGGTGGACGAGTACCAGGACACCAACGGGGCGCAGTACGAGCTGGTGCGCCTGCTGGTGGGGCCTCGCGGGGCCTTCACGGTGGTGGGTGACGACGACCAGTCCATCTATGCCTGGCGGGGCGCCCGTCCGGAGAATCTGGCGCGTCTCAAGACGGACTATCCGCAGCTCAAGGTGATCATGCTCGAGCAGAATTACCGCTCCAGCGGGCGCATTCTCGGCCTCGCCAACGCGCTCATCGCCAACAACTCGCACGTGTTCGAGAAACGCCTATGGAGCGACCACGGGCCGGGCGATGAGCCCCGCGTCGTCACCTGCCGGGACGAGAGCCACGAGGCCGAGCGGGTCGTCTCGGAGATCCTGCACCGGCACTTCACGGAGCGCGCGAGCTTCGGCGATTTCGCCATTCTGTACCGGGGCAACCACCAGGCGCGGCTGTTCGAGAAGGCCCTGCGCGAGCACAACATCCCCTATTTCCTGAGCGGGGGGACCTCGTTCTTCGCGCGCGCCGAGGTCAAGGACATCATGGCCTATCTGCGCCTCCTGGCGAATCCGGATGACGACACCGCCTTCCTGCGCGTCGTCAACACGCCGCGCCGGGAGATCGGACCGGGAACGCTGGAGAAGCTCGCGGGCTATGCGGGAGAGCGGGGCGTGGGGCTTCTCGCCGCCTGTGGCGAGCTGGGCCTCGCCCAGCATCTGGGGGAGCGGCAGCGGGAGCGCCTGAAGGCGTTTGCGTCGCGGATGGAGACTCACGCGCGGCGCGCCGAGGGCGAGCCGGTCGCCGCCGTGCGCGCCCTGGTGGAGACCATGGACTACGAGGGCTGGCTGCGTGACAACGCCTCGAGCCTGGCGGTGGCCGAACGGCGCATGGAAAACGTGTACGACCTGCTCAACTGGCTCGACGCCCTCAACAAGGGGGAGCTCCAGGAGAAGACCCTGGGAGAGATGGTCAACCACCTCTCCCTGATGGACCTGCTGGAGCGACGCGACGAGGAGGAGGGCGGTGAACGGGTGCATCTGATGACCCTGCACGCGGCCAAGGGGCTGGAATTCCCCCACGTCTTTCTGGTCGGCATGGAAGAGGAGCTTCTACCCCACCGTACCAGCATCGAGGAAGAGACCATCGAGGAAGAGCGCAGGCTCGCCTACGTCGGGATCACCCGCGCGAGGCAGACCCTCACCTTCACACTGGCCCGCCGGCGCAAGCGTTTCGGGGAGCTGGTGGAGAGCGAGCCCAGCCGTTTCCTGGAGGAGCTTCCGGAATCCGAGATCCGCTGGGATACCAGGCGGGAGACCGACGCCGAAGAGAATCGGGCGCGTGGCAGTGCCCACCTGGCAAGCCTCAAAGGGCTGCTACAGGCGGGCTGAGCTCTCAGACGACTCCGGTGAGGGCCGCCCCGCGGCTGGGATCGCTACTGGACCTTCGAGACCATGTACTCGATCGCCGCCTTGAGGTCCTCGTCCGAGCAGGTGGCGCAGGTCCCGCGCGGCGGCATGGCGCCCTTGCCGTTGATCGCGGTCTGCAACATGGCGTCGATGCCGGTGGCAACCCGCGGCTCCCAGGCCGCCTGGTCGCCGAGCTTGGGCGCGCCCGCCGCGCCGCTTGCGTGACAGGCGAAGCATGCCTGATTGTAAATCGCCGCTCCCGGGCCCTCGTCGACGGGAGCCGCCGGCGCGGCCGCGGGCTGAGCCGCGGCGGCCGGCGCACCGCCGGCCCCTGCCAGTGTCACGGTGCCGATCGGCTTGATACGAGCGGCGACCTCCTCCGGCGCGTCGGGGGTCCCGGTGGCGCTGAATCGCGCCGCGGTCAGGAGATAAACCGCGGCGACCAGCAGAACCGCCCCGATCAGGCCCGAAACCGCCGTCCCGAACTCAGTGCTGTACTTGTTGCTCATGGTTACCTCCGGAGTGTTGACGCAGAATGGAGACCTGCGGGTAGCGGCCGCGCAAGATCAGTAGTCGCTAATCTGCGAAGTATATCGGCGGGAGAGCGGCGAAATCCATCCGGATATCCAGACGGACGCTGGAGGGGAGTATGCCTACGGCGTAGACTCAGGCGCGAGATAGCGGTATTCTTCCGGCCCCGCGTAAGGAACCGCAAGCGGTGATCCGCTCTTCCTTCCGCGTCATCCGCGCCCGTAGCTCAGCTGGATAGAGCGCTGCCCTCCGGAGGCAGAGGTCACAGGTTCGAATCCTGTCGGGCGCGCCATCTTATCCAATCAAATCAATGTCTTATAAGGCGGACGCGAATCCAGGATCGGTTTGCGCCGCACGTAAGTCCTTGGTAAGTCCACCGGACCGGAACTGGGTGGGGGGCCCGGGTACCGACGCATGCGCCCCTCGAGCGAAAAGCCTCGGAGCTGGCTTCTCGGTTTGGCCACTCCCCCTGGGAAAGCGGATGTTGTCCCTGGGCTGTCTACCGTTCCGGGTCTACAGGGCGAGGATGCCGAGCACTCCGGCCGATCTGCTCAATGGCCGCGTCCTACTCCTCTGCGGCGCCACCGGCGTGCAGGTATGGGCGATACGCACCGATACGGACGTGAGCACTGCGTGACGGCCGGACAACCCTCTCCGAACGGCTACGTCGAGCGGATGTATCCGGCGCTGCCGAATGAATGCTTCCGGGTCGCCGGTCGAACCAGGGCGTACATCAGCTCCGAGGAGATCCAGCGCGAGCTGGACCTCCTCGTTGCGGCCTAGACCGTCTGGGCTTTAGTAACGCCGGCTACCGTGGGAGGGGCGGTCAGTCCTGGGCTTGGCCTGGTTGACCGTGATGTTGCGGCCCTTCATATCGGTGCCGTTGAGGCCCTTGATGGCGGCATCGGCCTGGGAGTTGTTGCTCATTTCCACAAAACCGAATCCTTTGGATTCGCCTGTGAACTTGTCCGTGATCAGGTTGACCTGGGCGATCTCGCCGAAGCGGGAAAAGGTCTCGCGCAGATCTGCATCGGTAACGCTGTACGGAAGATTGCCTACGTAGATGTTCATATTCGTCTGTCTCTGAAAAGCGTGCATTGGTCTGAGTTGACACTATCGAGAATGACCAAGCACAAAAACTTCGTCGACAGCGGAATGCCGTTATAACGGCGCGGGGAGGCGGGGCTAAACGAGACTCGCGGGGAAATCGGCGGGATTTCAGTCGAATTCGGCGGATGCCTTGACCCGATCAGGAGACCGGTTCGTCCTCTCAGGGCGGCACCTTAACAGGTGCGTGCTGGAATAGCACGAAAAATTCCATCCTGTAAGTCGCGCGACCGGGTATGGAAGATCTACTTCTTCCGCTGATAGGTCGGCGCGCGCGCGCTCCTGCCGGTCGCGCTCCGCAGGTTGAAATCCTCGGCGCAGCTCATCGCGTAGGCCGTGACCTCCTCCAGTGTGCCGCGGTGAAGCCCGGTCACCTGGGCGCGACCGCTGGACAACACGTATCGATACCAGTCGCCCCCCTCTCCGCCGTCCGGCATGTCGGTCTTCTCCACGGATGCAACCTCGTAACGGCGGCGGAGGAGGTTGCTGGGTGTCTCATCGTCCTGCCGCTGAGCTTGGCCAGCAGGATGGGCGTCCCCTGCCTCGGGCGCGGTCGTATGTTCCGCGAAGTGACTGACCCGGATGATCGATCCGTTGAATACCTGTCCGTCGAGCGCGGCCACGGCGCTTTCCGCTTCCTCGGTGCCCAGGTCGAGGTGGCCGTAACCCTGGGCCCGGCGATAACACTCGCCTGTGAACAGCTTTACCTGTCGCACCGAGCCGTATTCGGAGAACAAGGCGCGGACATCCTCTTCCGTCGTATCGGTGGGGAGATTGGTGACACAGAGGGTTCTTGTCGGGTGATTCGTACCGGTCGTAGCTGAAGCCATAGAAAGGACACCGTTGCGAGCTGATGCTGAAAACGAAAAATGAAAGGTCTGAAGGTACCGGACGCCACGCGTTGCTTCGGATCCGATGCGTCACGCGTCTTTGTCGCGGCTCTCGCCAGGACGATCTCTCGGCGGTTCGTCTCTCGACCGATCCCTCGCCGACATGGCAAGCGTCAGCCGGGCAGGGAGGTCGTTGGCAGGCGCATTCCTCTTTATTCGAACGCTGAGCTCTGGCCATCCTGGCTAGAGTTGGCTCGTCGCCCCCAGCGCGGGTTCCTGCGTGTCCCCATTCTTGCACGCTTAAGCGCTTGGAAATGGCGGCACGTATTTGCGCCGCGAGAGGCACCGTATCAAACAGCGTTTTATAGCGGTACTCAAACTACATTATTAATGTTGGGGTGGCAATCTAGAACGCAAGCCCAGAATCCGCTTCGCAACAGGTTCTGGGCCCGTCTGGCCCGGTCGGCGTTGGTGCCGAGCGATTGTGGATTCATCGGCCATGGTGGACTAGAGTGAAGGCGAATTCACTGGTCCACGAGGCCGCAATGCCCCGGCGCTTCATCGCATCCCTGCTGGTTTTCGCCATGCTTGGTCTCGCGGGCGCCTGGGCCTTCGCCGGGCATGGGCCCGCGCTGGTCGTCCACGACGCTCATTCTGTCGGCGCGCACGGAGACCAGCACGGCTCTGAGGACGCCGGCGATTGCGATCACTGCTGTCACGCAGGTGCGCATCTGGTCGGGCTGACCCCGGCCGTTCCCGTCAGTCTGCATCCGCGGAAAGAGGCCTTTCGCCTCCCCACCCATCCTTCGCTCGCGCTTCGCGGGGTTCCTCCGCCGCTCAAACCCCCAAGGACCCGATCGCGAATCTGACCGGGTGCCGCGCGGGTTGCGCGGCGGTTCCAACCCCTTGATCTCACGAGGGCTTCCATGCTTCCCGAACTCAAAGGGCGGGTTGTGCGGTGCGCGTCCCCGCACTCCCTGCCGATTCTTTTTCTCCTGTCTCTGGGGGCGGCGTCGCTCGCGGCCGCGCCACCCGCTTCCAGCCCGAAAGCCGACGAGGTCGCCTCCGCGATCGAACCGCACGTCACGGATCTCGGCCAACACGATCACGACGAGCATGGCGAGGAGATCGCGCCGGCCAAAGTCGACCACGAGCATGGGTATGCGCACGAGGACGCCGGCGATCTCCACCTCACGCCGGAGCAGCAGCGGTCGCTGGAAGTAGAGACCTCGGTCCTTGCGCCACGGGCGCTCGGAGAAAACCTGCGTGGGCCGGGGGAGGTGCGCCTGAACGCCTACGCCACGGCGCAGGTGACCCCGCGGATCGAGGCCCAGGTCGTGGCCCGGCAGGCGCGCCTGGGGGATCATGTCGAGCTCGCGCAGCCGCTCGTCACCCTCTCGAGCGTGGACATGGCCGAGGCCCAGGGCGATCTGGTGGTGGCCGAGCGGGAGTGGCAGCGCCTGACCAAGCTCAAGGGCCAGTTCGTCTCCGAGAGCGACTATCTGGAAGCGAGCGTAGCGCGCCAGAAGGCGCTCTCGCGCGTACTCGCATACGGCATGACCAGGTCGCAGGCGGAGGCCCTGGTGACCGCCGCCTCCGAGCAGGCCGACGGCACCTTCGAGCTGCTCGCCCCGCAGAGCGGGACGGTGGTGCGGGACGCGTTCGTCCTCGGTGAGCTGGTTGAGCCGGGCCGCGTGCTGTTCGAGATCACCGACGAGTCGGTGCGCTGGGTCGAGGCGCGACTGCCGCCGGAGGAGGCGGCGACGGTCTCGGTCGGCGATCAGGCACGGGTCGCTTTCCGAGGCGTCTGGCTCGACGGGCGCGTGACCCAGATCCACCACTTGCTGGACGAAACGACCCGCACCCAGGCGGTGCGCGTGGAAGTACCGGACCCGGCGCATCGGCTCCACCCCGGCGTCTTTGTGGACGTCTCGATCATCGCCGGCGACGGTGAGCCCGTGTTGGCGCTGCCGGAGGAAGCGCTGCTGCGCCATCCCGAAGGCGAATGGCAGGTGTTCGTGGCCGAGGGGCAGGGGCGCTTTCGCCCCGTTGCGGTGGAGCGTCTGCGCACGGTCGGCGGCATGGCGGTGATCGCCGGCTTGCCCGCCGGCACGCGCGTCGTCACCCGGGGCGGGTTCTTCCTCCAGTCGGAGCTCGCCAAGGGCGGCTTCGACCCGCACAATCATTGAGGGCGGGACGATGCTGGACAGACTTGTCGAGGCGGCGGTCCGCAACCGCCTGCTGGTCCTGCTGGCGCTGCTCGCGACCCTGGGCGCCAGCGCCCTGGTGCTGCCGC
This sequence comes from uncultured Gammaproteobacteria bacterium, assembly GCA_963698495.1. Taxonomy (GTDB): domain Bacteria; phylum Pseudomonadota; class Gammaproteobacteria; order Chromatiales; family Chromatiaceae; genus CAVORB01. Next base: position 53,771 of record CAVORB010000013.1, on the reverse strand, counting down.
GGCTGAAGCTCGACGCCTTTCCCGACGTCACCAACATCCAGGTCACAGTCAACACCGAGGCCCCGGGGCTCGCCGCCGAGGAGGTGGAGCAGCTCATCACCTATCCCATCGAGGCGGTGATGTACGCATTGCCCGACGTGGATGAGGTGCGCTCCATCTCCAAGACGGGGCTCTCGATCGTGACCGTGGTGTTCAGCGAGGGCACGGACGTCTACTTCGCCCGCCAGCTCGTGTTCGAGCGCCTGCAGGATGCGAGGGAGCAGATTCCGCCCGGCGTCGGCGTCCCCGAGATGGGGCCCAACACCTCGGGGCTCGGGCAGGTGTTTCAGTACATCCTGCGGGCGAGCGGCGCGCAGGGCCTCGACATCATGGCGCTGCGCGGACTCAACGACTGGGTCGTCAAGCTCCTGCTGATGCCGGTGGACGGGGTGACCGACGTGCTCTCCTTCGGCGGAGAGGTGCGTCAGTACCAGGTGATCGCGGATCCCAAGCTGCTGCTCTCCTACGGGCTGTCGGTACATGACCTGGCGGCGGCCATCGAGGCCAATAACCGAAACGCCGGCGGCTGGTATCTGGACCGTGGCGCGGAGCAGCTCACCATCCGCGGGGTCGGCTGGGTCCGCCCCGGCGAGGACGGCCTGCGCGACATCGGCAACGTGCCGCTCAAGGACTGGAGCGGGGTGCCGGTGCGGGTGCGGGACGTGGCCGAGGTCATGTTCGGACCTGAGATCCGCCAGGGGGCGGTGACCATGACCACCCGGGATGGCGACGGTCATCCCGAGGTGCTTGGTGAGGTGGTCGCCGGCATTGTGCTCAAACGCATGGGGGCCAATACCAAGGCCACCATCGACGGCATCAAGGCGCGGTTGCCGGCGATCCAGCGCGCACTGCCGGACGGAGTCCTGATCGAGCCCTTTTACGATCAGGCGGATTTGGTCGAACGCGCGGTCGCCACCGTCACCGGAGCCCTGGCCCAGGCCTTCATCCTGATCGTCGTGGTGTTGGCCCTGTTCCTGCTCAGTATCCGGGCCACCCTGCTGGTGCTGATCTCCATCCCCTTGTCCATCGGGCTTGCCCTGATGGCGATGGCCGCGTGGGACATCTCCGCCAACCTGATGTCCCTGGGGGGGCTGGCGGTCGCCATCGGCATGATGGTCGACGGCTCGGTGGTGATGATGGAAAACATCTTCCGCCACCTTTCCCGGGATGCCGGTGAAGGCGGGATTTCCTTGCGCATCGAGGAGGCGGCGCGGGAGGTTGGGCGCCCCGTCTTCTTCGCGGTCGGGGTCGTCATCGTGGTCTTCGCGCCGCTCTTCACCCTCGAGGGTGTGGAAGGCAAGCTCTTTCAGCCCATGGCCGCCGCCATCGTGCTGGCGATGGTTGCCTCGGTCATCGTCGCCCTCACTGTGGTGCCGGCGCTGGCGAGCTACGCCTTTCGCCGACCGGTGGCGACCCGCAGAAGCCCCCTGCTGGTGCCCCTGGAGTGGGCATACCGGCTCCTCTTGTGGCGGGCGCTGCGACTGCGCTGGCTGGTGGTGACGATCGCCGCCGCGTTGCTCGCAGCAAGCCTGTGGCTTGCGCCCCGCCTCGGGACGGAGTTCGTTCCGGAGCTGGAGGAGGGAACGCTCAACATCCGCGTGACCCTCGCGCCTTCGTCGAGTCTGGAGACAGCGTTGGGCGTGGCGGCCGAGTTGGAGGCGGTACTCATGGGGTTTCCCGAAGTGATCTACGCCTCCAGCCGCGTCGGCCGCGCTGAGCTCGGGGGCGACCCCGAGCCGGTCTCCAACATCGAGATCTATGTCGGGCTCAAGCCGCAGGTGGAGTGGGAGACCGCGTCGACCAGGGCCGATCTGCAGGTGCGGATGGAACAGGCCATGTCCGGGCACCCGGGGCTGCTGTTCTCCTTTTCCCAGCCGATCGCGACCCGCGTCGACGAGCTGCTCTCGGGGGTCAAATCCCAGCTCGCCATCAAGCTGTTCGGCACGGACCTCGAGGTCCTCGCCGAGCGGGGCAAGGAGATCGAGGCATTGGTCAAGCGCGTGCCTGGCGCGCGGAACGTGGCCCTGGAGCCCATCGCGGGCGAATCCCAGCTCGTCATCCGCCCGGATCGGGACCGCCTGGCGCGGTTCGGCATCCCCGTGAGCCAGGTGATGGCCCTGGTGGAGGATGCCATCGGCGGTGCCCGGGCGGGCCAGGTGATCCGCGGCAACGAGCGCTACGACATCCTGGTCCGGCTGGCGCCGCGCTACCGCGACAGCGCCGAGGCGATCGGCGACCTGATCCTGACCGGAGCCAATGGCGCCTGGGTGCGGCTGCGCGACCTGGCGGAGGTCGCGATCGAGTCCGGGCCGCCTCAGATCCGACGCGACGATGTCCAGCGCCGAGTGGTCATCGAGGCCAACGTGGCGGACCGCGACATGGGCGGCTTCGTCGCGGAGATCGATCGGCGCATCGCCGAAGAGGTCGAGCTGCCCGCCGGCTACAGCATCGTCTTCGGCGGCCAGTTCGAGAACCAGCGGCGGGCCCAGGAGCGTCTGCTGATCGTGGTGCCGCTGTCGCTGGGGCTGATCTTCCTGCTGCTGTACTTCGCCTTCCACTCGGTGGGTCAGGCCCTGTTGATCATGCTCAACGTTCCGCTCGCCCTGATCGGCGGGGTGGTGGCCCTTTACCTCTCCGGACTTTACCTCTCGGTGCCAGGCTCGATTGGGTTCATTGCCGTATTCGGCGTCGCGGTGCTCAACGGCGTGGTTATGGTCAACGCCATCAATCAGAACCTGGAGGGCGGTATGGCGCCGCGGCCGGCCGTCGTGAAAGGCGCGCTTTCGCGGCTGCGTCCCGTGCTGATGACGGCGCTGACCACCGCGCTGGGTCTGGCCCCGTTACTCTACGCCACCGGTGTCGGCTCCGAGGTGCAGCGCCCGCTGGCGACCGTTGTGGTTGGCGGCCTGGTGTCCTCCACCTTTCTCACGCTGGTGGTGTTGCCGGTCCTCTACGGGGCCTTCTCGCGAGGCATCGCCGGTTCCCGGCATCATGAACCGAGCCCGGCGAACCTTGAAAGCCGGCCGGGCAGGAGCTAGCTTCGGTGTGTCGGCAGTTCAGCGACACGCGCACCGTGACAGCTACGGCTGACGCGAACAACAACCCAGAAAAGGTTCCAGACGAATGACAACAAACCATCGAGACAATGCCAAAGGCCGGGATGACCGTGAGCCAACAATCAGCCGCCGCGCGCTGCTCGTGGGCGCCGGCGCCATCGGGGCTGCCCTGGCGACGGGCACCAGCCTTGGCGGGGACGCCCCCGGACATCGGCACGAGGATCACGCCCCCAAGAATCCGGGCGTCCTGGAGGCCGTGAACGACTGCGTGGTCACGGCCCAGCAGTGTGCCGCTCACTGCCTGGTGGCGTTTCAGGAAGGCGACACCACGCTCGCGGATTGCGCGCGGAAGGTCAACGAGATGCTGCCCATCTGCCGGGCCTTCTCCTATCAGCTTGCCGGCAACTCGCCCTACGTCAAGTCCCTGGCGGCGGTCTGTCGGCAGGCCTGCGAGGACTGCGAGAAAGAGTGTCGGGTTCACGAGGACAAGCATGTCGAGTGCAAGGAATGCGCGGAGTCCTGCGCGCAGGTGGTTGCCGCGATCGACAAGTTGTCGGCGTAAAGCCGATCTCGCCGAACGTTGCGCTCGGGATCGGAGAAGGGACTTACCGTTCCTCCCCGCCTCCCGGGCGCAACGGCCCCACGAGCACCTCTCGGGCTCGCGCTGTTGCGACGGGCGATCAGCAATCCGAAGAACGCACACCCAGCCATCTGATGCCCTGAACCGGCGTTGCCGGTTTCTCTTTCCCCGTATTGCAAAGTATCCTCTGCGGCTAGTTTGCGGCTGAGGAGGTTCCGCGATGGCCGGGGCCGAGGATCTGGTGGCGGGGGTATCCGACCAGCGTGGCGCCTGGCAGGCGGCGCTCGCCGAGCGCGGCGTGCCGCTTCCCGATCATCCCCTGCTGGCCGAAACCCTGACGCCGGTGTGGGAGGCGAGCGATTATGTCGCCCAGTCCTGCATTCGCCACCCGCATCTCCTCCCGGAGCTGCTCGGGTCGGGACGCCTCGATCGCGCCTGTGCCCCGGGCGAGATCGACCAGCTGCTCGCGGCGGCGCTCGACGGGGTCGAAGACGCACAGTCCCTTTCGACGCGCCTGCGCCGCTTCCGCCGCGCGGAGATGGTGCGCGTCATCTGGCGCGATATCGCCCGCCTGGCGGACCTCGACGAGACCCTGGAGGACCTGACGGCCCTTGCGGATGCCTGCGTGGACCGCTCCCTGGACGCGCTCCACCGGTGGGCGGTCGCCGATCATGGCACCCCGCGGGATGACGGCGGGAACGCGCAGCGCCTGGTCGTGCTTGGGATGGGCAAGCTGGGCGCGCGGGAGCTCAACCTCTCCTCCGACATCGACCTCATCTTCGCCTTTCCCGCCCACGGCCAGACCGACGGCGCGCGGCCGCTGAGCAACGAGCAGTTCTTCACCCGCGTCGCCCGCGGCCTGGTGCAGGCCCTCGATACCCAGACGCCGGAGGGCTTCGTGTTCCGCGTCGACACCCGGCTGCGTCCATTCGGGGACTCCGGACCGCTCGCCATGAGCTTCGGCGCCATGGAGGACTACTACCAGTCCCAGGCCCGGGAGTGGGAGCGCTACGCCATGATCAAGGCGCGGGTGGTGGCCGGGGACCGCGAGGCGGGAGGCCAGCTCTGCGCCATGCTGCGGCCCTTCGTCTACCGGCGCTATCTGGACTTCGGGGCGATCGAGTCCCTGCGCGAGATGAAGGAGCTCATCACCAAGGAGCTCAGGCGCAAGGGCATGGCGGACAACGTCAAGCTTGGTCCCGGGGGCATCCGGGAGATCGAGTTCATCGGCCAGGCCTTCCAGCTCATCCGCGGCGGGCGGGATCCGGACCTGCAGATCCGTCCCATCCGCCCGGTGCTGCGGCTGCTCGGGGAGAAGGGCCTGCTGCCGGCCTTCGCCGTGCAGCAGCTCGATGCGGCCTACGAGGTCCTGCGGCTGGTGGAGAACCGCATCCAGGCCTGGCGGGACAAGCAGACCCACCTGCTGCCCGAGGACGAGCTGGGCCGGCTGCGCCTGGCGCGCTCCATGGGGTTTGCGGACTGGGCGTCGTTCCTGCGGGTACTGGACGAGCACCGGCGCCGGGTCCAGGGCCAGTTCGACCGCGTATTCGCCGCTCCCCACGCGGAGGAGGCCCATCGCGAACAGTCCTTCGCCGCCATTTGGCGGGGTGCGGCGGACGAGGCCCATGCCCTAGATGTGCTCGCGCGCGCGGGCTTCTCCGATCCCGCCGCCGCCCTGGCGCGCCTGGATCGTTTCCGCGACGCCGCGGCGCGCAAGGGCCTGAGCACCAAGGGCGCGGACCGCCTGGCGCAGCTGATGCCGCTGATGCTGCAGGTGATCGCCTCCTCGGACGCCCCGGACCTCGCCCTGGAGCGGGTGCTGCGGGTGCTCGAATCCGTGGTGCGCCGCACCGCCTACCTGGCGATGCTCGTCGAGCACCCGGTGATCCTCTCCCAGCTCGCGCGGCTGGCGGGCATGAGCCCCTGGGTCAGCGATCAGGTCGCCCGTCATCCCTTGCTGCTCGACGAGCTGCTCGATCCGCGCAGGCTGTTCGCCCCCCTGCGGCGGGCGGACCTGGAGGAGGAGCTGGACATCCTGCTCGCGCGGGTGGACCCGGAAGACCTCGAGCAGCAGATGGAGCGGCTGCGTCAGTTCGCCCAGGGCAACATGCTGCGGGTGGCGGCGGCGGATCTCACCGAGGTCATCCCGCTGATGGTGGTGAGCGACTACCTGACCGAGATCGCCGAGGTCAGCGTTCGGCGGGTGCTCGCGCTCACCTTCGACCACCTGGTGCGCAGGCACGGACGCCCGGGCGGGGTCGAGGGCGAGGACACGGGCTTCCTGGTGCTCGGCTACGGCAAGCTCGGCGGGATCGAGCTCGGGTACGGGTCCGACCTCGACCTCGTGTTCCTCCACGGCGGCGAGTCGATGAGCGCGATGACCGATGGCGCGCGCGCCATCTCCAACGAGCAGCTCTACGCCCGCCTTGGTCAGCGCATGATCCACATGATGACCACCCAGACCCCCTCTGGGCAGCTGTACGAGGTGGACATGCGCCTGCGCCCGGACGGCAACAAGGGGGCGCTGGTGCGCTCGCTGAAGTCCTTCGCCGAGTACCAGGCGACGGATGCCTGGACCTGGGAGCACCAGGCCCTGGTGCGGGCGCGCCCGGTGGCCGGCGATCGCGATGCTGGCCGAGCGTTTCGCCGCGGTGCGCCGGGAGATCCTGTGCCGCGAGCGCGAGGTGTCGGCCCTGCGCAAGGCGGTGCGCGAGATGCGCGAGAAGATGCGCGCCAACCTCGACAAGACCGGGGACGGACGCTTCGACCTCAAGCAGGGCCACGGCGGTATTGCGGATATCGAGTTTATGGTTCAATACTCGGTCCTGCGGTGGGCATCGCGGCACCCGGACCTCGCCGTCTGGACCGACAACATCCGGCTGCTGGAGACCCTGGCCCGGCTCGACCTGATGCCCGGCAACGCCGCCCAGGACCTGACCGCCGCCTACAAGGACCTGCGCGCCGCCTACCATCGCAGCGCCCTGCAGGAGCAGCCGACCACCATCCCGGACGATCTGCTGGTCGAGCAGCGCGCGCGGGTGCAGGCGCTGTGGCGCGAGCTGATGGAAGACTGAGGGCTGGCAAGCCGGTTACCGGAGCGGGGAGACCGATCCCCAACGAGACGCGGAGTAGATGATGATGACGATGGCAGACCGTGACGGCCTCATCTGGCTGGACGGCGAGATGGTGCCCTGGCGCGAGGCCAAGACCCACGTCCTGACCCATACCCTGCACTACGGCATGGGCGTGTTCGAGGGCGTGCGCGCCTACCGGACCGGTGAGGGCACGGCCATCTTCCGCCTGCGGGAGCACACGGACCGCCTGTTCAACTCCGCGCACATCCTGGGCATGAAGATCCCCTACGATCGGGAGATCCTCGACCAGGCGCAGCGCGCCGCGGTGCGGGAGAACGGGCTGGCCTCGGCCTATATCCGTCCCATGTGCTTCTATGGCCCGGAGGGCATGGGGCTGCGCGCCGACAACCTCAACGTGCACGTCATGGTCGCGGCCTGGGAATGGGGCGCCTACCTCGGCGAGGACAACATGAAGAACGGCATCCGCATCAAGGTGTCGTCCTTCACGCGTCACCACGTGAACATCACCATGTGCCGGGCCAAGGCGAACGGCAACTACATGAACTCCATGATGGCCCTGCAGGAGGCCATGCGCGACGGCTACGACGAGGCCCTGCTGCTGGACGCGGAGGGCTACGTCATGGAGGGCAGCGGCGAGAACATCTTCATCGTCCGCGAGGGTGTGCTCTACACCCCGGACCTCACCTCCGCCCTCGACGGCATCACCCGCAAGACGGTGATCACCCTGGCCGGAGAGCTCGGCATCCCGGTGGTCGAGAAGCGCATCACCCGCGACGAGGTCTACATCGCCGACGAGGCCTTCTTCACCGGCACCGCCGCTGAGGTCACCCCGATCCGCGAGGTGGACGGGCGAGCGATCGGCGGCGGCACGCGCGGCCCCATCACCGAGCGGCTGCAGAGCCTGTACTTCGACCTGGTCCATGGTCGCCACGAAGGGCACCGCGAGTGGCTGACGCTGGTCTGATCCGGCGCCAGCCGTCGCCCCCGTCACGAGGAAGGCCCTGATCAGTCTTGGCGCTTTCCGCGGCTCATGGATGTGTGTGCTGATTCCGGCCGGGATGGCCAATAATCAGCGTCCCAGAACTTCAAGAGGAGAGTCCGCACATGGCCGAAACAGTCGCGAAGGATCAGACCGCCGAGCCTGTCGTCAAGGTCGCGCGGGCGGACCTGCCGCTTTCCTGCCCGCGCCCGCAGGACGAGCTCTGGAACATGCACCCGCGGGTCTATCTCCCCATCGAGAAGACTGGCGAGGCGACCTGCCCCTACTGCGGCGCGCGCTACGTCCTCGAGGGTTGATCGCGGTTGAACGAGGCGGGGCCGGCACGCGCTGGCCCACCGTACGCATCCGCCCCATTGGTCAGGGCTCGCCAGCACCGCGCGTCATGACGCCTTGCCCGCTTCGGTCGCCTCGGGCACCTCGACCAGGCGCCCCGTCTTGCAGTCGTAGATATAGCCGTAGACCGGTATGTACCCCGGCACCAGGGGGTGCGCCTTGATGCGCCTGACATCCTCGACCACGCTGGCCGCGTTGTCCGCGATGGTCAGCCAGTTGATGTAGCGCCCCTCGGGCGAGCCGGGTCCCTTGCCGATGTCGTGCCAGCCGCTCTGGTCCACGGTCGCGGTCTCCAGGCTGCTGCTCAGCAGATCGGCCATGACGTCGTTGGTGAAGGTCTCCATGCCGCAGTCCGTGTGGTGGACCACGAACCATTCCCGCGTTCCCAGCAGCTTGTGCGAGATGACCAGGGAGCGGATGGCGTCGTCGCTGGCGCGCCCGCCCGCGTTGCGGATCACGTGGGCGTCGCCCTCCGACAGCCCCGCGTACTTGGCCGGGTCCAGCCGCGCGTCCATGCAGGTCAGGATCGCGAAGCGCCTGGCCGGGGGCATCGCGAGCTTGCCCTTGTCGCCAAAGTCCTCCGCGTAACGGTCGTTCGCGGCGCGAACCTCGTCTACGATCTGGCTCATGGTTCCGTTCCTCCTTTCTGTTATGGGGTTGTCGTGGAAGCTGGAAGCACCGTGGTTTCCCACCAATGTGGTAAAGAATAGCCTTGTGTCGGCCGTTGTGCAGCCGGAAGCCTTTCCGCTATTGCTAATTCGGGTTTTGGAGTTCCCCGCTGCGAACAGGTAAATTCACAAGCCGTCGCCCGTCCGAGCGAGGCCGAGATGGCAAAGGGTGGCAATCGTCCCCCGCCGCCCGTTTGCGCGGATCAGGCAGGAAGCGAGGAGATCGTCCATGCGGATGCTGTTCAGATTGGCTGGCAGCGTATTCGAGAGGGCCGCAACACTGCCGCCCGATCTAAGTCGTCGCAGCCGTGCTCCGAGAGTTAGGGAATTCGCTGCACGCTGTGGAGAGAGCCGGTGCGCTCGTATCCCGATTTCCGTCATGGCCGCCCGCGGTTTTCGCCCCGCTTCCCGGTCAGCTCTTCAACCTGTTTCATCAGCTCAGTTTCGCGTCGCGCGCTGGCCATAGGCCGCCATATACTATCCGCGGACACTACTATTCAGGGATCTTTCCATGCGTGTTGTTAGCCGCCCAGGTGCCCGGATCAGGCTCCTCGTCTTCGGGCTGATTCTGCTATCAACACCCTTGGCGGCGGATCCGATCTCGGTCAGCGCCGTTCGGGCAGACCTACCGGACGTCGCTCGGGGAGTTCCGAGGGGAGGGGCGCTTCGGGTTTCCGGGCTGGCGCTCGACAAGCATGGGCCGGTGGAACTGGAGCTGGAGCGCTTCACCGTTTTTCTACCCGACGCCAAGATCCTGGGATTGCATGGCGAATCCCTTCCGGTACCCACGAATATTCACTTCCGCGGTCGGGTTGCGGGGCTGCCCGACTCGGTGGCGATCCTCACCGTTCCGGCAAGAGGTCTTGCACGCGGGGTCATCACCGACAAGGACCGTGTTTGGATGCTCCGCGGGAGCAACGGCAGGTCCGCGGCGGGTCTGAGCAGCCGCAAGGTATCGGCCGATGAGCTCGATTCCCTGCCACCCTTTCAGTGCGGCGTCGAGGCGCTGACGGGCGGCGGCGCGCTGGACATCGATCCGGCAATGGCGATCTGGCCTGGCGTTGGTGCTGTGGAGACAGCGCCACTTCCGGCTGGCGTCACCCACACCGCTCGGGTCGCGGTGGAGACCGACTACGAATACTTCTCCTTGTTTGGGAGCGAGACCGCAGCTCTGGATTACATGGGCGACCTGTTTGCCTATGCCTCGACCCTCTACGAGCGTGAAGTGAACACCAATCTGGTGATCTCCTATGCCCGACTGTGGCCGGGCGGTGCCGACACTGATCCCTGGACCGTCACACGCGGCACCGACACCGCACTTTACGAGTTCCGGGAATACTGGAACGCAAACATGGCCAGCGAGGACCGCACCATCGCCCACATGCTCAGCGGCAAGCCCCTGGGCGGCGGCATCGCCTTCGTGGGTGTGCTCTGCAACCAGAGCGTCGGCTATGGCCTGAGCGCCAGCCTCAGTGGCGGTTTCGATATCGCCAATCCGCGCGTGGTAACGGACCTGTTGCTGGTCACCCACGAGATCGGCCATAACTTCAACTCCCGTCACACCCATGACTACTGCGGCGTCGAGGATGTAGCGGATCCCGTAGACCTCTGCTTCACAAGCAATAGCTGCGGCTCCGCGATGGGCCTCCCGGGGCTGGACAGCCTCTCCGGCGGCACCACGGTGGAGAAGCCAGGCACTATCATGAGCTACTGCCATCTGGTCAGCGGCGGTTATTCCAACCTCAGCTTCACTTTCGGATTGGAGCACCCCTATGGTGTGGCCGCCCACCGGGTGCCCTCGGTCATGCAGTCCCACGTGCAGGGGACTGCGTCTGCTTTCCCGGTCTGCCTGAGCCTGGTGAGCGAAGCTTCGCTGCTCTCCGTCCAGGTAGCCGGAAACGGAAGCGGCGTCGTCACCAGCACACCAGCCGGCATAGACTGCGGCACAACCTGTTCCGCCGGGTTCTCGACGGATACGGAGGTGACCTTGTCCGCGGAGGCCGATCCCGGCAGCCAGTTCACCGGTTTCGGCGGCGATTGTGCCGTCGACGGCTCCGTGCTCATGGTCGGAGACAAGACCTGCACGGCCACGTTCGATTTGGCGTGCGGCAATGGTGATCCCTGCGGGGCGAAGGTCTATACCGTCTCGCCCTGCCGCATCGTCGATACCCGAAACGCCGACCCATTCGTGTCGACCTTCTCCGGCGACCGGCTCGCCCCCGGGGAGACGGTGCCCTTCTTCGTCACCGGAAGTCTGATCGACGGCCAGGGCGGGGCCGCCGACTGCGGCGTACCCGACACCGCCAGCGGGGTGTTCGCCAACGTCGTGGCGGTGCGTCCGCAGGGCAGCGCGATCAGCAACTATCTGACGGTCTACCCCTACGGCGAGAGCCGACCGCTCGCCTCGACCGTCAACTACCCGGTGGACATCACCGCCTTGGCCAACGGCGTGCTGGTGCCCCTGTGCGATCCGGCGCTCGCCACCTGCGCCTACGATCTCAACGTCTACAACAACACCACTCTGGCGGTGCATCTGGTAATCGACGTCACCGGATACCTGGCCGTCCCAGCCCCGGCGCCCTGATCCACGATTCGGGAGAAGAGCTCGGGGCATCACGGAAACCTCGCCACTTGCTCGCGGCGCTCGCCTGCACCGCCCCGGTGCAGGCCGAAGGGCCCTGCGTCATCTACACCCTCTCGCCGCGCCGCCCGAGGCCACGGGTGTCGTTATCTACGTAACGGCGGCCCGTCCGCTGGACAGAGACGGTGGCGGCGACCTGCGACCACGAGCTGAATGTGTTCGAGGCCGATTTCGTCATTTGAGTGACCTGGATCACAATTCGCACGGGGCCGCGTTTGACATGCGTCAGGCGAATCGGGTGTTGGCTTAGATTTCGTATGGTTAGACTTTCCGTGAGGAGCGAGTAAATCGTGACTCCCGCGATTCTCGTTCTGCCGTGTCCGATAGTTTTTCGAGTATCGTAGACCCAGGGGGGAGAGGAGGGGCATCGATGATGGAGCGCGTATCGCAGCGCCAGCCACAGGCCGGAGCCGACAAGTCGCCGCAAGACGACTCCGAGATGCGGTATGTCTTTCCGACCGGTACCGCGGGCTGCTACGAGATCGAAGAGTTAGAGCCGGAGGAGTTCTGGCGGCTCCTAGGCGAGGAGCCCATCATCGAGCCCGCGCGCTGAAGCTCGTACGCCAGATTCCGGTAACCTACGTCTCCCTAACCCCGCCTTTTCTTCGTGCACGCCGCGCAGGTGCCCAGTACCTCGACCACCGGCCGGCGGGTGCGGAAGCCGGTTGCCTTCGCCGCGGACTGCAGGCCTTGCAGAACCGCTTCGCTTTCCACCTCGTCGACCTCACCGCAATCCGCGCAGATCAGGAACTGACTGCTGTGGGGGTGCTCCGGATGCGCGCAGCCCACGAACGCGTGCAGGCTCTCGAGCTTGTGCACCAGTCCCTGCTCTAGAAGGAAATCGAGGGCGCGGTACACCGTCGGCGGTGCCGGTCTGCGCGTAGTCGCCCGCATCCGGTCCAGGATCTCGTAGGCGCTCAGGGGCTTCTCTGATGCGCACAGCAGCTCGAGGACGGTCCGGCGCTGTTTCGTGAGCCTCGCCCCGCGCTCGCCGCAGAGCCGCTCGGCGCGACGCAGGACCTCGGCGAGCCGCGCCCTATCCACGCCGCTCATCTCCGGTCTGTGCGGGCAGAACGGAGGCCCGCGCCCGCCGCCGCGCGATCGCCCGCGCCGCGAACGCGGAGATCACATAGATGGCCCCAGCCAACAGGATGATGGTCGGCCCCGCGGGCAGGTCGGGGCCGTAGGAGAGGGCGAGCCCGGAGACGCTCACGGCGGCGCCGAGCAGGGTGGCGACCAGCATCATGCTGGCCAGGGAATGCACGTAGTGTCCCGCGACAGCGGCGGGGAGCGTCAGCAGCGCCAGCACCAGGATGAGGCCGACGACCCGGATCAGGAGTACCACGGTGATGGCGACCAGCACCAGCAGCAGCAGGTAGAAGAAGGTGACCGGGATGCCGCGCAGCTTGGCGAACTCCTCGTCGAAGGCAACGGCGAGGAACTGGCGGTGATAGGCGACGATGGCGGCCAGCAGCAGGGCGTCCAGCAGCGCCATGAACCACAGGCTCTCCCTCGGCACCAGCAGGATGTTGCCGAACAGATAGCTCATGAGGTCGGTCTGGTAGCCGGGCGTCTTGGAGATGAACAGGATGCCCACGGCCATGCCGATCGCCCACAGGGCGCTGATCAGGGTGTCCTCCTGCGCCTGCCACCGCAGCCGCACCCAGCCGATCAGAAGCGCCGCCACGACGGCGGCGGCGAGCGCGCCGGTCAGGGGATGGACGCCGAAGTAGAGCGCCGCACCCATACCGCCCAGCACCGAATGGGCGATGCCGCCGGCGATGAAGGCGATGCGCTTGACCACGACATAGGGTCCGATGACGCCGCAGCCGATGCTCGCCAGCAGTCCAGCGATCAGGGCGGTCTGCAGAAAGGCCTGCTCCGAGAGTGCGGTGAAAAACTCACTCATGTCTTGCCTCGCCGCATGGGACGCGGGTCAATGCCGGTGGGCGACCATGCGGACCTTCTCGCCATAGAGATCCTGGATGACCTGCCCGTCGACGGCATCCGTGTGGTGGCAGACCAGGGTCCGATTGACGCAGGCGACGCGCCTGACGTAGCTGGAGATGAATCCGATGTCGTGTGAGACGACCAGGATCGTCATACGCGCGTTCAGGCGTTTGAGCAGATCGAAGATGTCGCTCTCCAGACGCAGGTCGATGTTCGCTGTCGGCTCGTCGAGAATCAGTATCCGGGGTTCGCAGGCCAGCGCTCGGGCGAGCAGCACGCGTTGCAGCTGACCGCCGGAAAGACTGCCGATCTGGCGCTTGGCCAGGTCATCCGCCTCGACCTCCACCAGGACCTCGTGGGCGGCGGCGCGATCGGCCCGGGAGTAGCCGCCCGGCAGCAGGGTGCTCAGCCAATTCGGCCGGGGGCGGCAGCCGATTCGGCCGAGCAGGACCGCCTGCTCGACGGAAATCGGGAAGTCACGCGGGAAGCTCGGGTATTGGGCGACGTACCCGAGCAGATGGCTGGCCTCGCGCGGGTGCCGGCCCAGAACCCGGATGCGGCCGGTCTGGGGTTGCAGCAGTCCCAGGATGAGCTTCAACAGGGTGCTCTTGCCCCCCGCGTTTGGGCCGACGATGCCGAGAAACTCGCCGTCAGCCACCGCGAGCGTCATGCCTTCCAATACGGGCGCGGTGCCGTAGGAGAAGGTCACGCCCGCGAGCTCGACGACGGGTTGTGGCGCCGTCACGGCCGCAAGGCCCCGGCCATCTCGCGCGCCGCGCCGCGCAGGCTATCGACGTAGTCGGGAGAAAGCGGGTCGATGAGCACGACGCGCCCGCCGATCGCGCGCGCCACCTCGGCGGCCAGCTTCTGATCGAACTGGGGCTGGGCGAACACCACCTTGATGTTCTCCCGTCTTGCGCGTTCGATGAGCGCGGTGAGGGTGCGTGCACCGGGCTCCTTGCCTTCGTGCTCGATGGCGATCTCCGTCAGCCCGTAGGCGTCGGCGAAGTAGCCCCACGCGGGATGGAACACCATGAAGGTCCGATGCGTAACGCCCTGCAACAGCGCCCGGATCTCCCGGTCCAGCTCGTCCAGCTCGGCCGCGAAGGCGTCGTGGTTGCGCGCATAGTCCTGGTGGTTCGCGGGGTCGAGCTCGATGAGTGCGTCGCGGATGTTCGCGGCCATCACCCGCACCAGTGGCGGGCTGGTCCAGACGTGGGGATCGTGGTCCGGCTCACCCGGATGCGCGCGCAGATCGATGCCGTCGCGGGCGTCCAGCATCCGCATCTCCGGATTGGCGGAACGGATGCGCTCCATCCACACCTTCTCGAAGGGGACTCCGATGCGTACGTAGAGAGAGGTGTCGGCGAGCGCGCTGATCTGCCGGGGGCTCGGCTCGTAGGTCGCTGGGTTGAACCCGGGCCGCACCATCGCCGCGACCTCGACATGGTCGCCGCCGATCTTCTCCACGAAGGTCTGTTGCGGCGGTACGCTGACGAATACACGTAGCGCAGCCGCGTTGCCGCTCAGGGGCGCCAGGGCCAAGGTCAACAGCAGGACGCGCAGCATGCGTGGGGAGCCTCCGGGATGTTCGGGAATGCCTCGGGAGCCGAGTACCGGACACGCGCCGGCAAGGGGTGCGAGCGCAAGGCCGGTCGCCGTGATCGTTACAGTATAACGTTGCTGCTGGCGTGGCGGGGAAAAGCCCGCGCCGACAGCCACCCGACGCGGGTGACTGGCTATTCTTCGCTCAGGGACTCCTGCTCCAGGGACAGATAGATGCCGTAGGCATTGCGCCTGTGGGTAGCCTCGAAGGCGGGCAGGTGTGAGAACTCCGACCAATCGGTCGCCTCGTACGCCTCGGCGAAGGGAAGCATCTCGTCTACCGCCTCGCCCATCCTCTCGCGCGTGTAGCGAAGGTAGCGCAAGGTTGCCCGCACCGCCTCCTCCGGGTCGCTGGCCGCCGGCCCGTGGCCCGGAATGAGTCCGTTGAGGCCCTTCTGCTCGAGCCCCTCGAGGGCGGCCAGCCAGTGGCCGGTGTCCGCGCCGCCGGTGAAGGGAACCCGGCCTTCGAAGATGATGTCGCCGGAGATCAGCACCCGGTCCGGCTCCACCAGCACATTGAGGTCGCCGTCGGAGTGGGCGGCCCCCAGGTAGCCGATGTGCAGGGTGACGTCGCCCATGTCGAGGGTCGTATCACCCGTGATGATGCGGTCCGGGCGCACCAGGCGCGTGTTCTCGTTGACCCAGGGATACAGGGATACGCGGCGCTCCTCCAGCCGTGCCCCCGCGGCCGGGGAGTCCAGATAGTCCTGGAAGCCTCCGGGGGCGATGATCTCGGCGCCGAGGTCGTCGAACACCTGCAGGCCGTAGATGTGGTCGGCGTGGTAGTGGGTGACGATGACCTTGGCGACGGGCTGATCCGTGACCTCGCGCACCAGACCGAGAAAGCGCTCCGCCAGCGAGGGCGAGCCCAGGGCGTCGACGATCACCAGGCCCTGGGAGGTGACCACCGCCGCCGCGTTGGAGATGAAGCCCTGGTTGTCGGTGGCGATGCCCGCCGCACCCTGCGCGTAATAGACGTGCTCCGACACCCGCTGCAGGGTCATGTCGACGGTGGCCGGCGGGTATTGGGCCGCGGCGGCGAATGGCATCAAGAGAAACGCGAGGAGGATTGGTCGCATTGCGGGCTCTCGTTTGGGTGGGCGGGCAAGGAATCCGGTTTCAGGCGCCTATCATAGCCGCGCCGACCTGGGGCCGAAACCGCGCGGGCCCGCGCTTGAAGCCGGGCGGCCAGATTCCCATGTCTTCGGCACCGGATTTCATCACCAGCGCAGAACCCTTTGTGGGGGAGTACAGTCCATGCTCAGATCCGCCGCGATTACCCTCTTCCTGCTGCTCGTCGGCCCGCTGGCGCGGGCCGCGGACGTGCCGGCTCTGGTGGGCGTCGACTGGCTCACCGCAAACCTGGATCGGCCGGACCTCACGGTGCTCGACATCCAGGAGCCGAAGGACTTTGCGCGTTTCCATGTGCCCGGCGCGGTCAATGCGCCCTATGGCCGCTGGCGCACCGGGGCCAAGGACCCCGCCGGCCCGTCCATGCTTCCGCCCATCGAGCGCCTGGAGGAGTTGATCGGCGGACTGGGTATCGACAACGAGCGCACGGTCGTGATCGTCGCCACCGGCCGCGGCGCAAGCGATCTCGCCGCCGCGGCGCGGGTATTCTGGACCTTCAAGGTGCTCGGGCATGGCCCGGTGGCGGTGCTGGACGGCGGCCTGGTCGCCTGGGCGGAGGCGAAGGGAAGGCTCGAGTCCGGCACCAGCAAGCCGCGGGCGGCGACCTACGAGGCAAGCCCGAATGCCGAGCTGATGCTCACTGCCGACGGGACGAAGGCGTTGTTCGACGCGGGCAGCGGCTTCGTCGACGCCCGCTCCGAAGGGGAGTTCGTGGGGCTCTACACGGGTGCCAAGGAGGAGCGCCCGGGCACCATCCCAGGGTCGCGCCATCTCCCGCACGACTGGGTCGCCGAGGACGGGTCGGCGCGGCTGCGCAGCGCGGACACCCTGAAGGCCTTGTTCGAGGCCCGGGGCATCCCGACCGAGGGGGAGCAGGTCCACTTCTGTCATTCCGGCAACCGCGCCGCGCTCACCTGGTTTGCCGCCTATGCCGTGCTGGGCAACGACAAGGCAAGGCTCTATGACGGCTCCACCATGGAATGGGCGCGCCGCCCCGATCTGCCCCTGGAACAGCACATCCGGCTGTGTGAGCCGGGCGCCTCCTGCTGATCCGGTTCTGCCCGACTGGTCTCGGTGCTCGGTGACGCGGCCCGCCAGCGGCGGGCTCGCTAGCTTGCGCCCTCCGCGGCCCTCTTCTCCCGCCGCACGAGCCACACCTCCAACCCCTGGGCATTGAGATCAATGTCCACGGCGAGCAGCTGGCGGACCTGGTCCTCGTTCAGGTCGCACCCGTGGCCGCGGACCTGCGCGATCAGATGGTCGGCGACGCCCTCTTTCAACCGCTCCAGGCGTCCCTCGCGACCCGTCGTCTCCTCGGCAAGCGCCAGTTCGGCGAGATCGCGAATGCTCTTGCGCAGGTCGCGCTCGAGCGCCTGGGGGTGATCGACGCGACCGTAGTGGGTCAGGTACACCGCCCTCGGGTTGAAGCTCAGGATCTTGTCCAGGCTCTCCTGCCAAGCATCGGGGTCGAAGGCGACCGGCGTGGTGGGCGCGAACAGCAGCGCGCCGTCCTGGGTATCAAACTCCCGGTAGGAGATGCCGTAGGTGTCTCCGGTGAAAAACCCGCCGGAGCGCGCATCGAAGATGCAGCCGTGGTGGTTGGCATGGCCCGGGGTGTCGATGAAGGTGAGGAGGCGCCCGTTGAGGTCGATCACCATCCCGTCCTCCGCGACGGTCACCCGCTGCTCCGGCACCGGGACCAGCTTGCCGAAGTCGCGGACGAACGCCTCCTCTCCGTACACCGCCGTTGCACCCGCCGTCAGCCTCGAGGGGTCGATCATGTGGGCGGCGCCCTTGGGGTGGATCACCAGTCTGGCGTTCGGGCAGCGGGCCATCAGCTCGCCGGCGCCGCCGGCGTGGTCCAGGTGGACGTGGGTGGGGATGACGTAGTCGACCTGCTCCGGGCCGAGCCCCAGGGTCTCGAGCACCGCCATCAGCAGGGGGACGGTGTTCGAGGTGCCGGTGTCCACGAATGCCACCCGGTCGCCCTCGCGCACCAGATAGCAGGCGGCCAGACCGTGGCGGTAGAGGCCGGTCTCGATGCAGTAAACGCCGTCGGCGACGGCGTCGAAATGGGGTTGGGTCATGGGTCGCTCCGGGGGTGGTTGACGGCCGTCGTTTGCCGGCGGGCTGTCGAGTCCGGGTCGAAACCGTACCCGAGCAACTCGATGTCCTGCCTGAAGTAATCCGCCACCAGCTCGGCGGTCTCGTCAGTGTAGTAGCTGCGGTAGTCCGACTGCCGGTCCGTCGCCTTGCGCTGGTGCGGCAGCTCGGGTGGGCAGATGCCGATGCGGCCGCAGGCCTCGCGCGAAGTCTTCCGTCAGGCGCTCGTAGCGGCCGATGAAGTCGACCAGCACCCGGCCGTGCAGGTCGATGAGGTAGTCGCTCTGCAGCTCGATGGAGGTGTCGATGTGGTACTGGTACGGTCGCTCCGGGTCGAGCTTCCAGCGCAGGAAGCCCGCGAAGTCCTGGTGTCCGCCCAGGTAGTGGGGCCGCTCCCGGCGGATATGGTGAAAGGAGCTGACCTGCAGATCCCAGGGGTTGCGCACGAAGGCGAACTTGAACAGGGAATCGAAAAACTCCTTCGGCAGCATCTCCTGCGCCGCGATCACCTTGGCGTGGCGGGGCAGCTTGGTGGCGATGCGGTGGCCGCTCAGGTGGCTGAGGCGGCTGCACAGAAACGCCGGCCAATACCAAGGGTCACGCCAGCGCAGACCCTGGAGCGCGGCGCGCACGCTGGTTCCGCCGGTCTTGGCGATGTGCACGAACAGGAAGCGGTGTTTGAGCGAAAGCAGCATGAGGCGAATTCTATACCGCGGAGCCCCGGCTTTGGTTGCCAGGACAACACGGATGACTAAGGCGGAGACGCTGTCGGGCCGGGTGCTCCGAGCGCGGTTCGCTGGTCCGTGGTGATTGCCGAGCAAGCCTGAAGTTTCTCAATTGAGATTATTGTGTCGACATTTCGGGTTGACTTGCGGTTTCTATCGGCTATTTTCGTTCGCAAGCTCGAAGATTGTCGACAATCGGATCGGGCGGGCGTGATGCACACGTCTAATCAAGTACGACAAAGACGACGACAACCACCGGAGGAGATGGCCGTGTCCTACGAACAAGCCTATGCGCGTTCCCTTGCCGACCCGGAAGGTTTCTGGGGCGATGCGGCGCGATCGATCCATTGGGAGAAGCCCTGGGAGCGTGTGCTCGACGACAGCAATCCCCCCTTCTATCGCTGGTTCGCGGGCGGAGAGCTCAACACCTGCTACAACGCCATCGACCGTCACGTCGAGGCCGGGCGCGGCGACCAGGCCGCGCTCATCTACGACAGCCCGGTGACCGGGACCAAGAGGACCTACAGCTACACCGAGCTGCGCGACGAGGTCGCCCGCTTCGCCGGTGTCCTGGCAAGGCTCGGCGTGACCAAGGGCGATCGGGTCATCATCTACATGCCGATGGTGCCCGAGGCGCCGATTGCGATGCTGGCCTGCGCGCGGTTGGGCGCGATCCACTCGGTCGTGTTCGGCGGCTTCTCCTCCAAGGAACTCGCCACGCGTATCGATGACGCCAAGCCCAAGGTCATGGTCGCCGGCTCGTGCGGCATCGAGCCCAACCGGGTGGTGCACTACAAGCCGCTCCTGGACCAGGCCATCGAGCTTTCCTCGCACAAGCCGGACCATTGCGTCCTGCTGCAGCGGGAGCAGGGGCCGGGCAGCATGATCGAGGGGCGGGACCTGGACTGGGCCGAGGCGATGGCCGCGGCCGAGCCCCATCCCTGCGTCACGGTGGCCGCCACGGACCCGCTCTACATCCTCTACACCTCCGGCACCACGGGTATCCCCAAGGGCGTGGTGCGCGACAACGGCGGTCACGCGGTGGCCATGCACTGGAGCATGCAGAACGTCTACGGCATGCAGCCGGGCGAGGTCTTCTGGGCCGCGTCGGACGTGGGCTGGGTCGTCGGCCATTCCTACATCGTCTACGCGCCGCTGCTCTACGGCTGCACCACCGTGATCTACGAGGGCAAGCCGGTGGGCACCCCGGACGCCGGGGCCTTCTGGCGCGTGATCAGCGAGCACGATGTTTCGGTCATGTTCACCGCCCCCACCGCCTTCCGCGCCATCAAACGCGTGGACTCCGACGCCGAATTCCTCAAGAAGTACGACATGAGCGGATTCCGCGCCCTGTTCCTGGCGGGCGAGCGCTGTGATCCGGATACCCTGAACTGGGCCGTGGACATCCTCGGGGTGCCGGTGATCGACCACTGGTGGCAGACGGAGACCGGCTGGGCGATCGCCGCCAACTGCATCGGGCTCGAGCAGCTGCCGGTCAAGCCCGGATCGCCCACCAAGGCCGTACCCGGGTACGACGTGCGGATCCTGGACGAGGACGGCAGGGAGCAGAAGCCCGGCGAGATCGGCCGCATCATGATCAAGCTGCCGTTGGCCCCGGGCTGTCTCCCCACCCTGTGGCAGAAGGACGACCGCTACGTGGAGTCCTATCTCAGCGCCCAGCCCGGCTACTACCTGACCGGCGATGCGGGGATGAAGGACGAGGACGGCTACCTGTTCATCATGAGCCGCATCGACGACATCATCAACGTCGCCGGGCACCGGTTGTCCACCGGCGGCATGGAGGAGGTGCTCGCCTCCCATCCCGACGTCGCGGAGTGCGCCGTGATCGGCGTCGCGGACCAGCTCAAGGGCGAGCTGCCGGTGGGGCTGGTGGTGCTCAAGTCCGGTGTGAGCCACAGCCATGAGGAGATCGTCGGTCAGCTGGTGGCGCTGGTGCGCGAGAAGATCGGCCCGGTGGCGGCCTTCAAGAAGGTGGTGGTGGTGGAGCGCCTGCCGAAGACCCGCTCCGGCAAGATCCTGCGCGGCACCATGAAGCGCATCGCCGACGGGCAGGAGTACAAGATGCCCGCCACCATCGATGATCCCGCCATCCTGGGCGAGATCGATCAGGCCCTGCAGACTATCGGCTACGCCCGACACGGCTAGCAGGAAAAGCGCGCGAGCCCGCCGCCGAGCCATGACCGAAGACGCCGTCACCATCGCCGATCAGATCTTCGCCGAGATCCGCCAGGAGATCGTCGAGGGCCGCATCCCGCAGGGCAGCAAGATCAGCGAGCCCGAGCTCGCGCGCCGTTACGGCATCAGCCGTGGGCCGCTGCGGGAGGCGATGAGGCGTCTGGAGTCCTCGAACCTGGTGAGCCGCCGGGCCAACGTGGGCGCCAGGGTGATCACGCTGAGCAGCGAGCAGCTGCTGGAGATCTACCACGTGCGCGAGGCGCTGGAGGGCATGGCCGCGCGTCTCGCCGCGGAGCGGATGCCGGGGGCGGAGGTGAAGGAGCTGCAATCCCTGCTGGCGGAGCACCGGCGGCAGGTCGAGCTGGAGCAGGGCAGGGCCTATTTCCAGCGCGAGGGGGATCTGGACTTCCACTACCGGATCGTGCGCGGCAGTCACAACCTCCGACTCGTCAGTCTCCTGTGCAACGACCTCTACCACCTGGTGCGCATGTACCGCTGCCAGTTCGGCATGGTCAGCCCGCGCGCGCGCCGGGCGTTCCGCGAGCACGCGCAGATCGTGGACGCCATCGCGGATCGCGACGGCGAGCTGGCGGAGATCCTGATGCGCCGCCATATCCGGGCCTCCCGCCGGAGCGTCGAGCAGCGCCTTGAGGGCGAGGTGCCCGTCAAGGTCCCGAACACCCATTGAGACCAAGCCCATGAACCAGACATCGACCCCGGGCGCGCGTCTGCGCCAGGCCGTGCGCGAGGAGCGCCCGCTGCAGGTGGTGGGCGCCATCAACGCCTACCACGCGACCATGGCCGAGAAGGTCGGCTACCGTGCCCTCTACCTCTCCGGCGGGGGCGTGGCCGCCGGGTCTCTCGGGCTGCCCGATCTGGGCATCAGCAATCTGCACGACGTGCTCGAGGACGTGCGCCGCATCACCTACGTCAGCGGGCTTCCGCTCCTGGTCGACGCGGACACCGGCTTCGGGTCCAGCGCGTTCAACATCGAGCGGACGGTGCGCGAGTTGATCCGCGCCGGGGCGGCGGGCTGCCACATCGAGGACCAGGTCCAGGCCAAACGCTGCGGCCACCGGCCCGGAAAGGCCATCGTGTCCAAGACCGAGATGGCGGACCGCATCAAGGCCGCCGCCGACGCGCGGTCGGACGATTTCGTCATCATGGCCCGCACCGACGCCCTGGCGGTGGAGGGCCTGGAGGCCGCCATCGAGCGCGCCCAGGCCTGCGTCGAGGCCGGGGCGGACATGATCTTCCCCGAGGCCATGACGGAGCTCGACCAGTACAGCCGCTTCGCGGCGGCGGTGGGCGTGCCGGTGCTGGCCAACATCACCGAGTTCGGCTCGACGCCCCTGTTCAACGTCGCGGAGCTGGGGGAGGCGGGGGTCGGTCTGGTGCTGTACCCTCTGTCCGCCTTTCGCGCCATGAACAAGGCGGCGCTCGGCGTCTACCGGGCGATACGCCGGGACGGCACCCAGCAGAACGTCGTGGACACGATGCAGACGCGCATGGAGCTTTACGAGTTCCTCGGCTACCACGCGTTCGAGCAGAAGCTCGACGCCCTGTTCGCCGAGGGCGAGACGGGAGATTGAGCCCCGCTTTGCGACCAGCGGCCGAGGCGTCAACGACCCCGGGCGGAAAAACGAACATCATCTGAGGAGATCCATCAATGAGTGACAAACAACAGGGGCAAGTGCTCTCGGGCACGAAGAAATCCGTCGCCCTGTCCGGCACCCCCGCAGGAAACACCGCGATTTGCACCGTCGGACGCACCGGCAACGACCTGCATTACCGCGGCTACGACATCCTCGATCTGGCCGACAGCGCCGAGTACGAGGAGATCGCGCATCTTCTGATTCACGGCACGCTGCCCAACCGGGACGAGCTCGAGGCCTACAAGTACAAGCTGAAGTCCCTGCGCGGCCTGCCCGCGTCGCTGCGCGAGGCCCTGGAGCGCATCCCCTCGTCGGCCAACCCCATGGACGTCCTGCGCTGCGGCTGCTCGGTGCTCGGCACCCTCGAGCCCGAGCGCATCGACATGAACGTGCACGACGCGCGGGACATCGGCGACAGGCTGATCGCCGCCTTCGGCTCGATCCTCGTGTACTGGTATCACTACAGCCACTACGGCAGGCGCATCGAGGTCGAGACCGACGACGACTCCATCGGCGGCCATTTCCTGCATCTCCTCCATCGCCGCAAGCCGTCGGAGGAGTGGGTGCGGGCCATGCACACCTCCCTGAACCTGTACGCGGAGCACGAGTTCAACGCCTCGACCTTCACCGCGCGGGTCATCGCCGGGACCAACTCGGACCTGTACTCCTGCATCACCGGCGCCATCGGCGCCCTGCGGGGTCCCAAGCACGGCGGCGCCAACGAGGTCGCCTGCGAGATCCAGCAGCGTTACAGCACCCCGGATGAGGCGGAAGCGGACATCCGCGACCGGGTCGCGCGCAAGGAGATCGTGATCGGCTTCGGTCACCCGGTGTACACGGTGTCGGACCCACGCAACGAGATCATCAAGCGGGTCGCGCACCGTCTCTCGGAATCCGCGCACGACATGACCATGTACAACGTCGCCGAGCGCCTCGAGGCGGTGATGTGGGACGCGAAGAAGATGTTCCCCAACCTGGACTGGTTCTCGGCCGTCGCCTACCAGATGATGCGCATCCCGACCTCCATGTTCACGCCGCTGTTCGTCATCGCGCGCACCGCCGGTTGGGTGGCCCACGTGATCGAGCAACGCGCGGACGGCAAGATCATCCGCCCGAGCGCGAACTACACGGGTCCGGAGCCGCTTCCCTGGGTGCCCATCGAGCAGAGGTAGCTCCAGAGGGCCGGCCTTGCCCTGCGCCCTTGATCGTCAACCATCGCCGGAATCGGGCTGATCGGGCACCTTGCGCCGACAGCGACCACATTCGAGAGACACGCCAATGAGCTCACACAACGTCGACGTCAATCTGCGTCCGGATCCCGACCAGGAGCTGGTGGACATCGCCGACTACGTCTGCGACTACCAGATCGAATCCGAGGAGGCCTTGGACACGGCCCGCAACTGCCTGATGGACAGCCTGGGCTGCGCGCTGCTCGCGCTGCAGTATCCCGAGTGCACCAAGCACCTCGGCCCCATCGCCACCGGCACCGTCGTGCCGCACGGGGCGCGGGTGCCGGGCACGCAGTTCCAGCTCGATCCGGTCAAGGCCGCCTGGGACATCGGCGCCCTGGTGCGCTGGCTGGACTTCAACGACACCTGGCTGGCCGCCGAGTGGGGGCACCCGTCGGACAACCTGGGCGCCATTCTCGGCCTGTCCGACTGGCTGAGCCGGGTGGCCGTCTCGGAGGGTGCGGCGCCCCTGACCATGGGCGACGTGCTCGGCTACATGATCAAGGCCCACGAGATTCAGGGCGTGCTGGCCCTGGAGAACAGCTTCAACCGGGTCGGGCTCGACCACGTGGTGCTGGTGAAGGTCGCCTCCGCGGCGGTTGCGGCCCACATGCTGGGCATGAGCCGGGAGCAGGTCATCGATACCCTGTCCCAGGCCTGGGTCGACGGTCAGTCCCTGCGCACCTATCGCCACGCGCCCAATACGGGTTCGCGCAAGTCCTGGGCGGCGGGCGACGCCAGTTCCCGCGGGGTGCGTCTGGCCATGATGGTGCAGAAGGGCGAGATGGGGTTGCCCTCGGTGCTGACCGCGCCCACCTGGGGCTTCTACGACGTCCTGTTCAAGGGCAAGAAGTTCGCCTTCCAGCGCCCCTACGGCAGCTATGTCATGGAGCAGATCCTGTTCAAGATCAGCTTCCCGGCGGAGTTCCACGCCCAGACCGCGGTGGAGTGCGCCGTGATCCTGCACGAGCAGGTCAAGGACCGGCTGGACGAGATCGACCGCATCGAGCTCGCCACCCAGGAGTCCGCGGTGCGCATCATCAGCAAGCAGGGACCGCTGTACAACCCGGCGGACCGCGATCACTGCCTGCAGTACATGGTGGCGATTGGCCTGATCCACGGCGAGCTGACGGCCGACCACTACGAGGACGAGGTGGCTGCCGACCCCCGCATCGACGTCCTGCGCGACAAGATGCTGGTGCGCGAGGACGAGCGCTTCACCCGCGAGTATCTCGACCCGGACAAGCGCTCGATCGGCAACGCCATCCAGGTCTTCTTCAAGGACGGCAGCAGCACCGACCTGGTCGCCATCGACTACCCCATCGGCCATCGCCGCCGCCGGGCCGAGGGCATCCCGGTCCTGGAGCGCAAGTTCCTCGACGCCCTGCACACCCGCTTCCCCAAGGGCCAGGCGCGGCGGATCTACGACCTGTGCCTGGATGCCGAGGGCCTGGCCGCCACCCCGGTCAACAAGTTCATGGACCTGCTCGTGATCTGAGTCGAGCTCCGACACACGGACGGCTGAACCCCGGTGCGCCCGAGATGGCCGCGGACGGGTACATCGAGCCGCCCAACCCGAGTCCTCCTCGTCTCTCTAAAAGGAGACAGTTCGCCCGGCAGCCGCCGGGCTTTTTTTTGTCCGAGACCCGCGTGTGCCATCGCGTATTTCGGTGCGGTTGCTACCCGGCTGGTCCGTGCGACGGTCTGCGATCGGGTCGGCGAGAGGTTACAACGGGACCTGGGAAGGGCTAATCTGACACCTGATGTCGAGCACCCGCCGCTTCATCGACTACCGCACCGCGGTCCTGATCGTGATCGCCAACATGATCGGGACCGGGGTCTTCACCACGCTGGGCCTGCAGGCCGAGGTGGTGCCGGACGGTGCGGCCCTGCTGCTGCTGTGGGCGCTGGGCGGGCTGACCGCCCTGTGCGGCGCGCTGTCGTACGCGGAGCTGGCGGCGGCGCTTCCGAGGTCCGGTGGCGAGTATCACTTTCTCTCCCGCATCTATCACCCGGTGCTGGGACAGATTGCGGGCTGGGTGTCGGTGACGGTCGGCTTCTCCGCGCCGATTGCGCTGGCGGCCATGGCAATCGGGCGCTACGCCAGCGTCTTCGTGGACGTGGACCCGGCCTGGATCGCGGTTTCCACCGTCGTTTTGGTGACCGCCCTGCACGCCTTCGATCTGAAGCTCGGCGCGGTCTTCCAGGTCTCGTCCACCCTGCTCAAGATCGTCGTCATCGTCCTGTTCTCGGTTGCCGGATTGCTGGCGGTGGCGGTTCCCGGGCACCTGACGGTGACTCCCGGCGAAGGGACCCTGGACGCGATCCTGAGCGCGTCCTTCGCGCTATCTCTCATCTATGTCTCCTATGCCTACTCGGGCTGGAACGCGGCGGCCTACGTCGTGGACGAGGTCAGGGATCCGCAGCGCGCCGTGCCCCGCGCCCTAGTGCACGGGACGCTGGTCGTGACCGCGCTTTACCTCCTGCTCAACCTCGCGTTTCTGCGCACCATCGACGGCGGCGAGCTGCCGGGTACCGTCGAGGTCGGCGCCCTATCGGCCCGCGGCATCTTCGGCGCGGCGGGCGGGGCGATCTTGAGCATGGTTCTCAGCTTGCTCCTGCTTTCCACCATCAGCGCCATGGTCCTGGCGGGGCCGAGGGTGCTGGCGGCCATCGGCGAGGACCTGCCCGCGTTTCGTTTCCTGTCGGTGCGAAATCGGCGCGGCGCACCGACGCGGGCGGTGCTGCTGCAGCAGGGGATCGCCCTCGGGTTCATTGCGACCGGCTCCTTCGAGGCGGTCCTTACCTTCGCTGGCTTCACCCTCTCCCTGTTCGCGCTGCTCACCGTCGCCGGGGTGTTTCGGCTGCGGTGGCGAGAGCCGGGTCTGGAACGGCCCTACCGGGTTCCCCTCTATCCGCTGCCGCCCCTGGCGTTTCTGTCCGTGACCGGCGCGAGCCTGCTGGTCGTGGGCTGGGAACGGCCGCTGCCACTGCTCGCGGCAGGGGGTTTGTTGGCGCTCGGCGGCCTGCTGCTGCGCAGAAGCCGAGCCGTTTGAGTTCCCCCCTTGCCTGCCGTCGATGCGGGAGGTCGCGGGCCGCTGGGCCAGCCCGCGCGAGATGGGCGTCCTCCGGGAGAATGACCGCCTCGGGTTGGGGCAGGGCTTGAACCTGTTTCCGAGAAAGCCGTCTAAACTGCCTGTAAGCGCAGAACGAACACCAAGAACGAGCGCGTCATCGTGGAGGAGGAGCTGTTCATGGGATGCGCCAAGAAGGTGCAGGCGCGGCAGCCGCGGGCATGATTCGGAGTTTCCGACCACGCGGGGCTGGCGCCATCCGCCGCGGCTCGGAGCATGGTTCGGACTTTGCAGTGAATCCGGAGTATGCCGCTTTCAGTTCTTTCCTCATGGTCGAGATCCCGCTTCCGACCCTATGCGGTCTTGGTCGCGGTGAGGATTTGTTTGCCCCGGACGTCACGAGAGCCAATTTTCAGTGAGGTGCAGTATGTCGATATTCGAACGCTACCAGGCCCGCTACGAGTCGTCCCGAGAGGAGGTCATGAGCCTGGACGAGTACCTGGAGCTGTGTAAGCAGGATCCATCGGCCTACGCGGGCCCCGGTGAGCGCCTGCTCATGGCCATCGGTGAGCCCGAGCTGCTCGACACGCGCAACGACCCGCGGCTGAGCCGCATCTTCCAGAACAAGGTGCTCAAGCGATATCCCGCCTTCTCCGAGTTCTACGGGATGGAGGAGTCCATCGAGCACCTGGTCTCCTACCTCAGGCACGCCGCCCAGGGCCTGGAGGAAAAGAAGCAGATCCTGTACCTGCTCGGGCCGGTCGGCGGCGGCAAGTCCTCGCTCGCCGAGAAGCTCAAGGAGCTGATGGAGAAGGTCCCCTTCTACGCCATCGAGGGCTCGCCGGTGTTCGAGTCGCCCCTGGGGCTCTTCTCGCCGGAGGAGGACGGCCCGATCCTGGAGGACGACTACGGCATTCCCGCGCGCCACCTGCGCGCCACCATGTCCCCCTGGGCGGTCAAGCGCCTGCAGGAGTACAACGGCGACATCACCAGGTTCAGGGTCGTCAAGCTCCACCCCTCGATTCTCGAGCAGGTGGCGATCGCCAAGACCGAGCCGGGAGACGAGAACAACCAGGACATCTCCTCGCTGGTCGGCAAGGTCGACATCCGCCAGCTCGAGCGCTTCGCCCAGCACGATGCCGACGCCTACAGTTATTCCGGCGCCCTGTGCCGGGCCAACCAGGGGCTGATGGAGTTCGTGGAGATGTTCAAGGCGCCCATCAAGGTGCTGCATCCCCTGCTCACGGCCACCCAGGAAGGCAACTACAACGGCACCGAGGGGCTGTCGGCGCTGCCCTTCCAGGGCATCATCCTCGCCCACTCGAACGAGTCGGAGTGGCAGAGCTTCCGCAACAACAAGAACAACGAGGCCTTCCTCGACCGCGTGTTCATCGTCAAGGTGCCCTACTGCCTGCGGGTGGACGAGGAGGTGCACATCTACGAGAAGCTGCTGCGCGACAGCACCCTGTCCGAGGCCCCCTGCGCCCCCGGCACGCTGGGGATGATGGCCCAGTTCTCGGTCCTGACGCGCCTGAAGGAGCCCGAGAACTCCAGCATCTACTCCAAGATGCGGGTCTACAACGGCGAGAACCTCAAGGATACGGACCCCAAGGCCAAATCGATCCAGGAGTACCAGGACTACGCGGGCGTCGACGAGGGCATGTCCGGCATCTCGACCCGGTTCGCCTTCAAGATCCTCTCCCAGGTGTTCAATTTCGACCATCAGGAGGTGGCCGCGAACCCGGTTCACCTGCTGTACGTGCTCGAGAAGCAGATCGCGCGCGAGCAGCTGCCGCCGGAGATGCAGGAGAGATATCTGGGTTTCCTCAAGCAGTACCTCGCTCCGCGCTATGCCGAGATGATCGGCAAGGAACTGCAGACCGCCTACCTGGAGTCCTACTCCGAGTACGGCCAGAACATCTTCGACCGCTACGTCACCTATGCGGACTACTGGATTCAGGACCAGGAGTATCGGGACCCCGACACGGGCGAGATGATGGATCGCGCCATGCTCAACGAGGAGCTGGAGAAGATCGAGAAGCCCGCGGGCATTTCCAATCCCAAGGACTTCCGCAACGAGATCGTCAACTTCGTGCTGCGGGCGCGGGCCAAGAACGCGGGCGCCAATCCCAAGTGGACCAGCTACGAGAAGCTGCGGGTGGTGATCGAGAAGAAGATGTTCTCCAACACCGAGGACCTGCTGCCGGTGATCTCGTTCAACACCAAGGCCTCGGCGGACGAGCAGAAGAAGCACGACCAGTTCGTCGATCGCATGGTGGACAAGGGCTACACGCCCAAGCAGGTTCGGCTGCTCTCGGAATGGTATCTGCGGGTGCGCAAGTCGCAGTAAGGGCGCCGGCGCGGGCGCGACAGGGGGTAAATCGCAGGTGGCGCCGCCCCGCAAGCGAGCGCCCGACAATCTTCTGGTAGATGTATGTCCCACATCATTGATCGGCGTCTGAACGGAAAGAACAAGAGCACCGTGAACCGGCAGCGGTTCCTCCGCCGTTACAAGACCCAGCTCAAGCGCGCGGTCGCCGACGCCGTCAATCGCCGCAGCATCACGGACACCGACAGCGGGGAGAAGGTCGGCATTCCCGCCAAGGACATCTCCGAGCCCGTGTTCCATCACGGCCCGGGCGGCACCCGCGAGATGGTGCACCCCGGCAACAAGGACTTCACAACCGGGGATCGCATCCAGCGACCGGAGGGCGGGGCGGGGGGCGGCAGCGGACAGGGCAAGGCGGGCAACGCGGGTCGGGGCGAGGACGACTTCGTCTTCGAGCTCTCGCGCGACGAGTTCCTCGACCTGATGTTCGACGACCTGGAGCTGCCCAATCTGGTGCGCAATCAGCTGATCGGCACCACCGAGTTCAGGTATCTGCGCGCCGGCTATCAGACCGACGGGGCGCCGACCAACATCGACGTGGTGCGCTCCCTGAAGGGCGCGGTCGCCCGGCGCACGGCGCTCGGCGGGCCTTATCGCGCCCGCATCCGCGAGCTGCAGGAGGAGATCGACGTCCTGCTCACCGCGGGAGCCGGGGAGGACGACGTCCGCATCCTGGACATGCGCGAGGAGATCGACCGCCTCAAGACCAGGATCGCGGCGCTGCCTTTCATCGACACCTTCGATCTGCGCTATCAGAGCTTCGTCAAGCAGCCGGAGCCCACCAGCAAGGCGGTGATGCTCTGCATCATGGACGTCTCCGGCTCCATGGATCAGGTGCGCAAGAACCTGGCCAAGCGCTTCTTCATCCTGCTCTACCTGTTCCTCCAGCGGAACTACGACAAGATCGACGTCGTCTTCGTGCGCCACCACACGGTCGCCCAGGAGGTGGACGAGCAGGAGTTCTTCTACTCCCGGGAGACCGGCGGAACGGTCGTCTCCAGCGCGCTGAACCTGGCCCACGACATCCTGCGCGAGCGCTACGATCCGGGCGTGTGGAACATCTACGCCGCCCAGGCCTCGGACGGGGACAACTGGGACTCCGACTCGGTCATCTGCCGCGAGATCCTGACCGCCAGGCTGATGCCCCTGATGCGCTACTACGCCTACGTCGAGATCACTCCCCGGCAGCACCAGAGCCTCTGGTACGCCTACCAGGAGGTGAAGGCCCTGCACCCGCACTTCGCCATGCAGGAGATCGCGGGCGCGGATGACATCTACCCGGTGTTCCGGGAGCTGTTCAAGAGGCAGGAGGCATGACCAGCCGTATCATTTCCGAGTCCTCCGAGTGGAGCTTCCCGCTGCTGGAGCGGTTCGACCGGGAAATCGGCCGCGTCGCCCGCGATCAATACGGGCTCGACACCTACGCCAACCAGATCGAGGTGATCAGCTCGGAGCAGATGATCGACGCCTACTCGTCGATCGGGCTGCCCATCGGCTACCACCACTGGTCGTTCGGCAAGCAGTTCGTGGCCACGGAGCAGACCTACCGTCGCGGCCAGATGGGCCTCGCCTACGAGATCGTGATCAACTCCGACCCCTGCATCTCGTATCTCATGGAGGAGAACACGCTGCCCATGCAGGCCTTGGTCATCGCCCACGCCTGCTACGGTCACAACAGCTTCTTCAAGGGCAACTATCTGTTTCGCGCCTGGACCAGCGCGGACGCCATCATCGACTACCTGGTTTTCGCCCGTAAGTACATCGCCCAGTGCGAGGAGCGCTACGGCCAGGAAACGGTCGAGCTGCTGCTGGACTCGTGCCACGCCTTGATGAACCAGGGAGTGGACCGCTACAAGCGGCCGTCGCCGCTGTCCATGGCCGAGGAGCAGAGGCGTCAGGAGGAGCGCGAGACCTACCTGCAGTCCCAGGTCAACGATCTGTGGCGCACCTTGCCCACGAAGGGCGAGGAAGCCGATCCCCGGCACGAGGAGCGCTGGCCCGCCGAGCCCCAGGAGAACATTCTCTACTTCATCGAGAAGAACGCCCCGCTGCTGGAGCCCTGGCAGCGGGAGGTGGTGCGCATCGTGCGCAAGATCGCCCAGTACTTCTACCCGCAGCGCCAGACCCAGGTCATGAACGAGGGCTGGGCCACCTTCTGGCACTACACCCTCCTCAACCACCTCTACGACGAGGGGCTGGTGGGGGACGGATTCATGATGGAGCTCCTGCAGTCCCACACCAACGTCGTCTTTCAGCCGCCCTTCGACGTCCCTTATTACAGCGGCATCAACCCCTACGCCCTGGGCTTCGCCATGATGCGAGACATCCGCCGCATGTGCGAGACGCCTACCGACGAGGACCGCTACTGGTTCCCCGACATCGCCGGTCAGGA
The DNA here is from genome assembly GCA_963698495.1 of uncultured Gammaproteobacteria bacterium. Lineage (GTDB taxonomy): Bacteria > Pseudomonadota > Gammaproteobacteria > Chromatiales > Chromatiaceae > CAVORB01. The sequence goes on along the minus strand of CAVORB010000013.1, from coordinate 21,910 downwards.
CTGGCTGAGGGTGCTGGATTTCGCCATGCGTAACTTCAAGGACGAGAGCTTCATCTCCCAGTACCTGTCGCCGCGGCTGATGCGCGAGTTTCACCTGTTCGCCATCAGGGACGACGATCGCGAGGAGACCCTGGAGGTGGCGGCGATCCACGACGAGGCCGGTTACCGGGCGCTCCGCCAAGGCGCTGGCGGGTCAGTACAACCTCGGCAATCGGGAGCCGAACATCCAGGTCTTCAGCGTGAACCGGCGCGGCGATCGCTCGCTGACATTGCGTCATTTCAACCACAATCGCCGTCCTCTCGGGGACACGACGGACGAGATGCTGAAGCACCTCCGTCGCCTCTGGGGCTTCGCGGTGCGCTTGGAGAGCGTCGATGAAAACGGGCGGGTTCAGTTGGTTGGAGAAAAATAGAGCTCGAGGGAGCGTGATCGCGGCAGGCTGGTCATTGCGCGAGCGAGAGTTTGTCGCAATTCGGATACGTTACTTTTCCGCTATGATGCTGCCCGCGTGCCGAGTAGAATCTCCACCCATACCGGAGGCCTTTGCCCGTTCGGCACCGATTTGAATCCGGGCGCAAAGAAGAGGCCGACGGACGGATACCTTACGCCGTCCGCGCCAGTCCTCCGGTCCCGTACTTCGTACACCAGAGGCCTCGCCATGCCGATCAGACGGGTCGCGGACTTGTTGCTCTTGTTGACCTGTGTCCTGCTGCCCGGTTTGGGGGGCGCCGACGAGGGGCTGCGCCAGCGCGTGGAGCAGCTCAGGGCGGCGGGAAATACGCAGGTGGCCGGCGCTCGCCTCGCCGATGGCCGGGTGCTCGACGACTTTTACGCTGCCCGCGGCTACCGCTTCGCCTGGGCTGACCGGCGGCGGGTGGAAACGCTCGCCCGTCTCGCCGAGCTGAGCAGCGAGGACGGGCTGGACCCGAAGGATTTCCACGACAATGCCCTGCGGGAACTGCTCGCGGGTTCCCGCCTCGACCGTCTGTCGGGCCGCGCTCGCGCGGACGCCGACGTTCTCCTCAGCGAGATCCTGCTGCGGCTGATTCACCACTACCGCTATGGCAAGGTCGACCCCCAGGCCCTGGATAGCACCTGGAATCATGCGGAAGGCCCCTACTCGAGCGATCTCGTGCGGGACCTGGTGCGGGTGGCGGAAGCAGACGACCTCGAGTTCGAGCTTCGCAGCCTGACGCCGCGGCCCGTCTTCTACCTGCGCTTGAAGGCGGGCCTGGCGCGCTATCGCGAGATCGCGGCTGCTGGCGGCTGGCAGCCGGTGCCGCCGGGGCGCACCCTCAGCCCCCGCATGCGTGACAGCCGAGTGCCGGCGGTTCGCGAGCGGCTGCGTCTTTCTGGCGACTTTCTCGGTCCGGATCCCGGGGACGCGCGTCTGTACGATGCACCGCTCAAAGAGGCCGTCACGCGGTTCCAGCAGCGCCACAATCTCGGCGTCGATGGCGTCATCGGACCCGCAACCCTCGCGGCCATGAACGTCCCTGCAGAGGCGCGCGTCGATCAGATACGGGTCAATCTGGAACGCATGCGCTGGGTCTACGACGAGTTGCCGGGCGATTACCTGCTGGTCGATGTCGCGGGGCAGCGGGTCGTCCTGTTCCGCGACAGTGAGGCCGTCTGGCAATCCAGGGTCATCGTCGGCCGCCCCGATCGCCCGACGCCGGTTTTTCGGGATCAGGTCGAGTATTTGGAGTTCAACCCGACCTGGACGGTCCCTCCAACCATCCTCAAGGAAGACATCCTGCCGAATGCGAGAAAGAACCCGGGTTACGTCAGTAAGAAGGGGCTCGAGGTAGTCACCCGTGACGGCCGGAAGGTCTCTCTGGGCTCGGTCAACTGGCACGTCTCGGCGGGTAGCTTCCCCTACATGCTGCGCCAGCCTCCGGGCGAGAAGAACGCGTTGGGCCTGGTCAAGTTCATGTTTCCCAACCGTTTCTCTGTCTATCTCCATGACACTCCGGGGCGTGATCTGTTCGATAAGCCCCAACGGCTCCACAGTTCCGGATGCGTGCGGGTGGAGAATCCCATGGAGCTCGCCGAGCTGGTGCTCAACGACCCGGGGCGCTGGAATCAGGAAAAGTTCCAGGCCGTCGTCGCGTCCGGGCGAACCCGTTGGGTGCACCTGAAGGAGCCGCTGCCCATCATTCTCGCCTATTGGACGGCGGAGGCGGGAGAGGACGGTCAGGTGCGCTTTCGCGAGGACGTCTATCAGCGTGACGCGCAGGTGCTTGCCGCCCTCAACGGAGACGGGCCCTTGCGGCTGGTCTATGTCCCGGAGCCTTCACGCGAGCCCGTCGTCGCCCCTGGTGGTATCGGAGCCGGGTCGTCACCGGACCCGCGGACGACGGCGAACGGTCTTTCCCATCCTCCGCCGGCCATGGGTCTCTGATCGTTTCGTAGCGGCGTTGCCGAACAGCCCGTTTCGGGTTGCTCGCAGGCCGGGCCCGATGCGCCTCGCGGCGTGAACCTGGCGTGTCGGCCGTCGCCATCGGACTTCGCCCCGCAGCGCTCTCCCTCGCCTCTCTGCCGTCCCCCTGATGGTCACAGGTCGAAGGCTCGCGCGCCGCCGTCCCGGCCGTCTTCTGCATGGGGTTCCGGACCGCTGGCTCTGCACCTCGCCTCGCGGGTGCAGTCCCTCCTCCAACGCGGCTGCCGCGGTCCTGATGGGAGGCGTTGACGCCGCGGCGCAGAGGTCGATCCCAAGGCAAAAAAAAGCCCCGCCGAAGCGGGGCCTTCTTTAGCGGCGTCCAGCCGCCGTACGGGACTAGTGCCCGGTGGCCTCTCCGGCGCCCCTAGGCACGCGGATGTCCTCGACCAGATGCTGGATGTGCTCCGGCGGGGCCGCGGTCGCGCGGGACACGAAGTAGGCGACCACGAAGTTCACCAGAGCGCCGACCGCGCCGATGGACTCGGGGGAGATGCCAAGCACCCAGGCATCCGGCGTGTTCGGGGCCATCTCGGTGCCCGGGATGAAGAACCAGCCCTTGAACCAGAAGATGTAGACCAGGGTGAAGGTCAGACCCGAGAGCATCCCGAGGATGGCGCCCGTGGAGTTGGCGCGCTTGTCGAAGATGCCCATCATCAAGGCCGGGAAGATGGACGACGCCGCCAGTCCGAAGGCCAGTGCCACCACCTGGGCCGCGAATCCTGGTGGGTTGATGCCCAGGATGCCGGCGACGACGATGGCGCCCGCCATGGCGACTCGTCCGGCCATGAGCTCCGCCTTCTCCGAGATGTTGGGCATGAAGACGCCCTTCAACAGGTCATGGGAGATGGACGAGGAGATGGCCAGCAACAGGCCTGCCGCGGTTGACAGCGCGGCGGCCAGACCGCCCGCCGCCACCAAGGCGATGATCCAGTTCGGCAGCTTGGCGATCTCCGGGTTGGCAAGCACCATGATGTCGCGGTCGACGTTGGTCATCTCGTTGCCCTTCCAACCAAAGGACTCGGCCTTGGCGGCGAACTCCGCGTTCTTGTCGTCGTAGTACTGGATGCGGCCGTCGCCGTTCTTGTCCTCCCAGCCAAGGAGTCCGGTCTTCGCCCAGCGGTTCATCCACTCGGGCACCTTGGCGATCTCGACGTTTGCCGTCTCTTCGCCCACCGGCCCGGTCTGGATGGTCTGCATCAGGTTCAGGCGCGCCATGGCGCCGACCGCCGGTGCCGTGGTGTAGAGGATGGCGATGAAGACCAGGGCCCAGCCGGCGGAGAAGCGGGCGTCCTTGACCTTGGGCACGGTGAAGAAGCGGATGATGACGTGCGGGAGGCCCGCGGTGCCGATCATCAGCGACAGTGTGAGCAGGAACATGTTGAGGTTCGAGTCCTTCTGCGCCGTATAGGACGCGAAGCCCAGGTCCGTCACCACCTGGTCCAACTTGTCGAGCAGAAACGCGCCGCTCGCGACACCGTCGGGCGCGTACTCGCTGCCGAGGCCGATCTGCGGGATCGGGGTGCCCGTGAGGTTCAAAGAGATGAAGACCGCCGGAACCGTGTAGGCGAAGATCAGCACGCAGTACTGGGCGATCTGGGTGTAGGTGATGCCCTTCATGCCGCCCAGCACCGCATAGATGAACACGATGGCCATGCCGATGATGACGCCCCAGGTGAAGTCCACCTCGAGGAAGCGCGAGAAGGCGACGCCGACGCCCTTCATCTGCCCGATAACGTAGGTGATCGAGGCGACGATCAGGCAGATGACGGCGACGATGCGGGCGGTCTGGGAGTAGTAGCGGTCACCGATGAACTCGGGCACGGTGAACTTGCCGAACTTGCGCAGGTACGGCGCCAGCAGCAGCGCCAGCAGTACGTAACCGCCGGTCCATCCCATGAGGTAGACCGAGGCGTCGAAGCCCTTGAAGGCGATGAGCCCGGCCATGGAGATGAAGGAGGCGGCGGACATCCAGTCCGCGGCGGTCGCCATGCCGTTGGCTACCGGGTGAATGCCCTTGCCGGCGACGTAGAACTCCCCGGTGGTGGCGGCGCGCGCCCAGATGGCGATGCCGATATAGAGCGCGAAGGTCGCGCCGACGACGATAAATGTAAGCGTTTGCAGATCCACTGGTGGTTTCCCCCGTGCCTTAGTCTTCTTGGACGCCGAACTTCTTGTCGAGCTGATTCATGCGCAAGGCATAAACGAAGATCAGCACGAGGAAGATGTACATGGAACCCTGCTGGGCAAACCAGAAGCCAAGCTTGTAACCGCCGAGGCTAATGGCGTTCAGCGGGCCGGAGAACAGGATGCCGGCGCCGTAGGAGACGAGGAACCATATGACGAGCAGCGTGATCAGAAGACGCAAGTTCGCCTTCCAGTATGCAGCGCGATTCTCGGGTGTCATTTTCGATGTCACTCCCTTTGTGGTTAGGGGTACGTTCTTGTGGAGCCGGAGTGACTTAAGCGGCGGTCGAATACCTCGCCGCGTCGCAGCATGTCCGGCCTGGGGTTTGGCAGAATGACCTCCTGGTGGATGCTTGTCGTTCTTTAGGCCGCCGGATTCTGCCCGTTCCGACGGGTGCCGGCCATTTTGTTGGCGGTCTTGCGGCGTGTCAACGCCTGGCCGCAATTATAGATTACGTTCAAGTTTCGACATCGGCGACCGGATGTTTGCCAGGAAAGCGCCCCATCGGTGAGAATTCAGAGGTTTTCCATCCGCCGGTCGCCGCCGGACCCGTTGTGCATTCGGCCCCGACTCCCCTGATTCTTGAGAAGCGCATGAGATACATCAGCACCCGCGGCGGGGTCGAGCCCGTCGGATTCGCGCAAGCCGTGATGATGGGCTTGGGCACCGACGGCGGCCTGTTGCTGCCGGAATCGGTCCCGACTCTAGACGATGCGCGCCTCGGCGCTCTGGCGGGACTGACTTTCCAGGACCTCGCCGTCGAGATCATGGCCCCCTTCGCGGCGGATGCCATGCCCCGCGACGATCTCGCCGATCTGGTCGAGCGCTCCTACGCGACCTTCTCCCACCCCGAGGTCACGCCGGTGGTGCGGGTCGGCGCGCAGCCCATCCTCGAGCTCTTCCACGGTCCGACGGCGGCCTTCAAGGATGTCGCCCTGCAGTTTCTGGGCAACGTGTTCGAGTACCTGCTGGAGCGCGACGGCGGCGGGCTGAACATTCTCGGGGCGACCTCGGGGGACACGGGCTCGGCCGCCATCGCGGGGGTACGGGGCAAGGCGCGCATCCACATCTTCATTCTCCATCCCCAGGGCCGCGTCTCTCCGATCCAGGAGCGGCAGATGACCACGGTGCTGGACGCGAACGTGCACAACATTGCCATTCGCGGCACCTTCGACGACGGTCAGCGCATCGTCAAGCAGCTGTTCAACGACCTCGAATTCAAAACCGAGTACCGTCTTGGTGCCGTCAACTCCATCAACTGGGCCCGCATCCTGGCGCAGATGGTCTACTACTTCTACGCCTGGAGCCGGATGTCCGGAGGTGATGTAGCCCGCAAGGTCAGCTTCGCGGTCCCCACCGGCAACTTCGGCGACGTGTTCGCCGGTTACATGGCCAAGCGCATGGGGTTGCCGGTGGATCGCCTCATCATCGCCACCAACCGCAACGACATCCTGAGCCGCTTCGTCAATACCGGCGTCTACCAGGCGGGCGAGGTGCACCCCACGCTGAGTCCGGCGATGGACATCCAGATCGCCTCCAATTTCGAGCGCTACCTCTACTACCTTGTGGGAGAAGACCCTGCCGCCGTGCGCGCGCTGCTCGATGAGATGGGGCGGACCGGGCGCATGACGGTCAGCGAGGCGCAGCGTGTCGCGGTGTCGAGGGACTTCGACGCCGCCGCCGCGAGCGACGCCGAGACCCTGGAGCAGATCCGCGAGACCTACGGGGCGGCGGGTTACATCCTGGACCCGCACACCGCCATCGGGGTGCGGGTCGCCCGCGGGCGCGGCGACGTGGTCTGCCTCGCCACCGCCCACCCCGCCAAGTTCAACGAGGCCGTACGGGAGGCGATCGGCCGGGAGGCGGAGCCGCCGCCGTCGCTGCAGGGACTGATGGACAAGGAGACCCGCTGCGCCCTGCTCGACGCCAGCGAGGATGCGATTCGCGCCCACATTCGCGACACCCTTGCCGCGGTCGCGGACTGAGCACGGCGCCATGAGCAAGCCCGTACCCGCGGTCCAGATCATGGACACGACCCTGCGCGACGGAGAGCAGACCCAGGGCGTCTCCTTCTCGCCGGAGGAAAAGACCAACATCGCCAAGGTCCTGCTCGAGCTGGTGAAGGTCGACCGCATCGAGGTGGCCTCGGCGCGCGTGTCCACGGGGGAGCTTGCCGCGGTGTCCAGCATCATCGACTGGGCCAAGGGCGAGGGCCTCGACGGTCGGGTGGAGGTCCTGGGCTTCGTCGACCACGGCAAGAGCGTCGACTGGATTCGCACGGCCGGGGGGCGGGTCATCAATCTCCTCGCCAAGGGCAGCGAGAATCACTGCCGCCGCCAGCTCGGCAAGAGCCTGGATGAGCATCTGGCCGACGTGCGTGAGAACATAGCGATCGCCCACGACAAGGGCGTCGGCGTCAATCTCTACCTGGAGGACTGGTCCAACGGCTACCGGGACAACCGGGACTACGTCTATCGCATGGTGGATCGGTTGTCGGAGGAAGGCATTCGCCACTTCATGCTCCCCGACACCCTGGGGGTCATGACCCCCGAGCGGGTCTTCACCGCCGTGACGGACATGATCCTGCGTTTCCCGCAGCTCAAGTTCGACTTCCACCCGCACAACGACTACGGGCTTGCCACCGCGAACGTGCTGGCGGCAGCCCAAGCCGGGGCGGCGGCGGTTCACTGTACGGTCAACTGTCTCGGGGAACGGGCGGGGAACGCGTCCCTGGCGGAGGTGGCGGTCAACCTGCGCGATCAGCTCGACATGGATCTGGGCATCGACGAGAGCCACCTCGCGCGGGTGAGCGAGCTGGTCGAGTATTTCTCCGGCAAGCGCATTGCCGACAACGCGCCCATCGTCGGCGAGGACGTCTTCACCCAGACCGCCGGCATCCACGCCGATGGGGACAAGAAGGGCAGCCTCTACCACACGCGGCTCAGCCCCGAGCGCTTCGCGCGCAGGCGCAAGTACGCCCTTGGCAAGCTCGCCGGCAAGGCGTCGCTGGCGAAGAACCTGGAACGCCTGGATATCAGCCTCTCGGCGGAGAACCAGAGCAAGGTCTTGCAAAGGATCGTGGAGCTGGGGGACTCCAAGAAGGTCATCACCACCGACGACCTGCCCTTCATCATCGCCGAGGTGCTGGAGAGCGAGGACTACAATCACGTCGAGCTCCTCGCCTGCAGCTTCCACAGCGCCATGGACCTGGAGTCCACGGCGAGCATCCGCATCCGGGTGCGCGATGAGGTCTACACCGCCGCGGGCGGCGGAAATGGCGGCTTCGACGCCTTCATGAACGCCCTCTCCAAGGTCCTCAAGCGTCAGGGCATCAGCCTGCCGTCCCTGCTCGACTATGAGGTCCGCATCCCGAAGGGCGGGCGCACCGACGCCCTGACCGAATGCATCATCACCTGGGAGGCGGAGCCGGGGGGTGAGGTGCGCACCCGCGGCGTGCATTACAATCAGGTTTTCGCCGCCATCAACGCAACCCTGCGCATGGTCAATGTGCGGGTGCATCGCGCGTTGCAGGAGCGCCCGTTGGCAGAGGCCTGAGCGGGGCCCGCGCGCCGAGCCGCAGGGCGGCGCTCCGTGGCATCGGAACCGGGCGGAAAGCAAGACAAGATCGACACTCACGGCCATGGGGAGCAACCGCAATGAATCCTGAGAAGGTCGTCTTCGGTTTTTTCATCGTTCTCGCCCTGACCCTCAATTTCGGGTTCTTCGTCGGCGAGCTCGACAATCCTGACCACCACAACGAGTGGGAGCTGTTCGCCGTGGTGGTGGTCAACCTCATCGCCACCGTGCTCAAGTTCGGGGACCGCACGCAGATGGGGGCGGTGCTCCTGGCCACCAGCCTGGTGGCCATGCTGCAGCTCATCGCCGCGGTGCTGGTCTGGGGCGCGGCCGTCCACGTCAGCGGCACGGGTCTCACCCCGGCCATTACCGCCAGTATCGTGTCCTTGACCGGCGGCGCCATGATCGCGAACGTGGTTTCGGTGGTCCTGCTGGTGATCGAGACGGTGATGCTCAGGCGATAAGCCGAGCCCCGGCAAGCCACGGCTCCCTGTCCGTCTGAAGCGCCAGCCGCCGCGGAACACCGATCTGCCCCGATGGAACACGTCATCTTCCTGATTTTCCGGCGCATGCGCGCGCCCCTGCTGGCGCTGATCGCCACCTACACGGTGGCGGTCCTGGGGCTGGTGCTGATCCCGGGGCAGGACGCGGACGGCAATCCCTGGACCATGGATTTCTTCCACGCTTTCTACGTGGTGAGCTACACGGCGACCACCATCGGCTTCGGCGAGATCCCCTACGAGTTCACCGACGCCCAGCGGGCATGGGTGATCTTCTCCATCTATGCCACGGTCGTGGTCTGGTTCTACTCGCTGGGCACCCTCATCGCGCTGCTCCAGGACAAGACCTTCCAGCGCGCCATGACGGAGCTGCGCTTCGCGCGCCGCGTGCGCCATCGGCGCGAGCCCTTCTATCTGGTGTGCGGCTATGGCGAGACCGGCGGCGCCCTGGTGCGCGCGCTGACCGACCGCAACCAGCACGCGGTGACCATCGACATCAACCAGGACCGGATCAATCTGCTCAAGCTCGAGAACCTGCGCGAGTACGTACCGGCACTCTGTGCGGACGCCCGGCGCCCCGAGCACCTGGTCGAGGCCGGGCTCAAGCATTCCGCTCTGCGCCGGCGTGGTGGCGCTGACCAACGTCAACGAGACCAACCTCAAGATCGCCATCGCCTCCAAGCTGATGCACCCTGAGATCCGGGTGATCTGCCGCGCCGACTCGCACGATATCGAGGCCAATATGGCCTCGTTCGGGACCGACCACATCTACGACCCCTTCGACACCTTCGCCCTCTACCTGTTGACCGCAATCCAGGCGCCATGCCTGACCCTGATGCACGAGTGGCTGACCGGGCTGAGCGGCGATCGCCTTAAGGACCCCATCTATCCGCCCGCCAGCGGGCTTTGGATACTGTGCGGTTACGGGCGTTTCGGCAAGGCCGTGTACAAGCACCTGCGGCGGCAGGAGGGGCTGGATCTGGTCGTGGTGGAGGCGGCCCCCGACCGGACCGGCACCCCCGAGGAAGGCTGCGTGGTGGGGCGCGGCACCGAGGCGGAAACCCTGGAACAGGCGCAAATCGATCGCGCGGTCGGCCTGGTGGCGGGCACCGACGACGATGCCAATAACCTCTCCATCATCATGACCGCGCGGGAGCTGAACCCGGATCTGTTCGTGGTCGCGCGCCAGAATCATCTGGAAAACCAGGAGCTGTTTGACGTCGTCGATGCGCATGTCGTGATGCACCCCAGCTCCATCGTCGCCAACCGCATCCGGGTCCTGCTGGCGACGCCCCTCCTGACCGAGTTCGAGAGCTATGCCCTGCATCAGGAAGACGCGTGGGCCTGCGAGCTGGTGAGCCGCATCGCCGCCCTCGTGCACGAGCAGGTGCCCCACGTCTGGGAGGTCCAGGTGGACGACGCCCAGGCCCACGCCGTGTGTGAAGCCACCGAAAGGGGAGGCGTCGTGTCCCTGGGAGATCTGCTGCGGGACCCGCGCGACCGGGAGCGCCGTCTCCCCGCCATCGCGCTTCTGTTGCTGCACAACAGCCAGCGCGAGCTCTTGCCGAGCGACGAGCTCCGGCTGCGACAGGGAGACCGCGTGCTGTTCTGCGGGCGCGTCTGCGCCCGTTCGCGGATGCGCTGGACGCTGCAGAATATTCACGCCCTGAGCTACAGCCTGACGGGCGGCAGCCGCCCGGAAGGCGCGGTCTGGCGCTGGCTCTGCTCGTTGCGGCGAGGCGCGCGCGGCGGCCGCAACCGGTCATAGGGTTGTCTCCCTGCGTACGTCCAGCCGGCTCCGGGGCTCGCTCGGCGCCCCGCCAAAGAGCTGCTGGTCCGCTGGGTCACGCCACAGCACTCTTGGATTCGCTCGGTCTGGTGTCATACTTAGAAGCTCGGGTGAAGTCGCGACCGAGCACTGCCGTTGGCAGTGCCGGCGGCCCCATTCCACAATTTGCGAGGAGGCCTATGAGTCAGCTACTTGAGCGTCTTCACGAGGACCACCGGCATTTGGCCCGTCTCCTCGATCTGCTGGACAAGCTGTTGGACATGTTTCACGAGGGAACTGAGCCGGATTACGAGCTGATGTGCGAGATGCTCGAATACATGGAGAAGTACGCCGACCAGGTGCACCATCCCAGCGAGGATCTGATCTTCGATCGCATGCGCGCCCATGGCAACCAGCACAGGAGCGTGCTGGACGTGCTCGGCAAGCAGCATGAGGTGCTGGGGGAGATCAACAAGCAGTTCCGTGAGTCCCTCGAGGGGATCGTGCACGAGGAGGTGCTGCGGCGCGACCAGGTCGAGGCCCATGGGCGTGAGCTGGTGCAGACACTGCGCAAGCACCTCGACCTGGAAGAGCGGGAGGCCTTCCCGCTGGCGCGGGAGCTGCTGACGGAGCGGGACTGGGAGGAGATCGAGCAGCAGATCTCGAAGGTGACCGACCCCGTGTTCGGTGACCGCGACCCGGGGCGCTTCAAGGCCCTTTATCAGCACCTAATGGACCAGACCGCGCCTTGAGCTGACCGGGGCCAATCCCGGCTCCAGCGCCCGTCCCCGGCCGCGCGAAAGTCCTTTTCGCGGAATCCTCTGACCTAGACCCCTATGAAGTACCAGAACGAGACCGCTTTCCGACACGACGCGCCGGAGACCCTGGGCGTGCTGGTCCTGAACCTGGGAACGCCGGACGCGCCCTCCGTTTCCGCGGTGAGGCGCTATCTGGCGGAGTTCCTGAGCGATCCGCGCGTGGTCGAGCTGCCCCGGCCCCTGTGGCGGGCGATCCTGCACGGCGTCATCCTGCGGGTGCGGCCCCGCCGCTCGGCAAAGGCATATCAGGCCGTATGGACCGAGCAGGGTTCGCCCCTGCTCACCATCGCCCGCCGTCAGGCGGGTGCCCTGCAGGAGCGTCTGAGCGCCCGCATGCCGGGTCCGGTGCGCGTGGAGCTCGGGATGCGCTACGGAAATCCCTCGGTCCCCTCCGCGCTCGCGAATCTGCGCCGCGCCAACGCCCGCCGGCTGCTGGTTCTGCCCCTGTATCCCCAGTATTCGGCCACCACCACCGCCTCGACCTTCGATGCCGTTAGCCGCGAGCTGTCCACCTGGCGCTGGATTCCCGAGCTGCGGTTCGTCAACCAGTATCACGACGTCCCCGCCTATGTCTCCGCCCTTGCGGGGAGCGTGCGTGCTTACTGGGCGGAGCACGGCGAGCCCGACCGGCTCCTGTTCTCCTTTCACGGGATTCCCAGGGACTACTTTCTCGGTGGGGACCCCTACCACTGCCAGTGCCAAAAGACCGCCCGCCTCACCGCGGAGTCGCTGGGCCTGCCGCGGGAGCGCTGGCAGGTATCCTTCCAGTCGCGGGTGGGCGGCAAGGAGTGGCTCCGTCCCTACACCGACGAGCTGCTGAAGGAGTGGGGCGGCAACGGGGTGGAAAACGTCCACGTGATCTGCGCCGGGTTCTCCGCCGACTGCCTGGAGACCCTGGAGGAGATCGCGGTGGAGAATCGGGACTACTTCCTGAAGGCGGGCGGCAAGCGTTATGGATACATCCCGGCGCTGAATGATGATCCCGCCCACATGGAGATGCTGGCCGATCTGGTGAGCCGCCATGCGGCCGGTTGGCCCGAGGCGGACGGCAGGGACGAGGGGACCTGGACCGCCTCCGCCCTGGAGCAGCGGCTCGAGCGGGCGCGGGCGCAGGGGGCCGAACGCTGACGGGCTCAGCTGGCCGGCTGCCGGGTCCTACTGCGCGTCCGCGTCTTGCGCGTCGTCGGCTGATGTCTCGTCTTGCTGGCGCCGGTGCGGTCTCGTGCAGGAGCACGACCGCCCCCAGCGGCGGCAGCGCGACCGGGATCGAGTGCGGGCGTCCCATCCAGCTCAGAGGCTCGGCGTCGCTGCCGCGGCCCTGTTCCGGGCTGCTGCCGCCGTAGCCCTCGGCGTCGGAGTTGAGCAACTCCCGGTAAGCGCCGGGGAGCGGCACCCCGATGCGGTAGTCGTTTCGGGGCACCGGGGTGAAGTTGAACGCGCACACCATCACCGCATTGCCGGTGCGGTCCTTGCGCAGGTAGCTCAGCACGGACTGTGAGCTGTCGTGGCAGTCGATCCACTCGAACCCCTCGCTGCCGAAGTCCAGGTCGTGGAGGGCGGCCATGTCGCGGTACAGCCGGTTGAGGTCGGCGACGAGCCGGCGCACGCCCTGGTGCTGCGGGCGTTCGAGCAGGAACCAGTCGGGCTCGCCGGCGAAGTCCCACTCCCGTCCCTGCGCGAACTCGCAGCCCTGGAACAGGAGCTTCTTGCCGGGGTAGGTGAACATGAAGGTGTAGAGCAGGCGCACGGAGGCGAACTCCTGCCACCCGTCTCCGGGCATGCGTTCGAGAATGGAACCCTTGCCGTGCACCACCTCGTCGTGGGAGAAGGGCAGGACGAAATTCTCGGTGAAGGCGTAGACCAGACCGAAGGTGAGCAGGTCGTGGTGGTAGTGGCGGTAGACGGGGTCCTTGGACATGTAGGAGAGGGTGTCGTGCATCCAGCCCATGTTCCATTTCATGCTGAAGCCGAGGCCCCCGACGTAGGTCGGCCGTGACACCGCGGGCCAGGCCGTGGACTCCTCGGCGATCATCAGCGTGCCCGGGTGCTGCTCGTGGGTGACCGTGTTCAGCTGGCGCAGGAAGTCGACCGCCTCCAGGTTCTCGTTGCCGCCGTACTTGTTGGGGATCCACTCTCCGGGCTGGCGCGAGTAGTCGAGATAGAGCATCGATGCCACCGCGTCGACGCGCAGCCCGTCGATGTGGAGCTCGGTCAGCCAGTACAGGGCGCTGGAGAGCAGGAAGTTCTTCACCTCGTTGCGCCCGTAGTTGAAGATCAGGGTGCCCCAGTCCTTGTGCTCGCCGAGGCGCGGGTCCGCGTGCTCGTAGAGCGCGCTGCCATCGTAGTGGGCGAGGGCGAAGGTGTCGCGGGGGAAGTGAGCCGGTACCCAGTCGAGGATCACCCCGATGCCTTGACGATGCAGGTGGTCGACGAACCAGCGGAAGTCGTCGGGGCTGCCGAAGCGGCTGGTGGGCGCGAAATACCCGGTTGTCTGGTAACCCCACGAGGCGTCCAGGGGGTGCTCGGTGATGGGCAGCAGCTCGATGTGGGTGAAGCCCAGCTCGCGGACATAGTCCGCCAGGCGCTTGGCCAGCTCCCGGTAGTTGAGGAACTCCCCGTCCGCGGTCTTCTGCCAGGAGCCGAGATGGACCTCGTATACGGACATGGGGCGGTGCTGCCAGTCCGCCTTCGCACGCGCCTCGAGCCATGCCTGGTCGCCCCATTCGAAATCGCTCTCGGCACAGATGATTGCCGCCGTCTCCGGGCGCAGCTGGAAGGCGTTGCCGTAGGGGTCGATCTTGACCTGAATGCTGCCGTGTCGGTCGCGCAGCTCGAACTTGTAGAGGCCGCCGGTCCCGATGCCGGGGATGAACAGCTCCCAAACCCCGGAGCCGTCGCGCACCCGCATCGGGTGGGCGCGCCCGTCCCAGGCGTTGAAGTCGCCGACGACGCTGACCCGGTCCGCGTTGGGGGCCCAGACGGCGAACTGCACGCCCGCGATGCCGTCCACCGTCCGCGCGTGGGCGCCGAGGAAGCGGTATGCGTGCCAGTGGCGTCCCTCGCCGAACAGGTGCAGATCGAAGTCCCCGAGCTGGGGCGGAAAGCAGTAGGGGTCGTGGTGATGGTGCACCGTCCCCTGCGCGTCGTGCCAATCGAGGAGATAGCGCTCGGGCACCTGCCCCGGTTCTCCCTCCCAAACGAACAGGTCTGTCCCGGCGATGCGCTCCAACTCGATCCCGCTCTCGACGATGCGCACCCGCTCCGCCCTGGGCAGGAACGCACGCACCGTGCAGCGGCCGTCCCGGACGTGGCGGCCGAGGACCTGGAAGGGGTCGTGATGGCGGGCTTCGACGATGCGCTGGAGGGGTTCCGGGAGCTTCGGGAGGGCGGGCTTGCCGGTGAGCATGACGGTAGGATTCTCTGCACTGCGAGGGCCGATGCCGCTCGTGGCGACAGGTAAAGATGGTACCATACGAGAGGTTCGGCGCACGCCGTGAAGTGGCCTCTCACCAGGCCCGGCGAGAGAGCGTGGGCGCAGATTCCTAACAATGGACAGGGGGACTAGTCATGCCGGATTCGAGTCCGCGTTTCGTCAGCCGATTGACCCGCAACACCATGGCGCTGATCCTCGCCGGAGGTCGCGGCTCGCGCCTCAAGCACCTGACCAAGTGGCGCTCCAAGCCTGCGGTGCCCTTCGGCGGCAAGTTCCGGATCGTCGATTTCCCGCTCTCCAACTGCATCAACTCCGGTATTCGCCGCATCGGCGTACTGACCCAGTACAAGGCCCACTCCCTGATCCTCCACATCCAGAAGGGGTGGGGCTTCCTGCGCGGCGAGTTCGGCGAGTTCGTCGAGCTGTGGCCGGCCCAGCAGCGGATCGCCGAGACCGCCTGGTACTCGGGTACGGCGGACGCCGTTTTCCAGAACCTCGACATCATCCGCAGCCACAATCCCGACTACGTGCTGATCCTGGCCGGCGATCACATCTACAAGATGGACTACGGCGCGATGGTGGCCTACCACGTGGAGAGCGGCGCCGACATGACCGTCGGCTGCCTCGAGGTGGACCTGGAGCTGGCCAAGGAATTCGGCGTCATGTCCGTGGACGAAGACGGCCGGGTGCGGAGCTTCCTGGAGAAACCGGGACAGCCCGATCCCATCCCCGGGCGTCCGGATACGGCGCTGGCCTCCATGGGTATCTACGTGTTCAACCGCGCCTTCCTGTTCGAGCAGCTCATCAAGGACGCGGACAACGCCCGCTCCAGCCACGATTTCGGCAAGGACATCATCCCCGACGTCATCACCAAATACCGGGTTCTGGCCTACCCGTTCCGTGACGTGCGCAGCGGCGAGCAGGCCTACTGGCGTGACGTAGGCACGATTGACGCCTTCTGGGAGGCCAATCTGGAGCTCATCGGGGTTACCCCGCCGCTCAATCTCTACGACGACACCTGGCCCATCTGGACCTATCAGGAGCAGCTGCCGCCGGCCAAGTTCGTGTTCGACGACGAGGACCGGCGCGGCATGGCCGTCGACTCCATGGTCTCTGGCGGCTGCATCATCTCCGGCGCCACGGTGCGCCATTCGCTGCTGTTCTCCAACGTGCGGGTCAACTCCTTCAGCTACGTCCAGGATTCCGTGATCCTTCCCGACGTGGATGTCGGCCGCAACTGCGAGATTCGCAACGCCGTCATCGACCGCGGCTGCCGGATCTCCGAGGGCATGGTCATCGGCAAGGACCCGGAGGAGGACCGCAAGCAAGGCTTCTACGTTACGGAGGGCGGCGTGACCCTGGTCACCCCGGAGATGCTGGGCCAGGAAGTCAACTATGTCCGGTGAGGTTGACCGGCTTCCGGTGGTCCTGTGCTGGCACATGCACCAGCCGGACTACCGGGGGCCCGGCGGTGGCGACTACGAGCTGCCGTGGGTCTATCTGCACGCCCTGAAGGACTACTCCGACATGGCGGCCCACCTGGAGGGGCAGCCCGAAGCGCGCGCGGTGGTCAACTTCGCCCCGATCCTGCTCGAGCAGATCGACGACTACGCCCGCCAGATCAGCGCCTGGCAGGAGCGCGGACAGCGCATTCGCGATCCCCTCCTGGCGGCGCTCTCCGGCCCGGGCCTGCCGCTGGACCTCCCCGTACGCCGCGCACTCATTGCCGCCTGCCGGCGCGCAAACGCGCAGCACCTGATCGAGCGCTTCCCCTGTTACAGCGAGCTGATCGATCTGGCGGACTGGATCGACCGACACCGCAACGCGGACGCCTACCTCAGCGATCAGTATCTCGCCGACCTGCTGGTCTGGTATCACCTGGCCTGGACCGGCGAGCATGTGCGCGAGAACGACCAGCGCATCGACTCGCTGCAGAAGAAGGGGCGCGGCTTCAACCTGGAGGACCGCCGCGCCCTGTTGGCCGTGATCGGCGAGCAACTGGCGTCGATCGTGCCCCGCTACCGGCGCCTGGCGCAGACCGGCCGCGTGGAGCTGTCGGTGACGCCCTATGCCCACCCCATCATCCCGCTGTTGCTCGACATCGAGGCCGCGCGCGAGGCCCTACCGGAGGCTGAACTCCCGGCCCTCGTCAGGTATCCGGGGGGCGAGGAGCGCGCGCGCTGGCACATAGAGCGGGGCATCGCCTGCTTCGAGCGCCATTTCGGCTTCCGTCCCGTCGGTTGCTGGCCCGCCGAGGGCGCCGTTTGCGAGGACACCGTCCGAATGCTGGAGGATGCGGGCTTCCATTGGGCCGCCAGCGGTCAGCGCGTGCTCCACAACAGCCTGGTGGCATCCACCAGGGGTGGCAACCTCCCGGAGCATTGGATCGCCTCCCCCTATCGCGTCCGCGAGGGGAGCCTGCGCTGCTTTTTCCGCGACGACGGGCTCTCCGACCTGATCGGGTTTAACTACGGCGACTGGCACGCGGACGACGCGGTGAGCAATTTGATCGAGCATCTGGAACGTACCGCAGACGCGACGGAGGGTCGCCCGAGCCGGGTGCTCTCCATCATCCTGGATGGGGAGAACGCCTGGGAGTACTATCCGCACAACGGCAGTTTCTTCCTCTCCGCCCTGTACCGGCGTCTGGCCGAGCACCCGCGACTCGAGCTCACGACCTTCTCGCAGGTTCTGGAGCGCCTCGAAGGGCCGGCTCCCGACCTGTCGCGGCTGGTGGCCGGCAGCTGGGTTTACGGCAATCTCTCCACCTGGATCGGCGAGCCGGACAAGAACCTGGCGTGGGACATGCTGGGCGAGGCCAAGGCGACGTACGATCGGGTGCTGGCCGAGCGGGAAATCGGCCCGAAGGAACGCGAACGCCTCGAGCTGCAGCTCGCAACCTGCGAGGGGTCGGATTGGTTCTGGTGGTTCGGGGACAGCAATTCAGCGCAAGCGGTCAGCGACTTCGAGCGCCTCTACCGCCATCAACTGCAGCAGCTCTACAAGCTGCTCGGTGAGAAGCCGCCGGATTATCTCGCCCGTCCGTTCACTAAGGGCGGCGGAAGCCCGGAACGCGGCGGCGTAATGAAAAAGAGCTGAGTTGAACAGCGAGGGCATCGGTCGACATGCCAACCCAAGAAAAGCCCCCCGCGGACTGCCTCGACCGCCGCCGGCGGGCGTCCTGTTGCACCTGACCTCGCTGCCGGGAAACGGCCCCTGCGGTTGCCTGGGTGCGGACGCTTACAGGTTCGCCGACTTCCTCGCCGACGGCGGGTTTACGGTGTGGCAGATGCTGCCGGTCGGTCCGACCTCAGATGGCTCCCCCTATCAGACCAGCTCCGCCCACGCCGGCAGTCCCCGCCTCATCGCGCTCGAGCCCCTGGTGGAGCGCGGCTGGCTGCCGGGGGCTGCCGCCGAGGGGACCACCAGGCCGCCAAGGTGGCTGCGCTGCGGGAAGCCTGGGCCGGTTTCGGCTCGCTTGCCCATGCCCCCGAGCACGAGGCCCTGGCCGGTTTCATCCGCGAGAACGCCTACTGGTTACGAGACTACGCCCTCTACCGGGCGCTGCGCGAGGAGCAGGGCGGGCCTGCTGGTCGAGTTATCGCCGAGCCTCTTCCGCACGCCGCACGACAGCCTTGTTCTGGCGCGGGAGCGTCTGGCGGCCGAGATCGACTACATCAGCTTCGAGCAGTTCCTGTTCTTCTCCCAATGGGCTGATTTTCGCCGCTACGTCAACGGGTTGGGGGTCAAGCTGTTCGGCGACATGCCGATCTTCGTCGCCCATGACAGCGCGGAGGTGTGGGCGCGGCCGGACGATTTCGATCTCGAGGCCGACGGGAGCCCGCGCGTGGTCGCCGGCGTGCCGCCCGACTACTTCTCCGCCACCGGCCAGCGTTGGGGCAACCCGCTCTACCGCTGGCAGCGCATGCAGTCCGAGGGCTTCCGCTGGCTCAACCGCACCCAGATGCGGCTCTTCGACATGGTCAGGATCGACCATTTCCGGGGATTCGAGGCCTATTGGGAGATCCCGGCCAGCGAGGAGTACGCCATCAACGGACGCTGGGTGAAGGCGCTGGGCGACGAGCTCTTCGAGCGGCTGCACCAGCGCTTCGGTCCGCTGCCGCTGATCGCCGAGGACCTCGGCGTCATCACCGACGCGGTGGATGCCTTGCGCAGGAAGTACCGCCTACCGGGTATGAAGGTGCTGCAGTTCGCCTTTTCCGGCGAGGCGACGAATCCCTACCTCCCCTTCCACCATGCCCCGGACTCGGTGGTGTACACCGGCACCCACGACAACGACACCACCCTGGGTTGGTATCGCTCCCTTGACGACGGAGCCCGGGCCTATGTCGACGAATTTCTGGGGCACCCGTCGGAGCATATGCCCTGGCCGCTGATCCGCTGCGCCCTGGCGTCCTGTTCTCACCTCGCGGTTCTGCCGATGCAGGACATCCTGGGGCTGGATGGGGCTTTCCGCATGAACGTCCCGGGTACCTCGAGGGGACTGGACCTGGCGCTTCTCCTGGGACCAGGTGACGCCGAGCTGCCGGCGCGCCTGCGCGGGATGCTCGGGCTTGCGGGCGCTGACCCGCGCAATGCGACTGGCTCGACGAGAGATCCACGCATTGCACGGCGAACAGGCAACAACGACTATCCGGCGCCACCGATGCACTCCGGAAGGGCGCGGCGGTCTGCTGCAGGTTTCCCGCATGATCCCCGGTCCCGAATCCTCCGATACCAGGGCCCGGACCCTGGGTATCCTCGTGGCCTGGTCGTTGCTCTGGGTGCTCCTGCTGATCGGGTTCGTTCGACTGCTCGGATCGGTCGCGCTGATGGAGCCGGACGAGGGCCGCAATGCCGAGGTCGCGCGCGAGATGGCGCAGAGCGGCGACTTCGTCGTCCCGCACCTCAACGGTCTGCCGTATCTCGACAAGCCGGTCCTTCTTTCGCGGCGAGCGCCCTGTCGATTCGCGCCCTGGGTGCCGGTGAGCTGGCAGCCGATTGGCTCCCTTGCTGTTCTCGCTCGGGACCGTTGCGCTCGTCATCGCCTTTGGCTGGCTGCGCTTCGGGCGCACGGCTGGACTCGTGGCGGGAATGATGCTCGCAAGCTCGCCTATCGTGCTCGTCTTCTCGGGAATCGTCATCTTCGACGCCGTGATGATGTTCTGGGTGAGCAGCGCAGCCATTGCCTTCCATGTCGCGTTGGAGCGCGAGCACCCAGCCTGGTGTCTCGCGGGCTGGACCGCCGTCGGTTTCGCGGTGCTCACCAAGGGACCGGTGGGGTTGGTGCTGCCCATGATCATTGCGCTGGGCGAAGCCCTTGCATTGCGCAAATCCCCGCGGCGACTGTTCTGCTTGTCCGGGCTGACGGTCTTCGTGCTTCTGGTTGGGCCCTGGTTTCTCGCGGTGTCCCTGCGTCATCCCGAGTTCCCGCACTACGCCTTCATCCGCGAGACCTTCGAGCGCGTGGCCGCGGACAGCGTGCGCCGTACCGGCCCCTGGTATTATTTCCTGCCGATTCTTCTCCTCGGCGCGTTCCCCTGGGTGACGGTGCTGCTGGTAGGTGCCCCAAGACTGGCGCAGTTCTGGCGGCAGCGTGCCCGCGACGAGGTGTTTCTGATGCTATGGGTACTGCTCCCGACCCTTTTTTCTCGATCTCGCAATCCAAACGCCCGGGTTATATTCTGCCGGTCATACCCGCGGTGGCGCTGCTCGGCGCTCGGCTGCTGCAGCTTTCGCCTGGCAGCCTGCATTACGTCATCTGGGTCTCTGCCCCGGCGCTGGCCGGGGTCGGAGCAGCGCTGCTGTTCGCCGGTGACTGGCTCGCGTCACTGATCCGCGGGGCGCCAGGCGTCGCCGATGAGGCGCGCGCCCTCGCACCCTACGTTGGCGCTGGGCTGATCGCCACGGCTGGGCTTGCTTTGGCGGGCCTGCGTTGGCGCAGCGCCGCGCTGGCGGGTTTCGCGCTTGCGCCCTTCGTGCTGATCATCGGGGCGCAAGGGGCATTGACGGCGCTCGGGGAGCAGCGCTCCACGCGTCAGTTCGCTCAGACCATCGAGCAGGCGATCGACGGCGCGGTCGAGTGATCGCGATCGGGGTCTATCCGGCCTCGCTGTCTTTCTATCTGGAACAAACCCTACTGGTCGCCACGCAGGACGCGAGCGAGATCCGGAGCAACTACATCCAAGACTACGATGCCCGGCTTCGTGACGCCCCTGGATCGACTTTGCGGCCCTTGGCGTGGTGGTATCAGGAGTTTCAGCGGTGTCCGCCGGGCACCCTGTTCCTCATCGGCTCCGGGAGGCGTTGGGAGACGGAGCGGGGGGCGCTGGCGGCGAAACTGCCGTTGCTCTACGCGAACCACCTGTACGCCCTGTACGGTCCCTGCGAAGGGGGAGGGCACTGACCATGTGCGGGATCTTCGGAGCCATCAGCCAGTCGGGGGCGTCACTGCGTTCAAGGGAGGCCGTGTTGGCCAGGAGGATGTCCTCGCCGCGCGAGCCGACAAGGCCGGGGACGCTTCGACGATCGGATCGCCGTGCTCGGCTCGCGGCGGCTTGCCATCATCGACCTCAGCACGCAGGCCAACCAGCCTTTCAGCAGTCCCGACGGTCAGGTCTGGCTGGTGTGCAACGGCGAGATCTACAACGCGCCGGAGCTACGGCGGCGTTATGCGCGCCAGGGCTACCCCTTCCGCTCCTCCCACAGCGATGTGGAGACCCTGTTGCCGCTCTTTCTCGACCGCGGGGAGGCGGCGCTCGACGACATCGACGGCATGTTCGCCCTCGCGCTGTGGGATGCCGGGAAGCGCGTCCTGTTGCTGGCCCGTGACCGCGCCGGCGAGAGCCACTTCATTATTGTCAGCGCGGCGGCGAGATCCATTTCGCGTCCGAGATCCAGTCTCTGATCGCAGGGCTCGGGGACGTGCCGATCTCTCCGGCGGGTCTCTCCGACTACCTGACGTTGGGCTACACGACTGCTCCGCAGACCATGTTTGCGGGCATCCGAAAGCTCGAGGCGGGCCATCTCCTTCGCGCAGATGCCGCGGGGGTGCGCACCAGCCCCTACTGGAATGCCTGCGACTATGCCGTGAGGCAGCCCGCCTCGGAGCCAGGCATCCTCGAGGTCTTCGACCGCTGTGTGCAGGCGCAGACCTTGTCGGACGTGCCCCTCGGTGCCTTCGTTT
>CAVORB010000012.1:0-30967 GCA_963698495.1 uncultured Gammaproteobacteria bacterium | reverse complement strand
CCTTGGGACAGGGCCTGCTTGACGAAGCCCTGGACGTCATCCTTGAGGATGCGGCCTTTCGGACCCGACCCCTTGACCTGGGTCAGATCGACCCCGAGCTCGCGGGCGAAGCGGCGCACCGCCGGGCTGGCGTGGGGTTTTCGCCCCTTGGCGATGGCGGCCATGTCCTCCGGACGCGGCAACACCGGAGCCTGGCGGCGCTCGGCATCGCCGGGCGCACGACCCTGGGCGCTCGTCTTGGGTATGGATGAGGGGCCCTGGGTCTGCTCGGTCTCCTCGGCGGAGGGCTCGGGTACTTCCTCCTCGGCCCGGGTCGTGGAGTCCTCGGCCAGCAGCGTGAGCAGCAGGTCGCCCCGGCTCAGCTTGTCGCCGACCTTGACGGCCACGGACTTGACCTCCCCCGCGCTGGGCGAGGGGATCTCCATGGTCGCCTTGTCGCTCTCCAGGGTGACCAGGGACTGGTCAACCGCGACCCGGTCCCCGGCCGCGACCAGGACCTCGATCACGGGGATGTCGGCGAAGTCGCCGATGTCGGGCAGGTGGACCTCGACGGGTTCCGCCTCCTTCGGACTAGAGGGCTTGGGTTCATCTGCGGGGGCTTGGGCGGAAGGCGAAGGCCGCTCCGCCGGGGCCTCGACCGGCGGCGCGTCGGGGCTGCCGGCATCGCCGGTCTCCAGGGTCAGCAGGGAGTCGCCCTCGCTGATCTTGTCGCCGATCTTGACCTTGACCTCCCTCACCAGGCCGCCCGCGGGGGCGGGGATCTCCATGGTGGCCTTGTCGCTTTCCAGGGTCAGCAGGGATTGTTCGGCTTCGATCCTGTCACCCGGGGCCACCAGGATCTCGATGACCTCGACATCGGCGAAGTCCCCGATGTCGGGGAGCTTGATGTCTTCTACGTGTGCCACGGCTTGCGTCCTCCTAGGTCCTGTGTCGGCCTGCTCACACCGTCACCGGATTGGGTTTTTCCGGGTCGATGCGGTACTTCTCGATGGCCTGTGCGACCTTGGCCGCGGGAACCTGCCCATCGTCCGCCAAGGCCTTGAGGGCGGCAACGGCGACGTAGAAGCGGTTGACCTCGAAGAACTTGCGAAGCTGGCTGCGCATGTCGCTACGGCCGAAGCCGTCGGTGCCCAACGCCAGGTAGCGGCGCGGCACGAAGGGCCGGATCTGGTCGGCGTAGGTGCGGATGTAGTCGGTGGCCGCAACGATCGGGCCGCTGCCGGACGAGAGCTGCTGCTCGACATAGCTGCGGCGCGGCTCCTGCTCCGGGTGGAGCATGTTCCAGCGCTCGGCGTCGATGCCCTCGCGTCGCAGCTCGTTGAAGCTGGTGACGCTCCAGACGTCGGCGCTGACGTCGAAGTCCTTGTGCAGCAGCTCCGCGGCGGCCAGGACTTCGCGCAGGATGGTGCCGGCGCCCAGGAGCTGGACCCGGAGCTCCGATTCGCCGCGCTCGAGAACCCGGTACATGCCCTTGAGTATCCCTTCCTGAGCACCCTCCGGCATCGGCGGCTGGACGTAGTTCTCGTTCATCGCCGTGATGTAGTAAAAACAGTTCTCCTGCTCCTGGTACATGCGGCGCAGCCCATCCTGGACGATGACCGCCATCTCGTAGGAGAAGGCGGGGTCGTAGGAGACGCAGTTGGGGATCGTGGAGGCGACGACCAGGCTGTGCCCGTCCTGGTGCTGAAGTCCCTCCCCGGCGAGGGTAGTGCGCCCAGCCGTGCCGCCGATCAGGAACCCGCGGGCGCGCATGTCGCCAGCCGCCCAGGCCAGGTCGCCGATGCGCTGGAAGCCGAACATGGAATAGTAGATGTAGAAGGGGATCATGCTCTGGCCGTGGTTGGCATAGGCCGTGGACGCGGCGATCCAGGACGACATGGCCCCGGCCTCGTTGATGCCTTCCTGCAGGATCTGGCCCTTCTTATCCTCGCGGTAGTACATGACCTGGTCCGCGTCCACCGGCTCGTAGAGCTGGCCCACGGAGGAGTAGATGCCGAGCTGACGGAACATGCCTTCCATGCCGAAGGTGCGGGCCTCGTCGGGGACGATGGGAACCACGTATCTCCCGATCTCCTTGTCGCGGATGATGATGGTCATCAGCCGCACCAGCGCCATGGTGGTGGACATCTCCTTCTCGCCGCTGCCCTCGAGCAGGGGCTGAAAGGCCTTCAGCTCCGGGGTCTTGAGGCGTGGCGCTTCATCGCTGCGGGCGGGCAGATAGCCGCCGAGAGACTCGCGGCGTTGTTGCATGTACTTGAGCTCAGGACTGTCCGCCAGGGGCTTGTAGAAGGGGGCGGCGCCGATCTGGTCGTCGGAGATCGGGATGTTGAAGCGGTCGCGGAAGGCCTTGAGCGCGGTCTCGCCCATCTTCTTCTGGGAGTGGGTGATGTTCATTCCTTCGCCAGCCTCGCCCATGCCATAGCCCTTCACCGTCTTGGCCAGGATGACCGTCGGCTGGCCCTTGTGGCGGTTCGCGGCGGCATAGGCGGCGTAGACCTTGATCGGGTCGTGACCGCCGCGGTTCAGGCGCCAGATGTCCTCGTCCGTCATGTCCGCGACCAGGTCGGCGAGCTCCGGGTATTTGCCGAAGAAGTGCTTGCGGGTATAGGCGCCGCCCTTGGCCTTGTACGCCTGATAGTCCCCGTCCACGCACTCCTCCATCCGTTTCAGCAGCAGGCCCTTCTTGTCGCGCGCCAGCAGAGGGTCCCAATAGCTGCCCCAGATGACCTTGATCACGTTCCAGCCGGAGCCGCGGAACACCGCTTCCAACTCCTGGATGATCTTGCCGTTGCCGCGCACCGGGCCGTCCAGACGCTGCAGGTTGCAGTTGACCACGAACACCAGGTTGTCCAGACGCTCGCGAGCGGCCAAGGAGATGGCGCCGAGGGACTCGGGCTCGTCCATCTCCCCGTCGCCGAGGAAGGCCCAGACCTTCCGCCCCTCGGTGTTTACGATTCCCCGGTCGTTGAGGTAGCGCATGAACCTGGCCTGATAGATGGCCATGATCGGGCCGAGGCCCATGGAGACGGTCGGGAACTGCCAGAAGCCGGGCATCAGCCAGGGGTGGGGGTAGGAGGGAAGGCCGTTGCCGTCCACCTCCTGACGGAAGTTGTAGAGCTGCTCCTCGCTGATCCGGCCCTCGAGAAACGCGCGGGCGTAGATGCCGGGGGCGGAGTGGCCTTGGATGAAGACCAGGTCGCCACCGTGGTCCTTGGAACGGGCATGGAAAAAGTGGTTGTAGCCGACGTCGAACAGGGTCGCCACCGAGGCGAACGATGATATGTGTCCGCCGAGCTCGGTGGACAGCCGGTTAGCCTGCACCACCATGGCCATGGCGTTCCAGCGCACGAAGGAGCGAATGCGCCGCTCCATCGCGCGATCGCCCGGGAAGCGCTCCTGCTGTTGAACCGGGATGGTGTTGAGATAGGCCGTCATGGCGCTGTAGGGAAGATAGGCGCCGGAGCGGCGGGCCTTGTCGATCAGGCGCTCGAGCAGGAAATGGGCGCGTTCCACGCCTTCGTTCTCCAGCACCGCCTCCAGGGCATCGAGCCATTCCTGTGTCTCGAGGGGGTCGATGTCGGGCTTGTTGCTCATGGTGATTCCTGAATCTGGCTCACTGGCCGCCCGCGGCGGCTGGGAGAAAAACCCCGTCAGTATACCAGTGGAGGATAGGAGTAAATATTGAGAATTTGCGCGGGCAATAAAGCCCTTCCGGCGACATCCGGCCCCGGCTGGCGGTCCCGGAAGCGATTCCGGTTTTTCGGTACGCAACGGCCGGATGCCGTGTCGCGCGCCCTTGGATGAAGCGGTCTTCGTGTTGGGGCCGAGTGGGCCAGACGGCGGTGGGCCGACAAGGCTCTCCACAAAAAAACACCCCCGCCGGAGCGGGGGTGCGTGCGGGTACTTGGCGTACCGCGATCAGGCTCAGTTCTGCGTCGGCGCGGGCTGAGCAGCTGCTTCAACCGGAGCCGGAGCAGCCTGGACCGCGGGAGCGGACTCGGCGACCGGCGCGGCCGGGGTTTCAGCGACAGGCGCCTTCGCCATCATCATGGGCGGCATGTATGGGCGGGCGAGACGGGAGGCGCGCTTGGCCTCGGCGGCCGCACGGCGCTCGGCCATCTCGTTGACGACCTTTTCGTGGCGGGCCTTGGACTCTTCCATGGCCTTTGCGCGCTGGGTCTGCATCGCGTCGTAGCGGGCCTGCACGTGCGGCGGAACCTGAGCCATGGGCATGTCCATGCCATACGGGGAGGTCATCTCCGGCATGGCCGGGAACTCGGGGGTCTGACCGAAGGCCGGCATCTCCGGCATGGCCGGGAACTCGGGGGTCTGACCGAAGGCCGGTATCTCCGGCATGGCCGGGAACTCAGGGGCCTGACCGAAGGCGGGCATCTCGGGCATAGCCGGGAACTGCGGGGCCTGACCGAAGGCGGGCATCTCGGGCATCGCCGGGAACTCGCCCATCGCGGGGAACTCAGGCCTGGCCGGGTAACCCGCGGTCATGGGATCGAAGCCCCGCGGAGCGCTATTCGCCATCTGCTCGGCGAACTTGCGCCGGGCCTCCATCATCTGCTCCATGGCCTTGGTCTGCTCGGCCATCATGGCCTGCTGCTGCTCGGCCATCGCCTGCTTCTGCTCGTCGGTCATGCAGGGCTGATACGGGTTCGCCCACCAGGCACTGGCGGACATGGAGACGGCGGCGAGCGCGGCGGCGGAGGCGACAGTAGCGATCTTGTTCATGGGAAACACACCTATGCAGTTGTTAAAAGGGAGAAAGGAAAAGCTGTTTTTTCGGTATCGTCCCTGATCGAATCGACGCCGGCGAAAACCCTGGACTGCGTCGGCCTGGTTTTTGTTGGTCCCGTGGCGGCGTCCTTGCGAATTCGGGGATTAGTATATAAGAAAAAGCTAAATAAGCAATAACTAATTTTGTCTCATCGCCGGGGAGTCGTGTGTAGGAGCGTTTCCAGCGCCCGATCTATGCGTCTCGGTGAGGATCGCCGGCCGCCGCTTTGGGGGGCGACCCGAGCAGCTGTGGCAGCGTCCGCGAGAAACCCTTGTCGAGACCCGTGCCCTCACCCCAGTCCTGTTGCGAGGGCCAGAATGACGGGCCGGGGTTCCTGCCGGACTCTCTTCCCGCGGATCCAGAAACCGAAGGCGCTGCGCGTGGCTCCCGGCGCGGTTGTCTTGAGCGAACGACAGTTTGACCAGGCGATCAAGTTCCCCGACAAGGCAAGGTTTCCGAGATCCCGCGGATCACGGGGACTCTCTGGGCGACGGAAGTTCATGACGGCAGTGGCACTGTTTCTGCATTCAGACCCATGGAGCGCGTCTGATCACTACGGATGTGGCGGCGAGCGAGGACAGGGCAGGCGAGGTTTCGGTCAAGGACACAGAGGGGCGCACCGATGCCGGATTGATGCCGTCCGCGTTCGCAACCGAAGCAGAGATCTGCCGAGACGGGCATCACTTTTCACGGTCCGACACAACAAGCCAAGATGCAGGCCGGGAGCCGAACGTGCACATTCAGAAGACTCAGCCGTCAGAGCCTGCCGCTGCGCGGAATTCTGGAAACAGGGCCACAGCCGGCAGCAGCGGGGTGGATGTTCGCTGGTTTCCTCGGGCGGACATTCGTTGGCCCGTGGTCATCAAGGCATTCGAGGCCTTCTACCAGGCGGAAACGACAAACATCAGTCTGGCCGGTGCCTTCATCGCCTGTCGCGAACCCTTGCGTTTGGGCGAGTCTTTCGAGCTGATCATCTCGCCCCCGGGTGTGGAGCGCAGGCTCCATGTCACCGCCTGCGTGGTCTGGTCGACGCGATCCGGTGCCCTAGAGCCACGCGCCCTCTGCGGCATGGGAGTGCGATTCGAGAAAATCGCGGAAACTGACCGTTCACTCATCGGCGACGTGGTCACCGGCCATCATCGATCCCGAGGCGAAGGAGAATAACCGGGGCCGCAACAATTCGGCATGCGTGCGGCGTCAGTCCGTTCGCACCTGCTTCGGACCGCGAAAACGTGCGCCCTGCCGACGACCGACTCTTGATGTTCCGCGTTCCGACAACGGCGAGATCCTTGTCGGCGGTTCGGAGGATCCGGCCTGGGGCTTCTCCCGCGAGATTATCGCTTCGACTTTGGTAGACAGTCAGCCCCGAATCGGGCGATCGGGTGGGCAGGGTTGGCGCCCATCGCTTGCGATCCAGCACCCCGGCGTCCAGGTCACTCGATGCGTCCTATGCCCCCCCGGACCAGGTCCGGAGCCACTCGATTCGCGACGATTTCCGCTCCATCGAAGATCTGCCCTGTTTCCCTTGTGACGAAGTGCACGTTCTCGCCAGGCGAAGGGCGATACGGTGAAACTCCTCGCCCCGCGATTCGCGGCCGCCGAGCCCCGGCACCGGGGACCGGGTTGAGATGATGTCCATGGGTCGGGAGTGGATGGGCTACGAGGTTCCGGTGATCCACGGGGGATGCGCGGCAGTCCCCGCGGACCCTTGGTGGGTTCGAGCTGCCGGAGACCGGCTGAGAACTCGCCGCGTCCCTGGGTCGCGTAATCTCGGGGCGGCATGCGGTTGGGTTGGTGTTTCCCCAGGACTGATAAGCATCGGTGTCTAACTCAATGGAACCCAATGAAACGATCGAGCATTTTCTCCCCGGCACCGTTCTCTTCCGCGAAGGCGAGGAGGGCGATCGGGCGTACATCATAGAATCCGGCACGGTTGAGATCTCAACCCTCTTCGAAGACGAGAAGATCGTTCTCAGCCATCTCGGCCCCGGAGAAATCGTGGGCGAGATGGCTATTGTCGACGACGCCCCACGCAGCGCCACGGCAGTCATCGTTGACGACACCAAGCTTCGAGTCATCCACCGAGACCAGCTGCGTGAGCGTCTGAATCAGGCTGATCCGATCTCGAGCTTGCTGATGCGCCTCATCGCGGCTCGATACCGGTCCTCCGTGTGCATCCTGAGAAATCGTTCGGGTGCGCGGCCGGTAAGAGACCCCGGCGAGGCGGTCGAAACCTACGGCGGTGCCATGGAAAAGTTCAAGATGGAGGGCGAGCTGCGCAACGCGGTCGAGAACCGCCATCTCAAGGTGGTCTATCAACCGATCGTCGACCTCCGCAGCCGGTGCGTCGTCGGTTTCGAGGCCCTGGCGCGATGGAAGCATGCGCGCGATGGCTATGTCCCGCCGCAGCTGTTCGTGGCCCTGGCGGAAGAAACCAACCTGATCAGGGGCATCGATGAATTCGTGCTTCGGAAGGCGCTGGAGGGTATTCAGATCATCAACACCCGAATCGGCGATGGCGATCTGTTCATCAGCGTCAACGTCTCGGGTCGCCAGCTGGAAGACAGCGGCTATCTCGATATCGCCGCAGACTGCACCCGCAGAGCCGGGCTCAGGCCTAATCTCGTCAAGCTAGAGATCACGGAAGGCTATATCGCGGAGAAAGAAAGCTCCGAGTCGTGGATCAAGGCGGCGAAGGAGTACGGGTTCCATATAGCAATTGACGATTTCGGGACGGGTTATTCGAGTCTGTCCCAGCTCTCTCGTCTCGACGTCGATACGGTCAAGATCGACCGGTCTTTCATCAACCGGCTCGGTGAACTTGAGGGCAGCGAAAAGGTCCTGCAGGGCATCATGGCCCTCGCGAGCTCAATGAATCTGTCCGTAATTGTCGAGGGGATCGAAACCGAGTACCAGAACCATTTACTGGTTCAAATGGGCTGCAGGTTGGGGCAGGGATTCTTCTGGGGCAATCCCAAGCCGATCGAGGAGATCCTCGCGAACAACGCCTTCTCCGGTGGCAGAGATTCACTCGCTCGGGGCTGGCAGTCCGCCTTCGGAAAGCTTGTCGCGGACTACGCGTGATCGCCCTGGTTGGGCTTTAGGGACCGTCCGGTTCTTCGATCGGCCACCAGCGCTTCGAGCGGTCGGCGCCCCTCTTGCGCCTAACAGCGCGGCGCTTCCGGCTCCCTGCGGCGCCAGCCCGGCGCCATTCTGAAACGAAGTATCCACAATCGTAGGCGCCTGATCGAATCTTCGGCTCGGATGGTCCGGCGAGGTCGCCGGTCCGTAAGAGCGGGTCGTCAGGCTCGGTCCCTGGAAGTTGCCTCGAAGCTCAAGTCAATCCGAGAGCGGTTCGCATGCGGTGGAATACCGAGCGATTGCTTCGAGGAGTCTTTTTGACCTTGTTGAAATACGCGCCCATTTGGGTGTCATCGCCCAGAATGTGCTTGGTGAGCCATGTCTTCAAGAAATGCATCAATTCGAAATTGATCGATGCCCTTCCGGATTGACGCTTCAGCTTGAGATCGCTGACTTGCTGGATCAACGCGTCATGCAGCGCCTTATGTACTTCGAAGTCATCATACTCCAGGATGTTCATTAACGCCTCTTCCGTTTGGAAGTGCGTTTGCGTGTAGACGATTAGCTCATCCAGAATTCTCATCGTCACTTCTGATGCCCGATGCTCGGTGATCGCCTCGTGCATCTCCTTTACCAGATCGAT
Organism: uncultured Gammaproteobacteria bacterium; assembly: GCA_963698495.1. Taxonomy (GTDB): domain Bacteria; phylum Pseudomonadota; class Gammaproteobacteria; order Chromatiales; family Chromatiaceae; genus CAVORB01. The sequence continues at coordinate 22,457 of CAVORB010000012.1, read as the reverse complement.
CAGCTTCATGTGCTGCTCATCGATTTCCTTTGCACCCACGCTCAAATCATGGGACCAGTCGACGAATTTGGACATCGGTAAGCCTCTTTGGGAATCAGGTGGCATGGTGGCGACCGAACTGCTGCATGTAAGCACAAGAGCGGGCGTGAACCGTTCACGTTTCCTCGACCCGATGCAGACCGCTGAACCTTCATCCGGCACGCGTCCTGCCGGCGGGCGAGCGGTAGCTGTTGCGACCAGGATGTCCTCGCGCCAGCGGTGAGAAACGAGAACTGTCGGCCAAGAGCGACGGTCGCTGGCGCCGGTCGCTTCCCGTATGCAAGACCCTCGCGTAACGCCGCGGCCGGTGCCCGACGGGCTTCGGCGCGAGTTGTGAAACCGCTCGCAGGTTCTGTTTGCGCGGTGAGAACCAACTCACAGTTCGCGCTTACGACGCGGTTGCATGAAGGTTTCCGGTATGAGGGTTGCTTCGTTGACGTCGTAGGCCGTGTGCGTGCGCGCCCGATCGATCAGAGGTGTCGATGGGCGCGATTCACTGTCTGCCGGAAACGAGTGAACGACGGGGATCGGGAAGGCGGCGAAGCGTCCGCAATGAGGATTCGTGCCCCACCCGGCGCCTGAGTTCGCTGATGAGGATAAGAGTGGCGAGGGAGAAAAAGATGCTCAATCAAGCGGCTACTGACCTAACTACTGATTCCGCGCTTGAGTCCGAATTGTCAGAAGGCCTCTCCCGCGACGACGCGTTTCTCGCCCGGGCCGAGGCGCTGCGCCTGCGCCAGGAATGGACGCACGACGTGGACATGCGCCAGTACGTCTCCGAGCCGTGTCGGCGATACCGCTATCGGCGTCGTATCTACTGGCTGGATGGGGAGTCGCGCAAGCTCTTCCTTGAGGGTGTGCGGCGGGACGGGGGCGTGGTCACCGTCGGCTGCTACGAGGCCGTCCTCGCCGCCGCGAAGCCGAGAGCGGATCAAGACCCGAAGCGCCCGCCCGCCGGCACCGACGCGCTTCCCCCGAGCTTGCGGGCCAAGCTGAGTGCGGACGAGGGTGTGGTGCACCAGCTGCACGATATCTTCTCCCTGGGCTATTTCGAGAAACGGCGCAACGACCGCATCAAGTACACCACACGCGTCGTCATCATCGGCGAAGGACAGCTCCTGACAGGCCGTACCCGCGACATCTCGGAGACGGGGGTCAGGGTACGGACAACCTCGCCTGGTGGTTACCAGGCCGACGATGTCGTCAAGATCAAGTTTCCGGACATCCCGGAGCTGAAGGACCAGCTGGTTACGTACCGGGTGGTGCGTATCGTACGCAAGCTCAACGACTTCTTCTTCGCGCTCCGGTGCGAGGAGGGAAGCGCCAACCCGCTGGCCAAGTTCCTGCTCGGTCTCGGCGGGCTGCAGGAGGACAACGGCGACGGTAAGCTGCTCATGGACTCGGAAGACGCCTCGCTGACCGCCGAATCCCTCCTGGCCGAGCGCCACTACATGCACTCCGCAGCGTCGATTCCGTTCTTCCTCACCCGCGACGGCATGCGCGGCGTGCGGATCAAGGCGATTTTCTACAACGGCGTGAACGAGCAATCGCTCTCGGCCTTCAATACCGCGACGGGAGAAAACCGTCTGGCCGAGACCATCGGCCGCAGGCATCTGCGCCATTTCATGAAGATGGCGAATGTCGACGGGCAGGTCGCGGCGATGCTCGCGGTGTGGCGCTCCCCTGACGGCGGCGAGCTCCGGACCCTGATGGACCTGTCGTGCAGAACCGATGCCGACTGGTACGCAAGTCTGGCGAAGCATCGCAACGAAGACGGTTTCCGCGCGTTCAAGGTGGTGGCGCGCAGGGTGCGCAGACCCGATAGCCATCGTCTGGTGCGAGAGCTCGAACCCCTGGCCGCGGTGTCGCCCGAGGATGCGGAGCAGCTGCTGCGCGACAGCAGCAGCCTCATCGCGCTCGGTGCCCTGATGGATTTCACCGCTGAGGTTCGCGGCTGGAATCTGCGACCCTACGAGTCGGCAACACCCGCGGCGCCCTACCGAGACGCAGACGAGCCCGGGAAGCGGCGCGGGGGAAAACCCGAGCTGCTTCCGATCGACTACGTCGAGAGAACCAGGTCGAAGGAGCGTTACCTGCTGCAGATTCACGTTACCGTGGAAACGCAGGGCACGAGCGTCCAGGCGCTGACCGGAGACATCTCCCTCACCGGCATGTCGATATTCCTTCCCGAGGATGCCCCGCGGGTGGCGCCGGGCGCCCTGGTGCGGGTCACCTTGTCGGGCCTGACGGACAACGCGGGGCTGCTGGCTCGCCTGCGCAGGAGCTTCGAGCGGGTGCCCTACAGGGTTGCCAAAACGGAGCCCGGCGACGAGACGCTGTTGCGGTTGCGCTTGCAGGACCCCGACCGGCAGCGCGGATTCATCCGCGCGCTCTCGATCTTCCTCGAAAAACAGCAATCGACGTTGCGCGTCGAGCGGTCGCATTCCCTCCAAGCGGCTGCTTCGCGGATGTACTCCTCCTTCTTCGTGGAGGCCGCGACCGCGTTGCCCGTACTCTATTTCCGGGCGAAAGGGAGCGAATCCCCGTCGGCGAAGGTCGGCCTGAATCAGAAACCCGGTCCTCTCGCGTCCTTTTTCGAGACCGCGGATGGCAAGTTCGATTTTTCCGCCATCACCTCACCGGCCCGCACCGCCCGTCTGTGGCAGCAGATGGAGCAGTGCGGGCGCGCGGAGATGGACGTCTTCCTGGTCAAGGAGCGCGTCCCGAACCAGGCCAGGTACAAGATCATCGCGTTGGCGGACTACGAGTTTCGCGGCCGGCTCGAGCGAGGCGCGTTCCTCGACTATGCCCTAGGCAAGGATATCCGCATCATCCGGATCGTCATGTTGCCGCCGCGCGTTCCTTCGGCGCCAGAGCTGGCGCTGGCGGTCGATCGGCTGGAGACATACTCCAAGCGGCGCGCGGCGAAGCTGCGGCAGGACTACGAGGGGCTGGCCGCGGTCGGCGACGTCGTCGACATCACGGCGAATTTCAACGAGCTGCGCTACATGGTTCCCTGAACCAGCCGGAGCCGAGCGGGCGGCGCCGGCCCGCTCCGCCGCTATCGCGGGCAGCCCCTGCCCAGGCCTTGCGGGACGCGACCGTCATCTGCGCGCCCCGGATCAGCGCGGCCACACAGGGTAACGGGCGGTTTTCTTCCGCGGATATCAAAACAGCCTGTTGAGTCCGTTCAGGGCCGCCACCCGGTAGGCCTCGGCCATGGTGGGGTAGTTGAAGGTGGTCTCGGCGAAGTACTGCAGGGTGTTGGCCGCCCCCTTCTGGGACATGATGGCCTGGCCGATGTGGATGATCTCGGAGGCCTGTTCCCCGAAGCAGTGCAGCCCGAGGATCTCCAGGGTCTCGCGGTGGAACAGGATCTTGAGCATGCCCACGGTGTGTCCCGTTATCTGGGCGCGGGCGATGATCTTGAACGGGGCGTGGGCCACCTCGTAGGGCACCTGCTGTGCGGTGAGCTCGCGCTCGGTGCGGCCGAGGGAGCTGATCTCCGGCACCGTGTAGATCCCGGTCGGGAACTCCTCGATCAGGGACCAGTCGCACTCGCCGTGCGCGATATGGGCGCCGACGAAGCGTCCTTGGTCGTAGCTCGCGCTGGCGAGCGCCGGGGGACCGGCCACGTCGCCGACCGCGTAGATGTGCGGCAACGAGGTTTGGTAGCTCTGGTTGACGTCGATCTGACCCCGTCGGTTTGGCTCCAGGCCGATGTCCTCCAGGCCCATGTCCTGGGTGTTTCCGGTACGCCCGTTGGCCCACAGCAGCACGTCGGTCTTGAACTTCTTTCCCGACTTGCAGTGCAGCACGACACCGTCGCCGTCCGCGTCGACCCGCTCGTATTCCTCGTCGTGGCGGATCACCACGCCCAGCTGGCGCAGATGGTAGCTCAGGGCGTCGGTGATCTCGTCGTCGAGGAAGGACAGCAGGCGATCGCGCGTGTTCACCAGGTTGACCTTCACGTCCATGGTCGCGAACACGGACGCGTACTCGCAGCCGATAACGCCGGCCCCATAGATGGTCACGGAGCGCGGGGTGTGGCTCAGCCCGAGCACCGAGTCGCTGTCGAGGATGCGGGGGTGGGAGAAGTCCAGGTCGGGCGGGTGATAGGGCCGTGAGCCGGTGGCGATCACGAAGTGCTCGGCCCGCAGCAGGTCGGCGACGCCATCCGGCCGCAGCACCTCCACGTGATGGGGATCGACGAAGCGGGCCCGCCCGAAGATGACCTCGACCCGGTTGCGCTGGTAGTAGCGGTAGCGGGTGCGCACCTGCTTGTCGATGACCGAGTCGGCGGCCTTCAGCAGATCCGGAAATTCCACCTCGACCTGGTCCTTGGTACGGTGAAACAGGGGACTGCGGCGGTAGTCTGCGAGCATTTGGATGGAATGGCGCAGGGCCTTGCTGGGGATGGTCCCCCAGTGGGTGCAGCCGCCGCCTACCTGGTCGTGGGCCTCGATCACGCCGATCTGCTGGCCGGCCTTGGCGAGCTTCATCGCCGCCCCTTCGCCCGCGGGCCCGGTGCCGATGACGATGGTGTTGAATGCTCGTTCCTTCATCCAGTGATCCCGCCAAAAACTGCGGTGCGGCACCGCCACTACCAGTGAGGATCAGCGTATCACAACCGGATAGACGAGATTCTGGTGAGGCACTGTCATGAAGGGAGAGTGGCGGCGGTCCTATGGGACATGGGTAAACCGTCAGCCGGAGATACAGGACCGCCGTTCGGCGCCGAACACGCTGGCCGTTGCGCCGGGAATCGGCAGTGAACTGCGAGCAGTTCCGGCGTGCGCTCCTGATCAACCCATACACGCGGGATCCGGGCTTCCGCGCCCATGTTGGCCGATGCCGCGCGTGTGCGCGAGCCGCGGCGGATACGCTGGCGTTCGAGCGTCGGCTGCGCGCAGCCCTGGCGGCCGAGGTTGAAGACGCGGGCGTCACGCCCAGATCGGGCGCCGTGGTGAGCGAGAGAGTATGGCGGCCTCTCCTGCTCGCCGTCGTCCCGCTACTGCTGATCGCGGCCTGGATCGGGCTGCGCGGCCTATCTTTGGGGACTGACTGGGAGGGGCTGGTCATCGACCACATCCGGGCCGAGCCGTCTCACCTGCGCACGGCGGCGCCCGTGCCGTGGCGCCGGGTGCAGGCCCTGTTGCGCGAGTTGGACATCGAGGTGGACTCTCGGCTCGGGCCGGTGACCTATGCCGGGCGCTGTGTGATCGGCCCCCGCCGCGGCGTCCATCTGGTGGTGCCGGGGGAAAGAGGACCGGTGACCCTGCTGCTGTTGCCGGGTACGGTCGCGCGGCGGCAGCACCGGTTTGCGGCGAGCGGACTTGCGGGCCTGGTGGTCCCGGCAGGCTTCGGCGACCTCGCGGTGGTCGGCCAGCCCGGCGAGGCCCTGGAACCGATCCTGCACCGCTTTCTCGCCGGGGTCAGTCGTCCATCTGATGGCCTTGGCCGATCAAGTGCTGACGCACGGCGAAGAACTCCGCCAACCGCTGCTGGACCTGACCGTTGATGCTGTCGGTGGGGTAGATTCCCTCCTGGTCCGGCAGCCCCGCGTGCTGGCCGGTGAGCAGCTCCATCGCCTGGTCGACGTGGCTCACGGCCCAGACGTGGAAACGACCCTGCTCGGCGGCGGTAACCACGTCTGGCCGCAGCATCAGGTGCTTGCGGTTGGCGGCGGGGATGATTACTCCCTCGTCGCCGGTGAGGCCCCGCGCGTTGCAGATATCGAAGAAGCCCTCGATCTTCTCGTTCACTCCGCCGATGGCCTGGACCTCCCCGTGCTGGTTGACGGAGCCGGTCACCGCGACCGATTGCCGCAGCGGGACGTCGCCGATGGCGGAGAGCAGGGCGCAGAGCTCCGCCACCGAGGCGCTGTCCCCCTCTACCATGCCGTAGGTCTGCTCGAACACCAGGCTCGCGGACAGGCACAGGGGTTGGAACCTGGCGTAGCGTCGGCCGAGGTAGGAGGAGAGGATCAATACCCCCTTGGCGTGGATCGGGCCGCCCTGGTCAATCTCGCGTTGGATATCCACCACCTCGCCATTGCCGAGTCGCGCCGTGGCGCTGATGCGGGTAGGGGTGCCGAAGGCATAGTCTCCGAGATCGATCACCGACAGGCCGTTGATCTGGCCGAGCTGCACCCCCTTGGTGTCGATCAGCAGGGTGCCGCGCAGGATCTGCTCCTGGAGACGTTCGCGCAGCTGGTCGAGGCGGTGGTGCTGGGCGCGTACGGTGGCCTCAACGTGTGCGCGGTCGATAGCCTCGGCACGCGCTGCGCGGGCATGGTAGTCGGCCTCCTGCAGCAGGTCCGACAGACCGCCCAGATGCATCGACAGGCGCTCGCCGTCCGCGGCCCTGCGCGCGGCCTGCTCGATGACCAGCTCCACTGCGCGTCTGGTCAGGGGCAGTAACCGCTTTTGCTGCTGCAACGAGGCCACCAGGCGGGCGTACAGGTGATCCTGCTGGGGCGCGCGGGGCATGTCCTCGGAGAGGTCGGCGGCCACCTTGAACAGCTGGCCGAAGTCCGGATCGTAGGCCTTGAGCAGGTAATAGAGGGTGCGCTCTCCCACCAGCACCACCTTGAGCCTGACCGGAATGGGCTCGGGCTCCAGCGAGGTGGTGCTGGCGAGGCTCAACAGACGTTCAAGGGACTCGATGCGGATCTCGCGCGAGCGCAGCACCCGCTTCAGGGCATCCCAGGCGAAGGGGTTGGTGAGCAGGCGCAATGCGTCGAGGATCAGGAAGCCGCCGTTGGCCCGATGGAGCGCACCCGATTTGATGAGGGTGAAGTCGGTCACCAGGGTACCCATGCGGGCGATGTGCTCGATGCGCCCCACCAGGTTGACGTAGGTCGGGTTGTCCTCGTAGACCACCGGCGCCCCGTCCAGGTCGGCATTGTCCACCAGCAGGTTGACCTGATAGCGGGTGAAGGGCGGTGCGTCGGGATTCGGGGCCTTGCCTTCCTCGCCGTCGCCCTGGCGAAAGAGCTCTCCGTTGTCGATCACGTCGCGGCGCACCGCTGCCAGGTAGTCCAGCACTGGAGGCAGGTCCGAGTAGTCCGTCTCCAGCTCCTGTATCAGCGTCCTCACGGTGCTCTCGGTGATCTCCCGGTTCAGCTCCTTGAAGCGGCGATGCAGCTCGCGCTGCCAGAGGGGGACCTGACTGAGCGTCTTCTGCAGGTCCTCCCGCAGCTCGTCGATGAGCCTTCCGAGGTGCTCCTTCTCATCTTCCGGGAGCTGGCCGAATTCCTCGGGAGTGAGAATATGGCCGTCCTTGACCGGGGCCAGGGTGTAGCCAGTGGGGGTGTGGATGAGGGCGATTCCGCGCTCCTTGGCCTTGCGGCCGATGGCCCCGGCGGCCTCGTCCTCGCGCTCCTTGAACTCTTTCTGCACCGCCTCCGCGCGGCGGTTGTACTCCTCGCTCTGGAAGGCGGCGGGGACGGCGTTGAGCAGGTCTTCCACCAGTTGCCGCATGTCCCGGCGCAGCCGCGATCCCCGCCCCGGCGGCAGGCGCAGGGCGGCGGGCCGGTGCGGATCGTCGAAGTCGGCGACGTAGCACCAGTCGTCGGGCGCGGATGCGCCGTGGCGGCGCTCATCGAGAATGCCCTCGATCAGCCGATGCTTGCCGAGGCCGGCAGAGCCCATGAGGTAGAGGTTGTAGCCCTCGTGGGGCATGCCGACGCCGAAATCGATCGCCTCGACGGCCCGCTCCTGCCCGATGCTCGCGTTCAGGGGCTCGAGGGTGGCCGTGGTCTCGAACGCCATCGCCGATAGATCGCAGGCATGGTAGAGCTCGGTGGGGCTGACCGGAGTGCAGGGTTCCATCGGATTGGTTCCTTTGCGGCCGGGAGCGGATGATTGGCCGCGGTAGGCTGGTGTTCTCAACACGCCTCGTGTTCCCGCCCATGAGCGCGTGGACCTGCTCGCGTGACCCGCCCCCCGGAAACGGGGAGCGAGCTTCTAGCGAAAGGCCGGAGACATTCCCCGGCCGCGGGACTCAGAGAAAATCCGGTAGTTGTTTTCTGATGGTGGCGGGGTCCTTGGTCGAGAGGTTCTTGTCCACCTCCCCGGCGACCAGCTGACGCAGCGCGGCGGATTGATGCTTGCGCAGCAGTCCGAGGAAGGTCGGCGCGGCGACGACGTAGAGCTTCTCGAACTGTCCGCCGGTGCGCGCGCTCTCCAGTTCGTCGCAAACCTGCTGGGCGAAGCGGTCCGCGCCGTCGTGCTTGTGGGCGGATTCGGTCCCGAGTCCGTGGGCCCCGCCGGTGCTCGAGTTGCGGTCCCGTCCGCCCTTGTCGGTCACCAGGTCGCCCTCGTGCAGGCGCGCCTCGGGGTAGGCGAGGTCGCGCAGCTCGCTGAGAGGGCTCGCGGCCTTCTCCGCGGCGAAGAACCTGGCGCGGGCATTGTCGGCGACTAAGACCCAGGTTGTCATATTCTTGTCCTTCTGCGGTTGAGCCACCCCCCGACCGCGAGTGGCAGCGAGGTTGTCGGTGCCGGGGTGCCGCGACCGCGCCCGGTGCGCCGTCGGCGCGCAGCCGAGCCGCGTTCCCCTAATTTGAGTGTAACAGCCCCGTGATCAGGCAGTGAAGCGGCCGCTTCGGTCCGTCACCCGAGTCGGCGCGGCGCTTGATGCGCAGACGAGACGGTCCCCGCGGGCGCAGGCGGCCTACGGGGGTCCAGGATCGGGAAGCGGGTTACGCTGATGCGCGGAATCGGCGCGCGACCCAGTGGTCGAGGCTCGCGTACCTGCCGGCGCCGACGAAGAAAAGCATCAGCAGCATGACGAAGTAGGTGGCCGCCCACTCGATGCCGTTGTTGGAGATCACAAAGCTGCCGCTGCCGGTCAGCCACTCGTAATCGTCGTGCTCTTGGAGGATGGCGCGGGCACTCTCGAGTCGCTCCATGGCGAGACCGATGTCCGCGGGAGGGAAAGGGGACTGCATGTCGGCAACGGCCTGCCAGCCGTGTTGCCAATGCACGCTCACGGCGGCGACGATCATGGTCGCCATCAGGGGTATCGAGACCCAGCGGACCGCAAGCCCGATGGCCAGCAGCACCGCTCCGAGCACCTCGGTGCCGGTGGCGAGTCCCGCCATCAGGTGGGGTGCCGGAAGGCCCAGGCCCCAGTCCGGGTTGCCGAACCAGTCGGCGGTGCTGTCGAAGTGCGCGAGCTTGTTGGTGCCGGCCACCCAGAACACGGGGGCGAGATAGAGCCGCAAGGCCAAGGGCCCGAGGAAATCCAAGGCGCGGAGGGCGTCGAGCATGTCTTGCAGCTTGTTCAGCAGCCGAATCATGTGTTCCTCCAGAAGGCTCGTGCCTGTCGGCGGGTGGGCGCTGCCCCGGGATTCGGGGTGGGTCCGGCTCGGGTCGATCAGGAAGACGCGGCGCGGCGGGTGCCGAGGACGATGTTGCGGTTGCGCAGTTCGTAGAGCAGTTCCCGGCCGGCGTCCATTACGGTCTGGGGCTGGGGATGCTGCAGCTCCTCGGCGATCTGTTTCACCGTCTGATGACCGGTCCATTCGGGGTTTTCTTGCAGCAGCTGCAGGAGGCGCTGGGTGACCGCGTTGATCTCGAGAAACCCGATCTCGTCAGCGCGGTCGCGGTAGACGACCAGGCGGGTAATTTCGTCAGGGGGCGAGGTGGGACGGTACTCCTCAGAGATCCGGTGCACCGGATAACGGTAGCTCAGGTGCCAGGCGAGGGGGGAGACCAGGGGACGGCCGGCCATCAGGTCGCCGTTGGGGTCGATCGCCGCGAGGTCGGCGTCCTCGTCGCTGATGGCGAGCGCGAGCTCGACCCACTCGTAGTGAGCGAGCTCCAGCAGGAAGGGGGGATCGTCTGGCTCAGAGTCGCGTTCGTTCTGGAGATAGTCGAGAAACTCCTGGGCGAGCTCCAGAAACAGCGGCGTCTCGCAGCGGTGCTTGACGAGGAAGTCGCGCACCATGCCGTGCCAGTGGTCGTCGGAAAGCAACCTGCGCACCACCGGGAAGTTGCCGGCGAGCAGCGATTCCACATTGTTGTAGAAGAGGTCGCGGTAGATCGCCATGCGCCGGTCTTCCACGTCGGCGGGACGCGGTTGGTTGGCCGGATCGCGGATGTGGGCCGCGAATGCGTACTGGCGGCGGAAGAGCTCGGAGCCTTCAGCCATGGGCGCTGCGTTTGCCCTCCGCCTCGCGGTGACGGGCCTGGAGGTCCGCGATGGTGCCGACCTCGGCGACCAACTCACCGAGCGGCGGGATGTTGAAGTCGCGTTCGAGCAGGGTGGGGAAGACGCCGAACCGGGCGTAGGCCTTGCCCAGCAGGTCCCAGACCGGGTCGATCACGTCGGCGCCGTGGGTGTCCACGCGCAGGTCCTCCGCTTCCACGTAGTGCCCGGCGATGTGCGCATAGACGATGCGCTCGCCCGGCAGGCGCGAGAGGAAGTCGAGCGGGTCGTAGCCGTGGTTGATGCTGTTGACGTAGATGTTGTTGATGTCGAGGTGCAGACCGCAATTCGACGTCTCGAGCACCGCGTTGACGAAGTCGATCTCGTCCATCTCCTGGCCGGGCGCGGCGTAGTAGGAGACGTTCTCCAGCGCCATGGGCCGCTCCAGGATGTCCTGCACCCGGCGCACGCGCTCGGCGACGTGCCGCACCGCCTCCTCGGTGAAGGGGATCGGCATCAGGTCGTAGAGATGGCCGTCGTCCGAGCAGTAGCTGAGATGCTCGGTGTAGGCGCGGATGTCGTGCTCGTCGAGGAAGCCCTTGATGCGCCTGACGAAGTCGACATCGAGCGGCGCCGGTGAGCCGATGGACAGGGACAGCCCGTGACAGACGAAAGGGAATCGCTCCGTCATGGAGCGCAATCGCCGCCCGCTGCGTCCACCTACCCCGATCCAGTTCTCCGGCGCGACCTCCCAGAAGTCCACCTGGGGCGGTGGCTGCTCGGCCGCGGCGTCGAGAAACGAGCGCCGCAGGCCGAGACCGGAGCCATGAACGGGATAAGTGCTCATGCTCATGGCTTGGCGGGAGTGCCCGGATCAGCCCTTCTTGTCGCCGCCGCACTTGCCCTCGCCGCACTTGCCTTCCTTGCCCTTCATGTCGCCGCCGCAGCTGCCTTCCTTGTCCTTCATGTCGCCGCCGCAGCTGCCTTCCTTGTCCTTCATGTCGCCGCCGCACTTGCCTTCGCCGCACTGGCCTTCCTTCATCTTCTCGCCACCCTCGTGGCTGCTGGCGAGCTGCATGTAGCCGCTCTCGAGCTGGCTGGCGCCGAAGGGGTTCTCCGCGGCGTTGGCGGCGCCGATCGCGGACAGACTGCCGACGAGGGCCGCCCCGACGACGGCTGCAACGGGCTTCAGGTGGGTCTTCTTGGTCATGGTCGTCTCCTGACGTTGGTGGTTAAGATTTTTCGGTCAGCGGATTTCGTGGGCGGATAATACCCGTAAATACCCAGGATTGCGCTAGGGCTTTGCATTGATAGCACAAGAGGAGGTGGATGCAAACCGCAAGTTCCCTCCCATCCCGGCCATCGCGCCCTGTTAGACCCTGTTCGGCGGAATTTTCTTTCTCCAATGGCCCGCTATCGCGTGAGGTAATGGGGAAGCGGATCAGTCACCGGCTTTTTCCGGTTGCTGGGGCGAGGCGTTCGATACAGGCTAGATAGTCCCGCTCGTCCGGCGGTCGTCCCTGACGCTGCGCTTCCCACAGGCCCTGCGCCAGGCACTCCATGATCTGGTGCTCGGCGTCATGGGCGGTGCCCGCCGAGGCCGCGATGCGCTGGTGCAGCGCGCGGATGCCCGGCGGTCGGTCCGAAGCCACCTGCTCGAGAACGGCCAGGTGCAGCCCGAGGTGCAGGAACGGGTTGGTCTGTCCGTCCTCCGGGGAGAATTCGCGCGAGACGGCCGCCTTCGGGTTTTCCAACAGCCGGTGGTATTCCGGGTGGCCTTCAACGACCTGGGCGATTTTCCGCTCCAGGGGCTCCAGGGGGGCGCCCTCGCGCGCTCTGCGCCAGGTGTCGAGGAGGAAGAGGCGCATGCTGTCGCGGTCTTGGCTGAACATGATCCGGAATTCGCTGCCTTGGTCCAAAGCGGGAAGTGGGGGCGGGCGGCCGCCGGGAAAAGCCTCTTGTCGCCGGCGGCCAGTCGGCGGAACCGCTCAGGTCCCGGCCCGTGTCGGTTCAGGCGGCTTGTCCCGGTACTCGCACAGGTCGCGGATGATGCACTGGTGGCAGCGCGGGCGGCGGGCGGTGCAGACGTAGCGCCCGTGCAGGATCAGCCAGTGGTGCGCGTCCTGGAGAAACTCCCTCGGCACGCGGCGCAGCAGGTTCCTCTCCACCTCCAGCGGGGTCTTGCCGGGGGCGATGCGGGTGCGGTTTGCGACCCGGAAGATGTGGGTGTCCACCGCCATGGTGGGCTGGCCGAAGGCGGTGTTGAGCACCACGTTCGCGGTCTTGCGGCCCACGCCCGGGAGTGCCTCGAGAGACTTGCGGTCGGCGGGTACCTCGCCGCCGTGCTCATCCACGAGGATGCGGCAGGTCGCGATGATGTTCTTCGCCTTGCTGTTGAAAAGACCGATGGTGCGGATGTAATGCTTCAGCCCCTCCTCCCCGAGGGCGAGGATGGACGCGGGGGTGTTGGCCGCCGGGAACAGTCGGGCGGTGGCCTTGTTCACGCCCTTGTCGGTGGCCTGTGCGGAGAGGATGACCGCCACCAGGAGCTCGAAGGGGCTGTTGTAGTCGAGCTCCGTGGTCGGGGTCGGGTTTGCCGCCCGCAGGCGCTCGAAGATGGCGCGTCTTTTCTCCTGGTTCATGAGGTCGGCAAGGATAGGGGAGGGGGAGGTCCGGGCCGAGGGCCTTGAAAACCGCTTTCGTGGGTGTGTATCAGGCGCCTGTTACCCGAGCTGCTGGTTCCGCCGCGCTGACGAATAGGGCCAACAGCAAATACGGGATCCGCTCCTCCCAGAAGAGGCGGTTGCAGCGATAGGCGAATTCATCGACGTACTCCTGCGGCTGCGGTCTGCGCGTGGCGCCATGCAAGGTGCCGAGTAGGAAGCGTTTGAGGTTGGAAATGACCACGTGGACCCAGGGAAGCCAGTGCTCGGCCTGGTCGGGCGAGATGATTCTGGCGGTATGAGTAGCCTGCACACGCAGCCCCGCGATAGAGGGGGGTGCGTCGGCATGACAGACTGCCTGCGGGTGCAGGCGTCGCTTCGCAAAGTCGATGATGTGTGCTTTGCCAGTGGAGTCGAGAGCTTCGATGGCAACAATGCGGATTTGCCATCCTCGTTCTTTTCGATGGCCACGAGCACCGGCGTGCGCCCGCCGCCGCGTCCGGTCTTGTTGGCACCTAACGTAGGCATCGTCGACTTCGACCAGTTCGGTGAGCCGATAGTGGCTGTCGCGCGCGGCCATGGCTGCGCGCAAGGTCCTCAGCATCTTGTAGGCGGTGTGCCACCGGACGCCAATGATCTTCGCCAGCCGCAACGCGGAGATGCCGCCCGTGTCGGCTGCTGAGCAGGTCCAGCGTCCAGAACCACTTCATCAGTGGTGCTCGCGACCCGTAGAACGCCGTGCCCGAGGTGTGGTCGGTCTGGCGGTAGTAACGCACACATTCGTAGCGATGCCGCGCCGCGAACAGCTAAGCATGATCATGCCCGTAATGGGGACAGCAAAACCCCTCGGGTCAGTGTTAAGCGGCAATCGCGTCCAGGTACGCTTGCACGGTGGCGAAACCGCTGTTGCCACGCGTAGAAACTCGTTGTGGGTGCTTGCATGGGAGGCTCCTTGGTCGCTCTGTGGCCTGCCTCCCAGTAGCCGGCCGTCGCGGGCTCAGACACTGAGTCCGTGGAACAGGCACCAAGTGAACGTCCATAATACGGCCGTAGGCGCTTCCGTAATGCTGTCATATGATCGGCGGCTCCTTTGGCGGTTCCAGGTCCACGGTGGGGTCGAGTTCCCCCTGCGAGGCCTCCACCGCATCCGCAACCAATTCCAGCTTCTCCATGCGAGCGATATTGAACAGGGCTTCGCCCTCGTTGACCAGGGGCAGATTGGTGCGGCCGACGATCAGGCCGGCCGCCGTGGCCAGCACGTCTTCCTCGCGTTCGCCGAAGGGATCGGAAACCACCCCCAGCCGCTGCCCTTTCTTGACCGTCGCTCCGAGGGGCGTGATGGTTCGCAGGATGCCGCTCTGGGGCGCCCGGACCCACTGGGTCGAGCGCGCGATGAAAGGCTCCGGGTAGCGCCGGTGGGATGGGCGCTGCGCGAGCATTCCGATCTCACGCATCACGCCGATGATGCCCCTCACGCCGACGCGTATCGCCACCTCATTGAAGCGCAACGCCTCGCCGGCCTCGTACAGGAGCATGGGTATCCCGAGCTCCGCGACGGCCTGTCGCAAAGAGCCGTCCCGCAGGTCGGAATTGATCACGACCGGCGTGCCGAAGGCCCTCGCCAACCTCTCGGTGGTCGGGTGGTCTTCGATGCAGGCACGCACCTGGGGGAGGTTGTCGCGATGCAGGGCTCCGGTGTGAATGTCGATGCCGTGGGTCGATTTCTCCACCACCTCCTCCATCAGTTGCCGCGCGAGGCGCGCCGCCATGGAGCCGCGCTCCGAGCCGGGGAAGCTGCGGTTGAGGTCCCGGCGATCGGGCAGATAGCGAGAATGGTTCACCAGGCCATAGACGTTGACGATCGGAACGGCAATGAGCGTACCCCCCAGGTGCCTGAGGGCGGGTGAGCGCAGGAGCCGGCGGATGATCTCGACCCCGTTGATCTCGTCGCCGTGGATGGCGGCGCACACGAACAGACGAGGTCCGGGTCGTTTTCCGTTGACGATGCGAAGCGGCATCGAGACCGCCGTATGGGTGTAAAGGCGCGGTAGTGAAAGGTCGACGAAAACCCGTTCCCCCGGTTGCACGAGCTGGCCGCCGATGGAAAATCCTCGCATCGTCTTTCAATCTCTACAACGAGCTCGCGTCAGCCTGGTCCGATCGGAAAGGAGCCACATCATCATCCGACCCGCCCTCTCACGCCGTCGAGCCGCGCATAGGCGCGCAATGCGCGAAGGCATGACACCCGTCGTGCACCGTACGTCCAGTGACAGCCTATCCGCTGTTTCCATTCTCCGAATACATCTTGTTGAGATGGCGTTTGGAAAAACGGCCAAAGAGATACGAGGCGGCCGGATCGACGACTAGCCTGTGTGCCATGGCCCTTCGCCCCAGAAGCATCCTGAACAGCATGGTGTCCCGATTGGTGAGGGTGATTTCGATCGGCCACTCGTGCTCGCCAAGCCTGAGCGTGGTGCAAATAACGTAGCGCATCTCCCGGTGCCCCCCGGAATCGGAGATCTGGCGCTGGTCGATGAGAGCGGCCGTGCAGGCTACCACGGGGTCGTTGCGGCGTTGAATCGGGTGCACCCCGAAGCGCACGAGATCCTTGCCGTGTCTTCTGAACCGTTCGACGTAGAAGGCGTGCAGCGCGGAGGTCCTTGCGCCCGTGTCCGTTTTTGCCTTGATAGCGGGCAGTCCCAACTCGGGTAGCGAAACCCATTCCCGCCACCCGATGCTCAGGGGATTTTCGACAGACATACGGCACGCTCCGTGGCTCGGCCTCGTCCGGTTTCCGCGCAGTTTATCCGCGACGCAGCCGGTTGTCTGCCCGGAGAAGGTTAGGTCGTCGGCGTGCGCCGCGGGCGTTCGCATCAGTGCGAAGGGGCAGCGGTCGTCCCTTGGACCTGAATCTGTTCGTTCCGCGGACGCTGGGTGGGTGGCTGCCAGGCACATGCCTCGCGGCTGAGATACGTGCTACGGAACACATCCGCGATCGGCGGGTGCCATGCGGACAGCGCTATCCTCGTCGCTCGGGTGTCGTTCCCTGAGTCTGCAACGTTCGCCGCGTCACGAGCCGAGGACCCGTTTCCGTGCCCCGCAAAGGCGAAACCCGCCGCGACGGGGCACCCCGGCTTGTGCGCTATGGTTCGCGGTTGAGCTAATGATCGCGATCCCTGTCGCGGTCTCTGTCTCGGTCAAGATCAGGATCGTGGTCCCGATCCCGATCCCGATCCCGGTCTCGGTCTCGGTCTCGGTCAGGTGTCAGGCTCGATTTCGGACCCGGACCTGCGCTCGGACCCGGACCTGCGCCAAAACTGCTACTTCCGGTTCCGTAACCAAATCCGCTCCCATAGCCGCTACCGGAGCCGGAGGAGGCGCCGCCACCTCCGCTACCTCCACCGCCTGCACCGCCTCCACCGCCTCCACCGCCTCCACCGCCTCCACCGCCTCCACCGCCTCCACCGCTGGCGACGGCGTGCCTTGTGCCCGCGAGGAGCGACATTCCGCTGCCGAGCATCCAAAGTGTAAACAAGCGCCTGTTCATCATGAGCCTCCACTACTTCGCTGTGTCGATGGAGCAAACCCGCGTGCGTTTAGCGCCCGCTCATCTATTAGCTTAGCCCGCCCCATGCGGAACGTTGTGCGCGCCCGGTCGGGGGGTTGCGGATTCCGCACGGATCCGGGGCGCAGGGTTGGCGACGACGAAATTCGGGCAGCCGGGACGGATACCCGGACGAACAAAAAAAGCCCGCCGGAGGGCGGGCTTTTCCTACCTGAAGCCGGGTGGTTAGCCGAGCTCGTCGGCGCCGATCTTCTGCATCAGATTGAAGCTCTTGACGAAGGGGTTGGCCATGCGCGGGTCCTTCATCATGGCCTTGTAGTCGCCGACCTTGAACTTCAGCTTGCCGGTTGCGAACGAGGTGCCAAGGCCCATCATGCCGATGCCCTTCTTGACCCACTTGAGCCAGTCATCCAGGTCGGCACGCATGTCCCAGTTGGCAGGGGGGTCACTCTCGGCCCAGGCACCGGCGCGGACGCATATTCCCTTCTCGACCACAAAGACGCCTCTGGGATTTTCTTCGTTCTTGAAACCACAGTAGATCACCGAGTCGAAATCGATTTCGGCCAGCTTGGCGCTGACCTCGGGCTCGGCGTTCCAGGCGTCTTTGAGCTGATTCATCCAGTCTGCGGAAAACAGTGCTGCCATATTGCGTCCTCCAGGGAAGTTCGTGTCGGATGCCGGCGGGGTCCTCTCGGGGCACCCGGCGGCGGGGTCGCTGTTGTGTTTCTGAGACGGCGCGCGCCGCGCCTCAGCCCGACGAATTCTAAACAGGATGCCCGGAAATGCCTAATGCCGAGAGTGCGAAATCGCCCCCGGGTAGTTACACGCCACTACTGGGGAGGCCCCTGCACTCGCTGCCCGCCAGGGAAGTGCGAAGCACGAGGCGGGTAGTTCCCGGCAGGCGTAGGCGCGTGCGTGGGGCCGTAGCGGCGCAGGGGCCGCAGGTCCCGGAGCGAGCGAAGAGCCTATGCACGCGCATCCGATACGCCGTCGAGCCATTTGTGGGAGCCGTCGTGCGCGGCTTCCCAACGAGGAAGTCGGGCGCGGGGCGGACGCAGGGCGTCCGGGGCACAGAAGAACCTGTCGCCATTTCCCGAGTCCCGGCGGCACAGGATGTCCCCGCCGGGTATCACGAGGGATAACGCGACACTCCAAGCCTTTTCCCATGTCGACTCGCCGGCGATTCCGCCTCTTCCGGGAGGGGGACAGCCGAAGTCCGGGGCTCGTCGCGGACAGGCTGGCATCGATGAACAATTGTGATCGAATCGATAGAAAAAATTCGTTGTTTCTCCCGCACCGCAGGCGCTAGATAGCGCGCAATTTTGTATAGGTTTGCTAAGGGGAACGAGATGTTGGAGACCGAGGTCCGCGGCAGCGACGAAACGAACGAGCAGTTCATCGATAACGAGGGCGCCTTGGCCCTGACCGACAAGAGCGCATGGGACGCCCGCCGCCGTATCGAGCGGCTGCGCGAGCTGCGGCGCCTGCGCGAGTTGCTGGACGATCCCGAGTTCAACGAGCTGGATTGAGCACTCCGGGTCGGTGAGAATCGGATCAAAGAGCAGCAGCTCGATCTGCCCGTGGACAAGACCAACCCCAACGGCAGCGGCATCTCCCTGGGTCACCCGATCGGGGCCACCGGCACCATCGTCACCGTGAAGGCGCTCCACGAGCTGGAGCGCACCGGCGGTCGGCTCGGGCTGGTGACCATGTGCATCGGCGGCGGGCAGGGGATCGCCGCGCTGTTCGAGCGGATGTAGTCTGGCCGGGACGAAACGCTCTGCGCCCGGCACGGTTTCCAGCCGGCGCAGCATTTGGCCCCAGGGACGGGGCCCAACACCCTCATCCACCCATTCACGCGGCGGTTGGTCGAGCCGTTACGGAGCACTTGAAAAAATCAGGGAATTATAATATTCAGTTATGCGCTCCCCTTCCGCTAGGCGCGAGGACACGAGACCATGATGAACACAGCGATTGTGGCCGCGATGGCGGCGGCAATAGGGCTGGGTGGTGTTGCCTTGCCCGATGCCGCGCAGGCGCGTGGCTTTGCGACCTGATGAATCCCTTCGAGTGGTTTGACGATGACGACGATTGGGACCGTTGGGGCGGATCCTATGGGCGCTGGGGCGGTCCCTATGCATGGAGCGGATCCTGGGGCTATCCGGGGTACGCGCGCCGCAATACCGTCATCGTCCTCTCCGACGGCGGCACGGAGCAAGCGGCGCTCGATCTGCCCGAGTAGATCCGCTGGCAGCCTCGCCGGCGGCATCCCTAGGCTGACGCCGGCGCGGTGATTTTGGTAGCGTCAGCTTTCGCCTGGCTGACTGCTCTGAACCGAAACGCTCAACGCGGCGCCCCAACCGCGTCATTGCTCGCGCTGGCGATCGAGGCATGTCGCCATCCACAGTGAACGCAAACAGCGCCAAGAGAAGGGACCCCTTGGTTTCCGTGCGCGCTTCAAACACTTCTCACGCAACTCCGCAGATGTGCCGAAGCATTAGCTGCCCTGCCGTGGAGCTGCTTCAGTGTTGGTAATCGTTACTGCGATCGGCCCGGAAAGGGTGGCTTCGAAAGCATCGAAGCATAGTTCTCGCGCGTTGCGTCTAGGGAGGCGTCGTGCATACGCTTTAGCAAGTCGCTGTTAAATCTAACAACACGGTTATTGGCCGTTCGCTCTGGACGTTGCCCGGACCGTGCATCTTTCTGATTTTGCTGTGACATTGTCTTATGGATTTTCGTGTGTGAGTAGGTACTCGCGGACAGTATCAGACCCCAGTGTATACGTTAGCGCCGTCACCATCACCAGCGAGAGCGTATCCGCAAACAGGTACATGACATTGAGGTCAGTGTTATCGTAAGAATCCGCCGGCGCGTCGTCGAAGTAGTAGGTGGACGGGTGATCGACAAAAAGGAAACCTAGAATTGAGCGCCCTTCGTCCGGTAAATCTAGGACTCTCACGAGGTCTGGGCTCAGTTGGCCTCTCGCAACATGGGCTCTGAACGTGATCGGCACAGCGAGATGCGAGTTGTAGATAGTAGAAATAGGCCGGTTCCCTTGCCAAAAGCCAGCCCAACGCCCATCCTCTCGGGTTTTCCGAAAAAGGTTTCCGCGCCAGCGCGAAATCAACCAAGAATCTGCTACTGATGGTTTATAACGGGAGCGGATTTCGTCCAAAAGCAAGCCCTGGTGTTTGAATTTTGCGTCACGCTTTGCCGTCTTAGGTAAGTTGTTGTCAACGTATGGAAGACCACTCTCTACCACTTTCTCGAAAATAGTATAGTCTTGCAGCTTTTTCTCAGCTGCCTTTTTTGCGTCTCCGGACAGCATCGTGATATTGTAGATTTGATAATCTTCACCCATCGAATGGATGCCGACACGCGGTAGCGGTGTGTGGCGATGCGCGAGCCGAAAGTAGTCTTGAACATAGTACGCGTGGTCGCCGCACAGCTTTCCAAGTCCGGTTTCGACGAAGTCTCGGAGTACCTCGTAGGCTTCGGTAGTATCGCGCGAATCGTTGTTCTCCCTGGATGCGTTTTTGAAATCTCGGTGACGCCGGGCGCAGGCGAACGAATAATTCGCATATTCGCTCTGGAAACGGCAAAAGGATCTGCGGAGATGTTCGGTGATCTCCTTCGATGGCGCCTGAACCGCGCTGGGGTAAAGACCCCGTAGCAACGCGAACACCTGCCAGATTGGGACGGTAAGCTCCACGCTCTCCTGTTCGGACTTTTGCGGCTAACTGTCGTTCCGTCGTCCGTCCGGAGTCTATCACTGACGTTTTCGGGTTGTAGGCCAATATCGTCGGATTTAGCGCGCCCAGGTCCAGTATCTATGCGGGTTTCGGGTGGGTTCTCCCTGTCCGAGGCTGATTTCTTGTAGGCACACGCGAATGAGCAAGTAGCTTTATTCTGCGGGTAGTACACGGTATATTCGTAGGTATGTACCTACGCACCACACGCAGGAAGAACAAAGACGGCAGCGTGACCGAGTATTACCAACTCGCGCACAACGAGCGCCATCCAGAGACGCGCAAGCCAGTAGCTCAGATCGTTCACAATTTTGGTCGCGCCGATCAGCTGGATCGCGATGAGCTGGTTCGTCTGTGCAAGTCCATCGCTCGGGTTTGTGATCTGGAGGTCATTGATCGGCTCGTGCAGGGAGAAGGTGGGTGTGCGAACAACGCCTTGCCAGGGGATATCAAGCTGGTCCGCACGGTCGGGTTGGGCCCGGTGGTGGTCATCGAAGCCCTCTGGAACCGTCTGGGCATTGGGGAAATTCTGCGCGAGAAGCTGCGCAAGAAAAGGCGCGCGCCAGAGTACGAGCGAGCCCTCTTGGCGATGACGGCGAATCGGTTGTGTGAACCGGAGTCTAAGCTGGGCGTTTGGGATCGCTGGCTATCGAAAGTCTACTTACCCTCGTGTCAAGGACTGTTGCTGCGACAGATGTACGAGGCGATGGATTTTCTCTACGCCGAGGCGCGTGAAGTTGAGGAAGCGGTGTTTTTTCGCACCGCCGATCTGTTGAATCTGGATGTGGATCTGGTGTTCTACGACACCACGACGGCTTCGTTCTCGGTCGATGAGGAAGACGAGGAGAGCGAGGAGTTGGGGAGCGGATTACGGCAATGGGGGAAACCCAAGGAAGGCGGTTGGGCGGTTCAAGTGGTGGTGGCCTTGGCGGTGACCCGCGAGGGGCTTCCGGTTCGTTGCTGGGTCTTTCCGGGCAAGACAACGGACGTCACGACGGTCGAACAGATCAAGGCGGATCTTCGTGGTTGGAAATTGCAGTCGTGCCCTGTTTGTTGCCGATGCGGGGATGAACTCCAAGGAGAATCGCGCGGAGTTGGGTCGCGCTTGCGGGAAATATTTGCTGGCGACGCGCCTGGCCAGCGTGGCGGAGATCAAACAGAAGGTCCTCTCGGCACCAGGTCGATTCAAAGTGATTCAAGAGAATCTTCACGCCAAGGAAGTGCTCGTCGGCGATGGGGAGAGACGGCGCCGCTACGTGCTGTGTTACAACCCGAAAGAAGCCGAACGCCAACAGCACCTTCGGGCGCAACGCATTGAGGAGCTCGAGGCGGAGCTGGCGCGTCATCCGGATAAAGACGCCAACGCCCAATGGGCGATCGAGCTCTTGGCCTCGGGTCGCTACAAGCGTTATCTGACTACTACTGCAAAGGGTCGGATTCGCATTGACCGCGCCGCCATCCGCGAAGCGCAGCGCTACGATGGAAAATGGGTGCTGGAAACCAATGACGATACGATCAGTCTGGAGGATGCCGCCAGCGGCTATAAAGGCCTTCTGGTCATTGAGCGCTGTTTTCGTTCTTTGAAGCGGACACAGATCAAGATGACCCCAATGTTTCATTGGCTTCCGCATCGCATTGAGGCGCATGTGCGGATTTGCGTCCTCGCCTTGCTCATCGAGCGTGTGGCGGAGTTGGCTTGCTCGCAATCCTGGTTCCGTATCCGAGGCACGTTGGATGCCCTCCAGGCGACGGAGTTTCACACACCGACGCAGCGTTTTTTTCGAATAAACGAGGTCCCGCAACCCGTCCGGCAGGTCTATAAATCCCTCGCAATCCCGCTACCCAAGCGGGTTCTGGCCATTTCCGGGCACCCCAGCCAACCCTCCGGCGCGTAGGCACACGCCAAATTTCTTGATATCGCTGCAGCCCACGTCTGACGCGGCTTTGCGCCAAGTCGTGTGCTCACCACCCGAAAACCCCAGCATCACGGGGCCCGCAGTAAGACAGCCGCCGGAGAGACATCAGTTTGCTCGAGATCAGCATCGCAGGGTTGTCCTGTGCGCCTGCCACTGAGGGGAGAAACGCAGCTGATTCAAGGGAAATATACCCGCATCCCGGCAGAGCGAGTAGCCTCCCAGAGGAGAAAGGGTCAGGCTCAACATGCCGCGGAGCCAACGCAAGAAATCGCCAGGACGGATTCCCGGGCTACGCGTGGTACTCCGATTCGGGTAGTCGCGGTCCACACTCGCCGTCGCGGCCTTGCCCAGCGCAGACTCCGGGGCGGAA
>CAVORB010000011.1:0-261828 GCA_963698495.1 uncultured Gammaproteobacteria bacterium | reverse complement strand
GCTCACCCCGAGCAGGACCTTGGTTACCGGCGATTGGGCGGAAAAAGCTGACAAGTGATGCGCGCATTGTTGTTGTCGTGGCGACTGCGTCGATTGTAACCCATCCGGCCCCGACCCAAATGGCGGGCGTTTGGTCGCGGCAGGCTCTTGTCATACCCTTGCGATCTGGAGCGGCGGGCGAGGACAAGCGCATGACCATCACGGAATGGCCGGAGGACGAACGTCCCCGGGAAAAACTCCTGATCCGCGGAGCGGAGGCCCTCTCAGATCCCGAGCTGCTGGCGATCTTCCTGCGCACCGGGGTACCTGGCAAGAGTGCCGTTGACCTTGCGCGGGACCTGCTGCTGGAGTTCCAGGGGCTCAGGGGCCTGTTCTCGGCCGACCAGCAGGGCTTCTGCAGGGGTAAAGGGCTCGGGAAGGCGAAGTATGCCCAGCTGCAGGCGGTGCTTGAGATGAGCCGCCGTTACTTGCGCGAAGAGCTGGGCGCACGGGACGTCCTGAACAGCCCCGAGGCCACCCGCGCCTATCTGAAGTCGCGCCTGCACGGCTATCCGCACGAGGTGTTCGCCTGCCTGTTCCTGGACAACCGTCACCGTCTGATCAGGTACGAAGAGCTGTTCCGCGGAACCATCGACGGCGCCAGCGTGCATCCGCGGGAGGTGGTGCGCCGAACCCTCGAGACCAACGCGGCGGCCGTCATCTTCGCCCACAATCATCCCTCGGGCGTGGCCGAGCCGAGCCAGTCGGATCTGCGCATCACACAACGTCTGAAAGACTAATGCGAAGCTTCGCATTAGTCTCGTAATGACCAGGATCCCGTAATGCGAAGGACGCCTGGATTCAGTTGACAAGACGGGGATTCCAGGCGGTTCTCCTTCGCATTATTTCGGGGGTCACGTCAGAGGGAATCGAGCCAGTCCAACAGCTCCGGGTTGCGCTTCCAGCGCGGGGGCGCGCTTGGCCGTTTCGAGGGGTCGACGAGCTCGAGGGCGCGTCGCTTGGTGTCGATGTTGGCCCGCGCGTACTGGTTCGTCGTATCGAGGCTGACATGGCCGAGCAAGCTGCGGATCACGGTGATGTCGACGCCGGAAGCGACCAGCTCCACCCCGGCGGTGTGGCGGAACGTGTGCGGAGACACGCGTTTCTGCCGCAAAGACGGAAGCTCCTCGGCGGCCGCGCGCACGTACTCGGCGAGCTTGTAGCGGACCCCGGCGGCACCCAACGGTCGGCCGTAGCGGTTGACGAACAGCGGTTCCTGCTCGGGCCTGGGTTGTCGCTGTTGCAGTGCCGCGAGCAGCTCGGCGGTCTCCGGCCACAGCGGGGAGATCCGCTCCTTGCGGCCCTTGCCGTAGAGTCTCACGTGCGCAGGTGAGGCGAGCCGCATCCTATTCGGGCACAAGCTGAGGGCCTCCTGGATACGTGCCCCGGTGTTGTACAGAAGCGCGAGCAGGACATGATCACGCTGCCCTTCGAGCGTGGATCGGTCCGGCTGCTTGAAGATGGCCGTCACCTCCTCGGTTTCGAGGTAATCGACCTCCTGGCGCGGGGCCTTCTTCGTCGGGATGCGCAGGACGTCGGCGCATTGCGCCGCCGCCAACGGCTCGCGGTCGGCGACGAAGCGGAAGAACGAGCGGATCGCGGCCAACCGACAGTTGCGCGTGCCGATCGTATCGCCGCGCTCCGATTCGACGTGGCTCAGGAACGCGAGTACCTCTTCGGCGGTTAGGTCAACGAGCGACAGCGCGCTCACCGAGCGACGGCGACGCTCAGCGACGTACCGCAGGTACAGCCGCCAGGTGTCGCGGTAGGAGAGGATCGTGTGACGCGAGCAGTTTCTCTGCTCGCCGAGCCACTCGTGGAAGAATCCGTGAAGCCAGTACGGAAGCGGTGCCGGCGTCATGACTGACCTCCCGACGCCTGCAGTGCGCCAGCGCCGCGCTGGCGGTAGCGCTCGCTGGCCTGCTGAAGCAGCTCTGGGGTGATGTTGAGGTAGACAAGCGTCGAGACGATGTCCTTGTGACCCAGATAGGTCGCCAGGTGCGGTAGCCGGGTCTGGGGATCGACGCCATCGCGATACCACTGCAGCATCCGGTGAGAGACAAACGAATGGCGAATGTCATGGACCCGCGGCCCCCGTTTTCCTTGCGCCGGTTTGAGGCCCGCGCGGCGAATTACATGCGTCAGGAGCTTCTCGATCTGGCCATAGCTATACCCATGTCGGCGCAGAGCGCTCCACCACAGCGGCGCATCCGGCCCGGTGGGAGCCCCTGCGGCGGCGCGGGCCAAGAGGTAGTGCGACACAACCTCGAGCACACCCGGCGTCAGCGGCAGACGTCGCGACTTGAAGAACTTCGTGTCGCGGATCTCGATCGTTCCGCCTTCCAGGTCCAAATCCGCGAGCGTCAATGAGGCGATTTCTCCAACCCGCAGGCCGGCGCAATACGCCAGCGTGAGCATCGCGACGAGCGCGGTCGGTCGTAGCGGCGCCGTGGGTGACGGGAAGGTGCGTGCCGCCTCGAACAGCCTCTCGACCTCAGCTTCGGAAAACAGATAGGGCTTGCGTTCCTCCTGGATGGCACGGCGCTGCAGACCGGCGGGGATCGACAGGACCGGCGTGCCCGGATCGTACCGGTGCACGTGTTGGGACAGGGCTCGGCCGCACTGCTGCACACGCAGCGCGTGCCGCACACCCGGTCGGGAGTGGCTCCAGGCCGCGAGCAGTACCGGTAGCGGCTCGCCGGCAAGCTCAGGACGCTGCTGCAGGAAGCGATCGAAGCGGCGGAGGTCGCGCGTCTTGACGTCGTAGCGGTATCCCAGCGATCGCATCCGCGCGATGTGCTCGGACATCAGCGGGCCGAGGTGGCTGCCGAACTCCGGCAACGGCCGCAGCCGCTCCAGGGCGCCCTCATAGTCATCCTCGAGCAGCGCCCGGATGATCGGATGCAGGCGGCCACCGTACTGCTCTTGCAGCGCGGCCAGGGGGTTGACGCCGTCGCCGGCGGCGGCTCGCCAGTCCAGGTAGCGCGCGATGACGCCCGCTCGCTGGACGACATTCGACAGCGGCGAATCTGCAGCGTCCTGCATGATCCAGGCTCGCACCGTCTCCAGCGAGAGTACCTCGCCGTCCGGCGTCCGTTCGCGCGCGAACGCCTGAAAGGCCCGTAGGTCCCCGGCGTAGGAATAGCGAGATTTCCGCCCGATCGCGAGGCTGTCGAGGAATCGATAGATATTGTCGGTGTTCATGGGGCGACCCCCGCCGGCAGGTCGAGGGCCACCGAGCGCAAGTCCTCGGTGGCGAGCTTGAGGTAGGGCGCTGTCGAGCGCTCGGCGCGATGGCCGAGAATGTCCCCAATGACCTTGAGGGGCACGCCGCCGCGCAGCAGACTCACCGCACGGCTATGCCTCAGCAGATGGGCCCCACGCTTGCCCGTCGGGAACACACCGACGGCGGCCAGCCGCCGCGTGACGATGCCGTGCACGCTTGCCGTGCCGTGCAACTCCCGATAGGGCGCCTGGCTGCGCAGGAACACGGCCCGGCTCGTCGTGGTGTGCCGTCCGTGGCGCAGGTAATCGAACAGCGCGTCCGCAGGTCCACGCAGGAGCGGCAGCGTCGAGAACGCGCCGGTCTTCGTATGCCGGATCTGAAGGCGCTCGCGCCGCCAGTCGATATCCGACAGTCGCAACGCGATGATCTCTCCCGCGCGCAAGCCATAGGTCGTCAACAGCATCCAGATCGCGTAGTCGCGAAGACCGAGCGAGGAGCGATCCTGTTTGAGTTCCTCGAGTGCGCGCTGAACGTCCTCGCCTCGGATCGTCGAGGGGATGCCCTCCAAGGCATAAATCTTCGGCCCGCTGATTGCCCTGGCCAGGTCCAGCGGCAGGTGACCGCTGTCGTGCAGATAGCGCAGCACACTGCGCAGGCTCGAAACCATACCGGCAGTGGAGGTTCGCCGCATCGAGGCCCCGCGCCATGCGATGTAGGCGTCGAGGTCGGCCACCGTCACACTTCCGATGGTCTTGCCCCGCTCACGGAGCCACTCCATGAGCCGATAGGTCTCGGCCCGGCGGTTCCGCCGGGTACTGGGCGAAAGCCCGCGAAGGTCTTTCATCCAGGCATCGAACTCCGCGACCATCACGCGCGCAGCGATCGAGTGCTCCGTTGTCGGTACCACCGGTGACCATCCACCGTGGACCAACCGCATCAACATCCTGATCGCGGCGCGGTGCCAGCGGCGGGTGCCATCAGAGAACGGGCCGCGGCGCCGTTCCGCGCCGAGCGTGGAGAGATAGCTCTCGACATCGGCCGGCGTTACGGACTCCAGTGTCTGTCCGCGCTGCTCAAGGGCGTGCAGAAAGCGCCTTACCGCGATCGGGTAATTGCGAACGACGCCCCAGCTGTAGCACTCCTCCTGTAAGTGCTCCCGAAATCGGGGGAGCCAGAGATCACATTGCGGTTCTGATTGGGACATGGTGGGTCTCCTTGGGGATGGGACCCAAGGAATCTATCCCAAATAATGCGAAGCAAAACCGCCGCGAATCCTCTTCTACTGCTGTCTTCCAGGCGTCCTTCGCATTACAGCAATCCTGTTCATTAAAAGAGGCGCTGGCGCTGGTGGACGTGCGGGTGCTCGACCACGTCATCATCGGCGAGGGCGAAGGCGCGTCCCTCGCGGAGCGCGGGCTGCTCTGACGGGCTCCCGCCGACGGGGTGGTGGAGTGGTTGCCGGACGCGGCGATCTCGGGTATTCTTGCGCGTCTTTCTTTTCCAACCCTGGATATCGATCTCTCAAGGGGCCGCGTCATGTCCAAAGTCTGTCAGGTAACCGGCAAGCGCCCGCTCTCCGGTTGCAACGTATCCCACGCCCACAACACGACCAAGCGGCGGTTCCTGCCCAACCTGCACTACCATCGCTTCTGGGTGGAGAACGAGCGTCGGTGGGTGCGGCTGCGCGTCTCCACCAAGGGCATGCGCATCATCGACAAGAAGGGCATCGACGCGGTGCTCGCCGAGATGCGCGACCGCGGCGAAAAGGTCTGAGCGAGGTAAAGAACCATGGCCAAGGCAGCTCGTGAAAAAATTCGCCTGATCTCCAGCGCAGGCACCGGTCACTTCTACACGACCACCAAGAACAAGCGCAACACGCCCGGAAAAATGGAGATGAAGAAGTTCGACCCGGTCGTGCGCCAGCACGTGATGTACAAGGAAGGGAAGATCAAGTAGGCAGGCGCCCCGGAGATCAAAAAACCCGCCGATGGCGGGTTTTTTTATGCGCGAACGAATCGGGGATTGCTCGGATCCCCGACTCCCGACTTATCAGCCGCCCGCCGGTCCGACAGGTTTCAGGTAGCAGCCCCGCAGATTGCGGGCAAAGGTCTCCAATGCCTGGATGCCGGTCGCCTCCGCCTGCTGACACCACTCCTGAAGCGACTTGAGCAACACCTCCTGGTTCGGTGCGGTGCGCTCCCAAAGCTCGCGCAGTTGCTCGCGGAAGCGATAAACCGTCGCCAACTTCTGGCTGTTGGCCAGAATCTGCTCCAGACGCGCCCTCGCCCGCTCGTCCAGACGGGAGGCCTCCGTCGACAGCAGGCGCCGGGTGCGCCGGTACAGCTTGCGGCAATGCCGCTCGGTGCTGCATAGCTCCGTGCGCGTGACCGGGGCGAGCACATCGCGCGTGTAGCGCGCGAACACATGCATGCGACCCACGATCACCGCGCGAAGGGTGTCCAGGTCGACGCTGGTCTTACCCTCCTCGAACAGGGGTTCCGGGGCCACCTTCTTGACCTTGGCCAGACCGAGCGCGCTCAGCATCCGGATGTAGAACCAACCGATATCGAATTCCCACCACTTGGAGGACAGCTTGGCCGAGCTCGGGAAGGCGTGATGGTTGTTGTGCAGCTCTTCACCGCCGATCAGGATGCCCCAGGGAAGGATGTTGGTGGCGGAGTCGGGGCTGTCAAAGTTGCGGTAGCCCCAGTAATGGCCGACGCCGTTGATCACACCCGCCGCGAGGAAGGGAATCCAGAGCATCTGCACCGCCCAGACCGTGATGCCGTAGACGCCGAACAGCAGCACATCGAGGATCAGCATCAGCCCCACGCCCTGCCAGGCGAAACGGCCATAGACCCTACGCTCGAGCCAGTCATCGGGCGTACCGTGACTGTAGCGCCGCACCAGATCCGGGTCACTGGTCGCCTCGCGGTAGAGCTCTGCGCCCTCGGTGAGAACCTTTTTCAGGCCCAGGACCTTCGGACTGTGGGGATCTTCCGGCGTCTCGCACTTGGCGTGGTGACGCCGATGCACCGCCACCCATTCGCGGGTCACCATGCCGGTGGTGATCCACAACCAGAAGCGGAAGAAATGACTGATCACCGGGTGCAGATCGAGCGCCCGATGCGCCTGGGATCGGTGCAGGAACACGGTCACCGATACGATGGTGATGTGGGTCAGCACCAGGGTGACAAGCACCACCTGCCAAACGGGAAGGTCAAGAATACCGTACAGGGTCATCAACAACTCCTAAGAGAGAAAACAGGCCATCCGACCCGCTGGGCACTGTGGTGCCGAGGTGCGGATCCGAGAGCGATTCGCTGGGCGGGCGGGATTATTCAGGGGTGAGGTCTAATGATGATCGTGAAGGCGCCGCAGGCGGGCGCCGATGCACCCCGACTATACTCGATTCCGACTTCGGGCAAAACCACAAAGCCATTTCACTCGCGTGGTTTTTGCCCGAGCCGCAGATTTCCCGACCTCGTCCAGCGATGCCTGCCAGCCGGCGCCAGCCAGGTGGTCGCCACCGGATCCAGGATAATCGCCGGCCCCGAGATGGATTCGGCCGCCTTGAGCGCCGTGCGTCCAATGACCGGGACCGGCTCGTCCGAGCCCGCGACCTTCGCCCGATCGCGGCGAGCGTCGGGGCGCAGGACAGGCGGCGGCAGGCTCAGGGCGGGTGCCGCTGCTGTGACCCTGACGCGGAGATTGACCAGCTCGACGGGGAAATCCAGACGGTGACCGTAGCGGGCCTGGTGGAGCCGGTGGAAGGCATCGGCGGTCTCGCCGACACTGGTCCATGGCAGGTTCAGCGTGTACGACTGGCCACGGTAGCGCAGGTCCAACGAGAAGACCGTGATCAGGGATTCCGGCTCCTGTCCCTCTCGCGCTAGCGCTTGCGCCGCCTCGGCGGCCAGATCGTCCAAACGCCGCTGAACGTCCGCGTCACTGCGCTCGTCGAGTGGTCCCAGCCAGGTGCGGGTCAATAGCCGTCCGGGCGGGGTCGCCAGCATCCCGAGGGCGGAGAGGACACCGGCGTGCACCGGCACCATGGCCTGACGCATACCGAGCGCCTCCGCCAGGGCGCACACGTGCAGCCCCCCGGCCCCGCCAAACGAGGTCAGGGTGTAGTCGCGGGGATCCAACCCTCGCTGGACCGAGATCACCCGCAGCGCCCGTGCCATGTGCTCATTGGCGACCCGCAGGATGCCGAGCGCCGCCTCCTCCACGCTGGTCATCATGGCGGCGGCGAGACGCCCGACGACCCGCCGGGCGGCCGTTTCCTCCAGCCGCATGCGCCCACCGAGAAAGGCATCCGCGCGCAGTCGGCCGAGCACCAGGTTGGCATCGGTGACCGTCGGCTCGTCACCGCCAAGGCCGTAGCATGCCGGCCCCGGAGTCCGCGCCGGCCGACTCCGGCCCCACCAGCAGGGCGCCCCCTGCGTCGAGCCGCGCGATGGAACCGCCCCCCGCACCGATGGTGTGCATGTCCACCATGGGCACGGCGACCGGGTAGGTGGCGATGCGCCCGCTCATCGTGAGACGCGGCTCGCCATCCACGAGCGCGACATCGGTGGAGGTACCGCCCATGTCGAAGGTCAGCAGCTTGGACTCGCCGGCGAGACGCCCGACGAAGCCTGCCCCTACCAGCCCCCCCGCCGGTCCGGAGAGCAGCAGCCGAACGGCCTGGCGCGCGGTCTGCTCCGCCGCGACGGCCTCGCCGCTGGACTGCATGACCGCCACCCGCGCCCCGGGAAGCGCGCCGCACAAACGCTCGATGTAACGCCCGACGAGGGGACCGACCCAGGCGTTGAGCCAGGTCGCGATGCCGCGCTCGTACTCCCCCGTGACCGGCAGCACCTCGGATGAGCGCGAGACGAAGACACCGTCCGGAACGGACGCCGCGAGCGCCCGCTCGGCGCTGTCGTCGAGGTAGGAAAAAAGCAGATTGATGGCCACCGCCTCCGGCGCCAGTCGCTCCAGCGCCGCCCGCAGGTCCTTCAGATCGGCGGCGGTCAGCGGCTCCACCCAGCTGCCGTCCGCCGCAAGCCGGCCGCCGGTCTCCAGGCACAGGTCTTCGGGCACCGGCGGGCGGCGCGTGGCGGGCTGCAGATCGTACAGCGCGTCGCGTGCCTGACGACCGATGGTGAGCAGGTCCCGCAAGCCGCGGTTGGTCACGTAAAGGGTGCGCACGCCCTTGCCCTCGAGGGCGGCGTTGGTGGCCACCGTCGAGCCGTGAACCACCGCCAGCCCCGAGGGGTCGAGCCCCAGCTCGGCGATGCCCTGCAGGATCGCCCGCTCCGGGGCATCGGGGGTGGAGAGCACCTTGTGCACCTGCACCCCGCCCTCCCGCCACACGACGAAGTCCGTGAAGGTGCCGCCGGTATCGATGCCGACAATCGTCATGGACCGTCACTCCATCCAAACACGGCATGAATGATGCCATCCGAGCGCCCGCGCTGCACAGGGACCATTGCACCCTCAGGATCGTCTCATCCGCCTCTCATCGCGTATTGGCATTAGGACCCGCGCGCGTTATGGTCGCCGGCCATGAATGAGCTTCTCCAAGTCCGCGGCCTCGGCCGACGTTACGGCGACGACCAGGCGCTGGAAGGCGTCGATTTCCGCCTCGAACGCGGCGAGGTCCTCGGCCTGCTGGGACCCAACGGCGCCGGGAAGACCACCTGCCTGCAGATCCTGAGCGGCAACCTGGCCCCCAGCGACGGCGAGATCCGGATCATGGGCGTGGATCTGGCGCGTTACCCCCTGCGAGCGAAACGCCTCATCGGATACCTGCCGGAGCGTCCGCCCTTGTACGCCGACATGCGGGTGGACGAGTACCTCGACTACTGTGCCCAGCTCCATCGAATACCGCGGCAGCGCCGAGCCGCGGCCGTCGAGCAGGCGAGAACCCGCTGCGGGCTCGCAGAGCGGGGCCGGCGTCTGATCGGCACCCTGTCCAAGGGCTACCGCCAGCGGGTAGGAATCGCCCAGGCCATTGTCCACAAGCCCGATCTGGTGATCCTGGACGAGCCTACCGAAGGCCTGGACCCGGTGCAGCTGCGGGAGGTCAGGGAGCTGATCCGGACGCTTGCCCTGGACTGCGGGGTGATCCTCTCGAGCCACGCCCTACCCGAGGTGCAGGCGGTCTGCACCAGGGTATGCATCCTGCGCGAGGGCCGGCTGCTGCACCAGGCGCGATTGACGGAGGAGCCCGATGCGCCGCGGCTCCAGCGCTACCTGGTGCGCCTGGCAGCGCCGCCGGCGCTGAGCGTCCTGGCCTCTCTGTCGGGGGTCGCCGCCGCGCAAGCGCTGGGGGATCGCGCTTTTCGGGTGACCCTGCGTCCCGGCGAGCCCGTCAGTGACTTCTCGCGGCGGGTTGTCGAGGCCGACTGGGGGCTTTCCGAGCTCTCGCCCGAGGGCACCAATCTGGAGAAGGTCTTCTTCGAGATCCTGAGCGGAGACCTGGCAGCATGATCGCGGCCATCGCCCGACGCGAGCTGCAGGCGGGGTTCCTCTCGCCCCTCGCCTGGGGACTGCTGGCGGCGAACCAGTTCATCCTGGCCTGGATCTTCCTGCGCGTGGTGGAGGGGTTCTCCGGTCTCGAGGCGGCCCAGCGCGGCGCTGGGCTGACGCTCGAGCTCAGCCTCAACCTGTTCAGCTTCGCGGCGGTGCTGGCCCTGCTCTCCGTACCCTTGCTCAGCGCGCGCATGCTGAGCGGGGAGCTCCGCGACGGCACTTTCAATCTGCTCGGCGCCGCGCCGGTGAGCCTGGCGGAGATCCTGCTTGGCAAGTTCCTCGGCCTGGCGGGGCTGATTGCGCTTCTGGGCCTGCTGCCGCTCGGCATGTGCGCGGGCCTGGTCCTCGTCACCGACCTCGACCTCGGGCTGCTGGCGGCGGCGACCCTGGGGCTCTGGCTCACGGGTCTGCTGTTCGCCGCGGTGGGGATCTTCGCCTCGAGCCTGAGCACTCAACCGGGGCTGGCGGCGGTGGCCGCCTACGCCATCCTCGTCCTCCTGTCGGTGATCAACCGGGCCGGAGGCGCCGCGGAGCAAACGGTGACCCTCTTCGACTGGCTGTCCTGGAACGAGCACTTGTTCCGCTTCCTGCTCGGGATCGTGCGCATGAGCGACGTCCTGTACTTCCTCCTGGTGTCCGGCTTCTTCCTGGCCCTGGCGCACCGTTCCCTCGCCAATCGGCGCCTGGGCTGACCCCATGCCCGCACGCATCCGACGCGAACGACTCGAACGGCGCCTGGCCGACGGCGTGTTCTACCTGCTGCTGACCGCGGCGACCCTGCTCGCCGGTTGGCTGATCGCCCGCCACGACATCTACTGGGACTGGACCGGCGGCGGCCGCAACACCCTGAGCGCCGAAAGCCGCGAGGCGCTGGCGGGACTCTCCGCCCCGCTGGACATCACCGTCTTCCTCGATCGCGGTCATCCCCTGGCGAGGCGCAGCGAGCAGTTGCTCGCCCGCTATCACAAGGCCGTGTCCGATCTCGCGGTGAGGTACGTGGACCCGCAGCTCTCTCCGGAGCAGGCGCGGGCCGCGGAGGTATCCCGCTTCGGGCAGGCGGTGGTCGAGTACCGGGGTCGCCGCGAGACGCTGGACGAGCTCTCCGAGCCCGCCCTCACCGCCGCCATTGCGCGGCTTAGCCGCACCCGCGTCCCCTGGGTGGTCGCCCTGGAAGGGCACGGGGAGCGCCGCTTGGACGGACAGAGCACCGTGGACCTGGGACGCTTCGCGGCCCTCCTGCGCGGACACGGCTACCGCGTGCAGCCGCTGGACCTCGCGACCGTGCCCGAGGTCCCGGACAACACCGACATGCTGGTGCTGTCCACCCCGCAAATCCCCCTGTTCCCGGGGGAGGCGAAGGCCGTGGTCGGCTACCTCGAGCGGGGCGGCAACCTGCTGTGGCTGATGGACCCGCTGGACCTCGGCGGCCTCGAGCCGGTCGCGGATTACCTCGGGATCACCCGCCTCCCCGGCGTGGTGGTGGATGCCAACGTCAGGGAGCTGAACATCGACGACCCCACCGTGGCCATGGTCGCCAGCTATCCGGATCATGCCCTCACGCGGGGACTCGACGCCCCGACGCTGTTCCCCGGCGCCGGCGCGTACCTGGATCTTGCCGATCCGGCATGGTCTCTCAACCTGCCGCTGAAGACCCTGGAAAACAGCTGGAACGAGACCGGACCGGTACGCGGAGAGGTGGGCCGCGACACCGACCGTGGCGAGCTGCCCGGTCCGCTGCCCCTCGCGCTGGCCCTTACGCGCCCCTCACCCGCGGGAAGCGGGGAACAACGCGTGCTGGTGCTTGGCGACGGCGACTTCCTGAGCAACGCCCATCTCGACCAGGGGGCGAACCGCGGCCTGGGGTCCCGCATCGCGCAATGGCTCACGGCTCCCTCGGGCACCTCTCCCGCCCCCGCCGGGGAGCTCGGCGACCGGGAGATCGCCTTGACGCGGACCCAGATCCTGGTGGTGGGGGCGGTTCCCCTGGCGGCAATGCCTTTGCTCTTCGTGACCCTGGGCCTGGTCATCCGCCGGCGCCGGCAGCGGGAGTAGCATCATGAGCAGGCGCTGGGCCCTCAATCTGCTGCTCCTCATCCTCGTCGCCGTCCTCGCGACCCTGGTTCGCCGCGAGCTCGAGGTGAGCGAGCGCATCTCGACCCTGACCGGACTCGATCCGGACCAGATCGCCGAGATCGTCCTCGACCGGCCGGGTGAGCCGGAGATGCGACTCGCCAGAACGCCGCAAGGCTGGCGCATGCAGGCCCCGTACGAGGTAACCGCGGACGCGAGCCGCGTGGATCAGCTCGTGCGCATCGCCGCCACGATGGTCCACCGCACCCTCCCGAACCCCCCGGGCACCGAGGGACTCGGCCTCGACCCCGGGCGCGCTCGCCTGACACTGGACGGGCTCGAGCTGCGTCTCGGCGACACGGACCCCGTCGGCGAACGCCGTTACGTCGCGATCGGCGACCGGATCCACCTGATCGACGACGGTTTCCAGCATCACCTGCTCGCCGCCGCGGAGGACTATGTCGCGCGCCGCCTGCTGCCGCCCGGATTCCGGCCCGGGGCCGGCGCTCTGAACGGGGAGCCCCTATCCGACGCGGCACTAAAGGAGCTCGTCGACCTGACCGCGGAGCGGGTGGAGCCCCTGGGGGAGGAGATCTCGGGGCGGGTGCTTTCCCTGGAGCCCCTCGAGGGCGGCTCCGGTCTGCGTTTTCTGATCTCCGAGGACGCCCGAGTGTGGACCCGCCTCGACCTGCGCTTGCGCTATCTGCTCGGCGAGCCGCCGTTCTGGGCGCTGGGCGAGGAGGCTCCGGCGCCTGCCGGGGAGGCCGGCGCCATTCCCGCGCCGACCGAGTAGGCGAGTCATGCCCGAGCTGCCGGAGGTCGAGACCACGCTGCGCGGCATCGCCCCCCACCTGGAGGGCAGGCACATCACCGAGCTCGTGGTACGGGATCGGCGGCTGCGACTGCCCGTTGCGGACGGCATCGAGAAGGAGGTCGAGGGCCAGCGGGTACGGGGGCTGCGCCGGCGCGGCAAGTACCTGCTGCTGGATCTCGAACGCGGAGCGCTCATGATCCACCTGGGCATGTCCGGCAGCCTGCGGGTGCAGGCGGCGGACACGCCCGCGGGCGCGCACGATCACATCGACCTGTGGCTGGACGGCGGGCGCTGCCTGCGCCTGCGCGACCCCCGCCGGTTCGGCGTCTTCCTGTGGACGCCGGGGCCAGCGGAGCGTCACATCCTGCTCCGCCACCTCGGTCCGGAGCCGCTGGAGCCGGGCTTCGACGGCGACTACCTCTACGCGCGATCCAGGGACCGGCGAGCGGCGATCAAGACCTTCATCATGGACGCGAAGGTCGTGGTGGGGGTGGGCAACATCTACGCCAGCGAGTCCCTCTACGCCGCGGGGATCCATCCGTCCCGGCCCTGTAACCGCGTCGGCCGGGACCGCTACCAGCGACTCGCCGAGGCCATCCGTCAGGTGCTGACGAGCGCCATCGAACAGGGCGGCACCACCTTGCGGGACTTCGTCCAGGAGGACGGCAGCCCCGGCTATTTCGCCATCTCGCTCAAGGTCTACGGACGCGCCGGCGAGCCCTGCCGGCTATGCGGACAGCCGATCCGCCAGCGGCGGATCGGGCAGCGCTCCAGCTTCTTCTGCCCGCGCTGCCAGCGCTGAGCAGCTCTCGCTAGGCTTGCTGGATGCCGACGATGAGCCAGTCTCCCTCGCGGCTGTCCCAGGCGTGCTCGACGTGCCAGATCTCGCTGACGGGATGCGCGGCGGCACTCTCCTCCTCACGCACGAGCCCCGAGAAGCGGATGCTGGCGACGGCCTGATCGCCGTGACGCTGCACACCCATGAGCTCGGCGTTGAGGGTCACCACCTCGGTGAACTGGGCCTCCGGCCCCAGACGCTCGCGTTCTCGCTTGAGCTCCGCGAACAGCTGCGGCGCTGTGTACTCCCGTATGTCGCGGAAATCGGCCTGGTCCCAGGCCGCCTGCAGGCGGATGAAGTGGGTCTTGGCGCCCTCCACGAAAGCCGGACCGTCGAACCAGATCGGCGCCTCGCCCTCTCCCGACCCGGCGGGTGCGGACAGCGACGCAGAGTGACTCAGGTCGGCGTCGGGCCTGCCACCAGCGGCGACGGACCCGCCGTGAGCGCCCGCCCCCGCAATGGACGGCGCACCACGGCGCATGGCGCGAAACAGCATCACGCCACCTGCGAGGAGCGCGACGAACAAGAGGACGTCGAATATCTGCAGCCCCTCGAATGCGTCGCCGAAGAACAGCGAGGCGAGCAGGCCCCCGGCGGCAAGCCCGGCCAGGGGGCCGAGCCAGCGGCTGGCGCCGCTCGCGGCCGGCGCGGCGGGCCGCGACGAGGCCGCCGCCGGCTGCTGCGTCTGCGCCGGGCGAGGCGCGCTGCGCGGCATGCTGTATTGCTTTCCCAGGTTCATGCCGCCGCCGAAGCGCTTTGCCTCCGCTTCCGGCAGCGTAATCAGGGTCGCGGCCAGCAGGGCAAACACGAAAGCGAACAGACTCTTGATCTTCATCGATTTTCTCTCCAATAGGCCCGCGACAGGTCGGTCGGGCCGGATGATCTATCTCACCTCGGCCGCGCCGACACCGCGGGGATCACTGGCGCCAAGCACGCGGTTACCGGTCCGGTCCCAGTACACCGCCTGCATGTCGCCGAATCCATCCTCGATCTCTCGCAACCGATGGCCTCTGCGTTTTAGAGACCGCGCGTCGGCGGGCTCGAAGGCCGCCGGCTCGTGTTGAATCTCGTCGGGCAGGAATTGGTGGTGAAAGCGCGGTTTCGCAACCCACCGCGACGGGTCTTCCCCGGCGTCGAGGGACAGGACCGACCGCAGGACCATGGTGATGATGCGGCTCCCGCCGGGCGTGCCGAGGACCGCCACGCCGCGCTGCGACTCAACGAAGGTGGGCGTCATGCTCGAGAGCATGCGCTTGCCGGGTGCGATGGCATTCGCCTCCCCGCCGACGAGCCCATAGGCGTTGGGCACGCCGGGGCGGGCCGAGAAGTCGTCCATCTCATCGTTGAGCAGAACGCCGGTACCGGGCGGCACGAATGCCGATCCGAAGGGGTAGTTGATGCTCAGGGTGGCCGCAACGCGGTTGCCTTCGCGGTCGAGGATCGAGAAGTGCGTGGTATCCGCGCCCTCGCCCTCCGTCGGCTCGGGCTGGCTCGGGGTCGCCCGGTCGAGCCGGATGTCCCTCGCCAGGCCGGCCGCGTAATAGGGGTGCGTGAGGCGCTCCAGGGGCATGGCGACGAAATCCGGGTCACCCAGCCACAGGGCGCGGTCGCGGTAGGCGCGGCGCATCACCTCGGTCAGCAAATGGGCACGGTCCGCGTCTGAAAGGTCCCCAACCTCGTAGCCCGAGAGCATATTGAGCATCTGCACCAGCAGCACCCCGCCGGACGAGGGCGGCGCGGCGCTCACCACCCGCCAGCCGCGATAGCCGCCAACGATCGGCTCCCGCTCGACCACCCGGTACGAGGTCAGGTCCTCCAAAGTCCAGATCCCACCCGCGGCGCGCACGCCCGACACCAGCGCCGCGGCGGTAGGTCCGGAATAGAAGCCGTCCCGCCCGTCGCGAGCGATGCGTTCCAGGGTGGCGGCCAGCTCAGGCTGGCGGATCAGGGTTCCCTCCGCCGGCACCTCCCCCTCGCGCAAGAACAGCCCGGAGGAGGACGGCCAGCGGCGCAGCACCTCGGCCCGCCAGCCGGCGAGCTCGCGGTAACGCCGGTTGACCTCGAAGCCTTCCCGGGCGAGGGCGATGGCCGGTTGGAGCGAGCGCTCCAGGGGCAGGCGACCGTACTGCTCGGACAAGTGGACGAGGGCGGCCGGCTCGCCGGGGATTCCGGCCGCCAGCGGCCCGTTCAGGGAGAGATCGGAGACGAACTCGCCCTCCGCATTCAGGTACATGTCCCGCCCAGCGGCAAGCGGCGCGCGCTCGCGGCCGTCGAGCATGACCTGGAACCCGTCTTCCGCCCGATGCAGCAACCAGAAGCCGCCGCCGCCAAGCCCGGATGAATAGGGCTCCACCACGGCCAGCGCGGCACTGACCGCGACCGCGGCGTCAAAGGCGTTGCCGCCGGCCTCCAGGATCTCGAAACCGGCGGCGGTCGCCAGCGGGTGCGCGCTGGCGATGGCGGCCGCCGGCGGGCGATCGTCCGCGAGAGCGGATGCCGCAGCCCACCACGACAGGGCGAGAAGCAGGAGATAAAAAAGGCTCCGCGAAGGAGCCTTCGGGCGAGCTTTCAAGAGCCGGACCTCAAGCCTCTTCCCCCGTGATCTGCTTGTACTTCTCCATCAGCTCGTCCTCGCTCTCCTCGTGGTCCGGATCCTTGAGGATGCAGTCCACGGGGCAGACCTCGACGCACTGGGAGGTCTCGTAGTGACCCACGCACTCGGTGCACAGCTTGGGATCGATGACGTAGATCTCGTCGCCCTGCGAGATGGCCCCGTTGGGACACTCCGGCTCACACACATCGCAGTTGATGCACTCATCGGTGATATACAGCGCCATGATGGTACTCCTGAGGTCAAAGATTTGGCCGAGGCCCGCCGGATGCGAATGTTACCCAAACCGCTCCCGCAATGCAGCCTGCACCGCGGGGGAGACGAAGCTCGACACGTCCCCGCCCAGACGGGCGATCTCGCGCACCAGGGACGAGGATATGTAGGAATATTGCTCCGCCGGAGTGAGGAACAAGGTCTCGATGTCAGGAGCCATGCGCCGGTTCATGCCCGCGAGCTGGAACTCGTACTCGAAGTCCGAAACCGCCCGCAGTCCGCGCATGATGACATCGATGCCCTGACTACGGGCAAAGGCGACCAGCAGCCCCGAGAAGGGCGTGATCACCACCTGGGGCAGATGATCGAGAACGCCCCGGGCGAGCGCCACCCGATGGGCGGTGTCGAAGACGGGGGCCTTGGCGGTGTCCTCGGCCACCGCCACCACC
Source organism: uncultured Gammaproteobacteria bacterium (assembly GCA_963698495.1). Lineage (GTDB taxonomy): Bacteria > Pseudomonadota > Gammaproteobacteria > Chromatiales > Chromatiaceae > CAVORB01. The sequence continues at coordinate 245,046 of CAVORB010000011.1, read as the reverse complement.
ACCCGGTCGAACAGCGAGGCCGCCCGTTGAATGAGATCGCTGTGGCCGTTGGTGATGGGGTCGAAGGTTCCCGGATAGACCACGCTGCGCAAGTTGACCTCCAACGGTGACTGGTTTCTCCGAAGGATAACAGAGGGCTGTCACATCGGGGCCGCGGTATCGGCACGCGCGAGAGCGTACCGGACCTGACCCGCCCGCTTCTCCCGGATCAGCTGCCAGCGCTTCGGCAGCCGCGGCGGCGGATCGACCGCGGCCGCTTCGAGGTACACGTAGGCACCGTTGGCAAGCCAGCCATTGCGTTCGAGCAGGTCGCAGGCCGGCGCGAGCAGGCCGCCGGCGAAGGGCGGATCGAGGAACACGATGTCGAACGCCGGTCCGCCGGCGGCAAGCCAGGCGAGCGCGTCCGCGTGCTCGACCCGGACCTCGGGAGCACCGAGGACGCGGGCGTTGGCCTCCAGCACGCGGACCACGCCGGGCGCCCGCTCGACCATGACCACCTCGCGCGCGCCGCGGGACGCGGCCTCGAACCCGAGTGCCCCGCTGCCCGCGAAGAGATCCAGGCAACGGGCACCGGTGACGGCGGGGGCCAGCCAATTGAACAGGGTTTCGCGCACGCGATCGGAAGTCGGACGCAGGCCCTGCTGCTCGGGCACCGGCAACCGCCGGCCCCGGTAGCGGCCCGCGATCAGTCGCAGTTGACCGCGAGCGGGCATCGGCCGTCCTGTCGCGACCCGATACGGCTCAGTCGGCCACCCCTGCCACCCTGCCCTCGCGGGGCCCGACGATGACGGTGGCCAACCGGTCCGGATCGACCCGGCGGGTGAAGGCGTCGCGGATGTCCTCGGCGGACACGGCGCTCACCCGATCGTTGAACCGGTCGAGGTAGTCGAGCGGCAGTCCGTAGAACCCGATCATGGCGAGATACTGCACGATGTTGGCATTGCTGGCGATCCGCAGCGGGAAGCCGCCGGTGATGTTCTTCACCGCCGCCTCCAGCTCCGCGCTCGTCGGTCCTTCCTCGCGGAAGCGGCGCAGAGTCTGCATCAGCACCTCGCGCGCCTCGGCGGCCTGCTCGTTCTTGGTCTGCAGGCCCAGCAGGAAGGGACCGCGCTCGGCCATGGGCAGGAAGTAGCTGTAGACGCTGTAGGAGAGCCCGCGCTTCTCACGCACCTCCTCCATGAGCAGGGAGACCAAGCCGCTGCCCCCGAGGATGTGGTTGCCGACATAAAGCGCGAAATAGTCGGGATCGTTCCGGCTCATGCCGGGCTGGCCCGCGTAGACGTGCGCCTGCGTCGAAGGGAAGTCGAGCTCCTCGAGCTGCGCCTCGGCGAGGTCGCGCACCGGCGGCACGGGCGGCGCCGGCTCGCCGGATGGCAGTCCGGCCGTGACCCGCGCGGCCACTTGCTCCGCCTCCGCGCGCGTGAGATCACCGACGATGGCAACCACGGCGTTGCTCGCCACGTAAAAGCGCCGGTGGAACTCGGCGAGATCCTGCGGCGTGAGGGCGGACACGCTTTCCGTGGTCCCGGACGGGTCCGCCGCGTAGGGATGATCCCCGTATATCCGCAGATAGACCTCCTTCTTGCCGACCGTGCCGGGGTCCTGATCGTCCTGGCGCAAGGCCACCAGGGTATTCTCCCGCACCCGGTCGAAGTCCGCCTGCTGGAACCTGGGAGCCGCCGCCACCTGGGCCATCGTATCGAGCGCGGTATTCATGGGCTGCGGCTCGGTCAGCGAGCGCATGGAGACGAAGGCCATGTCGCGCAAGGCGCCGACGGAGAGCTCTGCGCCGACCGACTCCAGACGCTCTGCAACCGTGTCCGTATCCCACTCGCCCGCGCCCTGGGTCAGCATGCCGGCGGTGATCGAGGCAAGCCCACTGCGTTCCCCGTCGCGGGCGCTGCCCGCATCGAAGACGATGCGCACGTCGAGGATGGGCAGGTCCGGCGCGGCGACGAACAGGACCCGCGCCCCGTTGCCGGTGGTCCAGGACTCGATCTTGGGGCCGGCCCAGGCGAGGCCGGCGAGCGTGAGGGCGACGAGCCCGCAGAGCGATGCGATCCCGCGACGGTAGTCAGCGTACATTGAGGTGTTCTCCGGCAGGGGTGGGACGCGGCTCCTCGCCGTTCAGGGGCTGGGGGTCCAGCACGGCCACGGTCAGGTTGTCCGGCACGAGATACTTGCGGGCCACCTCGCGGATCTGCTCCGGGGTGACCCTATTGAGATGCTCCACGTATTCCTCCGCCAGCGGCCAGCCGAGCCCCACCGTCTCCAGCTGCCCCAGCAGCATGCCTTGGTAGAAGACCGAGTCGCGCTCGTAGACCTTGCCCGCGATGAGCTGGGTGCGGATGCGCGCAAGCTCCTGCTCGTCCACCAGATCGTCGCGCAAACGCTGCACCTGCTCGAGCAGGGCCTTCTCGAGCTCCGCCAGGTCGCGCCCCTTGGCGGGCGTTCCGTCCAGCACCAGCATCCCGGGCAGCCGGGTGAAGGCGCTGTAGCCCGCGTCCACGTCGGCGGCGACACGGTTGCCGCGCACCAGCTCGCGACTGAGGCGCGAGCTCGAACCTCCGTCGAGCACGGAGGACAGCATCTCCAGGGCGTAGGGTTCCCATGGCTCCTCGGCGTGCCCAAGGGCGGTCGCCTTGTAGCCCATGATGAGGTAGGGCTCCTTGGCCGGGGCCTTGACCCGGATGCGCTTCTCACCGCGCTGGCTCGGCTCCAGCCGGGGCTTCGGCTGGGCGATCTGCTCCGGCTTCAGGGGCCCGAAGTGCTTCTCGGCGAGGGCGCAGACCTGGTCCGGCTCGACGTCGCCGACAACGACCAGGGTGGCGTTGTTCGGCGCGTACCACTTGCGGTACCAGTCGCGCAGGTCCTCGGCCTTGAGGAATTCCAGATCGGAGGCCCAGCCGATGACCGGGATGCGGTAGGGAGATGCCTCATAGGAGGCAGCGTTGAACTGCTCGAAGGTAAGCGATTGGGGGTCGTCCTCGGTGCGCATGCGGCGCTCTTCCTTGACCACCTCCAGCTCCTTGAGGAACTCGTCCTCGGGCAGCGCCAGGTTGCGCATCCGCTCGGCCTCGAGCTCGAAGGCAATCTCCAGGCGGTCCTTCGCGAGGGTCTGGAAATAGGCCGTGTAGTCGCGCCCGGTGAAGGCGTTCTCGTCCCCGCCGTTCTCGGCGATGATGCGCGAGAACTCTCCCGGCGCCAGCTTCTCCGTGCCCTTGAACATCATGTGCTCCAGCACGTGGGAGACGCCTGTGACGCCGCCGTGCTCGTAGCTCGACCCGACCTTGTACCAGACCTGCGACGTGACGATGGGCGCTCGTCGGTCGGGCTTGACCAGTACCTTGAGGCCGTTGTCGAGGACGCACTCGCGCACCTCGGGGGCGGCATGGCCCGCCAGGGGCAAGGCGGCCGCCAGGATAAGTAAGATCCGCTTCATTCCATCTCCAATGCTCGATTAAGAGTTGCTGGGCGGCCCGTTCCGAGGCGGGCGCCGCCTGCGGCCGCGTTCAGCCCTGCGGGTCGGACCACGGGCGGGGTGGTTCTGTTCCCCGGCTCGATGCGATTGCGCCAGTTGTCGGCAACGGCCGCAATACCACTGTCTTGCCCGGGAACCGGTGATTCATCGCGTTTCCCGTCCGGGCCAGGGAAGGCCCGTCGTCTTCAACGGCCTAAAGTCGTTGAAAACAGACCAATCCGGGAAGCGCACTTCTCGGATTGCGTGCCGATTTTCGCCAGGACGGCCAATAATCCGCGTCTTCTGGCAGGGTTCAAGACCTCGCGCCCGGCTGTCTCCCCGCCCGGCCAAGCTCCGCGAAGCCTCCAGGCGACGGAGACGCGACTACCGCGATTTGCTAGCATGCGCACGCGACAACGACTCGGCGGCATCGCACCGGATTCCCCCTCCGCGGACGCGATCGAGCCGGCAGCATGAAGCCAATCCCCCAAATTGCCAAGCGTCACCTGACGCGGAGTGACGTGTTCGATGTTCGGCTTTGGAAAGAATACGCGGGTCAAGAGCGAGGCGGAGTCTCCTGAAGGCAAGCGGCGCCTGGTCACGCGTCTCAAGGAGGGCCTTGCGCTCACCAGGGCCGTGCTCAACACGGACGTCGGGGACCTCATCAGCGGACGAAAGCGCATTGACGAGGCGCTGTTCGAGGAGCTCGAGACGCTGCTCCTGACCGCGGACGTGGGCGTCGAGGCCACCACCCGCATCATCGACGACCTCTCCGAGCGAGTGAGGCGCCACGAGCTCGCCAACCCCCAGGCCCTGATGACGGCGCTGCGGGCCGAGCTGCGGGATATCCTGCGGCGCTGCGAGCTGCCGGTGCGGACTCCGGCAGCTGGGCGTCCGCAGGTGGTTCTCATGGTCGGGGTGAATGGCGCCGGCAAGACGACGACCATCGGCAAGCTCGCCAAGCGGCTGCTGGACGATGGCAACAGCGTCATGCTGGCCGCGGGAGACACCTTCCGCGCCGCCGCCGTCGAGCAGCTGCAGGCGTGGGGCGAGCGCAACCGGGTGCCGGTAATCGCCCAGCGCAGCGGTGCCGACCCGGCCTCGGTGATCTACGACGCCCTGCAGGCGGCCACCGCCCGTCGCGCGGACGTGCTGATCGCCGATACCGCGGGGCGCCTGCACACCAAGAGCAACCTGATGGAGGAGCTGTCGAAGATCTCGCGGGTGATGAAGAAGATCGACCCCGACGCGCCACACGAGGTGATGCTGGTGGTGGACGCCACCACGGGACAGAACGCGCTCAACCAGGCGGTGCAGTTCAACCAATCGGTCGGCCTCACCGGCATTACCCTGACCAAGCTGGACGGCACCGCCAAGGGCGGCATCCTGTTCGCGATCGCCGAGCGCCTTAAGGTGCCGATCCGATTCATCGGCATCGGGGAAGCGATCGAGGACCTGCGCCCCTTCGACGCCGACGAATTCCTCGACGCCCTGTTTGCGCACTCGTGATCCGCTTCGAGCACGTCACCAAACGCTACCCGGAAAGCGGGGAGGCCCTGAGCGACCTGAGTTTCGAGCTCGCGGCCGGGGAAATGGCCTTTCTGACCGGCCACTCCGGGGCCGGGAAAAGCACGTTGCTCAGGCTGATCGGGCTCCTGGAACGGCCGAGCCGCGGGCAGGTGATGGTCAACGGCCGCAATCTCGGGCGGCTGCCGCAGCGCAAGATCCCCTACCATCGCCGCGACGTGGGGATGATTTTCCAGGATCACCGGCTGCTGACCGACCGCACGGTGTTCGACAACGTCGCCCTGCCGTTGGTGGTTGCCGGCCTCGGCCACAAGGAGGTGGGTCGCAGGGTGCGCGCGGCGCTCGATCAGGTCGGTCTGCTCGGCAAGGAGAAAGCGTTTCCCGTAACCCTGTCCGGGGGCGAGCAGCAGCGGGTGGGCATCGCCCGCGCGGTGGTCGCCCGGCCGCCGCTGGTGCTTGCCGACGAGCCGACCGGCAACCTCGACCCGGAACTCTCGCGGGAGATCATGGGGCTCTTCGAACGCTTCAACCAGGTGGGCGTCACGCTTCTCATCGCCAGCCACGACCTGGCGCTGATTGCCTCCCTGTCCTACCGGACCTTCACCCTCAGCGCCGGGCGGCTGAAATCGGACTCGGGTGCCGGGTAGCTACATGGCGAGACGCCGGACATCCACCCGCCGCGCACGAGCATCCTGGTCCCGTATCCCCGCGGCCTGGCTGAGCCACCACCTGCAAGGCGCCCTGGCCACCCTCGGGCGTTTGTTCCGCAGCCCCCTGCCCACGCTGATGACGGTTTCGGTGATCGGGATTGCGCTGGCGCTGCCGGCCGGGCTCTATGTGCTCACCCGCAACCTCAGCGTCCTGGGCAGCGGTTGGGAGCAAACGGCGTCGATCTCCCTGTTCATGAAATCGGAGGTCTCCACCGCGCAGGCCACGGCGCTTGCGAGCACGTTGCGTGCGCGCGACGACCTGGCGGAGGTGCGCGTGATCGACCCGGACGCGGCCCTTGAGGAGCTGCGAAGCTCCAGCGGGTTCGCGGAGGCCATCGACCAGCTCGAGGAGAATCCCCTGCCCGTGGTGCTGGCGCTGCGCCCCACCGGGGACATCGTCTCGCCCGAGGCGTTGGAGCAGCTGCGCGACGAATTGGCGGCCTTGCCGGAGGCGGACTTCGCGCGCCTGGACACCGAGTGGATTCGTCGCTTCCAGGCCATCGTGGAGCTAGCGCAAGGGGGCGTGCTCCTGATCGGCGCCGTGCTCGCGCTCGGGGTGCTGCTGGTGATCGGGAACACCATCCGCCTGGAGATCGAAAACCGGCGCAGCGAAATCGAGATCATGGAGCTGGTGGGCGCGACATCGGCCTTCATCCGCCGGCCCTTCCTCTACACGGGGGTGTGGTACGGGGTGCTGGGCGGCGTCACCGCCTGGCTGCTGGTGACACTCGCGCTCGCCCTGCTGCAAGCGCCGGTGTCCCGTCTGGCCGCCCTCTACCAAACCCAGTTCCCGCTGAGCGGCCTCGGACCTACCGCCCTCCTCACGCTGATTGGGACCAGCATAGCGCTCGGGCTGCTCGGCAGCTGGTTGTCCGTCGGGCGCCACCTGAGCGCCTGCGAGCCGGGCTGAATCTATTTTGAACAGCTATTGTTGCCTTTTCCAACCAAAACGCTATGCTTTGTCTAACCAAGCGCCGACTCGACCGAAAACACGTCCTTAACCTCGCGCCTGAACTTTCCCGCGAGACCACAATCTGACACGCCAGAGATGGCATTGAAATTTCCGTGCATTTAGTGCTAGCATATTTCCTAGCGTAACACTTGGGTATTGGGACATGACGAAAGATCTTGCAGTACTTCCGACCGGCAGCATCGATGCCTACATCAGCGCCGCCTACCAGATCCCCGTACTGACTCCGGACGAAGAACGGGACCTGGCCGTGCGTCTGCGCGACCACGACGACATGGACGCCGCGCGACGGCTTGTTCTCTCCCACCTGCGATTCGTCATCCGAATCGCCCGTGGGTACCTGGGCTATGGGCTTCCGCTCCCGGACCTGATTCAGGAGGGTTCGGTCGGCTTGATGAAAGCGGTACGGCGCTTCGAGCCCGACATGGGCGTGCGCCTCGTATCCTTCGCGGTCCACTGGATCAGGGCGGAGATTCACGAGTACATCCTCCGCAACTGGAGAATCGTCAAGGTCGCCACGACCAAGGCGCAGCGCAAGCTGTTCTTCAATCTGCGCAGTGCCAAGAAGCGTCTCGGGTGGTTCACCCGCGAAGAAGTCGAGGGCGTGGCGGAGGATCTCGGGGTGAAGCCCGAGACCGTCCTCGAAATGGAGTCCCGGCTCGCCAACCAGGATCTTGCATTCGACGGCGACGACAGCGAGGAAGGAGACGCGCCCACGGCGCCCGCCACCTACCTCGCGGACATGCGCATGGAGCCTGCCAGCGCACTCGAGCGGGAGAACACTGCGAGCGATCGTCGCGAGCGGCTCTTCGCCGCCCTCGAGGGTCTGGACGATCGCAGCAAGACCATCCTGCAGGAGCGCTGGCTGACCGAGAAGAAGCAGACCCTGCACGAGCTCGCGCAGCAGTTCGGCGTTTCCGCCGAGCGCATTCGCCAGATCGAGAAGAACGCGATGAAGAAGCTGCGACTGCAACTGGCAGTCTAGGAAATCGCCGGACCGTCCAGCATTTCCAGCGGTACCTGTGCAGACACTGGTTTATTGGCCATCCTGGCCAAAAATCAGACGGAACTGGAAAACGCGGTTTCCCGGTTCCTTCATTTTCAACGCGTTACACGCGTTGGAAAGGGCGGTACATCCTGTACCGTGGGAATCGCTGAATAAATCGGCGTTTTGCCGGAGGTGACGCTCTCTTTCATCGGTCGCTCCGACGAATGATCCGCAGCCTCGGAGACGTCCTGACGCAGGTCCGCAGTCCGTCGGAGTATCAGATGATGAGAAACCGACGCGCCGAGGACCGCCGGGGTTGACCCGGCGGTCCTGTGTCGTCTGAATCCGTTGTCTGTCAGCCGCTGTATCTCGGCTTGCGCCGCGTGATCTAGCGCGCTGAGCGGGCGTCGCCTAACCCTGCTGGCGGAGATGATGATCCGCCGCAAGCTGCTTCAACAACGACTCGATAGCGCTCAATCGTTGCTCGACCTCGGAGGGCTGCTCCACTTTCGGGAGGGGCCGGGTGTCCTCGCCGAAGCCCGACAGGGCGGGTCTCTCGACCTGCGTCACCCGGTGCATCACACGCCAGGGCTTGCCCTTGGTGCCAGCCATCGTCTGCCGCAGCGCGCGGGCCTCCTCGTCATTGCTGGCGAGCCACTCGGGGTCCACGACATAGTTGAAAAACTCATCGAAGTTGCGCTCGGAACCGTCCAGGTAAAAGGTCATGAAGCGATAGCGGTCGACCTTCACGCCGGGCATGATCGGTCTGTCCTTGAAATCGGTGATGCCTTGGCATTCGACCCCCGACAGGTCGACCTCGAGGGACAGCGCGGAGCTCGCCGTACGGGTCTTCGACATGGTCTGCGACAACGAACCCTGGTACATGGGCGAGAGCTCGAGCTGGAAACCCGAGACGTTCAGCGCGATGTCCGCGCCCAGCGCCCACTCCATGTTCAGCGCGCTGCCGACGGTGTGCTCGACGGTCGAGGCGAACTCCTCCGACTCGACCCGCAGCCCGCCGTCCGCGTCCCACACGTAGCTGTTGACGATGTTGCGCTTGCCGGCGCGCACTTTCAGATCTTCCATCTTTCGCTGCCAGACGCGGAAGCTGGAGGTCGCGTGCTCACGCTGCTCCGGACGGCTGAGGCGCTCGATCTCCTTCTTCTTGGCCTCGACCAGCGCCTTCTTCTTGTCGGATTCCGCCTCGATCTTCTCCTTGATGTCTTCGACCTGCTCCGCAGCCTCATCGGCCTTCCCCGAGGCCTCGTCACCCAGATCCCCTAAGCCGATCTTCTCGCCCTCGGCGCCTTTGGCGGTCTTGGCCGCCGGTGCCGGCCGCTCCTCCTCCCGTTCGACGGCGATCTCCCGGGGCGTGAAGTCCGGGTCGTCGATCTGCGCTGCGATGGTGTCCTCGCTCGCGGACGCGTCGATGATGAAGTTCTCGAAGAAGGCCTCGCGCCGCTTGTCGTCGTCGCGGATACGCTCGCGCAAGGCATAGGCCTCGGCGAGGCGGAAGTAGCTCGCCGGGTAACGCGACCCGAACTGGCGTCGCGCCTCCGGGACATGGGCGAAGAAGCGCTCGCTCGTGGCCTGCATGCCGGTCTGTCCGTCGAGGCTGCCGTTCATGGTATAGGCCGGGTTGATCAGGAAGGTGATCGTGGAGACGTCCGGAGGAACGTCGCTGACGGGAACGATCTGGTAACCCACCATCCGGCCGGAGGTCGCAAGCCGGCTGACGAAGACATCGGCCAGCCCCGCGACGACCAGCGCATAGCCGACGTTCTTGGGCACGAAGCGGGGACCGAGATCGGGAAACGCCGGTTCGTCCTCGGCGAACCCGCGCAGGCTCAAGGTGTCCGAACGGGTCACCGCGGACGTGGCCGCGATGTTGGTCTCATAGGCCTCGGTCTTGTCCAGGGCGAAGCTCGCGGCGAGCCCCGCGCGCAGGCCACCGGCCTCCCACGACAACAGCCGCCCCAGCAGCGGGGCGTTGGCGCCCACCTCCCACTCGTTCTCGTAACCGATGAAGAAGTCCATTCCGAAGCCGTGCGTGGTCTCCTCGGAGCGGTTCCAACTAAGCTCCAGCTCTTCCGCCAACGACACGGTGACCGAGGTGGCCTCGTTGTAGTTCTCGGGGTCCACGGTCAGATTCTCGCTGGGCACGGGCGGCGCGCCTTCGATATACCCGAGCAGCGTCGGTTGGAACTGCGCGTTGCCGATCCACACCAGGTCCAGGGCCTCGACCCGCTGCTGTGCCCACAAATCGATGCCGTCGCCGGCCGATACCGCGGTGCAGCGGCGCATGATGGCCAAGCGCCGCCCGATCCGGTCCAGCCCATAGGTCGGATACTCCGCGACCCGCACGTCCGTGTCCCCGATCGGCAGGTCGTTGACCAGCCGCGCCGGCGCGTCCGGGGTGCCGGGCTCGTCGAAGGCCCAGCGTCTGAGGAATCCCTGCGGCGCACGCTGGTGCCGGAAGCGGTTCAGCTCGATCCTGCGTCGTTCCCCATCCCATGCGCGCATCTCGGCAAGCTCGCCCTGGAAGCCGGTCCGCAGCTCCTTCCCCCGGTTACCGCCGCCGATAATCCCGATACCCCCGTCCTGAACATCCAGTGGCAGGGCGAACGACGTGGGCTTGAGCTCATCGCCAGCTGAACCCTCCTCGCCGTCGACCAACAGACGCACGCCCCCGGCGTAGTCGATCATCGCGGCCACGTGATGCCAGACGCCGTCGGCGACCAGCTCCACCCGGCTGCGCCTTTCCTGCCCCTCGACCAGCACCACCGCCGCCAGCTCCTGCTGCCCGTCGTCGCGGGCGTCGGTCAGGTAGAGGACGAAGCGGCCCCAGCCCTCGGACACATGCACCGAGGTCGCGAAGATCACCTGAGCATGGACAACGTCCGGCTTGAAGCGCAACCAGGTCTCGACCGTACGGGAGCCGGACTGGAAGAAGGCGGTGAAGTCGTGACGGCGGGTACCGTCGAAGACCGCCACGCGCTGGCCGGGGTTGCCGATTGGCGCGGTACAGGGTCCGAAAGCGGGCTTACCCACCTCCAGTGCCGTGTCTCGGACGGGATCGGCAAGATCGCCATCGAGCGGATGAAAGGCGACGAGACCCGGCTCCTTCCCGGTGAGCACCACCCGGCTGTTGGTCTGCACCTCCTCCAGATCCAGCGCCACGTCCCACAAACGGATCTGGGCAATCCCCTCGCCCACGTCGATGCGCTTCAGCTCCGCTGTCGGCAGGGTAGGGGCGACGACCATCCGGTCTCCCGCCGTCTTGGTCGTGGCGACACCCAACGGGCTGCCGTGCGGCAGGCCGTCGATGTAGAAACGCAGCGTGCGCGCCGGCAGATCGCCGCCGGCGACGACCGCGACGTGATGCCAGCCGACGGGGACCTCCCCGAGCGTCACATCGAGGGGAACCCAATGCAACGGAGGCTTAGGGAGATCGTCCTCCTTTCCGATCGTGGATAGGTCATCGCTATCGTCCCTCTTCTCGCGCGTCCACACGCCCAGCCAGCCATCACGCACACCGACCCCTTCCCATTCGTCACCGTTTCCTGCATCGCTGGCTAGCAGGCGCTGGCCTTCCCGCAGCGGGAACTGCATCCATGCCTCGAGCGTCCAGAGCCCATCCGTCGCTCCCCGCGGCAGGACCACGCCGTCGCCACGCACCAGGGCCCGCCGCAACCCGTCCGTGATCCATTGCTCCACCGTCGCGTCGTCGCTGCCGGCTGCTGCATCGAAGCGTGACTGACGGACCTGCCCCCGCGCGTCGACATAGCTCAGGATCACATCGCCCGTCGCGGAGGCGAACAGGCTGACCTCGCTGGTCGCCTCGGCATGGGCGAGCACGGCCCCGCTGGCGGGCAAGCCCTCGTCGTCCGCGGGCGCGAGCGACTGGGCCGTGCCAACGCTCGCGGGCGCCTAAGCCGCGAGCTCGAATTGCTTCTCGATGTCGGCGATCTCCTGATTGACGCGATCGATATGGCGCCGGGTCTCGTCCCTCTGACTCGTCAGCTCCGCTTCGCGGTTCGGTCCGAGACCTTCGAGCTCCTCGATCTCGCGCTCCACGTCATCCAGCTGGCGCTGCGCCTGGCGCCTTCGGTCCTCGAGCGCTTTCAACGCGCGTTCGCACGCTGGGACCCGGGCGCTGGTCGGGACCAGAACGAATTCCGAACCGTCCCAGGTGCCCCACAGGCGTCGCGTTCTCCGGGACATCCGCGAAGGTGCCGATGTGGCGACCTTTCTCGGGCGTCGAGCTACCGTACCTGAGCCCGCGCCAACCCGACCTCCGTATCCGCCCGGAGAACCGTTCCTGTCGATCGGCGGATCGCCGCCAGAATCCCATGTCCGCTTTCCAGTAGGTCTGCGCCCCGTTGCCGGCCGCATCGAGCGCCGCGAATTCGAGCCCGAGGTTGAGACCCGAGACCGGGCCCTTCACCGCGGCAAGTGTTCTCCGGCCAGGTCCAGGGGAGCGGTTGATGAGCTGAACTCTGGGTGTCGCCGAAAAACAACTCCACGCGCCACATATATTCGCCGGGCCCGCCCGCGGCGTGATCCCGCCCAAGCTCCGACTTGTCGATCGCGATCAGCAGCCGGCCGTTCGGATCATCGGCCAGTGCACCGACCGGCGCATTCCCGCTCGGAAGCTTGTCATCGAGCACGAAGAGCGTCATCCAATAGCTGAGAGGATCGTTTTCCCAACGCCGAATGGCCGCCGCGGTCCGCTCGATGTCTTGCTCGAGACTCAGCTTTTTGATTTGCAGCCCGGCCAGCGCGGACTGCAGCATCGCCGCTTCGATTGCCGACCTGAGCAGGCCCTCGAGCCGCGCCAGGCGCTGATCCAGCGCCCGTTTCTTGCCATGGAGCCCTTCGTATCGGCGGCGTAGGCTCGCCGCCCCTGCATGGTCCTTGCCGACCTTGGTCAAGGCGAGGTCGCTGGCGACAAAGCTCTCGTGGGTGGTCGACTCCTGGAAAACCACCCTGTGCCGGCGCAACTCCAATGCCGACCAGTCGCCCCCGACGCCGATCCCCACCGACCGCACCAGGGTCACGCCGTCAGGCACCCGGAAGCGCACGGAGGCCGTCGCCCAGCCGTGCTCGTCGGGATCGGAGACCTGCGTCCCGACGTCATCGGCATCGAGCTCCACCCGCTCACTGTTGGAGCGACTGGCCTGCCCCCACAGGTAGAACTGGACCTCACCGGCGCTACCGCGAAAGCGAAACTGGAGCTCTTCACGATAAACGCCGCCCTGGGCGACGCCGAACAGGGCGGGGTTCTCGACCCGGGACACGGGGGTGACGCCATCCGCCATGATGCGTGGGATGGCCACCGGCGTGGGCCAGGCCGGCCCGATCACGTCGCCGTCGTTGCGTCCGATGGTGGCATCCACGACCTGCGGCGGATCGCCGTCGAAGACGGCGCCGAGGCGCCAGAAGGCCACCAGATCGCGCGAACCATGGTGCACCGGCCGGTGCAGGTGCTCGCCGAGCTGCTCCGCTGTCAGGGCACGTTGCCACAGCCGCACCTCGGACAGCTCGGCACCCTGCGCACCCAGGGCGTCCACATCGTCCGCGTCGCGCGCGCCCATGACCAAGCGCGCGTTACGGCGTGACGAAGGGAGGGGCGACGACAGGGTCATTGGCGCGGATGCCTCCCCGTCCACGAGGAAGGTGACGGTGCGCTCCGGAACCCCTTCCGCGAGCACCGCCGCCACATGATGCCATTGCCCGTCGACCACGGACCGCCGGTCGGCGATGCCATCGACCGCCGGCACATCGGGCGCGCGCAAGGTCAGCCGGCCGTCACTGATCGCCAGCCACATCCCCTCGCCGATCCCGTCACTCGCGCCTGCCCGCGCAGCCTCAGCGGCTCGCGAAAACCAGCCGAGGAGCACGCCGTCTCCCGTCGTGCGCACCCAGGCCTCGATGGTCGTGTCCTTGTCGGTATCGACCAGACCACCGTGGTCGACCAAGATGCGCGTCGACCCGCTTCCCAGCACCAGACCCCGGCGGGGGACCCGCTGTTGCTTGAGATTGACCGCCTCGCTCGCGGGCCAGCGACGATCAAGGGTGAAGGCGTCTTCCCGCCGAACGGCGCTGTGTTTGCCGTCGAAGACGCGCGTCCCCTTGATCTCGACCTCGTCACCGTCGGTCAGCCCATGACCGGGGGCGTGCACGATCAACCGCCCTTCGTCCATGCTGATGCCAAGGACCTGGCCATCGAAACGCGCGGCGGCATCCGCCGAGGCGTCCTGCCAGGTCCCGAGCCCGCCCTCCGGCGGCGTGATGGCGAAGCTGTCGGCGAGGAACACCGGGGTACCCGCGGGGGCGCCGATGTCGGTGACCTCGAGGTTGAGCATCCGCAGGCCGGCCCTGAGGTCTCGCGTCGTCGTCACGAAACCGTGCTCACCGAGCCGCAGGCGCGAACCCTTCGGCAGACCTTGCTGCAGCCGAACGGCGAGGTAGGTCGCCTTGCGGCCCACGCGCAGCTCGCGCGTGATCTTCCCCAACTCGACGCCGCGTGCGACATGAACACCGTCGAGCGCCGGCGTGCCGTCGAGCTCCAGTTCGACCGCAGCCGTGGCCTCGAGCGGCTCATCGCGGTCTTCGTCGCCACTCGTCGCGGCCACGATCTCGATCGCGCCACCCTCACCGCGCCGCAGTACGCCCACCGCGCCTCGCTTCTCGGAGATGGACACGGCGCGCGCCCGCAGCAGGGTATCCGGCGCCAGCGCGACCGCACGTTCTCGGCCGCGGAGGCGTGTCTCCGCCTTACCGCTCTCCCCGGCCGTCGGTGCGAGGGAGCCGTCGGCGCGCAAGGGCAATTGGACGGTACCGACCATTCTCGTCGGGTCATCGCCGTTGCCGTCCTGCGCGTCCGGGACTACCGGCACCGCCAGCATGAGACTGGTTGCCACGCGCAACCATTGGGTCTCGCCGCTGGCCGTTCGCCGCTCCGCCTGGCGATCGAAACGCTGCAAGGCCGGGACCCCGTCGATGCGATATCCGGACAAGCCGAAGACACGCCGGACGATGGCGGACCGGTCCGCGCCATCGGCGAGGTCGAATCCCCCATGCTCTCCGGCGCGCACCGAGGTCAGCGTGACCTGGCCCGAGCTCCTCCAGTCCGTGGTTGCAAAATGCCAGTTGAACCGGTCGGGCTCGCCGGCGGGAGCCAACTCGACCGAGAACCCGGTGCGGCCGTCGACGAACCCGATCTGGGTGGTCGACTCGGTGAAGGGCTTGTCGTTGGCGTCGCGAAAGTCCAGGGAGTCCACCACCAGGGCCGAACCCGGGCCGCTGGGCAACGGCTCGTATCGCTGGCGGCTGCGGCGGAAGCGCAGGTCTAGCTTGGGAACCAGTCGATTGGCCATGCCGTCGAGCACGAAGCGGTCGACTAGAAGCGGCAGCGGCCGCACCACCCCCTCGGGATCGGGATCGCGCAGCACGCGGAAGACGTGCACGTGACCCATCCCGGATACTACGGCGATGGGGGCGACCTGGTGACTGCGGTGGGAATCGTAGAGCGATCGGGTCAGATATTGCAGCTCACCCTCATCGTCGAGCAGCGGCGTGCCGTCGGCGTGTTGGCGCACATTCTCCTTCGCTTCCCTGGCATGTACGGACGGATCGTCATCCTTGCCCTCCACACCGGGCAGCGGCAGCGGCTGCCAGTTCTCCCAGGCATCCAGCTGGCGCTCTTCGGTGTCGTCCTCGAAGCCGTCCCGCCGGATGGTGTAGACCAGCTGACCGCTCTTGCGGATCCCGACGAGGAGCACCTTGCCCTCGTGGGTGATCATGCGGACATGTTGGATTCCGTCTAACAGCAGCCGCATAGGCCGTCCCCCCTCTTATGGCTCTCCCGACGATCGATGTCCTGCCCCCCGGGAGCGCCAAGCTTGAGTTGCGACCCGCTCACGGTCTGCGTTCGCAGCCAAGCCTCCCCTCGGGAGACGCCTATTTTTTTGTCTCCGTGAACGATCCCGGAACGCGATCCGACGGCCGCGCTGTTACGGCCCCAGGCCGCAACCGATAGAAGCAACTTATCGAGACATCAATTTCGCTCAGGATAGCCCATACAGGACACATTAAGACCTACTGATTCCCAGGTATTGATTTTCGACATCCGTAAAGCCGGGTGCAGTCTGCCTTGTTCGGGGGGGGGGCCGCTGCCGACTCATGCCGTTCCGGCACGTCCGCGAGAACGGAGGATGCGGCGAAGTCGGTGGCAGAGACGCGATCAGACGCGCCTGAGATTCAGCAAGAACGGGATAGGCAGGCGGGACGCTGTGCGGGGACCTTGGTATTGACGGCCGGCTAGTGCCCGGGACTCAGGCGAGCGAGAGCGAGAAGACCTGCGCCAGTGCCGTGCGAACTGCGCATCACCACCACCCCTGCCCCTTGTCCAGCCTGTCGCGACACTGCTTGAGCTGTGCGCCGTAGGTATGGGCGTAGCCGTCTACCTTCCGCGCGACCCGGACCAGCCAGGGCTTGCCCTTGTAGGTCCTGCGCTTCCAGCCGCCATGCCCCTCGTGATAGGCCAGGTATTGGTTGTAGGCGTCCCACTTGGAGATTCCGAGGGTGCGTTGGCTGACATCCGTGTACCAGCCGATAAAGTCCGCCGCGTCCTCGAAGTCGTCCCGGTCCGCGGACCACCTGCCGGTGTCGCTCTCGTACCAGTCCCAGGTATCGTCCTTGGCCTGCGCGAATCCGTAGGCGTCGGATACGCGCCACCACATGGGAACCCCGAGCAGCTTGTCGCGCGGCGGCCTGGCGTCGTGCCTGAACCCGGATTCCTGGCGCATGATTGCAAGCTGGATCTGGATCGGCGTGCCCCATTTCTTTTCCGCCGCGCGCATGGCCTCGTACCAGTCGTCCTTCTCTTCGAAGATGCTGCAGGCATTCTCGACGGTTTTCGGCGGAGACGACGAGCAGGCGGCCAGGAGTGACGCCGCCAGAACTGCGGCTAGTCGGAGTACCCGGTCAGGGCAGGTGGATCGCATGATGCGCGTCTCGTTGCGTGTGATGAGGTAACAAGGGTGGATCACTGGCGGCGACCCGGAGTTGTCAGTCGAGCCCATTGCGACCGGCGCCCTCTCGCCGATGAGCCCCGGCGGGACCATAGTCGCACTGAGCGGTCGCCCAAGCGACTGAGTATGAAGCGAAGCGGACATCGCATTTTCGCTTCGCCTCGAGACTAATTGCCCGGGCGGTAATTTTTCAAGACCCCCTTGAGTGATCCTCGCCCTGCCGGGCAAGGCAGTCGCGCGTCCAGTAGCGTCCCGCTTCTATCACTTGGTCGGCCTTGAAGAACTCGTGGCTCCGACAGACATTCCCGGGAATCTCGATCAGGATGTCCGGCGGGTAGGACGCGAGTCGATAGCGCGCGATCGCGGACTGCATGGTGTCGAACACCCCCATCAGGATGTCCGTGAGCGCCATCTGGCGTTCCTCCGCTGGCTCCTCCGGGTGCTCGATACCCAGCTTGCTCTGAATGGAGCCGATGAAGCTCTCGATCCGCGAGCGGTATTCCTCGACGGAGCCAGAGCGTGGGGGCTTCGGGTTCGGTCCCAGAGGGTGGGAAACATCCCGCCCGGCCAGACTGACGGCGATCGTCAGGTCGGTGGAGTCTTCCGTGGCGGGGGCCACTGGCAGCGGATTGAGCAGTCCCCCGTCGACCAGGGTTCGGCCGTCGATCGACTTCGGCGTGAAGATGCCCGGGATTGCGATCGAGGCGCGGATCGCGTCGAAAAGATCCCCCCGGCTCAGCCAGACCTCCCGCTTGCTGACCACGTCGGTGGCGACAGCCGTGAACGGCAACGGCAGATCCTCGATGTTCGTGCCGCCGACCAACTTCCGCAGCTCGTTCATGATGAGATCCCCCTTCATCATCCCGGACCGGCTGGTCAGAGAGACGTCGAGGAAGCGCAGTACGTCCCATTCCGAGAGCTTGGTCACCCATGACTGGTAGGCCGCGAGCTTACCGGCCGCGTAGAACCCGCCGATCAATGCCCCCATGGAGCAACCGACGATCGAGGAGATGACGTAGCCTTGCTTTTCCAGCTCGTCGATGACGCCGATGTGCGCCAACCCGCGCGCACCGCCACTGCCGAGTATGAGCGAGATCGTTTTCGAGTCAGGCATTGCTTGCCACCTGTTATTGCTCCCGCGGAGCCGGGCCTGGCCTACGGCGATTCGCTGACGGGCCAGACGTTCCTGGCTCCCCAACCGAGGCCTTTCAGTCCCTGGACGGGACGATTCGCATCAGCGCCCCATCGTCCTCATCGGTGAGCAGGTACAGGTATCCATCTGGACCCTGGCGGACGTCGCGTACCCGCTCGCCGATCGTCAGCTTCTCCTCGCCGATCACGCGGTCACCATCGAGCACGATGCGGCGGACCTGCTGGAACTTCAGTGCCCCGCTGAAGAGATTGCCCCGCCACTGGGGGAAGACCTCGCCCGTGTAGAGGACGAGACCGCTGGGGGCCTTGGAAGGGGTCCAGACCAACGCAGGATCGATGATGCCTGGGCGGCTGGTCTCGTCGGAGATGCGCGGTCCCCAGTACTCGTTGCTGTAGGTGACCTCGGGCCATCCGTAGTTGTTTCCTCCCACGATCAGGTTCAACTCGTCGCCGCCCCGTGAGCCATGCTCGTTCGCCCAGATGCGGCCGCTCGCGGGGTCTCTGGTCATGCCCTGGATGTTGCGGTGGCCGATGGTCCAGATCTCCGGCTTGGCGCCCGGCTGGCCGAAAAAGGGATTGTCCGCGGGCGCGCCGCCGTCGTCGTTGAGCCTGAGCACCGCACCGAAATGCGTGCCCGGGTTCTGCGCCTGATTGCGGATGTTCTCGCCCCGGAATGCGATCGGCGGATTCCCCCCGTCACCCACGCTCATCAGCAGGCTGTTGTCGGGCAGCCAGACCATCCGTGAGCCGAAATGTTGACCGCCGGACTTGGTATCCGCATTGCGAAAGATGATCTCCGTGTCCCGCAGGGCAGATCCCTCGAGGCGCCCGCGGGCCAGCGCCGTGCGATTGGCGTCGGGCGTGCCGATCGCGAGGGTCAGATAGACGAGTTGGTTGCTGGAGAAGTCCGGGTGCAGGGATACGTCCAGCAGTCCGCCCTGACCCTCGGCGAACAACGGCGGCAGGCCGGAGATCGGCTCCGGATCGAGCTTGCCGTCGCGAATGAGGCGCAGGCGCCCCGCACGCTCGGTGACCAGCGCCGCGCCATCGGGGAGCCAGGCGATCGCCCAGGGATGGCTGAGGCCGCGCACCAGGACCTCGCTGCGCCAACCAGTGGCCTCCGGAACATCGCCGCTGATCTGGGCGGACCCCGTCCGGGCGTCGCAGCCACCACTGATGGCGGCGAGCAGGACGAGGGCCGCGCCGAGCTTTGGCTGCCGCATCGGTCTTTTCCTCCGTGCCGTCTGCATTCTCGCCTCGAGTATAGGGCGGGTCACGGCGCGTATCTCAACGCCGCCAGAAGGCCGGCGTCAGCAGGACCAAAAGGGTGAAAATCTCCAAGCGCCCGAGCAGCATGGCGAAGCAGAGTATCCACTTGGCGGGGTCGTGCAGGTCGGCGTAGTTGGCACCGACGTTGCCCAGCCCCGGCCCCAGGTTGTTGATGCACGCGGCCACGGCGGAGAAGGCGGTCATCAGGTCCAGCCCCGTGGCGGCGAGGGCGAGGTACATGAAGGTGAAGCAGGCGACGTAGAGCGAGAAGAATCCCCACACCGCGTCGACCACGCGATGGTTGACGCTCCGGCCCCCCATGCGGACCGGCATCTGGGCGTTGGGGTGGATGAGGCGGCTGATCTCGCGCAGCCCCTGCTTGATCAGCAGCAGGAAGCGGATCACCTTGATGCCGCCGCCGGTCGAGCCGGCGCAGCCGCCGACGAAGCTGGTGAAAAGGAGCAGGATCTCCAGGAACGGCGGCCAATAGTAGAACTGCGCGGTGGTGAAGCCGGTAGTCGTGCCGATGGAGACCACCTGGAACAGTCCCTGGGTGAAGGCGTCGTCCCAGAAGATGTAGGTGTCGGTGTAGTACAGGGCTACGGTGACGATGGCGGTCGAGGTCGCGATCAGGAGCAGGTAGAAACGGAACTCGCTGTCGCGCCAGTAGACGAGCGGATTCCTGCGGCGCACGACCGTGAAGTGGAGGGCGAAGTTGACGCCTGACATCAGCATGAACACGACCGCGATCATCTCGATCAGGTTGCTGTCGAAGTAGCCGATGCTGTCGTCGTGGGTGGAGAAGCCGCCGATGGCAACGGTGGCGAAGGCGTGGCCCACGGCGTCGAACAGCGACATCCCGGCGCCCCAATAGGCCGCGGTGCAGGCAATGGTCAGTCCCAGGTAGATGTACCAGAGGGCCTTGGCCGTCTCGGTGATGCGCGGGGTGAGCTTCGAGTCCTTCATCGGGCCGGGGGTTTCCGCCCGGTAGAGCTGCATCCCGCCGACGCCCAGCATGGGCAGCACCGCCACCGCCAACACGATGATCCCCATGCCCCCGAGCCACTGCAGCTGCTGGCGGTAGTAGAGGATGGAGCGCGGCAGCTCGTCGATGCCGATGATGACCGTGGCCCCCGTGGTGGTGAGACCGGACAGGGACTCGAACACCGCGTCGGTGATCGACAGGTGCGGGTTATCCGCAAGGATGAAGGGCAGCGAGCCGCAAAGGCCCAGTACGGTCCAGAACAGCACCACGACCAGAAATCCGTCGCGCAGCCGTAGATCCTGACGGCTTCCGTGCACCGGAAGCCAGATCAGGGTACCCATACCCAGGATGAGCGCAAAGGCGAGCAGGAAAGGGGTGGCGGCGCCGTCGTCGTACCAGAGCGATACCAGCACCGGCGGCAGCATGCTGAAGCTGAACACCATCAGCAGCAGGCCCAGCACCTTTTGGACAATGAGCGGCTTCACGTCACAGGAAGGTCACGCTGACCTGGAACAGCTTCTCCACCTCCACGACCTTGCGCTTGTCTTGCAGGAACAGGATGACATGGTCCTCGGGCTCGATGACGGTGTCGTGGTGGGCGATGAGCACCTCATCGCCACGAACGATGGCACCGATGCTGGCCCCGGCGGGCAGGCTGATGTCCTCCACGGGACGGCCGATGACCTTGCTGGAGCCTCGATCCCCGTGCGCGATGGCCTCGATGGCCTCCGCCGCCCCGCGCCGCAGGGAGTGGACCATGACCACGTCGCCCCGGCGCACGTGCTTGAGCAAGCTGCCGATGGTTGCCTGCTGCGGGGAGATGGCCACATCGATATGTCCGCTCTGCACCAGGTCGACGTAGGCGGGGCGGTTGATCAGCGCCATCACCTTGCGCGCCCCGAGGCGCTTTGCCAGCATCGCGGAGAGGATATTGTCCTCGTCGTCGTTGGTGACGGCGCAGAAGACGTCCGTGTTCTCCACGTTCTCCTCCAGCAGGAGTTCCTCGTCGGCCGCGTCGCCGTGGAGCACGATGGTCCGCTCCAGGGTCTCGGCGATCTGCTTGCAGCGATTGAGGTTGCGCTCGATGACCTTGACCCGGAAGTTGCGCTCCGTGGCGCTGGCAAGACGCGTGCCGATGTTGCCGCCGCCGGCGAAGATGATGCGCTTGTAGGGTTTCTCGAGGCGTCTGAGCTCGCTCATGACCGAGCGGATGTGCTTCGGGGCGGCAACGAAGAAGACCTCGTCGTCCGCCTGGATCACGGTGTCCCCCGCCGGTTGGATGGCGCGGTCCTGGCGATAAATGGCGGCCACGCGGGCATCCACGTGGGGCATGTGGTCGTACAGGGTGCGCAGCTCGTGGCCGACCAGGGGTCCGCCGTAATAGGCCTTGACCGCCACCAGGCGCACCCTGCCTTCCGCGAAGTCCAGGACCTGCAGGGTGCCCGGGTTCTCGATCAGGCGCAGGATGTACTCGGTGACCAGTTGCTCGGGGCTGATGCGCACGTCGATGGGCAGGGCCTCGGCGGCGAACAGCTTGGGGTGGTCGAGGAAGCCCTGGGAGCGCACCCGCGCGATCTTGGTGGGGGTGTGAAACAGGGTGTAGGCGACCTGGCAGGCCACCATGTTGGTCTCGTCGCTATTGGTCACCGCGAGGATCATGTCCGCGTCCTCGGCGCCCGCCCGCAACAGCACATCGGGGTGGGCGCCATGGCCCAGCACGGTGCGCAGGTCGAAGCGATCCTGCAGCTCGCGCAGGAGCTCAGGGTTCTGGTCGACGACCGTGATGTCGTTGGCCTCGCTGACCAGGTTGGCGGCCACCGATGTGCCCACCTGACCGGCACCGAGGATGATGATCTTCATTGCGACCTACCGGTCTTCAGCTGACCGCTAACGGCGTTCCTTGATCTCGATCCCCAACGAACGCAGCTTGCGGTAAAGGTGGGTGCGCTCCATGCCGGCCTCTTTTGCCATCTTGCTGACGTTGCCTCCGTGCTTCTCGAGCTGGTAATCGAGGTAGGCCTTCTCGAACTGCTCACGGGCCTGGCGCAGGGGCTGATCGAAGGAGACCATTCCCTCCAAAGACTGTGTGGGCACCGCGGGCGCCGCGCCGAGCGCGTTCTCGACCTCGTCCTGATTGACCTCGTCCCCGGCGCCCAGGATGAGTACCCGCTGCACCAGATTCTTGAGCTCGCGCACATTGCCCGGCCAGCCGTAGTTGCGCATGTAGTTCTGGGCGCCCACGTTGAACCGCCGATAGGGCAGCTTCTCGTGGGTCGCGAAGAAGTCCACGTAGTAGTTGATCAGCTCCGGCACGTCTTCGCTGTGCTCGCGCAGGGCCGGCACGTTCAGGGGTACCACGTTGAGGTGGTAGAAGAGGTCCTCGCGGAAGCGGCCGGCGCGCACCTCATCCTCCAAGTTGCGCTGGGTGGCGGCGATGATGCGCACGTCGATGCGCACCGGCTCGGTGCCTCCCACCCGCAGGAACGAGCCGGTGTCCAGCGCGCCCAGGAGCTGGGCCTGGACCTCGAGGTCCATGTCCGCCACCTCGTCGAGCAGCAGGGTGCCCCCGGAGGCCTGCTCCAGGCTGCCGTAGTGGAGGTGGTCGCCGTCCTCGCTCCCGAAGAGCTCGCGCGCCGCGTTGGAGCGGGCGATGCCGGAGACACCGAGGTCGACGAACGGCCGCTCGCGACGCCCGCTCTGGGAGTGGAGGTAACGGGCGAAGGTCTCGCGACCGCTGCCGGCCTCGCCCGTGATCAGGACCCAGGTGTCGTGCTGCGCGATGCGCTTGACCTGCTCGCGCAGGCGCTGCATGGCGGCGCTGCGGCCTACCGGCTCGTGCGCGATGGCGGTCCGGCGCTTGAGCCCGACGTTTTCCCTGGCGAGCTTGTCCGCCTCCAGGGCACGCTCGGTGGTGAGCAGAAGCTTGGCCATGGAGAGCGGCTTTTCCAGGAAGTCGTAGGCGCCGAGGCGGGTGGCCTCGACCGCCGTCTCCACCGTGCCGTGTCCGGACATCATGATCACCGGACAGGGCAGGCCCTCGTCCTCGGCCCACTCCTTGAGCAGGCTGATCCCATCCAGGTCGGGCATCCAGATGTCGAGCAGGATCAGGTCGGGGCGGCGGTCCCGCAGGGCGTGGCGCGCGGTCTCGCCGTTTTCCGCGCCGGCGACGACGTAGCCTTCGTCTTCCAGGATCTCCTGCACCAGGGTGCGGATGTCCGGTTCGTCGTCGACCACCAGGATGTGAGGTGCGCTCATTTTGGCTTTTTCCAGTCAATCTCGCGCCCAAGGCGCTCCAACGCGACGCTTCCGCCGATAAGGCGATCCATTACGGGGCCGAATACGCCCGGTTAGGCCGTAGAGGGTCTGCTCGCGCTAACGGACCGCCGCTGCCGCGGTTTCCACCTTCCACACGGGAAGCCTGGCAACGACGCGGGCACCACCGTCGACGTTCTCGGCCCAGATGATACCGCCGTGCTCTTCAATAATCTTCTTGACGATGGAGAGGCCGAGTCCTGTCCCTTTTGCTTTGGTGGTCACGTACGGCTCGAACAGCCGACCGAGCAGCGCCTCGTCGAATCCGCTCCCGTTGTCTTCCACGCTCAGCTCAATCAGCGGACTCTCGGCTTCCCGGATCAGGTCCGTGGACACCAGGATGTGGCCGTCGCGGCGACCCTCCAGGGACTCCTGGGCATTCTTGACCAGATTGTGAATCACCTGGCGCAGCCGCAACGGATCTCCCTTGATCTGCGTGCCTGGCGCATTCAAGCGCACCTCCAGGCCCTCTTTCGGCCCGGCACTGTGGTATAGCTCCATCACCTCCAAGATCAGCGCGTCCAGACGCAGGGGCTCGACCTCCATCTTCGGCGTGCGGGCATAGCTGGAGAAGTCGTTGACCATGGCCTTCATCGCCTCGACCTGCTGGACGATGGTGCGCGTGGCGCGGTCCACGATGTCCGCGTCCTGCTCGGGCAGCTTCGCCAGCAGCTTGTGGCGCAGGCGCTCCGCCGAGAGCTGGATGGGAGTGAGCGGATTCTTGATCTCGTGGGCGAGGCGGCGAGCGACCTCGCCCCAGGCGGCATCGCGCTGGGCCATGATCAGCGTCGTGATGTCGTCGAAAACCACGACGTGTCCGCGCTCGTTCGCCCCGGGCCTGATCAGGGGGCTGCCGCGGCACATCAACACCTGCCGCCCCTCACCGCTGAACAGGGTGACCTCCGTGCGCCACTCGGTCTCGGCCTTCAGCCGGGCGCGCACCGCCTCCACCCAGCGCGTCAGCCGCGGGTGCTCGGACTCCAGCGTCGCGAGCGAGTGGTCGTCGATGCTCTCGTCCTCCAGCTTCAGGATGTGCAGCGCCGCCGGGTTCGCGGTGCGCAGACGCTCGTCGGCATCGAGGGCGATGACGCCGGACGACAAGCGTCCGAGCACGGTTTCCAGATAGGCGCGCTGGGCCTCGACCGCCTCCTGGCTGCGCGCGGCGTCGTCGCGGGCCTGCGCGACGCGGCGGGTCATGGCATTGAACGAGGAGACCAGGAACGCAAGCTCGTCGTCGTGGGCGGGCAAGGGCAACTGCTGCTCGTAGTCCCCATCGGCAACCGCGCGGGTGCCGCGGGCGATGTCGGCCACCGGCGCTACCAGGCGGCGCGCGGTGTGAAACGCCGCGATCAACGCCGACATGAGGCCGAACAGGAGCACCAGGGACAGCGTGAGCGAGAAGCTGAACTTGAGCGACTGGCGCAGATACGCCAGTTCCGTGTAGCGGTTGTAGGCGTCCTCGAGCCGGGCGGACAGCTCGCCGATGCGCGCCGAGGTGGGAAACAGGGCCTGCAGCATCATGTCGCGGCCACGCGGGTCGATGACCAGCACCCGGACCACCAGATCGCCGCCCGCGCCCGTTTCCAGTCCCACGTAGTTGTCGCCGTTGCGGACCCGGTTGATGAGCTCCCGGTCCGGATGGCTCGGGACCAGCTGGGTCGGGTCCTCGCTGGCGTTGCCGGAAACCTGGCCGTTGAGGCCGAAGATCGCGATCTCCAGCGCCCCCGCCTGGCGTCTGAGCTTCCCGAGGCTCAGGGCGAGCGCGGTCGTGGAGCGGTCCTCGATACCCGACAGAAGCTGCTCCGAATACTTGAGGAGGACGCGCTGGTTGAGGTCGAGCGAGGCCTGGTTGAGCGCCAGGGCGTCCTCCATCGCACGGTCGATCTCCACATCGAACCAGCTGTCGATTCCGCGCAGCAGGAATCCGAGCGAATAGTAGTAGACCACCCCGACCGGCAGCAGCGAGATCAGGGCGAAGAGGATCACGATCCGCCCGGTGAGGCGGGAACCGGCGGCCTGCCGACGGTAGCGGCCGACCAGCTTGGTCACGTTGACCGCCACCATCACCGCGAGCACCGCCAGGCCCAGCAGAACCAGGAACAACAGGGGCACGAAGGCGCGGCTGAGCTCCTCGGAGTTCTGCACCGCGTCGCTCATCAGATCGAGCGCGACGAACAGCACCAACAACAGGAGCGCCACCGGAATCGCGCCCGGTTGGCGCAACCTTTTCAGCGCTGCAGGGGCCATTTGGTCCAACCAGACGAGAGCTTCCAGGACGGGAGCAGGTAGGCCATGGGCTTGAGCGGCAGGGGCAGGCCCTCGACGTCGAGGGATGCCTGCAGGTGGACCTCGTATTCCCTGTCCGGCTCCAGGCGGTCTATCGATACGAGATCGAGGCCCCGAATATCGCCGAGCGCCGCGATCGCGGCATCGCGCGTCACGTAATCCCGGCCGCCGGCATCGGGGAGTCGCGAGACGAGGTAGCGCTCCGACAACGGCTTGTAGCGGATCATGTAGCGCAGGCGCTGATCCACCAGGCTGTCCTCCCATACCCAGGCGTCGGCGGGCCGCAGCTGAACGTGGACCTCCAGGGTCAGGGGGACCCCGTTGTCGAGTGCCTCCAGGGCGACCGCGCTGAAGCGGTAATCAATGCGGGCGTCCAGCACCACGGTGCTGCCCTCGAGGCGGGTCGTCACCTCCTCGACCTTGAACTCGGACGCGGCGACGGCACGGCTCGCCAACAGCGCGCACGCGAGCCACAGCATCGCGAAGATCGCGGTGAGTCGTTCTCTGCTCATGTCGCCGCCTTCTCGAGCGTGGCGTAGTAGAAGCCGTCCATTCCGTCCATGCCTGGAAGGGTCTGGCGCCCGTGGTCCCGCGGCAAGCCCCAGGAACAGGCCAACGGGACCTCGCGGGCGTCCGGGTGGCGGTCGAGGAAGGCCGCGACCTGTGCTTCGTTTTCCTGCGGCAGCAGGGAGCAGGTAACGTAGACCATGCGGCCGCCGGGGCGCAGCAAGGGCCACAGGGCGTCAAGCATGCGCGTCTGCCCCGCGCCGAGTGCGGCGATGTCAGCCGGGCGGCGCAGCTGTTTGATGTCCGGGTGGCGGCGGATCACCCCGGTCGCCGAGCATGGGGCGTCGAGCAAGATGCGATCGTAGCGGTCCCGAGCCCATTCGCCGTCCGGTGCCGTTGCGTCCCCGGCCACGACCCGCGCCGCTAGCCCGAGCCGGTCGAGGTTCTCTCGCACCCGTTCCAGGCGCCGGGGATTCAGGTCGAGGGCGGTCAGATCGAGGGCGTTTCCCGCGCGCTCCAGCATGTGGGCGGTCTTGCCGCCGGGAGCCGCGCAGGCGTCGAGCACCCGTTCGCCGGGTTGCGCGTCCAGCACCTCCGCCGCCAGTTGGGCGCCGGCGTCCTGCACCGACACCATTCCCTGGTCGAAACCGGGGAGCCGCCGGGCGGGCAGCGGAAGATCGAGGATGAGTCCGTTTCCGGCATGCGGGGCCGGACGCGCGGTCAGTCCCGCGGCCGCCAGGGACCTGAGATACTGCGCGCGGGTCGCCTTGATGGCGTTGACCCGCAGGGTCATCGGCGGGCGTTCGTTGCTGGCGTCGAGGATGGACGTCCAGTGCTCGGGCCAGGCGGCCTGGATGCTCCGCAGCAGCCAACCCGGGAACAGCCACCTGGCCTCTTCCGATGCGTCGACGCGCCGGAGCAGCAGCGCGCTCTCGCGCAGGAACCGCCGCAGGATGGCGTTGATCAGGGGCGCCGCCCAGCCTTTGCCGATGCGCCGCGCTGCCTCCACAGTCGCGTCCACCGCCGCGTGATCCGGAACGCGGGTCGCGAGGATCTGGTAGAGGCCGATCTGGATGAGGGCGAGCAGATCCGCGTCCTCGCGCTTGAGCGGCTTGCGCAGCAGGATGTCGGTCAATGCCTCCAGCCGCGCCAGCGTGCGCACGGACCCGTACGCGAGCTCCTGCACCAGCGCGGCATCCCGGTCGCCGCCGCGGGACGGCAGGCTGTCGATCGCGTCGGGCAGTGAGCGTCCGCTGTCGCGGACGGCGCAAAGTACGCGCGCCGCGTCGACTCGGGCGGCTACGCCCGGGGTTGTTGCTGCGTGCGAGCGGATACGACTCGGCTCAGCCAAACGCTTCACCGTCCAGGCTGCGCGCGTTGAGGAAATCGGCCGCCGCCATGGGTCGCTTGCCGGGGGGCTGCAAGCGGGTGATACGCAACGCCCCCTCTGCGGTGGCCACCAGGATGCCGTTGCGGTCGGCGGCGAGGATGCTGCCCGGCGCGGCCCCCGATGCCTCGAGGGCCGCGAGCTCGGCGCCCCACAGCCGCAGCGTGACGTCGCCAAGGCGCGTCTGCGCCACCGGCCACGGATCGAAGGCGCGGATCATGCGCTCGATCTCGACCGCGGGTCTGCGCCAGTCGATCAGTGCTTCTTCCTTGTCGAGTTTGCCGGCGTAGGTGCTCAGGGATGCATCCTGGGGCTGCGGCGAGAGGGGGCCGTCGGCAATCCCCGGTAACGCATCCAAAAGCGCATCGGCCCCGAGGACCGCAAGCTTGTCGTGAAGGCTGCCGCCCGTGTCGTCGCCCGCGATCGGGATCGAGCGCTTCAGGTACATCGGGCCAGTGTCGAGCCCCGCTTCCATCCGCATGATGGTGACGCCCGTTTCCCGATCCCCCGCCAGGATCGCTCGCTGGATCGGCGCGGCGCCCCGCCAGCGCGGCAACAGGGACGCGTGCACATTCACGCACCCCAAGCGCGGGGCATCGAGTACCGGCTGCGGGAGCAGTAGCCCGTATGCGACCACGACCATCAGGTCCGCGTTATGCGCCCTCAAGGCCTCCACCGCCGCGGAGTCACGCAGCGTCGGTGGCTGGAAAACCGTGAGGCCGTGGGCGATGGCGGCTTGTTTGACCGGACTGGCGGTGAGCTTGCGGCCGCGACCGGCCGGCCGATCCGGCTGGGTGTAGACGGCAGCAATATCGTGACCGCTCGAGGTCAGGGCTTCGAGGGACGGAACCGCGAACTCGGGGGTGCCCGCGAAGACGATGCGCAGTGCCGACATGCGCCTAGCGTCCCGGCGCTGGGGTGAGGAGATCGCTCGCCGGTCGCTGCAGCGGTTGCGCCTTGCCCTGTCTCACGGCTCAGATGACCCGGCGACGCGCCTCGGTTGAAGCTGGACGCTGCTGGCGCTGATCCTTCTCCAGCTTCTTGCGGATGCGCTGGCGCTTCAACGAGGAGACGTAGTCGACGAACAGCTTTCCATCGAGATGATCGATCTCATGCTGGATGCAAACGGCGAGCAGACCATCCGCGTCCAGCTCGAACGGGTTGCCGTCGCGATCGAGGGCGCTGACCCGGATCTTCTCGGCTCGGGTCACCGGCTCGTAGAAGCCGGGAACCGACAGGCAGCCTTCCTCCGTCTGCTCTTCGCCCTCTCGCGACAGGATCTCTGGGTTGATCAGGCACAAGGGAGAATGCTTCTCCTCCGAGACGTCGATCACCACGATGCGCAGGGGGATGTCCACCTGGATGGCGGCGAGGCCGATGCCGGGGGCGGCGTACATGGTCTCGAACATGTCGTCGACGATCAGACGGATATCGTCGCCGACACGCGCAACCGGCTTTGCCTTATTGCGCAGCCGTGGGTCCGGAAAAGTGAGGATTTCGAGCTTGCTCATCGGGTGTTTCTTTAAAAACAGGCTGGAACCTTTTGCAATTGGTCGCTAATATCCGCAACATATCACACTAAATAATAAGAGCGTATCGTCAAACGACCGGCGCGGGACTCAGGAGCTCAAGGCATTGTTCGTCAGTTCGACGCGTCGGGCGAAGTGGATTGTTGCATCATCCCCACAAATGGGGGCAGGGTAATCCTGTTTCGACCGTGCCGGAGTGTCCATGCGCCTAAACCCAGCTGCTCTCGTCCTCCCCGTCGCCCTACTCGCCGCCGCGTTTGTTTGGCCCGCTGCAGCCCAGGTAGAGCTCAACCCCAACCATCCGAAGACCTACACGGTACGCAGTGGCGATACCCTGTGGGGCATCGCCGGCCAGTTCCTGCGCGATCCCTGGCGCTGGCCGCAGATCTGGGATTCGAACCGGGACATCGGTAATCCCGACCGAATCTATCCCGGTGACGTCCTCGAGCTCTACTACCGCGACGGCGAGCCAAGAATCGGATTCCAAGGCGGGATGCGCACGGTGAAGCTCTCGCCGCGGGTACGTGCAACCGCGCTCAGGCAGCCGGTGCCCACCATCCCGCTTGGCTCGATCGGTCCCTTCCTATCCCGAGCCTACGTGTTGGACAAGGCCGAGATCGACGCCGCGCCCTACGTCGTCGATTTTCCGAACGAGCATATCGTCGCCGGCGTCCACGATTCGGTCTATGTCCGCAGCATCTTCGGTGTCGAGGGCGAGCGCTTCGACATCGTGCGTCCGGGCGAGCCCCTCCGCGACTCGGAAAGCGGAGAGATCCTGGGGTACAAGGCGCAATTTGTCGCTGATGCCCTGCTCGAGCGCCCCGGCGATCCGGCCAAGGTGCGGATTACGAGCATGGGGCTCGAGACCGCGATCGGAGATCGGGTTATCTCGGCTTCCGGGG
This sequence comes from uncultured Gammaproteobacteria bacterium, assembly GCA_963698495.1. GTDB lineage: Bacteria > Pseudomonadota > Gammaproteobacteria > Chromatiales > Chromatiaceae > CAVORB01. The sequence continues at coordinate 215,024 of CAVORB010000011.1, read as the reverse complement.
AGGAACCCTTCGCCAACTTCATTCCGCGGGCAGCGCCACCGGAGGTCAGGGCACGTCTCATCTCGGTGCTCAACGGCGTATCCCAGATCGGACAGTTCAACGTGGTCGTGATCGACCGGGGTTCGGACGACGGTTTGCAGTCCGGCCACGTCTTCGAGGTGTTCAGCGGCGGCCAAGAGGTCCGCGACACGGTTCGCTCGGGGTCTTCGGACTGGAACTGGAAGGACCAGAAGTTCTGGTCCCAAGAGACCTGGTTCGGCGATCATCGTGTGGACCGCTGGCTGTTCGACGAGCTCGATCCCAGAGATCCGTTACCGCCTCACGTCGAGGTGACGAAACCGTCTAGCACCTTCATCAGACCTTACGAGGCAGCCGGCGTGCTGATGGTCTTCCGCACCTTTCCTCGGGTGAGCTTCGCCCTCGTGATGAAGGCTTTCCGTCCCATTCACGTCCTGGACGCGGTGCGCTCGCCCAACGCCTGACGCGGACCTCTGGCGTGACCGACGCGGAGCGTCTGCGGGCCTGGTTGACAGTCGCGCACACGCCAGGAATCGGCCCGCGTACGGCCGCCCGCCTGCTAGAGCATTTCGGCGACCCGCTAAAGGTGCTGGAGGCGGACGCATCGGCACTGCGTGCCGCGGGTGCTCGCGCCGATGCCGCCGACTCGCTGCGTTCCCCACCGACAGATGCGGTCGATGCCGCGCTCGCGTGGGCGGGGCGCGAGGGTGCGCACATCCTTACCCTGGACGACCCTCGCTATCCGGCGTTGCTGAAGGAACTGGTCGACGCGCCCGCGGTGCTGTACGTGCAGGGAGACCCGTCGGCGCTCTCGGACCCGCAGATCGCAATCGTCGGCAGCCGTAATCCGACGCCGGCTGGACGAGACACCACACGCGAGTTCGCTCGCCATTTTGCCGGCTGTGGCTTGACGGTTACGAGCGGGCTCGCGATCGGTGTGGACGGGGCCGCCCATGAGGGCGCGATGGAGTGCGGTCGCACCATTGCCGTGCTCGGCACTGGGCCGGATCGCGTCTACCCCGCCGCTCACCGCGAGCTTGCGCGGCGTATCGCGCACCTGGGCGCGCTGGTGACGGAGTTTCCGCCCGGGACCGGCCCCAAGGGCGAGCACTTCCCGCGCCGCAACCGCATCATCAGCGGCCTCAGTCTTGGAACACTGGTGACCGAGGCGGCGCTCAAGAGCGGATCCCTGATTACCGCCCGATACGCCACGGACCAGGGGCGGGAGGTCTTTGCCATACCCGGTTCCATCCATAATCCGCTGTCGCGAGGGTGCCACGCGCTGATCCGGGACGGGGCGAAGCTGGTGGAAACCGCCCAGGACGTCCTGGAGGAGCTCTCCTCCGTGCTCGGTCCCTTCGCCGCGGACTCCCAGCCGCTCGTCGAGGCGAGCAGAGCACGCCGGCAGCGAGGCTGGATGGGGACTACCTGCGTCTGCTCGAGGCCATGGGTCACGATCCGGTGGCGCCGGACGAGCTGATCCGCCGCACGGAGCTCCCGGCGCAGAGCGTCGCATCCATGCTTTTGTTGCTGGAACTGGAGGGATATGTATCATCTTACCCAGGAGGTCGCTACAGCCGCCGGTCGGGCTCGATCTAGCCGACTCGGAAGCGGCGAGGCCTCCCGCGATCGCCCGGCGCGGCGGCGGTCGATTTACCGGCCTTGAGGTTGGCAGATGTACGAAAACATGGTCGACGTGCTCATCTATCTCTACGAGAACTACATGGACGGTGAGAGTCAGCCGCCCGACGACCAGGGGGAGCTGGAGGACGAGCTGTCCCAGGCCGGCTTCACCAACGATGAGATCCGCAAGGCGCTGCGCTGGTTGGACGAGCTGGCCGCCGGGGTCGAAACCGCGCACTACCAGCCCTGCACCAGGCGCTCCATGCGGATCTACGCGGACGTCGAATCCGCGAAGCTCGATGTCGAGGCCAAGGGTTTGCTGCTGTTTCTCGAGCAGAACGGAATCCTGGACACGGCCAGTCGCGAGCTGGTGATCGACCGCGCGTTAGCCATCGACCACGCCAGCGTATCCGTCGACGAGCTCAAGTGGGTGGTGCTCCTGGTGCTGATGAACCGCCCCGGCAGTGAAGACGCCTTCACTCAGATGGAGGACCTGGTCTACAACGACGAGCCGTCGGCGGTTCACTGACGGGCGAGACGCCGTACGAGACGGTTCCCGGGATGCAGTCCCGAGCCGATGTCCGCGTCACCCGAGGCTGAAGGGCCCATCCCGGATAACGCCACGGATCGCCGAGCCGCTGAATACCCGGCATTCCCCCGCCCTCTCGGAACTCCCTCCCCTCCCTATCGCGCCACTCGCCGGCAAGGCCGCCCTTGACGCGGCGCGGGTGAATCGGTTTTGCTAGGCGCCCGTTGCCCTCTGCACCTCGGTCACCGCATGAACCTGGTCGTTGTCGAATCGCCCGCGAAGGCGAAAACCATCAAGAAGTACCTCGGACCTTCCTTCGAGGTAACGGCCTCGTACGGTCACGTGCGCGATCTCGTTCCCAAGGAGGGGGCGGTCGACCCGGAACACGGCTTCGCCATGCAGTACCAGGTGATCGATCGCAACGAAAAGCACGTGCAGGCGATCGCCAAGAAGCTGAAAACCGCCGACGCCCTCTATCTCGCGACCGATCCCGACCGCGAGGGCGAGGCCATCTCCTGGCACCTCTACGAGTTGCTCAAGAAGCGTCGCCAGCTGGGCAAGAAGCCCGTCTATCGGGTCGTGTTCAACGAGATCACCAAACGGGCGGTGCAGGATGCGGTCGCCAATCCGCGCGAGCTGTCCTTGGACCTGGTCAATGCCCAGCAGGCACGGCGCGCCCTGGACTACCTGGTGGGATTCAACCTCTCCCCCCTGCTGTGGAAGAAGGTGCGGCGCGGCCTCTCGGCCGGGCGGGTGCAGAGCCCGGCATTGCGTCTCATCGTCGAGCGCGAGCAGGAGATCGAGGCATTCAACACCCGCGAGTACTGGACCATCGTGGCCGAAGCGGTCAAGGAGAAGAGGCCGTTCGAGGCCAAGCTCACGCTGTTCGGCGGCGAGAAGATCGAGCAGTTCAGCATCCAGGATGGAACCCGCGCCCATGAGGTTGAGAAGGCACTCGAACAGTCGGCAGCGGGCAAGCTCAGGGTCGAAAAGGTCGAGCGAAAGCAGCGCAAGCGCCACCCCGCCCCTCCTTTCATCACCTCCACCCTGCAGCAGGAGGCCTCGCGCAAGCTCGGATTCACCGCACAGCGCACCATGCGCGTGGCGCAGCAGCTGTACGAGGGCGTGGACACCGGTAGCGGCGCCATTGGCCTGATCACCTACATGCGAACCGACTCGGTGAATCTCGCCCAGGAGGCGATCGCCGAGATCCGCGCATTCGTGGCCGAGCGTTACGGAGCGGATCATCTGCCGCCACAGGCGCGCCTGTTCAAGACGAAGGCCAAGAACGCCCAGGAGGCCCACGAGGCGATCAGGCCGACCTCGATCCGACGACTTCCGAAGGAGATCAAGGCCCATCTGACTGGGGATCAGGCGCGGCTCTACGAGCTGATCTGGAAGAGAACCCTGGCCTGCCAAATGGCGCATGCCCTGATCAACACGGTTGCGGTGGATCTGTCGGCCGGGGTCGGGAACCTGTTCCGCGCCACCGGTTCGACGGTGTCGGAGCCCGGCTTCATGCGCGTGTACCTCGAGGGACGGGACGACGCGGCCGCCGCCGATGACGACGAGGAGCGCATGTTGCCGCCCTTCAAAGAGGGCGAGGAGGTCGAGCTCGTCGCCATCCGCCCGGACCAGCACTTCACGGAGCCTCCCCCGCGCTACACCGAGGCGTCTCTGGTCAAGGCCCTGGAGGAGTACGGGATCGGCCGACCCTCCACCTACGCCAGCATCATCTCGACCCTGCAGGAGAGGGAGTACGCGCAGCTGGAGAAGAAGCGCTTCTATCCCACCGATGTGGGCAGGATCGTCAACAAGTTCCTGACCGCGTACTTCACCGATTATGTCGATTACGACTTCACCGCCCGTCTCGAGGACGAGCTGGACGCCGTTTCTCGGGGCGAAGAGGACTGGATACCCTTGCTGGAGCAGTTCTGGCGACCCTTCAAGAAGCTTGTCGACCATACCCAGGAGCACGTCAAGCGCAGCGACGTCACCCAGGAGGTGATCGAGGAGGCCTGCCCCAAGTGCAGCGCTCCACTGGCCATACGCCTGGGCAAGCACGGGCGCTTCATCGGATGCACCAAGTATCCCGATTGCGACTATACGCGGGACCTCCAGGCCGACAAGACTGAGGCCCAGCCGGCGGCCGAGGTGCTGGAGGGGAGGACTTGCCCGGAGTGCGGCTCCGAGCTGCACGTCAAGCGCGGTAAGTACGGCAAGTTCATCGGCTGCAGCGCTTATCCGAAGTGTCGCTTCATCGAGCCTCTGGAGCGGCCGCTGGATACGGGCGTTGCCTGCCCGAAGTGCGACAAGGGCACCCTGCTGCGGAAGAAGTCCCGGCGAGGGAAGATCTTCTACTCCTGCTCCACGTACCCGAAGTGCGACTATGCCGTTTGGAACGAGCCAGTTGCCGAGCCCTGTCCGAGCTGCGAGTGGCCCATCCTCACCATCAAGGTGACGCGCAGCAAGGGCGCGGAGAAGGTCTGTCCGCAGAAGGACTGCGGTTACAGCGTGCCTGTCGACGAAAGCGGCAGCCGGACCGACGACGAGCCCGCACCGGACGCGCCTCGCCGCCGGGCGGCTTCCTGACCGCTGACGCGCAGCCGGCTGTGAGCCCCGGAGAACCGCATCCGGCTCCTTGCTTCAGGCTGCGCGAGGTCGCCCGCGCGGTCGCCGTGGGCGCCGTGATTGCCTATCCGACCGAGGCCGTCTACGGGCTCGGTTGCGACCCCTGGGATCCCCGTGCGGTGCGCCGCATCCTCGAGATCAAGCGGCGCCCCGAACACAAGGGACTGATCCTGATCGCCGCCGACTTCTCCCAACTTGAGCCGTTCGTCGAGCCCCTGGAGGCTTCGGTCATGAGCCGGATCTGGCCTACCTGGCCGGGTCCCGTGACCTGGCTGCTGCCGGCCCGATCCGTTACCCCCCATTGGCTGACCGGCCGTCACGATACCCTTGCGGTGCGTGTCACCGCGCACCCGCTGGCGGCGGCGCTGTGCCGGACGGCGGGGCCCTTGGTGTCCACGAGCGCCAACCGCGGCGGCCACCCTCCCGCGCGCAGCGCCTTGCAAGTCAGGTTGCGGCTCGACGGCGACGTCGACGACATACTCGCCGGGGATTGCGGCGGCCGGGCGCAACCGTCCACCATCCGGGATGGACGCACGGGCGAGGTCATTCGGGGCTGAGGAGCAAAGGCCATGTCCGGCGGGACCTCACGCCGGTGTCGCGTCACGGCACCCGATGCTGCCGGATCATCTCGAGCTGAACCGGCGCGCTCAGATCACGCACGCAAAAGTGGCCGTAGGGGGCGCTCGCATAGACCTTCTCTGCGTCCTGGTCCGGTATGCGGGAGGTGGGCTCCCCATAGACCAGATTCCCGAAACCGATGAGCTGGTCGGCCCGTGACCAGATGCTGAAGACGTGCTCGGCCTCGTAGCCCGGCTCCGCGTTCAATTGAGCCAGGAAATCGGAGGTTCCGGAGATGCCGAAGAGGGAGGGCCTGCCGGGGTAGAACCCGTCCTCCGCGGAACAGGTCGGCTGACTCTCTACCGCCTGGTAGCAGGCGGCAAGCCCCAGATTCGCTCCGGCGATTCCCACGAAGGTGTCGATCCGGTCGCTGAGAGGTGGGCCAAGGTCCTTGCCTTCGAGCGCCCCGCCAAGGATCGCCTTGCGCGCCAGCGTCACGCCCATCGAGTGCGCGATCAGATCCAGCTTCTCCGCCCCGGTGTAGGCCAATACCGCCTCGATGAAGGCGCGGACTCGCGCGACGTTGGCGAAGGAGTGGGTCTGCTCTCCTGCCCGGCTGGGGTTCGCCGGTCCCCAGGTGGTGGCGTAGAGCTCTGCGGGACCGTAGCCGTTGGCTAAGAAATAGTCGATCACCGCCGTCCAGCCGATCGGGCCTCGCTCCCATCCGAGCGCGCGATCCGAGTTTCCGTGCACGAACACCACCGGTTGCCGCGCGACCCGTTCGTCGTCCGCCCGCTTGCCGCCGAAGCTGCCGCCGGCGAGGTCATCGCGGGGGAAGTCGTAGGAGCCGAGGCCGTTGGCATCGAGCCAGCGACGGAAGTGGGCGCTGAGCCCCCAGCCGATGCTCCGGGAGAGCGAGCCTGCCGGCCCATGGGGGACGGTACAACCCGCTGCCTGCGCGGGCGCTGGTACGCCGATGGCGACCACGATTACCGCTGTCAGTGCGATGCGAGGGTTCATTGCCGTTCGCAAATGTGCCGTAGGTTCACGGCATCATCATATCAGGGCCAAGCCGGGTCACTGCGACAGAGGACCGCCAAGGAGAAGGCGACTTGGAGGCAGACGCTCGAGTTCGAGTCCGTCAATATCCAGGGCTGCGGGGGTCCGTCGCGCGCGGTTTCGGCTACACTCGCGGCCATGAACAATCTGCCCGCAAAACCGCCGAAATCCCTTTTGCGCCAGGTAGGACGGGCGATCGCTGATTACGACATGATCCGCGAGGGCGACCGTATTCTGCTCGGCGTCTCCGGCGGCAAGGACTCCCTGTCCCTGTTGCACCTTCTTCGGCACCTGCAGACGTACGCGCCGGTACGCTTCGAGCTTGGCGCCCTCACCGTCGATCCGCAGGTGCCGGGCTTCGATCCCCAGCCCCTGCAAGGCTACTACGAGAAACTGGGCGTGAACTGGTTCTATGAGCGGCAGCCGATCATGGAGCAGGCCAAGGAGCACATGGACGGGGATTCCTTCTGCGCCTACTGCGCCCGGATGAAGCGGGGCATCATGTACCGGATCTGTCGGCAAGAGGGATACGGTGTCCTGGCCCTGGCCCAGCACCTCGACGACCTCGCCGAAAGCCTTCTCATGTCCATCTTTCACGGCGGACAGCTCAGAACAATGAAGGCGCATTACCTGAACCGGGAGGGCGATGTCCGTATCATCCGTCCGCTGGCTTACTGTCGGGAGCGCCAGACAGCGGATTTCGCCCGCGCCGCACGGCTACCCGTTGTTGCTGATAGTTGTCCCGCCTGCTTTTCCGCCCCCACACGGCGTGAGCACGTGAAACAGTTATTGCTCCGGGAGGAAGCCCAATCCCCTCACCTCTTTTCGAACATCCTGAACGCCATGCGCCCCCTGCTGACGGAGGGCCCGACCCGCTGAACGTTAGGAGGACTTGGGGGGATGTGTGCGAAGCGGCGCAGACTGGTTCTGAAGCTGGAGCCCATCGAGCGCATTCTTGGCCGAGACCTGGACGAGCGTCAGCCGGCCGGTCGCCCGTTCCAGCCCGACCAGCAGCCGAGACAGATCCTCACGCGTGGCGTCAGTCAGTTCGGACGACATAAGAAGGTGACGCAACTCGAGGACGACGTTGCGCACCGTACCTTCCGCCTCTTGCGCAGCATCCAGGCTATCGAGAAACCACTGAGAGAGGTCTCGGGAATATTTGTCGGGTCTCGACAACAGCCTTCCCTTGGACGGCTGTACCATGTCGATTTTGGAATGGGCTGTATCCATGCGAGGTTCCAAGCGACCTTTGCGTTTCGGCGTGTGCGCCACGATCATCGGTGTTTCCTGAATCACGGCCGGTGCGAGAAGATGCCTGCCCCCAGGATGCGAGCATGCGGCCTTTGCCCATCTGGCAAGCAAGTATTAAACCAACCCTTATTTCAAGATAAAACAAACGGATAGGGTCAGATTCGCGAAAGGCCTAGGCCGTTGATGTCACTAGAAGGCGACGGTGCTTCAACGCGGGAATCTGCCCGAGCAGTCTGCACCACGGACCGGTCTCCGCTTGCATTGTAGATAGAAAAATATAATATAAGCAACAGCTAATATTATACAGAGAGGCTAGTATGCACCCGACTCTCGTTGTCCCCCTACTCACGGCGCTGCTGGCGGTCAACGCTGCAGCCCAGCAGCCGGATTCAGCCTCCCTGGAAACGGCTGACGCCCGGTTTCGAGTCGTGCCACGGGAGTATCGGCTCGACGGCGTGGTCGAGGCCATCAGGCGTACCACCGTATCGGCGCAGACCCAAGGCCAGATCAAGGAGATCCTCTATGATGTCGACGATTTCGTGGAGAGAAACGCGGTCGTCGCGCGGGTGAAGGACACCGAGCATCAGGCGCGGGTCGCCCAGGCATCCGCCGAGCTGAAGTCTGCCACCGCCCAGCTCGAACAGGCGCGGGACGAGCACGAGCGCGTCAAGGGGCTCCACGACAAGGAGCTGGTGTCGGACTCGGCGATGGACAACGCGGCGGCGGCCCTGAAGAGCGCCCAGGCCCGCTTCGAGGGCGCTATCGCCGGGCTGGAGCAGGCTCAGGAACAGCTGGAGTACACCCAGATTCGCGCCCCTTACTCGGGGATTGTCACGCACCGCCACATCGAGATCGGCGAGATCGCGAGCCCTGGTCAGCCGGTGATGAGCGGCATCTCCCTGGATGAGCTGAGGGTGATCGTCGACGTACCCCAGAGCGTGATCCCGGCGGTGCGCCAGGGACGCGAGGTTCGCGTCTATCCGCCCGGCGGGGAGCCGATGCTGGTAGACAAAATCACCGTCTTCCCCTTCGCCGACCTGGGCTCGAACACCTTCAAGGTGCGGGTGGACCTCCCCGAGGGCACCAAGACCCTGTTTCCCGGCATGTTCGTCAAGACCAGCTTCGTGATCGGCGACAAGACCGAGCTGGTGATCCCGAAAACCGCGGTCGTCTACCGCTCCGAGGTTACCGGCGTTTACGTGCTCGACGGCGAGGACAAGGTGCACTTCCGCCAAGTGCGCCTCGGCCGTGACCTGGGCAACGACCTGGTCGTGCTCTCCGGTCTATCGGAAGGCGAGCGCGTCGCGCTCGACCCGATCGCCGCGGGAGTCGTCTTGAAGGCCCAGGCGGCGGAGAGGCGGGATGGCTGAAAAGCTCGGCATATCGGGGCGCGTCGCCGCGCGTTTCCAGTCCACTGAAATCACGCCGCTGCTGGCCCTAGTCGGCCTGCTGCTGGGTCTGTTCGCGGTGCTGGTGACGCCACGCGAGGAGGAGCCCCAGATCAACGTCACCTTCGCCGATGTCTTCGTGCCCTTCCCCGGGGCCTCGGCGAGCGAGATCGAGCACCTGGTCGCCGGGCCGGCCGAGCAGGTGCTGTCCGAGATCAAGGGCATCAAGCACGTCTACTCGGTCTCGCGCCCGGGTATGGCGGTGATCACGGTGCAGTACAGGGTCGGCGAGGACCGCACCGACGCCATCGTCCGCCTGTTCAGCAAGGTGTACTCCAACCAGGACTGGCTGCCGGCGAACCTAGGCGTCGGCCAGCCGCTGATCAAGCCCAAGGGTATCGACGACGTGCCCATCATCACCGCCACCCTGTGGTCGAAGGACGAGACCGTTGGCGCCTTCGAGCTGGGGCAGGTGGCCCACGCGATCGAGCAGGAGATCAAGCGCGTTCCCGGCACGCGTGACGTCTACACCGTCGGCGCGCCACAGCAGGTGGTGCGGGTGCTGCTCGATCCGCAGGCGTTGGCCGGCCACGGCATCGATCTGACGGACCTGAGCCGGGCGCTGCAGGCCGGCAACGCGAGCCGTGACGATATCGGCGTGACGGCGGACAACCAGGAGATCCTGGTCCAGGCGGGGACCTTCCTCACCACACCGGAGCAGATCGGCGATCTGGTCGTCGGTCTGCATGGCGGCCGACCCGTGTTCCTGCGTGATGTCGCCAGCATCGAGCGCGGGCCCGAGCAGCCGGAGTCCTACGTCTGGATGGGCTCGGGTCCGGCCGCGGCACACGCAGGCCTGGACATCGACGGCACCACGCCCGCGGTGACCATCGCGGTGGCCAAGCAGGAGGGGATCAACGCCGTTGCGGTGGCGGAGCGCGTGATCGAGCGCATCGGACAACTGAGAGGGACCTTCATCCCCGACGGAGTCGAGGTCAGCGTCACGCGCAACTACGGTGCCACCGCCGACGCCAAGGCGCAGAAGCTGATCCAGAAGCTCACCTTCGCGACCCTTTCCGTGGTCGCCCTGGTGCTGCTCGCCATCGGCTGGCGCGAGTCCATCATCGTCGGCGCGGCGGTGATCGTGACCCTCGCCCTGACCCTGTTCGCCTCCTGGGCCTGGGGCTTCACCCTCAACCGGGTGTCCCTGTTCGCGCTGATCTTCTCCATCGGCATCCTGGTGGACGACGCCATCGTGGTCGTGGAGAACATCCACCGGCACATGGCCATGAGCTCCAAGAAGCTCCTGGACCTGATGCCCGCAGCCGTCGACGAGGTGGGGGGACCGACCATTCTCGCCACCTTCACCGTCATCGCCGCCCTGCTGCCGATGGCGTTCGTCACCGGGCTGATGGGGCCCTACATGAGCCCGATCCCGATCAATGCCTCTACCGGCATGCTGATCTCCTTGGTGGTCGCCTTCGTCTTCACCCCCTGGATGACGAACCTGATGCTCGGCAAGAAGGCCCGCGCACATGCCCATGGCCCGGACGGCCACGCGGACGAGGGCGGAGCCGGGCTTGCGCGCTTCTTCCGGGGTGTGATCTTGCCCTTTCCTAGAGGGAAGGCGCGGGAAACCGCAACCGCTGGCTGCTGCTGGGGGGTATCCTGCTGCTCATCGCGGGGTCCCTGATGCTGGTGACCAGCAAGGCCGTCGTGCTCAAGATGCTGCCCTTCGACAACAAGTCGGAGTTCCAGGTCGTGCTCGACATGCCCGAGGGGACCAGCCTGGAGCAGACCGCGCGGGTGCTGGGCGAGATGGGCGAGTATCTCGCCACCGTCGCCGAGGTCACCGACTATCAGGCCTACGCAGGCACCGCCACCCCCATCAACTTCAACGGTCTGGTGCGGCAATACTACCTGCGCGAGGGCGCTCATCTTGGCGATATACAGGTCAACCTGGTGGACAAGCACCATCGCGACCGCAAGAGTCACGAGGTGGCGCTGTCGGTGCGCGAGCCCCTGCAGGCGATCGCCGCCCAGTACCAGGGAAATGCCAAGATCGTCGAGATACCGCCGGGCCCGCCCGTGCTCTCGCCCCTGGTCGGAGAGGTCTACGGCCTCGACTACGACGGCCAGATCGAGATCGCCAAGCAGGCCCGTGCCGTGTTCGAGGCCACCGCCGACATCGTCGACGTGGACGACTCGGTGGAGTACCCGGCCGGGAAGCTGGTGGTCGTCGTCGACCGGGCCAAGGCCGCCCGCCTCGGCGTGCAGCAGAGCGCCGTCGCCCAGGCCCTAGCCACCGTGCTGGAGGGCGAGGATGTGAGCTTCCTGCACGGCGCCAACGTCAAGTACGCGGTGCCCATCCGCGTGGAGTACACGGAGGCGGACAAGGCCGATCTGGAACAGGTGCTGGCGCTGCGGGTGCGCTCCATGGGCGGACAACTGGTGCCGTTGTCCGAGATCGTGAGCGTGATCGAGACCAGCCGCGAGCACAGCATCTATCACAAGGATCTGCTGCCGGTGGTCTATGTGACCGGCGACATGGCGGGCGAGACGGACAGCCCGCTCTACGGCCTGTTCGAGATCTCCTCGACCTTGAGCGAGGACATGGGGCTCAGGCAGTGGTTCATGCAGCAACCCCAGAATCCCTACGAGTACAGCCTCAAGTGGGACGGCGAGTGGCAGGTCACCTACGAGACCTTCCGAGACATGGGCATCGCCTATGGGGTGGGACTGATCCTGATCTACCTGCTGGTGGTGGCCCAGTTCAGAAGCTACCTCGTGCCCCTCGTGATCATGGCGCCGATTCCACTCACCATCATCGGCATCATGCCCGGCCATGCCCTGTTGGGGGCGCAGTTCACGGCCACCTCCATGATCGGCATGATCGCCTTGGCCGGAATCATCGTGCGCAACTCCATCCTACTGGTCGATTTCATCAACCAGGAGGTTCGCGCCGGGCTGCGTTTCGAGGACGCAGTGATCAAGTCGGCGGTGGTGCGCGCCAAGCCCATTGCCCTGACGGCTGCCGCGGCCATGGCAGGCGCGGTGTTCATTCTCGACGATCCCATCTTCTCCGGGCTCGCCGTCTCGCTACTGTTCGGCCTGTTCGTCTCCACGGTGCTGACCTTGGTGGTCGTGCCGGTCGTCTACTACGGTGTCATGCGCAATCGGGTGGAGTGGATACGGACAGCGACGGGATGACCTGCGACAGGTGCCCCTCTGCGAATGGACGAGTCGGAACCTTGTACGTCGGCGGTTTCTTCGCGGCTGGGCAGGCCGCGGCGTCACTACGGGTATCCGTGGATTCGGGGGGCGTCAGCCCCTCGTCCTCGGCTCACTCCAAGAGTTAAGCTGAGGCAGGGGGTCTTTGTCTCAGGTAGGCGTTTCCAAGGGCGTCTGCGACCCGATTTCCCCTCTCCTGCAGGACGTGGATAAAAAGGGCACGCAACGAAATCTTATCCACATGGAGAAGGAGCTTGCTTGCGGATTCAGCATCGCCCGCATCCAACAGGGGATCGATGCGCTCGAGAAGTTCCTGCGTGACTTCCAACATCGGAGGCTACCGTCTGTTTCGGCCCGTAAGCCAGGGTCCCTTGGTCGCCGTGAAGTCTACGGGATGAACGCCCTACAGAGCTGTGTATCGCGTCACAATTCCGCGAGCGCGGCGACCGCCGAGCCCTCGGTCTGGCACCGCACTCGGAAGCCGTCGACGGATCGAGATGAGCTCTTTCGCGAGACAGACCGGAAGTCCGCCGAGAGCTGCAGCCCAAGGCCTCTGACTATTCGCATGGCTCGGGATCGACGGGCTCGGATTCCGTGCGCCTTCTTGCCGCCATGATCACCTGGGGAAGAATCCTCCCCAACTCATGGCCGCTGAGCTCCGTCACTTCGTAATTTCTGAGCGTCCCCATGAGCCAGAAATAGTCGGGGGATTCAGCTTGAGGCTTGGCGGCGCGCGCCGAGTTCGTACTAAGGCTCATTTTTCCCTCGCTGTACTTTGGTCGTTATGCGTCTCGGTAGACGGACCGGATCGAGCTGTGAGTCGTCCGGACGTTGACAGTCTGCACGGCGAGGCCGGTCAGGTCTGAGAACTCAAGCACAGTTTCTGGGTTTTTCTTGATCTGGTGAGCAAAACCTCGCCGGACCGAACGGGACGCCATCGCGATCGCGCCGGGTCCGGGCCGTACGATCGGAGGCCCGATCGGCGCCGAAGCGGGCGGGTCCTCCAGGCGACCTCGACCTCAGCAACCCGGCTTGTAACGCAGATCCAGCGTGTAGGGATGATCCCCGGCCGGCTCATCGGGCGGCGCGTCGATGATGCCCGGTGTATGGCCCATGCGGCGGAAGCGGGCTATGCGGCGGCTCTCAGCCTCGTAGGCGTTGACCGGGAAGCTGTCGTAGCTCCGCCCTCCTGGGTGAGCGACGTAATAGGTGCAGCCGCCGAGGCTGTGACGACTCCAGGTGTCGACGATCTCCAGCAGCAGCGGCGCATGGCTGGGAATGGTCGGGTGCAGGCCGGATGGCGGACTCCAGGCCTTGAACCGGATGCCGGCCACGAGCTCCCCCTTCCGCCCGGTCGGGCGCAGGGGCACCCGCCGCCCGTTGCAGGCGAGCACGTGCCGTTCTTGCGACATGCCGTCGGCCTTTACCTGCATCCGCTCCACCGATGAATCCACGAAACGGGCCGTACCCTGGGCCGTGACCTCCTCCGCGAGCACGTTCCAGGGCTCGATCGCGGCGCGCAGCTCCACCCGGATGCCGTTTTCCGTCACCAAATCCCCGTAATGGGGGAAGCGGAACTCGAAAAAGGGATCGTACCAGGCCGGATCGAAGGGATAACCGGCGCACCTGAGGTCACAGATCACGTCGTCGAAGTCCTGGCGGACGAAATGAGGTAGCAGGAACCGGTCGTGGAGCTCCGTTCCCCATCGCACGGGTTTGCGGGTGTAGGGCTGCTTCCAAAAGCGGGCGACGAGGGAACGCAGGAGCAGCATCTGCGCCAGGCTCATGCGAGCGTGGGGCGGCATCTCGAAGGCGCGGAACTCCACCAGGCCCTGCCGCCCGGAGGCCGTGTCGGGGGAATAGAGCTTGTCGATGCAGAACTCGGTGCGGTGGGTGTTGCCGGTCACATCCGCGAGCAGATTGCGCAGCACCCGGTCGACGATCCAGGGCTGGGGCACCTGCCCCGGCGGCATCTGCTGAAAGGCGATCTCCAGGTTGTAGAGGGCGTCGTCCCGCGCCTCGTCCACCCGCGGCGCCTGGCTCGTTGGGCCGATGAACATCCCGGAGAACAGGTAGGACAGGCTCGGGTGATGCTGCCAGTAGGTGATCAGGCTCTGCACCAGATCCGGTTTGCGCAGCAGCGGGCTGTCCGCCGGAGTCGGGCCTCCCAGGGTGACGTGGTTGCCGCCGCCGGTGCCGGTGTGGCGCCCGTCGAGCATGAACTTTTCGGTCCCCAGGCGCGAGAGCCGCGCCTCCTCGTAGAGGGCCTCGGTATCGCTCACCATCTGGTCCCAGCTCTCGGCGGGCTGGACGTTGACCTCGATCACGCCGGGGTCCGGGGTCACGGCGAACTTCTGCAGTCGTGGATCTCGCGGCGGCTCGTAGCCCTCGATCACCACCGGTGTGCCCAGGGACTCGGCGGCGGCCTCTACGCACGTGACCAGGTCCAGCCAATGCTCAAGGTGCGTCAGCGGCGGCATGAAGACGTAGAGCCGACCGTCCCGGGGCTCGACGCACAGGGCGGTGCGCACCAGATCGGCGGCACCCTCGTCCGGCAGCGCGTGCTGACGGCTGAGCGCATGGCCCGCGTCGGACAGGGGCGCGTGGCGCTCGTAGCGGTCTGCCGTGAGCGCCGGGTTCGGCCCCTGCTCACGGATACGCTGGGGCGCCTGCTCGGTGCGGGTGACGCGCCCGTAGCGACGGGCCAGCTCGTCGAACTCGGCGGCAAGGGGTGCGCGCGGCTCGAAGGGATTGCGCTCCGGCTCGACTTCGAGCTCCGCCTCCGGCACGTAGGGCAGCGCGTCCAGGGGCAGGCGGAAGCCCATGGGGGAGTCGCCGGGAATCAGAAACAGCTTGCCGTCGCGAAAAGTCCAGCGGCCGCTCATCCAGCCGCCCTCCGGGTACGCACCCCACCAGCGCAGCGGCAGCACGTAGCCCACGGTCTCGCCGAGGCCACGCTGGAACAGGCGCGCCAGCCGCTGGCGCTCCATCGGCTCCTTGAGCTTGCTGTCCAATGGGTCCACATTGGCCGGCAGGCGGGCCTCTTTCCACAGGTAGTAGAAGACGTCCTCGTGCGCGGGCAGCGCATGCTCCGGCTGCACCCCCAGGCCCTCGGCCAGGGCGCGCATGAATGCCTCGGCGTCCTCCGCGCCCAGATCTGGCCTGGTCCCGCTCGTCGGCGAGCAGGGCCGGGTTCCGCCACACGGGCTCACCGTCCCTGCGCCAGTAACAGGAGAGCGCCCAACGCGGGAGCTGCTCGCCCGGATACCACTTTCCCTGCCCGATGTGCAACAGCCCACCGGGGGCGAAACGCGCGCGCAGGCGCCGCAGCAGGTCTTCGGCCAGGCGCTTCTTGGCGGGACCCAGCGCCGCGGTGTTCCACTCCGCTCCGTCCATGTCGTCGATCGAGACGAAGGTGGGCTCGCCGCCCATGGTCAGGCGCACATCGTTCTCGGCGAGCTCGCGGTCAACGTCGTGGCCGAGGTCCTGGATGGCGCGCCACTGGGCCTCGGTGTAGGGCTTGGTGACGCGCGGGTCCTCGTGGATGCGCTCGACCCGGTTGTGGAAGTAGAACTGCACGTCGCTTTTCTCGACGGCGCCGGTGATGGGGGCGGCGCTCACCGGGTCGGGTGTGCAGGCGAGCGGGATGTGGCCCTCGCCGGCGAACAGCCCCGACGTCGGATCGAGCCCGATCCACCCGGCGCCGGGGATGTAGACCTCGGCCCAGGCATGCAGGTCGGTGAAGTCGCGTTCCGGTCCGCTCGGGCCGTCGAGTGACTTGACGTCCGAGGTGAGCTGGACGAGATATCCGGAAACGAAGCGCGCCGCCAACCCCAGATGGCGAAGGATCTGCACCAGCACCCAGCCCGTGTCGCGGCACGAGCCCTTGCGCGTACGCAGGGTCTGCTCGCAGGTCTGCACACCAGGCTCCATGCGGATCACATAGCCCACGTCCTGTTGCAGACGCTGGTTGAGGGCAACCAGGAAATCGACCGTCCCCGTCGGTGTGCGGTCCACCGCGGCCAGCCACTCCTTGAGTCAGGGGACCGTCCTCCTTGACCTCCAGGTAGGGTCCCAGCTCCTTGGCGAGCTGGGCGTCGTAACGCAAGGGGATTTTCTGCGCGCTGTCCTCCAGGAAGAAATCGAACGGGTTGATGGTGATCATTTCGGCGATCACGTCCACCTCGATCGACAAGGTATTGGCCTTCTCCGGGAAGACCAGCCGCGCCAGATAGTTGCCGAAGGGATCCTGCTGCCAGTTGATGAAATGCTCCCGCGGCTCGATCCTCAGGGAATAGGAAACGATCGGCGTCCGGCAGTGCGGGGCCGGGCGCAGGCGCACGATGTGCGGCGCTATGCCTACCGGGCGGTCGAAGCGGTATTCGGTCTTGTGATTGATGGCGATGAGGATCGACATGGGCGGCCGGATCTCCGGAATGCGGAACTGGCGTAGGTTAGCAGGAAACACTCCGACGCGTTGGCGCCCAAGGCGCCGCCGCCGAACCGAGCATAACGGTTCTCCTCCGCCAGCAATGCTTGGACAGAGCATCCGAGGCCTCTGCACCGTTTCGGGTCGCCCGTCCGCAAGGCACGGGCGAGATGCACCGAGCCAGAGCAGTGCCGCTTGATGACGGGGCACGGCACCCAGCGGCAGTCGGCGTCCGCGCGTGGCCCGCGGTGATTTATCGTGCACTGGCGCGCCCTTTGCAAACGTTTGTTTGCCTTAGCGGACCGAGTTTCGAGGGCGACCAATGCTGAGACAATTCCAGAGCAGCACCCAGACCAACCCACCGCCGCCACGATCGGCTGCCTACCATGAGTTCTACCGTGACGACTTTCGGCCTCGGGACCATTACCTGCCGATGTGGGATCACATCCAGCACACGGGACAGAACCTGCTCGACGCCAAGTCCCGCGAGGCGCACCTCACCCTGCACACCGAGGGGGTCACCTTCACCGTCTATTCCAACCAGAAGGAGGGCATCGAACGGGTCTGGCCCTTCGACATCCTGCCGCGCATCATCACGGCGGGAGAATGGCGCGTGCTGGAGGCGGGCCTGAAGCAACGCATCCGGGCGCTGAACCTGTTCCTGAAGGACCTCTACCACGGCCAGCGCATCCTCAAGGACGGCGTGGTCCCCCCGGAGCTCATCTACCGCGGCAAGGACTTCCGCCGCGAGATCATGGACATCGACCCGCCCCACGACATCTACACCCACATCAGCGGCGTTGACCTGATCCGGGACGAGGACGGCAACTACCTGGTGCTGGAAGACAACCTGCGCACGCCCTCCGGCGTCTCCTACATGATCGAGAACCGGATCGTGGAGCGGCGCATCCTGCCCGAGTTCTTCGCCCGCTATCGCGTGCGCCGGGTGGAGCACTACCCGGCGCTGCTGCTGGCGGCTCTGCGTCACCTGTCGCCGCGCGGGGAGGAGGACGCCTGCATCGTCGTCCTGACCCCGGGAATCTTCAACTCGGCCTATTTCGAGCACACCTTCCTCGCCAAGGAGATGGGAGTCGAGCTCGCCGAGGGTCGCGACCTGGTGTGCAAGAACGACAAGGTCTACCTCAAGACCACCCACGGCCTGCGCCAGGTGGATGTGATCTACCGCCGGGTGGACGACGACTTCCTCGACCCGCTGGTGTTCCGGTCCGATTCCGCGCTCGGCGTCGCGGGGATCATCAACGCCTGGCGCGCCGGCAAGGTCGCCCTGGTCAACGCGCCCGGCAGCGGGATCGCGGACGACAAGGCCGTCTACGCCTACGTGCCGGAGATCATCCGCTACTATCTGGGCGAGGCGCCGATCCTGTCCAACGTCCCGACCTTCCAGATGACCGACAGCCAGGACCGCGCCTACGTGCTCGACAACCTGGAGACGATGGTGGTGAAGGCGGTCGCGGAATCCGGCGGCTACGGCATGCTCATGGGGCCGACCGCGACCGCGGCGCAGCGCAACGAGTTCGTCAGGAAGATCGAGGAGGACCCGCGCAACTATGTCGCCCAGCCCGTGGTCCAGCTCTCGCGCCACGTTTGCTACCTGGACGGGGAGCTCGAATCCCGCCACCTCGACCTGCGACCATTCATCATCTACGGCGAGGACATCGAGGTGGTGCCCGGCGGACTCACCCGGGTTGCCATGACCAACGGGTCCCTGGTGGTCAACTCGTCCCAGGGCGGGGGCAGCAAGGACACCTGGGTGTTAGCCGACTGAAGATGCTGAGCCGCATCGGCGAGTCCCTCTATTGGATGACGCGCAACCTGGAACGGGCCGACGACACCGCGCGCATCCTCGACATCAACGTCGTTTACATGCTGGAGGCGGATGAGGGCACCAGCGAGGAGGCCCAGTGGAAGCCCCTGCTCAACATCGTCGACGCCCTGGACCTCTACGCCGAGCGCCATCCCGACGCTGCCATCAGCGTGCAGCGGGTGATCCATTTCCTCACCCAGGAAAAGGCGTACCACAGCTCCCTCTACAACAGCCTGCGCCTGGCGCGTGAGAACGCCCGGGTGGCGCGCGACCGCATCTCCAACGAGATGTGGGAGGCCATCAACCAGCTCTGGCTCCAGGTCGACAAGCACCTCGCCGCCACCCTGCTGCCGTGGCGGGCGGCCGAGTTCTATGCCTATGTCCACCGCGAGGTGGCCATGTTCTTCGGTCTCGCCCAGGGCACCATGATGCGCGGCGAGGCCTACGGCTTCACCGTGCTGGGCAGCCTGCAGGAGCGTGCCGACATGACCGCGCGCATCCTCGACGTGCGCTACCACCTGCTGCTCCCGGACGTCTCCCTGGTGGGCTCCCCGCTCGACTACTATCAGTGGGGAGCCCTGCTCAAGTCCCTCTCCGGCTTCGAGACATACCGGCGCAAGTACCACGGCGGCATCCGCCCAATCGACGTCGTGGAATTCGCGGTGCTGAACCCGGATTTCCCGCGCTCCCTCGCCTACTGCGTGGACAACATGGGCCGCGCCCTCGCGCGCATCGGGGTCGTGCCGGACAGCCCGGTGGACAAGTCCACGCGCGCTCTGCACGCGCACCTGGCGGATGTCTCTCCGCGCGCGATCCTCGACCAGGGATTGCACGAGTATCTGGAGCAATTCCTGTCTTTATTGGCGCGCCTGACGGAGGCCCTGCAGGGAGACTACTTCGAGGCCCACCTGGGAGACGCGGGTTGAGGTACCGGATCGAGCGCGAGAGCCGGACGCGCTACGAATCGCCAGTGCGTGAGCATCACGTCATGCTCCGCGTCGCTCCCTGCTCGGACGCTCAGCAGCAGGTCCACGCCTGCAGCCTCAACGTGGAGCCGGCCACAGAGCAGCCCGCCAGCCACCGCGACGGATTCGGCAATCTCATGCACCGTTTTGCGATCATGGCGGCCCACGAATATCTCACCACGCGACTCGATGCCGAAGTGGAAACCTGGCTCGTTAACCCGTTCGACTTTGTGGCCCTGGCCCCAGCCCGGGAACGCGATTGGCTCCGCCACAGTCTGCGCGAGGCGCCACGGCTGTGGGATTTCCTGGTCGCCCGCAGCTCCCTGACGCGAACCCTCCCGGAGACCCTGGAGGTGGCCCGGGTTCCGGTCTACGACCCGGCCGTGCCGCTCCTGGACCAGGCGCAGGGCGCAATGACCTGGGTGCGGTCGTTCTGTGAGCTGGACACCGAGAGGAACGAGCCTTGTCCGGAGCTCGCGACGGTACTCGATCGCCGCCGCGGCAGCGCAGGCGACCTCTCCCATCTGCTGATCGCCCTCCTGCGCAGCTGGGGCGTGCCCGCGCGCTACGCAGTCGGATACGTCGACTCGTGCTATTTCGAGCCTGATGAGGCAGACCCTGACGCTGACCTCGGGCCGCGCCCCCAGTCCCTGCACGCCTGGGCCGAGATCCTGATTCCTGGCGCCGGGTGGCGCGGCCTCGACCCCGCATTCGGGCTACTGGCTGACGACACCTATGTGCGCGTGGCCGTTGGACGCGATGCTGGCGACGTAGTCAGCGAACGTGCGGTGTTCAAAGGCGACGCCCAAGACACCGAAACCCGGGTCACCGTGCAGGTCACGAGGTTGGACTGAAGTCCCTCGATCACGCGTCGCCGGTCCCCAAACAAAAGGCCCCGACGCCCGAAGGGCGCCGGGGCCTTCACCACCGGGCAACAACCGAGTCGATGTGGCCGATTACTCCCGATCCAGGATCTTGGGGTTCTCGACCGCCAGCACCTCCACCACCGGCTCGCGCGTCTCTTCCGCCGCAAGACGATCTTCCTCGTTGAGGACCATGGTCGTGGAGATCCCGCCTACGATCAGCGCGATTGATGCAAGTGAACCTAACATATAATTGCTCCTTTTTGCTGTCAGGACTCGGGTTGGCGACCATTATATTAGAGATCTCTAATATTTCAACCCCGTCTCAATGGAACCGGAACACTCACGTCCGACATACGAGAGTTGGGTTAACCTACAGGGCAGCATTTCCCGGAACTGGTACGCCTGGGTGTTATGAGCATTCGACTCCTGATCGTGGAAGACGACTCCGCCCTGAATCAGATGCTCCTCCTGCATTTCGAGGACGAGGGTTATCTGGTCGACGGCGCAATCGACTGCGCCGACGCCCTGGAGTGCGTTGCCCGCAAGGCTTATGACCTGGTGCTGCTCGACCAGCAGCTTCCGGACGGAACCGGTACGGGGCTGCTGGAAGACCTGCTGGGGCGCGACCCCGACCTACCGGTCGTAATGATGACCGGCCAGCATGATCTCGAGCTCGCGATCGAGGCGATTAAGAAGGGGGCGGCCGATTTCGTCCACAAGCCAGTGGAAACCGCCGAGCTCACCCATACGGTGAACCGCCTGCTCGCCAACCGCCGGCTCTCACGGGAGGTGGAGGCCCTGCGCCAGGCCCAGGAGCCCGCGCGCGAGGAGCGGGACCTCATCGGCCGCAGCAGCGCCATGCTGACGGTGAGCAAGGAGATCGCGCTCAGCGCTGGCAGCGACGCGACCGTCCTCATCACCGGCGAGTCGGGCACCGGCAAGGAGGTGGTGGCGCGGCTGATCCACCAGCATAGGGGCCGCCAGGGGCCCTTCGTGGCCGTGAACTGCGCGGCCATCGTGGACACCCTATTGGAGAGCGAGCTTTTCGGCCACGAGAAGGGGGCCTTCACCGGCGCCCAAGCGCGCAAGCTCGGCAAGTTCGAGCTCGCCCAGGACGGGACCCTGTTCCTCGACGAGGTGGGCGAGCTTGCGCCACTGCTGCAGGCCAAGCTGCTGCGCGCCCTCCAGGAGCGGGAGTTCGAGCGGGTCGGCGGCACCCAGCAGATCGCAACCAACGCCCGGGTGGTGGCCGCCACCAACCGTGACCTCATGGCCGAGGCCCAGACCGGGCGCTTCCGCGAAGATCTGGCCTATCGCCTCGACGTCATCCACATCCGCATGCCGCCCTTGCGCGAGCGCATGGAGGACATCCCGCTCTTGGCGGAGGCCCTGCTGAAGCGCATCGCCGAACGCATCCGCAAGCCGGTCCCAGCCCTGCCCGCCGCGTCCCTGGCGAAGCTCCAGCAGCACGACTGGCCCGGGAACGTCCGCGAGCTGGAGAACCTCCTCACCCAGGCCGCGGTGCATGCACGCACCCCGGTGATCACGCCCGATCTGCTCGCCCTGACCTCGGGCACCCCGGCCAACACCCCGTCACCGACACCCACCGCCGAGCGCGTGCTGCGCACCCTGGACCAAGTGGAAGCCGAGCACGTCCAGCAGGTGCTGGACCACACCGGCGGCCACAAGGGCAGGACCTGCGAGATCCTCGGCATCTCCCGCCCAGCTCTGGACCGCAAGATCGAGAAATACAGGCTTAAGCTGCCCCCGCGCTGACACCGACCGCCCCGAGGAAACTATGATCCGGGCGACGCGGCAAACGCGCTGCGCTGTCCCGATGCGATCCCGCGCACGACGACATTCCGGTGATTCGTAACGTTTCGTTGTAACGAAACATGGAAGGGAACACCAAGAAAGTTCTATTTATCTTTTTATTTCAGTTGGTTGCGATCTGGCACGGCGCCTGCTCTGGAGTGGGCATCTTGAGTTGCCTGGAGTAGGAGTCGCACCATGACCGCCACCGCCGTCGCCGAGAACGTTTCCAATCCGGATTTCACCACCCTTGCCCGACAACACTGGTCGGACCTGTACCGCTATGCGTATCGCCTCTCAGGTAACCGCCACACGGCGGAGGACCTGGTGCAGGAGAGCCTGACCCGTGCCTGGCGGTCCTTCGACCGCCTGAAGAACCTCGATGCCGCCAAGGGCTGGCTGTACACCATCGTCCGACGCGAGAACGCGCGCCGGTTCGAGCGCTACCAGCCGCAGGAGGCCGATATTCCGACCGAGGATCTTGGCGCGAAGCGCAAGACCTACGACACGTCCGCCGAGGCATTCGTATTGCGCCGCGCTGTTCAGGCGTTGCCAGGCGAGTACCGGGACCCGCTGATCCTGCAGGTCATTCACGGCTATTCCCAGCAGGAGATCGCGGACCGTCTGGGGCTGACCTCCGCCGGCGTGGGCACCCGCCTGTTCCGCGCCCGCCAGAAGCTGCGCGCCACCCTCGGGGAGCAGGGCTGATCAAAGCCCGTCTATTGCCCTCCCGGAGGCGCATCAGTGACGGATTTCGTCGTCACCCCGCCAGACCCCGAAAGCGGGGCTGCCTTGCTGATCGTTGAAGACGACCAGGCGTTGCGCCAGATGCTGGCGTGGGAGCTTTCGGACCTGGGCTACCGAGTGTGCGCGACCGGCAGCTGCCGCGGGGCCCGCAGCGCCGCCGCTGCCATCGGCTTCCGCCTCGCCGTGCTCGACATCGACCTGCCGGACGGGGACGGCCGCCGTCTCGCCGCCGAATTGGCCAGGGCGACCCCGGGGCTGCGTGTCGTGCTCGTCAGCGGCAGGCACGGCGCCGACCGTTGCGGCCCACGCTCGCCCGCCGTGATCGCCCGGCTCACCAAGCCGGTGAGCGCATGGCGCCTGGACGTGATTCTCAGAGGTATTCTCCAGGGAAGAAGCTGATAATCGGCCATCCCGGCCAGAATCAGCGCGCATGACATCCCTGTGTCGCCGCAAGCGCCGAATTGATCGGCGTTCCTATCCCACTGTCCCGTTGAGCGCCTTCTCCGCACGCTTGCGGAACACGCGCATCTCCTTGGCAGCCTGCACATCGCCCTTCGCCTCCGCGGTTTCGATACCGCGCTCGAAGGCGTCCAGGGCATCCCGATGCCGCTCGCAGAGCATCAGCGCCTTCCCATACAGCTTCCATGCGGCGGAATAGCCGGGATCCAGATGCACGGCGCGCGACAGATGATCCACCGCCTTGTCGTTTTGCTCGGACTTCAGATACTCATTGCCCAGGCTGTAGCGCAAGAGGGCGGAATCCTGCCCTCGCGAAAGCATCGCCTCGAAGCTCTCGATCGTGCCCATGGTATTAGCCTCCGAAATTGGACATCTCGTGCCGGTCCGGTCACGCGCACGTACCCACCGTTGAGTAAATGGGGTCCGTTCTCCGGATCGCGAATCGGCGTCGAGCCCCCGCCCCTCACCTTGCTAGCCCTGACGCCGGCGTGTTAAATGCCGAGTGCAAATCGGACACGAGGACTTGCAATGCCTGCGGACAACACCGTGGCGGTCATCCAGCCGACCACCCTGGTCGACCACTACCTTCCGGCGGCGGGCACCTACGACGAGATGCGCACCCCCGAGGGCGAGGTGCGCCCGCACTGGGTCCATCTGCTCGATTCCCTGCACGCGCTCGGCCCGGCGGGCACCGGCGAACGACGGCGCGAGGCCACCCGCCTGATCCGCGACAACGGCGTTACCTACAATCTCTATGGCGATCCTCAGGGGATGTCCCGGCCCTGGGACCTCGACCTGATTCCGATGCTCATCCGCAGCGACGACTGGGCCGAGCTCGAGCGCGGCCTGATGCAACGCGCCGAGCTGTTGAATCTGATACTGGTCGATCTGTACGGCCCGCGCGAACTGGTCGGCAAGGGGCTGCTGCCTGGCGAATTCATCGACGACTACCCAGGCTATCTGCTCCCCTGCCATGGCATCCAGAGTGCCGGGGACCGGCCGCTGATCCACTACGCCGCGGACCTGACGCGCGACCCCGGCGGCGGCTGGCGGGTCATCGGCGACCGCACCCAGAGCCCCTCGGGCGCGGGCTACGCCCTGGAGAACAGGGTCGTGCTCTCGCGAATTCTGCCGAGCCTGTTCCGCGACTCCCATGCCCACCGCCTGGCGGGGTTCTTCCGCTCCATGCGGCGCACCCTGACCAGGCTCGCGCCGCGCCGCGCCGAGCACGCCAGGGTTGCGGTCCTCACACCGGGCCCCAGCAACGAGGCCTACTTCGAGCACGCCTACCTGGCGAACTATCTCGGCTATGCCCTGGTGCAGGGTGCGGACCTCTCGGTGCGCGACGGCGCGCTCTGGTTGAGAACCCTCGGCCGGCTGGAGCGCATCGACGCGGTCGTGCGGCGTGTCGACGACGCCTGGTGCGACCCGCTGGAGCTCCGGGAGGAGTCGCTGCTTGGCGTGCCGGGGCTGGTCCAGGCCGCGCGCGCCGGCAACGTCACCTTGGCCAATGCCCTGGGCAGCGGCGTGCTGGAACACCCGGGCCTGGCGGCTTTTCTCCCGGATCTGTGCCAGGCGCTCCTGGGCGAGGACCTGCTGCTCCCGGGCACCGCGACCTGGTGGTGCGGCGACCCCACGAATCTGGACCGGGTGCTGGACGAGCTCCCCGCGCTTGTCATCAAGCCCATCGGCGGCGGCGCCGGGGAGCGTTTCCTGGTCGGCGCGGAGATGGAGCCGGACCAGCTCGCCGAGCTTTCGCACCGGATCCGCGCCGAGCCCCGGCGCTTCGTCGCCCAAGAGCTCGTCTCTCCGTCCACCTCTCCGGCCCTGATCGGCAACCGCATCGAGCCCCGCCCGACGGTGCTGAGGACCTTCCTGGTGAGCGAGGAGGACGGCTATACCGTCCTGCCCGGGGGGCTAAGCCGGCTCGCCGTCTCCCGCGACACGCCCATCGTCTCCAACCAGTTAGGCGGCCTGGGCAAGGATACCTGGGTGCTGGCCTCCGAGCCGGAGCTCCAGGAGACGCTGCTGGTAGCCACGGATTACCTCGCCCCGGCCGTGGTCCAGGAGAGCGAGGTCTCCAGCCGGGTGGCGGACAATCTGTTCTGGATCGGGCGTTACGCCGAGCGCGCCGAGGGCCTGGTCAGACTGCTGCGCATCACTATCTTCAAGCTCTCAGAGCGCGCGAGCTTCTCCTCCGGCGAAGACGCCTCCTGCTGCATGCGCTCCCTGCTCGAGGCCCTGACTCGCCAGACCCTGACCTTCCCGGGCTTCGTCGGCGAGGGAGCGGACGAGCGCCTGCGCGATCCCGTGCCCGAGATGCTATCGCTCATCTCCGACCCCGCACGCCTCGGCGCCCTGCCCCAGACCCTGCAGGCGCTGGGCCAGGCAGCCTGGTCGGTGCGCGACCGGCTGTCGGCGGACACCTGGCGCGTGGTCAACGACATCGAGCTGCGGCTGCGCGCACTGACCAAGCAGCCGCCCTCGGAGCTGGCCGAGGCCCTGGACGAGCTGGACCCCCTCGTCACTTCCCTGGTGGCCTTCGCCGCCCTCACGAACGAGAACATGACCCACAACGAGGGCTGGCACTTCCTGGAGGCGGGCCGCCGGATCGAGCGCGGGGCCAACCTCGCGACACTACTGGCCACTACGTTGGTCCCGGTAACGGCCGAGATGGAAGAGACCCTGGTGGTCGAGGCGGCGCTCGGCGTCACCGACAGCCTGTTCACCTACCGCCGCCGCTACCGTGCAGGGACCAGAGTCGGCGCCCTGCTGGACCTGGTGTACAGCGACGAGGCCAACCCGCGGGCGCTGGCCTACCAGCTGGTGACCCTCGAGCGGCTGGTCTCGGAGATGCCGCACAGCGAGCTCCGGAGCGGCCGCACGCCGGCCCAGAAACTGGTCCTGAAGGCGCTGACGGACATCCGCCTGGCGGAGATCGACCGCCTGGTTTACGCCGACGACAAGCGCAAGCGGCGCCGGGGGCTGGAGGCGATGCTGCAAGCCGCCGCAAACGATCTCGCGGCCATCTCCGACGCCCTCACCGCCCTGTATTTCCAACACGAGGAGCAGCCCCACAACCTGCTGAGCCGGGGCAAGGAGAAGGCGGGTTGAGATTCCGCGTCCGCCATCTCACCCGCTACGTCTACGAGGAGCCGGTCTCCCTGTGCCACAGCATCGCGCACCTGAAACTCCGGACCCGTCCTGGGCAGGCGGTCGCCTCCAGCCAGGTCCGGGTCGATCCCCTTCCCGCCGTCTCCCGCGAGCACACCGACTTCTTCGGCAACCGGGTGAGCTATTTCTCGATCCAGCAGTCTCACACGTCCCTGGAGGTCGCCGCCCTCAGCGAGGTCGACGTCACGCCGAACGCGCTGCCCGACCTCTCCACCGCGCCCCCGTGGGAGCAGATACTCGAGCACCTCCACCAGGGGCGCAGCCACGCCACGCTGGACGCGCGGATTTTCACCCTGGCCTCGCCTTACGTCCCCTTGCTGGGGGAATCGGTCGACTATGCACTTGTGTCCTTCGCGCCGGGGCGGCCGGTGCTGGAAGCGGTCGCTGACCTGATGGGACGGATCTTCCGCGAGTTCGAGTACGACCCGCAGTTCTCGACCGTAGCCACCCCACTGACCGAGGTCCTGAAGCACCGCAAGGGGGTGTGCCAGGACTTCGCCCACCTCGCGCTCGCCTGCTTGCGCGGACTCGGGCTGCCAGCCCGCTACGTGAGCGGCTACCTCGAGACCCTTCCCCCTCCCGGCCAACCGAAGCTGCAGGGATCGGACGCCTCGCACGCCTGGTTCTCGCTGTTCGTACCCGGCTCGGGTTGGGTGGATTTCGACCCCACCAACGACCAGGTCCCGCGTGAGCAGCACATCACTGCGGCCGTCGGTCGGGACTTCCAGGACGTCACGCCGCTGCGCGGTGTCTTCTACGGCGGCGGCGAGCACGAGCTTGAGGTCGCCGTCGACGTGGACCGGATCGAGGGCTGAGGGCGAGCCGGAGGCGAGCCGCAGCCGCGCGCGGATTCCGGGCCGGCTATCAACCGGCAGCGCCGCGATGCCGCTCGGCGAGCCGCACGTAGTGTCCGGCCGAGTACTCCAGATACTCGCGCTCCTGGTCGGTCAGCGCGCGCACCCGCCTGGCGGGAGCGCCCACCCAGAGATGCCCCCCTTCCAGCACGCGCCCGGGCGTCACCAGGGATCCCGCGCCCAGCATCGTGTAAGGCTCGAGGATGGCGCGGTCCAGCACCCGGGAGCCGATGCCCACCAGACAGCAATCCCGGATCTCACAGCCGTGCAGCACCACCTGGTGTCCCACGGTCACCCGGTCGTGGACGACGACCGGTGCGCCGCCGGGTTGAAACCGGCTGTCGTGGGAGACATGGAGAACGGCGCCGTCCTGGATGTTGGTCTCGGTCCCGATCTCGATGCGGTGGACGTCGCCCCGCACCACGCACATGGGCCACACGGACGAGCGCGGACCGATTGTGACGTCGCCCACCACCACGGCGGTCTGGTCGATCCAGGCGTCATCGGCGATCAACGGCCGTGTGCCCTCGTACGCGCGGATGTTCGGCATGAGACCTCTCCAAGCTAAGAATACCAGGGGGGAGCGCCACCGTTCCGCTAACCGCCCGCGTCGGCCGTGAGGGTTCGGGCATCCACTGCCCTGGTCCGGTCGCCCTCGTGCCCTTATATTCTGCGCACAGGACCGAGTCTCGGGAAACCTGACGCTGGAGACCGCTCATGAAATTGCCCTTTGTCTGCGCATTGATCGCCCTTTCCGCCTCTTTTGCAGTCCAGGCCGCGAAGGAACGTGCGTTCGTGGACGAGCCGGAGCCTCCGACCTCGAGCCGCGTCGAAGATCCGGAGCTATGGAGCGAAAAGAGCAGCTCGCTGCCCCCCTGGCCCAACGACAGCGACCTGGTGGAGTTCCAGCTGGACAATGACGCCGCGCCCTTCCGCTACCTGATAGACGCCAACCACCTCGCCATTGGCGAAGACAAGGTGGTGCGCTATACGCTGGTGGTGGAATCCCAGAGCGGGGCGCGAAACGTCTCCTTCGAAGGTCTGCGCTGCACCCCGAAGGGTGAGTACAAGATCTATGCTTACGGCGCCGGGGACCGCTTTCAGCCGATCGACGGCGCCGACTGGCAGCCGGTCCCGAGCTACGGGGACCAGCTGCACCGAGAGCTGCACGGCCACTTCCTGTGCGTTCCGCTCAAGTTCGCGCCGCGCCCGAAGAACGACATGGTCCGCGCCCTGCAGGGCCCCATCAATCCGCGCCAGAACACCGGCTTCATGCCGGAGTGACGCCTTGCCCCGCCACCCGACTCATCGGAGTCTGACCGCCCCATGGAAAATCCGCTTCTCGACCTGGACGGGCTTCCGCCCTTCTCCCGCATCCGCCCCGAGCACGTGGAGCCGGCCATCGACCGCCTGATCGCCGCGTGTCGCGCGCGCATCGAAGAGCTGACCAGCCGCCCGGAGCTGCCCACCTGGGAGAGCTTCGTCGAGCCCCTGGAAGAGTCCGACGACGCCCTGAGCCGCGCCTGGTCTCCCGTGGGTCACCTGAACTCGGTCATGAACAGCGACGAGCTGCGTGCGGCCTACAACGCCTGCCTGCCCAAGCTCAGCGACTACGGCACCGAGGTCGGCCAGAACACCGCCCTGTTCGAGGGCTACCGCGCGGTGGCGAGCCAGGAGCACCTCGATCCTACCCAGCGCAAGCTGCTGGAGAACGCCCTGCGCGACTTCCATCTCTCCGGGGTCGACCTCCCATCGGACAAGAAGGCCCGCTACAAGGAGATCAGCCAGGAGCTGTCGCGTCTCACCAGCAAGTACGAGGAGAACCTGCTCGACGCCACCAACGCCTGGAGCAAGGTCGTCTCTGAAGAGGCCCGGCTCGCCGGCCTTCCGGACTCCGCCAAGGCGCTGGCGCGCCAGACCGCCGAGCAGCGGGGCGAGGACGGCTGGGTGCTCACCCTGGACTTCCCGTCCTACCTCCCGGTCATGACTTACGCGGACGACCGCGCGCTGCGCCGCGAGGTCTACGAGGCCTACAGCACCCGCGCCTCCGACCAGGGGCCGCACGCCGGCAAGTGGGACAACGGCGAGCACATGGAGCGCATCCTGGCGCTGCGCCACGAGCTGGCCCGGTTGCTGGGCTTCGGCAACTACGCGGAGCGTTCCCTGGCCACCAAGATGGCGCGCTCGCACCGACGAGGTGATGCGCTTCCTCGACGACCTCGCGGAACGCTCCGTCGCACGCGCCCGCGCGCGAGCTCGAAGAGCTGCGGGACTATGCGCGCGAGCACTCACGGCGCGGAAGACCTCGCCCCCTGGGACCTCGCCTACTACTCCGAGAAGCTGCGCGAGCACCGCTACGCCATCACCCAGGAGGAGCTCAGACCCTACTTCCCGCTGCCGCGGGTGCTGACCGGCATGTTCTCGGTGGTCGAGCGCCTGTTCGATCTGCGCATCCAGGAGACGCGAGGGCGTCGACACCTGGCACCCCGACGTGCGCTTCTTCGAGATCCGCGACGGCGCCGGCGAGCTGCGCGGACAGTTCTACCTCGACCCCTTCGCCCGTCAGAAGAAGCGCGGCGGCGCCTGGATGGACGTCTGCACCAACCGGCTGCACACCGCCCGCTGCGACCAGATCCCGGTCGCCTACCTGGTGTGCAACTTCACCCCGCCGGTGGGGGACCAGCCGTCGCTGCTCACCCACAACGAGGTCGAGACCCTGTTCCACGAGTTCGGCCACGGCCTGCACCACATGCTCACCAGGGTGGACTACCCCGCCGTGGCGGGCATCAACGGCGTCCCCTGGGACGCCGTGGAGCTGCCCAGCCAGTTCCTCGAGAACTGGTGCTGGGAGCGCGAGCCCCTGGACCTGATCTCCGGCCACGTCGACACCGGCGAGCCGATCCCCGATGCCCTGTACGAGCGCATGCGCGCGGCGAAGAATTTCCAGTCCGCAATGCAGATGGTGCGTCAGCTGGAGTTCGCCATCTTCGACTTCCGCCTGCATCTGGAGTACGACCCGGCCAGAGGCGGGCGCGTCTACGAGATCCTCGATCAGGTGCGCGATCAGGTGGCCGTGCTCAAGCCGCCCGCCTTCAACCGTTTCGCCCACGGCTTCTCCCACATCTTCTCGGGCGGCTACGCGGCGGGCTACTACAGCTACAAGTGGGCGGAGGTCCTGTCGGCGGACGCCTTCTCGCTATTCGAGGAAAAAGGTGTGCTCGACACCGATACCGGGCGCGCCTTCCGCCAGAGCATCCTCGAACGGGGCGGATCGGCCGAGGCCATGGACCTCTACGTCGAGTTCCGGGGGCGCGAGCCCAGTATCGACGCCCTGCTCCGCCACACCGGGATCGCGGCTTAACGGCGCTACGCGACCCGGAAATTCCGGTATTCCTCACCAATCGCCGGCGCGGCTGTAAGCATCGTAGGGCGGAATAGCGAAGCGTATTCCGCCGAAGGAACACATGCGGCGCAATACGCCCGTGGCTATTGCCGCCTACGCAGGGTTCCGGGTCTCCGAGGGCATGGTCTTGGCAGTGGATCCCGGCGGCCGGGGGCTCATCCGCCCCATCGCGGGGCCAGTCGCCGCAAGGCGGAAACCGCCCGCTGGCGCATCCGGGCAGAGCGCAGATCAGGGACGGTAGGTCCGAAGCAGCCCCGCGAGCTTCTCCGGGCTCAAGGGCTTGCCGAAGATGGCGGAGACGCCGGCGCGGCGGGCCTCCGCCGCAGTCTCCTCGGTGACGTCAGCGGTCAGGGCCACGATCGGTACGGTGGCGATCGCGGAGTCGGGCAGCGCGCGGATCCGCCGAGTGGCCTCGAAACCGTCCATCTCAGGCATCCATAGGTCGAGCAATACCACGTCGAAAGGTTCCGAGTCGATTGCCTGCAGCGCCTCCACGCCGTTTGCGGCCAAATGCACCCGATGGCCCGCTTTCTTCAGCAGGGACTGGAGGAGCATCCGATTGAGGACGTCGTCGTCGACCACCAGCACGCTCAGCGCAGGGGTCGCATCCTTGACGAAGGCAGATTCCGCGCCATCCTGCGAGTCGGCGGGCAGAAAGCCCAGAGGCAGTCTGAACCAGAAGGTGCTGCCCCTGCCCAACTCGCCGTGTGCTCCGATCTCGCCGCCCATGAGCTCGGTCAGGCGTCGGCAGATGACGAGCCCGAGCCCCGTACCCGCGAATTGCCGCGAAACGCCCGTATCCAGCTGGCCGGCACCGGCGAAAAGGCTCGATAAGTGATTCGGCGACAAGCCGATGCCGCTGTCGCTGACGCGGAACTCGACGGTCCCGGTGCCTCCCGCGGCCCCGAGCAGCCGCGCCTCGAGCCGCACCCAGCCGCTACTGGTGAACTTGACCGCGTTGCCCAGCAGGTTGATCAATACCTGGCGGATCCGGTTGGGATCGCCGATGCAGCGTGCGCGCAGCACCTCGTCGATGTGGTGCTCGAGTCGCAGCCCCTTCTGCTCTGCACGCAGGGAGAAGATGGTCAGGATGCGCTCAGGATCCGGCGGTTCATGTCGGTATCGATCCAGGTCGGCCGCACCTCGACCGGAATGCCGAAGAAGTTCCAGGTCGCCTTGTCGATGTCCACCTGGCTCGCCTCGAGGCCGATCAGCAGGTCGTGGCGCGGGTCGAGCCGCCAGCGGAGTGTCGGCCGCGCCGAGGTACTTGATCTCGCGGTAGTCGAGATCCACGAACAAGGGTGATCCCCCTGGCGACAGGGCGGGGTAGACGTACATCCGGTCCCGCTGCCGGTTGTGCTGCATCGCCTCGAAGCGAACACGGGCGCGCAGGGTGTCGGAGAGGGCCAGGTCGCGGCCGAGGGCGAGCGTGCGGTAGCGGTGCCAGGAGGCGATCCTTTGATCCGGCGGCGGCAGAAAGTGATTGACGCCGAAATGGTCGCCATAGCCGTCGTCGAGCCACTTGACGGAGGCGAACCAGTCCTCCCAATCCGAGGTCGACGAAGAACCCCCGGTAACGGGTGGCCTCGTTGGATGGACCCGGCGCGTTGGACAGCTCCGGCACGCCGAGCTGGTAGAGCCCGTCCTCGTCCACGTCGACATCCGGGCCCTCGCCCCTGGTCGCCATCAGGTTCAGCGACAGCGAAAGGTCCTTCTCCTCGTCGCGCCAGGACCAAAGCGCCCCGCCTCCGAGCTGCTCCCCTTGTCCCGCCAGGCCGACCAGCGCCCGGTCGCCGCGGCGGGTGATGACGTTGACGACCCCCGCATAGGCGAATTCGCCGTAAACCGAGGAACCGGGGCCGCGGATGACCTCGATGCGCTCCACCTGCTCGATGGGAATGTTCAACACCGGGTTGGCGGTGGCGAGGAGGGTCGAGTTCATGGACACGTTGTCGAGCAGGAACTTGATGTTGCCCGAGACGTAGCCGTGGCCGACGCCCCGTGCGAGCACCTGCCGCTCGCCGGTGAACTCCATGCCGAGACTGATGCCCGGTACCAGCGACAATGCCTCCCACACCGTGCGCGCCCCGCGGATCAGGAGCTCGTCGCCGCTGAGCACCGTGACCATGCCCGGCACATAGTCGGCGTTCAATCCCGTCTTGGTCGCGAGCTCGGTCTGCTCGTCGAGCAGGGTGAGGAGCTCCGACATCTCCGGGTCCCCGCCCCGGCCGGCCTGACGGTCCATGCCCATCACCGGTGCGGATGCGCTGACGATCAGACCGAGAAGCCCGCCCGCCACCCAATGCCGGAGAGAATGACTCGCATGGGACCACGACGGTGGCTTTGACAGCCGAGACCCGTATCGTCGGAGCGGCGAGGTGGGTGTCATGCGCGGCTTCGCCCGGCATCGGGTTCAATGCCGGGCCCGTGCCTTACGATTGTCCCCATTGCGTCAATCCCTAGATGCACGCTGTCGTTTTCTTGCTCACGGATGCGTTCCGGACATCGGTCCCATTCGCCGCCGGAATCGATATTCTTCACTGCGCAATGTACCACGCCGCACGCTTGCGGAACGGCGGACGCTGATCAATTCACGTTCTTCCGCGGCACCGGGATGTGCCACCATGTTCAAGCACCTACGATCCGTGCGTAGGATGGGCGGCATTCCTATACAGGCTCGATTGATGTACGCCAGTCAATGGTCGCCGAAGAATCTGCGAATGAGCGCAGGCAGTTCTCAGTTGCGATCTACCGCATTGTCAACTCTCCTGAACAGCCCGGAACGAAGTCCATCCTCGCGCACCATTATCGTACTGTTTTATAAAAAATTTCATTCTATATGTAATTTTTTATTTACATGTCTAATCAATGCTTACATATCAACATTCCGAGTTGACCATGTCATTCTCATCTTATTGTTTCTCAAACATTTTTTCTGATCGGCCCCGTATTTGCTAGAAGATTTCAAAGCCGGCCCACGATTCGAGCGGCGAAAACGCGAAGGAAACAGACGGGGCACAGCCATGACCACCAGCCAATCACAAGCAATCTGGGAGCTATGGCGCCAGGGACTCCAGCTCGAGGCGGAGGACGCGGCGAATCACTGGGACAAAGGCGAGACCTACGAGCCCGAAAGCGAGGTCCGGGTCTCCCGGCAGATCGATCATCTCATCGAGCAGTGCAACTGGGAGATTCGAAACCAGAAGCGCCAAAGGTATGTCTCCCGCTGACCGGGGGACAGGGAGCCGTTGTTCCTTAACGGGACTCCGATGATTGGCCATCCTGGCCAACCTCAGCGCGTCATTTTCTTCTTTTTTACCACTCGACCCTCGCCGCTCGCCCTCACCACCCCGGGCTTCCGCCGCGCGCGCCGCGTCCAGACGAGTCGGGCCGCTACGAATCGATAAGATCGGGGCGCGCTGGAGCAGCCGGCCGCGCTTCGGGTATCCTGCCGGGGCGACCACGCTTCGGCATCCCTCGCGACCTGAGTCAGATTCATTCATGCATCTCCACCTGAACCCTGTCGGCGGACTCGCCGGCGACATGTTCTGCGCCGCCCTGCTGGACGCCTTTCCCGAACATCTCCCGGCGGTGCGCGAGGCCATCTCCGCGCTCGATATGCCCGCTCGGATAGAGGTCAGCCTGGCGGAGGCAGGGGGTCCCATCGGCGGAAAGCGATTTCGCGTCACCGCAGAAGGGACGGGTTCGACGCCCCACCACCACAGGCCGTTCGGCGACATCCGCGAGCTGCTGGCGCTGGCCAACCTGCCGTCCGGGGTGCGGGGCCGGGCCCTCGCCATCTTTTCCCTGCTGGCGGAGGCCGAGGGAAGGGTGCATCGAATCGAGCCCGAGTTGGTCGAGCTCCACGAGGTCGGCAGCTGGGACTCCATCGCCGACGTCCTGGGGGCGGCGGTTCTGCTGGAGACGCTGAAGGTCGAGCAGGCCTCGTGCGCTCCCCTCCCCCTCGGGAGCGGAAGGGTTCAGTCGGCCCACGGGGCACTTCCGGTTCCGGCGCCAGCCACGGCGCTGCTGCTGGAGGGCCTGCCGGTGACCGACGACGGCATACCCGGCGAGCGGGTCACGCCGACCGGGGCGGCCATTCTCAGATCCCTGAATCCCGCAAGCGTCTTTCCGGATGGAGGAATCCTCACTGCCAGCGGCCTGGGATTCGGTACGCGCGAGCTGCCCGGCATCCCCAATTGCCTGCAGATCCTGGCGCTCGAGACCTCCGCCGCCGCCACGGGGGCCTCCGCGAAGGGGATGCCGCAGGATCGCATCGTCAGCCTGCGTTTCGAGGTCGACGACCAGACACCCGAGGACCTGGCGATCGCGCTGGAGCACCTGCGCGCGACGGCGGGCGTGCTCAGCGTCACCACCTACCAGGCCATCGGCAAGGGCGGACGCGCGACCATGAGTATCCAGATCCTTATTCGGACCGAGGCCCTCTCTTCGGTGGTCGATGCCTGCTTCCGGGAGACGACCACGATCGGCGTGCGCTGGCAGCCCGCCTCGCGCATCACCCTCACCCGCAGCGAGCACCGCGTCTTGGCTGACGGGACCGAGATCGGGGTGAAGCTGGTCGACCGCCCCGGCGGACCCACGGCGAAGGCCGAGTCACGAGACCTGGCAGCGCGAGCCGGCCACGCCGCACGCGCGGGTCTGGCTAGGCTCGCCACCGACAAGACCCTGGAGACGGATCGTGACTGACGGCATGAACGAAAGCAGCACCACGGCCGTGCTGGACCTGGACCGTCAGGCCCGCATCGGGCTCAGCGAGGCGGTATTCTGCGAGCACAAGACCCCGGAGCAGATCGAGGCCATCCTGCGGCACTTCCGTCAAACGGGGGCACCCTGCCTGCTCACCCGCCTCGATCGTGGCAAGACCGAGGCACTGCCGTCTTTCTTCCGGGAGCGCATGAACTACGACGCCGTGTCCCGCACCGGCTTCTTTCCTCACACCCTGCCGACTAGGATGGTCGAGCCGATCGCCATCGTGAGCGGGGGAACCTCCGACGCCCCGGTTTGCCTGGAGGCCGCCCGCACCCTGGAGTTCCACGGCATCCCGAGCGTCCTGTTCCAGGACGTGGGCATCACCGGCCTGTGGCGTCTGATGGAACGCATCGACGCGATCCGCGAGCACCCGGTGGTGATCGCCGTGGCCGGCATGGAGGGGGCGCTGTTCAGCGCCCTGGGCGGACTGGTCGGGGCACCCGTGATCGCCGTCCCGACCTCGGTCGGCTACGGCGTCGGTCAGGGCGGCCGCCTGAGCCTCGACTCGGCCCTCGGGAGCTGCGCCCCGGGGATCGTGACCGTCAACATCGACAACGGCTTCGGGGCCGCGTGCGCCGCCATCCGCTTCCTGAACATCCACAAGGGCGAGACGCGAACCTTCCTTCCCAAGCGGCGCTGACCGCCGCGGGTCACGCCCGCCAGCCGTCGAGCACCTCCAGGCAGATGCGATTCATCTCGGCCGCTCGCTGCGGACTGTCCGCCTCGGTGTAGGCCCGCAGCTCCGGTGCATTGCCCGAAGGGCGGAGGTGGGCGATCTCACCGCTCGCGAAGGTGATGCGCAGACCATCGGTGGTATCGACGCCGACGACCGGCCCGAAGCGAGGGCCGAAGATTCCCTCCAGCGCCGCTTGGTCGCGCTCCGGATCGCCCGTGGACAGCGCGGCGAGACGCGCCTCGCTGATCTCGGTCGGAAAGTCCTGGATGCGGTCGCTGGCGGTGAATCGTTGGGGCAGGTCGGCGGCGAGCCGTGAGACCGGCTTGCCCTGCTCCCTCGCCGCCATCAGGACAGCCAGCGCCACCAGCACCGCATCGCGCGTCGGCAAGGCGCGCAGGCGCCGTCCCTGACGCTCCAGGTCGGACCCGAGCAGGAAGCCGCCGTTGGCCTCGTAGCCGACGACGGGCGTCAGCCCCCTATCGATCAGCTCGCGCATTCCCGCGATGACGTACGGCGACCCGATCCGGGTGCGCAACACCTGCTCGAACCAGCCGCACTTCTCCACCGCGGTATTGCTGCTGACCGGCGTCACGACGCCTTCTGCGCCGAGTTGTCGCGCGCACAGGATCCCGGCAACGTCGCCGCGCAGCCATTCGCCGCGCTCGTCGGAGACCAGGGGCCGGTCGCCGTCGCCGTCTGCCGAGACGATGGCATCGAACGCGCCCTCGGCGG
The DNA here is from genome assembly GCA_963698495.1 of uncultured Gammaproteobacteria bacterium. Classification (GTDB taxonomy): domain Bacteria; phylum Pseudomonadota; class Gammaproteobacteria; order Chromatiales; family Chromatiaceae; genus CAVORB01. The sequence continues at coordinate 178,021 of CAVORB010000011.1, read as the reverse complement.
CCCAGCGGCGGGCAAGCTTCGTATCCTCGGGACGGATTGCCTCGGTGTCGACCGGGACGAAGGTCGTTGAGACCCCGAGCCGCTGCACCTTGGCGCCGAGACCGGTAAGCACGGCGCAGAATGCATCCCGCGCCACGCTCGAGTGCTCGTAGACGGCGACGCGCATACCCTCCAGGCACCCCCCGGGGAGGAAGTCGAGGTAACGCGCCAGGTAAGCATCGTACGCCGCGGGGTCCGTGGCCGGCAGGGTAACGGGAGCAGCAGCCACCAGCCGCCCGGCGGCGTCGAACAGATCCTGGGGCAGCAGGACCGTCTGGCGGCGAATGCCCTCCTCGTCCTGCTTGAGAATCTCACCCGAGGGCAGATTGAACTTGATGCCGTTGCGGTCATCCGGGATGTGGCTGCCGGTGATCATCATGCTCGGCATGCCGTGGCCGATGCAGTATGCGGCCAGCGCCGGACTCGGAATGCGGCCGAAGTGGCGCGGCCGCATTCCGAAGTCTGCGGCTGCCAGGGCGCAAGCAATCATGATGCGTTCGGTACTGGGGCGCAGATCGCCAGCGATCCCGACGTCCCCACCAGGCCGCAGGCTACCCGTCTGCGCGGCGTGCTGGAGAAACCCCAGCGCGTAGGCATAACAGACGCGGTCGGTCATGGCCTCCGCCAGCCCGCGGGCACCGCTGGTGCCGAACTTGACGCCGCTCTCTCGCATCAGGTCACCGATGCGCATCGATCCTCCTCACGCCCCGACGGGGCGCTCGATATCACTCCGTGCCGAAAGCACCCAGGCGCAGGCTCGTCCTCCGCTGCTTCCGCCAGCCAAAAAACGCCGGCGACCCTTCCATCCCGCAGTGGATCGGTTAAGCTTGCCCGGCGGAATGAGGAAGCGTCATCGCGGCTACGCAGGGCCTTCGCGGCATCGGTCCGTTGACGGGAAATGGCAACCGAAAAAGTCGACGACCCCACCGACGACGGGGCAACCCGCCCGCGGTGCCGTCCACGGCCGCATCATATGCCCTCAGGATTCCGAACCCGGGGATGCGGTCCAAGGCTTGGACGGAATTGCGGGCACCCAGCATGCCGTTCGAAGATGTACGACACCTCGATTCGCGGCCGCGGATGGACACACGCCCGGCACCTCAGGCTCGAAATAATACACGTGACACCACCCCACCCACAGGAGCAAACGCGATGATTGAGAGAAGATCCGTAGTTATCTTCGCTTCGGCCGCCGCGCTGACCCTGGCAATGAGCCAGGGTTGGTCGGCGGAGACGGCAACCAGCGGCCCAGCAGCCGAGACGCCCAGCGGCCAGGCCGTCCCGGTTGAGAGCGCCAACACTCAGACCGCCGCAGCGCCGGCACCCGCTGCAACCGAGGCGCATGCGCCGCCCCCCGCGCAGCCGGAGGTCTCGGCCGCCCCCGAGCCACCCGCCCCGCCACCGTCGATGACCGCCGGCCGGGAAAGGATGGAGAAAAGGCACGCGGAAATGATGAAGGAGCGGGGGCTGCGCTATGACGAGCTGCGCGCCCGCGCGGCCGAGGTGGGGCTGGAGCTTCCGGAAACGCCTCCGTGGGAGCAGGCGGGGATGCAGCCTCCGGAGATGCCAATGCCTATGGACATGCCCCCTCCCCCGAAAATGCCCGCGCCCATGGGGATGCCGACCCCGCCGGACATGATGGCGCCCGCGGGATCGGAGGGGCGCGGCGGCAAGACCCAGGAGGAGTGGGACGCGATGCGCGAGCAACGCTATCAGGCGATGCGTGAGCGGGCCGGGCAGCGTGGCATGGATATGCCGGAGATGCCGCCTTGGATGCTCATGAGCCAGGAAGAGCGCGAGGCGCACTGGGAGAAGATGCGTAACATGACGCCCGAGCAGCGCCAAGCAGAGCGGGAGCGGCACTGGCAAGAGATGCGGGAACGGGCGCAGGCCCAGGGGATCGACTTCCCCGAGCAGCCGCCGTGGAAACAGGCGGAACAACGCCGCCAGGAGATGCAGTCACGCTGGGAGGAGTACCGCCGCATCGTCGAGGAGATGTCGGAGCAGCAGAGGGAGGCGGCAGAAGCCATCTTCGGCCAGTCGAACCGTCAGCCTCCGCTGCCGCCGCAGATGCCGCCTCGCATGCCCATGCAGCAACCCCCGTACGGCGGCGATTATGGCGCGCCGATGCGGCCCATGATGCCGGGTTACGGTGGACAGGGCGTCGGTCCATCGGGATACGAGTGGGGCTCTCCCGGGCGCTGGTACGGCGGCGACGAGGGCATGTATCCGGCCCCGCCGATGCCGGAAGCCGGGTACGGGCAACCCTGGTAGGCTCAGGACGCCGGCGAGCGGGCACCGCGCCGTCCGCTCGCCGGCCCGCTTTCCCGCTCAGGACCGCTCACGAGACGACAAAAGCCCTGCGTATCCCTAGAATAAAAGAGGTTGCGGCGAACGGCGCCGACCAGTGATCGCGCACGCATGCTCGGAACTGCTCCGCAGCACCTCACCGGCGCGGTTCACCTTGCCACGAGGAGAAGAGAAACAATGAAGCTCATCCGAAACTTGTTCGCCCTGATCGGCCTGTTGGCCGTGATCGCCGTGGCCGTCGCATACGTCCGTGTGGCCCCCCTACTTTCCGAGTTCGACGAGGGATTCGTCGGCGTCTACACCCAGTTCGCAGAAAAGCTCCTGGAGACGGGCGATCCCGGCGCCGCGATGATGTGGGCGGTGCAGGTCGAGGAGGGAATGAGCCCGGACGACGTCATCGAGTCGATGAAGAGCCTCGCCGCCTCCCGCAGCTTTCTCTTCGTCGGCGAGTCCCCCTTCTACAAGCAGATCAAGGCGATCACCGGGGAGGACTACCGATACGTGAATTTCCTGTCGTTCTGCGATGCCCAGGTGGGCAAAAAGATGTTGGAGTATCAGGATCACTACAGCGGCTTCATGCCCTGCCGCATCGCACTGGTGGAAGACAGCAACGGCCGTCTCTGGCTCTACAGCATGAACCTCGATTTCATGATCCACGGTGGCAAGAAGCTGCCGGAGGATCTCAGGGCGGACGCCGTGCGGGTGCGAGACACGATCAAGGCCATCATGGAGGGCGCGGCGGCAGGAGAATTCTGACGCCAATGCCAAGCACCGGACCGGGTGTCGGGAATTCGACATCCCGGTCCGCGATTGCCTCCCGCCGAGTCGCCCCGCGCGCTTTTCGCCTGGCGCCGCCCGCCGGCTAGCGGGAGCCTTCTACCACGTCTGGCAGCTCCGGAACGCCTAGCCGGTGATCCAGCCAGCCGTGCGCCGCCTCGGTACCCTGGCGGGCGTGCGCCGAGAAGAGCTCGACGACCACCCGATCGCCCTCCGCCGCCACCGCCCGCCTGACCTTGTGGAGCTCACCAAGCGCTGGTCCGCGCTTGAGCTTGTCGCTCTTGGTCAGCAACAGGAGCAGCGGCAGGTGCGAGTGGCGACTCCATTCCAGCATCTGCAGGTCGAAGGGCGTCAGGGGCTGGCGGATATCCATCACCAGCACCAGGCCGGAGAGCGAGCGACGGCTCCGCAGATAATCCGCCATCACTCCTTGCCATTGGCGTTTGACCGATTCCGATACCTTCGCGTAACCGTACCCCGGCAGGTCGACCAGGCGCCGCGTCTCGTCGAGAACGAAAAAGATCAGCTGCTGGGTGCGGCCCGGGGTCTTGCTGGTGCGCGCGAGCTGCCTCTGGTGGCAGATCGCGTTGATGGCACTGGATTTTCCCGCGTTGGAGCGGCCGGCGAAGGCGACCTCCCGCCCGACGTCTGGCGGCGCCTGGTCGAGCCGGAAGGCCGCAGCGAGAAAGCACGCGCGCTGGTAGAACGGATTCATCGTGGAATGCCCGTGGCCAGGCCTCGCCGGCGCACCCGATCAGCCTCGCACGTGGTTCCACATCAGCGCGGTCCAGGACCGCTTCCGCAGACGCGGCTTCACGCCGGCCTGGATAAAGAACTCGCCGTACTCCCGATCGCTCTCCATGATGTGCTTGGTCAGCCAGACCTTGAGGAAATGCATGAGCTCGAAGCCGATGGCGGTCTTGCCCGAATCCACCTTGTTCTGCAGCGCAGTCATGTGCCGGATGAGCTGCTCGTGCTGCTCCTTGTGGGTCTCGTAGTCCGGATAGCCCAGGATGCGCATCAGGCTCTCTTCCACCGCAAAGTGGATCCTGGTGTAGTCCGCCAGCTTGGCCAAGACGCGCCGCACCACATCCCTTCCGCGCCGCTGGTGGATGGCCTCGTGCATCTCGTTGACCAGGTCCACCAGCTCCTTGTGCTGGTCGTCGATTTCCTCGATACCCACGCTTAAGTCGTCCGACCACTCGACGAAGTCCGACATTTCTCACCTCCATCGCCGCTCATACACGGCTGTTGTTGGATCTGTCGCTTCGGCATGGCCGCGGCGACGATCGTTATCGACTCAGAGTCACCTCGCGCTTCCAATGCCCGGATTTGCCGCCCACCTTCTCCAGCAGGTGAACGGACTCGATGGACATCCCTCGGTCCACCGCCTTGCACATGTCATACACCGTCAGGAGGCTGATCTGCACGGCGCACAGTGCCTCCATTTCCACCCCCGTCCTGCCTCGGGTCTCGACCACTGCTCGGCAATACACCGAGGCGTCGCCCCGCGACGGCTCGAGATCGACGGAGACTTTGGTCAGCGCCAGAGGATGGCACAGGGGGACCAGCTCCGCCGTCTTCTTCGCGCCCATGATGCCGGCCACGCGTGCGATGCCGAGCACGTCTCCCTTCTTGTGGCCGCCCTGCTCGATCAGCTCCAGGGTCTCGGGCCGCATGCATATCCGCCCCTCGGCGACCGCGATCCGGTGGCTAACGTCCTTGGCGCCGACGTCCACCATCCGCGCCTCGCCTGCCTCGTTGAAATGGGTCAGCTTCCCCATCGCCGGCGCCTTTTTTCTCCCGCTCAGCTTCCGGTCAAGGGCAAGGGCGGGTGGCCGAGGCGCTTGTCCAGCTCGTACAGCTGGAACGCCATGGTGCCCAGATCGCCGATGAGATAGGTCGCCGGTGCCTGACCCACGCCGCCCACGGTTCCGGGATTCAACAGCAGGGTCTCACCGCCTTTTACATTGCGGATTCGCTCCTCCCTGGGCGCGTGACTGTGCCCGCAGCAGACCAGGTCCCAGTCCCCGGTCGCGGCCATGGCGCGCGCGTAGTGCGGATAGTGCACGAGAAAAATGCGACGCCCCCCGAGCTGCAGCCCTGCATCCATGCCATGGTAGTGGATCAGACGCGATGGGTCCGACGCCAGACGCCCCAGGCTGTAGAGATCCCCCGTGTTGTTGCCGTGAATCACGTGCGCTGGCAGCCCGTGCTTGACCAGGCAATGCAGGGTGCTTGGGGCGACAACGTCCCCGCAGTGAAGCACGGCCTCCGCCCCCTCCGATTTGGCGCGAGCAACCGCGGAATCCAGGAGAGGAATATGGTCGTGACTATCCGAAAGGATGCAGATCTTCATGGGGGTGTCGGTTGGGCGAAGTCATGGGCTCCGATCGCTTTCCCTCGGGCGCTATACGGGCGATCGAGATCGCGCTCAGAAGGCAGGCTTTTCGGGGGCATCCTGGTACATCCTCAGGCTGTCCATGATCTCCTGCTTCGCCTCATCGACACCGTACCAACCATCGACCCGCACCCACTTTCCCTCATCCAAGTCCTTGTAATGCTCAAAGAAATGCGCGATGCGGTTGAGCACCTCACCGGATAGATCGCGGAAGCTCTCGACATTCCGATAGGTCTTGCACAGCTTGTCGATGGGCACGCAGAGGACTTTCGCGTCGTCGCCCGATTCATCCGTCATCTTCAGTAGGCCCACCGGCCGACACTTGATCACGGAGCCCGAGATCAGGGAGTGAGGAGTCAGCACCAGCACATCCACCGGGTCCCCGTCCTTCGACAGGGTATGCGGCACATAACCATAGTTGCACGGATAGTACATGGCAGTGGACATGAACCGGTCGACATACATGGCCCCCGTTGTCTTGTCGAGCTCGTACTTCACGGGATCCGAATGGGCAGGTATCTCGACGATGACGTTGATCTCGTTCGGCACGTTGTCGCCGGAGGCGACTCTGTCCAGATTCATGCTGCAGACTCCTCGGGTGAGCACCGCCGGCACGACACCGCGGCAAGATAAGGGCGCCGGTCGAGCCACCGGCCCCGGGATTGTCCTGCATTGGCGCGCCGCATTACAAGCCGAGTCCGCGATTGCACCGTGGTGCAGGTGTCGGGCGGAGGTCCCGTTCACACGACTCACGCACTTGATCGATGCGGGCGCAAAAAAGGGGAGGCGCCAAACGGCAGCCTCCCCTCGCCGATCAGAGCCGGCCCGCCGGCTCGGTCGCCTTACAGCACGGGAACGATCAGCAAGGCGACGATGTTGATGATCTTGATCAGCGGGTTGACGGCGGGGCCGGCCGTGTCCTTGTAGGGGTCGCCGACGGTGTCGCCGGTGACGGCCGCCTTGTGCGCCTCGGAGCCCTTGCCGCCCAGGTTGCCGTCCTCGATGTACTTCTTGGCGTTGTCCCAGGCACCGCCGCCGGTGGTCATGGAAATGGCCACGAACAACCCGGTGACGATGGTCCCGATCAACAGCCCGCCCAACGCCTCCTTGCCGAGCGCCACTCCGACCACTACCGGCACCAGCACCGGCAACAGAGAGGGGATGATCATCTCCTTGATGGCGGCCTTGGTCAGCATGTCCACCGCCTTGGAGTAATCCGGCTTCTGGGTGTGGTTCATGATGCCCGGCATTTCCTTGAACTGCCGGCGCACCTCGTTGACGATGCCGCCCGCCGCGCGTCCAACCGCCTCCATGGCCATCGAGGCAAAAAGGAAGGGCACCAGACCGCCGATGAACAGGCCGATGATGACCATGTGATTCTCGAGGCTGAAGTCGAGCACGGCGGTCGCATCTTCCGCATGCAGGGCATGGGTGTAGTCGGCGAACAGCACCAGCGCGGCGAGACCCGCGGAGCCGATGGCGTAGCCCTTGGTGACGGCCTTGGTGGTGTTGCCCACGGCGTCCAGGGGATCGGTGATGGCGCGGATCTTATCGTCCAACCCGGCCATTTCGGCGATGCCGCCGGCGTTGTCGGTGATCGGGCCGTAGGCATCGAGGGCGACGATGATGCCGGTCATGGACAGCATGGACGTGGCGGCGATGGCGATGCCATACAGCCCGGCCAACTCGTAGGCTGTCCAGATGGCGGCGCACACCGCCAGCACGGGTGCGGCCGTGGACTTCATGGCGATGCCGAGGCCGGCGATGATGTTGGTCGCGTGGCCGGTGCTGGAGGCCTCCGCGATGTGGCGCACCGGACGGTACTCGGTGGCGGTGTAGTACTCGGTGATGATCACCATCAGCGCCGTCAGCACCAGGCCGATGACTGCCGAGCCGAACACACCCCAGTTGCTGTAGGTCTCACCGCCCACGGATATGGACTCGGGCACCAGCCAGAGGGTCACCGGCACATAGGCCACCAGCGCGATGGCGCCGGCCACGGCGAGGCCCTTGTAGAGGGCAACCATGATCTTGGTGTCGCCTTCCTTCGCCTTGACGAAGAAGGTGCCGACGACGGAGGCGATGATGGACACGCCGCCGAGCACCAGCGGGTAGACCACCGCGTCGGGGCTCTGGAGCAGCAGCCAGCCCAAGAGCATGGTGGCGACCACGGTCACCGCGTAGGTCTCGAACAGGTCCGCGGCCATGCCGGCGCAGTCGCCCACGTTGTCGCCCACGTTGTCGGCGATGACGGCGGGATTGCGTGGGTCGTCCTCCGGGATGCCGGCCTCGACCTTGCCGACCAGATCAGCGCCTACGTCGGCGCCCTTGGTGAAAATGCCGCCGCCCAACCGGGCGAAGATGGAGATCAGCGAACCGCCGAAGCCGAGCCCGACCAGGGCATGCAGGATATGCGATTGCTCGACGCCCATGACGCTGAGGACGACGTAGTAGCCGGCGACGCCCAACAGGCCGAGGCCGACCACCAGCAGACCCGTGATGGCGCCGCCACGGAAGGCGACCTGGAGTGCGGCGTCCAGCCCATCATTCGCGGCCTGCGCGGTGCGCACGTTGGCCTTGACCGAGATGTTCATGCCGATATAACCCGCGGCACCCGACAGTATGGCGCCGATCACGAAGCCAACGGCGGTATAGGCGTCCAGAGCGAAGAACAGGACTACCGTTAGCACGACTCCGACCACCCCGATGGTCATGTACTGGCGGTTGAGATAGGCGCTGGCGCCTTCTTGTATGGCGGCGGCGATTTCCCGCATGCGGTCGTTGCCGTCAGGCAGCGCCAGAATCCACTTCACGGACCAGATGCCGTATCCCAGCGCGACCAGGCCGCACAGGAGGGCAAAGATAGAACCAGCTGACATTGGGGGTTTCTCCTCTCGTTATGTCGTTGAGAATCAAACTGAAACGCCGATGAACGGACTTCGGGACAGCGCTGCCGCACGGGAGCCGCAACCGGATTCAAACACAGGGACGAGCCCCAGTCACGAAACCGTCATATTTGTCCGCCGCGGCGGAATCGGCTACGGCCCGGCGCCAGACCGCAGCCGACGCCCGAGAAGTCCGGTCCCGGCTTGAGACCAAAGGCGGTCTCCAGATCGAGCTCCAGGACCAGCCCGTCGACCGCCGCCTGCCCGTGCTCGCGCTGCACCTCCCCCAGCAACAGACGCACGGCATTGCGATTGTAACCGCCGCCGAACCGAAGCTGCTGAGTAATCATCTCCCGAGCACGGTCAAGGGTCATATCAGAATCCCGATTACACCAAAAAAAGGGGGGGCTTGCGCCCCCCTTTGTTTGCTGCCGTGCGCTCAGACCTCGAAGGCGCCGAGCTTCTTGCCTACGGCGACGTTATCCAGGGTGACGTACTTGGGCATTCCCTTCTCGTAGGGCGGGTAGTCCTCGCCCTCGATCAGCGGGTAGAGGTATTCGCGGCACTTGTCGGTGATGCCGTAACCGTCGGGGCTGATGAAGTCCTTCGGCATGAACTTCTCCACGTTCGCCACCTCGGACAGGGGCGCCTTGCCGATCTCCCACACATAGGGATCGGACGATTTGCGCACCACCGTGGGCATGATGGAGTTGTGACCCTCGATCGCATACTCCACCGCGGCCTTGCCCAGCGCGTAGGCCTGCTCCACGTCGGACTTCGAGGCCAGATGGCGGGCGGCACGCTGTAGATAGTCGGCGACCGCCCAGTGGAACTTGTGGCCCAGGGCATCCTTGATCATGTTGGCGACCACCGGCGCCGCACCGCCGAGCTGGGCATGGCCGAAGGCGTCGCGGGTGCCCTGCTCGGCCAGGAAACGCCCGTCCGGCCAGTGGCAGCCCTCGGAGACGCAGACGGTGCAGTAGCCGAACTCCTCGACCTTGGCCTTGACCGCGGCCAGGAACTTGTCCTGGTCGAACTCCACCTCGGGGAACAGCGTCAGCACCGGAATGCCCTGATCGGCCACCAGGGCGCCGGCGGCCGCGATCCAGCCGGCATGGCGGCCCATGACCTCGATCACGAAGATCTTGGTGGAGGTGGCGGCCATGGAGCGCACGTCGAACGACGCCTCCAGGGTCGAAGTGGCGATGTACTTGGCCACGGAACCGAAGCCCGGGCAGTTGTCGGTGATGGGCAGGTCGTTGTCGACCGTCTTGGGAACGTGCACGGCCTGCACCGGGTAGCCCATCTTCTCGGAGAGCTGGGAGACCTTGTAGCAGGTGTCGGCGGAGTCGCCGCCACCGTTGTAGAAGAAGTATCCGATATCGTGCGCCTTGAAGACCTCGATCAGGCGCTCGTACTCGCGCTTGTTCGCCTCGAGGCTCTTCAGCTTGTAGCGGCAGGAGCCGAAACCGCCGGACGGGGTATGGCGCAGGGCCGCGATCTTCTCGGCGGACTCCCTGCCGGTGTCGATCAGGTCCTCGGTCAGCGCTCCGATGATGCCGTTGCGCCCCGCATAGACATTGGCGATCTTGTCCGTATGCTGACGTGCCGTTTCGATCACGCCACAGGCGGAGGCGTTGATCACCGCCGTGACACCGCCGGACTGGGCGTAGAAGGCGTTCTTCGCTGTCATAGTTCTCCCCTCAGTTTTTCCTGGTCTACTGGCTCTCTAGGACCCGCCGCACCGGCGGTCGCCGCGCGCGGGGGACGATAAACAATTCGGATCGCTCGCGCGAAGGCGCGGTCAGCGCCGCTTGGAGTCGATGTCCCCGCGCTCCTGCGCCGCTTGATCGGCCTGAGCCTGGAGCAGAGAGACGATGCACTCGGTGAGGTCGTCGTACTCTTGCACACCCGTGCCGTACTGCTGGTAGCCCCGATAGAAGAACTGGCAGCGGTAGTTGCGATCTCCTGACTTGATGACGACGAAGTTGCAGCCGTCTCCATCGTTCCAGTAGACCACGGGGCAGCTTGCGACGTCCCGATCCGACGGGCTCATGCGGATCTCGGCGTCCGCCATCTGGGTCTCCAGATCGCGACCATATCGTTCCTTGAGCGTGGTCTCGATGATCCAGCGTTCGGAATCGGTGATGTCCGGGATCTCGGCCATTGGGCGGCTCACTGAGCGGGGTGCGCGGCGGCTCGTGCCGGTTTCCGCGGAACGGTAAGGTTAACCAAAGGCGACTGCGGTACCTAATCCAAAACTTGGATAGGTGTATGGAATTTCCTAATTTGCTGAATTACCTTCAGCAATGGGGAATCCCGGCGGTAAATGCCTGGGCCGTCGACGTCCATGGTGCCATCAGCGACCCCGACCCGCCGGTGAATCGGCGCCCCTGAGATCCGGGGGATTGATTCAGCGCCCTGAGCCGCCGGCACGGGCAAGGGGAGGCAGGTCCGCGCCCAACCCCAGGGCGTGGCGCATGAAGGCAAGCTTGATCGGAGGTATCTTGTCCGCGGCGACCAGCCCCGCGCTGCGCACGGCCGCAACCGGAAGCACGTCATTGCTGAACAAGCGCTTGAAGCCATCCATCGCCGCCAGCATCAGCGCGTTCTCGCCGCGGCGCGCGCGCTCGTAACGCCGCAGAGCCCAAAGACCTCCGATGTCCCGATTGTGGGCCAAGGCCTCGTCCACGGCCGCCGCCAGTTCCGCGGCATCCATGAAACCCAGATTGACGCCCTGCCCTGCCAGGGGATGGACGGCGTGGGCGGCGTCCCCGATCAGGGCGAGGCGGGGCCTCACGTACTCCTCGGCATGCTGGAGCCGCAGCGGGAAGGCCGCGCGCGGCCCGACCGCGATCACGTCTCCGAGGCGGCGCTCGAACGCCTCCTCCAGCGCGGCCGCGAACGCCTTGTCGTCCATCGCCAGCAGCTCATCCCCGCGGGCCTCGGTTACCGACCAGACGATGGAGCAACGACCGTCCAGCAAGGGCAGCAGGGCCAGGGGACCAGTCGGCAGGAAGCGCTGCCAGGCGGTCTCCTGGTGCCATTCCCCGACCGCCACGTTGGCGACGATTGCCTTTTGGTCGTAGAGCCAGCCGCGGGTGGCGATCCCCAACCGGTCGCGCACGAATGAGTCCCGCCCATCCGCCCCCACCAACAGCCGGGCCTCGAGTTGGCCGCCGTCGGCGAGGTCCAGCAGGGCAGCATCCGGCGTCAGGGTCAGGTCCCGCAAGCGAGCGGGACAGATGAGGGTCACGTCCTCCGCCGCCTCCAGGCGCTCCCAGAGGGCGAGCTGCGTGACCCGGTTCTCGACGATGTGCCCGAGATCGGGCGCGCCCACCTCCGCGCTGTCGAAATGGATGCTGCCATGTCCGACAGCGTCCCATACCCGCATCTCGCGGTAAGGGCTCGCGCCGAGCTCCCGGATGCGGTCCCATGCCCCGACGCGCTCCAGAATACGCCGGCTGGCGTGGTTCAGGGCGGAAACCCGCAGGTCCACCTCGCCCGCCGGCCAGGCGCGTTGCGGCTCGCGGGACTCCAAGACGGCGATCGACAGGCCGCGCCCGGTGAGGCCACAGGCGAGCGCGGCGCCCACCATGCCGCCCCCCACGACAATGAGATCGAACCTGGTTTGCGGTTTGCTCATCGAGTGTCCACCAGCGGTAGTCCGCGAGCCAGGCGCGGCAGCTTTCCCCCCAACCCCATGAAGTGCCTCGCAACCAGATTACGCAGCCCGGGACTGAGGTTGAGCCCCAGGAGCCCGAGGTCGCGCCCTACGCGGACCGGCAGCCAGGGATGCACGAACAGCCGCGCCAGGCCATCGGTGACGGTCGCCGCGCGGGCCTGATCGCTGCCGCGGAGTCGGCGGTAGGCAGCGAGGGCCGTTTTCGCACCCGGATCCTGCCCCGCCCGCGCCGCATCGGACACGACCTCCGCCAGCGCCGCCACGTCACGCAGGCCGAGGTTGAAGCCCTGACCGGCCACCGGGTGCAGGGTGTGCGCGGCGTTGCCGATCAGCACCACGCGTGAGCGCACGGGATCTCGGGTCAGGAGCAGCTTCAGCGGATAGGCCACGCGCCTGCCCGGGCGCGAGAGGCGCCCCAGACGGTAACCGAACCGGTCCTGCAGCTGCGCCAGGAATGCCTCGTCGCTCAGAGCGAGGCGGTCCGGGGTATCCTCATCGCGGCTGGTCCAGACCACGGAATAGCGGCCCTCGGTCATCGGCAGCAGGGCCAGGGGGCCGGTGTCGGTGAAGCGCTCGAAGGCTGTTCCGGGGAGCGGGCGGTCGGCGCTGACCGTGGTGATCACGGCGTGGTGGCCGTAGGTGCACTCGCGCGCCGAGAAACCCAGGCGCTTGCGGATCGCCGAGTCCCCGCCATCGGCCGCCACCAGCAGCCGCGTACGCATGAGACGCGACTCCCCGGCGCTGACCGTCTCCACGTCGACCCAATCGGGCTGCGCGCAGAATCCCACGAGGCGCGCCGGACACAGGACCTCGACGCCGCCGAGACCGGCGGTGATGGCGCGCCCCAGCAACCGCGCGGGTGCGACATAGCCCAGGGCTTCCACCCCCTGCGAGCGGCAATCCAAGCGCGAGAAGCCGAAACGGCCACGGTCGGAGATGTGGATCTGGCGAATGGGCTCCGCCTCCGGGGCGATGTCGGGCCACAGCCCGATGCCCTCGAGGATCAAGCGGCTGCCCCAGGACAGGGCGATGACCCGCTCGTCGTAGCTCGGCTGGTCCGCCGCGCTGGGCGGCACGGCCTCGACCACGCATACTCGCAGGCCGCTGCCGGCGAGCGCGCAAGCCAGGCTGCCCCCGACGAGGCCGCCGCCGACGATGACGAGGTCGTACTGATCCATCAGGTGGACATCCACGCCTCGATGTCAGCCACCGCCTTGGGCGCATCGGCGGAAAGCACCTCGTTTCCATGCTCGGTGACCGCCACGTCGTCCTCGATCCGGATACCGATATTGCGGTACCGCTTGGGGACGTCTTCCCGGTCGGCCGAGATGTAGAGCCCCGGCTCCACCGTGAGCACCATGCCGGGCTCGAGCCGGCGCCATTTGCCTCCAGCCTTGTACTCACCCACGTCGTGCACATCCATGCCGAGCCAGTGCCCGGTGCGATGCATGTAGAAGGGCTTGTACGCTTCCTCCTTGACCAGCCTGGGAACATCCTTTTTGCTGCCCTTGAGAATCCCCAGCTCCACCAGCCCCTTGGTCAGGATCCGCACCGCGGCCTTGTGGGGGTCATCCCAGCGGTTGCCCGCGACCGCCTTCTTGATGGCCGCCTCCTGTGCCGTGAGGACCAGCTCGTAGAGCTCGCGTTGGGGCGGGCTGAAACGGCCGTTGACCGGGAAGGTGCGCGTGATGTCGGAGGCGTAGCCGCCATACTCGCAGCCGGCGTCGATGAGCACGAGATCCCCGTCGCGCAGCTGGTGCCGGTTGTCCACGTAATGCAGCACACAGGCGTTCGCACCGCTGCCGACGATCGGGGGATAGGCCTGGAAGCGCCCCCCGCGCACGGCGCAGGCATGGGCGAAATCGGCCTCCAGCTCATACTCCCAGCGGCCCGGGCGGCAGCCGCGCATCACCTGGCGGTGACCCGCCGCCGAGATGCGTGCCGCCTTGCGCATGATCCGCAGCTCCGCCTTGCTCTTGAATAGCCGCTGCTCATGCAGCAGCCGCTCGATGGAAACCAGCTCGCTCGGCGGGCGCACGCCGGAACGCCCCTTCGCGCGCACCTCGCGCAACCAGTCCATGACCCGCAGATCCATCTCGGAGTCATTGGCTACCGGGTAATATATGCGATCCAGGTTCTCCATCAACTTGGGAAGAACCTCGTCCACCTCCTCGATGGCATGCGCCTCGTCCGCCCCGAAATGCGCGAGCGCCCCCTCGACCCCCGCCCGGGCGCCATCCCAGACCTCCTTCTCCGGATCACGGGGACGGCAGAACAGGACATACTCGCCCGCCTTGCGGCCTGGGATCAGGACGGCCAGCGCCTCGGGCTCGGTGAAGCCGGTCAGGTAGTAGAAGTCGCTGTCCTGCCGGTAGGGGTAGTGGACATCGCGATTGCGAACGGCCTCGCTTGCAGCGGGGAGCAGGGCCAGGCTGCCCGGCCCCAGCGCCTCGAGTAGTCGCCGTCGCCGACTGCGGTACTCGGCGGCGGACATCAGTGGTCCTCCTCGCGGCGGCCACGTTCCTCGTAAATCAGCATGGCCGCGACCCAGATGAACTCCTGGAGCTCCGTCAGGGCCTCCTCGTTGTCCTCATCCTCATCGAGCGCGGCGAGATCCATTCTCGTGATGGCGGCGAAGTCATCGAGCGCCTCGCGCGCCTGGTCCGACAGCGCATCGGCGTCGACGCCGGCCAGTCCGAGCCCGTAGAGGAAGCCGCGACTCCAATCGTAGAGGGCCGTTGCGCGCTCACCCAGGGACCGACTCTCATCCGGCAACAGGGGCGCGAAGCCGAGCCCGGGGCCGTCGATCTCCTCCCGCGTGCGCGCGGCCAGATGCGCGAGAGAGCCCCGCAGCTCGCGGGCGAGCAGATCCTCCGCATCGGCGCCGGCGAGCAGCTCTGACAGCCAGCGCTCCTCGGGCCGAGGCTCCCCGGCGCAGATGAGCCCGCACAGGATGCCGTGGGCCTCCGCGGCGCTGGGGATAAGGTCACAGACCGCAAGGCGCTCCGAGAGCTGGCCGTAGTCTGTGTCGGTGGCAGGCTGCATGGCAGAGGGGGTCGAGGGGCGGCGTAAAACGTGGGCAATCATACCACGGCATGCTCTGGATTGACCCGGAACACGACGCCTTCTAAACTGCGGAAAGTCAAGCTGAGAGAAGCAGATACCGTGCCGAAGTTCGATCTCGAAACCCTCGAGCGACAGGTCGACGAGCTGATCCGTACCTGTCGCAAGCTTCGCGATGAAAACCGCTCGTTGCGCGCTCGCCAGGAAATGCTGGTCTCGGAGCGGGCGGAGTTGATCGAGAAAACAGAGCTCGCCAGAAGTCGGGTGGAATCCATGATTTCGCGGCTGAAATCCATGGAGCAAGGCATATGAGTCAGGAAGCCCTTCCGGTCACCGTTCGCATCCTGGACAAGGAATACCGCGTCGCCTGCCAGCCCAGCGAGCAGGAGGGCCTGATCGAGTCGGCGCGTATGCTCGATCACCGGATGCGTGAGATCCACCAGACGGGACGGGTCATCGGCACCGATCGTATCGCCGTGATGGCGGCGCTCAATATCGCCCACGAGCTGATCCAGGCAAAGCACAAGCGGGGCGAGACCAGCGAAGAAACGACCCGGCGCCTGTCGGATCTGCAGGACCGCATCGCCGAGGCCTTGGCCGACCAACACCGACTAGACGTCCAACCCGAATCGGTATAGCCTGTAGTCAAGACATCCCCTGCAGTGTACGAAAGCGGCCTGGGTATTTTCTTGAGCCTAATTTGTACCCTGGGGGCATGAAGATGAAGCCGTTGTGCATGTCCGCCTCGAGCGGGAAGCCTGAAGCGACATCCGTTGCCCCCACTTGAACCGACCGGTTCAAGAACAAAGGTCTGCACCGGCACAGGCGGGGGGTGTCCCTCTCCCCTCATTCCGATGACCTCCCCGAGCTCACTGCGGCACAGGCTGCGCTCCGCGCGCCGCGCCCTCGCGCCCGCCGAGCAAAGGCGTCACGCCCTTCGCCTCAAGCGCCTGCTTGGCAAACACCCGGCTTTCCTGCGCGCCAAGCGTGTCGCCGCCTATTGGCCGACCGACGGCGAGATCGACCCCTTCCCCCTGTTGCGCCTGGCCCACGCCCGCGGCAAGCGGTGCCTGTTGCCGGTGCTGCGGGCACATCCGAAGAGAAAGCTCTGGTTCGTCGACTATCGCCCGGGCGAGCCCCTACGGAAGAACCACTATGGCATTCCGGAGCCACGGATGCGCAACCGCCGGATTCGCCTGCCCTTCGCGCTCGACCTGCTGCTGCTCCCGTTGGTCGGTTTCGACGCCGACCTGCACCGCCTCGGCATGGGCGGCGGCTACTACGACCGCACCCTCGCCTACCGGCGGCAGCGCTCGCACTGGCGGCGCCCGCGACTGATCGGGATCGCCCACGAGTGTCAGCGGGTGGAGTATCTGGAGGCCAATCCCTGGGACGTGCCCCTGGACCTGGTGGCGACGGAGAAAGGGGTGCACGGCGGGTAGAGAGCACCGGCCGGCGCATGCTCGTGGTCGGCCGCCGGATACCCCCGTCACGCCCTCCCCGCTACCCCGCGCTCGCCCCGGCGAAGATCCGATAGGCCGGATTGTCGGTCTCCTCCCAGTAACGGTATCCCAGACCGTCGAGCAGGCGCAGGAACGCCGGCCGCTCCGCCGGGGCGACCTGGATGCCCATCAGCACCCGCCCATAAGCCGCGCCATGGTTGCGGTAGTGGAACAGGCTGATGTTCCAACGCTTCCCGAGCCCGGACAGAAAACTCAACAGCGCCCCGGGCCGCTCGGGGAACTCGAAGCGGATCAGCATCTCTTCGGCCACGCCGCGCGCGTGGCCGCCGACCATGAACCGGATGTGCAGCTTGGCGGTCTCGTTGTCGGTCATGTCGACCACGCCGAAGCCCTTCTGTTCGAGTCGCTCAATCGTCTCGCGGCGCTCCTCGTCGCCGCCCCCCAGCTCGACACCGACGAACACCTGGGCGCGGCCGGCGTCCGAGTACCGGTAATTGAACTCGGTGATCTGGCGCCTGCCCAGGGTGCGGCAGAAGCCGAGAAAGCTGCCCGGGCGCTCGGGTATCTCCACCGCCAGCAGCGCCTCGCGCCGCTCACCGAGCTCGGCCCGCTCGGCCACGTGGCGCAGCCGGTCGAAGTTGATGTTGGCGCCGCTCTCGATGGCGATCAGGTGCTTGCCCGCGAGACCGCGCTCCTCCACGTAGCGCTTCATCCCGGCGACCGCCAGCGCCCCCGCGGGCTCGGCAATGCCGCGGGTGTCGTCGAAAATGTCCTTGATCGCGGCGCAGATCTCGTCGGTGCTCACCAGCACCACCTCGTCCACCGTCTTGCGCGCCACCCGGAAGGTCTCCTTGCCGATCACGCGCACCGCCACGCCGTCGGCGAACAGGCCCACCTGCTCCAGCTCCACCGGCCTTCCCGCCGCCAGGGCGTGATGGAGGGTCGGCGCGTCCTCGGGCTCGACCCCGATCACCCGCACCTCTGGCCGCACGTACTTCACGTAGGCGGCCACCCCGGCGATCAGGCCACCGCCCCCGACGGGCACGAAAATGGCGTGGGGCGGCTCCGGGTGCTGGCGCAGGATCTCCATGCCGATGGTCCCCTGCCCGGCGATCACATCGGGGTCGTCGAAGGGATGGATGAAGGTGAGCCCCTTCTCCGCCACCAGCTCCATGGCGTGCGCGTAGGCCTCGTCGTAGGAGTCGCCGTGCAGGATGGCCCGCGCGCCCAGGTTGCGCACCGCCTGGACCTTGATCGGCGGGGTCGTGCGCGGCATGACGATGGTGGCCTGGGCGCCGAGCCGCGATGCGCCGAGGGCCACGCCTTGGGCATGATTGCCCGCCGAGGCCGCGATCACGCCGCGATCGAGGGTTGGACGATCCAGGCTGCTGAGCTTGTTGTAGGCGCCCCGCAGCTTGAAGGAGAACACCGGCTGCAGGTCCTCGCGCTTGAGGAATACCTGGTTCCCGAGCCGCCGCGAGAGCAGATCCGCCGGCGTGAGCGGGGACTCGATGGCGACGTCGTAGACGCGCGCGCGCAGAATCCGCTCGATGTAGGTCTCGGGCATAGGGGTTATTTCACCGCTTGTGAAAATTCTGAAATTCTACCGTAGCCAAGGGCCTCTGATATGATACCAGCCGGTTTGTCACAGGCCTGAGGAGGACCCCAATGAACCAGGACGAGATGAAAAAACAGGCCGCCAAGGCCGCGATGGACTATGTCGAGGGCGGCGTCATCGGCGTCGGAACCGGCTCCACCGTCAATCACTTCATCGACTTTCTCGCCACCGTCAAGGGACGGATCGACGGCGCCGTCTCCAGCTCCGAGGCATCCACCGAGCGCATGAAGGCCCACGGCATCCCCGTGCTCGACCTCAACGCCGCTGGCGAGCTGGCGCTCTACGTGGACGGCGCGGACGAGTCCAACCGCCAGCTGCAGCTCATCAAGGGCGGCGGCGGCGCGCTGACGCGCGAGAAGATCGTCGCCGGGGCGAGCAAGCAGTTCGTGTGCATCGCCGACGCCAGCAAGCTGGTCGACGTGCTCGGCAAGTTCCCGCTGCCGGTGGAGGTGATCCCCATGGCCCGCAGCCATGTCGCCCGCCAGCTGGTGAAGCTCGGCGGGACCCCGGTCTGGCGCGAGGGCTTCGTCACCGACAACGGCAACCTGATCCTCGACGTTCATCACCTCGAGATCGCCGAGCCGATCAAGCTCGAGCAGGAGATCAACAGCATCGCGGGCGTGGTTACGGTCGGGATCTTCGCCATGCGCCCGGCCGACGTGCTGATCCTCGGCACGGAGCGAGGAGCCGAAACCCTGACGGCCGGCTGAGACCGGGCAAGGACCGGACCGAGATCCGATCCGCCGCGCAGCGGCGGACAGGAGAACAGACAAAAAAAGCGGGGCCTTTCGGCCCCGCTTCACTTTGCGTCAAGTATCTAAGCCGGGCTTAGAACTTGTGGACGATGCCGAGGGAGAAGGCGTCCCAGTCCGGCAGCAGATCGTCGTCGACGTTGTTGTACAGGGCGTACACCTTGGTGCGCTTGCTGAAGTTATGATCGAAGGCGATGGTCCACTGGTTCAGGTCGGCGTCGAAGTCGAAGTCCGTGATGTCGTCGATCAGGTCGCCGCCGTCATCATTAGAGTCACGATCCAGAGAGCCATAAGCGGCCTTGATCATGTTGTTGCCGAAGGCGTAGCCGGCCTGCACCTCCCAGGAGGTCTGATCCAGACCGTTCACGAAGTTCTGGTTGCTGCGGTCCTCGTAGATACCGGTCAGGGTGAAGCCGTTCCAGTCCAGGAGACCGAGGCCGATGCGCCACTTGGTGAAGTCCTTGGTGAGATTGGTCGCGAAAGGACCGAACGGGCCTTGGATCACGACCGGATCGAAGATCGAGTCGATGGACATGTCTCGGCTCAGCACCTCGTAGGCGACGCTGCCGTAGAAGGGGCCGTTCGAGTAGATGCCGGCGATCGACCAGGCCTCGTTGATGCTGTCGGAGTTGGTGTTGAAGTCGCCTTGGACGGTCGCGCCACCACCGGCATGCACGGCGCCGGCGAACTGGAAGCCGCTGAAGCTCGGGCTGATGTAGGCGATGGCGTTGTCGGCGCGGATGTCGCTGAAGGCCAGCGGGCCGTTGTAGTCCGCCAGGGTGTCGGCGAACAGGTCGAGCTTGCCGGTGGAGATCTTCAGCGGGGTGTCGTGACGCCCGACCAGGAAGGTACCCCAGTTGCCGGCCAGGCCGACGAAGGTGTTACGCATGACGATGCTGCCACGGTCGCCATCGGCGGCGGAGAAGTTGCCGTCGGCCAGGCGAACGCCGAGCTCAACCTGATAGATGGCCTTCAGGCCGTTGCCCAGGTCCTCGGAGCCCTTGACGCCGATGCGGTTGCTGGGGCCGACCGGGCCGTTGCTGCCCAACGGGAAGACCACATCAGGAAGCGTGATCAGGTTGCCTTCGGTGTCGACGATCCTGAACTGGCCCTGCTTGAGGATGTTGCCGTCGGCGCGGCTCACGGTCCAGCCGTCCCAGCCGTCGAACTGGACGAAGCCAAGCAGGTCGCCGGTCTCGGTATCGTAAACGGGGGTGTTGACGCTGCTCTGATCGATGTAGTCGATGGACTGGTGCAGTGTGCCGTAGAGGGTAGCCTCGGCTAACGCGGCCGCCGGGGCGACCATGGCGGCTGCGACCGCCAGAGTGATGAGCTTTTTGTTCATCGTGTTCTCCGCTGTTGTTGATTTGCCAATAAAACCGCTAAAACCAAACGCAGTTGCGTCTTGCGATGAGAATACTAGACCACCGCGGGGCGTTACGCAACACTTTTTTTGAAAAAAGATACAAAAAGCGCTTGTGTTGTTTTTTTAGTACAAAACAGGCGGCGCGTAGCCCGGCAATGGAGTCATAGGCCGAATGCTCGAGGGTCGGAGCGCCGATCGGACCCGCGCCGAGCGCGGTTTCACGAGAAGGCATTCGGCATGTGTTGTGCCAAGGACACAGGCCTGCCACACGCCCGCCGACCGGAGTGGAGTGCTGGAGGGGTCCGGGCACTCAGAAGGCCCTGGCCAGGGCAAAGACCGCCAGGACCAGAAAAAAGACACCGCTGACCTGATGGAGCCGATGCAGGGGAACGCGTGTCAAGAGCTTGCGCCCTGCCAGAACGCCGAGGGCGGAGGTCATGCCGAGGGCCAGCATGGCGCCGAGCCAGACCGGCACGGCCGGCTGCGTGCCAGCCATGCCGGCCACCGCGAGCTGGGTTTTGTCGCCCATTTCTGCCAGGAAGATCATCAGGAAGGTGGTGACGAAGACCCCGTGCCCGCCGCGTTCCTTGATCTCTTCGGTGCTCTGCGCCGGCTTCGCACGCAGCGACAGGATGCCGAACACGCCGAAGAGAAAGGCAACGGCCGCCGCCAGCAACCGCTCGGGAACATAGTGGGCAAGCCCCGCGCCGAAGACCACCGCCAGGGCGTTGAGCAAGGCGAACGAGGCAACCGCCCCCGCCAGCACCGGCCGGTGATGATGACGCGCCGCGAGCGCCATGCAGACGAGCTGACTCTTGTCGCCTATCTCCGCCAGAAAAACCAGGCCAAATGTGGTAGCGCCGGCACCAAGCCAACCGAGGGCAGACGCAGGAGCGATAGCGTCCACAGGCGACCTCCAGCAAGATGGGCCCCACCGGTCGCAGCCGGAAAAAAGATGCCGACCCAGCGAGGGAAAAGGGGGTGAGGGCCGATCCGAAGCGCGCTCGAATGACGCTATCGCGTGCAGAGGTCATCGCGGCAGAGCGACGGGATCGGGTTTACCGACTGCCTTGGAAGCAAAAAGCCCGCGGCAATGCGGGCTTGTGTTGGCTGGGGGACAAGGATTCGAACCTTGGTTAACGGAGTCAGAGTCCGCTGTCCTGCCGCTAGACGATCCCCCAAGGATGATTGCCAATCGCGGGCGAGTTGGCGCGCAGAGCGGGACGGGCGATGGTTCGGACAATCCCCCTCCCGCGACGCGGATACGTCAGCGTTTCGAGAACTGCGGACGCTTGCGCGCCTTGTGCAGGCCGACCTTCTTGCGCTCGACCTCGCGCGCATCGCGGGTCAGGAAGCCGGCCTGGCGCATGGAGCGGCGCAGCTCCTCGTTGTACTCGACCAGGGCGCGGGCGATGCCATGGCGGATCGCACCCGCCTGCCCTGTCGTGCCGCCGCCCGTCACGCTCACCTTGACGTCCACGCGGTCTAGCATGGCGGCGGTCTGCAACGGCTGACGCACCACCATGCGGGCGGTCTCGCGGCCGAAATACTGGTCCAGCGGACGCCCGTTGACGGTAATGTTACCCGAGCCGGTGGTCAGGTAGACGCGGGCGGCGGAGCTCTTGCGGCGCCCGGTGGCGTAGTTCATATCGGCCATGTTGCTGTGTTCCTAGACTCAGATATCGAGGGGCGTGGGCTGCTGGGCCTGGTGACGATGGTCCGGCCCCGCGTATACGCGCAACTTCTTGAGCATGGCCCGCCCCAGCGGATTGCTCGGCATCATACCCTTGACGGCGTGGGTGATGGCCCGCTCCGGCGCCTTGGCGAGCAGTTTCTCGAGATTGACCGACTTGAGGTTGCCGATGTACCCGGTGTGGTGATGATACATCTTGTCCTGAAGCTTGTTACCGGTCACGCGCACCTTCTCGGCATTGACCACGACAATGTAATCGCCGGTGTCGACGTGGGGGGTGTATTGCGCCTTGTGCTTGCCGCGCAGGCGCCGCGCCAGCTCGCTGGCGAGACGGCCAAGCGTCTTGCCGTTGGCATCCACCAGGTACCACTGACGCCGGACCTCGGCGGGCTTGGCACTAACAGTTGTCATCTCCGTTGCTCCGGGACTAGGCCACTGCTCGAATCTTGGAAGACCGCGCATCTTACAGGAACCCCAAAGGGGTCGCAAGCCACTACAACAAGACCAAACTGATACGTTCGGTCGCTGCTCGCAAGGCCTGGCAAGACTCGATCGCCTCCGCGCCTGAACAGACCAGGGGCGCGGTCCTTCTCTGCGAACAGTTCTCCGCGCAAAAAAAAGCGCCGCGGGGGACGCGGCGCTGAACGACAATAACCACCAAAGGAGGATGGAGGAATACTGACCCGTTGCAGCGAATCAGTATGTTTGAATTGTCTTATAAGCGAATACTCCTGTCAACCATTCCGGAAGTACGGCACGCAGGGCATCAATCGGGCAAACGCAGGCGCTCGACGACCCGGCCGTTGATCAGATGCTCTTGGAGGATCTCGTCCAGGTCATCCTTGTCGACGTAGGTGTACCAGGTACCCTCAGGGTAGATCACCAGAACTGGGCCTTCGGAACAACGGTCCATGCAACCCGCCGTATTGACGCGGACCCCGCCAGGCCCTGCAATACCAAGCTCTTTACTCCGACGCTTGAGGTAATCTCGCAGATCTTGCGCTCCGCATTGGCCGCAGCACTGGCTTCCATCCTCGCGGAGGTTCGTGCAAAAAAAGGCATGGTATCGGTAGTAGGACATGGCGGAACCTTCCCCCGGCGGCGCGCATCTCAAGGTGATGAGGTTACCATGATGGCGGAGCCGGCGGCTCGGTGTCAGGCAGCGAACCCCGCCCGCGCACGCGCACCCGGGCGGCACGATCCAGGCCTCGATCCCTGTCGCGCCGGGAACGATCGCCACAGTCTGAGCGCGCCGTCGCGCCTGCGGGGGATGTGCCCCGCGACCCCCACTTCGCCAGTCGCGTGAACCAGCAGGACCTCAAGACCAGGCTCAGCCTTGGCGCCGATCAGTGCGTGAAGTGCGGCCTGTGCCTCCCGCATTGCCCTACCTACCGCTTGCGGCAGAATGAGGCCGAGTCTCCCCGTGGGCGTATCGCGCTCATCCAGGGGCTGGCCGATGGTCAACTCGCCGACACGCCCCACCTTCGAGCACACCTCGCGAGCTGCCTTCAATGCCGCGCGTGCGAGGTCGCCTGCCCCTCGCTGGTCGCATTCGGCACCCTGATGGACAATGCCCACGCCCTGGAAAATCAGGCAGCAAGCCCCTTGTCTCGGATGCTGAAGCGTTGGCTGCTCGATGCCCTGA
The DNA here is from genome assembly GCA_963698495.1 of uncultured Gammaproteobacteria bacterium. GTDB lineage: Bacteria > Pseudomonadota > Gammaproteobacteria > Chromatiales > Chromatiaceae > CAVORB01. The sequence goes on along the minus strand of CAVORB010000011.1, from coordinate 154,324 downwards.
GCTCCAGGCTGGGCACCCGAGGCGCATCCCTTGCGGCCGTCGTTTACCGACAAGTGCGGCCTCGCGCGTCTGGCGGAAGGCTCGGGGCTAACCCGTTTGCCCGGCGTGTCCGCCTACCACAGACTCGCCCTGCAGCTTCGCCGCGAGCCGGGACTGGGGGAGACACCCGGCTCCGCAGCGGCGCCGCGCGGCGAGCTGGAGCTGTTCGCCGGCTGTGTGGCGCGATCTTCGCTACCGGGTGCCCTCGTCGCCGCGCGACGGGTGCTGGAACGACTGGGTTGGCGGGTGCGCATCTCGCATCGGCAAGTCTGCTGCGGTGCCATGCACCGCCACAATGGCTTCCCCGAGCGCGCCGACCAGCTGCTCGAGCAGGTCGTGTCCTCGGCGCAAGGACGCACCCTGGTTGGCATCGCCAGCGCCTGCGTCGCGGAGCTGGGCACACATCCCCGACTCGAAGGCGCCAGGGAGATCTGCCGCTTTCTCACCGACCTGGATTGGCCAGCGGATGTCCGCCTGCGCCCGCTGGCGGAGCGAATCGCGGTGCACGAGCCCTGCTCCCACCGCAACCAGCTGCGCGATACCGACGCCATTTACCGCCTTCTTCGCCGCATCCCCGGAGTGGACGCGGTGGCGCTCGCGGACAATGCCTTCTGCTGCGGCGCGGCCGGAACCTACCTGCTGCAGCAGCCCCTCATGTCCCAGGCGCTGCTGACACCCAAGCTGGCGGATCTCAAGGCGTTGGAGGCCCGGATCCTGGTGACCACCAACACCGGCTGTGCGCTCCATCTGGCGGCCGGCGCACGGGAATCTGGGCTCGCGGTCGAGGTGCTGCACCCGGTGGAGCTGATCGCCCGTCAGCTCGAAGACTGAAGCCGCGCCTCGTCTGAGAAGCGCTTGAACCCACCCCCGCACCGTCGCACAATCCCTCCAGCCTTCAACCGCGAGCAATACCCAATCCATGCCATGAACCATCGCGACTACAGCCCGGCGGACCGCTTGCTGGTCAATCTCGACCAGGCCATCCGCACCGTCTTCGGCAAACCCCAGACCACCGGCCGGCCGAACCCGGCGGAGGGTATCGCCGAAAGCGAGCTCGACGACCGGGAGCGCAAGCACACCGCTCGCCTGATGCGCATCAACCACACCGGCGAGGTCTGCGCGCAGGCCCTCTATCAGGGGCAGGCACTCACCGCGCGTCTGCCCGAGGTGCAGCAGGCCATGGCGCGGTCCGCCCAGGAGGAGAACGATCACTTGGACTGGTGCGAGAAACGCATCGGCGAGCTGGGTGACCGCAAGAGCCTGCTGAACCCGCTGTGGTACGCGGGCTCATTCGCGATCGGGGCGTTGGCGGGCATCGCGGGAGACAAGTGGAGCCTGGGCTTCGTGGTCGAGACCGAGCGCCAAGTGGAAAGTCATCTCGACGACCACCTGAACGAGGTACCCGCGGGTGACGCCCGAACGCGCGCCATTCTGGAGCGCATGAAAGAAGACGAGATTCACCACGCCGAGGTGGCGAGCGCCGCCGGCGGGGCTCCCCTGCCCGCTCCGATCAGGCTCGCGATGCGACTGACCTCAAAGGTCATGACCCGTTCGGTCTACTGGATTTAAGGAGAGGCCGTTTATCGGCCATCCCGGCCACAATCAGCACACCCCTGAGCCGCAGGGAAGCGCTGGATTGATCAGCGGTTCTCCAGCGCGGGGGCACGCCCGCCAACAGGGCATTCGGCCGATCCTCAGCGGTGCTGAATCGGGGACACGCCGGAACACACCGGCACCTGAAATCCTCAGGCCGCGATCTCCTGGCAGAGATCACCGCCCAGCTCCTGCTCGAGAATAAGGGGCAGGGGTATGGTGCCGTAGCCGAGGAGCCCGTCATGGAAGGCCCGCTCATCGAAGCCGGCACCCATGCGGGCCTCCTCCTGCTTCCGCGCCTTCACCAGGAGCAGCCAGCCGAGGACGCCAGCCAGGGCGTCACCGGGGTGGCGGGCGGCGCGAACCAGATCGGTGGCGTCCGATCCGGGAAGATCGGCAAGGCGGGCCTGCGCCTCCGACGCCTCGATATCTCCCGTGTGCAGGTCCAGATCGAGCAGTCCACGCTCGATTGCCCCCCGCTTGCTCAGCAGATTCTGTAGCCGTTCCTCCGGCTCAAGCAGCCCCATGGGTCCCAAACGATCGCGAAAATAGATGCTCCAGGCCCCGGTGAGGCTCGCGGCGGCGCAGAACCGCCGCGGCAGGCGCCACCCCGATTCCTTTGCCGCGAAGGCGAACAGGTGGCCCCCGCCCCAGGTCTGTTCGAAGCAGCCCCAGCGCAAGGATGCCAAGGCCTCATGGCTGCCTCCCGAGGGTGCCTCACCGAGAAAGTAGGTCCCGCTCTGAGCCTCGCGATCCGCAACATACTCCGTGCTGAACCTCTGGGGCCGGGGACAGCTCAGCCGCTCGCGCAGGCGCAGCTCGGCGTCGGGCAAGGTCACCAGGCCCGACCGAGCCAGGATTTGCGCCAGACGGTCGCTCTCGGCGCGGCACAGATCCACCCGGTGCGAGCCCTCCACCACGGGTTCCCGCAGGTGGACGAGGGCCTCTTCCGGTGTCGTGCGGAGACTCGCGCAGAGCTCGGCCGTTTCTTCCTGGCAGCGGGCCAGCGCCGCGAGGAGCGCGCCGCGCGCACCCCTGACGTCGAGGTGCATGAAGTGCCTGTGCCTGAACAGGAAGCGAAGGTGCCCCGCCCCGCAGCCGGGCCTGCCGGCGGCACGGCCCGCGATCTCGTCGCGCAGGGCCTCGGCGAAAGCGGCGAGCGCGCCGCAGGCCGCGTCGACCAGGGCCTCGATCTCGCTCAAGGTATAGCAGTGACGCCGCAGCCAGGGGCTGGCGACGAGCTCGCGCAGGTAACAGCGTCCCCGCTCGGCCTCCTCGATCGCGGCGTCGACGAGCACCGGCGACACGAGCTCGGCCATGGAGCGCAGGTGCGAGAGCGCGAGCCGGAGGTAATCGGGAACGGCGCCCAGCAGCACCGCGAGCACCTCGCGCACGTGAGACGGCGGCTGAAGCGTCAGGTGATAGATCTCGGCGACGGGCAGGAAGCGCAGAGGATCGCGATGCCGCCAGTCACGTTCCAGGAGCTCCTGGTGCTCCACGCGCGCGGCGCCGAACATGAGGCGCAGGTCGATCCGTCGGTCCGCGTCGAGCAGCCGATAGTCGATCTCCTCGAGTGCGACCACCAGGGTCTCGAGCCAGGCGCCCAGAGCCGCGAGCTCGTCGTCGGTCTGGGCCGGGAGCAGGTGCTCGTAGCCACGGACCCCGGCCGCGGCGGCCACATCCGGATGGTAACGGAACCAGACGGAGAAGAACTCCTCGGCAATGGCGTCGAAGGCCGCGGCCTCGTCAGACATCGCGGATCTCGAAATCGTGGCTGATCTGCGCCGTCGCCCCGAGCATGATGGAGGCCGAGCAGTATTTCTCGGCACTCAGCCGGACCGCCCTGTCCACATGCTTCGTGCTCAGGTCACGGCCGCTGACGACGAAGTGGACATGGATGCGGGTGAAGACCTTGGGATCCTCCGCCGCGCGCTCGGCCTCGAGCTCGACCACGCAGTCGGTAACCTGCTGGCGGGCCTTGCGCAGGATCAGCAGCACGTCGAACTGGGTGCAGCCCCCCATTCCCATGAGCAGCATCTCCATCGGGCGCACTCCGAGATTGCGCCCGCCGTGATCCGGCGGCCCGTCCATGACCAGCGCGTGCCCGCTGCCGGATTCGGCAAGCATCGCCGCACCCTCGATCCACTTGATTCTTGCCTTCATGATCACCCCTACCGCCGACCCATGGGCTCCCCCGGAGACCGCGACCAGACTATCACACATCGACAAGCCCCAGCTGCTTGCCTAGAATCGGGGCAGTGAGGAGCTCCCGAGTGCCGAATCAAAATGAAAATCGTCCCCAAGACTGACCCGACCTGGCTGGAACCCTTCCTCTCCTGCTGCCACATCAAGCGGTACGAGAAGCTCGTTGCATTCATCCGCGCCGGGGAGCCCGCCGACAGTCTCTACTACCTGGTCGAGGGATCGGTCGCTGCCCTGATCGAGGACGAGAACGAGCGCGAGATCGTGCTCGCATACATCAACAAGGGCGAGTTCATCGGGGAGATGGGCCTGTTCACGCCGCAGACTACGCGCAGCGTGATCGTGCGCACCCGCGTCCGTTGCCGCGTGGCGGAAATCACCTACAAGCGGCTTTCCTACCTGCTCGACAACGAGCTCAAGGACCATGCCAAGGAGCTGCTGTACGCCATCGGCGCTCAGCTCAGCCAGCGCCTTCGCTCCACCAGCAGCAAGGTGGGCCACCTCGCCTTCCTGGACGTCACCGGCCGCATCGCGCGGACCCTGCTCGAGCTTTGCGCCCAGCCGGACGCCATGACCCACCCGGACGGCATGCAGATCCGCATCACCCGCCAGGAGATCGGACGCATCGTCGGCTGCTCGCGCGAGATGGCGGGCCGGGTGCTGAAAAGCCTGCAGGACCAGGGGCTGATCTGGGTCAAGGGCAAGACGATCGTGGTCTTCGGCACGCGCTGAGCGCGCCCTTCCGCAATCTCAAGACGCTGATTATTGGCCTTCCTGGCCAAAATCAGCACGCCACATCCCCGTGCCCCGGCAAGCGCTGATTCGATCAGCGCCTCCCTAAGCGAACAACTCCGCCAAGGCGGCGCCGGGGTTCTCGGCGCGCATGAAGGCCTCCCCCACCAGGAAGGCGTTGACCCCGTGACTCCGCATCCGGATGACCTCATCCCGCGTCAGAATCCCGCTCTCCGTCACCAGGATCCGCTCCGCCGGGATGTCGTCGAGCAGCCCGATCGTGGTTTCCAGGCTCACCTCGAAGGTGCGCAGGTCACGGTTATTGATACCGATGAGCCGGCCGGGCACGCTCAGGGCGCGTCGCAGCTCCTCCGCGTCATGGACCTCGACCAGGACGTCCATGCCAAGCTCGGCCGCCAGCGCGCTCAGATCGTGCAGCCGGACGTCGTCGAGGCATGCGACGATGAGCAGGATGCAGTCGGCGCCGATCGCCCGCGCCTCGTAAACCTGGTAGGGATCGATCACGAAGTCCTTGCGAATCACGGGGAGGCTGCAGGCGGCGCGCGCCTCCATCAGATAGCCATCGCTGCCCTGAAAGAAATCGACGTCGGTGAGCACCGACAGGCAGGCGGCACCTCCCGATTGATAGCTCGCGGCGATCTCGGCCGGCCGAAAGTCCTCCCGCAGCACGCCCTTGCTCGGAGAGGCCTTCTTGATCTCGGCGATCACCGCGGGCTCGCCGGCCGCGATCTTCGCGGCCAGGGCATCGGCAAAGCCGCGGGGCGGACCCGCGTCCTTCAAAGCCGCGGCCACTTCGCGCAGGGGCAGGCGCTTGGCCCGAGCCGCCACCTCCTCGACCTTGCGGCGCGCGATCTTCCTGAGGATATCCGGCGTCTCCGCCATCACTCGAACCCCTGGGTCAGCACCACTAGCCGATCAAGCCGGTTGCGGGCCTCGCCGCTGGCAATGGCGGAGTCCGCCCAGCGCACGCCCTCGGCCAGGCTCGGCGTCACCCCGGCCACGTAGATCGCCGCACCCGCGTTGAGGACCACGATGTCCCGCGCCGGACCGGGCTTGTCTTCCAGCACCCCGCGCAGCATGGCGAGGCTTTGCTCCGGGCCCTCGACCTGGATGCTGTCCAACGGCGAACGCACCAGTCCGAAGTCCTCGGGACGCAGGTTGAACCGCCGCACCTCCCCGCCCTTGAGCTCCGCAACCTCCGTGGTGTCGCCGATGCTGATCTCATCGAGCCCATCGCGGGAATGGACCACCAGTACGTGGCGGCTGCCGAGGCGCTGCAGCACCTCCCCCATGGGCTCGAGCAGATCCTCGCTGAACACGCCCAGGAGCTGATTGGGCACACCGGCCGGATTGGTCAGGGGACCCAGAACGTTGAAGATGGTGCGCGCCCCGAGCTCGCGGCGCGGCCCGATGGCGTGCTTCATGGCCCCGTGATGGGCGGGGGCGTACATGAAGCCCACGCCGACCTCGCGCACGCAGCGGGCGACCTGCTCGGGGGTCAGATCCAGGCGCACGCCGGCCGCCTCCAGCACATCCGCGCTGCCGGACTTGCTCGACACCGACCGATTGCCGTGCTTCGCCACATGGCAGCCCGCCGCGGCGGCCACGAACATGCTCGCGGTGGACACGTTGAAGGTCCCCGAGGCATCCCCCCCGGTGCCGACGATGTCCACCGTGTTGTCCAGGCCGGAGACGTCCACCCCGCTCGCCAGCTCGCGCATCACCGCCGCCGCCGCCGCGATCTCGGCCACCGTCTCCCCCTTCATGCGCAGGGCGACCAGGAAACCGGCGATCTGGGCCGCCGTGGCGCCGCCGCTCATGATCGCCCGCATCACGGATGTCATCTCATCGCCCGAGAGGTCGTGGCGGTCGATGACCTTGGCAATGGCGCGTTTGATGTCCACCAGGGTTCTCCTAAGTCAGCGGGCCCGGCTCACCGGCCCTCGATGAAGTTGCGCAGCAGGTCGTGCCCATGCCGGGTGAGGATCGATTCAGGATGGAACTGCACCCCCTGGATCGGGTATTCGCGGTGTCGCACCCCCATGATCTCATCCCGCTCACCCGCCGTCGTCTGGGTCCACGCGGTCACCTCCAGGCAGTCGGGCAGGCTCGACGCCTCGATCACGAGCGAGTGGTAGCGGGTGGCCTGAAACGGGTTGTCCAGACCCGAGAAGACGCCCCGGCCCGCGTGGTAGACCGGTGAGGTCTTGCCGTGCATCACCTCGCGCGCCTTCACGATCCGGCCACCGAACGCCTGGCCGATGGACTGATGGCCGAGACACACCCCCAGTATCGGCACCCGCGCCGCCAGCTCGCGAATCAGCGGCACCGATATCCCGGCCTCGTTCGGGGTGCAGGGCCCGGGGGAGACGACGATACGCTCCGGAGCGAGCTCGACCACCTGCTCGACGCTGATCTCGTCGTTGCGGTAGACGCGCACGTCGGCACCAAGCTCCCCGAAGTACTGCACCAGGTTGTAGGTGAAGGAGTCGTAGTTGTCGATCATCAGGAGCATGGTGGCGATATCCAGCTGTATTATCGAGCTATTGGTCTCTACTCGCCGCTCAGATACCCGCTAAGGCACCCACGCTTATTCTCGAGGCCCAAGGCCAGTGGGCTGGGACCGGAGGCCAGTAACTTCGTTATTCTCGTCGCAGACTGGCGTCGAGACAAACCGGAACATGACCACCGCAGAGTGCGGCGCTCCGTCTCGAGATATCGTTTGACGGGTTCGGTGGCCGGCTTTCTCTGCTTACTTGCAATCGGGGGCTGAGGCGGAACATCGCGGCGCACGAAGTGTGCAAGCATCATCAACGCGGCACCAGTCGCGACTACCGGAGAAAGGGGGACATGCGTGTCCGTATCCTTCTCGCGCCGCGCACCACGGAATCTGCCGCAGCGCCGTCACGTTTCGTTCCGTTCACCACCGGATAACCGGCCTTCCGGCTGCCGACGGTTCCCCACCAATCATTCCCCGACTCCCCGCTGGGATCTTTATCGCCGACGGGCCTGTCCATCATCGCCGCGACAAGAACCTCCCGTCGTGCCCACACGCTCAACTTACGTCCGCGAATGGGGCGTCCAGTCCACGCGCCGGAGCCCTGGCCCAGCATGCTAATCTTATCGGGCGACTCGAATCGAGGGGGACTCGATACGGGGCACGCCAAGGCCCGCGAGCGTTCCCACGCCGCGGGCTTCGACCAACACCTTGCCAAGCCGGTGGACCTGCGGACCCTGCAAGACCTGCTGGAAACGCTCCAGACATAGGGTACAGCCGACCGGGGCGGATCCACTCCCCCACCAAGGTCGAGACGGAAACACCCTCTGGCCTCGAGCCCGAGGGCGGCGCAGCGCGGGACAGCCACGGCAAAAGACAACCCCTCCGTGGAAATACCGAGACAGACCCCGTAAAAATCCGACTATGCAGCTCGGATAAGGTTGCTAATCATTTAATTGATTGCACCTCACGGCTGCGGGCGTGGGGCCGGCCCGCAGGCGCGCGAGCGGTGCGGGAGAGACCGGCGGAGCGGGATGCCTTCCCGGCTGCCGAGGTGCCACACCCCCGATTCGACTTCGATCGAGTCCATGCGACTCAACCCCGCTCAGCAATACATCGCCAAGGAGATCGCCATGAACACGCGCAAGATTCAGGCAGTCTTTTGGGGTTCCATGCTGATCGTCCCGCTGGCTCTCGCGGCAGACCAGGAGCCGCCGATCGCGCCATTGCTCGAGGGTATGGGCACTCATCACCACGAGATCACGACCAACTCGTCCCAGGCGCAGCGCTATTTCGACCAGGGACTGGTACTGGCCTTCGGCTTCAACCACAAGGAGGCGGCTCGCTCCTTCCGGCAGGCGCAAGCCCTGGATCCCGAGTGCGCCATGTGCTTCTGGGGAGAGGCGCTGGTGCTCGGACCGAACATCAACGCCGGGATGGATGCGGCGGACAACCCGCGCGCCCACGAGGCGGTGCAACGGGCACTGGCCCTGAAGGACCTGGTCTCTGAGCGAGAACGGGCCTACATCGAGGGGCTCTCGCAACGCTACGCGGCGCAGGCCCCAGACGACCGCAGCGAGCTCGATCAAGCCTACGCCGAGGCGATGGGCGACATGGCGCGGCGTTTCCCGGACGACCCCGACGCGGCGAGTCTATACGCCGAGGCACTGATGGACACCACGCCTTGGAATTACTGGGAGGAGGACGGCACGCCAAAGCCCGCCACCCGGATCATCATCGCCACCCTGGAGTCGGTGCTCGCCGAGCACCCGGATCATCCGCTGGCCAACCACCTCTACATCCATGCCGTGGAGAAGGCCCACCCCGAACGCGGTGTCGCGGCGGCGGACCGGCTGCGCGACCTGGTGCCGGGCGCCGGACACCTGGTGCACATGCCCGGGCACATCTACATCCGGGTCGGCCGCTACGAAGACGCCGTGCTGGCCAACGAGAAGGCCATAGAGGCCGACGACGCCTACATCGCGCAATGCCATGCCCAGGGCCTCTACCCCGTGGCCTACATGCCCCATAACCATCACTTCCTCGCCGCCGCGGCCAGCTTCATTGGCGACAGCGGGAAGGCCCTGCGTGCCGCGCGGCACATGCAAGCGCATCAGGATCAGCAGCTCATGCGCAAACCGGGCTACACCACCCTGCAGCATTACTGGACCATGCCCTACTTCGCACTCGTTCGCTTCGGCCGGTGGGAGGATCTGCTCGCGCAACCCGAGCCGGACGATGATCTGCTCTACCCGACCGGCATCTGGAACTATGCGCGTGGCATGGCACAGGTCCACACCGACGACATCGACGGGGCGCGGGAATCGCTCGCGAGGCTCGCGTCGATCGCCGACGATCCCGAGATGGCGGCCACCCGCATCTGGGAAACCAATACCATGGCGGAGATCCTCTCGATCGTCCGGGAGACCCTGGCAGGTGAGATCGACCTGGCGCGCGGCATGCCGGATTCCGCGATCGGGCACTTCCAGAATGCCGTTCGCCTGGAAGACGATCTGATCTACGTGGAGCCGCCCGACTGGTATGTGCCCGCTCGCCACAACCTGGGGGCTGCCCTGCTTGCGGCGAACCGGGCGGCGGAGGCCGAGGCGGTCTACCGCAAGGATCTGGAGATCTACCCCGACAATGGCTGGTCGCTGCGGGGCCTGGAGCAGAGCCTGCGCGCACAAGGGAAGGCAGCGGATGCCGAGTCCGTGGCCGAGCGATTCGCGGGCGTGTGGGCGAAGGCCGACATCGAGATCCACGGCTCGCGTCTGTAGGCGCACAGCACTGCCGGCCCATCGGCCATCCGACGTGAGCCGATGGCTCGCTACCGGATCGATTCAAACAATGCCTGCTCGTCGACCCACTCACGCCAAACCGCCAGTAGCACGGCGATGACAATGGGACCAAGGAAGAGCCCGATGAGACCGAAGGCGGAGATGCCGCCCAAGACGCCGAACAGGACCAGAAGGTAGGGAATGCGGGTAGCGCTGCTGATGACCAGCGGGCGCAGGAGGTTGTCGATCTGGCTGACGACCAGCGCGCCCCAGGCCGCGAGTCCGGCCCCGGCCCAGGTATCCCCTGTTGCCAGCAACCAGATGCTGACCGATCCCCACACCACGGGCGCGCCGAATGGGATCAGTGCCAACAGCACGGTAACCACGCCCAGCAATACCGGAGCGCTCAGCCCGGCGGCCCAATAGCCCATGCCGGCGAGCGCGCCCTGGATCAGCGCCGTCAGGATGAGGCCATAGAGCACCGCCCGCATGGTGTCGCCGATGGCGTGCAGATACCTTCCGGCGCGGGGGCCGAGCAGGCCCCGCAGCAGGCCGCGCGCCTGGCCGAGCAGGGACTCCCCGTCGCGGTAGAGAAAGAAGGCCGTGAGCAGGGCGAAGCCGAACTTGAAGGCGGTGCGCCCGATGTCCCCGATGACCGCGAGGGTCTCGTCCGCCCAGGACTTCGACCACTGCACCACCTGGGCGCGGAGCGCGGACGGATCGGCGACGGCGAGATCGGCCAGGCGCTCGATCTCGGGGCCGATCCACGGAATTCGCCCGACGATCGGCGGCAGGGCCTCCTTGCCCTGGCCGAGCAAGTCGATCGAGGCCATATAGGCCGCCGGGACCTCGGTGCGCAGCACGGCGATGACCCACAGCAGCGGCAGTGCGAAGGCGCCCGCCAACAGTAGCGTCATCAGCAGGGCGCCGGTGTTGACATGGCGCCCGAGCAAGGTTTGCAAACGCCGGTAAGCGGGCCAGGTGACATAGGTCAGAATGACGGCCCAGGCTACCGGCGCCAGAAACAGATGCAGTACGCGATAGCTGAGAAAGATCAGGCCTACCAGAAAGAGACCCAGCGCGATCCGCGCGCTTACGATGGTCCTGAAGTCGGAGCCGCTCATCAACCGTGCCTCTCCTCGTTGACGGACCTGAAGGATAGGCCATCCGCGTGAAAGATGAGAGGCCCATCGCCACGCGGCACCTCGACATCAACACCCTGTTCGCGCAGATGCGCCGTTTGGGAATCGACTGGAAGCGGTTCCGTTCCGGCGGCTGCGGTTGAGTGAACGACGGGGCGCGAATCCGGCGGCCTTGGTGAGTTGGTGGGTGTCGGAACGGTTGACGCGGAGCGGCGTCGCCCGGGTCACGCCTGCTGCGCGATCGGGGGCCGGAAACGCCGCAGCCGCAGGCTGTTGGTCACGACGAACAGGCTCGAGACGCTCATGGCGGCGGCCGCAAGCATGGGATTGAGCAACCAGCCGGTCAACGGGTAGAACAGCCCCGCGGCCAGGGGGATCAGCGCCACGTTGTAGGCGTAGGCCCAGAAGAAGTTGAGCCGAATGGTCTTCATCGTCTGCCGCGCCAGCGCCACGGCGTTGACCGCCGCGGTCAGCTCGCCGGACATGAGGATGACCTCGCCCGCCTCCACCGCGATGTCGGTGCCGGTGCCGATGGCGATCCCGACATCGGCCTGGGCCAGGGCCGGCGCGTCATTGATGCCGTCGCCGACGAAGGCCACGCGGGCGCCCGCGTCCTGCAGCCGCTTGATCTCCGCGGCCTTGGCGTCCGGCAGCACCTCGGCGACGACCCGGTCGATTCCCACCGCTCGGGCCACCGTCTCGGCGGTGCGGCGGTTGTCGCCGGTCAACATGACGGTGGTCAGGTCCAGCCGGCGCATGGCCGCCAGCGCCGCCTCGCTGCTCTCCTTGAGCGGGTCCGCGACCGCGAGCAGCGCGACAACTCTCCCGCCGGCGGTCGCGAGCACCGGGGTTGCACCCTCGGCCGCCAGCTGCTCCAGGCGCTCGGCGACCGCACTCGCGTCCACGCCCAGCCGGTCCATGAAGCGGGCGGAACCAACTCCGACCGTCTCCCCTTCGACCCGGGCCTGGATGCCATGGCCGGGGACGGCCTGCGCATCCTGCGCCTCGGGGATGTCCAGCCCGCGGTCCCGCGCCGCCTGCACGATGGCCCCGGCCACTGGATGCTCGCTGTAGCGCTCCACCGCCGCGACCAGCGCCAGGGCCCGGTCCTGGGTCATCCCGTAGGCCTGGAGCTCGGTCAGCGCCGGCTTGCCCTGGGTAATGGTCCCGGTCTTGTCGAGCACCAGGGTGTCCACGCTCGCCAGCGCCTCCAGGGCGGGTCCGCGGCGGAACAGGGTTCCCATGGCGGCACCGCGCCCGGTCGCCACCATGATCGCCGTGGGCGTGGCGAGACCCATCGCGCAGGGGCAGGCGATCAGCAGGACACTCACGGCTGCCACGAAAGCGAAGCTCAGCGCCGGGTCCGGCCCCACGGCGAGCCAGGCCACGAAGGTGACCAGCGCCAGGGCCATGACGATGGGAACGAACACCGCGGCGATGCGGTCCGCCAGGCGCTGGATCGGCGGCTTGCCGGCCTGCGCCTCCTCCACCATGCGGATGATCTGCGCCAGCACGGTGTCGGCGCCGACGCGGGTCGCCCGATAGCGGAAGGCCCCGGTCTGGTTGACGGTGCCGCCGACGACCTCATCGTCGGACTGCTTGCTCACGGGAACGGGCTCGCCGCTGATCATGGACTCGTCCACGTAGCTGCGGCCGTCGGTCACGACCCCGTCCACCGGTATGCGTTCGCCGGGACGGACCAGAATCACGTCTCCCGGCACGACCTCGTCAACCGGGATCGTGACCTCCCGGTCTTGCCGGAAGACCCGGGCCTCCTTGGGCTGCAACCGCATCAGCTGGCGGATGGCCTCGGACGTGCGCCCCTTGGCGAGGGATTCGAGGTAGCGCCCAAGCAGGATCAGGGTCACGATGACGGCCGCCGCCTCGAAGTAGAGGTTTGCCGTCCCCTCGGGAAACAGGCCCGGCAGGACGAGCACGAGCAGGGAATAGAGGTAGGCGGCGGAGCTGCCGATCATCACCAGGCTGTTCATCCCGGGCGCGAAATGGCGGAGCTCCGACCAGCCATGGATCAGGAACCGCCGCCCCGCCCACAGCAGCACCGGCGTGGCGAGCACAAGCTCCAGCCAGCGCCAGGCCAGCTTCGGCAGCAGGCGATGCATGAGAGTTTCGGCACCGGGCAGGACCATCGGGGACATGCTGATCAGGACCAGTGGCAGGGTCAGTGCTCCGGCCAGCAGGAGGTCACGCCTCAGCAGCGCCAGCTCCCGTTCCTGCCGCGCTCTGCCGTCGTCCGGCGCGGCCTCGCCCGTCTCGGCCTCGTACCCCGCGTCGCGGACGGCCTTGACGATTCGCTCACGGCTCAGTGAATCGGGAAGGTACTCCACGGTGGCGGACTCGGTGCTCAGATTCACCGTCGCCCCGAGGACGCCCGGCAGCGCCTTGATCGCCTTCTCCACCCTGGCGACGCAGGAGGCGCAGGTCATGCCGCCGACGGCGAGGGTCAGGGTCTCGACCACGGGCTCATAGCCGGCGCTTGCGCACCGCGTCCAGAAGCTGGGGGACATCGGCCTGCTCGAAACGAACGAGCGCGTTCTCCGCCGCCAGATTCACCGTGGCCGACTCGACACCCGGCTGGCGGGCGATGGCCTGCTCCACGCGCGTGACGCAGGACGCGCAGCTCATGCCCGCGACGCCGATGCGCAGCTCCTGACTCATCGCGGCCCCGCCCGCGATTGCCGCGAGCCGGCGCGGCGACCATCCAAACGGCCGGTCACTGTGCCAAGGTCGCCTCGTAGCCCGCCTCCTTGATTGCGGCGATCAGCTCGTCCGGCGATGCATCGCCCTCTACGACCGCGCTGCCCGGGTCGAGTCTGACCTCGGGCACCCCCTCGACGCCCCTGACGCTGGTCAGGGCCTCGGTGACCGCCTTCACGCAATGCATGCAGCTCATGCCCTCGATGCTCAACTTGATCATGTGCCTCTCCGCTCTGGTGACTTCGTCGCGTCGCGATGTTACTCGACAACATGGTGATTGCCTGCCGCCCGTCTCAAGGCAATGACTCCAGGTACCGGATGATCTTCCAACGCTCGCTTTCGCTCAGCGCGTCCTTGAAGGCAGGCATCGCGGTGCCGATACCTCCGCCTCCTTCGCTGATCGCCCACATCAGGTAGCCGTCGTTGACCATCGGCCGACCCATGAGCCAGCGTAAATTGGCCGGAGGGGGATACAGCCCGGACGCCGCTGGCCCGTTTCCTTCGCCGGAGTCGCCGTGGCAGGCGGCGCAGCTGGCCCGGTAGAGCGCCTCTCCTTCGGAGATCACCCTTGCGCTGGAGGCGACTGGATTGCGCAAACCCCGATACGCCACCGGCATGCCGCCCATCATGGCCCAGCGATGCCGCTGCATGGACGAGCCCATCATCATCCCGGGACCCCGCCCGCGCATCCCGGGCCCCATCATCATTCCACGACCGCCGCCGGGCATCGCGGTGAGCGCCGCGTCGGAAGGCGGAGTGGCCCGCTCGGCCCCCGCGGCGCAGCCCGCCAAGGCCGTTGCGGCGATGACCGACAGCAGGACAAGAGGCCTTCTCACCGGTAGCATCGAGCGCAAATCGACACGGCACATCGCCTTACCGCGATTCATGTTCGCAGGCACCGCTTCGCGCACGCACCTGATTACTGCACGGTGATCGTGATCTTGTCGGACATCAGCGGCGGCAGGAACGGCTCGTGGTCCTCGTCCCCGAGCAACAGCTGCAGGCTGTGCTCGCCGGGCGCAAGCTCCAGCAGCACCTCCGTCTCCCCCCCGTCGAGATGGACGTGATTGGCGTCCCGCGGGATCGCCTCGCCCATGTCCGGCAGTTGATCCAGGTCGATCAGGACATGGTGATGACCCGCCGTGTGCCGGCGTCTTGCCCGTGGTCCCCGCGGGCGTGATGCCGAACCCCTCGATTCCCATCTTGACCAGGACCGGGCTAGTGACCACGGCGCCGTCCGACGGCTCGATGATAAAGACCCTGGCGCCGTCCGGCGTCGAGTGGGCTTGCGAAAGCTGCATGCCGCCCGCGAGTACAAGCAGGCAGGCGCAGATGAGGATGTTTCTGACCATGGTCGTTCTCCGTTTGCGTTTTCCGAACCAGGCTCGCGCGCCGAAGACGAACTGCTGATCATTGGTGAGCTCACCCTGCTCTCGAGCATAGCCGGCGATGCGGCCGAGCTCCTTCTCCCAGGTGACACCGATGCGGGGCAGAACAACCCGGGACTCGCTTCCTCGGCATGCGGTCAATGCTCCGCGAACACCTCCGTGGTTCCGTCGTTCCCCAGGAGCAGCACCTGGTAGTGATCCGGGTTCGGATGCTCCATGCCGGGCGAGCCCTTGGGCATTCCAGGGACGGTGAGGCCTCTGGCTTCGGGACGCTCCGCGAGCAGGCGCTTGATGTCGTCCGCGGGCACGTGTCCTTCGATCACGTAGTCGCCGATCTTTGCGGTATGGCAGGATGCCTGCTCCGGCTTGATGCCGGACATGGACTTGATCACCCGCAGGTCATTGAGATCGGTGGTCTCCACCTCGAACCCGTTCTCCTGCAGATGAGAAACCCACTTGCTGCAGCAGCCGCAGGTGGGGCTCTTGTAGACCATGATCTGGAGGTCGTCGGCCGATGCGCTGGTACTCAGCAGGGCAGCGCCCAGGAGAAGACTCAGGGCGAATTCTTTAATTCTGCTCATGCACTGTTCCTCATTGGTGTGGATCGATTCGTCAGGATTTTGGTTTTTTCAAGCCGAGAGCGCTCAGCAACCGGTCGGCGGGCAGGTACCCAGGCTGCAGGCGCCCGTCGGGCATGACGATGGCCGGGGTGCCGCTGACGCCGAGCTTGATTCCGAGGTCGTATCCGGCCTTGACCGCGTCGGCCTCCTTGCAGTCTCCGCTGCCCAGGTCGCCGTCGGAGACGCCCTTGGCGATGTCCATCGCCTTGCGGCGGTCGGGGCTGCACCAGACCTTGCGCATGGTCTCGTAGGCGGCGCCGGTCGCTCCGCTGCGCGGGAACGGGATATAGGTCACCGTGACCCCGGCGGCCTGCAGCATCGGCACCTCGCGGTGGAGCTTGCGGCAGTAGCCGCAGGAGGTGTCGGTGAAGACCGTCAGCCGCGCCAGCTCCTGCCCCCGCGCGGGGTAGACGACGCGGTCGGCTTCCGGGAACCCGGCGAGCGCCGCCTGCCTGTCCCGCCCTTTCCCTTCCTCCGTGAGGTTGGCCCCGGTTTCCAGATTCAACAGGCTGCCGACGAAGGCGTGGCGTCCGTCCTGGGTGAGATACACGTACTCGCCGCCTGCCTTGACCACGAGGATGCCGCTCACGGGCGTCTCCTCGGTCGCGCCGATCTCCAGCGTCGGCAAGCGCTCGCGCAGGTACCCGGTGGCGCTGTCCTCCGCCGCGGCATCGACCGTGCGCAAGAGGCTCCCACCGTCGCCGTTGCGTTCGATCCAGATGGCGTAGATCTCGTCGCTCCATTTGGATTGAAAGTAGGCGATGGCCGCGTCGATGTCGGCGGCGGACAGCTTGTCCTGGAACGCGGGCATCACGCCTCCGAGCGGAACCCCTCCCAGGTTGATCTGGCGTCGCAGCACGTCCAACGAGTGATGCCAGGCATGGGCGGTGCCGTTCAGCGGGGGCGGAGGATATTTCCCGTCGGGGGTGGCCTCCCGCCAGTTGGGCGTCGCCTCCGCATTGGCGCCGTGACACTCGGCGCAGTTCTGGGCAAAGACCGCGGCCCCTCGCTCCACCTGGTCGCTCGTGTACCAGCGCCCCTCATCCGCGAAGATTGGGCTTGCCCCAAGCAGCACGACTCCGAGTCCGACCGCCCGTCGCGCTTGGAGCAGGGCTCTACGCAATTCATTGGCATACATAATCCTTCTCCGGATTCGCGGCCGCCGGTCCCTTAACCCGTAGCCAGAAGGTATTGGCCTCCAATACGGTCTCACCACGGAAAAGACCCACCGATGGCCCGAAAATAACGATCATTGTCGAGGTGCCGGGCCAGACCGATCCGCTGACCGATCTGTCCCGAACTCAGCTCGAAGGACCGCCGATGGGAGGTGGGATCGAAGGGGCGGAGAGATGAGACGCATAAGCGTCGTTTGATAGGGCGTAGTCACCCGACGGCCGCACGGTGTGGGTCGGCATATCCGGCGACGGCAGGACAGAAGGCGCGGTGCAGTGGCCGGCGGGACAGAAGGAGTCGCCGCAGGAGCCCTGCAGGCCCTGGCCAACGTGCTCCGCGCAGCAACCGTGAACCGACATCGTGCCGTCGTCGGTCGCGACACGGCTACAGCCCTCGCCGGCGGCTAGGTCGCCCGCGACGGGCAGCATACCCATCAGGACCAAAAAGACGATCAAGATGGATACGGGGCGCTGGCGGAACGTCAAGCGCATAGATTCTCTTTTTACTGACCACGACCCAGTCTTTCTGACACTTGCTACGCCGAGCAGGTTCCAACGCGCTCACTGGCGCTGAGCGCCAAGATCCCTTCTAATCCGGACGTGAGGTACCGCCTTGCCCGATATCCCGGATAGCGCATCCCGGCCTCTGCTGTAAACTGCGCCTGGGAGTGCTCCATGCACCGGAGCTTCGATCTTCCCCGAGGAACGCCGATGAACGAACAACGATTGCAAATGCTACAGAACGTGCCGATCTTCGGCGGAATCCGGGTCGAAATTCTCGACTTCATCTTGCACAAGGCACCGGAGATCACGCTGCCGGAGGGGGAGTTCCTGTTCGAGGAGAACGATCCCGGCGACTCCATGTATGTCTTGGAAAAGGGGGAAGTCGCGGTACTGAAGCGCTGGGAGAAGATCTACTACCAGCTGAACTACCTGGACCCGGGCGACTGCATCGGCGAGATGTCCCTGATCGATCTCGGCAGACGCAGCGCCTCGGTGCTCGCGACCAAGGACTGCAGGCTCATCGAGCTGACCTACACCTCGATCTACGATCTGTACCAGAAGGACCTCGAGCAGTTCGCGCTGATCCAGATGAACATCAGCAGGGAGCTGAGCCGCCGCCTGCGGATCGCGGACGAGACCCTGTTCCGCGAGCTGGTCAAGGCAAACAAGATCCCGCAGCACTGACCTCGCGGAGATCGACCTCGATTGGTCGCCTCTCTGCGAACGCCTTCTCGAACATGCAGCGAGGACAAGCGCGTTCGCGCCGCGTCATGCCCGGACAAGCTCGCGCCACGCCCGATGAGACCCGATGAGCGCCAGGGCCCGCTCCAGCAGGGTCCTGCCCGGCTCGGTCTTGAACCAGGTCGACGCCCCGGAAGGGTGCGGCAGGGGCACCAGGTCCGCCGTCCAACCGCCCGCAAACCCGATCTCCCAACGCCGCCCCACGGCATCCTGCAAGCGTTCGACATCGCTGAAGCGCGCGATGGCGAGCCTGCCGACGGGAATGATCAGCCTGGGTCGCAGCAGTGCAAGCTCCTGTTCCCACCAGCGCCGACAGCGCTCGGTCTCCGGCCTGCTGGGCACTCGGTCGCCGCCCTTCGCGGCCTTGCCCGGAAAGCAGCGGCATACGGCGGTCATGTACACCAGCTCGCGAAAGTCCCGCTCCGCGAGCCCGATCGTCTCGAACCAGCCGAAGAGGGTCTTGCCGGCCGTCCAGGCGAACGGCCGCCCGAGCTCCCTCTCGCGGGCGCCCGGCGCCTGCCCCATCAGCAGGACCGAAGACGCGACGGCGTTTCCGACAACGGGCGGCCCGTGCATGTCCGGGCAGGCGCGACAGGCGTGGAGTGCCTGCTGGTGGGCGACCAACGCCCCCAGCTGATCCATCGGCGAATCGGCAGCAGTCATGATCCAGTCCTGTTCCTCCAAGGGCCATCTGCGACAGGGCGCTTGCATTGCGGGCCTCGCGGCTGGGGTTTTTTGCCGCAGAAGCCCACAGCAGCACCGGCGCATTTGACCTCACCTTGGCGCTGCACCAATGTTATAGGCAGAGAGGCAAGTCAATCCCAGCGGGAGGTCAAAGATGACGATCGCGGCGCGTGTCGAGAGCTATCTTCATGAGCAGGGCGTGAGCTACGAGCTGGTTCCCCACCGGGCAAGCGGATCGACCCATGAGTCCGCGGTCGCGGCCCATGTGCGCGACGACCATGTCGCCAAGGCCGTGATCGTACGCGATGCGCGGGGAGACGCCATGGCGGTGATCCCCGGCGACACCTGGCTGCAGCTCGACGCCCTCAACCGGGAGACGGGACGCGACTTCCAGCTCGACGAGGAGTCCGACCTCGGCCGCCTGTTTCCGGACTGCGTCGAGGGAGCGGTGCCACCCCTGGGCCCGGCCTACGGGGTGGAGACGTTTCTCGACGAGGGTCTCGCCACCCTGGCCAACGTCTACTTCGAGGCGGGAGATCACCGCCACCTGGTGCACGTGAAGGGAGAGGATTTCCTCAAGCTGCTGCCGGGTGTACGTCACGGCCTGTTCGGCCGCACCGACTGAAGTGCGTTCCAGGTAGACGCTGATGACTGGCCATCCTGACCAGAATCAGCACCTCCATGCGCCGCGGAAGACGCTGAGTCGATCGGCGTTTTCTTGGGTCCCCATCATTCGGAACCGGAAGGCATGACTGAACCCGATCACGACCACCACTACATCACCCACGAGCCCAAGTTCTGCCGCTGCCGGGTCTGCCACGAGCACTTCTACGGCGAGACCATCGAGCAAGCCCGCTCCGCCTGCCTGGCGCACGGCAAGGAGGCACACCCGGACTGGGGATCGAGCGCCTGCTACTGCCCCGACTGAGCAACACCTTAAGAAGACCCTGATTATTGGCCATCCTGGCCAAAATCAGCACGTCCCGGTGCCGCGGGAAGCGCAATCAATCAGCGTTTCCGCAAGGGGATCGAACGGGACCGACGCACGGGCAGCCGTCAGATGTGAAGCTCGAGCAGATCGCCGTCCTCAACCGGGTGATCGCGCCCGATGTGGAACACATGGGTATCGCCCTTCGGCCAGCGCCGCGCGTACTTGAGCGACTGCGCGAGGTCCTTGTGCACCAGCCGCGCCACGTCTTCCACCGTGCCGCCTCGGCGCAGTGTGAAGGGCCGTTCCTGATCCGCCGCCCGTCCCGGCGCCTTGGTGTACACGCGCACGATGTCCAACCAGCGGAACAGGCGGGGACCGATCTCCGCCAGGCCCTCCCCGGTCTCGGCTGAGACCGCCAGCGCCGGGTAGTCGAGCCCCGTGAGCTCCCGGAACACCGCGAGCTCCTCATCGATCTCCGGGATCAGATCGGCCTTGTTGGCGAGCAACAGCGTCGGCAGCACGACCGCGAAGGGATCGTCCGGCAACCCCTCATGCCCCGCCCCCTCCGCCGGCCAGCGACGGCTGAGGTGGATGCGCTTTTCTCGCAGCAGGGAATGCAGAACGGCGACCTGATCGACGCACTGGGGCTCGGTCAGGTCGACCACCAGCAGACAGGCGTCGGCCTGCTGCACGCTGTTGCCAAGCCAGGGCACGGGAAACTCCTGCGAGACCGGCGGCAAATCCAGCAGCTGGAACAGGGCGTCCTCGAAGGGCAGCATCCCGGGCTGCGGGTATTGGGTGGTGAACGGGTAGGGGCCGACGTGGGCGTGCGAGCCGGTGAGCCTGGCGTGCAGGGCGGACTTGCCGGCGTTGGGCGGGCCGATCAGGACGACTTGCGCAGCGCCCTCGGGGCGGATCGAGGTAACCGGCCCGGTGTGGGCGGCGCCCTTCTTCGGGCCGGCCAGCTCCTCCGTGAGCAGCTTGATCCGGGTCTTGATGTCTCCCTGCAGGTGGTCGGTTCCCTTGTGCTTGGGGATGGTGCGCAACATCTCGCGCAGCCAGCGCAGCCGCTCCTCCGGGTCCCGCGCCTTGCGGAACTCGGCCTCCGCGGCCTTGTACTCGGGGCTCAGGTTCGCGGGCATGGTCAACCGCCGGCGCGCAGCCGCCTCAGGATGTGCTCGACCTGGGATCGATGGATGCGGTTGTGGACGGCGGCCAAGGCATGCCACTGCAGTGCGTTCAGGGGACCGAACCAGGGATGCGGGTGCCGCTTGGCGGTGCGCAGATCCGGGTGAGCGGCGACCTCCTCGCCGTAGCGCAGGACCATGTCCTCCAGCGCGTCCGCCTGTTCCGGGCCCGCACCCGCGTCGGGCTTGACGTCCTGGATGCGCACCGCTTCCGGAATCTCACGACCGGCGCAGAGGCGCCTGATCAGCCCGGAGACGCCGGCGCTGACCATGACCAGATGCTCCAGGGTCATGTACACCGACCAATCGCGGCTACTGTCCTCCATGCCGGCGATGCGGGGGATGAGCACCCGCCGCCGCCCCATCTCCTCGGGGACCCCGCGCGCCAGCTCGACGGCCCGCTGGGCGTCCTGCGTGAATCGTCGGGTAATGGCGTCACGCGACGCGAAGCGGGCCAGGGCCTTGATGCCGGCCCCAGCGACCCAGCGCTCCAGGGCGGGAATGCCCGCGCCCGGTTGAGCCAGCCGTGCCCCGTCCTGCTTGCTCACCGCGGCGGGCCTCGCCGCACCCCTTGGTCCATCGGCACGCAATCGGGATTCACGACCTCTGCTTCTGCTCGATCTTGCCCCAGGTGTCGCGCAGGCCGACCGTCAGGTTGAACACCAGGCGATCCGGTCGCGAGCTCTTGTCGGCTACGAAGTAGCCCTCGCGCTCGAACTGGAACCGTTCACCCGGCTCAGCCGAGGCGAGGCGCGGCTCGACCCGGCAGCCGGTCAGGGTACGCAGGGAGTCGGGGTTCAGGTCGGCGAGAAAGTCGCCTCTGCCGGCGCCCGGCTCCGGCACGGAGCACAGACGGTCATACAGCCTCAGCTCGGCCGTCGCCCCATGGGCCGCGCTGACCCAATGGATCACTCCCTTGACCTTGCGCCCCTCGGGCATCTTCCCCAGGGTGTCCGGATCGTGACTGCAGCGCAGCTCGACGACCTCTCCCGACTCGTCCTTGATCACCCCCGTGCAGCGGATGACGTAGGCATTGCGCAGCCGCACCTCGCCGCCGGGGACCAGGCGCTTGAATCCCTTGGGCGGATCCTCCGCGAAATCCTCGCGGTCGATGTAGATCTCCCGCGCGAAGGGAACCAGGCGCGTCCCCATGGCCGCATCCTTCGGATGGTTGGATGCGGGCAGCGCCTCGCTCTTGCCCTCAGGATAGTCCTCGATCACCACCTTGAGCGGGTGCAGCACGGCCATGGCACGCGGGGCGGTGGCGTCGAGATCCTCCCGCACCGCGTTCTCCAGCATGGCCATCTCCACCAGGTTGTCGGACTTGGTCACCCCGATGCGCTCGCAGAAGTCGCGGATGGCGGCCGCCGTGTAGCCGCGGCGGCGCAGGCCGGCGATGGTGGGCATGCGGGGGTCGTCCCAGCCTTCGACATGACCCTCGTCCACCAGTTGCGTGAGCTTGCGCTTGCTCATCACCGTGTATTCCAGGTTCAGCCGGCTGAACTCGATCTGGCGCGGTTTGCAGGGCACCGAGAGGTTGTCGACGCACCAGTCGTAGAGGGGCCGGTGGTCCTCGAACTCCAGGGTGCACAGGGAGTGGGTGATACCCTCCAGCGCGTCCGAGATCGGGTGCGTGTAGTCGTACATGGGGTACAGACACCACTCGCTGCCGGTCTGGTGGTGAATCACCCCGTGTCGAATGCGGTAGAGCACGGGGTCGCGCAGGTTGAGGTTCGGCGAGGCCATGTCGATCCTGGCGCGCAGGGTCTTGGCCCCGTCCGGGAACTCCCCGGCGCGCATGCGCCGGAACAGATCGCAGGTTCTCCTCGACCGAGCGATTGCGGTAGGGGCTCTCGCGCCCCGGCTCGGTGAGGGTGCCGCGGTACTCGCGCATCTGCGCGGCGTCGAGCTCGCAGACGTAGGCCAGACCCTTCTCGATCAGCTCAAGGGCGAAACGGTAGAGCTGCTCGAAATAGTCCGACGCGAAGTAGAGCCGGTCCCCCCAGTCGTAGCCCAGCCAGCGCACGTCCTCCTTGATGGACTCGACGTACTCGACGTTCTCCTTGTGCGGGTTGGTATCGTCGAAGCGCAGGTTGCATTTCCCGCCGAAGTCCCGGGCGAGGCCGAAGTTGAGCACGATCGACTTAGCGTGACCGATGTGCAGGTAGCCGTTCGGCTCGGGCGGGAAACGGGTCGCGATGCCGGCGTGCTTGCCGCTCGCCAGGTCCTCCTCGATGATCTGGCGGATGAAATTGGTCTTGGGCGGAATCGCTTTGTCGGACATCGCTGGGCTTCGGTGGTGACGGGAACGGTTCGGGTTCTGCAGAATACCGGCATCCGGGTCAGCGGAGAAGTGTCGCGTTCCCGAAACCGCCCCGCTTCGACGCCACCGCGATCCAGTCTCGCAACCAGACCTCAAGCCGCTCTGCCGGCCGCCGGGGCGCGGCGCACCGGCAGCAGAAACGCCAGCAACCCGAGCAGGAGGGTGACGCCAAGCAGGAACAGATGCAGATTCACCGCCCCGGACAGGGCCGCCTCGGGGCCGATCCCCAGCGGCACCAGGGCGGCCACGGCGGCAAGCTCGTAGCTGCCGCTGCCAGCGACGCCGTGAAAGGGGAGCACGCTGGAGAGCTCGGCCCCCATGACGCCCAGCATCACCCGCCACGGGTCGACCGGAAGGAAGTGCTGGAGCACGGCGGACAAGGACACGAACTTGGTGATCCAGGTCGCGGCGGTCCAGAAATAGACCCGCAGCACGCGGCGCGGCGATGGCGGCGACGCGTCGGCCATCAGTCGGATCGCCCGGCTCAGGCGCCCCTGGCCCGACGGCGCAAGCGCGCGCATCAACCCGGTCAGGCCCATCAGCCCGAGCCAGAGCATGCCCGCAAGGACCCACACCCAGCCGGGCTCGCGCAGGTAGAGGATGAAGATCCCGATCAGGCCGAGGAAGTGGAGGTCCATCATCCGGATCCAGACCAGGGCCGCCGCGGCGTCGAGAAAACCATGTCCGAAGTAGCGGCCCATGAGCCACGGGAAGACCACCTCCCCGGCGCGCATCGGCAACAGATTGTTGGCCACGTTGTGCAGCACCGAGAGCCTGACGACGGTGATGAAGCGTCCCGCGAAACGGGGGTGGAAATAGTCGTACACGCGCACGGCGCGCAGCAGATAGCTTACGGCGCTCAAGGCCAGCAGGGACGCGAGCGTGGACAGCGGAAAATCCCGCCAGGGGGCCAGCAGCCGCCCCCAGCCCACGGTCAGGGCAACGCCGACGATGACCGCCGCGAGCAACAGGGTTCCGATGACCCAGTCGCGGCGGCGCCCGAAGCGGGGATGCGGCCCCCAGCCGACAGGCCGCGTCATTCGCCGCCCCCGATCACCGGCGGCGCCGCGGCGGATAGATCGGCGGGTCCCCGGGCGGGCGCGTCTTGAAGCGCCGATGGACCCAGAAGTACTGCGCCGGCATGGTCCGCATCCGCGCCTCGATGACCCGGTTCATCAGGGCCGCATCCGCCGCCAGGTCCGGTGTCGGGAAGGGTGCCAGGGGCGCATCGAAGATCAGCTCCAGCCCGCGCCCCCAGGGCAGAAAACGGGCGTAGGTCGGAATCACCAGGGCATCCGCAAGGCGCGCAAAACGGCTGAGCATCGGCACGGTCGCCGCGGGGATCCCGCAAAAGGGCACGAAAATTCCGCGGAACCGGCCCGCGTCCTGGTCAGGAAGATAGAAGAAGGGCGTTCCCTTTCGAATCTCTCTCACCATGACCCGCAGGTCGTCCTTGCGCTCCACGGACACCGCGCCAAAGCGGGTGCGGCCGCGCCGCACCTGGCAATCGATGACGGGGTTGCGGATCTTCTGGTACATGTACATCCCCGGATGCACCAGCGCAGTGAAGGCGGCCCCGCCGAGCTCCAGGCCCACGAAGTGGGGCACCAGAAATATCACGTTGCGGCCCTCGGCATGGAGTCGGTCGAACAGTTCCAGGTTGCGAAACCTGACCAGACGCGCGAGCCGATTCCTGGACGCGCCCCAAACCAACCCCTGGGCGAGCGCCGCGACCCCAAGGTAGCCGAAATGCAGCCTCGCCAAGCGACGGCGCCCGCGATCCGCGAGATCCGGGAAGCAGATCTCCAGGTTCCGCATGGCCACTTTCCGACGGGAGCCGACCAGGTAGTAGGCAAGCATCCCGATTCCCATGCCGAACGCCCACAACATCGGAAAGGGCAGCAGGCCGATCAAGCGGATCAGGCCGACGCCGAGCCAGCTCGGCCAGTGTCGGGGAGACAGGAGATCGGTGCGCAAGGGTTGATTCTGCCGCGAAACTACTCGAACCAGGCCGGTACGATCCGCTCCACGTAGTCGAGCGCGGCGAGCCCGGAAAGGACCTGTCGAAACCCCGGCTGGTGGGTGTTGCCGAGCACCAATACCTGGTCTGGACCGCATCCGACACGCCCGGGCGAGGATTCCCGAAAACGGGCGCTGGGATCGATTCCCGCCACCTCCGCCCGATAGGCGGCGCCCGCCGGGATGCAGTATTCGTAGTCCAGGGACCGCCTGCCATCCTTGGGGCCATAGAGACCCTGGCCGTCGAGCCGCGAGAGGTCGAACCCCAGCTCGTCGGCCGCCGCCCCTGGCCCCGCCATCACGGCCTGACCGACCCCGCCCCAGGAGGCAACGCAGAGCGCAAACACCCCGAGCCACGGGAGGCCTGCCCCGCCTCGGAGCCCACCGCGCCGCCGCGTCCGACGTCCCTCAACGCTCGAACTTGAAGAAGACATCCCCACCCTGGGCGTCACCCGTCTCGGTCTGCAGCTCGATCCAGCTGTTCAGGTCGTAGCGGAGCTTGATCTTGTCGGCCTCGTCACCGAGGCTGTAGTCGTACTCGACGAAAAGCTTGGGAGCGACATAGGTCCCCACGGAGAGGGCCTTGTTCTCGTTGTCCTCCTTGCCCCGAGGGGGTATGCCCGTGAGCAGATAGTTGCTGACCTCGGACTGGGACATGCCGGGGTCGGAGGCGGAGAAGAAGGTCATCTTGGGGTTGCGAATGGTTCCGAACACGCGCAGCCCCGCGGTGACGTCACCGCCTTCCCGCTGGGCGGTCAGCACCAGGAAGGGGTTGGCGATGTCGCTCCTCGCCCAGTTGAGGAAGCCCTGCTCGATGGTCAGCGGCTTGCCGATGGCCGCGGTCAAGCCTACCCCGCTGGAAATGCGGTAACTGCCCTCGACAATGGCCAACTGCCCATCGCCGAGAATGTCATCCTTGCCCGGGTCCTTGAGTACGCGCAGGTCACCTACCAGCTCTCCTTCCAAACCGAACGCTTTGATGCTCACCTGGTCACCGAGAACGAGGCGTACGTCGATGGACGTCGAATAGCGGCCCTCATCCTCTTTCCGCGCCTCCGAAGCCAGCATCACGTCTGGGGAAGGGGTAACCGTTCCCTCGGGGATGGTGCGCGGGCGGATCCTGGCCTCGGGCACCACCACCTCGCCGCTGACGACCGTCCCTTCCGGCGTGATCTCCACCGCGATGTCGGGTGACACCAGGGCGAAATACTCCTTCGAGTTCGCGATCGTGAGCCGTTGGCCGGCCGCCCTGATCTGGGTCGCCGCACCCTGAGCGCCAAGCTGGGTCTGGCCGCTGATCTCGAGCCTCCCATCCCCCGCGGTGAAACCGCCGCTGTAGACGAAAAGGTTCCCGCCCTGCGCATCGGCCTGGAACGAGAGATCCTCCACCTTGAGACCGATGAGGGGCACCGCGAGCCCGCCGTTGGCCAACCGGGCGAAGCCGCTCAGTCCGGGCGCGCCAATGGTGCCCGCGAGCCCGAGATCGGCCTCGATGTTACCCCGCAGGTCGGTGACATCAGGCACGAAGCGCGCCACCAGCCCCAAGTCGTCGATGTTCGCGCGCACCCTGCCGCGCAGGGCCTGATCGGACCGGGCGGGATCGTCCATACGCCACCCTGGCAGCGAGACCTCCGCCTCGGCACCGCCCAGTCCGGCCAAGGGGAGATCGAGCCCGGCGCGAAGACCGTCACCCTTGACCTCGACGCTGAGCTGGGTCGCGGAGAAATCGATTACCTCAGGGCGCTCACGACCCTGTGCGCTCAGCAGCCCGCGGGGAATCGCAAGCCGGGCGTTGCCCGAGATGGTCCCGGCGGACGCCTCGAAGCTGCCCTTTGCGTTCGCCTCCCCTTCCAGGGTCAGGTCTTGCGGAATGAAGGCCGCGAGCAGATCGAAGGCCAGCTTGTCGAGATCGAACTCCGACTTCCAGCGGCCCGCCGCCTGCTGCTCGAAGCTGACGCAGCCACCCGAGCCCCCTCCGTCACGGAGACACACCGGACCGGCGCTCACCTGCTCCCCGGCGTAACGCAGGGCGGCGGCCTTCTCCAGCCGCCAGTTGCCGTAGTCCGGGCTGCGCACCTCGAGCCCGGTTACCTGGCCCGCGTAGGCATTGCCCTCGGCCAGCCCCCCCTCCGCGGCCAGCTGCACCGAAAGCGGCTCGCCCTGCACCCGCGCCGAGAGCCGATGAGAGCCCATGTCCCCGTCTCCCTCGATGCGCAGGCTGTCGAATGCCATGCCGCCGGCGGTCAGTCCCTCGCCGGACAGGTCAAGCTTGATCGCCCCCCCGGCCGCCAGATCGAGGTCCGCCTTTCCGGTCAGCCGCCGCAAACCCTGACCGGCGACCGACACACCCTCGGCCGCCAGGTCCAGCTTGACTGCCGGGGTCTCCCGAGCCCCGGAAACGTTTCCGCTCGCCTTCACGCTGCCCGCGGCCTCGGGAAGCAGACTCTTGAGATCCGGGGAGTTGAGATCGAAGGTCAGGTCCAACCGCTCGCCGGCCGACCCCTGGGCCTGGAGCCGCGTGGGGCCGGAGGCGATATTGACCCGCTCGACGAGGATCTCGCCGCCCTGCATCTGCACGCGCGCCTCGGCCTCCACCGGGTAGCCGCGCAGGGTGCCCTTCAACCCCTCGATCACGGCATTCAGGTCCGGCCCCTCATCCTCCAGGATGCCGCTGCTCGCGACCCGCCCGCCGACGACTCCGGACCATTCCGCCCACTGCTTGCCAGGATCAATGCCCTCGGCGGTGAGCTCGGCCTCCCAACTCACCAGCGGGTCCCAGCCCATCTCCGCCTCGCCCTCGACATGGCCGCCAAGGGTATCCAGGCGCAGGCTCGTGATCCGCGTCCCCCGCTGGTCGCCGCTTCCTTGCAGGGCCAGCTTGGCGCTGGGCACGGTGACACTCTCCAGTTCCCCGTCGAGGTCGTAGTCGAAGGACTCCAGCCCCCCGGCGCTGGTCAGCTCCAGGCCGATCTTCGCCGGCACCTCGGGCCATTGCGCGCCGGGGTCGATGTCTCGTGCGGACAAGGTCAGGTCCCAACCGAGCGCCGGCGCCCAGGCGAGGCTTCCACGCGCCTCGACCTTACCCTCCAGCACATCGACGACGAGCGCCCCAATACGGGTCCCTCGCGCATCGCCCTCGCCCTCCAGGTTCAATAGCGCCTGCGGGAAGTCGCGTCCCCACACCTCCGCGGAGGCCTTGTACTCGAACGCCTCGAACGAGCCCTCGGCGTCGACCTTGCCTTGGCGCGCCTCGGCAAGCAGCTCCCCGGTCAGGGGCCAGCGCAGCTTCTCCCACGCGGCCGCCAGCTCGAAACGGCCGTCGGGCGGATTGAGGTCAACCTGACCGCCGGCCGTGAGGTGCGCCCCGGACTTGTCCTCCGTCAGCTCCAGGGCGGCGATCTCCAGCACCTGACCGCCCCAGGTCAGGTCGAGGTCCACGCGCAGGCGGCCGAAGTCGGGCAGATCGGGCGCCTCGCCGGTCAGGTTCCCGGTCACGCGGGCATCCTTCAGGTCGCCGCGGGTCTGCAAGAGACCGGTCACGTCGGCGGCCGGCAGGTCGGCCTGGAAAGCGGGCAGATCCAGGTTCAGGATCTCGATCTTGCCGTCCCAGCTCGGGGCGTCCAGGACCGCTTCCACCACGGCGGCGAGCCTCACGCCGGCGGAGCCGGACAGGTCATGCTCTACGGTCAGGCGGTTCAGGTTCCCACCTACGCGGCCCTCACCCTTCACCCGAATGGATTCCCCTTGGCTCAGGTCCCAGGCCAGAGCCAGCTCGAGCGGATAATCTCCCGTCGAGCTGGACCCCGCCTTGCGCCTGGGCGTTGACGAGCGGCTCCGGCAGGGAAACGGAGAGCTCCGTCAGCGTCAGCTCGCTGCCCCGCAGGGATGCGGCCAGCGCCGCGCGGTCCACGCGGAAGGGGGTCTCCGCGCCGGGTGCGCCGATGCGCAGTCGCTCCACCAGCGCCTGCTCCAATTCCAGGCTCAGGGGCAGAACGATGGCGGGCAGCGAGATCGGACCCGAATCCACCTCCTGTTCGGCGGGGGCGACCTCGATGTCGATGTCCCGCGCGGAGAGCTCGAGGATGCGCAGGGTGCCGGTAAAGAGGCCGAGGGGACGCCAGCGCAGATCGAAGCTGCCGACATCCAGGGACAGATCCGGCGCCCGCACCGCCACTCCATCCAGATGGAGATCGCCGAGGACGCGACCGTCCGCCTGCTCCACGCGGAGCAGCCCGGAAGTCAGGTCCTCGGCGAGGCCGAGCGCGAAACGCAGCCCGCTTTGCGTACCCAGCACCCAGCCGAGGAGCAGGAACGCAACCAGCAGGAGCTGAAGCAGAAGGGTGAGCGCCAGCCGCGGCCAGGAGCGACGCCTGCGGCGCGGCGGTTCGGCCGTCTCCGGCGGAACCGTTTCGGGGTTGCCGACAGACTCGGTCACAGATCGGGCCCGATCACCAAGTGCAGTCGCGCCCCGGGGTATTCCTTGGTGAGGGCGTAAGCCACATCCACGCGGATCTGTCCGATGGGTGAGAGCCAACGCAGACCCACACCCGCCCCGACCTCGATCTCCCTATCGAAGTCAGGATCGAAGGCGTTGCCGAAATCGGCGAACACGGCGCCGCTCCAGTCCCCCTTGATCCGCCGCTCGAGCTCCAGGCTGCCGACCGCCAGGTAGCGCCCGCCCAAGGCTTCGTCGGTCACCGGTTCGTTTGGGCCGAGCGTGTCGAACCCCCACCCGCGGATACTGTTGTCGCCACCGGCAAAGAAGCGCCGACTCGCGGGCAGATCGAACAGGCTGTCCGCGAGGGTGGCACCGAGGTCCGCCCGGGTGATGAAGCGGTAGTCGTTCCAGAAGCTCTTGATCCACTTGAACCTCACGGTGCCGCTCAGGTAGGACGTCTCCGACACCAGACCCTCGACGGTCCCGAGCAGGGTATACCGCAAGCGGTATCCGTCGGTGGTGTAGACGGGGTCGTCTGTGACCGTCTTGGACCAGGAGATGTTGGGTACCAGCTCGTTGGTGGCTTGCGCCTCGTCGGAAGCCACCTCGGAGTCCTCGGAACGGAAGTCGATGCCCGCAGTCCTCCGCCAGCCACCCGGCGTGACCACCGAGTGGGCGACCTGGAGCGTTAACAGGGTTCCCTGACTGGTCGCGGTATCGTAGGACTCGTACCTGGGCTGGATGGTGATGTAGTCGCGGATCGGGTTGCCGATGGGGATGCGGTAGTCCCCCTCGAGGTACTGCACTACCTCGGATACCCCGAGCTCGAGGTCGAAGCGGTGCCCCCAACGCGTGAGGTAACGCCGACGCCACTCCAGAATCATGCGCGGACCGACGTCCGTCGCGTACCCGAGCCCGAATCGGTACTTGTTCGCCTTGTTGCGGGTGGCGACCACTTCGATTGGAACGACCCGGTCTGCGTCGGCCGCCTCCTTCAGCGGCACGATCTCCACCTTCTCGAAGTACTCCGTCCCCAGCAACCTGCCCTGTAGTCGGAGCAGCCTCTCCTGATCGTAGACATCACCAGGCTCGAAGGTCACGAACTTTTCGAGGAACTCGTCGGCCAGCAAGTCCTGGTTGAAGGTGACCTCGCCTAGGTAGTAGCGGGGCCCGGTATCGAGATGGAACTCGACGACCGCCTGGTAGGCCTCCATGTCGATCAGGACCCGATGGCGCACCAACTCGGCATCCAGGTAGCCCTGCTGCCCGGCGATATAGGCGATATCGGATCTTGCCTTGTCGTAGTCCGCGTGGAGCAGGACGTCGCCGACCTTCATCGGGAAGGCCTTGGGAAAGGCAGGATTGTCCGCACCCTCGCCGTCGATGCGGTAGTCGACGGAGCCCACGCGCACGGGCTCACCAGGTACGACGCGATAGCTCGCCACCCAGGTTCCGTCGGCCTGCGCCGGTTCGGTCAGGGATTCCGTCACCTGCACCCGATAGAGACCGAAGGGGGCCAAGGCCTCGCGGATCTGCTCGGGCGCGCGTTCGTGCAGGGCACGTAGCGTCGCCTCGGTCAGTCCCTTGTCCTCCCGCTCCTGGTAAATGGCCAGCAGGGCGAGGACGTTCTTCTCCCACTCGCCCTCAAGCCCCTCCACCCTCACGTCGAGCTTGAGGGCGTAGATCTCCTGGCCGGACAGGAGCAGCGCGAACAGAAGCAGCACCCGCGTCAGGTACAGGTGCCGGGTGCGGGCAGCGGGGCCCAGTCTTGCTCGTCTCGTCGCCGTCATATCTTTTGCCAACTGACCCCGCGGGCTGGTATCGCGCGGGATGCCGTCGGACGCAGACCCTTCGTCAATGGTCAATCGAAAGGTCTGCCGGCGCCCGGGTACGAGCTTCGCGATGTGCGCAGCGAGACCTCTATGGAGACGCGGATTATTGGCCATCCTGACCAAAATCGGCACGCCACAGGCATGTGCCGCGGGAAGCGCCGAATTGGTCAGCGTTTCCCTGTAACGTCCGCATCTTATCGTAATCGACCTGGGCCTAACACCGCGCTGATGATGGGCAGCGCCACCGAAGGCCTGCGCCGCTTTGCGGGCGGCTCATAAGGTCCGTCGCGATCCATCGTTGCCACTGCTGTGCGTGAGGACATCGCGCAGGGCGCGGACCTCTTGTCGCAGGGCACGAACCTCCGCCTCGATCGTAGAGGTATCCTGGTGCACCACCTGCTCGATGAGCTCCCTGTCCTCGGCAAGCTGTGCGCCATGCATGGTCTGCATGGTATCCACGATGATGCCGATGAACAGGTTCAGCATGGTGAAGGTCGCCACCAGGATGAACGGGATGAAGAAGACCCAGGCTTGGGGAAACACCTCCATCACAGGACGCACGATACCCATGGACCAGCTCTCGAGGGTCATGATCTGGAACAGGGTGTACATGGAAGCCCCGATGCTCCCGAACCATTCCGGGAAGCGCTCGCCAAAGAGCCCGGTGGCCATGACGCCGAAGACATAGAACAGAAGCATCATCAAGGCCGCGATCGAGGAGATTCCGGGCACGGCGCGCAGCAATGCCTCCACCACGAAGCGCATGCGCGGCACCATGGAAATCAGGCGCAGCACCCGCAGCACCCGCAGGGCGCGCATCACCGCCAGCGGGCCAGTTGCTGGCAACAGCGCGACGGCAACCACAGTGAAATCGAAAACGTTCCAGGGATCGCGAAAGAACCCGAGGCCACGACCGTAGAGCTTGAGCCCGATCTCCATGACGAAGACCGCCAAAATGGCCCTGTCGAGCCCATGCAGCAGGCTTCCGTACTCCTCCATCAGAGAAGCCGAGGTCTCCAGGCCCAGGGTGATCGCGTTTAACACGATCAACCCGATGATCGCCCGCTGCACCGAAGAAGACTCGATCCAATCGCGAATCCGTGATCGCTCGAACATAGCTTTGTCCTGTCCTCACCTCAGCAGCTCATGGCACCGGACGCCCGGCGGCTTCTACCCGGACCCGAGCCGGCGCATCGAAACCTCGCGAGCGAGAGCCGGCCTAGTTACATCGGGGATGATGCCGATAGGCTCCGCATGCCCCTATCGTGGGCTCGGTCGCCATCCCAGGCCGTCGGCTTGTCGGCAACGGACCTTGCGCGACGAACAGACGATCCGGAAGGAGGGATGGGTGCTCAATAACAAGCCGCGGAGATCGGGGTCTCGTTCAACGCAGAGCTCGCGCCGAAACGCGGCGCAGAGCATAGCAGGGGCGAAGGCCCGGGGCGAGATTCCAGGCGAGGCGGAAAAGGCAGTGCGTGAAGACGCTCCCGCGCCAACAGGCGCGGGAGCGCTGAGAGGCTACTTGTCGGAGCTGGATGCGGGCGCGGCCACCGCCGCGGGAGCCGCAACGACCGGATAGCCGAGATAGGGCGCACCCCACCCGTACGGAGAGCCCCAGCCGCCGTAGTAGGGGTAGCCCCAACCGCCGTAATACGGGTAGCCCCAGCCACCGTAGTAGGGATAGCCCCAACCGCCGTAATAGGGGTAACCGCCCCAGCCCCAGGGTCCTCCGCCCCAACCACGCATGAAGTTGAAGGGTCCGAAGAAGGCCTCAGCGGAGAGCGAGGTCAGGACCGAGGCACCCGCTATGGCAGCGGCTAATGCAAAGCGCTTGTTTCTGGTCATGGAGTTCCTCCTCACTGTCTTGTGAAGCGCGGGTCGCGGCGAATCGCGCACCCGTACCAAAAATTTACTCCCGACAGAGGAAACGCTGTTTTGACGAAAATCAACAGATCGTTATATAGCCATGTTCTGATATGATCGGTCGGGGGTGGCGAACTGGAAGTCCCGACCGCTCGCGCCTTTCGGAGAGCGCCCAAGACGCTGATCATTGGCCATCCTGGAGCGAAGGCTCGGAAACGGCTCTCCCCGTTCGATAGGTGTCGAACTGGAACGGGGCCACCATCAAGCCGCTTGGGGTCTCGATCAAGACCCTTGCCTCCCAGCGCATGCGCTCGCGGACACAGACGGGCAGCATCCCCTCGCCCACATAGCTCCCTGTGCCGTCAGCCCGCAGAGAGACCCGGTTGTATCCCATGTTCATGTCGACGCCCGCGAAATCCAGTTCGACCGCGTCGCTGTCGAGGTCGCGAAGGGTCACTGCGAAGCGCAGTGGTCGCATTGGCGGAATCTCGCGCGGCTCGATCGCGAGCATGACCGCGCCTCCTCCCGAGAATGCGACCGTGCATGGCCCCTGGCGTAGATCGCACGCTGGATTCAGTGGCGCCTGCTCCACGGCTTTCGGGTGAATCAGTGGCCAGGCCTTCAACACCAGGGTGACAACTGCAACGGTCACCAGCAGACCGGCTATGACCCAGGACAGGCGGGCGATTCCTCGAGTCGATTTCGTTTCCACTTCCACGTCCAGAATTCGGTTATCCAGCGATTCCCCTGCCGGCCCAGTCCGCGCGGTTTCCATCGGGCCTTGCGAGGTTGATCCTCCGGCAATAGTCTAACCGCCTGCAGACGATCTCGTGACCCATAGCCCATCACGGAAAGAATCTGGTATGCCTTCTCTTCCTGCCGGCAAGCGCAGGTGGCGCGCACTCGTCCTCGGCCTCCTTGCCGCCATCGCCACCGAGTTGCCCGCGGCCGACATGGCCGAAGTCCCGGCGCCAATTGCCAAGCAACTGCGGCTGCACAAGATCGCGGTCGAGGACGTCAGCCTTTACGTGCACGGCGTCGACGACCCGCATCCGCTGCTCTCGATCAACGCCGAGGTGCCGCGCAATCCGGCCTCGACCATCAAGCTGCTTACCACGCTCGCCGGCCTCGACATTCTCGGCCCCGAATTCGTCTGGCGGACGCGAGCCTACATAACCGGGACATTGGCCGACGGAAGGCTCGAGGGCGATCTCGTGCTCCAAGGTCAAGGCGATCCCGCCCTTACCCCCGAGGCTCTGTGGCGGTTCCTCCGCGGTGTGCGGGAGCGTGGCGTGGAGATCATTGGCGGCGACGTCATCCTCGACGGCTCTTACTTCGAGCCCCTCGGGGACGCACGCGGCGACTTCGACGGCCATGCCGCGAGCGCCTACAACGCCATCCCCACGGCACTCAGCGTCAATTTCCAGACCACTCGCATCCACCTGATCAGGGACGACTCGTCGGCCAACATCCGCGTCTTCACGGACCCGCCGCTCGCGAACCTCGGGGTGGAGAACCAGATCAAGCTGGTGGAGGCGCCGTGCCAGCGCAAGTTCCACAAGCCGAGGGTATCCGTGGTGGAGGGGCAAGGCAGCGCCACACTCAAGTTGTCGGGGACCTTTGCCAGCCAGTGCCGTGAGGAGAGCTATCCCCGCTTGATTCTAGACCCCGCCGACCACGCGGCCGGGGCCGTCGCGGCCCTGTGGCGCGAGTTGGGGGGAAGCATCGAAGGCGAGATCCGAGCCGGCGAACGGCCCCAGGGCGCGAAGCTCTTGTACACCCTGGAGTCGCCCCCTCTGGAAGAGGTGATCCGCGAGATCAACAAGCAGAGCAACAACCTGATGGCACGCACCCTGCTATTGACTCTGGGCGCGGAGCGCCGCGGCGCGCCGGGATCCTTGGCCAAGGCCCAGGAGGCGGTCGCCGACTGGCTAAGCGAGAAGGGGCTCGATTTGCCAGAGCTGGTGCTTGACAACGGCGCCGGCCTGTCACGGGTCACGCGCATCGCGGCGGCCAGCATGGGCCGACTGCTCGGTTACGCCTACTCAAGCCCCATCATGCCCGAGTTTCTGTCATCCCTCGCCATCGCCGGAGTTGACGGGACCATGCGCAAGCGGTTCAAAAAGGGACCGCTCGCCGGGCGTGGCCACCTGAAGACCGGAACGCTACGGGGCGCCACGGGGATCGCCGGTTTCCTGCTCGACAAGGACGGGCGCCGATGGATTGTTGTGTCCCTGATCAACAATCCAAGACTGCAGGCCTGGCGCGGAAAGGGCGTGGAGAACACGCTGTTGCAGTGGGTCTACGAAGAGGCCGGGGCTATCTCCCGCGGTACCGGGACGACTGCCGAGCCTGGGCCTCCTGATTGGTTTCTCTATGCCGCCAACCCCAGCCGGTGACTCCGGCTGCCGCAATACCCGAGGAGAGGGAGACCGATCCGACGAGGAGGGGCATGCGCAAAGGGCCAATTCGCGCTTGCTGAAGCAGCGATAACCGGCAGCTTGGAGCGGCGCCTCTGCAGGCGGGACGCAGGCTTCGCGTCCCGCACGGAGCAACCTTCGCAGACTATTCCGGTAGCTGGGGCGCAGACTCCTTGCCGCCGCCTTGGGGGGTAACCACGATGGTGCTGCCGGGCCCGCCGTAACCGCCGCCATAAGGCCCACCCCAGCCGTAGGGTCCGTAGCCACCACCATAGGGACTGCCCCAGCCGTATGGGCCACCGTAGCCGCCATAGGGCCCACCCCAACCGTAGGGTCCGCCACCCCAGCGATAGGGATGATCATAGTACCGGTCCCTGTCTCCGCCGAACCATTCCCCCGGGTTCATCATGTCAAACATGCCCGCCTGCGCCAGTCCGGTAAAGCTCACACCGCCCAGGCTCACGGCCGCCGCGAGAGAGAAGATAGCGAATCGTTTCACGTTGACTTTTCCTCAGCGTAACACCCATACATTTTTAGTATTATAAACACATGCGTGGTGTTTTGGACCACGGGGGAATCGGCTTGGGACTCGGTCTGTCCGCGGGTCCGAGCGGCGGCCGCAATTGGGAAAGCCCTGTTCGACAATCGTTCTGCTTACAACGCTGGGGTTCTCGCATGAAACGCTTAATCGCATCTCTGTTGATGGGACTGCCGTTGTTGGGTATCGCGGCGGAGTATGAGTCAACCCTGCTCGTTCAGACCGGCAAGCTGCGTGAAAGCGATCTCATCGTCCGCACCATCTCGGACCTGGAGAGCAAGAAGATCTGCCTCGCTTTCTATGTGCGCACCAAGGGCACAAGTTCCATGATCACTTGCTACGATGCGGTGGGCGGCTACCGCTCCAATATCAACCAGGTAGGATTCTTCAAGGAAGACAAGCTGGTGGTGCGCAAGGTAAAGGACTACGACAACAACGTCTCGTGCCTCGTGGCCTACGTCAGCACCCCGGGCACGGCGCCTTCCATCGACTGCTACCAGAGCAGCAAGCCGGCGGACGACGCCATCGTGCGTGGCGGCCACCTGCGGGAAGGCGATCTCGAGATCCACCGGATCGTCGATCCGGACAACGCCGAGACCTGCCTCATCGCCTATGTCAGCACCGGCGGAACCTCGCCGTCGCTGGTGTGCTACAAGAGCAAGGGTGTTCCGGGCGACGGCAACCTGGTGCAGACCAGCAATCTGCGCGAGGGCGACCTGGTGGTGCGCAAGATCATCGACCAGCAGAACCAGAAGACCTGCCTGGTATCCTACGTGAGCACGGAGGGGACCTCACCGCACTTCCACTGCTTCGACGAACAGACCGTCGCAGCGCCGCCGCAGCGCTGATCAAGGACCTCGAGCCCCGCCACGTCTCGGCCGTCCCTTGCGGGCGGCGTGCGTGGAGCGGTTTACAAAGACTTGTCGAACCAGCCCGCGCGCTCCAACCCGGGTGATCCTGCCCCAATTCTTGCTGCCGGTCCTCGCCGTTGCGTTTCTCGCCGGGTTGATTCAGGGGCTATCGGGCTTCGGCTCGGCGCTAGTCGCCGTGCCCTTGCTCCTGCTGTTGCTGCCGGTGGAAACGGTCGTCCCCTTGATGGCGTTGCTGGGGCTCGCGATCTCCGCCTTCAACCTGCCCCACCTGTATCATGCGGCGCGATTCGCGCCCGTGGCCAGGCTGCTCGCGGGCTACCTGCTCGGCACGCCCATAGGCCTCATCTTCCTCACCCGCGCCCCAGAGTACCTGGTCCTTGGCACACTCGGACTCCTGATAACTGCGTACGCCCTGCTCGCCTTGTTCGGACGACAGCCGCATTCCGCCTGGCTTCGAACCTGGCGTATCGGCCTCGGTGCCGTATCAGGAGCCATGGGCGCGGCATTCAGCACCAACGGGCCGCCGGTCATCCTTCACGTGGCCGCCCATCGGGAGTGGGAGCCCGATCGCCGGAAGGCCACGCTCGTACTCTTCTTTCTGCTCTCCAGCGGAATCACGGTACTAGCCCACGCCGCGGGCGGGCTGGTCACGCGAGAGGTAGTGCGCTGGTTCCTCTGGAGCACCCCGGCGCTGCTGCTCGGGACACTAACCGGCATCTGGCTATATCGAAGGCTCGGCGAGCATGGCTACCGGCGACTGACGTACGGACTCGTTCTGGCAATGGGAGCGATGCTTATGGCGCGCTCCCTGAGCCGCCTGGCGTGACCCTTGATCGCCCAAGCTGACGACAGCCCCTTGACGCGGCGCGGGTTCGCGTACCGGATACGGAGCGCAAAGGACGAGAAACCCGGGCCTAGCCGAGCACTTGAAACAGCGTGCTCTGGTGGCGGGAGTGCGCGCAGACGTGACACAACGCATCGTGCTCGCTTCCCACGCCTGGCCGGTGAAAGTGAACACCACAGGACGGACAGCGCCTATGCTCCAGGCGTAGAAGACGCTGAGCGTTCGGCTCGAGCGTGGAGACGGTCACCGCGTGCGCCGCGCATACGTCTTCACAGATACCGCAGCCGGTGCAGCCGCCAGGGTCGAACCGGTAGGTCTCCGGCTCGACCTGGATGACCTCATGCGGACACAACCGCGCACAGGCATCGCAGCCGGTGCAGCGCCCCGGATCGATTCGGGGAGCGTGGAGACTGAGACCGCGATCTCCGGGACTCGGAAGCAAGCGGCCGGGCGGCACGAAGCGACGGACACCGGACTCGGCCCGGTCCGCCAATTCCGAGGCGGTCTCGGCGGCAGCGGTGAGGATGCCCCGAAAGAACGCGCGGCGGCCGAGCGCCTTGTCGCGATGCGCGGCGTTGGCCGTCACCAGACCGGCCTTCCACTGCTCCGGTCCCAGATGTTCGAGCGCAAGGGCCTCCAACCCGCGATCGGCGATGAGAGTCGAGACCTGGCCGAGACTCGTCCCGATGCGGGTCACGCCCCCGCGCGGACAGGCATCACACTCGCCCAGACAGACCCGCAGCCGCCGCACGCCGTCCCGATACAGGCCGAGCAGGGCGCGCACGCCCAGGACGTGCGCGCAGGGAACGACGCCCTGCCCCTCAACGCCAGCCCGGCTGCAGGCCAGAAACGCCGTCTCCACACCCTCTACGCGATAACGCAGCGGCGCATGATGGCCCAGGATCGCACCCTCCGGACAGGCGGGAGCGCACAAGCCACAGCCATCGCACAGGCGGGAGTCGATCCCGAGGCGCTCGTCGTCGATAACCCAGGCGTGCGTGGGGCACGCAGCCACACAGGCACGACAACTCGCTTGCTCCATACGGGAATGGACGCAGCGTTCGGCAACGACTTCTGGTATCAGCGCGTCGTCAGACGCAATCCGGCCGAAACCGGTCGCCATGAACGCTACCAGGTAGGTGCTACGCCGGGGACGTAGGGGCCGGAAACATCGACCGAGACGTCCTTTGCGGGCCGCATCCGCTCGTCGATCTCCTCCGCCGAGGGCCGTGGGCTGTCGAGGATCTCGGCCAGCAAGTCACGCAGCTCGTCGAGGTACGCGCCCGTCAGCAATGCGAGCCCGGCATAAAAGCCCGTATCGCAGCGGGCCGCGACCCGCTGCGCGAACTGATCAACCCAGCGCAACGGATGCTCGTCCATGAAGCCGGCAGCGTCCCCCAGGGGCGCGTCCTGTTCCTCCGAGCCCAGCAGATGAGCGAGGAAACGCAGCTCGTTGACCAGATGGTCGTCGGTGCGCAAGCGCCAGTCCTCCACCCCGATGCCGTAACGCCGGTACCACTCCCGAACCCGGAACATCGGCTCCTGCATGGTGAGGTTGTCCTCATCCAGCCAGACCGACTCGCAAGGCGACGCGCGCAGACCGTAGGTGAGATAGATGTCAGCGTAGTCCGCGGCGAGCCGGTCCAGGGCCTCCTGCCCCAGCGAGGTCGGGATCTCGGTGAGGCCCTGGCGCAGCAGGGCCAGGGCCTCTCTCCCCCGCTCCTTTCGTAAGCGCAAGCCCAGGAAATCCTCGTAGCAGTCCTGCCACAGCGACAGGATCAGCGGCCGATCGAGCTCTGTCTCGTGCAGCTTCGCCAAGACCAGCAGGTCCTGGGCGGCGGCCGCCCGGAACCGCTCGACTACATCGGGTTCCCCAACGCTGGCGGTGGATGCCACGCTCATTGGTCCACCTTGCCCTTGCTGTGGGCCACGAACACGATGGACGGGTTCGTGAGCTCGGGGTTGGCGAAGTTCTTCACCGCCCGTATCGGCTCCTCCTGGGGACCGATGGCCTTCGTCGGGTACTTGTTCTCGCGCAGCAAATCGATAGGTCCAACGTCCAGCGTCCGCATCATGCAGGCCATCACGCAGTAAGGCTTGCGACCAGCCTCGATCTCATCCACGCACAGATTGCACTTGGAGACGATGTTTTGCTCCGGGATGAACTGCGGCGCGCCGTAAGGGCAGGCCGCCTCACACCGCCGGCAACCGATGCAGAGGGTCGAGTCGATATCGACGATTCCGTTGTCCTTGCGTTTCCAAATGGCCCCGGTCGGGCAAGTCGGCAGACAGGCCGGTTCTGCACAGTGATTGCAGGACAGGTTGACCTTGTAGGCGTACACGTCTGGGTAGGTCCCGCCCTCGATGTACTGCACGCGGCGGAAACGTGGCCCCGCCGGCAGTCCGTTCTTGTCCTTGCAGGCGATCTCGCAGGCGCGGCAACCGATGCAGTCCACGTTGTTGTGCACGAATCCGAGCTGCATCTCGGGCACCACAGGAGTGTAGGTCTCCTTCTTCCGGCGCTTGACGGCCTCTTTGATCTTGGCCTGGTCTTTGTTCTCAGCCATGGATAGATCCTCCGAAACCGTTAGAGTTCACGCCGGAAGACGTGTGCGCGGGAGGTCGCGAGCCTGTCCCATCCGGGCCTGTGCTCCAGATCCGTCTTGCGGATATTGCAAAGGACCGTGTTGTACGCGAAGGCCCCTGCCGGGCTGGGCTCGTCGAGGGTGAGCATGTCAGGATTTCCCGCGCGGTCGACGCCGCCGTCGTCCAGATCGATCCAAGCCCCCTCGTGGAGCACGATCACGCCAGGCATACAGCGCTCGGTGACGTACACGGGCACGACCACGATACCGCGTTCGTTCCAGAGTTCGACGATGTCGCCGGTCTTGATGCCGAGCTTCTTGGCATCGGATGCGTTGACCGTGACTTCCTGCTCGTAGGTCTCACGCAGCCAAGAGCAATTGTTGAAGATCGAGTGCGTACGCCAGCGCGGATGGGGCGAGATCAAGTGGAACGGATACTTGGCAGTCTTCGGGCTGTTGAGCGACTCCCAGGGCTCGATCCACTTGGGGATCGACGGGATATGGTAGCCGTAGCGCGTCTTGGTCCAATCCTCGACGTTGGCAAGCTCCGAGGACAGGATCTCGATCTTGCCCGACGGCGTGCCGAAGGGCGTACCGTTCTCGATCTGATCGCGGAAGGCCACATGGGGCTTGTCGAGTATGAACTTGTAGACGCCGTAGTTCTTGAACTCGTCCCAAGACATGTCGACGTGCTGGTGGTGCATGACCTTGCCCTCCCACCACTCGCGCAGATAGGCCTCGTCGACCGCATCCGGGTTGAGGAAGTAGCTGCGATCTGCCTTCGGGTTGTAGGTTCTGCCGAAGTTGTCGCCCATGCCGGTCTTGTGGCCGATGCGGTAGGCCAATTCGGTGAAGATCTGGAAATCCGTCTTGGATTCGCCCATCGGCTCGATCACCTTGGGCCGATGGATGTAGTAGTGACCCTTGTACCAGGGCAGCGCCACGTCATGACGCTCGAAGTGGGTCGCCACCGGCAGGAGAACATCTGCGTAGAGACCAGACGGGGTGATGGTGGAGTCCATGCACACCACCAGCTCCAGCTTGTTCATGGCCTCGATTTCTTTATTGATGTTCGTGAGCTGGTTGAACCAGTCAGAGCCCTGCCAGAAGATGCCCTTGATGTTGGGAATCACCCCGTCCATGTTGTCTTGGCGCGGCCACAGACCGGCCTCCTCGCGCGACACGTTCGGGTAGTTCAGTACGATGTGCGCCCAACGATCCGACTTGATGGAGGCGAACCAGATATTCGAGTATTGATCGTAGGGATAGGCCACGGCCTCCGCGTGCCAGGCCTTGCCGACGCCCTCGGCCGAACCGCCCAGGACACCGATATTGCCTGTCATCGCCTGCAAGGCCGCCGCCATACGGTTGTACTGTTCGCCGTAGGCGTTGCGTCCCGGGGCCCAGGAGG
The DNA here is from genome assembly GCA_963698495.1 of uncultured Gammaproteobacteria bacterium. Taxonomy (GTDB): domain Bacteria; phylum Pseudomonadota; class Gammaproteobacteria; order Chromatiales; family Chromatiaceae; genus CAVORB01. The sequence continues at coordinate 112,234 of CAVORB010000011.1, read as the reverse complement.
CCTTGAGCGCCGCCGGCTTGGTGTTGGCGTACATGTCCGCAAGCTTCTTGATGTCCTCGGCGGACACGCCGCAGATCTCGGCGGCCCACTCTGGCGTCTTGGGCTGACCGTCGTACTTGCCCAGGATGTAGTCCTTGAAGTTCTCCTGGCCGTTGACGCTGCGCGGCGCCCACTCGGGCATAGTTCCTTCGTCCATGCCCATGCAGAAACGGTTGATGAAGTCCTGGTTCTGCAGCTCGTTGACGAAGATGTAGTGGGCCATGCCGGCCATCATGGCCGCGTCCGTGTTGGGCTTGATCGGAATCCACCAGGCGTCGTAGACGGCGGCGGAATCCGTGTATTGGGGGTCCACCAGCACGAACTTGCAGCCGCGCTGCTTGGCGAGCCGCATGTAGTAGAAGGTGTTGCCGCCGTGGAAGGTGTAGGCGGGGTTCCAGCCCCACATGATCATCAGCTTCGAGTCGGCGAAAGTGTCGTCCTCGTTGCCATCCTCGATGGTGCCGAAGGTCCAGCGGGAGCTGGTCGTGGTGCCCTGGTACGAGGGAACCGACCAGGAGCTGGTGCGGCAGCTGAACATGCCCAGGAAGCGCCCGAGCAGGCCCTCGATCTGATCCGACTTGTGCAGGACGCCATAGGACGCGCCGGCGTAGCTCTGGTCGAGCAGCGCCGTGGGGCCGTAGTTCTGCTTGAGCTCGATCATCTTGTTGGCGACGAACTCCAGCGCCTCGTCCCAGCTGACGCGCTTGAACTTGCCCTCGCCCCGCTTGCCCACCCGCACCATGGGGTAGAGCAGGCGCTCCGGGGAGTACAGGCGCTGACGATAGGAGCGCCCGCGCAGGCAGCCGCGGACCTGCGGCTCCTCCTCGGTGTCCTTGCCGAAGAAACCACCGCGCTGGTAGCGACCGTCATCGGTGGAAATACGCACGATGACGTCGCCCTTCTTGTGCGCGACCAGCATGTGGCGCGAGCCGCAGTTGTGGGCGCAGCTCGTCACCACCGTCTGCAACTCGTCGTCACGCGGATAGGGCGCGTAGGCAAAGGCCTCGGCGTCCCTGGTCTTGACCAGGCCGCCCGCGCTCAGCGCCGCGGCGCTTGCGGCGGTGGACTTCAGAAAGGTCCTGCGAGTCACGTTGAGGCAAGACTCGAGGAAAGAGAGATCGTTGGTGTCTTTCATCACTTGTCACCCTGCTGCGGCGCTTGGGTCTCAGGCGGATTCATCCCGACGAGGAACCGGGCCTCGGACTGGGTCGGGCGGTCCTTGGCCCACTCGGGGGCAGGCTCCGGCATGCCCGGCCAGGGATTGCGCGGATAGGGATAGCTGATTAGGTACCAGGAACGGCCGCCGTGACAGCCGTAGCAGGCATCCCCTCCCTCCTTGGCCAAGTCCTCGATCGCCTGGGGTTTGAGGTAATTCACGTTGTGCCGATTGGTTCGGAAAGCCGTGTGGCACAACATGCAGTTGTTCTGGAAGGCAGCGCCAAACTCAAGCCATGGCCCTGGTACGCCCATGTTCTCGTAGGGAAACTTCCCGTGACACATCAGGCAGATGTTGGGGTCTACGTGCTTGCGCTGCGTGAGTGTCGGGTCTCCGTCGGCGTGGGACATCGCAGTCTCCTCGCGCGGATCGTTGCCCTGGTGGCAGGTGTTGCACTTGAGGTCCATCACCTGCTTCGCGTAATCGGTCACCAGGTGTCGGCGGTGGAAGGTCTCCTGATCCCCCTGATAGGTATCCAGGGTCTGATACCAAGCCAGGGACTGGCTCGGCTTGACGCCGGCCGGCGACTCGGAGCGAATACTCGCCTCCAACACCTCCGCATGACACTCGAGACACTGGGCATCCGTGGCGGTCTCGATCGCGGGTTTGAAATGCAGTGGGTGCCACCGCGCTCCCTCGTAATCTAGCCCGGGTCCGGCTTGGGGACCTGCCTGTACCGTCACCCAAACCAGCAGAGAAATCAATGCCAACGAAAGGCTGGTCTTCAACATCACGCGGGTCCTCTAACGCTCTGCTCCGGCCACGTTAGCGCTCGCTCGCGCCGGAAAAACAGCACGTCCTTGTGCAAAGGCTTGCGGATCCATCTGCTGTTCTGGTTTCGGATGGTCTAGTTGGCCGGAGGTGTCCAGCCGGACATGCCGCCCATGCCGGACATTCCGCCCATGCCGGACATTCCGCCCATGCCGCCCATGCCGGACATGCCGCCCATGCCGGACATGCCGCCCATGCCGGACATGCCGCCCATGCCGGACATTCCGCCCATGCCGGACATTCCGCCCATGCCGGACATGCCGCCCATGCCGGACATGCCGCCCATGACCGGACATGCCGCCCATGCCGGACATGCCGCCCATGCCGGACATTCCGCTCATGCCGGTGGCCGGATAGAAGAAGATCTGCCCGTCAGGCGTGATCTTGAAATAGCCCGACATACCGGACATTCCGCCCATACCGGACATTCCGCCCATACCGGACATGCCGGACATCCGCCCATACCGGACATTCCGCCCATACCGGACATTCCGCCCATACCGGACATTCCGCCCATGCCGGACATTCCGCCCATGCCGGACATGCCGCCCATGCCGGACATTCCGCCCATGCCGGACATGCCGCCCATGCCGGACATGCCGCCCATGCCGGACATGCCGCCCATGCCGCCCATGCCGGACATGCCGCCCATGCCGGACATGCCGCCCATGCCGGACATGCCGCCCATGCCGGACATGCCGCCCATGCCGGACATGCCGCCCATGCCGGACATGCCGCCCATGCCGGACATGCCGCCCATGCCGCCCATGCCGGACATGCCGCCCATGCCGGACATGCCGCCCATGCCGGACATGCCGCCCATGCCGCCCATGCCGGACATGCCGCCCATACCGGACATGCCGCCCATGCCGGACATGCCGCCCATGCCGGACATACCGCCCATGCCGGACATGCCGCCCATGCCACTCATACCGGACATGCCGCCCATACCGGTGGCCGGGTAGAAGAAGATCTGCCCGTCAGGGGTGATCTGGAAATAACCGGCCATCCCGGACATGCCGGACATACCGCCCATGCCGGACATACCACCCATGCCACCGGACATACCGCCCATGCCGGACATGCCGCCCATGCCGGACATTCCGCCCATGCCGGACATTCCGCCCATGCCGGACATTCCGCCCATGCCGGACATGCCGCCCATGCCGGACATGCCGCCCATGCCGCCCATCCCGGACATCCGCCCATACCGGACATGCCATCCATGCTGAGCGCCGCAGAGCTACCGCCAGCCAGGGTGAGCCCGACCACGGCAGCAACAGCGGCTTTCTTAAACCTCTTAATCGTATGCGTCATTACATTTCCTCCAAGTGATTATCGAACGCCGGGAAGGCCCGACTATTGCTGATGCCACCCACGAAGATCGTAGGGCGGGTACATTCCCGGATGGTTGAAGGGGGTGTGCCAGTTCCCTTGGTCTTCGAGGAACCGTAGGCTGTTCGGATACGGCTTGCTGATTCCCGTCAGCGCGTGCGTGAACCAGCTTGGGTCCCTCTGCACCTCGAGGATCACCGGCGCCCCCTGCGGACGTTGGTAGGGTTGCGTCCCCGCGATGGGGAGCTGACCGCCAGACGAGGCAAAGGCGCCTTGCCCGCAAACGGCGACAAACAGGGCAATGGTGGTAGATTTCGCGCTCATTTCGCTATGACCTCCAATTAACCTCGCCTCGGCGACCCGTCCGAGCGATTCGCAGTCCACCGCCCGACCGTGTCGGCCACCGCGACCGCCTGGTTCTTGTGCAGCCTTCGTGCCAATCCACGGTGGGCCGTGATTAGATCTTGTTTTGCAGACTCTTTTCGCTCTTTCCGGTCCGAGGCGAACGCGCCGCCTGAACAGAACCTTCTGACGCTTTGTCACAAGCAATCGCTAATGAAGCGGGGTACGCGCAGCGGTAATGCGGCCGGGACCTGGGGAGAGAGGATAGACGGGAGCGACCAAATTGAATTGCGCTCAATCAGTTACCAGACCTACTACACCACGGACATCAAGGAATATCATCGCCCGGAAACCGGGCCGGCGCCGCCCCTGCCATCGTGTCAGTTAGGGAATTCCCGTGGAGCGGGGGCCGCCCGCAGGCTTGACTTGCTGACCGATGGTTTCAGCGCCCCCTGGGGCAATCCAATGCGACGCCAGTTTCAAGCGCGTAAGCGTCTGAAAACGAGTCCCCTCGCTAGTTCAGAACGATGACCCGTCCGTCCTCAACATTGATCGCGATCTGATGCCTGAGCTCATGGGGAGGACGAGCGTCCACGATGCTCACCAGAAACACACGAAAGATCCTGCGAATGCGCCCGACTGACAAGCCGGCACCGTCGACTGACGACAGCCAGGACTCGGCGACGGCCTTCGCCTCGGACCAGACATCCACCGGCAGCTCGATCTCTCCCGTGCTTATCGGCGCCGGAACGTACCCCGGGCAGGGGGCCGGCGCGGACCTCTGCTCCGCCGCCGCGCCAACGCTGCGGGGATAGAGCAACAGCGAGCCGTCCGCCGCTCGCTCCACGCGCCAGCCGCGCTGCGACAGATAGTCGTCGAGCGTCATCTGCGGTTCCGAAGAGGGCTCAGCCGGCTGTTCGTCAGCGGCCGCGGATGCGCCTTCGCCGGTTACCGGCGGGTACAGGAGCGTTGATCCATCGGGTGCGACCTCGACGCGCCAACCGCTACCGCGGAGGCGTTCCCAGAGCTGTGTCGGCGACTCCGGCGCGTCCCGCTCCGGACGCGCGTCAGTTGGTTCGGCGCGAGTCGGCTCCTCCGCCGCATCCCGCCGTGTTGTTCGCAGCTCCACGGCGCCATCAGGCAGGCGCTGGGCCTCCCAACCCGCCGTCTCGAGCGCCCGGAGGAAGCCGCCTGACGGGCCTTCACCGCCGACGGCGTTGCCGGCAACCAGCAGCAGTCCGATCAAGGATACCCGACCCAAATCGCCACATCGGTCCACACAGGTCATCGTCTCTCTCCTGCCCCGCAAGCATGCGCTCGCACCCTGACTTCTTGCTGAAGCAAGCAACGTGCCCGCACCCGGGGTGGGGCATAGCCAATCTTGGGCGCACGGCGTCGTACCGACCTTCTTGCCCATACGCACGCGCAAGCGATACCGACTCGACCTGGGTGCAAGCGTCGGCCGGATCTGCCAAAATGTCAGTCAAGGCGCCAGCGGCTTCCACAATAATCGGGACAGCGCCGTTCAGCGGACAAGGTCGGACGTGCCCCACGTCCTTAAACCGCCGCCCGGCGCCTCGGAGCCTGCTCATGCGACTGCTGGACGAAAGCCTCAACAAGAAGTTCGCCATTGGCACCGCCGCCGGTCTGATCATCAGCTCGCTGGTTTTCCTCGTGCTCTTCGTGACTCTATACCGCGAGCAGCTCGGGCAGGAGCGCGCCACCGCTGCAGCCCAGGTCAACCGGCTGCTCCAGACCTCGCTCGAGAACGCCATGCTCAAGCGGGACCTGGAAGGGTTGGCCAACATCGTGGAGCGCTTGGGTCATGAGCCGGGCATCCTCGCGGTGACCATCACCAGTCCCCTCGGCGCCGTCCGCCTGAGCACCGACCCCGCCTTGGCCGGTGGACAGATCCCGCCGGAAGAGGAAATCCTGCGGGGCCCGTCGACGCGGCTGATCGAACGCGGGAACGGGGTCAGCGCACTGCGCAGCGTCAACCCCGTCCGCAACAAGGCGCCCTGCCAGGAGTGTCACGGCCCGGTGGCCGAGAACCCGATCAACGGCATCCTCTACGTTGATTTCGACGCCACCCCGCTGCAGACGCAGGCTAGAACCACGACGCTCCTGCTGATGGGCTCAGGTGCCCTGATCGTCCTCATCAACCTCGCCGGAGGCTGGTGGTTCATCCGCCGCTTCGTGGTCCGGCCCCTGGGGCACCTGTCCGACGTGAGCCTGCGTCTGTCCCAGGGCGATCTGGATGCGCGCGCGTCGCTGCCGGGCCGCGATGAGCTCGCCGCGCTGGGGGAGCGCTTCAACACCATGGCGCAGGGCCTCGAAAACAAGATCGAGGAGCTCCGGGAGAAGGAGCAGTTCATGCAGCAGCTGGTGAACGCGATCCCCGACGGCGTCTGCGTCATCGATTCCGACTTCCGCATACGGCTCACCAACGCGACCTACCGCGAGCAGTTGGGAATCGATCCGGCGGCGCAGGTACCGGAGCATTGCTACGCCGCCGCCCACGCGCTCGAAAGTCCCTGCCCGGAGACCTTGATCACCTGCCCACTGAAGGAGATCCAGCGCAGCAGTCAACCGCTGCGCGTGGTGCATCGCCACCGCCGGTTCGACGGCGGCAGCCTGGATGTCGAGCTCTACGCCGCCCCGATGGAGGTCACCCAGCGGGGGGAGCGTAGACTGATGGTGGTCGAGTCCGTCCGCGACCTCGAGCAGCAGGTGAAGTTCTCGCACGAGCAAAAGCTCTCTGAGCTTGGCCGCCTCGCCGCCGGGGTGGCGCACGAGATCCATAATCCGCTCGCGGCGGTGAGACTCGCCCTGCACGCGGCCGAGCAGGAAAATGCCGCGGCCGAGCCCGATCGCGAGCAGGTTCTGGAGTTCCTGACGCTGGTCGATCAGGAGGTAGAGAAGTGCAGCGAGGTGACCGAGCGCCTGCTCAAGCTCAGCGTCCCGCCGCCGGCGGATCAGGAGCTGGTAGAGGTCGATCGGGTCGTGGCTGATACCCTGAAGCTCCTGCACTGGGAGGCCGAGACGCGCAAGGTCGAGATCCGGCTCGAGCTCGAGGAGGCCCCGTTGCGGGTTCTGGCCACGGACAGCGAGCTGCGAATGGTGACTTTGAACCTGGCGCAGAACGCCTGCCACGCCATGCCGCGCGGCGGTAGGCTGACCGTTCGCTGCCGGCGCGGGGGAAATCGAGTGGAGCTCTCGTTCGAGGACACCGGGGTCGGCATCGACCCCAAGGACCACCTGCGCATCTTCGAGCCCTTCTTCAGCCGGCGCGCCGACGGCGTGCGCGGCACCGGGCTCGGCCTGTCCATCACCAAGAGCATCGTGGAATCCCATGGAGGGACCATCTCGGTGGACAGCGAGACCGGGCACGGCAGCCGCATCCTGGTGACCTTCCCCGATGAAGACCAGCAAGAGGAGATCTGATCCGTGGCGAAACAGATCCTGATCGTCGAGGACGACGCCGTCCTCAACCGACTGATCGTCCGGCAGCTGTGCAGTCACGACTACGACGCCGTCGGGGTGACTTCCTGGGAACAGGCGGACGTCTTTCTCGCCGCCCACGAACCCCACTTGCTCATCGCCGACGTCAGGCTGCCGGACGGCGACACCCTGGATCGCCTGCCCGATCTGGTCAAGATGCTGCCGGTGGTGGTGTTGACCGCCTTCGGTTCGGTACGCAACGCGGTGGCGGCGATGAAGGCCGGGGCCTTCGAGTACCTGCTCAAGCCCGCGAGCCCGGAAGAGCTCCTGCTCGTGGTGCAGCGCGCCCTGGACGACGCGGCGCTGCGCAGCGACCACCAGTTCTGCCGCCAGCGCCTGCGGGCGAAGGAGGGTACCGCCAGCTTCATGATCGGCGTGAGCGTCCCGCTGCTGAAGATCAAGGAGACCATCGCCGACGTGGCGCCCACCGACATCACGGTGCTGATTCAAGGTGAGAGCGGCTCCGGCAAGGAGCTGGTCGCCCGCGCAATCCACGACAGCAGCCGGCGGGCCAAACGCAACTTCGTCGCCGTGGACTGCTGCACGCTGCAGGAGAAGCTGTTCGAGTCCGAGCTGTTCGGACACGAAAAAGGGGCCTTCACCGGAGCGGACCGCCAGAAGCGCGGCCTGATCGAGGGCGCGGAGGGTGGCACCCTATTCCTCGACGAGATCGGCGAGATCGACGCCTCCATCCAGTCCAAGCTGCTGCGGGTACTGGAAACGGGCATCTTCCGCCGCGTCGGCGGCACCAAGGATCTGCAAGCCAACATCCGCGTGGTCGCCGCGACCAACCGCGACCTCGAGGTCATGAGCGCCAGCGGAGAATTCCGCGCCGACCTTTACTACCGCCTCAGCGCGTTCGTGATCGACACCCCGCCGCTGCGGGACCGCCGCGACGACATCCCCTACCTAGCGACCCACTTCATCCAGAACCACAACTTCTCGCGCCGGATCAACAAGTGGCTATCCAACGAGGCGCTCCGGCGACTCACCGCATACGACTGGCCCGGCAACGTGCGCGAGCTCAAGAACGTGGTGGAGCGGGCCATCATCCTCTCCCGCGACGCCAGCGCCATCCGTCCCGAGCACCTGGCCTTCAGCGCCCTGGGCAACAAGAGCCAGGTCAAGGTCACGATCAGCTTCGACCACGATCCCACCCTGGAGGAGCTGCAGGCCGAGTACCTGAAGCTGCAGCTCGGCAAGCACTCCGGACACCGCGCCAAGGTCGCCGAGGTGCTGGATGTGAGCGAGCGCAACATCTACCGCCTGATCCGCCGCCACGGGCTGGCCGAGCTGTCCTGACGGATCTAGACCAGGGCGTTTCTTGACCGCCTCTTCCGAGCGCCGGGTGAGGGACTTCCCCCCGCCCGGGGTCCGCGGCTATCGATAGCGGGCGGCGCCGCTCAGGCGGCCGCCTCGCGCTCCCGGATGTAGTCCAGGGCCCTGCCGATACGGCGCAGAGTCGCGTCCTTGCCCACCAGCTGGAGGGTGACGTCGATGCCGGGGGAGGCGGCCCGGCCGACCACGGCCACGCGCAGGGGCTGGGCCACCTTGCCCATCTTCAGATCCAGCTCCGCGGCGACCCGCTCGACCGTGTGCCCGAGGGTCTCCGGCTCCCAATCGTCCAGCGCCAGCATCTCGAGGGCGTCGCGCATGCGCTCCAGGGGCTCCCTCGCCACCGGGCGCAGGTGCTTCTTGGCCGCCGCCTCCTCGTAATCGTCGAAGTCCTGGTAGACGAAGGCGCTGATCTCGGCGAGCTCCACCAGAGTCTTGGCCCGCGCCGCCTGGATCTCCACCACGGCCGCGAGATCCGGCCCGGAGGCAGGATCGATCCCCAGCCTGCCCATATGGGGACTCAACAGGCGCGCGATGCGATGGGGGTCGGCGTGCTGCAGGTAGTGCTGATTGAGCCAATTCAGCTTGTCGGTGTTGAAGCTGGCGGCGGCCTTGTTGACCTCTGTGATGTCGAACAGCGCGATCATCTCCTCGAGGGAGAAGATCTCCTGGTCGCCGTGAGACCATCCCAGGCGCACCAGGTAATTCAACAGCGCCTCGGGCAGGTAGCCCTCGTCGCGGTAGGCGACGACGCTCACCGCCCCATGCCGCTTCGATAGACGCGAGCCGTCGTCGCCCAGGATCATGGGCAGATGGGCATACTGGGGAGGCCTCTTGCCCAGCGCGTGCAGGATGTTCATCTGGCGCGGGGTGTTGTTGACGTGATCGTCGCCGCGGATGACGTGGGTGATCTCCATGTCCATGTCGTCCACGACCACGGTCAGATTGTAGGTTGGCGAGCCGTCGCTGCGGCGGATGATGAGATCGTCCAGCTCGCCGTTGCTGATGACCACCCTGCCCCGGATCATGTCGTCCACCACCACGTTTCCGTCCTCCGGATTGCGGAAGCGGATCACGTGCGGCTGCCCTGGGTCGACCTGCCGCTGCCGACAGTGTCCGTCATAGCGCGGCTTGACCTTGTTCGCCATCTGCTCCTCGCGCAGCGCCTCCAGTCGCTCCTTCGGGCAGTCGCAGCGATAGGCGAGGCCCTTCGACATGAGCTCGTCGATGACCTGGTTGTAGCGGTCGAATCTCTGGGTCTGGTAGAAGGGGCCCTCGTCGTAGTCCAGACCGAGCCAGGTCATGCCCTCGAGGATGGCGTTCACCGACTCCGCCGTGGAGCGCTCCAGGTCCGTGTCCTCGATGCGCAGGACGAAACGGCCGCCGTGCTTGCGGGCGAACAGGTAGCAGAAAAGCGCCGTGCGGGCGCCGCCCACGTGCAGGTAGCCGGTCGGGGAGGGAGCGAATCGGGTGCGGACGGTCATGAAGGGCCCTGCCGAGTGAGTGTGGAGCAAGGCCGCGAATTCTAGCAGATAGGCGCGGGGAATCCCGCGTCAGCCACCCCCCTGATGCTGCAGCTGATCGTCATTCGACAACGACATCCTCGGATGACGGACTGCCTCCGCCCGAATCGCGAAGAGCTGGCCCGTCAGCGGGATAAGGCTTCCATCCGCTCCGCCAGGGCGAAATCGAGCTCGGTAATGCCACCCGCGTCGTGGGTGGAGAGATCGACCCGCACCTTCTTGTAGACGTTAAACCACTCCGGGTGGTGGTCCATCGACTCCGCCGCCAAGGCAGCCTTGGTCATGAACCCGAAGGCCTCCACGAAGTCCGTGAACTGAAACTCCTTGTGCAGCTTGCCGTCAATGGCGGCCCAGGGTGTCTCCGCGACGTCGTTGAGTGCCGCGAGGGCGGCCTCGACAGCCTGCGTCTCCAATCTGTTTCGGTTCATGGCTCTGCCACCTCCGCGCTCTGAGATCGGTCAATCGAGTACAAGCTGAAAGTTGCTGCCCCAAGAGAGCGTTTACAATAGGCCCCGAGCGATCATCAGATGTGTTCTGCCGCCAACCTGCAGCGCACTTTACGCGGTGAGACTGGCCATCTTCAGCCCGGGCTCAAGGAACCGCTGAACAATTCAGCGCTTGCTGCGGCACAGCATGTGACGCCATTATTTTCAAGCGCGTAAGCGTTTGAAAATGAAGCTATCCAAGAACCACGTTCCTTGGGTGGCGTGCTGATCTTGGCCAGGATGGCCAATGATCGGCGTCTCCGTCAAGGGAAGCACTGATTTATTAAGCGTTTCCCGCGGTACAGGACGTACCGTCTGATTTTTGGCCAGGATGGCCAATAAATCAGTGTCTCCAAAGCGGGACTCAATCCGAATTCGCAAATACCTTCGTATTCCTCATGGCAGTGCCTTTGCGATCGGTTGGCCGCGGCTGGTGAATGACAGGTTGTGGGTCGTACCGACCCCGATCATTACCGACTCGACGATGGGCGGATTGACCGCCTCATCCGCCGACCACTCGACGACGAAGCCGGCGCCGGAGCCACCCTCGGTGTCGCGCTTCTCCACCAGATAGGAGGCCGTCCCCAGCGGCGCCAGGGTGACGGGCGTCTCGGCAAAATCCCGGAGCTCGCTGCCCTGGCTATCGTAATAGCGCACCCGGTCGACCCGGATCGGCAGCAGGGGGTCGGTATTGCGGATGCTCAATGTCACCTCGAGCAGAAATGCCTGGCCCCCGCGCGAGTAGATATGCGAGTAGGCCGGCACATAGACCGCCCTGCCCTTCGATGTGGGCGGCACCGACTCGGATTGCCCCACGGAGGATTGCGGCGGCCGGAAGCTCAGCCGGTCATCAATGGTCTCGAGACGGATTCCCAGATAGACCATGCCCACGATGACGGCCACCGCGGCGATTGCACCGAGGATGGAGACCGTCGGGGAAACCTTCTTCTGCGGCTCGGAGTCCCCTGGTGAAGACATGAATATGAATCCTCCATCGGATCGCGTTGTCTTCAGTGATGCTGATCAATTGCCATCGGGGGCTTGATCAGCGTGGCGCGCAATGACGGGAAGGGATGTCATTCGATCCACCCCGTGCGTCGCGAGCGGGCAAGGGACCAGCGCGGCGACCCTGCCGCTATCCTGCGCATTGTTCAACCAAGCGTCGAGCAATGTCGGCTGCTGAGTGCGGCCGAGAGGCATGGCGCAACGTAAGGGCGACAGGAGGATAGGCGATGGCGTCGCCGGGTTCAAGCACGGACCGGGGATGGCTGAGCATGGCGCCTGCCGCCAACTCCCCGCTCTCAGTGGCAACTCATACGGCTAAAAGGTCCTGAGAAAAAACGGTATGACCACCGCGTTGACCAGATCGATGAAAAAGGCCGAGACCAGCGGGACGATAATGAAGGCTCGGTGCGAGGGTCCGAAACGCTGGGTGACCGCCGCCATGTTGGCCATTGCGGTAGGAGTGGAGCCCAGGGTCACACCGCCAAAACCGGCCGCCACCACTGCCGCGTCATAGTCGCGGCCCATCAGCGGAAACAGGACGACGACGGTGACGGTCACGGCCAGGGCGAACTGGGCCGCCAAAATGGTCAGGATGGGGGCGGCCAGATCGATCAGGGTCCAGAGCTGCATGCTCATCAGCGACATGGCGAGGAAGGCGCCGAGGGCAATGTCCGCGATCAGCGCCATGGCGGGGGTCCGCGCCGGCCAGTGCGTGCCGGTGAGGGTGGGCAGATTCTTCGGCACCAGGTTGGTGATGAGGATGCCGGCAAACAGGCAGGTGACGAACAGCGGCAGCTTGAGCCCCAGGTCGGAGATGGCCTCGTTCAGGAAGAAGCCGACGATGATGCAGATGTGGATGGCCAGCACGGCATCGAGAAAATCCAGGTGACCGATGCCTTCCTTTTTCTGCGCCTCGGACAAGCCCACGTCCTGACACTCACCGGCCTCCTCCGCGTTCGGCGTCAGGCGATTCCGTTTGATCAGAAACTTGGCGATCGGGCCGCCCATGATGCTGGCGAGGATGAGGCCGAATGTGGCGCTGGCAATACCGATCTCCATCGCGTTGGGGATACCGTGCGTCTCACCGATGGTCGGTGCCCAAGCGATGGCGGTGCCGTGACCGCCGATCAATGAGACGCTGCCGCCGAGCACGCCGACCGCGGAGGGCAGATCGAAGAGACCGGCCACCGCGACACCGGTCAGGTTCTGCGCCAGCATGAAGAGGATCGTGATGGCAAGCAGGATCGCCAGCGGCCGGCCACCGGTGAGCAGGTCGCGGGCACTGGCATTGATGCCGATGGTCGTAAAGAAATACACGAGCAGAACATCGCGGGCGCGCAGCTCGAACTGGACCTCGACCCCGGAGAAGGCATAAAGGAGCCCGAACAGGATCGAGAACAAGAGCCCCCCGGTGACGGGCTCCGGGATGCTGAACTCGCGCAGAAAGCCGACCTTCTGGTTCAGCCGCTTGCCGACGAACAAGACGACAATGCCGATGGTGACTGCGAGGAAGGATTCGATGCGTAGGACGCCGTCTAGCAGCTCCATGGTGACTCCTCTTGCGGATGCTCGTGAGACCGCGCATCCATGCCTGAAATCAATGGTACGGGAAGGCGAACGGAGGAGAATCGTCGCCATCCGCTCGGCTCTTGACTACCCAAACTGGAGAGTTATCAGCCTACCCGGTTTGCGTGACAACCGCGAGAGCGCGGCACGATCGCCGATCCCGCTGGGACCCTGTTGGGGCTATACTTGAACGTCTTGGGCGACCCTCCGATCCTGCCCATTCACGGGAATCGACGCATTCGCACGGCAACCCCGCGGTCGGCCAAGGAGACTTCCGAACATGACCGATTGCGCGGGACGATCGCTATACGAAGACTCCTCCGGACTCAACACCCTCGACAAGAGACGGAGGGAGGGTATGCGGCATGTGCTCCATGAGCCGACTGAGCTCACCATGACCGTCGGCCTGCCCTGCGTCTCCACCGGCCAACGCTCCGATTCCAACATTTTGCGTTCCCTGCCGGACGAGACCAGCCGGCGGCGCCAGAACGAGAAGCAATAAATGTACAGATACTTGTCACTTGCCGCGCTGATCCTGATCGCTGGATGTGCCACCGATCAGTCCGCCAACGGCGACGCCGCACGGGTGGCGCCCCGAATCGTCAAGCAGATCGATTTACCCCTGATAAGAGGCGGCGACACCAAGACCTTCCAGTCTGCAGCCGCCCGGGGATGGATCAAGGGGTCGGGCGACTGGAACCTCAGGACCGAGGTGACCCACACCCGATTGCGCTGCGCCACCTATGAGTCGGGCATTCAGATCGGACGCGGAAATGCATCGTGCAGCAAGGTCGAATGGCTGACGGGCCCCGAGTACAGGACCCGCCAAACTCAATGTAACGGGGCCACGAGAATTCATTCCGGCGATGGCAGGATCGATCTGCCGCGGCCTGCAACCGAATCCGCAAACTGCGTGCGGGTAGTCGTACGCTGCACAGGCGCCTGCTGACATCTGGACCTTGCCCCCAAGAAAACCGATTGGCGGCAGGTACGCGCGGATGAACAAGAGTGAGAGGGACCTCCGCCAAGGAAGCGCCGATCGATTCAGCGCTTCCCGCGGCACAGGGACGTGGCGCCATTCTCGAGCGCGTACACGCTTCTTGGGTGGCGCGCTGAGCTCGGGCCGGATGGCCGATAACCAGTCCCCCCAGGAGGACCCTCAGCGACTGGAGCCGCGGTCTCTCTGGGCGTCCTCCGCCTCGAAATACTCGACGCACTCGGGCAGATCATTGAACATGGCAGAACGGGCCCCGCCATCGACGATACCACCACCCGATCCGAAACCGGCGTTGATGCGCTCGCAGTCCTCCCGGGTGCGGCCCGATCTGCGCTGGGAAACGCACTCCTCGATTGCCGCTTCACGCAACGGGGCGATCTTTTGCTCACGGGCCTCCTCGCATCGCTGCTTCAGCTCCTCCAACGAGACCTCACCGCCGAATGCTGGCGCATTCGCCCCGAAGGCAAACAACAGCATCAGACTTGAAGAGACTTTGTTCATCGTTTCGAGCACTCGCACTAGGTTGAACGGCAAGGACGGTGTGCAGTGGACAAGGTAACCAAATCGCTCGACGGCAACAAGGGATCATCCACCGTGACGAGGCAGTTGCGCACGGCCGAGCGCTCTCAGGTCGCGGCCCCCAGCAACGGTCCCGGCGGCTCCGGCGTCCGGCGAACGATGAGCTCCTGGGTCGGATAGGCGAAGCCGATGCCTTCCTCCTGGAAGCGGCGGTAGATCCCCAGGTTGATCGCCTGCTGGATATCCATGTAGAGGCTGTAGTCCGCGCCGACGACGAAATAAACAACCTCGAACACCAGGGAAAAATCACCGTACTCGGCAAAGTGAGCGCGGTCGAAACGGGCGCTCCGCTGGGCGCGGATGACCTCGGCGATGATCAGCGGTATGCGCTCGAGCTTCTCCGGCGGCGTCTCATAGACCACCCCGATCTTGAAGACGACCCGACGCTCGCGCATCTGTTTGAAGTTATGGATACAGCTGCCGAGCAGCTCCGTGTTGGACATGACGACCTGCTCACCGGACAGGCTGCGAATACGCGTGGTCTTCACACCGATGTGCTCGATCACGCCCAGGGTCCCGCCGGCATCGACGAAGTCACCGACGCGAAAGGGCTTGTCGAGGATAATCGCCATGGAATTGAACACGTCGGCGAGTATGTTCTGCACGGCGAAGGCCACGGCGATACCACCCACGCCGAGCGCCCCGATCAGTCCGGCGATGGGGTATTTGAAATGGGCCAGCACCGAAACGCCGACGACGATCCAGATGCCTACCCGGAGGAAGAACAACAACAGGCCATAGCCGCTGACCGCCGAAGGGTCTTCCCGCTCCTTTCTGGAGCGCTTGCGCTTGAAGTAATCGACCACCCCCGCGTTCGCCCAGATTCCAATCTGGAAATACAGCGCCAGGACCAACAGAGTCCCCAGCCATTCCTGAAGCTTGCCCTGAGCGAGGCCGGACACCGCCATTGCCGCGTAGAAGGCGACTATCAGCACGAAGACCTGGCTGGTGTGCCGGATCAGGGGCGAGACCACGGCGCGCAGGGTCCTGCGTTCGTCGCCCTGGCCCGCTTCCCCGACGAATCGGGACAGCAAGCTGCGGCGCAACCCCATCTGTAGCAGCCATACGATAACGTAGATCAGGACAAAGACACCCAGCGCCGTCACCAGATCGCGCAGATGAACGCCCTGATCCTGGAACACGATAATCTCGGCATCCCACCATTTGGAAAGAACGCCTCGGGCCTGGTCCACGCGCTGCCCGAACGAGCGCTCGCGGACCCGGGGCTCGAGGTCATACCGCAGCCGTTGGGCCAAAGAGCGCACCTGATCCTGGATGAGCAGCATTTCCTCGGCAAGCCCCGCCTGGACATCGAGGGCCGCCATTCGCTGGGTGACGGCCTCCCTTACGCCGTCATCCAGGTCAGGCGCGGCAAGGCGTCGCGCAAGTCCAAGCTCGGCGGAACGCAGCGCGCCCAGCTCCGCAAGGGTGAAATCCTGGTCCTTGTCGACTTCCCTGAGCAGCTCCTGGCTCTCCCGCAACCAGGAGCCCCATTGATCCGCATCGGCGCCCTGCAAGACCGCGAAACGTCGTTTCAGCAGGCCGCGCACCGCATCGGCGATGACCGCTACCTGACTCTTATACTCCACGGCCTTGCGAACGATCTTGAGCTCCTCTTCCCACGCATTCTCCTGCTCCAGCAAGACATCCCGATTCATCCCCGGGATTGCCTGATTCAAGCGTTGGCGGGCTTCGAACAGGGCCAATTCGGCGGCCTCGCCCCCCGTCATCAGGGTCTCGAACTTTGCCTGAAGGGCCTCCTCGCGGCTCTGTACCTCCGATAGGCGGCTCTCCAGGGCCTCCTGCGTGAAGACCAGATCGTCCTTGACATAATCGATCCTGGTATCAAGCAGAGCGAGCTGTGCCGCGGCCAGGACATCCTCTTTCTGGGCCAAGGTCTGCTGTACGAGGGCGGTATCCTGACGCTGGAGTGCTACCAGGGTGTTGATGCGGGCGACTTCGAGCGTCAGCTCCTCTGCCCTGCGGCTGCCCGCATCGGCAGCGGCCCAGCGATCGCGCGCTTGTCGCCGTGCCCGCATGGCCGCCTCGAGCTCGTTTGCAGCGAGATCGAGCTGCCGCTGCGCTTGGGCTCGTCGCCGATCTACCATCTCCTCGGCGTGCTGGATCAGGCCTCGCTCCGTGCGAAGCTGGTCAAGGAGCGCGATCGGATATGGCGGAGCCGTCTCAAGGCCCTGCCGTCGGATCTTGTCAAGCTGTTGCTGCTCCACTGCCAATGCATCGTCCAGCTCGCCGGCTCGTGCGGCAAGGGCGGCTCCTCGCTGGAGCGCGAGCCGCAGTGCCCGCAGGGGAGCGATCCTCGGGTCCTCACCCTCATCCGCCACCTCCGCGTCTGGCTCAGCGTTCGCGGTTTCCACCTGATTTTCTCCGCCTTGGGCCTCGCTCAGCTCGGCGATGCGCGCATCGGTCAGCTCGACGGCGCGGCTGAAGTCGTCCTGGGTCGCAAGGGGATATGGAAAGCCTGGCAGCCCCACGAGCGCCAGGTCGAAGGGGGCCCGCGGATCCACCTCGGCCGCAGGCTCGACGGACTCCTGGATCGAAGCGTCACCCGACGTCTCCGGGACCGGCTGGTCCGCAAGCGCGAACGGCACCGCGAGGAGTTCGGCGGCAAGGGCAAAGGCAATCGTGGCGCGATAGGTCAATCGGATCATGGCGGCCGTATCTGCTTGTTAGGCGGGTATCTGCTCGGTCCACACCAGGCCGGCGCGTCAAGCCAGCGGCGAAGCAGACCCCGCAGAGAGGTCTATGCGAATGGATTGGGCAGTCGGCGACAGGACCGGCGAGGGAATCGCTGTAAGCACTCCGGTGCTGCCAGCCGGCTACCGCAGGCCCCTCCCGAAAAGGATGCCACCCGAGAACCGTGATTCTCGCGTGGCCTGCTGATTGGGATCAGGATGGCCCACCATCAGCGTGTCCGTACGGTCACGAGGAATCGGACGCCGCGGCAAACCGCCGGCCGGCAGAGAATCGGCACCGATCAGGCGGCGCCCTCGAGACCGAAGGCATCGTGCAGCGCGCGCACCCCGAGTTCCAGATACTTCTCGTCCACCACCACGGAGATCTTGATCTCGGAGGTCGAGATCATGCGGATGTTGATTCCTTCCTTTGCGAGCGCCGCGAACATCTTGCTCGCGATCCCGGCGTGGGAGCGCATGCCGACTCCGACCAGCGATATCTTGACGATTCGGTTGTCGCCCAGGACCTGGCGCGCCGAGAGCTCCCTGGCAATGGCGTCCAGGACCTCGACCGCGCGCCCATAGTCATTGCGGTGCACGGTGAAGGTGAAGTCGGTCGTCGCCTCGTCCGCGGCGATGTTCTGGACGATCATGTCGACCTCGATGTTGGCGTCCGAGATCGGTCCCAGGATCTTGTGGGCGACGCCCGGCTGGTCCGGAACGCCCAGAATGGTGAGCTTGGCCTCGTCCCGATTGAACGCGATGCCAGAGATGACGGCGTCTTCCACAGCTTCCTCCTCGAATGTGATGAGCGTGCCCTCCCCCTCCTCGAAGCTGGAGAGTACACGCAGCGGTACTCGGTACTTGCCGGCGAACTCGACCGATCGGATCTGCAGGACCTTGGACCCGAGGCTCGCCATCTCCAGCATCTCCTCGAAGGTGATGCGGTCGAGCTTGCGCGCCTTGGGCTCGATGCGCGGATCGGTGGTGTACACGCCGTTGACGTCGGTGTAAATCTGGCACTCGTCGGCCTTCAGCGCCGCGGCAACCGCAACCGCCGAGGTGTCGGACCCGCCGCGACCCAGGGTGGTGATGTCGCCTTTCTCGTCCACGCCCTGGAAACCCGCCACCACCACGACCCGCCCCGCCTCCAGGTCCGCCTTGACCCGAGCGCCGTCGATATCCCGAATGCGCGCCTTGTTGTGTGCGCTGTCGGTGAGTATGTGGACCTGGCCGCCGGTGTAGGACCGCGCGGGGCAACCCATGTGCTCCAGCGCCATGCTCAGCAGCGCGATGGTCACCTGCTCGCCGGTGGACAAGAGGACGTCGAGCTCCCGCGGACTGGGCCTCTCCTGGATCGACTTGGCGAGCCCGATCAGGCGATCGGTCTCGCCAGACATCGCGGACACGACCACCACCACCTGGTCGCCGCGGTCGCGCCAGCCCTTGACCCGCTGGGCCACCGCCTGAATGCGCTCCACACTGCCGACGGACGTACCGCCGTATTTCTGAACGATCAGAGCCATACAAACACCTGTGCTCTATACACTGCCGAAAATCGGATTCTTCTGGTCTGCCATGGTGCGGCACCAGACTCGGGGGCGGAATCAGTCGGGGACCAGCGGCTCAGGCCAGGTTTCCCCGAACCCAGTCGTCGACCAGGTCAAGCGCGGCGGGAATACCCGCAGGATCGGTACCCCCGGCTTGCGCCATGTCCGGCCGCCCGCCGCCCCGGCCACCCACCTTCTCGGCCACGGCCTTGATCAGGTCGCCGGCCTTCATCCTGCCCGTCAGATCCTTGGTCACGCCCGCCACCAGGCTCACCTTGCCGTCCGTCTCGGTGGCCAGCACCACCACCGCCGAGCCGAGCTTGTTCTTGAGCTGATCCAGGGTGTCCCTCAGCCCCTTCGCATCCGCCCCCTCCAGCCGCGCGGCGAGGACCTTCACCCCGCCCACGTCGAGCGCCTGGGCGGCAAGATCCTGTCCGGCCGCGCTCGCCAGCCTCGACTTGAGCTCTTGCAGCTCCTTCTCCAGACGCTTGTTGCGCTCGACGAGCTGGCTCACCTTGATGTCGAGGTCGTCCCGGCCGCCCTTGACCAGGCCGGACAGCCGCAGCAGCCGGTCCTCATCGGCCTCGACCCAGGCCAGCGCGGCGGCGCCGGTGATCGCCTCGATGCGGCGCACGCCCGAGGCGATGCCGCCCTCGGAGACGATCTTGAATAGGCCGATATCACCCGCGGCGCGCACATGGGTACCGCCGCACAGCTCGGTGGAGAAGTCGCCCATGCGCAGCACCCGCACCTGGTCCGCGTACTTTTCCCCGAACAGCGCCATGGCGCCCGAGGCCTTGGCGTCGTCGAGGGACATGATGCGGGTCTCCACCAAGTGATTCTCGCGGATCTCCCGGTTGACGAGGCGCTCGATCTCCAACAGCTGCTCGCGGGAGATCGGCTCGAAGTGCGAGAAATCGAAACGCAGCCGCTCCGGATCGACCAGGGAGCCCTTCTGCTGCACATGCTCCCCCAGCACCCGCCGCAGGGCGGCGTGCAGCAGGTGCGTCGCCGAGTGATTGAGCGCGGTCGCGCGCCGGCGCTCGGCGTCGACCCGCGCGACAACCCGGTCGCCAACCCGCAGGGCGCCCTCTTCCACGCGGACCGCATGTCCCACGACCTCGGGACCCTGCTTCTGCGCATCCAGCACCTCGACGCGCACGCCGTCGCCGACCAGCCAGCCGCGATCACCGACCTGACCGCCCGACTCGGCATAGAAGGGGGTGACGTCCAGAACGACGATGCCCTGCTCGCCAGCCGACAGCCCATCCCGCGGCTCACCGGAGCTGTACACGCCAACCACCCTGCCCTCGGCTTCCAGGCGCTCGTAGCCCTTGAACTCGGTTTCCCCCTCCAGCTCCAGGGCCGCGCCCCCGGCGGCGCCGAACTGGCTCGCGGCCCGCGCCCGCGCCCTTTGCTCGGCCATCGCCCGCTCGAATCCCGCCATGTCCAGGCTGAGCCCTCGCTCGCGGCCAATGTCGGCGGTGAGGTCGGTGGGAAATCCAAAGGTGTCGTACAGCTTGAAAACCGTCTCGCCGGGAATCTCCGTTCCCGACAGGCCGGCGATGGCCTGATCGAGGATGCGCATGCCCTGCTCCAGCGTTTCCGCGAAACGCTCCTCCTCGACCCGGAGCACCCGTTCGACCTGGGCTTGGGCCTTGGCAAGCTCCGGGTAGGCCTCCCCCATCTCGCTCACCAGGGGCGCGACCAGGCGGAAAAAGAAGGGCTCCTCGCATCCGAGCTGATAGCCGTGCCGGACCGCACGGCGGATGATGCGCCGCAGGACATAGCCCCGGCCCTCGTTGCTCGGCGTCACGCCGTCCGCGACCAGAAAGGCCGAAGAGCGGATATGGTCCGCGATCACGCGCAGGGACTTGCTCTCCCGATCCGGATGACCGGTCGCCAAAGCCGCCGCCTCGATCAGCGCCCGGAAGAGATCGATGTCGTAGTTGCTGTGCACCCCCTGCATCACCGCCGCCAGGCGCTCCAGTCCCATGCCCGTGTCCACCGAGGGCCGCGGCAGTGGCGCGAGCTTGCCATCCGCGTCGCGGTCGTACTGCATGAACACCAGGTTCCAGATCTCGATGTAGCGGTCGCCGTCCTCGTCCGGGGAGCCGGGCGGACCGCCAGCGACGTCAGGCCCGTGGTCGTAGAAGATCTCCGAGCAAGGACCGCAGGGACCCGTATCGCCCATGGACCAGAAATTGTCCTTCTCACCGCAGCGGGAGAACCGCTCGGAATCCACGCCGACGTGATCGAGCCAGATGGCGGCGGCCTCGTCATCCTCGGTGTACACGGTGATCCACAGGCGCTCGGCAGGGATGGCGAGGACCCGGGTCAGGTAATCCCAGGCATACTCGATGGCCTCGCGCTTGAAGTAGTCCCCGAAGCTGAAGTTGCCCAGCATCTCGAAGAAGGTGTGGTGCCGCGCCGTATAGCCGACGTTCTCGAGATCATTGTGCTTGCCGCCCGCGCGCACGCAGCGCTGTGAGCTGGCCGCGGTGGTGTACGGGCGTCGCTCACGGCCGAGAAAGACCTCCTTGAACTGCACCATGCCGGCGTTCGTGAACAGCAACGTCGGGTCGTTGGCCGGCACCAGCGGACTGCTGGGCACGACTTGATGTCCGCGCTCGGCGAAATAGTCGAGGAAACTCTTGCGAAGCTCTGCGCTGCTCTTCATGGCGGCAAACTCGGATGACTCGCGTTAAAACGTTCGGGGGCCGGCCTCAAAACTCGTCGTCGCCACGCAGGAAACGCGCAATCAGGTCCAGCGGGAATCCGCGCTGCTCCAGGAACCGGCCGCGACGGGCACGCTCTTTGGCGTCAGTGGCGCGGCCGGCGCCGAATTTCTTGTCGTGCACCACCATCAATCGTTCCAGCCACTTATCGACACCTCGCTCGAGGTGGGCGTCGATGAGCGCATCCGGGATGCCCCGCCGGCGCAGCTCGTGACGCACCCGCACCGGACCGAATCCCTTGCGCACGCGCTCCGCGACGTAGGCCTCGGCCATGCGCGCATCGCTCTGCAAATCGCTCCGGCCCAGGTCGTCGAGGACCGCCTCGACCTCGCCGGCATCGTAGCCGCGCGCCCGCAGCTTGACTCCCAGCTCATGACGGCTGTGCTCGCGCGAGGCCAGCAACCTGAGGGCGTCCCGTCTGGGGTCCGGATCCAGGGTCAAGCCTCGGCCGGATCGGACGCGGTCGATTCCACGGCGGCCTGGGGCAGGATCTGCGCTCGGATCTTGGCCTCGATCTCGCTCGCCAGCTCCGGGTTCTCCTTGAGGAAGTTGCGCACGTTGTCCTTTCCCTGGCCGATGCGATTGCCGCCGTAGCTGTACCAGGCGCCGGACTTCTCGATCACGCCCTGCTGGGCGCCAAGATCGATGATCTCCCCCTCGCGGGAGATGCCCTCCCCGTAGAGGATGTCGAACATCGCCTGCTTGAACGGCGGCGCGACCTTGTTTTTCACCACCTTGACCTTGGTCTCGTTGCCGACCACCTCGTCGCCTTTCTTGATGGCACCGGTGCGGCGGATGTCGAGGCGCACGGATGAGTAGAACTTGAGGGCATTGCCACCGGTGGTGGTTTCGGGATTGCCGAACATCACCCCGATCTTCATCCGGATCTGGTTGATGAAGACGACTACGCTGTTGGAGCGCTTGATGTTGCCGGTCAGCTTGCGCAGGGCCTGGGACATGAGGCGAGCCTGCAGCCCGACGTGGGAATCGCCCATCTCCCCCTCGATCTCGGCCTTCGGGGTCAGGGCCGCGACCGAGTCAACCACCACCACGTCCACGGCGCCGGAGCGCACCAGCATGTCCGTGATCTCCAGCGCCTGCTCGCCGGTGTCCGGCTGGGAGACCAGCAGCTCGTCCATGTTGACGCCGAGCTTCTCGGCATAGACCGGATCGAGGGCGTGCTCCGCGTCCACGAAGGCCGCGGTTCCGCCCTGCTTCTGCGCCTCGGCCACGATGTGCAGGGTCAGCGTGGTCTTGCCCGAAGACTCGGGGCCATAGATCTCGACCACCCGGCCCTTCGGCACGCCGCCGATGCCAAGCGCCAGGTCCAGGCCGAGCGATCCGGTCGAGATGACCTCGACGTTGCGCACGGCGCCGACGTCGCCCATGCGCATGACCGAGCCCTTGCCGAACTGCTTCTCGATCTGACTCAGGGCCGCCGCCAAGGCCTTCTTGCGGTTGTCGTCCATCGTATCTCCCGAGCGTTCGCGGCGCGTGCGCCGGACTATGGATTGTGGGGCGCACTGTTTGGTCGCGCGCCCGTCCGAAAGCCTTTAATTATCACATAGGACCCCGACGCCGTCACAACGGCGAACTGGGAAGTCAAAGGATCCCGGTTACTGACCATCCTGGCCAAGATCAGCACGTCACATCCATCTGCCGCTGGTAACGGCGGAGCGATGGGCGTTTCCCTAAAAGACCGGCCCCGGGCGCTGATCGGTCAGCCAGTAGAAACGATAGGCGGGGATGACCAGGCGGCCGTTGAACAGGGCCGGGGCCTCTCCGGTCACCAGATCCTTGAGGTGCCCGAACTGGAACATGCCCCGGTTGCCGAGGTCGGCGAGGTCGAGGTAGCTCGGCGAGGCGTCGAAGTTGGCGACCACCAGCACCGCCTCGGAGCTCATCACCGGGTTGGTGCGCAGAAAGACGAACAGGTGCGGGTCGCCGACGTCGATCAGCTCCCGGTTGTTGAAGTCCGAGAACGCGGATACGGTCTTGCGCACCGAAATCATGCGCCGCAGGCCGTCGAAGATTCGCTGCTCGGGTGTTCCGTGCTCGTGGCGCCGCTCGGCCCTCTCCCAATCGATGCGGGGGCGGTGCATCCAGCGGTTGTCGCCAGCCTTGCTCTCATCCTGCAGGAAGGAGCAGTCGTTCAGGGTGCCGATCTCGTCGCCGTAGTAGAGCAGCGGCATGCCGCCGAAGGACATAATGATCCCGTGCAGCATCAGGATGACGGCGATGGCGTCGTTGATTGCCTTCTGGTCGCCCGACTCCAACGCGACTTCCAATCCGGCCAACGAGGCCAGAGAGCCGGAAATGCGCGCGTCGCCGGTCTTGGGGTTGACACCGAAGGGCAGCCCCCTGGCAGCCGAGTTCTCGAAGCCGCCGGTGAAGTAAGCGAGCAGGAACCGCCGGTGGGCGACTGGATCGTACCCGCAGGCGCGGATGTCCGCGTCGTCGAAGCCGAGGCCGATGTCGTCGTGGCAGCGCACGTAGTTGAGCCAGGTTGCCCGGTCGAGCTTGGCGGGAAGGCTGCGGATGCCCTGGCTGAGGAGCTTGGCGTTCTTGGTCGCGACCGTGTCCCAAAGCAGGGCCATCAGGGTCGCGTTGTATGCGATCTCGCACTCCTTGGCGATGACCGCGTCCTCGCCGAAGTATCGGATGATCTCCACCGGCGCCACGATGGCCTCGGCGATGAAGAGCACTCCCGGCGCGACGATCTGGCAGCAGTCCTTCATCATCTGCAGGATCAGGTGCGCCTCGCGCTCGTTCTGGCAGTTGGTCCCGATCTTCTTCCACAGAAAGGCCACGGCATCCAGGCGCACGATGTCCGCGCCCTGGTTGGCCCAGAAGAGGATGATGTCGACCATCTCGATGAAGACAGCGGGATTACTGTAGTTGAGGTCCCACTGGTAGCGGTTGAAGACGGTCATCACCCATTTGCCCATGGCCTCGTCATAGGTGAAGTTGCCGGGGGCCGTCTCCGGGAAGATCTCGGGCATGGTCTCTTCGAACATGTCCGGGATGTCGCGGTTGGGAAAGATGTAGTAGTAGTCCTGATGTGACTTGTCGCCTTCCCGCGCGCGCTGGGCCCAGGCGTGCTCGTCGGAGGTATGGTTGACCACCACGTCCAGGGCGAGCAGCATCCCGCGCTTGCGCATCGACGCCGACAGGTGGCGCACGTCCTCCAGGGTACCGGCGCGCTCGTCGATGGCGCGGAAGTCGCTGACGGCGTAGCCGCCGTCGCTCGCGCCCCGCGGACACTGCAGGATGGGCATGACGTGAACCATGCTGATACCGAGCTCCTGCAGGTAGGGGAGGCGCGACTCAAGCCCGGCCAGGTCACCGGCGAAGCCATCCGAGTAGAGTGCCATCCCGACCCACTCCTGGCTCAGAAACCAATTGTGGTCCTCCTCCCGTTCCATATCGAGGCGCTCGAGCTCCGCCGGCCGATCGACGTAGGCCAGCGCAAGGCGCTCTACCAGCCTGAGGATCTGCTCCTTGAAGTCCGGTCGCTGCCCGTACAGGTGGTGGAACAGCGAATAGACCGCATAGAAATTGGCTCCGAGACGGGTGTAGAAGTGCCGGAGATCCTGGCGGCGTATAGCGGGCTTGAGCTCATCGAGGATGTCGTTGAGCAATGCGTGCGAGACCTGTTCGTACATCTTTGGCGGGCGGTCAGTGAGAAAACGTTGCAGGGAGGGCCAGGGGTCGGAGGCGTGCCTAGGTCACCGTACGGTCCCCCAGGCCCCAGGCATCGAGGAATGGCAGGTAAAAGTCCCGATCGGCGGCGGTCGCGCCCCTTTGCTGGACGACACGCGAGGCAAACTCCTGCGCCCGCTCCAGGGTGACGGCGAGCGGCCAGTCCTCCGCGATCCCGAGGATCAGCACCGCCGCAAAGGCATCGCCAGCCCCGACCGCATCGACCACCCGCAGGGCCGGCGGGGGAGCGGCCTCGGCTACCTCGTCATCGCCGGCGAATCCCATCGCCCCCCGCGCGCCCAGGGTGACGACCAGTCCGGCCAGGCCGTTCTCGGCCCTGAATCGGCGCGCGCGCTCGGAGAGGGCATCCGACCCGCCGGCGAGCAGGGCGAGCTCGTCCCGATTGAGCTTCACCCAATCCGCAGCGCGCACCATCTCGCGCACCACCTCGACGGACCACCAGGGATCGCGCAGGTTCACGTCGACGAAAACGGTACTCGGACCGCCCGCCTTGAGCGCCGCGAGGCTCCGCGCCGAGACCGGGTTCCTTACGGCCAGGCTGCCGTGATACAGCAACCCGCACGCGGGAGGCTCGCGCATCGCCTGGAGATCGATGTAATCGTATGCGCAACGGTCGACGATTTCGTAAGTAGGCTCGCCCGCGTTCAGACTGACAGTCACTCGGCCGGTCGGGTGCGCCGGGTCGGTCGCCAGGCCGCCGACGGCCATGCCCCAATCGGCCATGGCGGCACGAATGTGCTCACCCTCGGCATCATCGCCAACGCTGCTGATGAACCATGGGTACTGGCCAAAGGCCTGGAGATGCCAGGCCACGTTGAACGGAGCGCCGCCCAGGACCTGCTTGCCGTCGGGGAAGACATCGAACAAGACCTCGCCGAAGACGCATATCGGGAGCCGGCCGCTGCTTATCATGGGACGTCCGCCGCCCCCTCAAGCCAGCGCCGCACCAAGGGCTGGTAGTGTGCCACCCCCTCGAGGATGCCGGCGGCGTAGTTCCCGTTCATCCCGAGGAAGCCGCCCTCGGCGCAGTAGAGACGATCCGCCAGCCCGCGCTCGTGCACCACGCGCAGCGCCTCCTCGCGCACCGCGGGATGGGCATTGGCCACCAGCACCGCCGGGAGGGGGCTTGTGAGCGGCTCGAGGTCATTGCCGCTGTCGCCCGAGAAAACGACCTGCTCGATCCCGAAACCCTCCTGCTCGATCAGAAACTCGATGGCGTGGTACTTGGTCGCCCGCTCCGGCAGCACATCGAGCAGACCGACATCGACGGCCTCGTCGACGCTCCAGATCAGACTGGCGCGCATCCCCTGGGCGCTGATCCGCCCCCTCACCTCCTCGACCAGCCCACTCTGATCTGCATCGGACGCGGCGTAGAAGCTCAGCTTGAAACGCCCCTGCTTGGCCGGCTCCTGGAGGCGCAGATGGGAAATGCCCGCGAGCAGGCCCTTGAGATCCTCCACCGAGGCGCCGGCCCAATCGGCGCCGATGTGCGCCTCCCATTCGGGGCGAGGCGACCACTCGGCGTCGGTCTTGACCCGGTAGAGGCTGGTCCCCACGTCGCCGATCACGAAGTCGGGCAAGGGCAGCTGATAGTCCGCCATCGCCTGCTGGACGAGGGCGCGATGGCGCCCGCTGACGTATGCGAGGGAGACCTCGCCGCGCGCCACCAGGGTCGCGAACAGCCTCCGGGCATCCGGCGATTCAGGCTGCGGCCCATTGGGAATCAGGGTCCGGTCCAGGTCGGTGCAGATCAGCAATGACGTGTTCATTTATCTTCCAGAACGGGGGCGCGGCAGGAGCTAAAGAAATCGTAATACTCGATGGCCTCCAGGATGCCCAGGGCATGATCCTGCACCGCGAAATACACGCGGTCCTGCTCCTCGAGGCCTGACAGCTCCTCGTGGTGCCGGTTGGCCACCACCACCGCCAGGGTGTTGCCCCGCATCATGTCCTCGTCGGCGCCGGACCCCCCCGCTACCAGGATGTGCTCCAACGGCATCTCCCATCTCTGTGCGACATACCGCAGCGCCAGCCCCTTGCTCGCCCGTCCGGGGATCACGTCCAGGAACTGGCCGAAGGAGTGGATGACGTTCGCCGTCACCTCCTTGGAGCGCAGCAGGGTATTGATCTCCTCGACCGCCGGCGCGACGCTCGGATCGTAATGGTAGGACACCTTGAAGCGGGTTTGCTCGTTTCGCGGCTGCAGCACCAGGCCAGGCAGGTCCTTGAGGGCGCGGCGGACCGCGACGGGTTTCCAGAGATGGTCGATGTGGACCGCCCAGTACTCGTCTGGAACCAGGTTGCGGCCGTAGTGGATCTCGGTCCCCAGGCTGCTGATCAGCACGTCCGGTAACGGCAGGCCGTTCTTCTTGATCACCGATATGGCCGAATCCAGGCGTCGTCCGGTAGCGATGCCGAAGGTGACGCACTTGCGGTTCTCCCGCATCACCTCCGCGAACCGGCGCAGCCCCTCGGGGTTACCGAGCAGGCTCTGATCTAGGTCGGTGAACAGGGCGCGGTCACGGTAGCGCAGGGGACGGCGCGCGGACAGGGTCTCGGGGATGCGCTCGTGTCGCTGCAGCAGCGGCTTGACCTTCTCGCAGTAGGTCTCGGCGTGCGCGTCCCAGGAGTAATGCTCACGCACCGCGCGCAGGCCGTTTTCGGATAGCTCCTTCCAGCGATCCCGGTCCCCCAGCACCTCCAACAGGGCAGCGGCGATGGCCTCCGTGTCCAGGGGATCCACCAGCAGGCCATTACGACAATTGGCGATGATATCCACCGGACCGCCGTTCTCGGTGGCGACCAGGGGAAGCCCGCTCGCGGCGGCCTCGAGCAGGGTCAGACCGAAGGGCTCGGTGAGCGCGGGATTGATGAACACCCCGCCCGAGGCAGCCGCCAGGCGATAGATCCCGGGCACCTCATCGGAGCCGTGGCGCTTCGGCATCGCCACGCGCCCGTAGATGTCGTACGCGTCGATGGCGACCAGGATCTCGGTCAACACCGACTGGGCCCCCTCTTCCATCTCGCGGATGTCGTCCCGGCTACCGGCGATGATCAGCAGATTCGCGATCTCCTGCAGCTGCGGGGACTGGCCGTAGGCGTCGACCAGCGTGCCGATATTCTTGCGCGGGTCCGGGCGCGACAGGGCCAGGATCAATGGCTTGCTCGCGTCCGTCAGGAACCGCGCCACCTGCCCGGCAAAGGGGATCGCCGGTGCCCCGGACTCTGGCGGATGAAACTGCTCGAGGTCCGTACCCGGGGGGATGACCGCCATGCGGTCGGGCCGGTAGTAGTCGTAGAGCCCGTATTGATCCTCGATCTCCTGGTGCGTGCTGGTGATCACCAGGTCAGCATTCGCCAGCACCTCCTCCTCAGCGTCCACCCGGCGGTTTAGGTTGTAGCGCCGGTCGATTTCCTCCAGCGGCAGGCCCGCGGCGAGGAGCCGCTGACGCTTGTCGCGCCCCAGGGAATGGCCAGTGTGCACCAGGGCAATGCCGAGCAGACCGGACAGCCGCACGCCAACATAGCCCGCGTCCGCGTAGTGGCTGTGCACCAGATCGGGCATGCGCCCCTGCTCGTTGAGCCAGTGCACCAGATTGTCCCCGAAGCTGTCCAGATGGTCCCATAAGGACTCCTTGGGCAGATACTCCTCGGGGCCGGCGTCAATGCGCACGATGCGGGCCTTGGGCGACAGCAGCTCGATCGGCTCGGCATAATCGGCACTGACCCGCGCATCGACGATGCGACGCGTGACGAGATCGACCTGGTCGACGTCGTCCCGTTTCGCAAGCGCACGCGCGAGATCGACCACATATTTGGTCTGACCGCCGGTATCGGCGTCACGGCCCAGCTCGAGCTCGTGACCGCGAATGAGGCCGTGGACGCTGACCAGAAGGAGATACATGCGCTGACCATCGCTCCGGGAAGGTGGCGAGCACTTTACCATACGGGCGGAGACCTTTCCGCCCGGGGCCGCCGCGTCCCGTCCGTCGGCTCTCCGGTCAAGCCCGCTCCAGCGGGAACGCCAGGACCTCGTCGATATGCCGACTCCCGGTGACCGCCATGAGCAACCGGTCCAACCCCAGGGCGACACCCGCGCAATCCGGCAAGCCCGCCTCCAGGGCCGCGAGAAATGCCTCGTCCAAGGGCGGCTGCGCCATGCCATCGGCCGCCCGCCGCGCGAGATCGGCCTGGAAGCGCCGCCGCTGCTCGCTGGCATCCGTGAGCTCGTTGAAGCCGTTCGCCAGCTCCATACCCTCCAGGTAGAGCTCGAAGCGCTCCGCCGCGGGCTCCTCGCCGCCGCTGACACGCGCGAGCGCGGCCTGGCTCGGCGGGTAGTCGTAGACGAAGCTGAGACGGCCGCGGCCGAGTCCGGGCTCGATCAGGTGGCTGAGAAGCAGGTCCAGCCAGCCATCCCGATCGAGGTCGAGGGCATCCGTCCCCGCGATCCCCCGCTCCGCCGCCCCGCGCAGCGCCGCGGTGGTGGCGCGCAGCGGGTCCAGCCCGAGCCTGTCCAGAAACAGCCGGCGATAGGGCGTCTTCTCTACCGGCAGGTCCGGCCGCTCAAGGGCGTGCCGCACCAGATCCGCGACCTCGTCCATGAGTCGATGATGGTCCCAGCCAGGGCGGTACCACTCCAGCAGGGTGAACTCGGGGTGGTGTCGCCGTCCCCGCTCACCGTCGCGAAAGACCTTGCAGATCTGATAGATGGGACCGGATCCGGCCGCCAGCAGGCGCTTCATCGCGAGCTCCGGGGAGGTGTGGAGCCACAGCGGCTCGACCGCGGGACCGAGGCCGGGACAAGCCACTCGCAGGCTGGCGATAGCGGGATCGGTAGCCGCGGCGCGGGACGCGATTGGCGTCTCGACCTCCATCACACCGGCGGCGTCGAAGTAGGCGCGGATGCGCGCGAGCAGGCGGGCCCGGGCGCGCAGCGTGTCGGCGGATGCAGCGGGCCGCCAGACGTCGGCGCTCACTCCTCCCGGGCGCGGGAGACGTACGCCCCGGAGCGGGTGTCGACCTTGATCAGCTCGCCGGTCTGCACGAACAGGGGTACGCGCACCACCGCCCCCGTCTCCAGGGTAGCTGGCTTGCCGCCGCCCCCCGAGGTGTCGCCGCGCACGCCGGGATCGGTCTCGGTGATCTCGAGCACGACGAAATTTGGGGGCTCGATGCTCAGCGGCGCGCCGTTCCAGAGGGTCACGGCGCACATATCCTGCTCCTTGATCCACTTCGCGGCCTCCCCGACCGCGGCGGCGTCGGCGCTCAGCTGCTCGAAGGACTCCGGGTCCATGAAGTACCAGAGCTCACCGTCGTTGTACAGATACTGCATCTGCGTATCATGCACGTCAGCGGCCTCCACGGACTCGCCGGATTTGAAGGTCTTCTCGACCACTCGTCCGGTCTTCAGATTGCGGACCTTGACGCGGTTGAAGGCCTGGCCCTTGCCGGGCTTGACGAACTCGTTCTCGACGATGACGTATGGATCGCCATCGAGCATGATCTTGAGGCCACCCCGGAATTCGTTGGTGCTGTAGCTTGCCATGTAGTGTCTCTGTCAGATGGGGCCGATAAAACCCGCAATTTTAGCGCGAAGCGATTCCGCCTGTCAGATTCCGCTCTGGAAGCGGGACCTCGCCGCGGCCATCACCCGTCCCGAGCCCCTCCTCGACATGCTGGGCCTGCCCCGCCGACTGCTGCCGGCGGCGCGGGAGGCGTCGCAGAGCTTTCGGCTTCTTGTCCCGCGCGGTTTCGCCGCGCTCATGGAGCATGGCAACCCGGATGATCCACTGCTGCGCCAGGTCCTTCCGCTGGGGCACGAGCTGCAGGCGCAGCCGGGCTTTCAGCGCGATCCGGTCGGTGACGCCGCCGCCCTCAGCGGGCCCGGCCTGCTCCAGAAATACCGGGGAAGGGCACTGCTGATCGCCACCGGCGCCTGCGCGGTGCATTGCCGTTACTGCTTTCGACGCCACTACCCCTACGCGGAGCACGGCGGCCTGCACGACCGGACCACCGGTGCAATCGCGCAGCTCGCCGCGTCGCCCGACATCGAAGAGGTGATCTTGAGCGGGGGCGATCCGCTGATGCTCGACGACCACCTGCTCGCCGACCTGATCGCCAAGCTCGACGCGGTCCCGCACCTCAAGCGCCTGCGCGTGCACACGCGGCTGCCGATCGTGCTGCCTTCCCGCGTTACGCCCGAGCTCTGCGGGGCGCTCGCGGCCAGCCGCTTGGGATCGGTCGTGGTGGTGCACGCCAACCATCCACGAGAGCTATCCACCGAGGTCGGGGCGGCGTTGGACCGGTTGCGGCAGTCCGGCGTAGTCCTGCTCAACCAGAGCGTGCTCCTCTCGGGGGTGAATGATCGCGTCGCCGTGCTTGCGGCGCTGAGCGAGGGTCTGTTCGACGCCGGTGTTCTGCCCTACTACCTGCACATGCTCGACCGCGTCGCCGGAGCCGCCCACTTCTCCGTGCCCACCGCCGTCGCCGTCGAGCTGATCTCGCAATTGCGCCGTCGGCTGCCGGGTTATCTGGTGCCGCGCTTGGTGCGCGAAGAGGCCGGCCGACCACACAAGACGCCCGTCATCTGACGAAATCGGTTATGGTGTACGCTTCACGAACCATCCATAATCGCTGCCACTTACCGCTCGGTAGCGACGCCGTCTGACGGGAGCGGCGAGCGAGAGCGCACCCCTCCGTCAGTCAGCCAAGATCAACAAGCACGATCGTTAAGAAAGATGGACTCCTTGTCTCAAGCGATGAATATCCTTCTTTTCACTTCGCGGGAAGAAGACGCGGAAGGCATCATCACGTCGCTGCGCAACGGCGGCCTCGCCGTGCACGGCACCTTTACCCAGGATCCGGCGCAGCTGACCGAATTGACTCGCGGTCAGGCCTTCGACCTCATCCTGTGCTGCGAGTATGACCCCGATATCGACCTCGCCGCCTGCATGCGAAGCTACAGCGAGCTCGATATCGACCTGCCCCTGATCGTCGTCGCCGGCAAGGAGACCGATTCGACGTCCTTGATCATGGCGATGCGCGCCGGCGCCAGGGACCTGACCGAGCTCGGGGACACGGAGCACCTCCAGCTCATCGTATCCCGGGAGCTCTCGGACCTCGGCCACCGGCGCACGGCGCAGCGACTGCGTGAGCGGCTCAGGGATTGCGAGCAACGGGCGAAGGACGTGATGGACTCCTCGGGGGACGCCGTCGCCTTCATCCAGGACGGCATGCACATCCAGGTCAACCCTGCCTACCAGGAGCTGTTCGGGTTCGCAGCCATCGAGGATCTCGAGGGCTATCCGCTGCTCGACCTCATCGCCCCCGATGATCAAGGGGAGGCGCGGAGCGTCCTCCGTCAGCTCGAGCACCTGTTCGAGAACGAGACCCGGACGATGGACATCGAGTGCGTGCGCGCGGACGACAACTCGTTTCCGGCACGTTTGAACCTCTCCCGCTCCAAGCTCGACGGGGAGCCGTGCCTGCAGGTGTCGGTCCAAGGCGTGATGCGGCAGGCGGTCTCGGATGCCCGTGGCCTCGTTGATGAGGATACTGGCCTACCCAACCGTGCGGCCCTGATGGAGGAGCTGTCCACCCGACTGGATCACGAGCATCCCGCCAGCAAGAGATTCGCGGCCATTTATTTCGGAATCAACACGTTTTCACAGATCCTGCAGAAAGAAGGCATGACAGCGGCCCTGGAGACCGCGGCCTCCTTCGGCAAGTCACTCAAAGCCCTCAGTCCCAAGGGGTCCTTTCCGACCAGGGTTTGCGACGACGCCTTCGTGTTGTTGGTCGATTCGGTCTCCCAAAACGAAGCGGAAGAGTTGGCGGCAAGAATTGCCAAACAGGTGCAGCTGCCGATGCAGGCCGACGGTGGCGACGAAAGCGTACCGGTAATCGGCACCGGGATCATGCTGTTGAAGCCGGGGTCCTGCGCCCCTTCCGACGTATTGGACAACGTCTACCGTGACTACCTTTTCGGCACGTTGGAGCTGGACGAGCCGCAGACCTCCGAGGCGCAGTCGTCGGAACCCACCACCAGTTCCCCGGACCCGGGCCTGGACGAAGAGGGTCGGCGCCTCGCTTCGCGCATCGACCAGGCGCTCGAGGGGGAAGGCTTCCAGCTGTTGTTCCAGCCAGTCGTGAGCCTGAAGGGCGACAGTCAGGAAAACTACAGCGTGCTCCTGTGCCTGCGCGACAGCGACGGCAAGATACTGGAGGCCAAGGAGTTCCTCAGCGCCGCGATCGGATCCGGAAAAATGATCGCCGTCGACCACTGGGTCATCCGGCACGCCATCGCCGAGCTCGCCGCCAAGCGTTCCCAAGGCATCAAGCTCAATTTCTTCATCAACATCGCTGAGGAAACGCTGCTGGAAGACAAGCTCCTGATCTGGATCTGCGATTGTCTGCAGGAGTTCCAGGCGCGGGGAAACTGGCTGACGTTCCAGATCCCGGAAGAGCAGGCGCGCCGCCACACCGCCGCTTTCACTAGATTGAGCGACGGATTGCGGAAGGTGAAGTGCCGTGTGGCGTTGAATCAGTTCGGCGCGGGCCAGAACCCAGAAGCCTTGCTCACCAGCCTGCGCCCCGACTTCATCATTTTCTCACGCGAGCTTGCCAAGGGACTCGCCGACGACGAGGTCAAGCAGAAGCGCCTGATTGGACTGGCGGAGCTTGCCCGCGATGCCGGCATCCGCTGCATGGTCACGGGCGTGGAGAGCGCGCGCACGCTGACGGTGCTCTGGACCACGGACATCATCGACTATGTCCAGGGCAACTTTCTGCAGAAACCGAGCCCGGTCATCGAGGCCCAGGACCCGCACAGGTAACATAACCGGGTTGTGGGCCGGCCCCACGGGCTGGCCCCTCTGAGCGGATGACGCGCCTACCCGTTGTTGGCGATTCCGTGCGGGACATGCCCCGTAGCCACCAGGGCGCGGGCAGAATCGCAGTGAACCTCCTGGTCATCGAAGAAGATGTCAGCATCGAAGGCCTGCAGGAATGGGCCCTTGTCCAGCCCACCGAGGAACAGGGCCTCGTCGATGCGGATTCCCCATGCGCGCAGCGTGCGGATGACCCGTTCGTGGGAGGGCGCCCCCCGGGCGGTGATC
Source organism: uncultured Gammaproteobacteria bacterium (assembly GCA_963698495.1). GTDB lineage: Bacteria > Pseudomonadota > Gammaproteobacteria > Chromatiales > Chromatiaceae > CAVORB01. Next base: position 77,720 of record CAVORB010000011.1, on the reverse strand, counting down.
AGCGCCGTCCGTAAGGGTGCATCCTCGGCGGGAAACAGGCCCTGGATCTGATGGATGGCCGCCAGGAACCCCTTGAACGGCCCGCCGCCGAGGGGCTCTCTGGCAGCCGCCGCCTCCCGCGCATTGAACACCTCGAGCCCCTGGCTGCGGTAAATCCGCTCCGCCTCATCGGAGAAAACGACCGCATCCCCGTCAAAGGCGATGCGAAGCGCCTGTTGATCCTCGGCCTCGGCCGCGCCGGATTGCAGCGGGAGAATGGTCGCCGCGGCGCAGCCCGCCTGAAGCGCCATGCGGACGTCGCTCGGGTCGGCGGAAAGGAACAGGTGCGCGCCGAAGGCGGCGACGTAGCGGTAGGGGCTAGCGCCGCCGGCGAAGGCGGCACGACTGATGTCGAGCCCGTAATGCCGGATCGAGTTGAACACGCGCAGCCCCGTGTCCGAGCTGTTGCGCGATAGGAGAATCAGCTCCACGCGCCCGCGCTCGCCGAGACGCTCGTTCAACGCCAGGAGCTTCTTCGCCGAGGCAAAGGCGACGCCGGGCGCCAGTAAGTCCTCCTCATGATCGCGCTGGTAGCGGCAATAGGCCTCGACGCCCGCGGTCTCGAACACGCGATGCGACTCGCTGAGGTCGAACAGGGCCCGCGACGAGATCGCCACCACCAGACGGACTGGCGTATTAGCGGCGGTCATGGACGGCGATCACGACCTCTCCCGTCCGACCGGAGACCATTCCCGAGAGGGACCCGATCATCTGCGATGGCTGCGTCGGGAACACCCGATTCCGGCGAGAGCGAATGGAGGGCAGTTGACGGCTCGGCTGCGGCATCCGCGCGCGAGCCCTACCAGGGCATGAACCAGTTCACGAAGGTCATGGGCCGACTGATGCTGCGGTTCATGACCGACATGTCGTCGCGCATGTTTGCGGTGGACATGGTCATTGAGCGAATGGCCTGGTCCATGGTTTCCATGCTGGTCAACATGGGTTCCAGGGTACTGACATCGCGCGAGATGGACTCAACGCTGACGGCCATGGTGCGGACGTTATTGCTCAGCTGACCGACGTTGTCCGAGATCGACTGCATATTGCTCGCTAGCACGGTCATGTTCGAATCGACGCTGATGGCCAGGTAATGCACGTCCTTGGCGAGGCTGAAGACCAGATAAAACCCGTAGGCCGCGAGGATGATGAAGGCGAACAAGGAGGGGTAGACGATCAGCTCCCAACGCTTGGCACTGGTCTCGAACGCCTGCGACAGGCGATCGATCGCATAGGCGTTGAGCTGGGCGCTGGGGTCCTGCTCGCCGCCCGGCGCGCGCGTGGGGGGCGTCGCGCTGACACCCTGGGATTGGTTGTCGTTTTCCGCCATGACTTGGGGACCGCCGCGATCAGAGCGCGAGGAAATATTGGAAGCTTAACATAAACTTAGTCATACACAAGTTTATTTTATTATTAAGTACCACCGACCAGTCGTACTGCCGGGGCTAAAGCCAGGCAATCCACGGGTCTCAGCTCACGAGCGTAGGGTAGAGCGCCGCGGCCAGAGAAAAGAACTCACGCGACCCCTTGCCACGCGGATCCAGTTCGAACACCGCAAGGCCCTCGCTGAAGGAGCGGCGAAATACCGTGCGCTGCGACAGGCGCGGCTTGATGAACTTGATGCCAGGCAGGGAAACCAGAGCCGCGGCGGCCTCGTTCGTCTCTCGCACCGCGTGATGCGTATCCCCACGGTTGATGAATCCCAGGATCTCGGGAGGGCGCTCCCGCTGCGTCGACTCCACCAGGTGAATGTAACGCTGCGTGGACCAGATGTCCGCCTGGGATGGGGGCACGGGCACGACGACGCGGTCGCACACCTGCAGGGCCCGGCGCATGGAGTCCATGTCTGAGGTTCCGACATCGATCAGGGTCTCGTCCGCCGCGTTGAAGTGCTCGCGGGTCAGCCCGGATTTGTCGTCCACCCGCAACGGCGGATCGAAGCCCTCCTCCAACCGCACGTCCACGACATCCGTCAGTGTAGCCTGCGGATCGGCGTCGACCAGCTGGACATTGACGTCCGCCATCGCGAGCCAGACCGCCAGGTTGAAGGTGACGGTGCTCTTGCCCGATCCCCCTTTCAGACTTCCGATTATGGTAATCATTGGCTATCCAGGAAAGCTGAAATCAGTGGCGCGGCCCGGGGAACGCCTTGAAACCCACGTCGATCCGAACCCACGCCACCGGGCGCTTGCCGAGAGTCCTTCCGGCCAATGTTACCAAGCCCCCAGGACAAATCGGCGCGCAGTGCCGAAGGTCCTTACTTGGTCCCCGGCATTCCGCCGCCCCCGGGCCCGCCAGGCATCCCCTGAGGAGCAGAGATTCGCTCGTATCCGGCGGGAATGGTGAATAGATGGTCGGGCTGCTTGCCCACATTGAGCTCCTTGAGCTCGCTGACGAAGCCACCGGGGAACTCCTGCCGCACTGCGAGCTCGAGCTCCGGATCGAACCACTGGAAGGTGCGTGTCGGCTGCTGGCCCGGCATAGTCGCAACCATTTCCCATTTCTCGACCGGACGCCCGTTGAGCGTTTCTTCGCCCACAAGCTTGAGCTCGGTGGTCTGATCGTTTGGCAGCTCCTGGCGCAGCGGCACGCCTCGCTCCTTGTCGATCCACTGGGTGGTCTTCACGGTTTGCCCCTGATGCGCGGCGACGATCTCCCACTTGACCGCGGTGCGACCGCTCACCGTCTCCTCACCCAGCTTGCGGCAGGTGAGACCGGGCGCCCCCGCGCACGGGTCCTCGGAAGCGGACTGCATCATTCCCGGCTGCGGACCGCCGGGACCGGCGAGTTGGCGCTCCATGTACTTCTTCTGTTCCGGGAACAGCACCCACTCGACGCCCCGCGTCTCGTCGGTGATACGGACCACTTGCTGACCCTGATGAACCATTTCCGATCGCATCCGTCCATCGCCCACGTACATCTTTCCCGAGGACATCTGTCCCTCGGGTCCACGCTGGACCATCTCCGCAGAAAACTCCTGCCCCGCAAGCTCTGCCTCGGCGGAACTCATGCCGATGACAGCCAGGACCAACGACGCCAGGCTCGAAGACCATTTCTTTCTCATTTGCATGCATCCTCCCACACACTGAAGCTCACAAGTCGTCTCCTTCCGCAGACCAGAGGGTCCGATCCATCGTCGACCAGATTCGGTTTGCCGGTCGAGCGCGGTTTTGACGGCGGATTGTATCGAAACGGCCGGAACCACGTCTCGCCGCCACCCCATTTATCACGGGCGGTCTCCGTAATAACGGCGAAACCAGCTTTCCGGCTCGTAACCGAAGGCCTCGTCGGCCGGCAGCCCGGGTGGCGGTCGCTCCTCGACGCTGACCGGGTCGGGCGCTACCGACCGCCAGCCGCCCGCGTAGCCGCCGCGCTCAAGCTCCTGCTCCGACAGGGGCCGAAAATGGTATCCGCCGCGCCAGGGGACCCCCGCCGGACCGAGCTGCTCTTCGCCGCGAAAACGATACGCGGGCGATGGCGCTGGCGCGCGTTCCTGGAAGCCAACCGCAGGCGGCCGATATCCCGATGGGCGCGGACGCGCGCCGATGTCTTCTCCTTCGCGGCGATAGTGCGGAAATACCGCAGGCCCTTCATCCCAGGGCATCCCGTATTCGGGGTAGTCGCCCCGCGGGGGAAGATCCCGGTACCCCCCAGGTCCCTGGGATTCCAAGGCCCCGCCGATCCGATCGTCGAAGTATCCGCTCGTTCCACCGTATCCGTCCGGCCTGCCGTATGGCACGCCGTAGGGAGCCTGTACGCCAGCACCGTCCTGGTAGAGATACTCCGGGACGGCGGAACCGTAAGCCGTATCCTGGCGGGACTCGGCGTTCGGCACGACGGCGACGAGCGCAACGAGTGCGGCGCAGGGGGACAATGACGTAAGTTTCATAAATATGTCGTAGTGCCGCGTCTGGCAATCCGGTGCTCAGATCGGCGGCGAACTCTCGGGTTTGCCGCTCCGCTGACGCCGCATCACCCACGCCGCCGCACCTATCCATGATTGGCGAATCTGCCCCGGTATCGACGCACATCCGCCCCCTGCCGTCAATCGAAGCTTGGTCCACGCCCTCCATCGGCCTTGAGCCGGATGCCACGCCGCGGCGCCTTCTTCTGCGCCATTGCAGGGCTGGTCGCGCCGGACTTCGCTGCGGTCTTGGCGCTGGACTTCTTCGCCACGCGCTTCTTGGCAGCTCGCTGTTTCGGTGCGGGTGCCTTCGCCACGGCCACCCGCCCTTCTTTCGCAGGCTCAACCGCCGGCGATGACACCCGCTTCGCGGATTCCTGAGGGACGGCGGCGGGAGTTCTTGCAGTCGTCGGCTGAGCCGGAGACGCGGCTTGCATCTCGCGGTCCGGGGCCACCGATGCGCTCGGCGCCTGCCGCGGAGGCTCCTTTGACGCCGTCTCTGGCTGCCCCTCAGCTGGAGGCGGCTGGTCCGACTCGGCGCTCGCGGCCGATTCGGATGCGGGCGCCGATGCTGAGACCTCTCCGCCAGGGCCGGTGCTCGGAGCGGGTGTTCCACCTCCGCCGCCGGATGGGGCGCCACCCGTCCCGGAGGTGCTCGGACGAGGGGGAGGTGGCGGCACGCGCTTCTTCTTGAACAGGTTCTTGATCAGATCGAAAAGCAACAGGAAGATGCCCCTGACCGCGTAGAACACGAGGACAACGGCCTCGACGACGAAACCCCAGACCTTGATCAGCCCGCCGCCAGCGGGTTTGACCCGCACTTTCTTCTGCCTTTTCTCGTCCTCTTCGACCGAGCAGGGTACGCTGACGCCCGGCGGGGCGGTGGCCACGGCCACCTCGCACAGGTCCTTGCTGGCGGCGACGCAGCCCAGCGGAATGACGATCAGCGTCAGCACCGTGGAGACCAGGACGCCGGAGGCGAGGGAGATCGCCATGCCCTGGAAGATCTGGTCGGTGAAGATGACGCTCGAGCCGGCCACCAGCGCGAGCGCGGTGATCAGGATTGGGCGCGTGCGGGTCTTACACGACCGGATCACGGCCTCCGCCACCGGAACACCCTTCTGCACCTCATGGATGGAGAAGTCCACCAGCAGTATCGAGTTGCGGACGATAATGCCGGCGAGCGCGATCCAGCCGATCATCGAGGTCGCGGTGAACTCGCCCCCGAGGCCGAGCTGGAACATCAGGAAGTGGGCGGGGATGATGCCCAGTAGCGTCAGCGGAATGGGCGCCATGATCACCAGGGGGATGCGGAAGTTGCCGAACTCCCACACCACCAGGATGTAGATCAGCACCAGCGCCACCATGAATGCCGCGCCCATGTCGCGGAAGGTCTCGTAGGTGACCGTCCACTCCCCAGCCCACTCCCAAGAGGACTGGCGGTCGCTCGGCGGCGGGCCGAGCCAGTGGGCTTGCGGCACCACGCCGTCGGGGGCCTTGTAGTCGGACGCGTCGATGAGATCCTGGATCTGGAACATGGCGTACACGGGCGCGGCCAGCCGGCCCCCGACGTCTGCCACCACATACTCGACCGCCCGCAGATCCTTGCGGTAGATAATGTCCTCCTCGGGCACGCGTTGGAAGCGCCCAAGCTCGCGCAGGGGCACCGTGAAGCCACCATTGGACTGAATCGGCAGATCCCCCAGGCTGTCGATCTGTGAGCGCTCGGCCAGAGGAACCTGGAGAACGATCTCCACCGGCTCGTGACCGCTCCGCTTCTTGACGTCGCCGATACTGGAACCGCCCAGCGCCATGCCCAGGTTGCGGTTGATGGCGTCCACCGAGATCCCGCGCCGCACCGCCTTTTCCGTATCGACGTCGAAGCGCCAGTAGTCGTAAGCGTCACGCAGATAGTTGTCGACGTCACGGGTGCTCTCCGCCTGCTCGAAGAACGCCGTCAAGTCGCGCGCGAACTGACGGCGGATCTCGGGCGTCGGGCCATGGACCTCGGCCACGACGGACTGGAGCACGGGCGGACCCGGCGGCATCTCGACCACCGCGATCTTGGCGCCCGTACCCTCGACGAGCTTATCGACCATCTCCCGCGCCTCAACTGCAATGTCGTGGCTGGTGCGGTCGCGCTTCGACTTGTGCAGGAGTTGAACCTGCACCTCACCCTGCCAGGGCTCGGAGCGCAGGTAGTAATGCCTCACCATGCCGTTGAAGTCGAACGGCTTGGCGGTCCCGGCATAGACCTGGATGGCGGTCACCTCGGGCAGGTTCCGCAGCTTTTCGGCAATGCGGTGAGCGAGGTTCGCGGTTACGGGCAACGCCGTGCCCTCCGGCATGTCGAGCACCACCGAGAATTCCGGCTTGTTGTCCAGCGGCAGCATCTTCACCGCCACCCACTTGAAGTAGAAGAACGAGCAGGTGAACAGGAAGGTGCCCCACAGCACCAGACGGAAAATCGTCCGCTTGCGCTTGCTCTCGATGAGCGGGGTCAGGATGTTGCGAAACAGCTTCTCGATCTTCTCGGCTTCCTTGTGCTCGCGCTTTTCCGCCGTCTCCAGGTAGTGCAAGGAGGGACGCAGCCACTTGGAGATGGCCAGATAGGGCGTGAACACGAAGGCGGCGAACAGGGAGATGAACATGGCCACCGAGCCCAAGGCGGGAATCGGCTCCATGTAGGGTCCCATCATGCCGCTGACGAAGCCCATGGGCAGCAGAGCGGCGATGACGGTAAAGGTCGCGAGGATCGTGGGATTGCCCACCTCGCGCACGGCGTCCACGGCGGTCTCGTCGTCGGTCCTGCCCTCTTCGAGCCAACGCCGGTAGATGTTCTCCACGACGACGATGGCGTCGTCCACCAGGATACCGATGGAGAAAATCAGCGCGAACAGGCTGACCCGGTCGATGGTGTAGCCCCAGACCCAGGCGGTGAAGATGGTCATGAGCAGCACAACGGGGATGACCAGCATCACGACGATTGCGGGCCGCAGGGCACGGAAGGCGGCCCACACCAGCAGGAACACCCAACCGGTGGCGACGAACAGCTTGAAGATCAGCTCCGTGACCTTGTCGTCCGCCGTCTGGCCATAGTTGCGCGTGATGCTGACCTCGACGTTGTTCGGGATGCGCTCGCCCTTGAGCTCCTCCACCCGGTCGATGATGGAGTTGGCGACCGTCACGCCGTTTGTAAGCTCCTTCTTGGCGATAGCGATGGTGACGGCCGGCACGCCGTCCGCCTTGAACCCTTCGTCGGCGGCGGGGCCGGTGTAGTAGGCGACCAGCTGCGTGGCATCCTCCGGACCGGGGGTGACCCGCGCCACGTCATAGACATAGATCGGGACGTCCTGGTGGGTCCCCACCACCAGCCGGCTGATCTCGTCGGCGCTGCGCAGGAAGGACCCGGTGGTAACCGAGAAATGCGCGCCGCTGGCCTCAACGCCGCCTGCGGTTGTCTCGGCGTTGGCGGTACGGATGGTCTGGGCCACCTGATCCAGACTGATCTGATAGCCCGAGAGGCGCTCGGGATACACATCCACCGCCACCTGCTCTCTGCGTCCGCCGACGATGAAGGCGTTCCCGGTGTCCTTGACCTCCTTGATCCCCTGGAGCACGTCCTGGGCGAGCAGGCGCAGCTGACCATCGTCCACGTCGGGAAGACCGTCGCTGTCGAGGTCCTTCGACCAGAGCGTCAGGGTGACGATGGGAACATCGTCGATGCCCTTGGTCTTGACCAGCGGCGGCATGACCCCTGGCGGGATCTTGTCCATGTTGGAGGCGATCTTGTCGTTCACCTTCACCAGCGACGGCCCCATCTGCTCGCCCACGTCGAACTCGACGGTAACGATGCCCTGATTGCGCTGGGCGGCGGAATAGACGTGCTTGACCCCCGGGATCTCGCTCATGATGCGTTCCAGCGGCTGCATGGCGAGGCTGGACGCCTGCTGCGCGGACGCCCCCGGGTACTGCACCATGATGTCGATCATGGGCACGGAGATCTGGGGATCCTCCTGGCGCGGGGTCATCACCAGGCCAAGCAGCCCCATCAGGAGCATGGCCACATAGAACAGAGGGGAGAGGGGGGAGCGGATGAAGAATCTGGCGGTGCGCCCGGCGATGCCGAGATTCTCATCCGAAAGCTTGGGCGCCTGCCCCTCGGGAGGGGGCAGGGTCTCGTCTTGGTTCATGACTCAACCTACAACAGTCCGGCCTGGATCGAGATGAAGGGAACAGGCGCGCCAGACCGGACCGGTCCAGCGCGCCGGGTACTGCGGATCAGCGTTGTGCGTCGGACTGCGTCGACCAGCCCGCGGCTATGCCGGCGGGCGGATCGGCCAGGATGCGCTCGCCCGGACGCAAGCCGCTGAGGACCGTGATCAGGCCGCCCGGGACGGGCTCGCCCACCCGGATCAGACGCAATTGCGCCCCCCCCTGATCGTCCAGCACGTAGACGCCCGGAAGGCTGCCGTTATATCGGATGGCCGACGCGGGGATGACGGGGTTTGCGCGGGCCGGCGCGTTGAAGTCCGGAACCAGCACCTTGGCATACTCACCGGGCTGTGAGGTGCCCACCGGAAGATCGAACTTGACCTTGACCGTGTGGCGCTGGGGATCGGCCATGGGGAATACCTGGGCCACGCGCACCGGTACCCGTCGGTGATTCACGTCGAGCTCGGCGTGGATCATCATGCCCTCACGCAGACCGGGACGCAGGCGCGCCGGCACGTCGACCTCAACCTGAAGATATTCGACGTCGGCAAAGTTCAGCAGCGGCTGACCGGGCTGCACCGTGTCGCCCACCTCGATGAATTTCTTCACGATCACCCCATCGAAAGGGGCGATGCTCCGCGCGTCCCGCAGCTTCGAATCCAGGGCCTGCAGCTCCGCCTGCAGGCGCATCATGGCGCTGCGCGCCTGCTCGACCTGTGTGCCGGACGAGTAAAGATCCGCCGATAGCTCGGCGCCCCGGGAGCGCTCGCCGATGAAGTCCTCCATCGGGCGGGTAAACATCTGATCGAAGAGATTGGGAATCGCCATGCCGCCCGGGGGCGTGCGTGAGCGGGGAGCGAAGAGCTCGCGACTGTACTGGATTCCGGCGTTTCGCAGCGTGGCATCCGCGGATTGCATCTGGGCGATCAGAGCCTGACGGTTGGCGAGGAGCTCGCGATCGTCGATCGAGACCAGAAGATCGTCCTTCTTGAACGAATCGCCCTCGATGCCGGCGAGGAACTTGACCCGCCCCGGCAGCTGCGCGGCCAGGGTGACCTCCTTATAGGGGATCACGGTTCCGCCCACCGACACCGTCGGCGCACCCTCAGCCTGCTTCACGACAAACTCATTGTCGGTCGGCGCGGCGCCGCCGGCGCTGGCCGCCAAAATCAGGGTCGCCGCGACCAAGCCGCGATTTACTGGAATTGCCATGGGCATAGCCACCTGAAGGTTTTTGCCTGTTGAAAGATCGACCTCAACCACCGACCGGGCCCGCGCCGAAGGACGCGGCGAACGCCGACCCTCGCCCAATAAAATTCTCTTATGACCAGGGTTGCGACAAACGCGGATTATCACCAATTGGCAATATTATTTCAAGCAAAAACAGATATTATTGCTGATAAATCAGAAACCTAATGGGTTTCCAGAACCAACGGCAGAGGCCTGCCGCTAGACACCGCTCGACCCCCAAACCCCTTCCACGACTCGCATTGCCACCTCCCAGGAGAGGTGATTATACGCGACGGAGGCGCGCGTCATGAGACTACCTTCCCAAAGGCGATGGGTATACCATCCTCGCACTTTCGTGGCAGGCACCCGGAAACTGAAAATCGACCTGCAGACTAGCTTAGGAGTGGATCAATGCACCTTGCCGCTGATGTCGTGGAGCAACGGCTGAAGAACCTGGAGACACACCTCGCACAGGAGAACCCCGTGCTCTTGAGCACGGTCCAGAGCTTCCGCGCCCTGGACCGCGTAGCCTACGGCATGGGCCTCCTGACAAGAGACCAGTCCTTCGCCACCCAGATCCCCTGGTGGCCGCTGATTTCCGTTCTTGGCGTCTTCTCCGCCGGCAAGTCGAGCTTCATCAACTCCTTCCTCGGACACAAGGTCCAGCGCACGGGCAATCAGGCCGTGGACGACCACTTCACCGTCATTTGCTATAGCCGTGAGGCCACCGGACACGCCCTACCAGGGGTCGCCCTCGACTCGGATCCGCGCTTCCCCCTCTATCAGATCTCCAAAGACATCGACCTGGTCGCCGATGGCGAGGGCAAGCGCATCGACGCCTACCTCCAGCTCAAGACCTGCCCCAGCGAACGCCTGCGCGGAAAGATCCTGATCGACTCCCCTGGCTTCGACGCCGATGCACAGCGCACCGCGACCCTGCGCATCACCGATCACATCATCGATCTCTCGGACCTGGTGCTGGTGTTCTTCGACGCCCGCCACCCCGAGCCCGGAGCGATGCGCGACACCCTCCGGCACCTGGTCGCGGACACCATCAACCGCGCCGACTCCGGCAAGTTTCTCTTCATACTCAACCAACTCGACACCGCAGCACGGGAGGACAACCCGGAAGACGTGGTCGCCGCGTGGCAACGCGCACTGGGCGAGGAGGGCCTGACCGCGGGGCGCTTCTACACCATCTACAACCCGGACGCGGCCACGCCGATCGAGGACGAGGCCAAGCGCCTTCGATTCGAAAAGAAGCGCGACGAGGATCTCGGCGAGATCCATGGACGCATGCAGGAAGTCGAGGTCGAGCGCGCCTACCGGATCGTCAGCGCCGTGGACAAAACCGCCAAGGATATCGAGGAGCGCGGCGTACCCTTCCTGACCCGCGCCATCAGGCGCTGGCGCATCCGCACCCTCCTCGGCGACGGCCTGGTCTTCGGCGGCGCCCTGCTCGCCTTTCTGGTGTGGAGCGTCGGCGCCGGGCACTGGCAGGGCCTCAGCTATCAGCCCGCCTGGCTGCAAAGCGTATCCGCAACCCCCCTCGCCCTCATGCTGCTGCTCGCGGCTCTCGCCCTGCTCGCCGTGGCGCTCCATTTCAGCATCCGCCGCCTGGCGGCGAAGAGCCTGCTTCCGTCACTGCGCAAGGAGGCGGCGAAGGAGGGTCTGCGCGGCGATCTCATGACCGCCTTCCAGCGCAACACCAGTTTCTGGCGTACCATTTTCGCACGTTCCCCCGCCGGCTGGGGGGCCGGCGCGAGACGCCGTCTGCACAAGATCCGCGAGGACGCCAACCTCTACGTGCAGACGCTCAACGACCGCTTCACCAATCCCTCCGGCGAGAGCCTGGCAGCGGTCAACGAGAAGCCGGCCGGGGGGGCAGGTCGCGCCTGATCCGGGTCGGTGCGCGCCATCCGCATCGGCGTCGACCTGGGCGGGACCAAGATTGAGGTCATTGCCCTGGACGACGCCGGCCGCACCCTCGCCCGCCACCGCGTGCCGACGCCGCGCAACGACTACGCCGGGACCCTGAGCACCATCGCCGACCTGGTGCGCGGCTTGGAGTCCGAGTTCGGCGCGCGCGGCAGCGTGGGGGTTGGCACGCCGGGCTCGCTCTCTCCGTTCAGCGGACGCATGCGCAATGCCAATTCGGTGTGGCTCAATGGCCGGGCCCTGGACCGGGACCTGAGCGAGGCACTGCAGCGGCCGGTGCGCCTCGCGAACGACGCCGACTGCTTCGCCCTTTCCGAGGCGGTGGACGGCGCCGGCAGAGAGGCGCGCTGCGTCTTCGGCGTCATCATCGGCACCGGCACGGGTGGCGGTGTCGTGGTGGACGGCCGGCTGCTCTCCGGGCCCAACCGTATCGCCGGCGAGTGGGGGCACAACCCCCTGCCCTGGCCGGAGCCCGCCGAGCTGCCCGGCCCGGCCTGCTATTGCGGCAAGCGCGGCTGCATCGAGACCTTTCTCTCCGGACCGGGGCTGGCGGCGGACTTCCGGCGCGCAACCGGGCGCATGCTCTCGCCTCCGGACATCGCCGCCGCCGCGGCCGCCGGCGACCCTGAAGCCGAATCCGCCCTCTGCCGCTTCGAGGACCGCATGGCCCGCTCCCTGGCGAGCGTGGTCAACATCCTCGATCCGGACGTGATCGTGCTCGGCGGCGGATTATCAAAGCTCGAACGACTCTATTCGCGGGTACCCGAGCGCATCGGAGAACATCTCTTCTGCGACGGCGCGAGGATCGACCTGCGCCCGCCCGCGCACGGGGACTCCAGCGGGGTGCGCGGCGCGGCCTGGCTGTGACCGGCGACCGAACGACGCTGGCACGGATTGACTTCGTGTATCAGAGACACCACTCTTGACCCATGAGCATGATCGAAGCCGCGACCTCGGAACCCTACTGCTACCCCTACCCTCATCCGGCGGTCACCACCGACGTGGTGGTGTTCACCATCCGTGAGGGGCGCCTGCAGCTCCTGCTCATCCGCCGCGGCGGCGAGCCGTTCGAAGGGCATTGGGCCCTGCCCGGGGGCTTTCTCGACATCGACGAGGATCTGGAGCTCTGCGCCAAGCGGGAGCTGGAGGAGGAGACCGGCGTGGCGGGCGTCTACCTCGAGCAGCTCTACACCTTCGGCCGGCCGGGCCGCGACCCGCGTGAAAGGGTGATCAGCGTCGCCTACTACGCGCTGGTGCCCTCGGAAAAGCTCGCCCTGAGACCCGCGAGCGACGCCACCGAGGCGGCCTGGTTCCCGGTCGCGGACCTGCCTCCCCTGGCCTTCGACCACGACGAAATCATCAGCACCGCCCACGAGCGCCTGGTGGCGAAGCTCGACTACTCCACCATCGCGTTCCAGTTTCTCGCCGACACCTTCACCCTGGGCGAGCTGCAGGAGGTCTACGAGACCCTAGTCGACGCCGAGCTCGACAAGCGCAACTTCCGCAAATGGGCACTGGCGCTCGAGCAAATAGAGGAGACCGGGGAGCTGCGCAGGCGCGGCCGGCACCGTCCGGCCAGGGTCTATCGGCTCAAGCACCGCGACAGGGTCGACGTCATCCGCTGACCCGGAGAAACCATGATGTCCATCGCCCATCCCGAAGCCCTCGACCGGCTGACGATCAGGGTCCCCCCCCACCCGCAATGGCCCGACCTCGCCGCCGCCGAAAAGGAGAGCCTGAAGGCCAGCATCAAGGACCTGCTGGCCGCGCAGGACGCGGTGCTGGTGGCCCACTACTACACGGACGGGGACCTGCAGGCACTGGCCGAAGAAACCGGGGGAGTGGTCTCCGATTCGCTGGAGATGGCCCGTTTCGGCACCGAGAGCCAGGCCTCCACCCTGGTGGTTTGCGGCGTGCGCTTCATGGGCGAGACGGCCAAGATCCTGAATCCGGAGAAGCGGGTCCTGATGCCCGACCTGAAGGCCACCTGCTCCCTGGACGAGGGCTGCCCGGCGGACGTCTTCTCCGCCTTCTGCGACCAGCACCCGGATCGCACCGTGGTGGTGTACGCCAACACCAGCGCCGCGGTCAAGGCACGCTCCGACTGGGTGGTTACCTCGAGCATCGCCCTTCCGGTCGTGAAGCACCTGCACGCGCAAGGCGAAAAGATCCTGTGGGCGCCGGACAAGCACCTCGGTCACTACGTCGAACGGGTTACCGGAGCCGACATGCTGCTGTGGCCAGGGGCCTGCGTGGTGCACGAGGAGTTCAAGGGCTTCGCCCTCGAACGCCTGCGCCGCCTGCACCCAGGAGGCCGCGGTGCTGGTCCACCCGGAGTCGCCGGACGAGGTCGTCGATCAAGCCGACGTGGTGGGCTCGACCACGCAGCTCATCAAGGCGGTCGCGGAGCTGCCGAACGAGGAGTTCATCGTCGCCACCGACGAGGGCATATTCTGGAAGATGCATCAGCTCGCCCCCGGCAAGAGGCTCATCGCCGCGCCGACGGCGGGCGCAGGCGCCACCTGCGAGAGCTGCGCCCACTGCCCATGGATGGCCATGAACGCATTGCAGAACCTGGAGCAGGTTCTACTCGCTGGGGATCAGGAGATCCATATCGAGCCAGCGATCCGGGACCGCGCGATCCTGCCCATTCAGCGTATGCTCGCCTTCGCTCGCGACCACGGCATCGGCTCACGCAAAGACGCGGACTGACCTGCGGCACGACGACCGGCGGCACTGGCCGGGCCTCGGAAAACACCTCTTCGGCGTTCGAACCCTCCGCCCATGATCCCTGGTCGCAACCGCCCGTTGCGACGCCGCATTCGTCGCTGGGAATCGGTTGATCAGGCAGACCGGCGTTCTTGGCAAAGCCCCTGCGATCCCTTAACATCCGCTAAGAATGACGCAACGACAATAAGACCCGACGACAAGGTTTCCCGGGTTGATTAGGCTCGTGGCATGGTCAGCGAGCCTGGCAAGACTACCACCGCAAGAGGATTTCTATGGCCAAGCCTGCTGGCTCCTCCCGTACCAAAACCTTTGTTATCGTAGGTATTATCTTTTTGGCCGGCATCGTTTTCGCCGGCCTGTTCAACGTCGGGCTCGCCTACACGAACGAAATGGAGTTCTGCACATCCTGCCACACGATGCAAACCCCGCTGAAAGAGCTCCAGGAAAGGGTACATTACAAGAATGCTTCGGGGGTGCAGGCCACTTGCGCGGACTGTCATGTGCCGGAGCCATTCATCCCGAAGATGATCGCCAAGGTAATAGCCGCGAAGGACGTCTATCACGAAGTAATTGGCACCATCGATACTCCGGAAAAGTACGAGGCTTACCGGTGGAAGATGGCGAACCGGGTGTGGGACAAGATGAAGGCATCGGATTCCCGGGAATGCCGCTCCTGCCACGACTTCGCCAACATGGATCTCACCGAGCAAGACCGATCGGCCCGCGCCAAGCACAGTAATGCCGAGGACAAGGGCCAGACCTGCATCGACTGCCACAAGGGCATCGCCCACGAGGAGCCCGACGAGCCGGACGAGGAAGAGGAGAAGAAGGAATCCGACTCCGCATGACCTCCCGGGATAAACCGAATCGAGGCGCCGCCGCATGAGAACGAGAACCCTCTCTGCCCTGCCCCTACTGCTAGCGCTGATCGGCGCACCCGCTACCGTAAGCGCCGCGACCGACCTGGGTAAAGAGCTGCGTCTGGCCGCCGCGATCGGCGACGTGGAGAGCGTCGAGCAGTTGCTCGATCAGGGAGCGGACATCAACGCTGGCAACCAGTTCGGCAAGACCGCTCTGATGATGGCGGTGGAAGGGGACAACCTCGAGGCGGTCGCAGCCCTGCTCGCCCGAGGCGCCGACGTGAACGCGCGCACCGTGGCCGGCTGCTCTGCACTGACCTTCGCCGCTGAGAACGGCCACATCGGCATCACGGCCCTGCTGATCGAGCGCGGCGCGAACGTCCATGACCGCACCCGCGCCGGCTGGGACTCGCTCATGATCGCCTCCCGATACGGCATCAACGACATGGTCGAGCAGCTCCTGTACCGGGGAGCCGATCCCAAGGCGTCCGACAAGGAGAGGCGCACGGCCCTCATGCAGGCGGCCGATAAAGGCCATGCCGAGGTCGTCGAGCTGCTGGTGAAATCCGACGCCGACAAGGAGGCGCGGGACAAGCAGGGCGCGACCGCGCTGGTCATCGCCGCCGGGCAGGGCCACACGAAGGTCGTCGAGGCGCTGCTGGAGCACGGCGCCGACATCAACGCCAAGGATGACCAGGGCGCAACCGCGCTGATCTGGGCCGTCGGCGAAGGCCGCTCCGAAGCGGTTGACCTGTTGCTGAAGCACGGGGCAGACCCGAACATCCAGGACACGGACGGGGTCACGGCATTGATGGAAGCTGTGTCCACCAAGCACAATGCGCTGATCGTTCCGCTGATCGATCACGGCGCCGACCCGGCGCTCGAGGACAGCAAGGGCCGAACCGCGACCAAGCTCGCGCAGCAGAAAGGCAACGACGAGGCGGTCGGCCTGTTGGCCGGTCGCTGACGACAAGGTGCGGCCCTGTCCATGGCAGGTCAGGCGCACCGAAAAGAATGCGAAAGAGACCGCCCGTCAAGGGCGGTCGTCCGCATGGCGGAGGCTGTGTTCTCCGTGTTCCAACCGAAAGCCTGTTTATTCCGAAGGAGGTAACATGGCCAAAACAACAATGAAACTGGCACTACTCGCCAGCGCAGTATCGCTGGGCATTTCTTGCGGCGCCTTCGCGGCCGACCCGCCCGCTCCCGAGCTCATGTCCGGCGCCAGCGCCCGCATGTTGTCGGAAACCTGCGCCGGCTGTCATGGAACGGACGGTGCGAGCGGAGGCCCCGCTATCCCGACCATCGCCGGCATGAACGGTGAGTATTTCGTCGAGCTGATGCAGGGATATCAGAAAGACGAGGTCTACGGGACCATCATGAACCGCATCGCGAAGGGCTACAGCGACGAGGAGATCGCCCTCATGGGCACCTTCTTCGCCGGCCAGAAGTTCGTGCCCGCTGAGCAGGAGTTCGACGAGGCCATGGTCAAGGACGGCGGAAAGCACCACGAAAAATATTGCGAGAAGTGCCACTCCGAGGGGGGCAAGGTGCTGGAAGACGAGGAGTACTACATTCTCGCCGGCCAGTGGACGCCCTACCTGAGATACGCGATGGCCGACTTCATGGAGGAGCGGCGTGAGATGCCCAAAAAGATGAAGAAGCAGCTCGAGAAGCTGATCGAGAGAGAGGGCGACAAGGGGCTCGACGCCCTGTGGGCTTACTACGCCAGCCAGCAATAAGGACCGAGGAGGTAAACAGCATGAAAATGAATCGTCGCGATTTCGTTAAGACCGCCGGTGCGGCAACTGCCGCGGGTCTGGTTGGCTTCCCCCATATTGCCTTCGGCGCCGCCAAGAAAGTGGTCATCGTCGGCGGCGGTACCGGCGGTGCCACCGCCGCGAAATACATCAAGCGTCTCGACTCCAGTGTCGACGTCACCGTCGTTGAGCCCAACGAGACCTACTACACATGTTATTTCAGCAACGAGGTGCTGAGCGGCGAACGCCCCATCGAGTCGATCCAGGTCAACTACGATGGACTCAAAGCCCACGGCATCAATATGGTGTTCGACTCCGCCACGGAGATCGACGCCGAGAAGAAGGTCGTCAAGACCGCCGGGGGGCAGGAGCTGGCCTTCGACCGCTGTATCGTCGCGCCCGGTATCGAGCTGCAGTACGACAAGATCGAAGGCTACAGCAACGAGGTTGCGAACACGCTGCCGCATGCCTGGAAGGCAGGCGAGCAGACTAGGATACTTCGCGGCCAGCTCGAGGCAATGGCCGATGGCGGCACCGTGGTCATCGTCGCCCCGCCGAACCCCTTCCGCTGCCCGCCGGGACCCTACGAGCGCGCCAGCCAGATCGCCATGTATCTCCAGGCGAACAAGCCCAAGTCGAAGATCCTGATCCTCGATGCAAAGCAGAAGTTCTCCAAGCAGGGGCTCTTCACGCAGGCCTGGGAGAAGTTCTTCCCCGGCATGATCGAGTGGCGTCCGGGTCCGGATGCGGCCGTGGTCAAGGTCGATGCCGGCGGCATGACGGCCGAGACCAGCTTCGGCGACGAGATCAAGGCGGACGTGCTGAACGTCATCCCGCCGCAGCGTGCCGGCACCGTTGCGCAAGCCTCCGGACTGGCCGACGACTCCGGCTGGTGCCCGGTGGACCAGAAGACCTTCGAGTCCAAGCTGCAACCTGGCGTTCATGTCATCGGCGACGCGTCCATCGCTGGCGCCATGCCCAAGTCGGGGTACGCCGCGAACAGCCAGGGTAAGGTCTGTGCAGCAGCGGTGGTCGCTCTGCTGAACGAAGGCGAGGTGGGCGTCCCGTCCTACGTCAACACCTGCTATTCCATCGCCGGTCCCGAATGGGGTATCTCCGTCGCCGCGGTCTACAAGCTGGGGGCGGATGGCGTAATCACGAGCGTTCCAGACTCAGGCGGCGTCACCCCCATGGACGCCAGCGAGGAGTCTCACAAACGCGAGGTGGAATACGCCTACAGCTGGTACAAGAACATCGTTCACGACGCCTTCAAGTGACGGCTAACAAAAAGCCCGCCTAGAGCGGGCCATGTCAACCTGTTGGGGCCTCCGGGCCCCTTTTTCGTTGCCGAAGACCTACCAGCGCGATGCCAGCCATTCGGCGATCACCTCGAACTCCTCGTCCGTCACCCCGGCGACCACGGCCCGCATCGACTCCGATAGGCCGTTAGTCCGGCGGCCGTCTCGGATATCCTTCATCTGCCGCACCAAGTAATCCACCGGCTGGCCAGCGAGAACCGGATAATCCCGCGTTATGGGGTGAGTACCGTCTTCCCCGTGGCAGGTGTGACATGTCTTCTCCTTGTACAACTCGGCGCCCCGGTCCGCGGAAGCGCCTGCGGCGCAAAGGAGCAGGACACATCCCACACAACCCAGGATCAGGGGTTTGTCGTACATCGCATACCTCCCTCAGTCTGCATCATGTTCCGCAAGGCCGTCCCGGGCCGGCGAAGGAACGGTCTGCTTACACTCATGGCACTCACGCACCAGGCGAAATCCCACAAAGTCGGTCTTCCGCATCGCCGCGTTCCAATCCCTGAAGCTCAGGGACAGCCTGTCCTGCCCGTCGCTCCAGCTCCCGTTTCGGTAAGCGCGGCGCCGCGTCTCGTAGATACTGTCGCAGCGCTCGAAAGAGTGGACCGGATCCGGGTCCCGCATGGAGCAGGTCCACTCAGCCACGTTGCCGATGACGTCGTGAAGCCCCCATGCATTGGGGGCAAAGGACCCGACCGGTGCGGTTTTCTCGTCGTCCCACTGGCTGCCGCAGCCGACGCAGTTCGCACGGCTCGTTCCGATATCCTCCCCCCAGGGGAACGAAGTCGTGGAGCCCGCGCGGGCCGCGTGCTCCCACTCCACCTCGGTCGGCAACCGGTAATGATGACCGGTCTTGCGACTGAGCCATTTTGCAAAGTTCAGCGCATCGTAAACGCCGACATTGATCACTGGGCGTCGGCCACGCCCCCAACCCTCGTCATCCGGAAGCTTGCGGCCAGTGGCCAGCGCGAAGCGGTCGTACTCATCGAAGGTGACCTCGAAGACACCGATGTAGAAGGGGTCGATGCAGACCTTGCGCGCCCCCTCATCCAGGTCGGCCAGATAGCAGGCGCCTGGGACCAGGACCAATTCCATCTGGGTAACCTCGTCCTGCGTTTGGGTCGGAACCTGGGGGTCCGCCGAACGGAGGAGACTCCACTCTGGCGCGGCGGCAACCGGACGCCATGTCGACAGATCCGGTCCGCTGGAGAACTCGTGCTCGTCCGCCGCTGTGGTTGCGCGGGCGCATGTCAGGTCCGCCGCGCATGCGCTATCCGTACCCGCACCCATCGCTGCCGGAAGACTGAGGTTCCACCCGACCGCCAGCTTAAACACAACCGAACCCAACCGTGGTAGATGTGCATAACCCGCCGCTGGGAGCCATGTCTTCAGGTGATCCAGACGAAACGACACGGTCGGCAAAACCTTCTGATGAATGTGCATGCCTATCCTTGTCCTCCCTGCCCGGCCCCGGGGACTGCCTACCCGAGCGCCTGAGAAAAATGCGCACAAAAAACGCAGTGATACAGAACCTGATACCGCGTAAGTGAGAGTCAGACTAAAAACTCATTCGGACAAAGTCTGTAGGATTCTTCCGAAGTTTCCGGGTAGGCGTCCATCGGACGTGCGGGTTGTTAGTGTGAAAGCGGTTCGTGACGAGGGGACCCTTGCTGCGAAAGTTCACGGCGCACGGTCTCCAACTCGGCAAAATCCGCCTCGAATGCGGGCTCAAGCTCAAAGCGGATCCCCTTGTCCCCGGGAAAGGGCTGCCGATGGTCGAAATCGCTGCGAAAGATCGGGTCCGGGATCTCGGCGAATGCCGCACAGTCCGGCTCGCCCGGCGCAACGCCGACGTTGTAATGGCGGCAGAAAACGCACAAAGGTGGCAAGAAGCGCATGGACTCGAACCTCCCTTGCGAGTGTCCGGTTCGGGGGAATCGGCGGTCAGGCGGCCTCAGGTCCGCCCCAGCGACCGCTAGCAACCGTCATCCTGGACGTATACCTCGCCCGTCTTCGCGTCCTTCTTGACCTCGCCCGCATCGTCAGTGACCCGGGTGCGAATGAACATCATCGACTCGACCCGATCGAACTCCTCGTCCAACGCCCGCGCCACGTCGACATCCCTGACACCGTCGTAGATGTAGATCCTTCCTGCCCGCTCGGCCTGAAGCTCAGCCGGCGTCGGCTCGAACAACCGCCGCTGCTCGATCTGCAGAAGGCCCTCGGCCATGAGCTGGGTACCGCCGATCATCAAGAGAAAAAGGATGCTTGTCTTCATCGTGTTGTCCCTTGTCGCCTATATCCGATCGTTGTGGTTAAGCTTAGAACCCTTTGTTCAGAAGAGGCGCATCGGATAGCGCGCGCTCCTGTAGGGAAGATCCGAACGGGGATTCGGACGGCGACCCGCGATCGGATAGGGATAAGGCTCGGAACGCGCTTGTCGCACCCGGTGCTTTCGACCCGCGGGGCAAAATGTCGGGCACGCGATGCGATTTCGTGCGCGGCGAGGCGGGAGGACGCGCCGGCGGGCGATCGCCCGCCGGCAGTGGGAATTGACCCTGACGGGCTACTCGACCAGCTCGCCCTCCAGTACACGCTCGAAATCGAGCCTGCCGTCGCGCAGCTCGACCTCGATGGTGTCCCCGGGGCCGAACTTCCCGGCCAGGATCTCCTGCGCCAAGGGGTTCTCCAGCTGGGCGCGGATGGCGCGCTTGAGGGGGCGCGCGCCGTAGACCGGATCGAATCCCGCCTCGCCCAGGTGGTCGAGGGCCGCATCGCTCACCGCCAGTCCCATCTCGCGATCCGCCAGCCGGTGCCGCAGATACTCGATCTGGATGCCGGGCGATGGCCCGGATCTGCTCCCGGCGCAGGGGGTGGAAGACCACGATCTCGTCCAGGCGGTTGATGAACTCCGGGCGGAAGGCCACGCGGACCACCTCCATGACCGCCTCCTTCATCTCCTCGTAGTGCTCCTCGCCCGCCTTCTGCTGGATGACGTCTGAGCCCAGGTTGGAGGTCATGACGATGACCGTGTTGCGGAAATCCACGGTGCGGCCCTGGCCGTCGGTCAGGCGGCCGTCGTCGAGCACCTGCAGCAGCACGTTGAACACGTCCGGGTGCGCCTTCTCCACCTCGTCGAGCAGGATCACGCTGTAGGGCCGGCGGCGGATGGCCTCGGTGAGATAGCCTCCCTCCTCGTAGCCGACATAACCGGGAGGCGCGCCGATCAGCCGCGCCACGGAGTGCTTCTCCATGAACTCGGACATGTCGATGCGGACCATGGCCTCCTCGGTGTCGAACATGAACACCGCCAGCGCCTTGCACAGCTCGGTCTTGCCGACACCCGTGGGGCCCAGGAACAGGAAGGACCCGAGCGGCCGCATCGGGTCTGACAGCCCCGCCCGGGAGCGGCGAATGGCGTCGCTCACGGCGCGCACCGCCTCGTCCTGGCCGACCACGCGCTTGCCGATCTCCTGCTCCATGCGCAGCAGCTTCTCGCGCTCCCCTTCCAGCATCCTGGAGACCGGGATGCCGGTCCACTTGGACACGATCTCGGCGATCTCCTCCGCGGTGACCTTGTTGCGCAGCAGCTTCTTCTCGGTATGCTCGGCCTCCGCGGCGGCCTCCAGCTGCTTCATCAGCTCCGGGATGCGCCCGTATTGGATCTCGGACATGCGCCCCAGATCCCCGGCCCGTCGCGCCGTCTCCATCTCCCCGCGGGCACGGTCGAGCTCCTCCTTGACGTGGGCCGTACCATCGACCGAAGCCTTCTCCGCCTTCCACACCTCGTCCAGGTCCGAGAACTCCCGCTCCAGGCGGCCGATCTGCTCCTCGAGGTCGTTCAGGCGCTTCTTGGAGGCCTCGTCCTTCTCCTTCTTGAGCGCCTCGCCCTCGATCTTGAGCTGGATCAGTCGGCGACCGAGACGGTCCATCTCCTCCGGCATGGAGTCGATCTCCATGCGGATCTGGGAGGCGGCCTCGTCCACCAGATCGATGGCCTTGTCCGGGAGCTGGCGGTCGGTGATGTAGCGGTGCGACAGGGTCGCCGCCGCAACGATGGCCGGGTCGGTAATATCGACCCGGTGATGAACCTCGTAGCGCTCCTTTAGCCCACGCAGGATGGCGATGGTGTCCTCGACGTTGGGCTCGTCCACCAGCACCTTCTGGAAGCGCCGCTCCAGCGCGGCGTCCTTCTCGACGTACTTGCGGTACTCGTCCAGCGTGGTGGCGCCCACGCAGTGCAGCTCGCCGCGGGCGAGCGCGGGCTTGAGCATGTTGCCCGCGTCCATCGCACCCTCGGCCTTGCCCGCGCCGACCATGGTATGCAGCTCGTCGATGAAGAGGATGATGTTCCCCTCCTGCTTGGCGACGTCGTTGAGCACCGCCTTGAGCCGCTCCTCGAACTCGCCGCGGAACTTGGCCCCGGCGATCAGCGCGGCCATGTCCAGCGCCAGCAGGCGCCTGGTCTTGAGCCCCTCGGGCACCTCGCCGTTGACGATGCGCTGCGCCAGCCCCTCGACGATGGCGGTCTTGCCGACGCCCGGCTCGCCGATCAGCACCGGGTTGTTCTTGGTCCGCCGCTGCAGTACCTGGATGGTGCGGCGGATCTCGTCGTCGCGGCCGATCACCGGGTCGAGCTTGCCCTGCTCCGCGCGCTCGGTGAGGTCGATGGTGTACTTCTCCAACGCCTGGCGCTGCTCCTCCGCGTTGGGGTCGTCCACCGTCTGGCCGCCGCGCATCTTGTCGATGGCCTGCTCGATCGCGCCCTTCGAGGCCCCGGCCTCGCGCATCAGACGCCCGAGCTCGCCGCGGTCGTCCACCGCGGCCAGCACGAACAGCTCGGACGAGATGTACTGGTCCTTGCGCTGCTGCGCCAGCTTGTCGGTCTGGTTGAGCAGCCTGCCCAGGTCGTTCCCGACGTGCACGTCCCCGGCCACGCCCTGCACCTGGGGCAGGCGGTCCAGGACCTCGCCCAGGGACGAGCGCAAGCGGTTGACGTTGACATCCGTCTGGACCAGCAGGTGGCGCACCGAGCCGCCCTCCTGGTCGAGCAGCGCCAGCATCAGATGAACCGGCTCGATGAACTGGTGGTCCCTTCCGACGGCCAGGCTTTGGGCATCCGCCAGGGCCATCTGAAACTTGGCCGTGAGCTTGTCCATTCGCATGTCGCGTTTTCTCCGAAAATTTGTAAGGTTATGGGCGAAATTGGGGAAACGGGCGACGCAATTCAACCCTCCCGCAACATCCCGAGCCGCCCCGATCCTGCACCGCGGCGAGCGGGCTCCGTTGCGCCGCCTCCAGCCACCGACGGGTGCAGAGGACGGGCGGAAAATTGTGACAGAGGTCACAATGCCGTTTCCAAGCTTCCCCCGCACCCTACCGGATATCCGCCAGACACCGCCGTCCGTCGGGATCGGGGGGCCGAATCGGCATTTTCCTGATTAGGATTAGGCATATGAAAATTTTGCGCTCCGGATTCACCCTGGTCGAGCTGCTGATTACCGTTGCCGTAGTCGCGATCGTACTCGCGCTCGCCGCGCCGACGCTGCGCGAGGTGATCCTCAACAACCAGCGCAGCACCCAGCTCAACGCCATCATGTCCTCCCTCAACGTCGCCCGTGCCGCAGCGGTGCAGCGCGGCGTCAATGCGATCGTCTGCATCACCGACGGCGCGACGCCGCCGGACTGCGACACCAGCGCCACGACGTGGGAAGACGGCTGGATCGTCTTCGCCGACAACAACGGCAACGGCGCTTACGACAACGCCAGCGAGGACCTCATTCAAGCCCACGCGGCCCTCGAAGACGGCGCCACGCTGCGCGGAGACAGCGCGGAGGTGACCCGCTCCATCACCTTCAACGCGCGGGGCTTCTGCGCGAGTTGCCCACGGGATGTCGCCGACGACGAGCAGCCAACCCTGCAGCTTTGTGACGCGCGGGCGGAGGGAGAGGCCCGCGGGGTCAGGATAGCTTGGACCGGTCGGGCACAGATCGTCGACTCCGACATCGACTGCCCCTGACCATCAGCACCCCGGAAGACAACGCATGACTGCTTCCTCCACATCTCGCCCTCCTCGCCGAGAACGACATCAGGTAAGCGGGACGTCCTCGCCGGCACGCCCGCATACAAACCCGAGCCAGCGCGCTGGACAGGGCGGCCGGATATCCGCGGGCGCGGGTCAGTCCGGATTCACCCTGGTCGAGATCCTGATCGCGCTCCTGGTCCTGTCCATCGGGCTGCTGGGGCTGGCTGGCCTGCAAACGGCGGGGCTGCGCGCCAATCACAGCGCCAACCTGCGCACCCAGGCCACGCTGCTGGCCTACGACATGACGGACCGGATGCGCGCCAACCGGGAGGGGTATGAAGACGGCTACTACGATGATCCGAGCCCTCAGGAGAACGGCGAGTGCTGGGACGCGGTCGACTGTGAGCCTGATGAAATGGCCGAACGCGACAGGTGGGAATGGAACGAGCGCGTCGCCGACACCCTGCCCCAAGGCGTGGGCGTCGTGTGTCTGGATAACTCTCCGGACGATGGCGACAGTCTGGCGAGTGACGGCTGTAGCGGGAGCGGCAACACCTACGCCGTCAAGGTTTGGTGGGTCGACGAGTTCGATGCGGACGGCGACCCGGTCATGAGACGTTTCGCAACGGGGTTCCAGCCATGAGCCTGCCGAGCCAACGTGGCATCTCCCTGGTCGAGATCATGGTCGCACTCGCTGTGGGGCTCTTCCTCACCGCCGGCGTGGTCCAGATCTTTCTCGGCAACAAACAGAGCTATCGCGTGGCGGAGGGATCGGCGCGCATCCAGGAGAACGCCCGCTTCGCCATGGAGTTCATCGCCATCGACGCCCGCATGGCTGGATATCAAGGCTGCGCGGGGGCCAGCCGCACGGTGGTGAACACGCTGGGCGCCTCGCCGTCCTTCGTCGAGGACTTCGACATCCCGGTCGAGGGCTTCCAGGCCACGAGCGCCAGCGCCTGGTCACCCAGCGTGGATGCCAGCATCTCCAGCCCGCTCGGGGGGCGCGACATCCTGACCATCCGCGGCGCCTTCGGCAACGGGACGAACATTACCGGGCAGCCCACGGATGCGAGCGACTGTGCCAGCTCGAGCTCCTATACCCAAAACCTAAAGGTCACCTCGGGCGCCGGCTTCCAGAGCGTCGACTACGCGATCGCCAGCAACTGCAACCGGGCGTCTATCTTCCAGTTTGCGACTACGCCGGAGGCATCCGCCACCACGATCGACACCGGCGGCGTCGATCTCGGCGCTTGCTACGCCGGCACCGGCGAGCTGCTGCCGCTGGAGACGCGCAGCTTCTACATCCGCGCCAACGCCTCGGGAATCCCCTCCCTGTACCGGCAGATCGGAAGTGCCGGCGCGCAGGAGCTGGTCGAGGGCGTGGAGGACCTGCAGGTCCTTTACGGTCTGGACAACGACGGGGATGGGGCGGCCAACGGGTTCGTCACTGCGAATCAGGCATCAGCGAATTGGGATCAGGTCGTCAGCCTCCGGATCTGCCTCGGGTTCCGGTCGGTCGAGGACAATCTGACCACCAGCGACGACGCCCCACCTGCTTGCGCCGATTCACAGGTGAACCTGACTGGGAATCACTTGCGGCGAGTGTTCACCACCACCATTGGCCTGCGTAACCGACTGCCATGATCAGACATCACGCGCCTATCGGCCATGCCCGCCCGCGGCAACGCGGCGCCGTCCTCGTCATCAGCCTGCTGATACTGCTGATCATGACCCTGATCGGCATCACCGGGATGCAGACCAGCGTCCTGGAGGAAAGGATGGCCGGCAATTACCGCGACATCGCGCTCGCGTTCCAGGCGTCCGAGACCGCACTACGGGACGCGGAGTCCCGCATCCGCGACAGCATTGACGGATTGACCGGGTTCAGCGACGCGTGCACAGACGGCCTGTGCGATGCCACCAGCGGACTAAGCGAAGTGTGGGAAGACCACACGGACCAAGGGGTCACCCTGGGGACCGACACGGACACCGCCGCGGATGCGCTCGAGTTGGTGGACGACCCGCCCATTTACTGGATCGAGGGCTACAAGGTCCGGCCGCCGGGCAGCCCGGTATGGAAGAGCCAGTACCGAATCACCGCAGTAGGGTATGGCACGCATGACACGACGCAGGTCGTTCTGCAGTCCGTGTACGCGCCATGAGCGATTTTGGCAGGAGGTCAAACATGCAATCGCTGTCCAAGCTTTCCTTCGCGCGAATCATCGGCGTATCGGCGCTGGTTCTGGTCGCTACCGATGCCAGACCGCTAAGCCTCGCCGACGAACCGCTCTTCCTCGGCGCCCCGGTCAAGCCGAACCTCATGCTGGTCATCGACGATTCGGGCAGCATGGACTCGGAGGTGCTGATGCCCGCGAATGACGGGGCGCTTTGGTGGCACACCGGCGACCAAAGCTTCGTCGGGCGCGATTCCGACGACCAGCTCTCCGCCGGCGTGATCAATTACAACTACGTCGGGACCGCGGACAACACCTGGAAGAAGTACGTCTACCTGTTTCCGATTGGTACCGGGACCGGCAACCGCATTTACGGCGACAGCACGAACGACCACTACGCCATCCCACCGCGGCCCGAGTACGCGTTCGCCCGAAGTGCCGAGTACAACAAGGCCTTCTATGACCCCTTGAAGACCTACCTGCCCTGGCCCTCCAGCTACGGGACGACCTTTGTTGACGCCACCCCGAGCAGCGCCCAGACGGACCCCGTCCGGGGCACCGCAACCCTCAACCTGACGGCCAACATCAATCGTTCCGATAGCAACTGGACCTTCAGGCTGCAGCCGGGGATGCGCAACGCCTCAGGTACGGTCGTCACGAGCGCGCAGGACGCCACCTTCAACTACTATCCGGCGACCTTTTATGTGACCACCAATGCCTCGATCGGCTACGACGGCACGCGAAACTGCAGTAGCCCGAACGCCGCCGACTATGTCGCCTTCGTTGCCGACCCCTCGATCCTGCCCAGCGGGGTCGACGGGGTTGCCCCGGACGGCAAGTGCCTGGTGCGCTACGAGATCAAGTCGGGAAACAGCTTCCCGAGCGGCAGATCCTACGAAGCGGAGATGCAGAACTTCGCCAACTGGTTCACCTACCACCGCAAGCGCCACCTCGGCATGCGGGGCGGCATCCTGAGCGCCTTCTCCGACCTCGGCGGGTTCCGCGCCGGCCTGTTCCGCTTCAACAACCGTGTCTCGCCGGTGCCCATACTGGACTTCGACACCCAGAAAACGGACTTTCCTCGACACCCTGGCAGAACTTCGTCGGCAGCGGCGGCACCCCCACCCGCGAGGCGCTCAAGCATGCCGGCGACCAGTACCTGCGTACCGACGCCTCCGCACCGATCACCGAGTACTGTCAGAAGAACTTCTCCATCGTCTTTACCGACGGATTCGCCACTCCTCTCCCGGCTGGGGTTCCCGACGTCGACAATGAAGACGGCTCTGAAGGGACGCCCTACGCAGACACGTTCTCCGACACGCTGGGCGACATCGCCATGAAGTTCTACCGTGACAACCTGCGGCCGGACCTGTTCCCGACAGGCGGAGTGCGTGTATCCGACGCCTGCGACGAGGATCCCGTGGACCCGATACTCGACTGCAACCGCGACCTGCACATGGTCACCCTCGGCGTCGGTCTCGGCGTGCGCGGCAACATCTTCGGCGTGACCCACAACACTCGCCGAGACGCCTTCGAGCTGACCCCGGACATCACCTGGCAGGAACCGAACATCCTACGCAACCCGGTTCAAGTGGACGACCTTTACCACGCGACCATCAACGGCCGCGGCGAGTTGCTCAATGCGACGACGCCGGACGAAATCAGCACCAAAATGCAGGCTCTGATGCAGACCGTGCTATCGGCGGTCGGATCGAGCGCGGCGACCGCAACCAACTCGACCTCCCTGAAAACGGACAGCCAGGTGTTTCAGGCTCGTTTCGACAGCCGCGATTGGAGCGGACAACTGCTCGCCTTCAATATCGATCTCTCCGGCAACGTCGACCCCGTACCGATTTGGGACGCGGGCGAGGAAATCAAGTCCCAGAGCGCGGCAAACCGGAAGATCATCTCCTACGGCACGGACACGAGGGACGGCATCCCCTTCACCTGGAGCGCCATCAACAGCGAGGCCGACGGGTTGCAGGCAGCCTTGCTCAACGCAGACGCATCCGGAACAGTCGACTCCCGAGGGAGCGACCGGGTCTCTTACCTACGCGGCGACGAGATCACGGGCTTCAGGACCCGAGAGACCAAGCTCGGCGACATCGTCAACTCCAGCCCCTTTTTCATCGGCCCGCCACGGGCAGGGTATCCGGATCCCGACTACGCGACTTTCACGGCGGCCAAGAGCGGGCGTACCCCGATGATCTACGTCGGCGCCAATGACGGCATGCTGCACGGTTTCGACGCCACCCGATGCACAGTCAACGGATCGGGAGACGATGCCTGCACCGGCGGCGCCAGCCCCGGCGCCGAGAAGATCGCCTATGTGCCCGCACCGGTCTACCCGTACCTGAGCCGCCTCACCGATCCGGAATACGGCGAATCCTCGCTGCCGCACCGCTACTACGTCGACGGCTCTCCCATGGGCGCCGACGTCAAGCTCGGCAGCAACTGGACGACCGTGCTGATCGGCGGCCTCAATGCCGGCGGACAAGGCTACTACGCCCTCGACGTGACCAACCCGAGCGCCTTCAGCGAGGTAAACGCAGCCAGCCTGGTGCTGTGGGAGTTCACCGACGAAGTCGACGCGGACCTCGGCTACACCTTCAATCAGCCGCCAATCAATCCGGAGACCCAGCAGTCTCCGCAGATAGCCAAGCTCAACAACGGCAAATGGGCCTTGATCGTCGGCAACGGCTACAACAACAGGGAAGCGGACGGTCATCAATCCGCCACCGGGCACGCGGCCTTGTTCGTGATCTTTATCGAGGACGGAACCGACGGCGCATGGGACAGCGGCGATTACGTCAAGATCGACACCGGAGCCGGCTCCGATGCCACTCCCAACGGTCTCGCGACGCCGCGGCCGGAAGACATCGACGGTGACGGCGACGTGGATCTCGCCTACGCGGGCGACCTGGAGGGCAATCTGTGGAAATTCGATCTGACGAGCGACGACTCGGACGACTGGACGGCGCGCCTGTTGTTCGCGGCAGTCGACGGGGATGACAACCCGCAGCCCATCACCACCGCCCCCGTGGTCGTACCGCACCCAAGGGGAGGCTCCATGGTCAGCTTCGGCACCGGCAAATACCTGGAGACGGGCGACCCTAGCGACATATCCGAGCAGACTTTCTACGGCATCTGGGATGACGAGCCGGCGGGAGACGTAAACACGGCGGACCGTAGCGAGCTTCAGATGCAGGAGGTGCTGGCCGTGGTCAACGTCTCCGGCATCGACTACCGGATCACCTCAAACAACACGGTGGACTACACGACCCAGCGCGGCTGGTACATGGACCTGCCGACCACTGGAGAGCGCGTCGCCTTCAACCCCATCGCGCGCGATCTTCGAACCGTCTTCGTCACCCTGATCCCCAACATCTCGGACCCCTGCTCATGGGGAGGCACCGGTTGGCTCATGGAGCTGGACTACCTCACGGGCTCCAGGCTCTCGGTCTCGCCGTTCGACGTCAATGGCGACTACGCAATCTCCGACCTGGATCTGGTCGATTTCAATTCGGGAGACGATGACGACGAGGGCCCGGACCAAGTGCCCCCCAGCGGAGCCATGCTGGGTATCGGTATTCCGACCACGCCGACCGTGCTGACCAAGGACGACGACACCGAGGTCAAGGTCATCAGCGGCACCAGCGGCCAGATCGGGACGCTGATCGAGGGCAGGTCCGTCAGCGCCGGCCGCCTCTCCTGGCGCCAGATCATCGGCGATTGAGGCAGACAGCCGATCCATCAGGCCAGACGTCGTGAAAAATCCATTCCGTTGCCCGGCGGCCTCTACGGCCCGCCGGGCCGTTCACGGATTCTTGGCGACGGTAGCAAGCTTCGGGCAAGCACTCCGAATACGCATGACAACAGGCATTGAGACAGGTCACCCATGAACCATCGAGGCTTCACACTCATCGAGCTGATGATCGTCGTCGCGGTCGTCGGCATTCTCGCGGCGATCGCCTATCCGAGCTATCAGGAGCAGGTGCGAAAGTCGCGGCGCGCGGACGCGGCCGCGGTGCTGATGCGCAACGCGCAGATCCTGGAGCGGGTTTATACGGAGACCGGCAGTTACTCCGCCGACGCTCCGCTCCTTCCCAAGTCACCTATCGACGGTGATGAGACCTACTACGATATGACGCCCGCCGATGGCGCGATCACGGCAACGGGTTTCACGCTCCAGGCAGTCCCCGCCGGCCCACAGGCCGGAGACAAATGCGGCACCCTGACGCTGACCCACGTTGGGCAACAAAACGTGGCATCAGCCGCGTCCGGAATCACGAGCGAGCACTGCTGGTAGGTTGACAGCGGCCAGCCGTCGCGGAGGGCATATCTCTGGTTGTGGTCCTTCGGCCCGCCCGACGGTCACTGCACCTGAAGCTCGATGATCCCGGAGATGTGGACCTTGGCCGTCTGCTTGCCCGCCTCGATGCGGGGCGGGATCGGGGCCGTATCCGCATCGGCCATCGGCGCGGCGGCCAGCCCCCTGTAGACCGGCGCGGGCCGCTCGCCCTGCGTATCCACGTGCATTTCCACCAATCGGTGACGCGGCTGTCCCATCTGTTCCGCGATCAGCTGGGCACGCGCCTTGAAGGCCTCGATGCCGGAGCGGATCAGCGCATCCTCCGCTTGCTTCCGGCTTGCCTCGGACAGCTCATAGCCCACAGACTCCAGGAGCAAACGGGTCTGCAGACGTCCGATCAGCCGGCTTAAGGCGTCCCCGTCCTGCGACTGCAGACGGATGCTCTGGCGGACGCGCCATCCTGTAAGCTTCCCCGTGCTGTAGACGGGATTGGTGATGTACGCGAGGGTTTCGGTCACCACCTTTTCCTCTGACTTCGCCTCGTCCAATGCCCAGGCCATCAGGGCGTTCACCTCGCCGGCGAGCTTGGCGGCATCGGGTCCTTCCTGCTGCGTGGCCAGGACCGCCACCAGAAGGTCCGCCTTCACCTCCCGCTCCGCAGAGATCGACAGCGAGATGCGATCGTACAACAGGGGTTCGGGATTGGCCGCGTGCGTCGCCCCGGCAAGCAATAGCAGTACGGCAAACACAACGAGGTTGATTCTGGCGAAGTACATGGAAAACCTCCGGCGCGGATCGAGATTGGAGCGAGAGCAAGGCAGGCCGGTGCGGCGGGACTTTCGCACCATGGTGGCAAGTGGCTGTGTGGTGGAGCACGAGCGCAAAGAGGCAGCGGCCGACTGCGACAGCTGCAGCGTCTGCGAAATGGCGGAGAGAGAGGGATTCGAACCCTCGATGGGCTATTAACCCATACTCCCTTAGCAGGGGAGCGCCTTCAGCCACTCGGCCATCTCTCCAGGGAAACGAACGTCCGTCCGGTGCTCGCCGCCGCATCCGCACGGCTCTTGCGCTAACCGCGCCAGCTCGTAAGCGACCGAAACGAAAAGAGGCTTGAGAACCCCGGGTGGGGGCGGGATTATACCCGCACCTACCCGGTTTGACCACAGTCAGTCCGTGGGGGAATCGGCATCAGCCCCGGTGGACTGGTCCGCCTGTTCCCTTTTGATCCGCTCGTAGATCTCCTCGCGGTGCACCGCGACCTCACGGGGCGCGTTAACGCCTATACGGACCTGATTACCTTTTACGCCGAGCACGGTGACGGTGACCTCGTCGCCGATCATCAGGGTTTCGCCGACCCGGCGGGTAAGTATCAACATTATTGTAGCTCCCTACATTCCTTTTCCAGAACGCGGTCTGGATACCGCTCGCCAAACAGCCCAATCCAGGCCTGACGAGCGTCTCCGTCGACCGCAGCCAACCAAGCGCGGAAGTCGGGTATACCTCCGCAGGCAAGAATTCTAACAATAGGTAAGACCACATAAAAAACTTTTTGCTGCACATAGGACTGAATGCGCCCGAACCGGGGCCTCAAATGGACGTCTACGCCGTTCGGCGCTCCGGCCGGGGCCGTGGTCTCCATACAAGTCTGAATTGATTCGGCGCTTCCCGCGGCTCTTGGGTGGCGTGCTGATTCTGGTCAGAATGGCCAAGAAGCAGCGCCTCCTTGGATCAGCCGTTCCCGAGATGCGGAGACCCCTGGACCCGCCGAAGCATCAGCATGCGCAGCACGACGATACCCGCAATCGCCGCGGCCACATGCTTCAGGGTGTGGCCGCTCACCAGTTGCCCGAGCGCCAGGACGTGATGGTCGAGAATCTCAAGGACCTTGGCCGCCACGTAGGCGGCGAAGACCCAGTAGACGTCGCCACCGCGCGTGTAGCGCGACGGGTACAAGACCGCGATTGCGAGCAGCATCACCACTGAGTAGCCCTGCAGCAAGGCGTAGGGCACCAGGTTGCCCACTCCAGCCCGCTCCGTCGCAAGCCAATAGACAACGGACAGGCCCCCAACCAAGAGCGCCGGCAACAGCAGGACGAGGCCCGCCCGAATACTGATGCGATCGACGATCTGAGCGGAAATCAGCGACATGAATGCGACCGTCATCGGCAGGCGGTCCCAGAACAGGGTTTCGTTGTCCGGCGCAAGGTGGTAGTAGCCGGAACCGATCGCCGTTAGCGCGACTCCGACAAAAAACACCGCGTACGGCCAGCGTTCGCTCGCGTGTTCGAACGCGGTGCGGGGCGCAAGCACCACGGCCAACCCGCCGAGACCCACGAGCAGAAACCCGGCATTCGAAGCGACATCGAAAAAGTTCGAGACGGAGAACAGGATGCGCTGATCAGCGAAATGATGGTAGGAGACCGGTTGTGGCACCGCGGGCAACAGAAATGCCGCCGCGACGCTCGCGACCGTGAAGGCGATGATGTACCACGTCCGCTTCGCCACGGCGTTGACTCCAAGAACCCGGAAAGTTAAGGAACCGAGAAACGGCGTTTTCCAGTTCCGTCTGATTTTTGGCCAGGATGGCCAATAAATCGTCTCCCTAAGCGGCAAGACCAGAAATGGATGCAACCGCCGTCACTCGACGATATCGAGCCTCTTCACCCAGAGATAGACGGTGCCGTTGCTGTTCCGGTCAACCTCGGCCAACAAACGCACTTGCGTGTCGGGACCGACCTCACGATTCGCCCAAACTGGGCCTTCGATCTCGACTCGAATCTCTCCCGTTCCATCGCGAAACATATAGTAGTCGCCCCTGAGGTGAGAGACGATACGGCCCGTGACCGTGACGTAGCTGTCCACGCGTGCGTTCCGCGCCTGCTCAACGGTGCTTACCGGCCCCTGCTGTGTCGGACCAGTGAATTGGGAAAAGGCATTCGCGGACATCAATGAGCAAACCACCGCGACAGCCAATCGCTTTTTCATTTTCAGCCTCCTGTCATTGTCGATCGTCGTAAGAAACGGGGGAATTGGCCGATGTTCCGGCGTTATGGGCCGTCGCTTTTCGCCGGACGTCGGGACCCACTCGCGGCATCTTCCTGGGGAAAGCCTGTGATCTTGGCCGCCTGGGCCGTTCACACGCTGTGCCGTGACTGTTCGCCGCTCGCATTCGCCGGCGCGGGCTCCTCGATCTCCGGGCCAAGGAGAATCGCGAGTGGACGGGTGTGTGGACTCGCATCCAGTGCCGTGATCAGGGCCGAGGTCAACGGAACGGCCAGAAACATGCCCACGCTGCCGAGCAACCAACCCCAAAACAGCAGCGCGACAAAGATCGCCAGGGTGGAGATGCCGAGACCCCGCCCCATGATCCGGGGCTCCAGCACGTTGCCGATCGCGACGTTGATCGCCAGATAGCCGAACAACACCAGCAGGGCGGTCTGGAAACCGGCCTGAACCAATGCCAGGAGGACCGCGGGGATCATCATCAGGATGCTCCCCACGATCGGCACGAAGTTCAAGATGAAGGCGAGCACCGCCCATAGGACGGCGAAGTCTATACCGAGCAGCCACAGTAGCAGCCAAACGCAGAAGGCGGTTCCGAGGCTGGTGAGCGTCTTGATCTGCATGTAGCGACTGGTGGCGGTCCTGAGCCGCTGGAGTCGCGCCTCGTCTTCCTCGGTGACGTGAAACGCCGCCCTGAGCTTGGCCGGCACCAACGGCGCCTCGAGCAGGATGAAGATCACGGCGAGCAGGACCAGCAGCCCGGTCGCGAAGACGGCGCCGGCGTTCGACAACAACAGCCGCACGACGGCGTTGACCTTGGCCGGGTCCAGGAGATCCGGAATGGCCTCCCGCGAGCCGCTGACGCCGAGGCCCTCCAGCCAGCCCCCAAGCTCCTCGCTGAGCAGCATGAACCGCTCCTGATAACTGGGCAGGCTATCGCGGAACCCTTCCAATGCCCCGGTGGTCACCAACGCCAGCAGGCTGCCGATGTCGAGCAGCACGAAGGTGATGACCAGTAACGCGCCCCACTTCGGGACGCCGATGCCGCGCATCCAGCGCAAGGGCGGCGTGGCGATGACGGCGATGAACACCGCCAGCAGCAGGGGCGCGACGAACGACGAAGCCTCTCTCACGAGAAACAGGACCAGCGCGAGGGCGCCGGCGACGATCAGACCGCGGGCGGGACGACTGAACAAGAGCTCGGGGCGCATTGGTCCGACTCCGAAGACGGGAACCCTGGTAGTGGCTCAGCCCAGATCAATACGGGTCTGGGAGCGCCGAAAGCCGCCAGAGGGATGGGGCCTAGCCGCCCCCGTTGGTCGGAATCGGCGCCGGGGCCGGCGGATTGACCACGACCCCGGGCGCTCGGTTCTAGACCATGGGGCCGGTTCGCGGGGGTTGCGAACGCGACTCGTCTCCGCGTGGCAAGCAGCACGAGCCACCGTGGCGACCATCGGATAGGCCATGTGGCTCAGCATCGTCTCAGACCCTCAACGAGATCCTGCCATCGAGTGCATCCGTTTCCTGATCGGCCCCGAAGACGGATTGAGCGCATGACCTTCCCGTACTTTAGCCGTGGGCACCCGAACCGGCAAGGCCCGCAAAGCGGGCCCGCCCGGGCGGCCTGCGGTCTCATTCGAGCCACCCCAGAACGTCCCGGACCACGGACCAGCGCGGCGGCCGGGTCGCACCGACCTCGCCGAGCATCCAATAGCGATAGAGGGTATTGACGGTCCCGCCGCCTCGGGCATTCAGCAGCCAGGCGTTCAAGAAGGTCAGCAGCTCGTTATCGCCGAGCCGAATCGCATAGCCGAAGGGCGCCAGCAGGACCGGCGATGGCGTGACCAGGTTGAAACGAGGATGGCGGATGGTCCAGGCGGCCCCCTCCTCGGCCTGCATCAGCACCGCGTCGAAGTCGAGCGGGTCGGCGCCCAGCAGGGCGTCGATCGAGTCGGTGTCCTCGAATAGGACCGGCAGGGCATCCGGAAGCGTCTGCTGCAGGAAATTGCCCGTCGCGCGGTTCTCCGCGGTCGCGATCCGGATCGGTCCCAGGGCCCGGATGCCCTCCCAGCTCCGGAACTGCCGGCGGCGATGATCCTCCACCACCAATCCCACCGCGCTTTCGAGCACCGGCACCGTCATCGCGAACCGCAGCGTCATCTCGGGCGCGATCGGCATCAGGGACATGAAGACGTCGCAGTAGCCAGCGTTGACCCGCTCCTCGGCATCCGGGATCGAGCTCACCGGCACGAACTCGACACGTGCGTCCAGCTGGCGGGCGAAGCGATGAGTCATCTCGATGTCGAAACCGACCAGGTCGCCCTCGGCGTTGAAGAACGAGGACGGGTAGTCGCTGCGCCGGTAGCAGGCCCGCAGGATTCCGCTCTCCTGGATGCGGGCCAGACTCGATTGCGACCCGGGCACCGGGACCACCTCGGCGATGTCCCGGTAGACGGTGTGAGGCTGCGGCGCCTCGAGCAGGGCCAGACCGGTCAGCAGCTGGTCCTTGGTGAAGGGCGCGACGTAGACGTAGGTCTAAAAGGCCCGGATGCCGAGCAGCACAGCGACGACGAGCACCAGCGAGGTCACGCCCAGCCGCAGCAGGCGCAGCGGGTTGAACCGAAGCCCACCCTGCATCGCGTAGGCCCCGATCAGGGCGATCGCGATGATGTGCATCCCGGCGAGCAGGGTGCCGAATCGGGCCGCGATCACGTCCACGGTGATGAACATCTGGAACAGGTCGGCCGGGAGCTGAAACATGTCGAACAGGAAGGGCAGCGTCAGGATGGTGCCGCCGAACAGCCCCGCGAGCCCGGCGCCGGCCAGGGTCGGG
Source organism: uncultured Gammaproteobacteria bacterium (assembly GCA_963698495.1). Lineage (GTDB taxonomy): Bacteria > Pseudomonadota > Gammaproteobacteria > Chromatiales > Chromatiaceae > CAVORB01. The sequence continues at coordinate 41,390 of CAVORB010000011.1, read as the reverse complement.
TAATAGGCCGGGGAGATGCTGGAGCCGACGAACCAGCCGCCGAACAGCACGAACATCAGGGACATGATCAGCCCCAGATTCGGAAACGGAAACGCGGCGGGGATCAGGATGTCGATCGCGGACTCCTCCTGCTCGTCCGCCCCGTCTTCCTGTCCGTCCGTTTCCGCCACCAGACGCTTGGCGTCGGCGGCCAGGACCGGGAGCACGATCAGCAGGTTCGCCGTGGCGAAGGCGGTGATCAGCGGTCCGCGGAAGGCCCGCACCACGCTGCCGTAGCCGAGCGGGGTCAGGCTCGCGATCAGACCCGGGATGATCCACAGGCTCAGGGTCAGCGCCAGCCCCACGTAGACGGCGATGTACACCTGCAGGCGGGCTAACTCGGTGATGTCGATGGTGCCGGCTGCGCTCGCCGTGATCGCGAACACCCCGTACGGGGCAAGCCTGCCGATGAAACCGGTGATGGTCATCAGGGTGTCGCCAATGGCGGTCAACAGATCCACCACGCGCCGCTTGCTCTCGACCCGGATCAGCGCCACCCCGAACAGGATGCTGAACACGACGATGGCAGGCACCACGGCGTTCGACAGGGAGGCGAAGATATTCGAGGGGATGTAGAGCGAGAGGAAATCGACCGGCGGCCGTTCTTCGATCTGGCTGGTGCTGAAGAACGAGGCCGACGGCCAATCAGGGAAGGCCAGCGGACTCGCCAGCACCACCGCCAGACCGATCGCCCACAGGACGAGCAGCACGGCCCCGGCTTTGAGCCCGAGCGCCTTCGCCTCACTCAGGGTCAGGCGGCCGAGCGACGTGATCAGGGCGACGACCACATAGGGGATGACCGTGATCTGCAGCAGGGCAATGAAGACATCCCCCCCGATACTCAGGAAGGCGGCCTCCTCGCCGAAGAAGACGCCGACAAAGACCCCGAGTCCGAGAGCGATGAAGACCTGGGTGGCGATCCCGATGCGGCGTCCCGGCGGGCGTGATAGCGGCTCGTTCATACGGATACTCGCTCAAATCTGCTCAGGACGGGAGACAGTCTCATCCAGGCCTCTGACTGCGGAGGATGAACTGGCGCTCAAGCGCGCCCCGGCCCCTTCGATGAAGGACGCCTCGCCGGCACGCGGCCATGTCATCCCGCTTCGGGGTCGAAACCGATGCTCGCCCCATTTTCGCGGGCATCGAGCGGCAGGGTGCCGGGCAAGCGCCCGGCCTGAGGCATTGAGTCCGCGGGCACCTCTAAAGTCAAGGTGCCCGGGCGGTGCGGACAAGGCCGCCATCTGCCCGCGCGCAGGCTCGGGAGACTGGGCGTCCTCGGAAACCGAGTTCTCGGAGCGCGATCCCGGGACGCTGATCAATGCAGCCTTACCCGCGGCACAGGGATGTGACGCCATGTTCAAGCGCGTGAGCGTTTGAACATGAAGCCACCCGAGAATCGCGCTTCTTGGGTGGCGTGCTGATTTTGGCCAGGATGGCCAATAATCAGCGTCGTCCTAAAGATAGGTTTTCAGCAAGTAAATCCACGCCCCGATCAACAGGAGCGAAACGAGAAGTTGCGGCCACATCACCCGCAGGAATCCTTTCTCTTTAATTTGACGTTGCTTCTCTACGTATGCCTCCCGCTGGGCCTCTTGAAGTCGGATGAGCCATTCATCCCCCGCAATGATGATCTTGCCATCCTCCACGTGCAGAAACACCGTTGCCTTCGATGTCGCAAGCCAGAAGACCAGATACAAGAGGCCGCCGAAAAGCGGAAATAGAAAGATCACGATCAGGAAAAGCCACCAGGCAAAGGGCCGCCGACCCGCCAGGGACGCGGTGGTTTCGGTTGTCGTTACGGGCTCCCACCCGTTCGTTACCAGCTTGGCGACGCGTTGGCTCAGCACGGCTTCCATTGGATATAACCTCTAACTGTTCACGACAAAAACTTACGGACGCTGAATCAATACAGCACTTTCCGTGGCACCTGGACGCACCATCATTTTTAAGCGCGTATGCGATTGGAAATGGCGCAATCCGGGATTCGCGTTTCTCGGATCGCGACTTGATTGAATTCAGGGATGAATCGAATCCGCATTCCCTCAGATGGCACGCTCATTCCGGCCGGTGCGGCCAATCATCAGCGTATCGTCGGGCTGGCGCGATGCTATCGCGCCAGTAGGTGTTTCGCAACTTGACTGACCGCCTCCCGATGCCGACGGGCGGTGGAAACGCGGATCACTGCGGGGCGGCGGCTCACGATGGCCGGTTACTTGGCACCGGGTCTCGGTGCACCCGCCAGCACCGTTCGGATTTCGGGAACGAGTCACAGTCCGGCGCGGCGAGAGCACGTATGGTTAGCTCAACCTCGATACCAAACAGTCACGGCCCCCGGGGCCTGCCCAGCAGAGGAGAACAACGCGAATGAACATCAACTGGACCTGCTCGAGCCACCCCGCAACCGTCGTCGGCACGGCCCCGGACGGCGGATTCGTCATCCACGCGTCCCACCACCCATTGGGCGTCCAGGGCGCCCTGGACAGCGCCCGGCGCGCGGGAGTCGCCGGGCACGAGCGCGACGGCGAGATCTACTTCCCGCTGCCCTGGATTCGCTCGGAGCTATCCCGCATGCTCAAGCAGGACGGCAACGGCTTCACCAATCTCTGCCTGGCGAGCATTCGGTCCGCGCTCGACATCACCCTGCCCTCCCTCCAGAACCACACCGAGGTCGACCGTTACGACAGCTAGCCCTGTCCACCGGGCGGGGACTCCGCCCGGTTCCTCCTGACGCGCCTCAAACGCGGCCCCGACACCCTCGGCGGCCCAACACCAATCCCCCGCCGAAGCCCCCAAGCCAATCTCATCCGTCTTTTGAATCGATCCGCGGGATTCCTGCCAGTCGGTCGGAGTCAGGGAGGGTCCTTGTCTTGCCAATGATCAATTCCAGTAACCAGGCGCGAAAAATGCTGCCCTGGAAGGCCCGGTTTGCCCAGACGCCGCGTGTTTATTGAGATCCCGCGAGATCATTGTGAATTGTCAATCGGGCAAGGCCCCGAGGGGCGGACTCCGACGCCCGTTTGGTTGCGAATTATCAATGCCTTGTTCAATCTGATTTCGAAGGCCCGGCCAACATCGAAAGGGATAGACACGCAGCGAGGAAGGAAAGTCATGAGAAAACAGTGCTGAACATCAGCCTTCTACGGCATTGCTTTAGTGCGAAAAGACCGGCCAAGAACCACCGCCTTCGCGCCTGTATGAATCCCCCTTCAGTACTTTCAGAAATTTCCTACAAGGAGAAAAAATACGAAAAAATGTCTTTCCTTGCGTAAGATCAAATTCCACGCCGAACCCTGTTCTATTTTTGTGATCGAGTTCTAGGATAAAGGGCAGGGAATTTCACCGAGGCAGGAAAACGCCTGTTCTCCGTTGGCAGTATCGGCACCTACCATCATGACCGACCACTCCGTCAGGCGGCATCACGAAGCGCCTACCGTGCGCCTGCCGATCGAAGGCCCGAGTTGCTCCGAGATCGCCTGGGAGGAGAGCGCGGACTGCCGTCACTGCGCGATCCGCCAGCAGACCCTGTTCGCCGCCCTGCGCGGCTCGGACTTCGACCAGACCTTCCTTCCCGTCAAGAGCGCCATCGTGCCGGCCGGCACCGTGCTCTATGCCGAGAGCGGCCCGGCGGATGCGGTCTACACCGTGCGCTGGGGCCTGGTGAAGCTCGCCAAACGCTCGCCCGAGGACACCACCCGCATCGTGCGCCTGCTCGGACCCGGCGCGGCGGTCGGCCTCGAGGGGCTAAAAGAGGGCCTCCACTGGCATACCGCCACGACGCTGCAGCAGACCGGGCTTTGCCGCATCCCCTTCCAAGTCATAGATCAGCTCCAGATGCAGAACGCCCAGCTCGCCGAGCGGCTGGTGGTGCAATGGGAACGCTACGTCGAGTACGCCGACCGCTGGATCACCGATCTCACAGCGGGTGCGGTTAAGACACGCGTGTACCGCCTGCTCAAGCTCCTGGTCGAGCTCACCCCCAACGCAGCCGCCGAGATCGAGCTTCCTTCGGTGCACGACCTGGCGGCGATCCTCGGCACCTCGGTGGAGTCAGTCAGCCGCGCCACCGCCGAGCTCAAGCGCGAGCAGGTCCTCACGCGCATCGCGCCGAAGACCTACCGCTGCGACTTGGGGGCGCTCCCGTGTTGATGGCGCCGCGGGGCGAAGCGTTGCCTTGCCGGCAGAAACCAGATTCGGCGGTTTTTTTTCGGACAATGAGTCAGAAAATATCAATATTTTTATATGCCAATCAACACCCCTGCGAGCACCGCCTCTCAGGTCGCGAATTGGCATCACTGGACCGAGGAAGCAGGCCATAGACCTGCGGCAAGGGAATGTGTCGAGGGACCGTGCTGAGGGCAGGCCCGCGATTGCGCGAATGCCGGAAGCGCTTTTTGGATCGGTTTCGGGTCGGTTGCGTTTTGCAACAAGCTCGTAGCTGAGAGTAGGGAACCCCGCCATAGCAGCGGCGGAAAGGGAATCCGTCCACCAGAGGACGGTCATTGAGGTGAACGAGACCGGAGATAGACATGACTATCGGTAACAGCAAACTACACAAGACACCACTGGCACTCGCCATCGCAGCCGCCGTCGGCCTGGCTGCTAGCACCAACGCGCAGGCTTGGGTATCGCCCGTGCCGCATATCTTTTCCGTTGACGACATCCAGGGTGGATTCGACGGCAGCACCTACGGTGCAGCAGGCGTCGTCCAGGACCCGACCATCCTCTGCGGCATCACCTCGGTTTGTCCCGCAGACGCGGCACAACCGGTGGTGGACAAGGAAGGCGTCGTCCTCTACCCGGTCGACAGCGAGTTCGGCTTCTATGTCGTCGACTTCGTCGGTGCCCAGGAGAAGGCGCGTGACGGGGACTACATGGAGGGCTGGGCCGGCAACATCATGGACGGTCCCACGTTGATGGGCGTCAAGATCTCCAATGCCGAAACCGACCGCTACAAGGTCAAGGCCCCACTGGGTACCTGGTGCCAGGGCCTGGGCGGCAACTCGGTGAAATGCTCAACCGAGCACTACACGGTCATGGAGCACGTGCTGAGCTGCCACGAGACCATCCCGTACTTCTACGCGGACCCGGAGACCGGCGTGCAGGGCGTCCAGGAGACCCCTGACGGCTCCCTGTCCGTGGACTGTGGAGCGCCGGGCATCGACCTCGACGACTACCTGTCGATCCTTGCGGACGGCGAGCCCACGATCCGGCTGACCGACTCGACGCCGGGCGTGCAGATGGATGCCAACGACAATACCACGGTGCTGGACGACATCGCGCTCAGCCCCGATTACTCCGTAACCCTGAAGGACGACGGCAAGGCGCTGTATCGCTGGGGCGGCCTGATCAAGCGGCCCAACGACATCCGCATGTACGCCCGCCTGGCTCTGCCGGACGACTGGAAAGAGCCTGGCGCCGACTACGTGGTGACCAAGGCCCACCTGGTGGTCAACCACTGGATCACCAACAACCCCAACGACCAGCTGCGCCCGGAGGACCTGGAGAACGAGGCGGCCACCGGCCGCAAGCCCGACTACCAGGTGTTTGACGGCGGCGCCGTGTGGAAGTCCACCAAGCCCTGCTACGAGGGCGACGCGGACGTGATCGACGACGAGGAAGGCACCCTCGACCCGACGTTCGTCGGTACCGGCACCTACTTCAAGAACATGCCGTTCGCGGTGGATGAAGCACCAACGACCGACGAGCCGGGCGCTCCCCCCTATCCCTTCTCCGCGGATCTTCCCGGCGCGCTCACCAACGCCTACTACACCACCATCGAGCGCGACCCGTTCGAGTGGTCCTACCGGAACCCCAACACGGCCGCTGATGTGTTCGACTTCGTCGGCAGCCCGCTGCCGGACGACAGCCTCGGCGAGCTGGTTTCCGGGCCGCGGTGGCGCCTGAAGGCGAACAAGTTCGGGCAGGACATCCCCGGCCTCGAGATCCCGCTCGTGGAATGCAGCCCGCCCCCGTTCACCAAAGAGAATATCAAGTACAACGTGGGTGATCCGGTGACCACGGTCATCAACCTGCTGGATTGGGAAGACGAGAACGGTCCGCTGGCCACCAGCAAGGGCTGGGTCGACCTGACCGTGGTTGCGGACCCGGATGAGCCGGGCCGCTGCATGCTGGCAAGCAACCCGAACGTCACCATCATCAACGTCGACGAGTTCTGCAACGTCGAAGATGCGCAGCCGGTCACCTCCAACGGCCTGCCGATGTCGGAGGACTTCGACCTTGCCGTCTATGTCAAGGGCGACCGCAAGTCCACCGCCGTCTACAACGCATGGCTGGAGATCGAGTACGAGGGCGAGCCCCCAATCCCGACCGACTACGACGTGATCCTGTCGAGCCTGGACGCTCCGGCGATCTGGGACGGCGCTTCGGCAGAGACCATCGACGTCACGGTTGCGAACGCCGGTCCGGGCGCAGCTTCAGGCGACATCACGCTGATAGGCCGCAATTACAACGGCTCGGTGACCGCCGCAGCCCAGACCATTCCGTTCGAGGATCTCGCGGCGAACGCCGAGCTGACCGTGACCTTCCCGCTCACTGTGACGGCGCCCTGGGTACCGCGCCGGATCTTCTGGACGGCGACCGTGACGGCGGATGACGACACCAACACCGACAACAACACTGCTACCGCCGTAACTACGGTCCAGTGATCGCGGTTAGGAAGCAACCACGCTGACGCATCCCCGGGCGTAACCGGGGATAATCCCTCCGACCACTTCGCCCCCGGCACCGCCGGGGGTTTTTTTGGTAATGTCGCAAAGGGATGGACAGAACGCCGGGGGCGGTCGCGGCCGGATCGCTCCAATCCGCTGGGAACGTCAATGAACGTCAGGATCGCTTCCGCGAAGTCTCAGAGCACTTGCCACTTGGTAGTAATACTGACCCGAAAGCAGAGAGGTAAAAGGCATGGGGCGCCTACCAACCATTATCTTGTGCCTGTTCTTTCCAGCGCTGTCGATGTTGGCGCATGCCCAGGACTACCCCTACCCGCAGGGTAGCGAGCCGGTACCCTCGTTACAGCTCCCCCCTGGCGTCAAAGGCCGGGGCTTGGATCGCGGATATCGTCAGGACACGCCAGATCCAGGGAGCGGTTACCCGGGCAACCACCCCGGCGCTACCGCTCCCGGTTCTCCCGCACCTGCGGCAACCGGTTTACGGCCCCCGGTCGTGCCCGGAGCGGGAGAGGGGCAACTCAGTCAGCCGCAGGTGCCCATGGATGCCCCGAATACGGACGGTGTTTATCCGGCCTACGGCCCACCTCCGGGGTTGGGTGGCCGATACGGTCGGCAGCGTCCCCGGGGCGGGCCGGGCTACCCGGGCTTGCGGGGGCCGGGTTTCGGCTACCCCCGGCACCGCCAATACGGAAACCCGCCGCTTTACCCGATACAGGGGCAGCAAGAGCCGGATTGACAAATTTCAGTTCGCCGCGCGGTGGGCCGCGCCTGGCCTGCCCCGGGAAAGAAGAACCCGTCACATACACTCGGAGAAAGGATGGTCATGCGATTCCCCATGCTACGAACCGCAATTGCCGCGTCGCTCATTTGCCCCCTCCTCGCAAACGCAGCCGAACCGCCGCCCAGCTTCGTTACGGCGGTGGCCCGGGGCGATGCGCAACTGGTGACAACAAATGTTGAGCGAGAGCCCGGACGTGAATCTGAAGGGCGCCGCAGGCAGGCGGGCACTGCTTCACGCGTGCGCCTTCGGCAACGTGGAGATGGTCAGGACACTGCTGGATCATGGGGCCGACGCCAACGCCCGTGCCAAGGACCCGATTGCCCGTACGGCCCTGATGCTGGCCGCTACCGGGGGGCACGTGGCGGTGCTCGAAGCCCTGCTCGCCAAGGGGGCGAAGCTCGAGGCCAAGGACCGCGGAGGCAAGACGGCGCTCGCCTGGGCGACGTTGCAGGGAAACACGCCGGCGGTCGAGTTGCTTCTCGAGCAGGGCGCGGACGTCAACACACGCGACAACGGCAAGGTCACGCCGCTCTTGCTCGCGGTCGGCAGGGGAGATGACGCCACGACGCGGGCACTGGTCGCACGCGGCGCGGACTTGGAGGCGGAATCGAAGGAGAACAAGATGACCCCCCTGCTGCTCGCCGTCGAGCGCGGCGGCCTGGACACCGTGACCTACCTTCTCGACCAGGGTGCCAAAGTTGACGGCGCGAACAGCGAGGGGCTGTCCCCATTGATGAGCGCGGCCGGCAATGATCAGACCGAGATCGTCGCCTTGCTGATCGCGCGTGGGTCCGATCTCAATGCGAGGCAAAAGGACGGATGGACCCCGCTCATGTACGCGGCGGCCGGGAAGCAAGTAGACATCACGATGATCTTGGTAGCGAAAGGGGCGGACGTCGCCGCGACGAATGCGCAAGGCGCGGGCGCCCTGCTGCTGGCGGCCCAGGGAGGAAATCCGCTCCAGGTCGACACCCTGCTTGCGGCGGGGGCTCCCGTGGATGCCAGAGACGCTCGCGGATTCACGCCCCTCATCGTTGCCGCCTGGAACGGACACGACAACCTAGTGGATATCCTGCTCCAGCGCGGGGCGGACCTCAAGGTACGCGATGGTCACGGCAAGGACGCCCTGATCTGGGCCGCGGAAGGGGGCAAGGCCGACGTGGCGGACTCCCTGCTCGACAGGGGCGCGGACCCCAACACACGGGACGCCGCGGGGCGTACACCGCTCATCCACGCGGCAATCAAGGGCAACCTGGACATCGCAGAGAGGTTGATCCAACGCGGAGCCGACCCGTCGATCAAAGACAACGAGGGCCTAAATGCCAAGGATTGGGCAGAACAGCGTGGGCAGGATGCCGTGGTGGAGCTTCTTGCGGGTGTACCGGGGCTGGCTCCGTCCAAACCTGCGGCCCCAACGGAGCAATCGCCCATCGGCCCGGCAAAATAGGAGCAAGAGGCCGGAAAAGCTTCGCCTGAGCCAGGGTGAGAACCACGCCCCTAATTTCAACGCACAAGGCATCCGAAAACTCGCGTTTTCGGATGCCTTCTTTTTCTCGTCCGCGATCACGCCGACAACCTGTTGCCCGTCCCTGCGGCTGCCGACGTTAGGCGGTAGTTAAGTCCCTCGTCTTGAAAGCCCCAAATGCTACCGTGAGCCGCCCTTTCTCCCTCCGCCTGAGCCGCCGCCCGACCCGCTTCGTCCGCCGCTGGTGGCGCCGGAGCCGATAGCGGCGATCACCTGGCGCGGATCGACGCCTTGATGGTGATACAAGTCGGCGCCAGAGGCTCCGGTACCGAGAAGTTGCTGATCACCAACATGAGTCGCAGGATTCCCTGCCACGGCACTCGCGGAAAAGAGAACTGCGGCGGTCATCAGGGTAAGTTTGTGCATGAGTTTTTTCTCCGTAATGTCCCTCGTTGTCAGGCAGGTGCATTCTACCGGGGGGGCCACAGCGCAGAACGTGAACTGCTTCACTGCAGGGAATTGACAATTGTCAACGGTGCCTCGCGATGATCCGTCCGGAGCGACCCTACGACCGGGAAAAGGCCCACGTGGTCGCGTTTCCCACGCGGCTGGATACACTGCACCTTCGAGACCTCGAAGAAGTGCGGCTTGCGCTATAGGATCGTGAAACGGGATATCAGAGCGCCCAAGCAGGCCATCCCGGCTCTTCCGTTCAATTGCCCCCGTACAGTCGGTCGAGGCGCAGCCGCTGGCGCTCGTCGAACAGGCGCCGCGAGCCGATCCAGACCGCCGCGGTGCTGCCGAGGCCGGTGCCGGCGGAGATCAGGAACATGATCATGAGCTGGTACTTGGCCGCCTCCAGGGGCGGACTGCCGGCGAGGATCTGACCCGTCATCATGCCCGGCAGACTGACCAAGCCGGCGGCCGCCATGGCGTTGACGATGGGGATGAGCCCCGCGCGCAGCGAGTCGCGGCGGATGTCGGCGATGGCGGTATCCCAGTCCGCCCCGAGCAGGAGCCGCGCCTCGATGCGGCCGCGGGCCTCCGCCGCGTGGCGGGTGAGATTGTCCAGCGCGATGGCGATGCCGCTCATGGTGTTGCCGAGCAGCATGCCGAGCAGCGGGATCAGGTACTGGGGCTGATACCAGGGCTCGACCCCGATGATCACGGTGAGCGCCAGCAGCAGGACGCTGAACGAGGACACGAACATGGAGACGGTGCCGATGCCCATGCCCCACCAGCCCGCGTACCGCCGCGTCTGCCGCGACATGACCTCCCACCCGGCCACCAGCAGCATGATCAGGGCCAGTGACAAGATCAACGGCAGGCTGGTCTGCGCGAACAGGGCCTCGAGCACGAATCCGATCAGCATCAGCTGCACGGCGCTGCGCGCGGCGGCGATCAGTACCCGCCGCTCGACGCCGAGGCGCAGCCGCCAGGACAGCAGGGCCAGCAACAGGACCAGGCTCGCGGACAGGGCGAGGTCTAAGGGCGTGAGATGGATCAGGCTCACTGCTCCGGCTCCAATCGGCCGTTCTGGATGACGAGGCTGCGCCCGCCCAGGCGCCGGCGCTGGTCGGGATCGTGACTCACCCAGAGCACGGCGGCCTCCCGCTCCGCCCGGTAGCGCTCGACCACCGCTTCCACCCGATCCCGATTGGTCGGGTCCAGGTTGGCGGTGGCCTCGTCGAGCAGCAGGACCTCGGGTCCGTTGGCGAGCATCCGCGCCAGGGCCAGGCGCTGGCGCTCGCCGGTCGACAGGCGCGACACCGACCAGCCCATGACCTCCGGCCCGAAGCCCAATGGCTCGAGGAAGCCGGCGGCATCGGAGGGGAAGTGGTCGCTCACCTCCTCGCCCCACCAGTGGGACTCGGCCGGCAGCAGGCCCACCCTGCGCCGCCACGCGGGCGCGGGCATGGAGGAGCGGGAGGTATCGTCGACCCATGCCTCGCCCGGGTGGAGATCGAGGTCGGCGATCGCCCGCAGCAGCAGGCTCTTGCCGGAGCCGGAGGGTCCGGAGACGAACACCAGCTCACCGGGGGCGACGGTCAGATCCACGGGCTCGATGACCCTCGGCCGGATGCCGGACAGGCGCAGGCCCGCCATCAGCTCTCGACCCCGCGGCGCCGGAAGACCAGGTCGCGCACGGCGTGACCCAGGCGCTTGCCGCGCAGCTCGAACTTGGTGAGCGGACGTTCCTCCGGACGCGGAGCGAAGGCGCCTGAACCGGCCGTGTTCTCGAACAGGTCCCCGGCGCCGGACATGACCTCGAGCATCTGCTCCGCATAAGGCTCCCAGTCGGTGGCCGCGTGGAACAGGCCCCCGGGGCGGACCACGCGGGCCAGAAGCCGCACGAATCCGGGGTTCAGGATGCGCCGCTTGTGGTGCTTGCGCTTCGGCCAGGGGTCCGGAAAGAAGAGGTACGCCCCTGCCAGGCTTGCCGCAGGCAGGCCCTGCTCCAGCACCTCCACCGCGTCCTGCCGCAGTATCCGGACGTTGGCGAGTCCGCGCTTCTCGAGCGCCAGCAGCAAATGCCCGACGCCGGGGCGGTGGACCTCGATCCCGAGATAATTGCGCTCGGGGTGACGCTCGGCCAGGGCAGCCAGGGTCTCCCCGTTGCCGAAGCCGATCTCCAGGTAGACCGGCCGGCCGTTGCCGAACAGATCCGCTGGGTCCAGGGCGTCGCCCGGCTCCCAGTCGACGCCGAAACGCGGCCACAGCTCCCTGAAGGCGCGCTCCTGGGCGTCGGTGAGACGCCCCTCCCGCAGCACGAAGCTGCGGATGGGCCGATGATGGCGCTCGGGCTCGGACACGGCGATAGGGCCTGCGCGTCGGTCTGGACGGGGTGGCGCCAGGGCCGCGCCCGACGCCGTGCCGGTCAGAAGAACATGCCGTCCAGCGGCGAGGAGGCGGAGGCGAATCGCTTGGCGGGCATGCGTCCGGCGCGGAAGGCCTCGCGGCCGGCCTCGATGGCCTTGCGCATGGCGCTGGCCATCAGAACCGGATCCCGCGCGGCGGCGATGGCGGTGTTCATGAGCACCCCGTCGCAACCAAGCTCCATCGCAACGGCGGCGTCCGAGGCGGTGCCCACGCCCGCGTCCACCAGGATCGGCACCTTGGCGTTCTCCACGATGGTGAGAATATTGAGCCGGTTGCGGATGCCGAGCCCGGACCCGATGGGGGCGGCCAGGGGCATCACCGCGACGCAGCCGATCTCCTCCAGGCGCTTGGCGATGATGGGGTCGTCGTTGGTGTAGACCATGACGTCGAAGCCGTCCTGCACCAGCTCGTCCGCCGCCTCCAGGGTGGCGACCACGTCCGGGAACAGGGTCTTCTCGTCCCCCAGCACCTCGAGCTTGACCAGATTGTGGCCGTCCAGCAGCTCGCGGGCGAGGCGGCAGGTGCGCACCGCGGTCTTGACGTCGTAACAGCCCGCCGTGTTGGGCAGGATGGTGTAGCGCTCCGGGGGCAGCACCTCCAGGATGTTGGGCTCGCCGGGGGTCTGGCCGATGTTGGTGCGGCGCACGGCGATGGTGACGATCTCCGCGCCGCTCGCCTCGATGGCGCGGCGGGTCTCGTCCAGGTCCTTGTATTTGCCGGTGCCGACGAGCAGGCGCGAGCTGTAGTCGGTGCCGGCAATGCTGAAGGTGTCTGCTGCGGGAGTCTTGGTGGACATGGGCCTACTGCGTGATTGGGGATGAACGGGGGAGGCGGCAAGGATAACCCATTTGCGCCAGGTGAGGCGTCGCGGCTGTCCGCGCGCGGATCACCGGCCGCGAGCTCCGGCTGCCGGCTAACCGCCGCCCACCGCGTGGATGATCTCCACCCGGTCCCCGGACGCCAGGCGGTGCGCCTCGAAACGGCTGCGGGGGACCAGCTCCTCGTTGACCTCCACCGCGAGACGTTGCCCGGCGAGAGCCAGCCGCTCGATGAGATCGGCCATGCTCGCGCCGTCCGGGAGCTCGGTCGAATTGCCGTTGACGATGATCTGCATGGTGACGGCGATACTGGTGCGCTCCGAGGGTTCGATTTGTTCGGGATGAAAATTTTACACTAAACTCTCGCGCCGGTTGGTGAAAGGCACGGGAGGGGCGTCGGCAAGCGCCTTCCCGCCACGCACGAGAGAGAGGCATCACCCTTGACCCAGTGGTCGGAGGATCTCATCCCCCTGGAGGGAGCGCGCACCCTGGATGGCCTGTTCGTCCAGCGCGTTCGCCGCTCGCCGGATCGTCCCGCCTATCGCAGCTTCGACCGCGCGGCGGGAGAATGGCGGGAGCTCAGCTGGGGGGACATGGCGCGGGAGGTGGCCCGCTGGCGACAGGCCCTGTCCACCGAAAGGCTCCAGACCGGCGACCGGGTGGCGGTGCTGCTGCGCAACTGTCCCGAGTGGGTCATGTTCGACATCGCCGCCCTGTCCCTTGGGCTGGTGACCGTCCCCCTCTACACCGACGACCGCGCCGACAACGCCGCCTACATCCTGCAGGACGCAGCCGCAAAGGTTCTGCTGGTGCAGGACGCGGGACGCTGGAAGCGGCTGGCCGAGGCGGTCGGCCGATCCCCCTGCCCGCATCGCGTCGTCATCCTGGAGGCTGGCGAGGACGCGGTCCGGTTGGCAGGGAAGGACGAGCGCGTGATCGCCGCCGACGACTGGCTCCCCGCAGCCGGACCGGCGCTCACGCCGCGGGCGGCGGACCCCAACGGCCTGGCCACCATCGTCTACACCTCGGGCACCACCGGGCGTCCCAAGGGCGTGATGCTGAGCCACCGAAACATCCTTTCCGACGCCCACGCCTCGTTGACCATCATCGACTGCTACCGGGAGGACGTCTTCCTCTCCTTCCTGCCGCTTTCCCACACGCTCGAGCGCACGGCGAGCTACTACCTGCCGATGATGGCGGGCGCCACCGTGGCCTACGCGCGCTCCGTCGGCCAACTGGCGGAGGACCTGCAGACGGTGCGGCCCACCGTCATGATCGCGGTGCCGCGGGTGTTCGAGCGCGTGTATCAGCGCCTGCACGATCAGGTCAAGACCAGGCCGGCTCCCGTGCGGATGCTGTTCCGGCTCGCCGTGAAGGCCGGCTGGCGGCGCTTCGAGCACGACCAGGGCCGGTCCGGCTGGCACCCGCTCCTGCTGTTGTGGCCGATGCTGCGGCGCAAGGTGGCCGATCAGGTGCTGGCCAAGCTCGGCGGGCGCCTGCGCGCGACCATCAGCGGCGGCGCGCCGCTGCCCAAGGAGGTGGCGCGGCTCTTCATCGGCCTCGGGCTGCCTCTCCTGCAAGGCTACGGGCTCACGGAGACCAGCCCGGTGATCAGCGTCAACCCGCTGAAGGACAACGACCCCGAGAGCGTCGGCGTTCCCCTGCGCGGAGTAGAGGTGCGCGTCGGCGACGACGACGAACTGCTGGCGCGGGGTCCCAACATCATGCTCGGCTACTGGAACAACCACGCGGCCACCGCCCAGATGATCGGCGCCGACGGCTGGCTGCACACCGGCGACCAGGCGCGGCTGGCGAACGGCCACATCTACATCACCGGCCGAATCAAGGACATCCTGGTCCTCTCCAACGGCGAGAAGGTCCCGCCGGCGGACATGGAGATGGCGATCAGCCTGGACCCGGTGTTCGAGCAGGTTCTGGTGATCGGCGAAGGCCGCTCCTTCTTGAGCGCCCTAGTGGTGTTGAGCGCGGACCTATGGTCGGGGCTTGCCCAGGAGTACGAGCTCGACCCCCATGATCCCGGGAGCCTGCAAGACCCCCGCCTGGTGAAGGACATGCTGCGTCGCATCCGCGACGCCCTGCGGGACTTCCCCGGCTACGCGAAAATCCGGCGCGCCACCCTGATGCTGGAGCCCTGGTCCGTGGACAACGGCCTGCTGACCCCGACCATGAAGATCAAGCGCGGCGAGGTGGTCAGGCGCTATCAAGCCCAGGTCGAGCGCATGTATGCCCTGGATGCCTGACCTGCTTGCGCCATCATCCGACCCTGTTACAATCCCCTGCCACGCGGGTGTAGTTCAATGGTAGAACAGGAGCTTCCCAAGCTTCTAACGTGGGTTCGATTCCCATCACCCGCTCCATTTCCGGTGTTCCCAGTTGCCGACGCCCATCGTTTTCCTGATCTTGTTCGCCCTGCTTCCGGCTGCCGCGGTTGCCGAGGACGGCGGACTGCCCGACCCGCTGAGCCTGGAGCAGGCCCTCGACCTCGCCGGGCAGGCCCCGCGCGGCCGCGCCTCCGGCGCCCTATCCGGCATGCTGCCACGCCGCCTGCCCCTGTACCTCGACTGCCATCACCTGGCCTTCAGTCAGGCCGCCGCGGACGACGACCGGAGCCAGCCCCTGGAGGGCCTGATCGCCCCCCGCGACGCCCAGGGACTGGAGATCATGGCCCGGTTCTTCGACGTCCTGCTCGCGGACCTCGGCTTCGCCCGTTACAACGAGGCGATGGCGGTCGCCTACATCCAGTACGACCGCGCCAACGTGCGGCGGGAGCTGGGCCAGTTCTCGGAGCTCCGCGTCGCCGAGTTGGAGGCCGTGTACCAGGACGTCCGGCGCAAGCGCGCCTCCAGCCAGATCGCCCAACGGCTAACGCGGTCCCTCCTCGCCCAAGCCGTCGGCCGGCCCGACCAGCTGCCGCGGGATCTGAGCCAGCCACAGTTGCCGCAGATCCCAGATCCACTGCCCGAGCCCGAGGAAGCGGTCGCCGCCGCGCTGGCGAACAACGGCCGCCTCACCGAGCTCAAGCAAGGTGCCGATGAAGGCGATCTCAACCTGCTGGACGCGGCGCTGCGCCAGCAGGCCCTGGAGCTGCTGCTGCGGCTCGACGGGCTTTCGGCCGCCGAGCAACATTCGAACGTTGAGCTGACATTGAGCGATCTCAAGCTGGACGAGAGCCGCACCCTCTACGAGCAGGAGGTCAAGGCGGACCTCGGCTTCTCCATGAGCAGGCAAACCCGCGCGCGCCTCGAGCAGCAGCGAGTCGCCTTCTGCCGCGCCCTGACCTGGGCCGAGCTCAACGCCCTGCAAGGCAAACCCCTGTGGCCTCAACCGGAAGCGGAAGCAAAACCATGAGCGTACCTGTCGCAGCGGCGCGAGGCGCGCGTGTCCCCCCCTCCCTCGCCGCCTGGGTCGCCGGCGCGCTGCTGCTCGCTGGCGCCATGCCGGCGAACGCCGTGCTTCAGCTCAAGGGCTGGCTCGAGTGGCTGCACCGGGTGGAGATGCGGGTAGTCGAGAACGGCGTAGTGGAGGAGGTCGCGGTCAACGCCGGCCAGCACGTCAAGCAGGGGAATCTCCTGCTGCGCATGGACCAGCGCGAGCCCAAGTCCGATCTGCTGGCGGCCCAGGCGAAGACCGCCCGGGCACGGATCGCCACCGAAAAGGCCCAACGCGAGCTCGACCGCACCCAGGAGCTGTTCGAACGCGGCCTCATCGCCCAGGAAGAGCTGAAGGACGCCGAGCTCGGACTTGCCGCGGCCCAGGCGGAGGAGGAATCGGCCAAGGCCGCGGAGGCCTTCGCGCAGGTAGCCCTGGAGCGCACGGAGCTGCGCGCGCCCTTCGACGGCATCGTGGTGTCGCGCAACGTGTGGAAGGGGGACGTGGTGTACAAGACCCTGCAGCAGGAGCCGTTGATCGTGGTGGCCCCGGACGGGGTGATGCTGGCCCGCGCCCTGGTCACCGCCGACGTGCTCAGGCGCTATCGGCCGGGACAGGAGGCGCGGGTGAGCATCCTGGGTCAGCTGCGCGACGGGCGCATCCACAGCTACGGGGTCGAGCCCGTTCGGGTGGAGCTCCAGGGCGCCGTCTACCATCTCGACGTGATCTTCGACAAGCGGGCGGACGAGCTGCTGCGACCCTCGGAAACGGTCCAGATCCTGCTGCCCTGACCGGCCCCGCGCAAGCGCCGTTCCCAACCAAGACATGCGCCGACTCTACCAGGCCCGGGACCGCATCGAGGCCCAGTTCCTGCGCGATTTTCTGGATCGGCACCTGATCGACTCCACCGTGCTCGGCGACTACCTGTCGGGGGCCGCGGGCGAGCTGCCGCTCGACATCTATCCGGCGGTCTGGGTACTGCACGACGCGGATCTGCCTCGAGCGGAGGAGCTGCTGGCGCGCTTCCTGGCGCAGCGCACCGAGACCGGGCTACCCTGGACCTGCAACGGCTGCGGCGAGACGGTGGAAGCGGGTTTCGAGCTGTGCTGGAATTGCGGGAGACCCCGTGACTGACTGACCCGGCCGGCGCGACGGCGCTCGGAGCGATCCCTTGCCCAGATCCGTGAAAATCCTGGCCGCGCTGCTGTCGCTCCTGGTGGCCGCGCTGCTGCTGATCCCCTACCTGATCGACCCCGGCGACATCAAGGCGGAGATCGAGCGACGCGTCTCCGCGGCCACGGGCCGCGAGCTGACCATCGCGGGCGACCTCTCGTGGTCGCTCTTTCCCTTGCCGGGACTGGAGGTTACCGGGATCGCCCTCGCCAACGCGCCCGGCTTCGGCCCGGAGCCCTTGGCGGAGATCGACCGCGCCCGGCTGCGGGTGCGGCTTCTGGCGCTGGTCCGCGGGCAGTTGGAGTTCGACGGGGTAAGCATCGAGGGCGTGCGCCTCAACCTGGTCCGCGACGGGCAGGGGCTGGTGGTGAAGGAGCTGACCCTCACCACCGGTCCGGTGGTACCGGGTGAGCCGGTGGAGCTCGATCTCTCGGCCCAGATCAAGGGGTACGAAGCTGGGACCGAGGTGCCGGTGACCGCAGCGGCCACATTGTCAGCAGACAGCACGCCGCGCCGATTCCAGCTGGACCCGCTGACGGTGCGCGTCGAGGCCCACCGGGTGACGGACGGGATCGAAGCCGGGGGCGACCTTTCGGCGCGCCTGGAGGGGAACCTGACCGCCGGGCGTTACCTCCTCGACGGCGTGGCAACGACGTTCGGTCTGACCGGCACGGCCCTGTCCGACGCCCGCGTGACGGGTGAAGCAACTGCACGGATCGATCTCGACCTGGCAGCCCAGACCCTCGCTGTCACCGGGCTCGTGGTACGCTCCGGAACGCTGGTCATCGACGGTGAGGGCCAGGGCCGGGCATTGCTCTCCAGCCCCCGGGCCGAAGGTCGTTTGGCCGTGCGCGAGCTGGATCTCCGCGCCTGGACGCGGCAGGCGGGACTTCCCCCGCTCCCGACACCGGACCCGGCCGCCCTCACGAGCGCCGCGATGCATGCCGACTGGGGCCTCGCACCAGAGCGCGTCGTGCTGCAAGGTCTGGTCGTCTCGCTCGATCAGACTCGGATCGAAGGTCGGGCCACGATGCTGCGAACGAGCCCGCCGGGCTTCCGTTTCGACCTTACCGCTGACGCACTGGATCTCGATCGTTATCTCGCGATGACCGCGGAGCGACCGAAGGCCGCAACCCCAGCCGTACACACCGAGTCCACCGCAGGGCAGGCCAGCTCGACCCCCACGCCGCCAGCACCGCCACGCGAGAAACCCAGCGGCGAGACTGCGCCGACCGAGGCCACGCCTGCACCCGATGCGCGGCCGGGTCCGTCATCGCCGCCACTGTTGAGCACGCTGGATGAGGACGGGCGCCTGCGCATCGGCGAGCTGCGCCTGGCGGGACTGGTCTTCGGCGACGCCGACCTCAACATCAAGGCCAAGGACGGCGCCATCTCCGTCGAGAACCAGATCCAACGCTTTTATCAGGGCCGATTGACAGGCCGCGTGGGACTGGATCTGCGCGGCGCGAAGCCCGGCATCAGCCTCAGCCAACAGGGGGTCGGCGTCGAGGCCGGTGCGTTGATCGCCGCACTCACCGGCGAGGATAGGTTCAGCGGCCGCTCTGACTTCACCGCGGACCTCAGCTCGAGCGGCTGGCAAGTCGACGAGCTCCGGCGGCGCCTGGCCGGAACGCTGGCGGTGCACGTCACTGGTGGGTCGGTGACGGGGTTCAATCTGGAGCGAACGGTGCGTGAGGCAGAGGCAAGACTGAAGGGCAAGCCACCCCCGACGCACCTGCCGCTGCGGACCGACTTCTCCGAGCTGAAGGCCAGCGGAGAGATATCGAGCGGCGTTCTCAGCAACGAGGACCTGCGCGCGGCCTCGGACCACCTGCACCTCACCGGCAAGGGCCGGGTCGACATCGGCAACCAGCGCTTCGACTATCGATTCGAGCCGGTCTTCGTCAAGCCGCCCCAGGGCCGGGGCATCAAGGAGCTGGAGGGTATCCCCATCCCTGTGCACCTGACCGGGACCTTCCAGCAACCAGACTGGCGGGTCGACATCGGCGCCGCGCTGCGCGAGGCGGGCAAGCAGAAGCTGCAGAAGCAAATCGACGAGGGCGGCGGCGACCTGCTCAGGCAGATCGAGGAGCGCACCGGCATCAAGGGTCTCGAGCAAGGGCTGCGCGGCCTGTTCGGACGCTGATGCGCAGGTCCGGTTCCACCAGCAGATCACCCAGATCCATCCGCTTTGGATTCGTAACGCTGGTCGCTCACCTCTCTCCTACTGTTCGGGGCGTGGTCACCTCGGCGGGGCAACACGCGGGAACCCAGCGATGAATCCCGAGGGATTCGCCCGCTCCCTCTTGGCCTGGTTCGACCATCACGGCCGCAAGGATCTCCCGTGGCAGCGCGAACCCACGCCATACCGCGTCTGGGTCTCGGAGATCATGCTCCAGCAGACCCGGGTGGCGGTGGTGATCCCCTACTTCGAACGCTTCATGGCGCGCTTCCCCAGCGTGACCGATCTGGCCGCCGCTCACCAGGACGAGGTGCTGCACCTGTGGTCCGGCCTCGGCTACTACGCCCGAGCCCGCAACCTGCACCGCGCCGCCTGCATCATGGTGTCAGAGTACGGTGGGGATCTCCCGGGAGACATGGCAAGGATCCGGACCCTTCCCGGTATCGGCCGCTCCACGGCGGGTGCTATCCTCTCCTTGGCCCTCGGTCAACGACATCCGATCCTCGACGGCAACGTGAAACGCGTCCTTGCGCGTTGCTTTGCGGTGCCGGGCTGGCCCGGGGAAAGGGTGGTGCTCGACCGCCTGTGGACTCTGGCGGAAGTCCTCACGCCCCGGGAACGCGTGGCCGCCTTCAATCAGGCGATGATGGACCTCGGGGCCACCCTCTGCACCCGCGCAAGACCGGGCTGTAAAGCCTGCCCTCTGGCTGACCGGTGCGCGGCCCTGGCCCAGGGCGAGCCGACGGCGTATCCGCAGCCGAAGCCGAAAAAGCCGATTCCCGTGCGCGAGACGAGAATGATGGCCATCGCCAACGCCAGCGGAGAGGTTCTGCTCGAGCGTCGTCCCCCCACAGGCGTCTGGGGTGGGCTCTGGAGCCTGCCAGAGTGCGAGCCGGATGTGGCACCAGAAGACTGGTGCCGCGAGCGCCTTGGCACAAAGCCGGCCCGGGTTGAAAATCTCGCCGAGCGGCGTCATACCTTTACGCACTTTCACCTGGACATCACGCCTGTCCTCGTGCGGCTGGAATGCCCAATCGAGACCGTCGCCGACGAGGACCGATTCCTCTGGTACGACCTACGGCGGCCCCCGCCGGTCGGCCTCGCCGCCCCGGTCGCGCGAGTCCTGCACGAAATCGCCGAAGCGAGAACACCTGACCAAGGAGTTGCCTTATGACCCGCATGGTTCACTGCATCAAACTCGGACGCGAGGCCGAGGGCCTCGACCGACCGCCCTACCCTGGCGATCTTGGCAAGCGCGTCTTCGAAAGCGCCTCCAAACAGGCCTGGCAGGACTGGCTGAGACACCAGACCATGCTCATCAACGAGAACCGCCTGAGCCCCATGGACCCGAAGGCGCGCAAGTTCCTTGAGGAGCAGATGGAAAAATTCTTCTTCGGCGAAGGGGCCGAGTTGCCGCCGGACTACGTTGCCCCGAAGTGATGTGCTTGCTCCCAGTCCTTGACGGGCAACAGGGATCTGGCTTTAATACGCGTCTCGCGGCGCCGGCATGATTCGGACCCGCCCTCATCTCCCGCCCAGGTAGCTCAGTTGGTAGAGCAGGGGACTGAAAATCCCCGTGTCGGTGGTTCGATTCCGCCCCTGGGCACCATCAAATCAAAGTGCTCAGTTCGCATGGATGCGCGCCACTTAGCCCCTAAGCAAGACGTTTGCATCTCCGACCGGAACCCGCCGATGGTTAGCCAGCGTCACTGACACCTATTGGTTTTTTGCTACGGCAACGGTCGCCATGCCTGTCCCATCGCGATCGACAGGCTGTGCTCTCGAGACCAACACGTACCGGCTTTGTTTGCCCAGGCGCGAGGCGCCGCGGGGAAAGTGGCTTCCACCCCGTCATCCCGAATCCGGACGCTGAGAAGGATCAACAGGCGGCATATTCAGGTTCCGGAGACCTCACTGCCGGGCGAAGACGCTACCCTCTCAGACGGCTGAGCACACGGTATTGGGCATCGTCACCTCATGCAACCCTCTGACTATGCCTAGCTAGAAAGTGGACGATTTCGTCAGCTGGCAGGGGACGGCAAAAAAGAAAGCCCTGAATGATTTCGCACCGCCGGTCTTCAACGGCGCGCAGTTGGCGCTCCGTTTCTATCCCCTCAACAACCACGCGAAGACGCAAAGAATGAGCCAGGGCGGCAATCGCCCCAACGATTTCCGCATCCGCAGGCTTTGCATCAAGCTCTTGGATAAAGCTCCGGTCGATCTTTAGGGTGTCGATTGGGAACCGACGCAGGTAGCTCAACGACGAATAGCCTGTGCCAAAGTCATCGAGCGCAAGGCGAACGCCGAGGGACTTGATTTCGTCGAGCATCCGCACTGAGGTCTCCGGGTCACTCATGATGACACTCTCAGTGATCTCGATCTCCAGGCACCTAGGGTCTAGACGACTTCTAGCAAGGGCCTCGCGCACGATTGAGGGCACGTCCTGCCTGGCAAACTGGACGCTCGAAATATTGACGGACACCAAGCGCGGTGGAAACCCCGCCTTCCGCCAGGCACGGGCCTGCCCGCATGCCTGATGGAGGACCCATTCCCCAATCGGCAAGATCAGGCCAGACGCCTCCGCGATTGGAATAAACTCACTCGGGAGAATCAGGCCATCGTCAGGATCTCGCCAGCGCAACAGCGCTTCGACGCCTTCCACCTCAAGGGTCGCGCTATGGATCTGCGGCTGGTAATACAGTTCCAAGCGGTTGAGCTCGAGCGCATTGCGTAGCCTATTTTCGAGTTTCAGCCGCTCTATTGCCGCCACATTCATGGCGTTATCGAAGTACTGGTAAGTGTTCTTGCCATTCTCCTTGGAGTGGTACATCGCGACGTCTGCGTTCTTGATCAACTCGTCGCTATCGGCGGCATCACCCGGGTAGACCGTAATACCAATACTGGTGGTCACGAAACATTCCTGCCCGATGACGATGAACGGTTTGCGGAAAATCCCGATAAGCCGTTGGGCAACCGCTCTCGCCGCGTCCGAGTCGGGGATACTCGGCAGCAGGATGATGAATTCATCGCCACCTAGCCGCGCGAGAACGCCATCCGGCCAAGACTGGGCGCTCTCGCGCGCAACATAGTCATCTCCCCGTACAACCTGCGTGAGCCGCCCTGCCACTGCCTGCAACAGAACATCGCCAGCGTGGTGCCCCAGGGTGTCGTTAACCTGTTTGAAATTATCGAGGTCCAGGAAAAGCAGCGCGAGAGGCTGTTGATTTCTCTTGGCGCTCGCGATCGATCGGTCAAGGTATTCCTTGAACATGGTGCGATTCGGCAATCCAGTCAGGCTGTCATGATAGGCAAGAAAATTGGCCCGCTCACTTGACTGTTGGAGATTTCCAGCCATTTCCTCGAAGGCTGAGGCGAGCTCGCCGATTTCGTCACCGGCCGTCGCGCCACTCACATTGATTGACCAGTTACCCCGACCAATTTCCTTTGACAGGCCACGAAGGCCCTGAATTGGCCGGATGATCTGGTACTCCATCGCAACCATCATGCTTAGTGTCGTAACCAGAATGGTTAAGAGCGTGATGCCCGCCACGACAATCCCTAGCTCTCGGCTGATTGCGCGCAGCTCGCGTTCCGGCAGCACCACAAAAGCATTGATACCGGGGTAAATGTGGGTTCCCAACACAAACGCCTTCTCGCCCCT
Source organism: uncultured Gammaproteobacteria bacterium (assembly GCA_963698495.1). Classification (GTDB taxonomy): domain Bacteria; phylum Pseudomonadota; class Gammaproteobacteria; order Chromatiales; family Chromatiaceae; genus CAVORB01. Next base: position 18,312 of record CAVORB010000011.1, on the reverse strand, counting down.
AAAGGACACGAGAAGCTGGGGCTCCCCGCCCTCGACACCGAGGGCTGAATCGACCAGGGGGTCCGGTATGGCATCACCGACCGGCCTACGCGACGACTGAAAGATGACATTGCCTGCCGAGTCAGTTGCAAACATATATCCGCTGTCACCGACGATGCCTTCCCTGATGCGCGACTCCACGTCGCTCATCCGGATGGTAAAACCCAGGTAGCCGCGCAGACTCGGCCTAACGCCGACGGGATCGATGGCCCGATCGATGAGAATCAGAGGCGTCCCCATGAACAAGGCTATGCGCTGGTCATCCGGATTGCGAAATATCTGGGCGTACGGCGGATCGCTGCTGGTCTCCAAAGCATGAAACAGATCCGTGTCACCTTCATCTTCGGAACGATTCTCTACATACGGTTTGGTTTGGCGTGCATCTTCATAACCATCCGGCAAGAAAACGCGGATTTCATAGTATTCTGGGAACGCCTCTTGATAGGAAGAGAACAGCCGTAATAAGGGGGGCTGAAACAATGCGTAACGCTCTTCCTCATCCTTGGTCAGTAGGTATTTTTTGACCAACGTCTGCTTGGCGAGAAGCTCGATGTTGCCGCTCGCGGTCTGGATATCCCTCTCCATGTGCGTCCTGATGTGCTCAAGAGATGCCCGCATCTCGCTGAACACGCGCTGCTCCGATGCCTCCCGCAGCTCGATATAGGCAAAGCGCCCAAGAATCAGGAGCGACAGAACGATTAACGGAACCAACAGCAACAGAATTTTGGTGCGAATCTTCACGGTCCGACTACTGATGCCTTGGTGCCAGCGTCGATCACTGCATTACACGGGAGAAGTTCGTGTTGCGCGCTCTTATGCTGCGAGGCGGGAGCGGCGTGTAGGCCTCGGACCTCGATAGGACCTCGTCGCTAGGGTAAATAACGGGGTCCTTGAGGAATTCTTCGGGCAAGAGCTTTTCCGCGGACTTGTTGGGGGTTGCGTAATGGACGAACTCCGCGAGCTGTGCCGCGTGTTCGGGCTGGTTCAGGAAGTCGATGAAGGCGTACGCGATGTCCTTGTTCTTCGAGCCCTGCAGCACCACCAGGTAATCGGCCCAGATGTTTCCCCCTTCCTTGGGGACCACATACTGGATCATATCGTGATGCTCCTGAACCATGAGTGCGTCACCGCTGAAGATCATAGCCATGGCGACATCCCCGTTTACCAGCGCTGAGTTCTCATCCAGCACGAGATACGTGTAGGTGTGCACAAACGGCCGCTGTGCAAGCAATAGATCGGCGGCTTCGCGAATTTCGTGGTTATCGGCACTGTTGGCCGAGTAGCCGAGGGCCTTCAAGGCCATGCCCAGGGCGTCCCGTTGCGAGTCGAGCATCGCGATCTTCCCGCGCATTTGCTCGACCGGCTTGAACAAGTCCATCCAGCTTTCTGGGTGACGCTCCACGAGATCCGCGCGGTAGGCGATGCCCAAAGTCCCCCAGAAGTAGGGCACTGCGTAGCCCTCAGCACCCTCGAAGGCCTTCAGCCAGTAATCGTCAAAGTGACTCAGGTTCGGGATCTGCTCGACCGTTGCGTTTGCGAGCCAGCCCCGCTTCCGATAGGTCGCAAGCATGGCACCGTTCACACACGCCAAGTCATATCCTAGTCCGTCTGACTCGACCAGCATCTCATCGCGCAGATCATCGCTCTCGTAGTAGATCTCGCGAAGTTTGACGTTGTACTCCTGCTCGAACTTGTCTACTAGCTTAGAGTCCAGGTATTCCGACCAATTCAGAAGCACCAGCTCGCGCGGCGCGGGCTGTCCGACAGCAACTGACGCGACCACCATGAATAGAATAAGGACCGTGATGTGAGGTGCCCTCGCGGGGATGCAAACAGTCATGTACTCGCTTCCTTCAATCCAGGTGCTCGCTGGGTCATTGCAACATTCCGCCGGAAAACGCGCCGCGAATGCAGGACGGCTGGCTCCAAAAAGTCTACCATGGTGGTTCAGTCGTACGGCCGAATCCCGCGCGGCCGGGACCTAAGCACCCAGTGCATTGGCCTTTGCCTCAGTCCCGAAGCCACGATTCGCGTAGATGCGACTTATCGCGTGGGAGTATCTAGCGGTTCGCATCCGCGCATAGGTTAACGTCCGACGCCATCCTCCAGGCAACCTCTACGCCAAAGCGAGGCCCCGGGTCGGGCCGGACTTCATTTCTGTGACGAGGTGCACATTTACGCGACGAGGTTTACAACTTGCGTTTCACCAGGCCAACGCCGCGCCCCTTATGCCAGGCGGGGCCGCTGAAACCTCATACACGCAAGGACTCTATGTTCGCGACCGGCGCCATACGAACCCGCCGGGGACGCAGATTTCGAGGTGAGAAACCAACGACCTGATCAGGTGCTTGCTGGAGACCACGACGGTCGGACAGATAGAACGAAAGTAGAGGCCAGTGGAATTGGCGCCGGCCCCGCAGGCGGTTTCTCGAAGCAGATGCCGCATCCGTCGGACTCTACGCAGACCATCAAACCAGGGTTCGCTGACAGGCGCCTCTTACGTGCGGCATTGGGCCGAGGCGCGAGCACAGGCCTGTCCAGTGTCACTCCGCCTGCCCAGTCAAGTCGCAGCCCACCGACAAATCCGCTGTCGGGGAATCCGCTTCCCCGGCAGAGCCAGCAGCCGCCTCTGCGCATGTGAGACCCAGGTTCTTTGGCCGGCGCCAAACCGAGTCATACGCGATTGCTTCATGGTCGGCGTGACCGCGTCCCTGCACCCGCACTGGAGCCTCAATCTGGCCAAGTCATGTTGAACCCGGTGTCGGCTGGCAACGACAAGCGTTCCCGTGCCGCTCGCATTCTGCAACGACGAGCGCACCCCCCGCTCCATTCGCCTCCGAACTCGTCTTGGACGCCTTCGCCTTCCACTTTCCCGCATGTCGGCCTTCGACGACAGAACTCGATCATCTACTCCCCAAAGAGCAGCGCGCGAATCTCTACCGCCCCAGCGACTGTGCCTTACAAGGCGCTCCCGCACATGCCCCGGCCGACTCTAGGGACTCCCTTGTGACACAGGTAGCAATTACCCCGTATGAAGCGCAAACCGTGAGTGATTCGGCGTGCATGTTGCGAGCCCAAAACCCGACCGGCCCGCGGCCAGCACCTCGAATCGGTTGACAACGTACATAGGGCCACCAAAGCGCCGAGCCGCAGAATTCGGAACGACTTGTGACTCACTAGGCAGTCGCGTTAACCCGGAAAGCGTAGCGTCTACACAGGCTGACAATCGCAAGCAGTACCCACTACGCGGGCAACGTCCAGTTGTGCTGAGGCAAAGCAGCCGCTAACCACCTGCATCTGTCGGAGAATGCCATGATCGCACCTTTGTCCAACGCTTTGGAGTCTTGCGGGACTCAAAAGCAACGCCTTTTCAGCTTCTTCGCGACGATCCGTCACAACAAGATTCACTGGGCCACCGTCCTGAAACTCCCAACCTACATAGTTCTAATGACCGCAGTAGGAGGTTTCTCCGTTGTGGCCGATACATTTCGCATTGACGGGGAAACGGTTCGTCTCGCGACTGACACCGACCAATTCGTCACGGACGTCCTGATGGCACGCTCCTTAATCCATACGAGCATTCCCTCGATGGCGCCGCAAGGCCGTGGGAACGTCGTATTGCCGCCAATGCGTCCATAAGAACCTGCACCTGGAGTTCACCCACCGACTACCCTATCTCAAGATCATTTTTACTACACGGGTGACCAGGAAATGGGACATTGCAGAGGCGAACCGGCCAGCGAGGGCTACTTCCGCGAATACAACCCAGCGGTTTCCGTCCGCCTCGGCCAAACCTCCGATCGTCGTCACAGCTATTTGCGAATGGATCGAATGCACCATTCTATTCTCCAAGAACCAGATACGCTAGCGTTCCTCGAAACCGAAGCTTCAACCCGCCGGCTTGTACTCCGTTTTTTCGAATACCTCGAAACTCAATGCGGCCTTTACCCCGATGCATACGCCGTCGTCCACTGCCTCGAGGAGGGGTTAGTCAGGGTCTGGCGGGAACGAAAAAGCCATCTCGGAGATACAAATCATCCCATAAGGAAATTTCTCGAACTCGTTTTGAATCTTTGCCGATGTTATGATGACCAATCTGGCCAACGCGCGGAGGCGTTACTGACCTCTACACGGCAAATCATCGTCAACGCCGTCGAGCAGAATGTCGAATCAGAAGCCGTATACTATAGGGCCACACAGCATCTTGCGCGCCTTCTTGGACAGCACAATACGAAAAGCAAAGTATTCGAGAAGAGAGTAATAGAGACCGAAAACGGCCGGTTACAAATAAACGAAGCCCACTCCATTGTCAGAAATACAATACTTAAGGAAATCTCGGGAAAATCCCTTCCCAGCGTCTTTTTCCGTTTTCTTCACGAAATATGGGAAAAATACCTATACGTGACATATCTACGAGAAGGTACCAACAGCCATGCTTGGCGACAGAGCGTAGCAGACACCAGCACAATGGCATGGTGTCTTGCGACAGACGACCGATCAGCACTGTTCACAGCTCAACAACAAGTATTCGACACGTTACACCGAGTGACCGCGGCCATCGATACGATACACATTAATGACCATAGAGAGCTTGCAACTTCCTTCTTCGATCTATTCCAATCCAGTTATGTCGCAAAAATTTTAGGCATGGAGTCTTCAGTCCACGATCACTTTTCAATTCCACTTGGTCCGGAAGATCAGGGAACAGCCCCAGAAACTGATGATCGCCAAGAAACCGTGATCCCCGCCATTATTGCTCTCAAAACAGGCGGCTGGTATCTTCACACCATCAACGGGCTCAACGTCCGACATAAATTGGTGGAAAACAATATCAAGCAGGCTCGTTTGCTTTTCTGTAACCTTTCTGGAATCCGCTCTCTACGACTCAGCTTTCAGGACGCGGAGAAGCTACTGGATTCCGCAGCCCTCCGGCAAATCGACACGTCGCCGGTCTACGATAAAGCCCTGGGTCACGCGCTCGATGGGATCATCCAACCAACAAGAGAAAGAGCCGGCATGCGGGAGCTCCGGTTCGCGCATGACGACCTGCAAACACAGATCGACAAGGATATCGGCGCCATACAACCGGGTGTAACGACAGGAGAAGCCTTGGAGTCGGACGAGGACTCCGACGTCGAAGTTCAACTGCGAAAGACTAACGGATCTGAAAACCAATCGCGGGACGGCATTCCGCTGGCGGAAACAACCTGCGAGTCTATGGCCGTCAAATCGTGGCGCACGAAAAAGATCAGTGATGCATTGCTCGAGGTAAACAAAATTAGGACAGGCGGCTGGGCCTATTTTCTTACTGGTGAAAATGAGCCCACCGTGTGTCGCCTAGGACTGAAGAATCCGGAATCTGGGGAATTGCTGTTCGTAGATTGCAACGGAAAGAAGCGCGGCGAGTTTACTCCCGCTGAATTGGCCCAGCGCATCGCGCATGGAAACGCGGCCATACTCGATTTCGGGCTCACTGGAGATGATTGACTCCAGTTTTGACACTGACGAGTATTGATGTCTACTACTCAGCGCTGGAAGAGACTTTTTCGTCATGCCTGAAAAACGCCGTTCACCCCGTCTTCCGCTTGAGGAATCGGTTAGTATTGTATTGTTTCGAACTGGACCGCAAGCATCGTTTTCATCTGAGCGCATCCTTACTGAGACCATTGACGTTTCCGCATCCGGCATGCGAATCCGCACGGACGAAGCCATCGACAATGATAGGGTTTTTGATATCTGCGTTGAATTGAGAGGATATCCTAAGCGCTACCTCCTTACTGGCGAAAGCAGGTGGTGCAGATACATTGCCGAGCGGGAGGTATTCGAGGTAGGAATTGAGATTCGATTTGGCGAGGGAACGGATTTCATGGAATGGAGTGAGCTCGTCTCGAAACTTGGCGAAAGGTAATGCGACTCAAACGAGCGCTTTCGAGCCAAGATCAGCACTTGCATCGCGCATAAGGGATTCCTTGCCGACTGTGGCGTTTTTCCGAAACTGCATGCGCCCGTCAACCGTCGGTATGGCGCCTCAGTTTCACGAACGCTGTACCTGGCCCGCACAGTTCAGGAAAGATCGACCTCCTAGCAGAACGAGGCGCTTGGGGCACAAAGGCTCGCTCTCCTCGGCTAGCCGCGCTGAATTTGGGGAGGTGGCAGGCGAGAGAGGTTCCGGCAGACTGACCGTCTTGCAAAACAGAACGCCCTGGCTTCGTGCCAGGGCGAAAAACACCACTTCGGAGGAGACAGAGCAGCCACCGTCCCTGGAAAGCCCCGTAGTCACTTGGTGGAATCCTTGACCGTGCTGTCAGCTTACGCGCAACTCCCGCCTTATTCTGTGATCCCGTTCTCAGGAAACGCATAAAACGCTCGGTCTGACCCGTCGTTGCCGGCCGTCGAGCAGCACAATGCTCCGTACGGGCGGCGGCGCCTTGCCACTACCGGAGCCGAGGCGGAGGCCGGTTTGGAGGTAGCGCTGGACTCGATCAGGGGAAAAGCAACGAGTGAGGAACAGAACAGGTAGGGCCTCGGTGAGGACATGACGCCCGATTCCCCCAGCCCATTGGTTCAGAAAAGGGTCGGTCTGGAAACAACCCACCAGCCCGTGGATCAGGGGAGCTTCGTGTTACGAAGCCCCGAATCGGTTTTCTCTCGGCTGGTCACGGATTCCAGGCAGGCTGCGCAACGCATTTTTCGCCGCGCTGCGGAGCGACATCTGCCCACCAACGGACGTCATCCAGCCGAAGATATCTTCGACGCCTCGTCTGATACGCAGCGAGACCCGTCGGGCTCGCACCCAGGCCCGAACCGCCTCGCTCGACCGCGGCGGTGCTGACGTCGAACGCGAGGCAGTTGCCGTCCTCCATGAACAGCTTTTCCGCGAAGCAAGGCTCGGCGTTGCGACGAATGCGCCGCCATCGGCGTCTCGAACAATTGACCTATGTCAATTTTTTCTCTGACAACAACGCTTGAGGGAAAAGCCAAAGAGCGGCGTGACCAGGCTCACAAAAATGTTCGGAAATCCCGCGTAGCTTTGCCATCCAAAAGAGGCCTGTGAAGCTGAGTGCACCCCGAGCCCTGCCGGCGAAGGCACAGGCTTCCTGGCTCACGAAACAATAAAGGGAACCAGGTTCCCGCGAGGGGCTCACGCTCGCGAAACGCGAGCAAATCGAATACGCGCGCCGAGCAATCGGCGCTGCCCCCACCTGTCCGCGCACTCTCGGTGGCAGACGAACGCCCGCACTCGATACGCCCGGCGCATCACAATGCGCTGCGGACGGCACCTCGGACACCCGAATCCTGTTTCGGCCCGAGGCCACACAACACCGGCACGAAAAGCTCCGTTCCGGTGAACGACATAGCAGAGGTTGGCGATGCACGAGTATGGCTTGTCCGTAGAGTTGCCGTCCGTCGAGCCCGCGGTGACCCCGACGCTGCGGGCCGCGACCTTGCTGCACCAAGTGGCCGCGTTACTCGAAAGGCACATCGAGAACGGTGAACCGGGCGCCATCGACATCGGACGGGTACCGCTATCCCCGGCCGAACGACGACTGCTGGAAGAGGTGCTCGGCTTCGGCGAGGTAAAGGCCAGAATCGAGAGCAAGGGCTTGACGCTGGTTCGGGAGGCCGCGGTTCCTGGTGTCTGGTGGCTCGACTACCACGACGGATCGGGGGCGGCGATCGCGCGCTTCATTGAGGTCACGGAGGTCCCCGAAATGCTGCGAACAAGCGCCTACGACATGAAAAGAGGTCTGACACGACTAACAAGAAAGCTCGGGGAAGTACGCGATAGCGAGTGAGTCTCGGGGACGATGTAGGAGCCCCAAAAAAGCAACAAGCGTCTCGGAGAACATGCCATGGGCAATAGAACAACCTTTTTCGAACATCTGCTACAGCAAGGTGTATCGCGCCGCTCTTTTCTGAGGTTCTGCACCATCACCTGCTCCGCACTCGCGCTGCCGGCCGGGGCTGCCAAGGTCATGGCGGACACGCTGGCCACATCTCCGCGACCGAGCGTGATTTGGCTCTCCTTCCAGGAATGCACAGGTTGCACCGAATCGCTGACCAGGGCCGCCGAACCGACCGTCGCTTCGCTGATCCTCGATCACTTGTCGCTGGATTACCACCACACGCTGCAGGCCGCGGCCGGAAATGCCGCCGAAGCGGCACGCCTTACGGCTATGGAAGAGAGCTACGGCCGGTACGTGCTGGTCGTCGACGGATCGATTCCGACTCAGCAACAGGAGTCCTGGTCGACCATCGCCGGGCAAACCAACCTGCAGATGCTCGCCGAAACCGTCGAGGGAGCGGCGCTGGTCGTGGCCGTCGGAACCTGCGCCAGCTTCGGCGGGCTGCCTGCCGCGACCGCGCTGTACGCCTCCAACCCCAATCAGAGCTCCGCGGCCGGCGTCGCTGAGCTCATGGATCGAGGGGCTATCGCCTCCCGGCCGCTGGTCAACGTACCCGGGTGCCCGCCGCTGCCCGAGGTCATCTCCGGCACCATCGCGCATTTTCTTGCTTACGGCGACCTGCCGGAGCTCGATGCGCAGAATCGGCCAAAGGCCTATTTCGGCAAGACGGTCCACGACACCTGCCCCCGGCGCTCCTTCTTCGACAAGGGAAGATTCGCCTTGGCATACGACGACATCGGCGCCAAGCGGGGCTACTGCCTGCTCAAGCTCGGCTGCAACGGCCCGGAGACCCACAACGCCTGCCCCACGAAGAAATGGAACATGGGGACGAGCTTTCCCATGCATTCCGGCCACGGATGCCTCGGTTGCTCCGAGCCCCAGTTCTGGGACCGGGGACTCGCCCCGGACGGCAGCAGCTTCCTCAGCAGCAGCTTCTATCCTGACCAACCGCCAACGAACTGACAGGGGCCACCTGCTTCAGCTAGCAGCCAAGCCAAACGAATACCGGCGCGCCCGGACCGCAGGCCGAGGCAGCGCGCAACGAAAAGCGAGGGATTAAACCAATGAATACTGTCGTCGTAGATCCGGTCACACGCATCGAGGGACATCTGCGCATCGAGGCCGAGACCGAGAACGGAATCATCACCCGGGCGTCGAGCTCGGGAACCATGCTGCGCGGTATCGAGAACGTGCTGACCGGGCGTGACCCACGGGACGCCTGGGCCATCGCCCAGCGCATCTGTGGTGTGTGCACCCTGGTGCATGGCATCGCGTCCGTCAGGGCGGTCGAGAACGCGCTCGACTATCCAATCCCCGCGAACGCGGAGCTGATACGGAACCTGATGATCGGCGCCCAGTTCGTGCACGACCACGTCATGCACTTCTACCACCTGCACGCGCTGGACTGGGTGGACGTGGTCTCCGCCCTGTCGGCGGATCCGGCCAAGGCCGCCCACCTGCAGCAGTGCATGAGCGACTGGCCGAACTCGACGACGGACTATTTCGCGGACGTCCAGCAGCGCCTGAGCGCCTTCGTCGGCAGCGGTCAGCTCGGCATCTTCGCCAACGGCTATTGGGGTCATCCCGAGTACAAGCTGCCCCCGGAGCTCAATCTCATCGCTTTCGCCCATTACCTTGAGGCGCTCGACTGGCAGCGGCGAGTCGCGCGGCTACACACCATATTCGGCGGCAAGAATCCACACCCGAACTTCGTCGTTGGCGGCGCGCCTTGTCGGCTCGATTCCAGGGCGGGGAGAACCGGCGTCGACCGGATGGGACGCAAGCAGGTGAAGTTGGTCATCCAAGAGATGCGCGAGTTCGTGGACAAGGTGTACGTGCCGGACACGATCGCCATCGCGCGCTTCTACAAGGACTGGGCGAACCGCGGCGAAGGCGTCGGCAACTTCATGACCTATGGAGACTTTCCCGACGCGTTCACGGGCGCGAACGACGAAACCAGGCTGTTCATCCCGCGCGGGGTCATCCTCAACCGCGACCTGTCCACGGTGCACCCCATCGACCTCGACGACCCGAGCCAGGTGCAGGAATACGTCAGCCATTCCTGGTACGACTACCAGTCCGGCAAGGACACCCCGCTCCATCCCTACGATGGCGAGACCAAACCCAGCTACTCGGGTCCCACGCCGCCCTACCAGAACCTGGACGTCGACAACAGCTACTCCTGGCTGAAATCACCGCGCTGGAAGGGAAAGCCGATGGAGGTAGGCCCCCTGGCCCGCGTGCTCATGCTTTACGCGTCGGGAAACGCGGCGGCGCAGGAACTCGTGAACGGCACGCTGGCCGAGCTGAAGCTGCCCATCACCGCCCTGTTCTCGACGCTCGGGCGCGTGGCGGCGCGCACGCTGGAGACCAAGCTGATCGCCGATCAGATGCTCAGTTGGTACAAGCAGATGGTGCAGAACCTGCGCGCCGGAGACAAACGCACCCACAACGACAGCCTGTTCTACCCGGACAGCTGGCCATCCAGCGCCTTCGGGGCCGGCTACACCGAGGCACCCCGCGGCGCGCTGGCTCACTGGGTCGTGATCAACGACGGGCGCATCACCAACTACCAGGCGGTCGTTCCCAGCACCTGGAATGCCGGCCCACGCGACGCGCAGGGGCTGGAGGGACCCTACGAGGCGGCTCTACGCGGCCATCGACTTCACGACCCGGAGCAGCCGCTCGAGATCCTGAGAACCATTCACAGCTTCGATCCCTGTCTCGCCTGCGCCGTCCACGTCGTGGACCCGGACGGGGGCGAGTTGATCCAGGTGAAGGTCATGTGAGGACGCCGCGGCCGTTCGCGCCGGAGCCGCTGCGCCCAACATGCGCCGCGGCGGTCGAGCGAGGGCAGCCACAGACCATGTGTCCCATCGAAAAACGACCAATCAGCGAGGACTGAGATGTCTAAACAACTGACCGGAACCAGGGCGGTGATGTTGGTTGCCCTGCTCGCCATCGTCACTGGCCCGCAGCAGGCCTTCGCCAAGCGAGGGTACGGCGAAACGGTGGACGATTTCTGCTGGGGCTATGACGGCTCCCTGCCCTTCGCCGACTTGGGCGGCGACCGGAACTCAGGCGGCAACGATGGAGGTTGTCTGCTCTGCCATCAGAACACCCGTGGCGACGGCTCCCAGCCGGGCACCTGGACCTGGTGGCGAAGCCGGGACTACTACCTGTTCTGCAACGGTGCGCCGCCAAACCGGGCTCCCACCGGGACCATCGTGCAGCCCAACCGCGATGTCGAAATCACCGCTGGCAGCACGGTGCGATTCGAGGGCTCCGGCAGCGATCCGGACGGCGATGCACTCGAGTTCCAATGGACGATCGGGTCCTCCACCAGAGCCGGCGCCGGCCCTCACTTCGTGGCCTTCGCCAACCCGGGAACCTACAGCGCGACCCTCTACGTGTCCGATGGTCTGCTCGATGACCCAACGCCCGAAACCCGGTTCGTTACCGTCACTGGCGGCGCAAGCTGTGCCGACGTCGACGGTGACGGATTCTCCGTTGGCGACGTCAGCTGCGGACCGCTGGACTGCGACGATCACGACGCTGCCGTCAACCCGAACGCCATCGAGTTGTGCAGCGATGGTATCGACAACAACTGCGACGGCCGCATCGACGTGGCGGACCCGCTTGCCGTGGGATGTGAAGGATGCTTCGACGCGGACGGCGACAAGTACAGCCCGGACGGGGGCGTATGCGGCCCCGCGGATTGCGACGACGCAGACCCGACGGTCAACCCCGGGGCGAACGAGGTGTGCGGGGACGGGATCGACAACGACTGCGACTTCCAGGTCGACGATGCCGACGCGGAATGCGACGGGACCGACTGCATCGGCGCGCTGCTGCCCGCCAGCGTCTTCCAACTCCAGGTGGCCACGGATCCCGGCCGCGAGCCGGCCCAACCCCTGGAAGGGGCGCCTGTCGCGGGAGACATCTATGTGTTCGTGCCGTCCGAGCCCGGAATCAACCAGGTGCGATATTACCTGGACGGTCAACTGAGCCAGACCGAAAACTACGCGCCCTGGGACCTCGCCGGCGGGTCTTCCTCCGCGGCCAACCCACTGCAGACGAGGAACCTGATGAACGGGTGGCATTCCGTTCTCGCCGAGATCGATACCGACAGCGGCCAGACGCACACCGTGAGCGCCAACTTCGAGGTCGCCAACGCCGCCAACCGGCCCCCGACATGCGGCATCGATACCCCGGCCGGCAATCAGGTCATCAAGATTGGGGAGTCCGTATCCTTTGCCGGCAGTGCAATGGACCCCGACGGCGATCTGCCCCTGTCCTTCGCGTGGGACTTCAGCGGCGCGGCCGCAGCCTCGGCGCAGGAGGAACCGGGCACTGTCCGGTTCAATACCGCCGGCGTATTCACCGTTTCCTTCAGCGCGACCGACCGTCTCGGCTTGGGCTGCGCATCGCCTGCGACACGCGTCGTCACGGTCGAAGAGGAGCCCGAGGATACCTTCGACGCCCATCCGATCAGCCAGAACTACGCGAAGGAGGCACACAAGAACGACTGGAAGCGCCGTCCCGATTTCTGCCGGGACTGCCATGGGTCGAATCTCCGCGGCACCTCGGCTTCCGCGACCTTCGAGGCGAGGGTCTGGAAGTCCAAGATCAAGCAACCGGACGGATCCGAATACAAGCGCTACGCCGCGGGTGAGTACGTCGGGTGCCTGGACTGCCACAAGAGCGAGCACCTCTGGGACGACGATGACGATGACGAAGAGGACGACGACTGAGCCGGGCGCCGGCCGCACGGACAGCGGACGGAAACCATTGCGGCGCCCATAACCAGGCGCCGGCCAACCCGAAACGAGGTCTCCGCATCGGAGCCGAACGGACCTCGACGAGTCGGCCGGCGCTTTTTTGTTCCCCCCGCCCCCGGCTGTCCGGAGAGCATGCGCCGTCGCGCAAGCCGCGTGTTGAATCGCCGCGGGACCATGGCCCCGTCGGCCCACGACAAGCCGCCAAACCTTTCCCGCCCAGGCCCGCTTCCGGCAACACCCGGGCATAGGGCCCCTCGCGGGCAGGCTCCGAATCGGCCCCAAGTCACGGCCGACGCGCATACCGCAGACCAACCTGTATCCCCATCCCGGACAGTCCCCGCCAAGACCTCGCGCCAGACCATGCGAGCCCTCTTCGACGCTGGCGAACCCCTTGAAGTCCGGCCCGAGAAAAACTAGATTTTTATTAGCACTCGAATCGTGAGAGTGCCAAGAACCATCGCCGCCGGCGGGTAAACCCATCGAGATCGCCCGGTCTCGCGTACCCAGCGATGACGGTCGATTCAGGTCACCGGCGCGGTCAGAGTCACATCGAGGCAATTGCAGCGGGCCGAGGCCCGTCCGATCGATCGACGTTGAGGAGGTATTCAGATGTTCGGCAGCTTGACCAACTTTGAAGGCAGCCTGTTCGACGACCTGCGGCGCATGCAGCAGGAGATGGAGGAGATGTTCACGCCGCGCGGATGGCCGGCCGGCATCCGGTCGGTCGCGCGCGGCACCTATCCGCCGATCAACGTCGGCGCCACATCCGAGCGCGTCGACGTCTACCTGTTCGCCGCCGGCCTGGACCCGAAGGCGCTCGACATCTCATTGCAGCAGAACCTGCTCACCGTAGCTGGCGAGCGGAAAGCGCAGACGCCTGAGAACGCGGAGTATTACCGCCAGGAGCGTTTCAGCGGCGCTTTCAAGCGGGTCATCTCCCTACCCGAGGACGTGGACCCGGACAAGGTGGACGCGCGCTACGAGGACGGGATCCTGCACATCGCCATTCAGCGGCGGGAGGTCGCCCGGCCGCGCCAGATTGAAGTCAAGTAATTGGGAGGAACGCGAGCGATGAACGAGAAGACAGACGTGACCACCCGCGAGTCCAGTCAGGCGCAAGCAAGCCGCGAAGGCGCTTACGCTCTGAGGCCCCCGGTGAATATCTTTGAGGACGCTGCGGGCATCACGGTGGAGGCCGACATGCCTGGCGTGTGCAGGGAGCGCCTGCAGATCCAGGTCGACAAGGACTCACTGCTCATCGAAGGCGAGATCCGTTTCGCCATGCCGGAGGGAATGGAGGCCCTGCACGCGGACGTGCGCGCCACCCATTTCAGCCGCAGCTTCGCGCTTAGCCGTGAGCTCGACAGCGAGAACGTGGACGCCAGCCTGAAGGACGGCGTGCTCAGGCTACGGATCCCGAAACGAGCCGAGGTGCGCCCGCGCAAGATCGAGGTTCGTACCGACTGACACCGGGAGACGGTCCTCCGCAGACGGATCCGGCGCCTTCCCGCGCCGGATCCGCTTGTCATTCTACGCGTCGGGATCGATATCCGGCCGTGCAAGGGGCAAAGGCCTCCCAGGCGACGGCAGCGCTGGTCACGGAATGGCCCAGGCCAAACCGCTACCGATGTGTGCGCGAACGCATTATGGTAACGCGCTGGCGGTAGCGTACTGGGTCATCGATCGAGCAGGAGCAGATATTGGAGAACAACGACGGCGAACAACGGCAAAGGACCTCGCACGCTTACCTCAACGAGCGGTTCCTGAAGAGCTCGAGCGCCCGGGCGCTGCGCATTCTCTCCGAGTACCTCGAGCCGAAGAACCGGTTCGATCACTACCGGATCGACGACACCATCGTCTTCATGGGGAGCGCTCGCATCGTCTCGCGGGAACAGGCCGAGCGGGAGCTCGCCGCCGCCGAGCGCGGCGAGGGTGACGTCGAGCGGGCGCGGAGCCGTCTGGAGCTTGCCCCGTACTACGAGTCCGCGCGCGAGCTGGCGGCGCGCTTGACCGAGTGGTCGAAGCGGCTCGAGGACGAGGAGCGGCGCTTCGTCGTCTGCACGGGCGGTGGACCCGGGATCATGGAAGCAGCGAACCGCGGGGCATCGGAGGCCCGCGGCGTCAACGTCGGTCTAGGCATATCCATTCCGGTGGAGGAGTTCGACAACCGCTACGTCACGCGCGAGCTGGCGATTCACTTCCACTACTTCTTCATGCGCAAGTTCTGGTTCGCCTATCTGGCCAAGGCGGTGATCGTCTTCCCGGGCGGATTCGGGACGCTGGACGAGCTGTTCGAGATCCTCACCCTGCTGCAGACGCACAAGATCCGAAAGCACCTGCCCGTGGTCCTGTTCGGCAGCGAGTATTGGGATCAGGTCATCGACTTCGACGCGCTGGTGCGTAACGGCATGATCGACAGTGCCGACACCGCCATCTTCCACCGCACGGACTCGGTCGAGGACGCCTTCCAATTCCTGACCAGTAACTTGATGCGCTACGCGCTAGACGAGCGCGGCGCGATCCTTTAGCGGCGGGAAAACACCCCCTCCGACCCGCATTCCACCGACTCCCGGAGCGGAACGCGTCCTATCCGCACGCTGTGCTACTCGGGCAACCCGGCCGCTCGAAGATCGTCCAAGAAGGCCTTCTTGAGCTCCGGATCGGAAATCGGAATTGATTTCTCCGTATGCGATATTGTCTCTGAGGGATTGACCATCTGAAGCTCTTCCGCCTGCCACTCGGCATCTCCCACACGGCCCGATCTCACGTAGCTGGCGATAAGGTACAGCTTGATGGGAGCGGCATTTTCGTTGCGCTCCCGGGCCTTCTCCAGCGCCGATATTGCATCCTCGTAGCGACCCAAGGTGTAGTAGGCACGGCCGAGATTGTAGGGATAGTCCCAGGTGTAATACGGGTTCAGTTCCATACCCCTGTTTATCAGCTCAATCGCCTTCTGGGGGTGTCCGAGATTATTGTGAATGAGAGCGAGCAACCCGTAACCGTCCGCGTAGTTCGGTGCGACCGCAATCGATCGCGTCGCAGCTGCCTCGGCACTCTCTAGCTCCTTGCGCATCAGATACACGTAGCCGAGCGCCCAGTGCGTCTGGGGGATCGAATCGTCAAGCGCGACGCCCTTCTTTGCCAGTTCCAGCGCCCGGGCGAGGGTCTCGACGGGCGTATTGGTCCAACCGCGGCGGAAGGCGACCGCCATCGTGAATGCCAAGGCGCCGTAGGCACGACCATAACCGGGATCGAGCTCGATCGCCCGCAGGTAGGCACGCTGAGCCTGCTGGTTGGATTCTGCCGTACCGAGCTTGGATAACCGTTGCCCCTCCAAAAAGGCGTCGTAGGCCTTCAGATTTCCGGTGCTTCGTTGAGACAGGCGCTGTTTCTCCCGTTCCGAGATGCTGAGCGCGAGCGCCTCCACGATACTGTTGGTCACTTCGTCCTGAACCTGGAACACTTCGCTGATCGGCCGATCGTAACGCGCCGCCCATTTCTGCAGTCCGGTCCTGGCGTCTACGAGCTGTGCGTTGATCCTCACCAGGTCGCCTTGCCGTCGGATACTTCCGTCCAGAACGAAATCCACTTGGAGGTCCGCCCTGAGCTCCTGCGATTGGACGCGCCTGCCCTTGTAGGTAAATGATGTATTACCAGCGATGGCCTGCAAGCCCGACAGGCGGGAGAGGTCAGTGATGATGTCCTCGGTAATGCCATCGGCGAAGACCTCCTGCTGGGAGTCCTCCGTGAGATTCTCGAACGGCAGAACGATGATGGAATGCGGTTTGGTCGCCTCGACGACAGTCGGTTCCTCGATATCTCGGGCAGCGTGAAGGACGAGCGCGGCGACGACCACGATCGCCAGCAGAATCCCTAGCGACAGCGCGGCCCAACGCAGAGAGGACGGTCTGCCCCCGGACTGCGGTCGCGAGGACCGTCCCACCGGCACTGAATCGGGGGAACCCGCCTCGCCATAAGCCACCGGCGCCACTAACCGGTATCCACGCTTCGGGACGGTCGCGATGTAGTGAGGCTCCCGGGCGCTGTCACCCAACGCCTTGCGCAGCTTTATGATGGTATTGGTCACCGCATCGTAACCGACGATCGCGCCACGCCACACATGGCTCTCCAGCTCCTCTCGCGATACAACCTCCGGAGCCCGAGACGCGAGGTATACAAGGACGTCCATTGCCTTGGGCTCTAACCGAACAATCTCCCCTCCACCGATGAGCTGGCCGTTATCAGGCTCGATCTCCCAGACACCTACCCGCAAGCTCCGGGCGGCCGCCGGTTCGGCGTTGATGTGGTTGTCTTGGTCTTGAGTCATGGTCCTGGAAGCCTTGGCGCCGCGTTGTCTGAACGCAAGTGTAAACGCCGAAACAGAAACGGTACGACGAAAACACGACGGTCTGGTTTTCGGCCTACTTGCGTCGGGACTAATGCTCGGTACGGGCCTATTTCTTTAGGCACACCGCCGCGGTTCTCGAGAACGTCAAAACCAACCACCGACTGGAGCTGCGCGGTTCTTCCAACGACAACCGTGAGGCTATGAGCATGATCAAGCACACTTTGGTTCTCAGCACCGTCCTGTTCGCGTGCGACGCCAATGCCGGCTGCCTGATCGATGCGCCGGAAATCGGCGACATCGGTCCTTCCTCGGAGATCGTCTGCCGGGAGCTAGAGCGACGCTTCCCCGGCTCCATACTGACGGTAGAGGGTCGGAGCATCCATTCCGCCCAGGAGGTGAGCGTTCAGGCATCGGTGAACAGCGAGCCTGTCGCCCTGACGTACAGTTTGGACGGCTTCGCGTGGCGTCCCTCAGACCGGAGCGCCGACGTTGCGGACAAGGACAGGGTCGCGGATGGCCGTTCGATGCGATAGGTCACCTCGCAAGCAAGAAGCGCCAGCGGGGACCGGTCGCTGCCTGCGGCCCTCCCCGCGAATCGAGGGGAGTTTGCAGTCCCGCGGAGTCTTTCCTTTGCGTGCCCCGATTGATGCGTCGTAAGATCACACGAACACTGGCAATGAGGTCCAGTTGACTGGCCCGCAGTTTCCAGACAGGTTGGGGATGAGGTTCAGCTCATTAGTCGCCCATCGTACCGACACAACCCAAAAGTACGCTGCCGTTCAGTGAACGTTAAGGTGTGCAGTGTAATGCTCTCGTCCTGGCACAGATTCCGAATCGGAGAAGAGCGGTGAAAAGATCCACGACGATGGCGATCTTCGGGCTGGTATTTTCTTCCTCACCCGTTCTAGCCGACCCGGGAAGCTTGGATGCGGCCGTCGGCGGGGCCGTGGGCGGCGGACTCGGTGCCTTCATCGGCAACGAGGTCGGCGGGCAAACCGGCGCTATCGCGGGAGGAGCGGTCGGAGCGGCTGCCGGAGCGGCCATCGCGACAGAGAACGACAGGAGACTCCTATTACCGGGCGCCCCCGGCTTACCGTTACCCGCCGCCGGCCCCCTACTATCGCGCGCCGTCGGGTTACTTCTGCCCTCCGGGACAGGCGAAAAAGGGCCGTTGTTGATCAATTCATGGAAGCCCGCGGCGCGTGACGCCGGGACCGGACATCTGCGAGGCCCAGTC
>CAVORB010000010.1:0-183216 GCA_963698495.1 uncultured Gammaproteobacteria bacterium | reverse complement strand
ATCGTGCGCATCAGCGCGGTGCTCAAGTACAAGCCCGAGATGCCCATCATGGTCAAGGGCGACCGGGCCGTGGACTACGGCCGGGTGGTCGAGGCCATGGTCCTGGCGCAGGCCGCGGGCGCACCCAGCGTCGGTCTCATCACCGTACCGCCGGAACCAGCCGAGCGTTGAGATGTGGCAGATCCTGCGCCGAAACCCCGGGGCCTTCGCCGCCGCCCTGCTGTTGCATCTGCTGCTCGCCGCCCTGCTGCTGATCGGCGTCGATTCGCTGTGGACGACCAAGGACGCGCGGGTGAAACCGAAGGTGGTGCAGGCCACGGTGGTCAGCTCCAGGCCGTGGAGGCGGAGGTCAACGCCTGCGTCAGGCGGAAGAAAAGCGCCAGGCGGAGCGAGATCGCGCGCAACAGGAGTTGGAGCGGCTGCAGGCCGCGGAACGGGAGAAGCAGGAGCGCGTCCAAGCCCTGGAGCAAGAGCGGCTGCAGCAGCAACAGGAAGCCGAGCGCCTGCGCGCCGAGCGCGCGGAGCTGGAGCGTCAGCGTCAGGCTGAGGCGCAACAACTGGCCGAGGTAGAGGCCCAACGTCGGGCGGAAGACGCGGCTCGGCGGGAGGCCGAGATCCAGCGCAAGGCCGAGGAGCAAGCGCGCCAACGCGCCGAGGACGAGCGCATGGCGGCCGAGGAGGCCGAGCGTCAGGCGGAAGCGAAACGCCGGGCGGAGGAGGATGCCCGCCGTCAGGCCGAGTCGCAGCGCAAGGCCGAAGAAGCGGCCCGCCAGCGGGCACAGGCAGAGCGGGCGGCCGCGGAAGAGGCCAAGCGCAAGGCCGAGGCCGAACGCAAGACCGCGGAAGAGGCGAAGCGCAAGGCGGAGCAGCAGCGCAAGGCCGAGCAAGACGCCAGGCGCAAGGCGGAAGCCGAGCGGGCCGCGGCGGAAGAAGCGAAGCGCAAGACCGAGATGGAAGCCCGACAACGCGCCGAAGCTGCCCGCAAGGCCGAGGAAGAGGCCCGGCGTAAGGCCGAAGCCAAGCGGGAGGCGGAAGCTGAGGCGCGCCGTCAGGCCGAGGAAAAACGCCAGGCGGAGCAAGCGGCGCAGCAGGCGCGGGAACAGGAGCTGTTGTCCGCGCTGGAGGAGGAGCGGTCCGCCAGCGAGATAAACCGCTACGTGGCGGCGATCGACGATCGCGTGCGCAGCGTGTGGGTGCGCCCGGTTGGCAGCCGCCCGGATAATTCGTGTACGGTAGAGGTCCGGCTCATACCGGGAGGGGAGATCGTTGCGGGCAGCGCGAGAATCATCCGCAGCAGCGGCAACGGTCCCTTCGACCGCTCGGTGGTGGCGGCCGTCTACAAGGCGTCCCCCCTGCCGGTGCCGAGCGGACGCCTTCGAGCACTTTCGCGAGCTTCGCTTCGAATTCAAGGCTGGAAACTGAGCACAGACCATGAAAAGACTGCCCATACTGCTTTTTCTGGTATTCATCCTCGGGCTGCAGGGTGCGGCTCAGGCACGCCTGACCATCGAGATCACCGGTGGCGCCGAGGGTGCGCAGCCGATCGCGGTGGTGCCGTTCGGCCAGCCTGCGGGCGCCGGCCTGGTGGAGGACGTAGCGGCGGTCATCACGGCCGACCTCGCGCGCACCGGGCGCTTCAAGCCTATGCCGCGACGGGACATGCTCGCCACCCCCCATACCGCTGATCAGGTCGACCTGCGCGACTGGCGCCTGCTGTCCATGGACAACCTGGTCGTCGGCGAGGTCACCCCCGACGGTACCGGCGGCTACGACGTCAGCTTCGTCCTCTTTGATGTCTTCCGCGGGGAGCAGCTCGCGGCGATGAAGTTCGGCAGCCGGCCGGCGGAGCTGCGCTATACGGCGCATCGAATCGCCGATGTAATTTACGAACGGCTGACCGGCTCGCCTGGGGTGTTTTCCACCCGCCTCGCGTACGTGACATCCGAGGGCGGCGGACGGGTGACCCTGCGGGTATCGGATGCCGATGGTTACAATCCCCAGACCATCGTCTCTTCCCAGGACCCCATCCTCTCCCCGGCCTGGTCGCCGGACGGGCGCCGGCTCGCCTACGTCTCCTTCGAGAACCGGCAGACGGCGGTCTTCGTCCAGGACCTCGCTTCCGGAAATCGCGAACGGGTCGCCTCCTACAAGGGGATCAACGGCTCGCCCGCCTTTTCCCCCGACGGCCGCCGGCTCGCCATGACCCTGTCGAAGGACGGCAATCCGGACATCTTCGTGATGGATCTGGTCAGTCGCCAGACCAGCCAGCTCACCAACCACTTCGGGATCGACACCGAGCCGTCCTGGTCCCCGGACGGAAGCCACATCGTCTTCACCTCGGACCGAGGCGGCAACCCGCAGATCTACAAGGTGCCGGCGGCGGGCGGCACGCCCCAGCGCGTCACTTTCGAGAACGACTACAACGCCCGTGCATCCTATTCTCCGGACGGGCGCTCCCTGGTCCTGGTTACACGGGCCGCCGGACGTTTCCGCATCGGTCTGATGGATCTCGGCACCGGGGTCATCCGGCTCCTGAGCGACGGCGGGCTGGACGAGTCGCCGAGTTTCGCTCCCAATGGCAGCATGGTAATTTATGCCACCCTGCACAACGGGCGTGGCGTGCTGGCAGCGGTATCCGTCGACGGCAGCGTCGGGCAGCGTCTCTCCCAGGACCTGGGCGACGTGCGCGAGCCGGCCTGGTCGCCGCTCGCGCGCTGATTCCGCGACACGGTGGACGTTGAGGCATCGCCTCGCCGGCCCGGCCGCAAAACCCTCCAGGTTACGAGGAGAGAAGCTTGAACAAGACCTTCGGCGTCATCGCCATGCTGGCATCCGTGCTGCTTCTGGCCGGCTGTCCGTCGAAGCCCGTCGATGAGAAGGAGCCTGGCGCGGGTGTCGGGGACCGGGCGGGTGCCGGGGTCGGCACGGCAGGGTTGGGAGGACCCGGCAGGTATACCGCCGCGGACCTCAACAACCCCGCCAGCCCCCTGTACCAGCGGGTGATTTACTTCGACTACGACCGCAGCGAGATCCTGCCCCAATTCGTCGACATCCTGCGCGCCCACGCCTCATATCTCTCCGGCGACCCCAACGCGCGCCTGATGCTCGAGGGGCACACCGACGAGCGTGGCACCCGTGAGTACAACCTCGCCCTGGGCGACCAACGCGCGGACGCCGTGCGCCGCTTCCTGCTGGCCGAGGGGGCGGGGGGCAGCCAGATCGAGACCATGAGCTACGGAGAGGAGAAGCCCGCCGACCCGGGTCACTACGATTCCGCCTGGGCGCTCAACCGGCGGGTTGAGCTGGTGTACTGAGGCATTTTGCGATGAAGATTCTCCCAACCCTGATCCTTTCCACCCTCGCCCTGGCCCCGGGGCTCGCCTGGTCCGCCGACGAGCGCCTGTCGGATCTGGTCCTCCAGCTCCAGCGCCTGCAGCAGGAGATGCAGCAGCTCAGGGGCCAGGTGGAGATGCAGCAGTACCAGCTCGATACCCTCAAGAAGCAGCAGCAGGACCAGTACCTGGATCTGGACGGGCGCCTGCGCGGCCAAGGGACAGGTGCCGCGGCGGTCCCTTCTCAGCCGACGCCTCGGGCATCGGCCCCAGCCGACACCCCTGCGCCCGAGGCGCCAGCGGGCTCGGGGCTCGATCTCGGCGCGACCGGCGGCGGTGCGGCAGCGGTCCAGTTGCCACCGGAGAAGGACGCTTATCGCGCCGCTTTCGACCTGCTCAAGGAGCGCCGGTATGACGAGGCGGTCAAGGCGTTCCAGGACCTGCTCACCGTCTACCCGAATGGCGAGTTCGCGGACAACGCCCACTACTGGCTGGGCGAGACCTACTACGTCAAGCGCGACTATTCGGGGGCCATGACCGAGTTCCAATTCGTCTTGGACAACTACCCGCTGAGCCCCAAGGTGCCCGGCGCCATGCTCAAGCTCGGTTACACCCGTCAAGACCAGGGCGACTGGCAAGGGGCGCGAACGATCTTCCAAGAGGTGATCCAGCGATTCCCCGATTCCACCGAGGCCCGGCTCGCTCAGAGCCGTCTCGAGCGCATGGCCAAGGACGGGCGCTAGAGCATCCGTCTTGGTCCGGGCGAGCGAAGGACCTTCCGTCCCGAGCGGCGATCCCTGTCGCGAACCCCGCCGTCCGGTAAGACCTTGCTAGGCGAATCGCCGTTCAAGATGAGTGCTGTCCCGCGGCTGCGCGTTACCGAGATCTTCCACTCCCTGCAAGGCGAGGGGCTCACCGACCGGCGAGCGCACCGCCTTCGTCCGGCTCACGGGCTGCCCGCTGCGCTGCACCTACTGCGACACCGCGTACGCCTTCACGGGCGGGGAGTCGATGACGATCGAGGAGGTGCTGGAGCGCATCGCGGGCTTCGCGGTCAGACACGTCTGCGTGACCGGCGGCGAGCCCCTGGCCCAGCGCGACTGCCCGACTCTGCTCGCCGCCCTCTGCGACGCCGGCTACAGGGTCTGCATCGAGACCGCCGGTGCCCTGGACGTCTCTCATGTGGACCCCAGGGTGGTCAAGGTCATGGACCTCAAGACCCCGGGCTCGGGCGAGGTCGCCCGCAACCTATGGGACAATCTGGAACATCTGGCGCCCACGGATCAGGTCAAGTTCGTCATCTGCGACGAGACCGACTACCGATGGGCGGCGGCGCAAGTAGTCGAACACGATCTCGCGCGCCGCTGCTCCGTGCTCTTTTCCCCGGCGGAGGGCCGGCTAGCGCCGACCGACCTAGCCGAATGGATCCTGCGCGACCGCCTTCCGGTACGGCTTCAGCTCCAGCTGCACAAGATCCTCTGGGGTGACGAGCGTGGGCGATGACGAGAGCGAAACCTCCTGGGACGCCTGATGCGACTTGGCCCACCGCCAAGTGCCGGTATCCGGCTTGCGGTATCCCATCTCCGGCCCGATCGTTGGCGCAATGGGTGATGAGATGAAGTCGGCCGTCGTCCTCCTTTCCGGCGGTCTCGACTCCGCGACCGCCCTGGCTGTTGCCCGCAGCGAGGGATTCTCCTGCCACGCGCTGAGCATCGACTATGGGCAGCGCCATCAGGCCGAGCTCGCCGCCGCCCGTCGGGTCGCGGATCACCTGGGGGCGATCGAGCATAAGACCATCCGGGTCGATCTCACCGCCATCGGCGGATCGGCCCTCACCGACGGCGCCATTGCGGTTCCCGAGGCCCCCGCCGAGGGCATCCCGGTTACCTATGTGCCCGCCCGCAACACCGTGTTTCTGGCATTGGCCCTGGGCTGGGCGGAGGTCCTCGATGCCCGGGACATCTTCATCGGCGTCAATGCGGTGGACTACTCCGGTTATCCGGATTGCCGGCCGGCATTCGTAGATGCCTTCGAGCGGCTTGCCAACCTCGCAACCAAAGCGGGGGTGGAGGGCAGGCGCTTCGCGCATTCGCGCGCCCCTGATCGCCCTGAGCAAGGCGGAGATCATCCGCCGGGGCGCGGAGCTTGGAGTCGACTACGGGCTCACCGTCTCCTGCTACCAGGCGGATGCGCAGCGGGCGTGCCTGCGGCGTTTGCGACTCCTGCCGCTTGCGCATCGAAGGCTTCCGAGCGGCCGGAGTGCCGGATCCGACGCCCTATCGACAACCCTAGCGGGGTTCAAAAAGGGCGCAGATTTACCTATACTTCGCGATCCGTTCGCGCCCTTAGCTCAGTCGGTAGAGCATCTGACTTTTAATCAGGTGGTCGTTGGTTCGAATCCAACAGGGCGCACCATAAAATCAAGGGCTTAGGCGATCCATGCCTAGGCCCTTCGTGTTTGCGGGGTCACCGCGTCACCACGCGGAGCGGATTCTGCGGTCTTCGCGTTGGTGGTGGGTTCCCCTTCCTGCAGGCCAGGCCGTCCACTTTCGCGGACTCTCGTTGGGCGGAGCCTCGGTTACCGATAGGAAGATCCTCTGCGCTTCACGCGAAGGTCTTCCGTTCCGTGGGCACTCCCGCGCCGCTGGCGAGCGCCGAGCCGGAGGCGACGGGGCCAGCGGAATCCGGCGCGTCTACTTGAGGTCGGACAAGCTGGCGCCGAAATTGATGTGAAACGGAATCCCGTCAAGCACCAACGCTGGCACCGACTTGACGCCGGTCGCTTCGGCCTCCGGGATGCGCGATTTGTCGTTCCCGAGATGCACGACGTCCAGGTCGTAGCGGGAACGGTCGATTGCGTTGGCCAGGTTGTCTTCCGCGGCGACGCAGACCGGACAACCTGCGTGGTAGAAAACGGCTTTAGCGGTCATGATTTTGCTCCTGGATTGGATATATTCAGTCGTGTGCGCACGATTCCACGATAGTGTCATTCCCCGCCCGGTGTAAGCGGGCACGATTTGGTGGGGTACGCACCTGTTGGTGTAACTTTTCGGAATCAAAGGAGAAAAAAAGTTAGCAAGCCTGGGCAAAGCGCGTACCGGAAGCTCGAAGAGGTCGTCGGATGCAAGTGGTCTGTTTCCGTCCTGCTCGCCATTGGGGCGGGGATCGTGAGGCCTGGCGCGCTGGAGAGGCATATCGAGGGCATTTCCACGAAAGTCCTCTCGGAGCGGCTCCGGAAACTGACGGCCTACGGTCTGCTCGAGAAACGGAGTTTCGCTGAGATCCCGCCGCGAACCGAGTATTCCCTGACGCCGTCAGGAGAGAAGCTGGTGAGGATCGTTGAGCAGATCCAGCTTCTCGATTCCGAGCTTGGCTCGACCGCCGGTGGCAGGGTCTAGCCCCAGAAGCTGTTTGCGGAAGTCGGTGTCACGCCCTGCAGGAAAGAATCTGCGCTCTGTTCAACGGGCGTACCGCAGGACCAATGCGCATCCTGTGGATGCGGACGCGAATCGGTTGCGGGAATGACCCGAATTCAGGACAGCAGCGCGCGGAACCGCTCCCAATCGAAGGCGGGTCCGGGGTCGGTCTTGCGGCCCGGGGCGATGTCGCTGTGGCCGACGATCCGCTGCCGGGTGATGCCGGGGTAGCGCGTCTGGATCTCGCGCGTGGTTCGGGCCAAGACCCGGTACTGCGCCGCTTCGTAAGGAACCTCGTCGGTCCCCTCCAGCTCGATGCCGATCGAAAAGTCGTTGCAGCAATCGCGGCCGTCGAAGCAGGAAACGCCGGCGTGCCAGGCGCGATTTTGGAGGGCGACGAGCTGGATCAGCTCGCCGTCGCGGCGGATAAGGAGATGGGCGGAGACCCGCAGGTGCGCGATTCCGCCGAAGTAGGGATGGGCCCGGGGATCCAACCGGTTCTGGAACAGCTGCTGGATCCAGGGTCCGCCGAACGAGCCCGGAGGCAGGCTGATGCCGTGGATGACGAGCAGATCGACGACGGCGCCGGCCGGCCGCTCGTCCCAGTTCGGGGACGGAACAGGCCGCGCGTCCGGTAGCCAACCGTCCATCAACCTGGCCCGCGCGCCCGAGGCTCCCGCTCGACGGGCCGGGCCATCGGCGTCAGAGATGGGGCACCATGCCCTTCATCACCAGGTCGGTGAGACTCACGATGCCGATCACCTCCCGGTTCTCCACCACCGGGGCGCGAGACAGGTCGAAACGGCCGAACAGCCGCGCGCAGTAGCGGATATCCATGTCCGGGTGAACCGTGATCACCGGCTTGGACATCACCTCGTAGATATTCACCCGGTCCGGGGCGCGGTCCTGCGCCAACACCTGGCGGGCGATGTCGGACAGCAGCACCATTCCGATCTCGTCGTTGTCGTGGCGCTTCTTCACGATCAGGGACTTGGTGTCGACATGCTGCATGGTGTCCAGCGCCTCGGCGACGGTAGCCATCCCCTCCACCATGTCGAACTGGGGCTTCATGACGTCGCGCACCCGTACTAGCGTTTTCTCGCTCATGATCAGATTTCCTCTTGAACGACCTGGGAGAGCTTGCGGATCTGATGGCTGATGCCTACCGCGTCCTCTACGTCGATCTGGAATGCGATGCCGCTGCCCGGTTTCTCGTCGAAACGCCCGGCCTTGGCGATGGTTTCGAGAATGGTACGGCTCAAGTGCTCCTCGACCAGGAGCAGAATCACGTCGCGCTGGGTCTCCAGGGTCAAGCCGAAGAAGGTCTTGGATTTCTCCACCCCCTCGCCTCGCGCTTGGTTGATGACGGTCGAGCCGGTGGCGCCGGCATTGCGGGACGCCTCGAGCACCGCGTGGGTCTCACTGTCCTGGACCAATGCGACGATGAGCTTGAAGTGCATGACTCAATCTCCTGAGGTTCTCTGTGCGTTGCGGGCCGCGCGCCGGGCGCTCCACTCGCTGAGCTGCGCGTAGCCCATGACCGTCATCATCGGGAACAGGCTGGCGAAGGCAATCAGGCCGAATCCGTCCAGCAGCGGATTGCGCCCGGGGATGTTGCTCGACAGACCGAGGCCGAGGGCCGCGACCAGGGGCACCGTCACCGTGGACGTGGTCACGCCACCGGAGTCGTAGGCCAGAGCGATGATGGTGCGCGGCGCGAACCAGGTCTGGAACAAGACGAAGACATAGCCCGTGATGATGTACCAGTGCAACGGGGTGCCGGTGACGATGCGAAAGCATCCGAGCGCGATGCCCACGGCGACACCGATGGCCACGGCGATGCGCAGGCCCCAGGTCTTGATCGCCCCCGCCGAGACCTGATTGGCCTTGATGGCCACGGCGATCAGCGAGGGCTCGGCGATGGTGGTGGAGAAGCCGATGGCGAAGGCGAACAGGTAGACCCAGACGAAGGACTGCCAGTGCTCGCTCATGGCGGTCTCGCCGCCCGTGAAGCCGAGAAAGTCCGGTGCGGTGAGCTGCTCGGCCATCAGCTTGCCAAGCGGGAACAGCGCCCGCTCCAGGCCCTCGAGGAAGAAGGTCAGGCCAAGCAGCACGAGCACGAAGCCCAGCAGCACCTGCTTAAGGTTGGGAATGCGTCGGCGCAGCACCAGGACCTGGAATCCGACGAGGATGCCGATGATGGGCAATACGTCGTCGATGGTGGCGATCAGGGAGCCCCACAAGCTGGCCAGGTAGCTGGTCACAAGGCGATTCCGTAACCCATGACGAAGATCATGGGCGTCAGCGAGGCGAAGGCGATGAGCCCGAAGCCGTCGATCATGGGATTGCGCCCCTCGATGCTGGAGGCAAGCCCGACGCCGAGGGCGGTGACCAGGGGAACGGTGATGGTGGAGGTGGTCACGCCGCCCGAGTCATAAGCGATGCCGATGATTTCCTTGGGAGCGAAGGCGGTCATGATCACCACGCCGAGGTAGCCGCAGATGATCAGATACTGGATCGGCCAGCCGCGCAGGATGCGCAACACGCCGAGGACGATCGCGAATCCGACGGAAACGGCCACCGTGTAGCGCAGGCCCTCCGCGTAGTTTTGCCGGGCGAGGGTATCGTCCACGATCATGCCCCCGCGGGCGGCGACCTCGGCGGCCTCCTCGGCGACGGCGATCAACGCCGGCTCGGCCACCGTGGTTCCGAATCCAAGGGCGAAGGCGAAAACCAGGAGCCACCAGAGGCTGCCCTTGGCCGCGAAGTCCCACGCCATGGTCTCGCCGATCGGGAACAGGCCGAGCTTGAGGCCCTGTACGAAGAGCGTGAGCCCCGCTACGACCAGGATCGTGCCCCACAGCAGCTCGCCCAGATTGGGTATCGGCTGTCCGAGAACGATGAGCTGGAAAAAGGTAATGACGCCGATGATCGGGAGCAGATCGCGTACGCTATCTGTCAGAGATATAAACAGTTGGCGGATGAGGGCTTTCATTGAACCTCATGGCTCGGCATCGGGCGTGTTGCGTGATTTTCTCGCGATGATCAATCTGTTAGAGTGACCGCGAACAGTTCGCCCGGCGGCTCGGGTACATTTTTTGCGTCATAGTATCAACAAGGATTGTTTCTGTTAAAGCGGCGAATAGATCCGCGCTGGATATCGCGGTGCGAGGCACCCGGGCAGACAAGGTCTACGGACATCTCCGTGTCCAGGACCCTCGGGCGATTCGGAAGACGAACAGAATTATGATGATCGGTATCTGTGGTCTGCTCCTGCGCTGTCTCGCGCCAGTCCGGCACGCGCCATCGAGACTGGCCGCTTCTGGCACGCGCATCGGGGAAGCTCCTCCTTGCCGTATCTCGGTGTTCACCCGCGATCCGGCATAAGCGCCGTCACTGAGTCCGGAAGTGGCAATGGCGCGGAAAAACAAGATGACGGTTAAGGGGGACAACGACGTTGCGCTGACCGCTCGCGAGCCTTCCCTCGCGGCGTGCGACGAGCTGCTCGAACGGGAGCTTTCCGATCGGCTCAAGCGGCTGTTCCTGAAGGTCGAAGACGCCTTTTACGACCTCGCGGACAAGTCCGAGAACAATCACCTCCACACCAGATATTTTCAGGCGATGCGCGTGCTGCGGCGGCAGCGCGAGGCGATCGAGATCGAATTCTTCGCGAATCTGAAGAAAGCAGGCGATGGCTGGGCGGCTTCCCTGGGCGGAGAGCCCGGCGCCGATGCCGGAACGCGCCGCGAGCAGGGGCTCGCCTTGGTCAAGCATGAGGAGCTGGAGGAATCCCTGGCGGTAGCCAATCTCATCTCCAAGGCCGAGAGCCGGCACCGAGGCGCGCTGCACGCCTTGCGCCGGGAGCAAGCCGCCCTGATCGGGCGCGCGACCATTGACAGCCGCACAGACCCCCTGGGTCCCCATGTGATCTGCAACGCCTTCCGCGCGGCGCTCGAGCCGGTCGGCGAGCACGTGGACCTGGACCTCAGGCTGGTCGTGTACAAGCTGTTCGACAAGCAGGTGATGGACCACCTCGGACATGCCTACGCGCGCTGTCTCGAGCTCTTGGGCTCGTCCCCCGCGGCGGAATGGGAAGGGTTGTACCCGCGAGTCGACGTCGATCAGCCGGGGAAGGATCCTGAGGTCGAGGCGGCGGAGGACCTGGGCGAGGACACGGCCGAAATGCCCGAGCCCGCTTCCGATTCGCCGGCGACGGCAGCGAGCGGGGCGGCGGCTTTCGAGGATCTGCAGCATCTGCTGCAGGCTCGCCGGCCCAGCAGGCAGAGCAGCCCAGGAGGCGAGATCGTCGCCAGCGGCGAGTTGATGTCGGCCCTGACCCGCCTGCAGACGCGCGCTCAAGAGAACGCGGCTGACGACCTGAGCCCCAAGGAGCTGTTCCGCCAGCTCAGGGCCGAGCTCCAACTGCTTCGCGCCTACGACGGCGGTCCGCTTCTTGACCGGCGCGATGAGGATACGCTCGACCTCGTGTTCCTGTTGTTCGAAAGCATACTGCACGCCAACGATTTGCCGGATGCGTTCAAGGCGCTTGTCGGACGGCTTCAGATACCCATCGCAAAGGTGGCACTGTCCGACAAGTCCTTTTTCGACGACACGGAGCATCCGGCGAGACGCCTGCTTAACCACCTTGCCGAGTACGCCGTCGGCTGGACCGACGATGGGGACCGCTCCACGGAGAGCCCCTACGCGCGCATCGAGCGCACGGTAACCCGCGTGCTCGACGACTATGACCGGAATCCCTCCATCTTCGTGGAGCTCGACCTGGAGCTGACCATGGAGCTTGAGCGCGAACGCACGCAGTGCCAGAGCCGCGAGGCGAGGACCAAAGAGGAGCTCGAAGGTAAGGAGCGCCACCGCAGCGCCCGCGCCAAGGTGCGCGAGATCATCGAGGAACGTCTGCGCGGCGGTCCCCGGGTACCGGGAATAGTCTCCTCCTTGCTGCGTGAAGGTTGGCAGGACGTACTCCTGCGCGCCTATCTGCAGGGAGGAGTTGACGGGCCGGAGTGGCGCGACTCCCTGGCCACGATGGAGCTTCTTCTGTGGAGTGTCCGGCCCAAGATCTGGCACGAAGACCGCCGCGAGCTCTTGCGCCGAATACCCGTGCTGCTGCGAGACCTGCGTGAGTCGTTGGCCGCGGTCGCCTTCGATCAGCGGCGCCTGTCGCGCTGGTTCCGGGAGCTGCAGGCGTTGCATATCAGCGCCCTGCGCGGCGCCGGACCCGCGCCGGAGACGGGCAGCTTCCTGCACCTTGCCGGCTCGGATGACCTGGGGCGGGGAGAGATCGGACTGAGTGGGGAGCCGGTAGCGCATGGCTTGGCGTCCGAGGACCAAGCCGGGCGTGAGGATTCCGCCGGCTCGCAATTGGCGCTGGGCACCTGGTTGGAAGTCAGGCGCGATGATGTCGGCGTGCTGCGCGTCAAGCTCGCTTGGCGCAGTCCGGACACCGACCTGCACCTGTTCGTGGATCGTCGCGGCCTCAAGGCGCTGGAGCTCTCCGGAAAGGAGCTCGCCTCCCTGTTCCGGCGCGGTATGGTGACCAAGCTAAGCGGATTGGACGCGCCGCTGGTGGACCGCGCCATGGAGGTCGTCATGGAGTCGCTGAAGCGGAAATGATCCCGCAACAGGCCGCATCGGGCTCGAGCCCCCGCGGGCTGCCGTCTCCGGACCAGATATCCGTCCAAGTGCGCGCCGCCCTGGAGGAGGACGTGGGATCGGGCGACCTGACCGCCTCGCTGTTGCCGCCCGCGCAGCGTTCGCAGGTGGAGGTGATCGTTCGTCAGGCCGCCGTCGTCTGCGGTTGCGCGTGGTTCGAGGAGGTCTTCCGCCAGCTCGATCCCGCCGTTGCCGTCCATTGGGAGGTGGCCGACGGGGAACGGGTGACCCCGGGGCAGTCCATCTGTCGACTGGAGGGAACGACCCGCGCCCTCCTCACCGGCGAGCGGACCGCACTGAACTACCTGCAAACTCTTTCGGGCACCGCCACGCGCGCCCGGCGCTACGCCGACGCGGTCGCGGGCTTGCCGGTGCGCGTGCTCGACACGCGCAAGACGCTGCCGGGGTTGCGGGTCCAGCAGAAGTACGCGGTGACCTGCGGCGGCTGCTTCAATCACCGGATGGGCCTGTTCGACGCCATCCTGATCAAGGAGAACCATATCCTGGCGGCGGGCTCCATCGCTGCCGCCCTCGCAGCGGCCCGCTCGGTGGCGGCCGGGATCCCGGTCGAGATCGAGGTCGAGTCCCTGGAGGATCTCCAGGAGGCCCTTTCCGCCGGCGCTACGCACCTGCTGCTCGACAACTTCGATCTGGATCTGTTGCGGCGGGCGGTGGAGATCACCGCGGGTCGGGCGCGGCTCGAGGCCTCGGGCGGCATCCGGCTCGAGGAGATCCGGGCCATCGCGGAGACCGGCGTCGACGAGATCTCTGTTGGCGGTCTCACCAAGGACGTGGAGGCGGTGGATCTGTCGATGCGCTTCCTGTCGTCCTGAGGGCGTTGCCGCGAGAACCGCCCCCCGCGACGGCTTCACTCCCCAGCCCGCCCCCGCGCGGTCTAACCGGGCGGGAGCGCCAGCCGGATTCCGGCGATCAGATGACGCGCCTGCGGCTGCGCCCAGTTGCGGAAGCTCGAAAGCTCCACCGCTTGGGGTGGCAGCTCGTTGTCGTAGGCCCAGGGCTCGTCCCGCGAGCCGATCCGGTAGTGGCCTTGCGTGACCTCCGCGAGCTCCGGTGTGGGCATGCGGGGCGTCAACGGCGCGCCCACGAGATAGTCCCCGGTCGCCTTGGCCAGGCTGCGAGCGAGCAGCACCGCGAGCATGAGCTCGTAGTCGCGCGCGCCCTCTTGCAATAGGAACCACTGCAGGCGGTCGTCGTTGAGGAGCGGATGGGCCGGCAGTGCTTCGGGCGTCACCAGGCGCCTCAGATGCTCGTCCTGGATCTCCCGCGCCCAGGCGAGCAGATGATCGGGTGGCGGGAGCGCCGCGCATTGCTCATCGAGGTTCGCCGCGTCCACATCGAAGAGCGGACGGACGCGCTGGGTGAGATCGGCGTCGCAGGCGAGGACCTCACGCAGCCAGTAGGTCTCGCGGAACACGCTCCGCCCGAGGTACCACGCGAGCGAGGCGAGCTTGGGATGAAAGCGGGTGCTGCCGTTCTTGGTGTCGAACGCCCGCCAGTCATCTGATGCAGGCCGCTGAGCTGAGCCAGGAGTTGAGGTGCTGTCATCGGGATTCCAAGGCGTCTGTAGAAAGCCCCTCGGGCAAGCAGATCAGATCCAGCGGGGAGTGTTTGCGCGCCTCAGTGCGCGGGAACCGTACGCTCCCGCGCCCACTCCCGCAGCTGCCGGATCTGGGCGTCCATCACCACGGACAGGGGTTGCGTGCGCTCAAGCTCCGTCAGCACGGTCGCGGTGGTGACCGGCGTCTCCTGGGCCTGGGCCGCATAGAGGGCCGAGACCACCGCCTGCTCGATGCCCGCGCCCGAGAACCCCTCGCTGGCCGTCGCCAGGGCGTCCAGGTCGAATTGGGCCGGGTCGAGGCCGCGGCGCTGCAGGTGGATCTCGAAGATGCGCGCGCGCACCTCCCCGCTCGGAAGATCGACGAAGAAGATCTCGTCGAGGCGACCCTTGCGCAGCAGCTCGGGGGGCAGGCGCGAGATGTCGTTGGCGGTGGCGACGATGAAGACGGCGCTCTTGCGCTCCGCCATCCAGGTCAGCAGAGTGCCCAGCACCCGCTGACCGACCCCGTCGTCCTCCCTGCCCGCGGCCAACCCCTTTTCGATCTCGTCCATCCAGAGCACGCAGGGTGCCATGATCTCCGCGGTCTTCAGGGCGCGCTTGAGGTTCTTCTCTGTCTCGCCGTAGTACTTGTCGTACAGGCCGCCGAAGTCGAGCCGCAGCAGGGGCACACCGAATCGCCCCGCGACCGCCTTGGCGGCCAGGCTCTTGCCGCCGCCTTGCACCCCGAGCAGCAAGACGCCCCGCGGCCGATCGGCTCCCGCGGCCTCACCGTGGAAGCCGCTGCGGCGGCGCTCCAGCCATTGCTTGAGATTGTCGAGCCCCGCGACATCGGCAAAGCTCGCCGTGTCGTACTCGAAGTGGACGATGCCGCCCGATCCCAGGAGCTCGTACTTGGCGCGGGTGACGGCTTCCACGTCGTCGTTGGTGATCGCCCCGTCATTGCGGATGGCGTTGCGGATCAGCCGACGGGCGTCGGACTCGGTGACGCCGAGCAGATTCCGCGACAGCCGTTCTATCGCCTCGCGATTGGCGCGGAACGGGCGCTTGGCCTGCTCGTGCTGCCACCGCTGGGCCTCCTCCCGCACCAGGGCGAGGATGCGGTTGCGGTCAGGCAGGCGCAGATCGAAGCGGGCGCAGAGGTGGCGGATTTCGGGCGGCGCAGGCAGGGCGTGGCTGACCAGCACCAGGGTGCGCGGCAGCTCGCCATAGCCCTGGGCGATCTCCTTGATCAAGCGCACATGCAGCGGGTTGTCCAGGAAGGGGTGGAAATCCAGCAGGATGTAGACGCCTCCCTGCGGCGTGACCTTGATGTGGCGCAGGACTTCCGGCGGCTCCGCCAGGTTACGCTGGACCCCGGCGTCGAGGTCGACCCGGCGCAGTCCCTCGGTGACCGCCCAACAGAACGCCGGTTCGTTGATGCGCAAGGCCAGCCGCGCGGCGAGCTCGACGATGCGCGGCTCTTCCAGGGACTCGATGAGCAGGATGGGCGTGTCCGAGCGCAACAGCAGCTCGAGATCGTGCAGGTCCGTCATGTGTGGCGGTGTTACCGGGAAGCGATCCTGGGCCGCATCTTAACGGATGCGCGCCCGCCTTACCCCCTCTCTCGCCCGTCCGTCGCCTTCTTGGCAGGGGAGAGGCCATGGGATATAGTCCCGGCGGTGCTGCGACCGGCCCGCGGAAGAGCCGGGAACGTGCGGTCGCCTGGCCGCATTCATCCCGCCGTCCGGGGCAGGGCGCGATTCTCCGCGTCGACCTGCATGCCCGATCGTCCGCCCGCTGCCAAGGCGCAGGGCGGCTGAGGTACTCAAAACCCCCGCTGCGGCCGTACAGCAAGCGTCATCCCCAATCGATCCGGATTCGGACCGCGTCGCCACCGAGCCGGGTGACTCGGCAGACCCAAGAGCGAACCCATGAGCGAGAAAGAGCACCTCATCATCTTCGACACTACGCTGCGAGACGGCGAGCAGAGCCCGGGCGCCTCCATGACCAAGGAAGAGAAGGTTCGCATCGCGAAGGCCCTTGAGAGGCTGCGGGTGGACGTGATCGAGGCGGGATTCCCCATCGCCAGCCCGGGCGATTTCGAGGGGGTCAAAGCGGTGGCGGCGGCGGTAAAGGACAGCACGGTGTGCGGGCTCGCCCGGGCGCTGGACAAGGACATCGACCGCGCCGGCGAGGCCCTGGCCGGCGCCGCCTCGGCGCGCATCCACACCTTCATCGCCACTTCACCGATCCACATGGAGAAGAAGCTGCGCATGACGCCGGACCAGGTGGTCGAGCAGGCGGTGCACGCGGTCAGGCGGGCGCGGCGGTTCACCGACAACGTCGAGTTTTCCCCCGAGGACGCGGGCAGATCCGAGACCGACTTCCTGTGCCGCGTGCTGGAGGCCGTAATCGATGCGGGCGCGCGCACGGTGAACATTCCGGACACGGTGGGCTACAACGTGCCCTATCAGTTCGGGGACCTCATCCGCACCCTGATCGAGCGGGTGCCGAACTCCGACAAGGCGGTCTTTTCCGTGCACTGTCACAACGATCTCGGACTGGCGACCGCGAACTCCCTCGCCGCGGTGCGCAACGGCGCGCGCCAGGTGGAGTGCACCATCAACGGGCTCGGGGAGCGGGCGGGCAACGCCGCCCTGGAGGAGATCGTGATGGCGGTGCGCACCCGCCAGGACCATTTCGACTGCGATACGCGCCTCGACACCACCCAGATCGTCAACTGCTCGCGCCTGGTTTCCGGCATCACCGGCTTCGCGGTTCAGCCCAACAAGGCCATCGTCGGGGCCAACGCCTTCGCCCACGAGTCCGGCATTCATCAGGACGGGGTGCTGAAGAGCCGCGAGACCTACGAGATCATGCGCGCCCAGGACGTGGGTTGGACCGAGAACCGCATGGTGCTCGGCAAGCACTCGGGTCGCAACGCCTTCCGCACCCGGCTGCAGGAGCTTGGCGTCACCTTTGATACGGAGGAGGACCTGAATGCCGCCTTCTCGCGCTTCAAGGACCTGGCGGACAAGAAGCACGAGATCTTCGATGAGGATCTGCAGGCCTTGGTCACCGACGCCAACCTGGATGCCACCAACGAGCGCGTCAAGCTGATTTCCCTGCGCGTGTGCTCGGAGACCGGCGAGACCCCGAGGGCCGACGTGGTGCTGTGCGTGGACGGCGAGGAGGAGCCCGGCACCTCGATTGGCGGCGGGCCGGTGGACGCCACCTTCAAGGCCATCGAGTCGATCGTCAGCAGCGGGACCATCCTCAAGCTCTACTCGGTCAACAGCATCACCAGCGGCACCGATGCCCAGGGCGAGGTCACGGTGCGGCTCGAGCGGGGCGGGCGCATCGTCAACGGTCAGGGCGCGGACACGGATATCGTCATTGCCTCCGCCAAGGCATACATCAATGCCTGCAACAAGATCCTGCAGCCGCGGGAGCGTGCCCACCCCCAGACCGGCGACGTCTGAGCCCCAGCGCCGATGGATGCTCGCCGCAGCAGCCGCTACCTGGAAGCGATGGGCGTGACCGTTTGGCGCCCGCGGGACGCCGGGCCGCGAGAACCGGGCGAGGAGGGGTTTTTCCCGTCGGAAGCGCCAGCGACGCCCACGAAGTCCCGTGACGACTTGGTCGCGGGGATGGACTGGACCTCCCTGGAGCGGGCGGTCGCCGCCTGCCGTGCCTGCGCCCTGTGTGAGACCCGCAACAAGACCGTGTTCGGGGTCGGAGATCACCGCGCTCATCTGATGGTTATCGGCGAGGCCCCGGGGGCGGATGAGGATCGCCAGGGCGAGCCCTTCGTCGGTCGTGCCGGCCAACTCCTGGATCGTATGCTGGCCGCCATCGGCTTGCCGCGCGATCAGGTGTTCATCGCCAACATCCTGAAGTGCCGTCCACCCGGCAACCGCGATCCCCGACCGGACGAGGCGCTACGCTGCGAGCCCTTCCTGCTGCGTCAGATTGAGCTGGTGAGGCCCCGGGTCCTGCTGGCGGTGGGAAGGATCTCGGCGCAGCATCTGCTCAAGTCGGATGACCCGGTGGGCAGGTTGCGCGGACGTTGGTTCGAGTTCGGTCCGGCTCGCATCCCCTTGCGCGTGACCTACCACCCCTCCTACCTGCTGCGCGCACCGGAGCAGAAGGGCAAGGCGTGGCATGATCTTCTGGCGGTTGCGCGGACGATGGGTCCTCCGCACGGCGATCCGGGGGGCGGTTAGCTGACTATGCGTGAAAATCGAAATTGACTATCGAAATATATTTTCTAATACGAAAATTAGATTTCAAAAATAATTAAATACTAATATTATACGCACCGTCGGCGCTGAACGGCGCCCTCGCTTGCTGTAACCCTTCATTGCTGTACCGAAAGATAATCGACATTTAGGAGAGACCTAATGAAAAAGCTCGCTACTGCTGCCGCTATTGCCGCCCTGCTCGGTGCTTCCGCCTCCGCTTCCGCCTTCTGGGGTGGTGGTCCGTGGGGTGGTGGTCCTGGTTACGGCTCCGGCGCCAACGACTGGTGGAACGACATGTTCGGCGACGGCTACGGTGACTTCAACATGAACATGTCCGGTGGCGGGCGTGGTTGGGGTCGCGGTTACAACCGCTGGAACGACTACTACGGCTACGGCCCGTACGGATGGGGCGGCCCCTACGGCGGGTACGGCGCTCCCTACTACGGCGGCGGTTACCCCTACGCGGCGCCCTACGGCGCTCCGGTCGCTCCCGCGGCTCCGGCTCCTGCCGAGACCAAGTAAGGATCTCCCGCCTCACGGGGCTACGCACAAGGATGTGCGTTACGAACCGCGCTCGACAAGGGCGCGGTTTTTGTTTGTCCGGGGCGCCCGTTTTCTCCCACACCCGGACCGTTTGCCTTCGGTTCGACCCGCAGGCTCGCGCTGTGCACACATCCCTTCAGGGCGGCGCCGGTGCCCCGCGTAGCGAGGGCACAGTCAGCGTGAACCCTTACCCCCGCGTAGCGATATGACCGGCCAACCTTGCTCGCTGGCATGGCGCTCCAGGTGCTCGTCCGGGTCGACCGCAATCGGGTGGTCCACGCGCTCCAGCAACGGGATGTCATTGTGGGAGTCGCTGTAGAAGATGCTATCGGCGAGCGTTTCGCCTGACTCCCGAATCCAGGCGTGGAGCCGCTGGACCTTGCCTTCCTGAAACGCGGGCGTGCCCGCCACCTCCCCCGTGTAACGCCCGTTCGCGCGGGCGGGAACCGTGGCGATGAGGTTTGGTACGCCCAAGCGCTCCGCGATCGGGGCCGTCACGAACTCGTTGGTTGCCGTGATGATGAGTAGCGTATCGCCCCGGTCGCGGTGTTCCGCGATCAGCCTGCGGGCGGCCGGCAGGATGATGGGATCGATCTTCTCGTGCAGAAAGGCCTCTCGCCAGCGCAACAAGGCGGTCGGATCGTTGTCGCGCAGTGGCCTCAGGGAGAAGCGGAGGAACGCGAAGATGTCCAGCCGGCCCTCGCGATACTCGCGATAGAAGCGCTCGTTCTCGCGTTCGTACTCCTCCGCGTCCACGACTCCTCGCTCGGCGAGAAAGACTCCCCACAGGTAGTCTGAGTCGCCGCAGAGCAGGGTGTTGTCGAGATCGAATATCGCCAGGGC
Organism: uncultured Gammaproteobacteria bacterium; assembly: GCA_963698495.1. Taxonomy (GTDB): domain Bacteria; phylum Pseudomonadota; class Gammaproteobacteria; order Chromatiales; family Chromatiaceae; genus CAVORB01. Next base: position 163,610 of record CAVORB010000010.1, on the reverse strand, counting down.
CAATGGGGTCTCTCCGCGTCACTTGGACGCGTCTGGTCTCCTCGTCGTCCGAACCTGCCCACTATAACGAATTTTCTTTATTAGCAGAAGCTTATGCGCCTGCGTGGGTTGCCCGGCCTATGGCCTTGTGGAAAAATGGGCAATGAGATTGCGCAAGGTATCCTGCCTTGATCGACCCGGACGGTTTCAGGCCGAATGTCGGCATCATTCTGAGTAACGGAGAACGCCGCCTGTTCTGGGGCAGGCGCGTGGGGCAGAATGCGTGGCAGTTTCCGCAAGGCGGGATCCGATCGGACGAGACTCCGCGCGATGCCATGTTTCGGGAGCTCCAGGAGGAGGTCGGGCTCCTCCCCCACCAAGTGACGGTGCTGGGCGCGACCAGGCACTGGTTGCGCTACCGTCTTCCCAGGCGATTCATTCGGCGCAACTGCGGGCCCATCTGCATCGGCCAGAAGCAGGTCTGGTTCATGCTGCGGGTGAACTGCGGCGAAGACGCATTCTGCCTCGACAAATGCGAGAAGCCGGAGTTCGACGCCTGGCGATGGGTCGGCTATTGGCAGCCCGTCCGCGAGGTGGTTTACTTCAAGCGCCGGGTCTACGAGCAGGCGCTCGAGGAGCTGGCTCCACTCTTGTACCCCGAGGGGGCTCCGACCCGGCAACTGGCCGTCGGCGGGCAGCCCCGCTTTCTCCGGCAGAAGCACCGCTGACACCCAAGCGCCCCGGTCCAGCGGCGGCACCCCCACGCAAGCGGGCCGAGTCGTAATATGCTCGACCATCTCCACCGTATCGTTCAAGAAGTCAACAACGCGCCGGATCTCGAGCAGGCGCTGCAAGTCATCGTGCGGCGCGTCAAGGAGACCATCGGCGCCGACGTTTGCTCGGTGTATCTCACCGATTTCGACACCCGCGAGCACGTGCTGCAGGCAACGGACGGACTGCGTCCAGAGGCGGTGGGGCGGGTTCGGCTGCCCCTGCACCGGGGCCTGATCGGCTGGGTGAGCGAGCGCGCCGAGCCGGTCAACCTGGACGACGCCTCGACACACTCCCGATACCTGTTCATTCACGAGACAGGGGAGAACCGCTACCGCGGCTTCCTCGGTGTCCCGATCATCCAGAACCGAAAGGTGCTGGGCGTCCTGGTGCTGCGACAGCGCGCCAAGCGCCGCTTCGAGGACGACGAGGTTACCCTGGTCATGACCCTGGCGTCCCAGCTCGCCGGGGCCATCACCCACGCCCGTGCCAGTGGCGAGCTGGCGCGGCTGCAAGAGCCGGGCGGCCTGCCGAATCATTTTCTGCAAGGGATTCCTGCCGCGCCCGGCATCGCCATCGGTCTCGCTGTCGTGGTCTACCCACCGGCGGACCTCGATGCGGTTCCCGACCGTTCCGCGGCCGATGTGCCCAAGGAGGAGGATGCCTTCCGCAGCGCGGTATCGGACGTGATGGAGGAGATCGAGCGTTTCGCCGTGCGCACCGCAGCGGACCTGCGGGCCGAGGAGCGGGCGCTGTTCGATGCTTGGCTGCTCATGCTGGAGAGCGACACCCTGATCGACGGTACGGTGGAGCGCATCCGTAAGGGCAACTGGGCGCCGGGGGCCCTGCGCGACACCATCGCGGAGCACGCGCGGGTATTCGATTCCATGGATGACCCCTACCTGCGCGAGCGCGCGTCGGATGTGCGCGACCTCGGCCGGCGTATCCTCATGCACCTGCAGAACCTGGAGTCACGGCCCGTGGAGTATCCGCCGGGCACCATCCTCGTCGGTGAAGAGATCAGTGCCATGCAGATCGCCGACGTGCCCCCGGCCGCGTTGGCCGGGATCGTCTCCGTCACCGGCTCGAGCTCCTCCCATGTCGCCATTCTCGCCCGCGGTATGGGGGTGCCCGCGGCCATGGGCGTCACGGACTTGCCAGTGGGGCGGATCGAAGGGCTGGAGATGGTCGTGGACGGCTACCGGGGACGCGTCTACGCGGCGCCCGGTGCGGTGGTGCGCGCCGAGTATCGGCGGCTCATGGACGATGATCTGGCCCTGACCAACGAGCTTGAAAACCTGCGCCGCCTCCCTGCCGAGACTCCGGACGGCTACACGCTTCCCCTGTACCTCAACACCGGACTGGTTTCGGAGGCGCGTCCCGTGGGTATCGAGGAGTCCGCCGGCGTCGGCCTCTACCGCACCGAACTGCCCTTTCTCGTGCGCGACCGCTTTCCTGGCGAGACCGTGCAGATGACCAACTACCGGCAGGTGTTGGAGACCTTTGCCCCGCGCCCGGTGACCATCCGCACCCTGGACGTGGGCGGGGACAAGCCGCTTCCCTACTTCCCCGTGTCGGAATCCAACCCCTTCCTCGGCTGGCGCGGCATACGCATCACCCTGGACCATCCGGAGATCTTCCTGACCCAGGTGCGGGCGATGTTGCGCGCATCGATCGGGCTGGAAAACCTCCAGGTCCTGTTGCCCATGATCAGCACGGTGAGCGAGGTGGACGAGGCCCTGCTGCTGATTCAGCGGGCTCACGACGAGCTGCTGGAAGAGGGCTACCGGGTCAAGATGCCGCCGGTCGGGGTCATGGTCGAGGTGCCGGCCGCCGTCTACCAGGCAGAGGCCTTGGCTCGGCGGGTGGGCTTTTTTTCTATCGGCACCAACGACCTGACGCAATACCTCCTGGCAGTCGACCGCAACAACGCCCACGTGGCGAAGCTCTACGACGAGCTCCATCCTGCCGTGCTGCGCGCCATCGTTCAGATCGTCGCCGGCGCCCGCGCGTACGGACGCGAGGTCAGTATCTGCGGGGAAATGGCGGGCGATCCCCTGGCGGCGGTTCTGCTCCTTGGGATGGGCGTGCACAGCCTGAGCATGGGGGCCGGCAGCCTGCTGCCGGTCAAGTGGGTCATCCGCAGCGTCAGCCGCGCAAAGGCGCGGGAGCTTCTGGGCGTAGCACTGCATTGCGAGGAGGCCGAGTGCGTCCGCCGCCTGCTGCTCGAGGCCTTGGAAGACGTGGGCTTGGGCGGGCTGGTACGGCCAGGGAAGTGACGGTCGCCCGCCCCCGTGATTGGCTAACCCTCGGCGGGCAGCGATTTGCCCGGGTTGAGGATGCCTCGCGGGTCGAACTGGCGTTTGATGTTGTGCATCAGGCGCATGGTTACCGGATCGATCTCGCGGGCGATGAAGTCGCGTTTCTCCAAGCCCACACCGTGCTCGCCCGAAAGGGTGCCCTCGAGTGCGATGACCAGCGAGAACACGGCGTCGAGGCATGATTCGGCGCGGGCCATCTCGTCCCGGTCCTCGGGATTCACCAGCAGGTTGACGTGTATGTTGCCGTTGCCGGCATGGCCGAAGTTGACGATGCGGATGCCCGTCTCGCGCGACAACCGTTCCAGGCCGTCGATGAAGGAGCCGATGCGCGAGACCGGCACCACGACATCCTCGTTGATCTTCTTCGGCGCGATGTGTCGCAGCGCCGGCGACAGGGCCTTGCGCGTCTTCCACAGGGCCGCGATCTCGGCGGCGTCCGCGGCGGTGTGAAGGTCCTTCAGGCCGGCGTTGCTCGCGGCCAGGGCGACCGCCCTGGCGGCCTCGTCGACGCAGTGCGCCGGACCGTCCACCTCGATCATGAGCAGGGCGTCGGTGCCGGGGGGTAGTCCGAGGTCGGAATAACCGCGAACCATCTCGATGGCCGCCCCGTCCATGAACTCCAGGGCGCAGGGAATGACGGGCTGGGACATGATCGCTGCGACCGCAGCGGCGGCCGCGTGAATGTCGCCGTAGGTCGCGCGCAGGGTGCGTTTCGCCTCCGGCAGCGGCGTGAGCTTGAGGGTGGCCTCCGTGATCAGCGCCAGGGTGCCCTCGGAGCCGATGATGAGCCGCGTGAGGTCATAGCCCACCACCCCCTTGGTTGTGGAGACACCGGTTCGGAAGGGCTCGGCGGCACCGGTCACGGCCCGCAGCCCGAGGGTGTTCTCCCGCGGCGTGCCGTACTTGACCGCCCTGGGACCGGCCGCGTTGTAGGCTAGATTTCCCCCCACCGTGCACACCGCGGCGCTGGTGGGGTCCGGGGGCCAGAAGAATCCCTCCCGCGCCACCGCCTGCTGCAGCGACTCGTTGGTGACGCCGGGCTCGACGACGGCGAGGCGGTTGCTCGGATCGACGCGAAGGATGCGCGTCATGCGCTCGAAGGACAGCACGATGCCGCCGCGGTCCGGCACCGTGGCCCCCGTGGTGCCGGTGCCCCGGCCACGAGCCGTGACCGGGATCTCGAGTTCGTTGCACAGCGTTAACGTGGCCTCGACCTGCGCGGGTTCGGTGATGAAGAGCACCGCCTGCGGCAGCGCCTGGCGCCTGCTGTTGTCGTAGCCGTAGGACCAGCAGTCGGCGGGATCGGTGAGTACCCGTTCGCTGCCTGCGATCGCGCGCAGCTTGCGTATGGCCTCAGGCGGAAGCGGGGGTGGGCTCGACGTACTCAAAGACCTTGACCACCTTCTTGACGCCGGACACGTAGCGGGCCTTCTCCACCGCGGCGTCCGCCTCCTGCGCGCTCACCAGACCCATGAGGTAGACGACGCCCATCTCGGTGACGACCTTGACCCGCGTCGGGTCGAAGCCGGGCAGGTCGATCTTGGTCAAGGCAAACTTGACCTGGGAGGTGATGACGGTGTCCTGGCTCTCACGCGTGAGGTCGGCAGACGGGCCGATGGTCACCTCGTTGATGACGCGCTTGACACCCGGCAGTCGGCTTACGTTGTCAGCGAAGCGCTGGCTGATCTCCTCGGTGTCCGCCTGGCCGGTCAGCAGCACCACGTGGTTGTAACTGGTTGCGCTGATACTGCTTTTCGCCCGGATATCCGGGTCGTTGAACTCGGCCGCCATGGCCTGGACCTCGATCTGCTGGTCTTCCAGCACGGTCCTCGCGTCGCGTCGCTCGTGCGCGACGCCCGCGCCGACGGCGATGCCGGCGACCACCGCGGCGGCGCATCCCTGCAGCAGAGGCAGGCTGGAGATCGCGACGAGTGCGGCGGCCAGCGCGGCGGGCAACATGACCCGGGCAGGTTGGGTGGGGCGTGTATGGTTTCTATTCCGCATGAAAGGCGTCCCGTATCCAGACGATGTCGTTGTTACCGCTCACGGCGAGCACGTCGAAGCGGCAGGGTGCGTTGGTTGGGTGCTCTCGCAGGTAGTAGGAGGCGGTCGCAGCCAGCCGCCGCTGCTTGTGCGTGTCCACGGTTTCGGCCGGGGTGCCGTAGCGCGAGCTCTTGCGGAACCTGACCTCGACGAAAACCAAGGTCTCGGCCTCTCGCATCACAAGATCGATTTCCCCGAATCGGCAGCGGTAGTTGCAGGCAATCAGGCGCAGGCCTCGCTGCTGCAGATAGTCGCCCGCGAGGCGCTCCTTGTCCCCACCGACGGCCGAAGCGGTCCTAGCGGGGAATCGCGGCAAGACGGGGCGCGCCTCGGGCGGCCAGGAGCGGGCCCTTCGGGTCAAGTCCCTCCTCAGGCGCCCAGAGGCGCGTGTCAACCCCGGCCAAGGCCGGCCCGGAGGGGCTGAAGCGTGCCAGGGTCAAACCGCGCACGACGTTCCGCTGGCTGTCCAACCTGAGCTCACCGGTCTTGCCCTGGACCACGGCGCCCCGGTTCGACGCCATCCAGGCGAGTCGGGGCGCCAGGCGGTAGGCGTCGATGCCCATGGCGTAGAGCCTGGTGAGGCCGTCCTGCATCCCGGGCGTGCGTTGTCGGACGCGGTCGCGCGAGAGCGGGTCGCCCGCGTCGGGAGCGAGCAACCAGGGGATGTCGACGAAGTAGGTCCCGACAATGGGCTGATCCGCCACCGGGTCGAAGCGGCCCCCGTAGATGTGGGAGGTCGCGAAGACCGGAAAATCATAGGCCGAAATTGCCCGGACCTGGGGTGCGATCTCGCGAGCCGTTTGCGATGTCGCCACCAGAAACAGGAAATCGGCGTCGTCCGCTCGCGCGCTCAAGTTGCCGATGGGCTGGGTGAAGTCGAAGCCGTTCGGATCGTAGACTTCGGTCGCTGCCAGCCGGCCTCCGAGGGCAAGCCACTGCTGATGAAAGCCCTTGGCCATGCGTTCGCCCCAGGGGCCGCTCGGGTAGAGCATCAGGGCCGAGCGGTGACCGCCTTCCCATGCCTTGCGTGCCGCTTCCGCTGCCTCGTCCTCGGGCGACAGAGAGAACTGGTAGAGATTGGCGGGCGATCTGCCGGTGGAGACCCGGTTGAGGGCAAGCACGGGCGCCGGGAGGCTGGCTCCGCGCGCCAGCTCTTCAACGGCCTCCTTCTGCAGCGGCCCGATGATAAAGCTGGCGCCGTCCGCCGCCGCCTTCTGCACCAGGGCGTTGGCCGACTGGGCCGTGCTGGTGTCATAGAAACGAAGCTGCGGCCTCTTGCCTTGCTCGTCCGCGGCCTGGGCGGCGAGAATGCCGTCCTTCAAGGCCTGGGCGGCGCCGGCGAAGCGGCCGGATTGCGGCAGCAACACGGCCACCGTCTCTCCCCCGCGATAACCGCCGCTGCGGGCGCTGCTCAGATCGGAATGGCGTTGCACCGGACCGGCGCAGCCCGCGACGACCGTGGCCAGAACGGCTAGCCTGAGCCAGGCTCGCGAGGGAATCGGGGAGTTGGGACGTCTCGTCAGCATCTTGCCGTAGGCCTATGTCCGGGTGGAGAACAACCTGTATGTCGACATCGTTAGGCCTACTATACGTGGTGGCAACACCGATCGGCAATCTGGCGGACCTGACCTACCGCGCGCGGCAGGTGCTTGCCGAGGTGGACCTGATCGCAGCCGAGGACACCCGTCACACCCGTCGTCTGCTTGCCCATTACGGCATCAGCACCCGGCTCGTTTCCTGTCACGATCACAATGAGGCGCAAGTGGTCCCCCGCTTGCTGAGGCGTCTGGCCGAGGGTGAAAGCCTGGCCTTGGTGTCGGATGCGGGCACCCCCCTCATCAGCGATCCAGGCTTCCAGCTGGTGCAGGGCGCGCGCGGACTCGGCATCCGCGTTGTTCCGGTCCCAGGTGCGAATGCGGCGGTGTGCGCGCTATCCGCGGCGGGGCTGCCCTGCGACCGCTTCCTGTTCGTCGGCTTTCCCCCGCGGACCACCGCCAAGCGCCGCGAGTGGGCCACAGGCCTGGCCGGCGAGTGCGCGACCCTGGTCATGTACGAGGCCGGAAACCGGGTACTCGCCACCCTCGCAGCGCTGCGGGACCAGCTCGGCGCCGAGCGTCGGGCGGCCGTGGCGCGCGAGCTGACCAAGCGCTTCGAGACCTTTCTCAGCGGTAGTCTCGGGGATCTGGCCGCCAGGGTAGAGGCGGACGCTCGGCAGCAGATGGGCGAGTTCGTGATCCTGGTCGAGGGGCGCGGCGAGCCGGACCCCGGCGTGGCGCGGGGCGACGAGGAGCATATCCTGCGTGTGCTCGCTGCTGAGCTGCCGCTCAAGCAGGCCGCCGCCTTGGCCGCGCGGATCACGGGCGGCAAGAAGAACCGGCTCTACGCCCTCGCCTTGGCGTGGCGGGATGCAGCCGATAGAGAGCAGAACGGGGTTGGAGAAGACGTCGACTGATGGGCCGTCTGGACGATGATGGCCTCACCGGCCGCAAGCTGCGCCTGGGCGTGCATCCCGGATACCGGTTCTCCAGTGCAGGCGTGATAGACTGCTGAGTGGGAGTCGGCCGGGCAGCCGCTCCTCCGGCCTACGCGCTCGGAGGGGAGGAAAGTCCGGGCTCCGTAGGGCAGGGTGCCAGGTAACGCCTGGGGGGCGCGAGCCCACGGAAAGTGCCACAGAAAACAAACCGCCAAACTCCGTTACGCGGAGCGGTAAGGGTGAAATGGTGCGGTAAGAGCGCACCGCGCTGCTGGTAACAGCCGCGGCACGGCAAACCCCACCCGGAGCAAGACCAAATAGGGGAACACGCGGTCTCGGCCGCGACGTGCGGCCCGCACGGGTTCCCGGGTAGGTCGCTCGAGGTGCGCGGCGACGCGCGTCCCAGATGAATGGCTGCTCTCGACAGAACCCGGCTTACAGGCCGGCTCCCACCTCATTTCGTCTTGTTTCCTCCACCGCTCCCCACTACGCTCCCCGTCTTCGCCGACCTACTTTAGGTAAAGCTCTAATTTCAGTTCCCATCGCGCTGATTAGAATGATTTTTGTTTCGTGTGTCGTGTCGCTTGATCACGCCTTCTTAAGTCCCTGAGCCGCAAGAGAAAACACCCCGATGATCCTTGACGCGTCCCGGATTCTTGCCTACCATGAGCCGCAAGTGGGAGAAAGTGGGATAAAGGGGAGCAATTCCCATTTGGGGGGCGCGATTTGTTTCGTGGGGTATCCATTCTAAATCTGGACGCCAAGGGAAGGCTGGCGATACCCGCCCGTTATCGCGAGCAGCTGCAGGCGTGCTGTGCCTCTCGTCTCGTGATTACCGTCGACGCTGACCACTGTCTGCTGATTTACCCCGAGCCGAACTGGGTCGAGATCGAGCGCAAGCTCGAGCGGTTGCCGTCCTTCAACCCCACCGCGAGGAAGCTCCAGCGGCTCTATATCGGTCATGCCCAGGACGTCGAGATGGACGCCCAGGGTCGCGTGCTCCTGCCGCCTTCGTTGCGGAGCTTCGCCTCCCTGGACAAGCGGGTCGCCCTGGTGGGGCAGAGCAACAAGTTCGAGCTGTGGGACGAGGATGCCTGGGTCGGGCGCCGCGACGAGTGGTTGAATGAGGCGGATCTGCAGCAAATGGAGTCCGCCACCGATTTCGCGTCGCTCTCGATCTGACTAACGACAAGATGGGCGATGCGGCGCACAAGCCTGTTCTGCTGGAGGAGAGTTTGGAGGCATTGGCGATCAAGGCGGATGGCTTGTATCTGGACTGCACCTACGGGCGCGGCGGTCACTCGCGGGCGCTGCTGGCGAGTTTGGGGGCCGCGGGGCGCCTGTTCGCCCTGGATCGGGACCCGGACGCGGTTGCCGACGGGCAGGCCCTTGCGCGGCATGACCAGCGCTTCACGATCGAGCAGAGCGCCGTTTTCCGAAGCGCGGGGAGTCGCCCTCCGCCACGGTCTAACGGGGCGCTTGAGCGGCCTTCTGCTGGATCTCGGCGTTTCCTCTCCGCAGCTCGACGCGCCGGGTCGCGGCTTCAGCTTCACCGCGGAAGGTCCTCTGGACATGCGCATGGACAACAGTCGCGGCGAGACGGCTGCGGAATGGCTGGCCCGCGCCCCCGAGCAGGAGATCGCAAGGATTCTGCACGAGTACGGGGAGGAGCGCTTTTCCCGCCGCATCGCGCGTGCCATCGGTCGCGCCCGACGAGAGGCGGCGATCGCGACCACGCGCCGCCTGGTGGAGATCGTGTCGGCGGCGTGTCCGACCCGCGAGCCGGGGAAGCACCCGGCGACGCGCACCTTCCAGGCCCTACGGATTCAAGTCAACGGTGAACTGGACGAGCTGCGCGCCTGTCTCGCCAGCGTTTGCGACCTCCTCGCCGCAGGCGGGCGGCTCGTGGTCATCAGCTTCCACTCCCTGGAGGATCGGATCGTGAAGCGGTTCATTCGCGATGAGGCCCGAGGTGAGCAGTTTCCGCGCGGGGTCCCCGTGGTCGCGGGCGATTCGCGTGGGCGCCTGCGCCCGGTGGGCAAGCCCGTGCGCCCTTCTCCTGGCGAGGTGGCGGTGAATCCGCGCGCGCGCAGCGCCGTTATGCGAGTGGCGGAGCGGCTGGAATGACGCGCGGAGAATTGCGGGCGGCGCTGATCCTGACCCTGGCGGTGATCGCCTCGGCGGTCGCCGTGGTCTACGGCAAGTTCGTGAGCCGCATGGAGTTTGTGGCGCTGCAGACCTTGATCGGCGAGCGCCAGGCGCTGGAGGTGCAGTGGGGGCAGCTGCGCCTCGAGGAGGCGGCGCTGACCACGCATCCGCGGGTCGAGGAGCGGGCGCGCAAGCTGTTGAGCATGCACCTCCCGCAGCGTGGCGAGGTGCGCGTGATCGAGGCGGAATCCGAGCATGGCCAGTAAGACGCGCAGGCTCAAGCGCGCACAGCGGCTTTCCGAGCACAGGCCAAGCTCCCGTCTGCGCCGCCGTGTGCTCTTGAGTTTTCTCGGTATCTTTCTAGTTGCCGTGGTCGGAAGCGCCCTGTACCGCCAGGTCATCGACAACGAATTCCTGCAGCATGAGGGTGCGCGCCGTTATCTGCGAGTGTCGGAGATTCCGGCCCGGCGGGGCATGATCCTGGACCGCAACGGCGAGCCACTGGCGGTGAGTACGCCGGTGGCGACCGTCTGGGCAGATCCGCGCAAGCTGACGGGCCGCCAGGACGTGATGCGGGAGCTCGCCGCGGCCCTGCATCTGAAATCGAAGGACCTGATCGAGAAGATCGAAAGCCGTCCCGGCCGCGGCTTCGTCTACCTCAAGCGGCGCATCGGCCCGGACGAGACCGTTGCGGTCGAGGAAATCATCGAGCGTTACCGTCTCGACTCCATCGGTATGGAAAGCGAGTACCGACGCTTCTACCCCAGCGGCGAGATCTTCGGGCACATCATCGGCTTCACCGATATCGACGACCGGGGGATCGAGGGCATGGAGCTGCTCTACGACAAGTGGCTGGGCGCCGAGCCCGGACTGCGGCGCGTCATTCAGGACGGACGCCGGCGCGTGGTGGCGGAAGTGGAGCGGACGCGCTCGCCGCGCCACGGGCGCGATCTGACGCTCAGCCTGGATCGGCGCCTCCAGTTCCTGGCCTACAGGGAGCTCAAGCGCGCGGTGCAAGACCATCGCGCCAGCTCGGCAACCGCCGTGGTGCTCGACGTGGAGACCGGTGAGGTGCTGGCGATGGTCAATCAGCCTGCCTACAACCCCAACGGCAAGCTCGAAGGCGCCGGCAGCACCCGCCGCAACCGCGCCCTCACCGACGTGATGGAGCCGGGCTCGACGGTCAAGCCGTTCGTCGTGGCCGCGGCACTCGAGGCCGGTCTGGTGGGACCCGACACCCTCATCGACACCGCCCCCGGTACTCTCCGGGTGGGCCGCAACCGGGTCAAGGATGTGCGGAACTACGGCACGCTGACGACGACCCGGGTGTTGACCAAGTCCAGCAACGTGGGGTCGGTCAAGCTGGCGATGCGCATGAACAAGTCCGTGCTCTGGACGCTCTACGAGAGTCTCGGTTTCGGAAGTCCAACCGACAGCCACTTCCCCGGCGAGGTTGCCGGTCGGCTTCGCCACTACGATGACTGGTCGATGTTCGAGCACGCCACACACGCCTTCGGCTATGGGCTGTCAGTCACCTCCCTGCAGCTCGCCCAGGCATACTCGGTCCTGGGGGCGGACGGCCTGCTGCGCCCGGTCAGTCTGCTCAAGCGCGACGCGGTGCCCGAGGGGCGCCGCGTGCTGTCGGAACGGACCACGCGCCTGGTTCGAGCCATGATGGAGACGGTGGTATCCGCCGAGGGTACGGCCAAGGAGGCGGCCATCGAGGGCTATCGGGTGGCCGGCAAGACGGGCACCGCCAAGAAGGCCGCCAAGGGCGGGTATGCCGCCAAGCGTTACCAGGCGGTATTCGCCGGGGTGGCACCGGCCTCGCGGCCGCGCTTCGCCATGGTGGTGATGGTCGACGAGCCCAGCGGCAAGCACTATTACGGCGGCAAGGTGGCGGCGCCGGTCTTCGCGCGGGTCATGCAGGGGGCCTTGCGTCTGTTCAACGTGGCGCCCGACGACCCGTTGCAGACGCTGCGTCTGGCCGGTGTGGAGGAGCATCCATGATGCCGCTGGTCAGCGCCTCGCGCCCCTGGTACCTCAGCGACCTGCTGGAGGGTTTCGTACCGGCCCGGGTCGAGGTGGACGTGCTGGTGTCGAGCCTGACCCTGGACAGCCGCAAGGTGGAGGCCGGCGGCTTGTTTCTGGCTTGCGACGGTGGATCCTTCCACGGGCTCGATTTCGCGGCTGACGCGCGGCGCCGCGGCGCCTGCGCCATCGTCGCCGAGCCGAGCGAACGCTGGACGGCGGAGACCATGTCGGCGCTCGCGCAGACGCTGCGCGTCCCCGTGGTCCCGGTGCCGGCGCTCGGGCGCGTGGCCAGCGCGTTGGCCGACCGCTTCTTTGACCACCCCAGCGCGGCGCTGGAGGTCATCGGTGTCACCGGCACCAACGGCAAGACCAGCGTGACCAACTATCTGGCGCAGGCACTCGCCCCCGAGCTGACCTGCGGCATCCTGGGCACGCTCGGCGCCGGATTCCCCGGGGACCTGATGGCGGGCACGCATACCACGCCGGACCCGGTCAGCTTGCAGGAGATCCTCGCGTGGATGCGCGGCCGCGGTGCCGGGGCGGTAGCCATGGAGGTCTCCTCCCATGCGCTGGAGCAGGGCCGGGTCGGAGCCGTGCGCTTCAGCCATGCCGTGCTCACCAATCTGAGCCGGGATCACCTGGACTATCACGGTGATATGGCGAGCTATGGCGCAGCCAAGCGCCGGCTGTTTCGCATGCCCGGGCTCTCCTGGGCGGTGCTCAATCAGGACGAGCCGCTGAGCGACACCATACTCGCCGAGTTGAGCCCCGCGGTGTCGGTTGCCTGGTACAGCCTGCGGTCCGACGCGCAACCCCCCGGTCGTTGCGATCTGTGGCTCAGGGCGCGCGACATCACGCCGCGATCGCGGGGGCTGTCCTTGCGGGTGGAGACCAGCGTCGGCGACGGGGGGCTTGAGATCGGGCTCCTCGGTCGTTTCAATGCCGCGAATCTGTTGGCGGTGCTCGCCGTGCTGCTGTCGCGAGGCTTGCCGCTGTCGCGCGCGCTGCGAGAGATCGCGGCGGTACGCGGCGTGCCCGGACGCATGGAGTCCTTCGGCGGCGGTGCCGCGCCCCAGGTGGTGGTGGATTACGCCCATACCCCCGACGCCCTGGAGCAGGCGCTGACCAACCTGCGCGACCATGTCCGGGGGCGTTTGATCTGCGTGTTCGGCTGCGGGGGCGATCGCGATCGCGGCAAACGCCCGCTGATGGGGGAGGTCGCGGAACGCTTGAGCGACCAGGTGATCGTCACCGACGACAACCCGCGGCGCGAGGATGGAGAGGCAATCATCTCGGAGATTCTGACTGGGATGGAGCGTCCCGAGGCGGTTCGGATCGAGCGCCGCCGCGCGTTGGCGATTCGCATGGCGATCGCCACCGCGGGCCCCGACGACCTGGTGCTGGTCGCCGGCAAGGGGCACGAGACGACCCAGGACATGGGTGAGCTCAAGGTGCATTTCAGTGATCGCGCCCAGGTGGTTCAGGCGCTGCAGGAGCGCGGAGGGCAGTGGACATGATGTGGACCCTGTCCGAGGCGGCACGGCTGATCGGTGGCGATATCCTGGGCGCCGATGTCGGCTTCGACTCCGTCGGCACGGATAGTCGGAAGACCGGGGTGGGAAAGCTCTTCGTGGCCCTGCGCGGGGATCGTTTCGACGGACACGACTTCGTCGCGCAGGCCGCAGCCGCTGGAGCGGCGGCCGTGCTGGTGGATCATCCGTTGATTGCGCCCATACCCCAATGGGTGGTGGAGGACACGCGTCTGGCGCTAGGACGGATGGCCTCAGCCTGGCGGGATCGCTTTCCGGGCCGGGTGATCGCGGTCACGGGCAGCAACGGGAAAACGACCTGCAAGGAGATGATCGCCGCGGTCCTCGGCCAGGTCGGCACCGTGCGCGCGACCCGGGGCAACCTCAACAACGACATCGGCATGCCGCTGACCCTGCTCGCTTCCCGGGCCGAGGACTTTCTGGTGCTCGAGATGGGTGCCAACCATGCGGGCGAGATCGGCTATCTCACCGACATCGGCCGGCCCGACGTGGCCGTGATCACCAATGCCGGACGCGCTCATCTCGAGGGCTTCGGCAGCGTGGAGGGGGTCGCCCAGGCGAAGGGAGAGATCGCGCGGGGGCTGCCGGCGACCGGTGTCTTCATCGTCCCCTCCGATTCACCCTGGACCGACCTGTGGCGCGAGCTGGCTGCGGGGAGGCGGATGCTCACCTGCGGACCGGACGCGAGCGCCGACGTGCGGGTCCGGGCCGACGGCCTGAGCAGCGAATGGGACGCCGAGGGCTTCCGTACCCGCTTCAGCGTCAGCGTCGGGCACTCCGACATCGACCTGGAGCTTCCCCTTGCCGGGATGCACAACGTGCGCAACGCCCTGGTCGCTGTCGCCGTGGCGATCGCACTGGATATCCCGATTGACGGCATCCGCGCGGGCCTGGCGGGTTTGCGGCCGGTGCCTCGTCGCCTGCAGCCGCGGTTCGGCATCAAGGGTCTGCGGGTGATCGACGATAGCTACAACGCCAATCCGGATTCGGTGCAGGCGGCAATTCAGGTGCTTGCGGGTTTGCCCGGGCGCCACTGGCTGGCGCTCGGAGACCTGGGCGAGCTGGGTCTCGACGCCCGTGCCCTGCACCGGGAGATTGGCGCCATGGCGCGGTCTGCCGGGATCGATGGCCTCTACGCGGTGGGCGCACTGAGCGCGGAGGCGGTGACCGCCTTCGGGCCGGGAGGGCGGCACTTTCCGGACCAGGAGAGCCTGCTCGCGGCGCTTCAGTCCGATCTCGGCGCCGGCGACTGCCTGCTGGTCAAGGGGTCGCGCCTGGCGGTGATGGATCGGGTCGCGGATGCGCTCTGCGCGGCGGGGGCGGGCTGACATGCTGCTCTATCTGACCGATTGGCTGGGACAGGTCGACAGCGCCTTCTACGTCTTCCGCTACCTGACCTTGCGCGCGATTCTCGGCGTGCTGACGGCGCTGGTCATTTCGTTCGCGGTAGGGCCGGCCATGATCCGCCGCCTGACCCGATTCAAGATCGGCCAGACGGTGCGGGACGACGGCCCGCGGTCCCATCTGTCCAAGGCCGGTACGCCGACGATGGGCGGGGCCTTGATCCTGGTGAGCGTGGGCGTGAGCACGCTGCTGTGGTCCGACCTCGGCAACCGTTACGTCTGGCTGGTGCTGCTGGTCACGCTCGCCTACGGAGCGATCGGTCTGGTCGACGACTACAAGAAGCTGGTGCTCAAGGACCCGCGCGGGCTGGCGGCGCGTTACAAGTACCTCTGGCAGTCGGTGGCGGGCATCGCGGCGGCCCTGTACCTCTATTGGATCTCCTCCACGCCGGCGGAGACCGCTTTGCTGGTTCCCTATCTCAAGGACGTCTCTTTCCAGCTCGGTGGCTGGTTCATCCTGCTTTCTTATCTCGTCATCGTCGGCAGCAGCAATGCCGTGAACCTGACCGACGGCCTCGACGGGCTGGCGGTGCTGCCCACGGTGCTGGTGTGCGGCGCGCTCGGCGTCTTCGTGTACGCCACCGGACACGTCGACTTCGCCAGCTACCTCAAGATCCCCCACATCCCCGGCGTCGGCGAGGTGGTCGTGTTCTGCGGCGCCCTGGTCGGGGCCGGCCTCGGATTTCTCTGGTTCAACACCTATCCGGCCCAGGTGTTCATGGGCGATGTCGGCGCCCTCTCCCTGGGGGCCGCTCTGGGCGTGGTGGCCGTGACCGCTCGTCAGGAGCTTGTGCTGCTGATCATGGGCGGGGTGTTCGTCGCGGAGACCCTTTCGGTGATGCTGCAGGTGGCCTCCTTCAAGCTCACCGGCAAGCGCATCTTCCGCATGGCGCCGCTGCATCATCACTTCGAGCTGCAGGGTTGGCCCGAGCCCAGGGTGATCGTTCGTTTCTGGATCGCCACCGTGATTCTGGTCCTGGTGGGCCTGGCGAGCCTGAAGATCAGATGATGACGGCCGCCCTCAAGACTCCTCAGGCCAAGGCGCCCAAGACCTTGATCGTGGGCCTCGGGAAAACGGGCCTGTCGGTGGCCCGCTATCTGCGAGCCCAGGGGGTTTCGGTGGCGGTGACCGACTCCCGCGCCAATCCGCCCGGCATGGAGCAGGCGCGCCTGGAGATGCCGGACACGGCCCTGTTCACCGGTGGTTTCGATCCGGATGCCTTCGCCGCCGCGGAGCTGCTGGTGGTCAGCCCCGGCGTCCCGGTGAGCGAGCCCTTGGTGGCGCAGGCGGTTGCCCGAGGCGCACCCGTGATCGGCGACATCGAGCTGTTTGCGCAAGCGGTAAGGGCGCCGGTGGTCGCCATCACCGGGTCGAACGGCAAGAGCACCGTCACCAGCCTCCTCGGGCAAATGGCCAGGCTCGCCGGTGTGCGGGTTGCGGTTGGCGGCAATCTGGGCGAGCCCGCCCTCGATCTGCTGGACGAAGGCGTCGAGCTGTATGTGCTCGAGCTGTCCAGCTTCCAGCTCGAGACGACGCAGACCCTCGCCCCCAAGGCGGCGACCGTGCTCAATGTCTCCGCCGATCACATGGATCGCTATCCGAGCCTGGAGGACTACGCCGCGGCCAAGGCGCGGGTATTCGACCATGCCGAGATCGCCGTCCTCAATCGGGACGATCCCGTGGTGCGCGCGATGGCTGGACGGGCGCAGGCAGAGATCGGGTTCACCCTCGCGGACCCCCGCAGCCGCGATGACTTCGGGCTGATCGAAAGAGCGGGCGAAACCTGGCTGGTCCGCGGGCAAGAGCCCTTGATGGCGACCGGGGAGATCGCCGTGGCCGGGCGTCACAATCTGGCGAACGCGTTGGCCGCCCTGGCGCTGGGAAGTGCCTGTGGCCTGCCCGTGACCTCGATGCGGGAGGCCCTTCGCCGGTTCCGCGGGCTGCCCCACCGCACCGTGCTGGTGGCGGCCAGGAGAGGCGTGCGCTGGTATGACGATTCAAAGGGCACGAATCCGGGCGCCACCGTCGCCGCGCTGCGCGGCCTGGTCGATCCGGCCGGGTCCGGGCGTGCGGTCCTGATCGCCGGGGGCGACTGCAAGGGGGCGGACTTCTCGCCCCTGCTTCCGGTCGTCCGGGACGCGGCGCGGGCGGTCGTCCTCATCGGGCGCGACGCCCCGCTGCTCGAGCGGGTGCTGCGTGGCGCAGTACCCCTGTTGCATGCCAGGGACATGGAGGATGCCGTTGCCTTGGCGGCGGATGCGGCGCTGCCCGGCGACTGCGTGCTCCTGTCCCCGGCATGCGCGAGCTTCGATATGTTCGACAACTATGAGCACCGGGGTCGGGTGTTCGCCGCCGCCGTCCAGGGGCTGCCGGCATGAGCGGCGAGACCAGGCCTAGCGTCCGCAGCCGCCGACGTCTCGACCGGTTGCCGGAAATGGACTGGCCTCTGCTGATCTGCGTGCTGCTGCTGCTCGGCTTCGGTTTCATCATGGTTGCGTCCTCCTCCATGTCGATTGCCGATCGTGGGTTCGGCGACCCGTTCCACTTCGTCCTGCGCCATGGATTGGCCCTGGGGCTCGCCCTCGCCGCGGGGCTCCTGGTGTTTCTGATTCCGGCCAACTGGTGGGAGAAGTCCGGGGCGCTCCTGTTCTTTCTCGGCATCGCGCTCCTGATCGCCGTGCTGGTGCCTGGTGTCGGCCGCACGGTGAACGGGGCGACGCGCTGGATTCCCCTCGGGCCGCTCAACATCCAAAGCTCGGAGCTGATGAAGTTCTTCGCCGTCATCTACATCGCCGGCTATCTCGTTCGCCGCCACGAGGAGGTGGCGACCAGGCTTTCCGGCTTCTTGAAGCCGATGGTTCTGATGGTGCTGGCGAGTACGCTGATCATGGCGCAGCCGGATTTCGGCACGACCGCGGTCCTGCTGGCTACGGTGCTTGGGATGCTGTTCCTGGGCGGCGTGCAGGTACTGCACTTCTCGGCGCTGTTTGGGATGGTGGCCGCGGCAGGGGTGGCGCTGGTCGTCCTCGAGCCCTACCGCTTCCAGCGGGTGACCTCGTTCCTGGACCCGTTTGCCGACCCCTTCAACACCGGATTCCAGCTTTCCCAGGCATTGATCGCCTTCGGCCGCGGGGAATGGCTGGGCGTTGGGCTCGGCAACGGGATCCAGAAGCAGTTCTTCCTCCCCGAGGCCCACACGGATTTCATCCTGGCAGTGGTGGGGGAGGAGTTCGGTCTCGTCGGGACCCTGGCCGTGATCGCTGCCTTTGTCTTCGTGGTGCTGCGCGCCTTCTCCATCGGCGCCCGGGCGGAGCAGGCCGGCTGGTGCTTCGCGGCCCATGTGGCGAACGGATTCGGATTGGGGATCGGGCTTCAGGCCCTGGTCAATATCGGCGTCAACGTGGGCTTGTTGCCGACCAAGGGCCTGACGCTGCCGTTCATGAGCTACGGCAGCAACAGCATCATCGTGGCCTGCATGGCGGTGGCGATGCTGCTGCGTATCGATGCCGATCTGCGGAGGTCCGAGGAGAGCGCCGTACCGGCTGGGGGCATGAAATGGGCGCGCGCGTAGCGGTCATGGCCGGCGGCACCGGGGGACACGTGTTCCCGGCACTCGCGGTAGCCGAGCTGTTGCGCGGGCAGGGCATGGAGGTGTTCTGGATCGGGACCCGGCACGGCCTGGAGGCACGCCTGGTGCCAGCGCGGGGTTTCAGCATGGAGTGGATCAGCATCGAGGGGCTGCGCGGCAAAGGCATCGCTCAACTGATCGCTTCCCCGTGGCGGCTGCTGGTGGCTCTGCGCGAGGCCGTGTCGGTGCTCCGCGGGCGCCGTCCCAGCGTGGTCCTAGGGATGGGCGGTTTCGTATCCGGTCCGGGCGGGCTCGTGGCCCGCGCCATGGGGCTTCCCTTGGTGATTCACGAGCAGAATCAGGTCCCGGGCCTCACCAACCAATGGCTGTCGCGAATCGCCAGCCGGGTGTTCCAGGCCTTCCCCGGTAGCTTCCCGGCGGCGCGCGGCGCCGTGACCTGCGGTAATCCGGTGCGGCCCGAGATCGCGGCCGTCGCCGCCCCGGCCGAGCGCCTCGCGGGGCGTGCCGGAGCACGGCGTTTGCTGGTCGTGGGCGGGTCTCTCGGCGCACAGGTGCTGAACGAGACGGTGGCGCCGGCCGTCGCCAGGCTTTCCGCGGCGATGCGGCCGGCGATCCGGCACCAGGCCGGAGAGCGGACCCTCGATGCCGCGCGGTCGGCATACGCCGCCGCGGAGGTCGAAGCCGAGGTTACGCCTTTCATCGAGGACATGGCGGAGGCCTATGCCTGGGCGGATCTGGTGGTGTGCCGCGCCGGCGCGTTGACGGTCTCCGAGCTCGCGGCGGCGGGGGTGGCGTCGGTGCTGGTGCCCTACCCGCACGCCGTTGACGATCATCAAACCGCCAATGCCCGCTATCTCGCCGATCTGGGGGCGGCGCGGCTGATGGCTCAGCCCGAGCTGAGTGCCGATTCCCTGGCCGAGGTCCTCGCGGCTCTGCTCGGCGATCCGGCTCGGCTGCTGGCCATGGCCGAGGCCGCCCGCATGCGCGCCGAGCCCGCGGCGGCCGAACGCATCGCCGCCGCCTGCTGGGAGGTGAGCAAGCCATGAGCGACATACGCCGATACGGCGCCAGCAGCATGGGCCGCATCCGCCGGCTGCATTTCGTGGGCGTCGGCGGCGCGGGCATGAGCGGCATCGCCGAGCTGATGGCAAATCTCGGCTATCAGGTCTCCGGCTCCGACAAGCGCGAGTCCGAGGTCACGCATCGCCTCGAGGGGCTCGGCGTCAAGGTCTTCATCGGGCATCGCGAGGAGCAGGCGGAGGGCGCCGATGCGGTGGTGGTTTCGAGCGCCATCGACGAGTCGAACCCGGAGATCAAGATCGCCCGCGAGCATCGCATCCCGGTCGTGCGGCGCGCCGAGATGCTGGCGGAGCTGATGCGCTTCTACTACGGGGTCGCCGTGGCGGGCACCCACGGCAAGACGACGACCACCAGCCTGGTGGCCAGCGTGCTCGCCGAGGGCGGGCTCGACCCGACCTTCGTCATCGGCGGGCGCCTCAACAGCGCGGGGGCGAATGCGCGCCTTGGCAGCAGTCAATACCTGGTAGCCGAAGCGGACGAGAGCGACGCCTCCTTCCTGTATCTGCAACCGATGCTGGCGGTGCTGACCAACATCGACGCCGACCACATGCGCACCTACGGAAACGACTTCAATCGGCTGCGTGGCACCTTCATGGAGTTCCTCCATCACCTTCCGTTCTACGGGCTCGCGGTTCTGTGCGTTGACGACGACGAGGTGCGCTCGCTGCTGCCCATGATCCCCAGGCCGGTGCGCACCTACGGCACCGGCGACGACTCAGACGTGCGCGCCACGGCGATCAGACAGGAGGGGCTGCGCATGCACTTCACGGTGCAGCGCAGGGACGCCGAGGACTTCCCGGTGGTGCTCAATCTGCCCGGGCGACACAACGTGCTGAATGCCTTGGCCGCCATCAGCGTCGGCATCGAGCTCGGCGTGAATGAGGACGCCATCCAGCGCGCCCTCGCCGGATTCCAGGGAGTAGGCCGCCGTTTCGTGGTCGAGCAGATTACCGATTCCGCCGGACGGGACCTGATCCTGGTGGACGACTACGGCCACCATCCGCGGGAGCTTGCCGCGACCCTGGAGGCCGCGCGCCAGGGGTGGCCGGGCCGGCGCCTGGTGCTGGTCTTCCAACCCCATCGCTTCAGCCGCACGCAGGAGCAGTTCGAGGATTTCGTCAAGGTGCTTTCCAGCACCGATGTGCTGGTCCTGACCGAGGTCTATCCCGCCGGGGAGGCGGCAATTCCGGGCGCCGATGGCCGCTCCCTGAGCCGCGCCATCCGCATGCGCGGCGAGGTCGACCCGGTGTTCGTGGAGGCCCTGTCGGAAGTGCCGAAAGTCCTTGGAAACCTGCTGGCCGACGGGGATCTCGTGCTGACCCTGGGGGCCGGCGACATCGGTGCTCTGGCGGCCCGGCTGCCGGCGCACCTCAGAGGGGAGATCGTCGATGCCGCATCAACTTAGCACCCGGTTGCACATGGGTTGCGGTGAGCCCCTGCGCGGCAACGCGCAAAGGACGCGCCCCCAGATGCCGGCCAAGCCGGCGCGCGCTGCGGCGAGGTCCGATCCTCGCCAGCTCGGTCGCGGGCGGCGCCCGCGATGATCGTGAAAGAGTTCCAACCGCGAGGCGAGCCGCGCCATGGTGAGGCCTTGGCGCGTCGCACCGGGTGGCGCGGTGGTGGTTCTGATACCCGAAGTCCATCGGGTGGGGGATTGAAGGCATGAGCTCGGATGCGGCCAAGTTCGGAAACGTGGCTCTCCTATTGGGCGGGCGGTCCGCCGAGCGCGAGGTGTCGTTGAAGAGCGGCGCGGCGGTGCTCGCGGCGCTGCAGCGCCGGGGCGTGGCCGTCGAGGCGCTGGACCCGGCGGAGGAGGGAGCGCTCGATCGCCTCGGGCGCGGCGGATTCGACCGGGTCTTCATCATCCTACACGGTCGTGGCGGTGAGGATGGCCAGATCCAGGGCGCGCTGGAGACGATGGGATTGCCCTACACCGGCTCGGGCGTGCTGGGATCGGCGCTCGGCATGGACAAGTACCGCTGCAAGCTCACCTGGCGTGGTTGCGGCTTGCCCACCGCGGACTTCGTGCTTCTGCGCGCGGAGGACGATCTGGCGGATGCGCAGGCGCTCGGTTTTCCGTTGATGATCAAACCGGCCCACGAGGGGTCGAGTATCGGCATGGCGCGCGCCGAGGACGCCAAGGGACTCGCCGCCGCATGGCGGGCGGCATCGACGCTTGACCGGCTGGTGATCGCCGAGCGCTGGATCACGGGGCCGGAGTACACCTGCGCCGTGCTGGGCACGGAGGCCTTGCCGATGATCAAGCTCGAGACGCCCCGGGCCTTCTACGACTACGAGGCGAAGTACTTCGCCGATTCCACCCGATACATCTGTCCTTGCGGCCTGTCTGCGGACGACGAGGCGCGCCTGCAGGACACGTGCAAGGCGGCCTTCGACGCCGTGGGCGCGAGCGGATGGGGCCGCGTGGATTTCATGATGGACGGGGACGGGCGCCCCTTCCTGTTGGAGGTGAACACGGTGCCGGGCATGACGGATCACAGCCTGGTGCCGATGGCGGCACGCGCCCGCGGGATCGATTTCGATGAGCTGGTGTGGCGCATCCTGGAGACCAGCATTGCGAGCGCCTGAGCGAGCAACCCCGACCGGCATGCAGGACGAGGCGCCGGGGGCCGCGCGACGGCTGCTGCGCTGGCTCTCGGTCTTGCTCCTCGTCGGTCTGATGGTTGGTGCGGGGCACCAGATCCTGCGCTGGGAGCCGCAATACCTGCCGATCCGCGTGGTCACGGTGGACGGCGAGCTCCAACGCCTGTCGCCGAAACGCTTGCAAGAGACGGTGATCGATCACCTGCACGGCGGGATCGTCACCCAGGACCTCGGTGAGCTCAAGGAGGCGGTGGAGGCGCTGGCCTGGGTGCGCTCGGCGAGTCTGCGCAGGGTGTGGCCCGATCGCCTGGACTTGACGGTGGTCGAGCACAAGCCGCTCTGCCGCTGGGGCGAGGACGGTCTGGTCTCGGACCAGGGCGTCGTGTTCCGTCCCCCCGTGACGGAGCTTCCGAAGGGCCTACCGACCTTGGCAGCGGTCGATGACAGGGCGCCTCTGCTGGTCGCGCGCTACCGGGCCTGGAGCCCGCGGTTCGCGGCCCGGGGCCTCGCGATCGAGCACATGCTCCTCGACGCCAGGGGCGCCTGGAGCATCCGCACCGACGCCGGCTTCGAGTTGGCTCTCGGGAAGCTCGAGGTCGAGGAGCGCGCGGGTCGCTTCCTGCGCGCCTGGCCGTCCCTGGCCGCCGTTGGGAGCCCGGAGCAGGTGGACATGCGTTACAGCAACGGGCTGTCGGTGCGCTGGAACCTGACCGAAAACGGCGCGCAGGAAGGGGCGAGCGCGCAGGCCGCCACCCTTGGCGAGCCTGGCTCCGGTGCACGTGTAGGGCGCTCGGTCGGCTCCCATCCCGACCGTCTGTCGGCCCGCATTCACGATTTCTTACCTCGGTCCCCTCGGAGTTGAAAGGAATGTCGAGACGCGGAGAAAAGAACCTCTTGATCGGCCTGGATATCGGCACATCCAAGATCGCCGCCCTGGTGGGTGAGGTGAAGGCGGACGATCAGATCGAGATCATCGGGATCGGGACCCACCCGTCGCGCGGCTTGAAGAAGGGCGTGGTGGTGGATATCGAGTCGACGGTGCAGTCCATTCAGCGTGCCGTCGAGGAGGCCGAGCTCATGGCCGGGTGCGAGATCCACTCGGTCCATGCGGGGATCGCCGGGAGTCACATTCGCAGCCTCAACTCCCACGGCATCACCGCCATCAAGGAGCGGGAGGTCACCCAGGGCGACGTCGATCGCGTCATCGACGCGGCCCGCGCCGTCGCCATCCCGGCGGATCAGAAGATCCTCCACATCCTGCCCCAGGAATTCATCATCGACGAGCAGGAGGGCATCCGCGAGCCCATCGGCATGTGCGGTGTCCGCCTCGAGGCGCGGGTGCACATGATCACCGGCGCGGTGAGCGCGGCTCAGAACGTCGTCAAGTGCATCCGCCGCTGCGGGCTCGAGGTCGACGACCTGGTGCTCGAGCAGCTGTCATCCAGCTACTCGGTGCTGGGCGAGGATGAGAAGGAGCTTGGCGTCTGCCTGGTCGACATCGGCGGCGGCACCACGGACCTGGCGGTGTTTACCGATGGCGCCATCCGCCACACGGCGGTCATCCCCATTGCGGGAGATCAAGTCACCAACGACATCGCGGTGGCGCTGCGCACCCCCACCCAGTACGCGGAGCGGATCAAGATCCAGTACGCCTGCGCGCTCACCCAGCTGGCGGGGAGCGGCGAGACGATCGAGGTCCCAAGTATCGGCGAACGCCCCCCGCGCCGCCTGTCGCGCCAGACCCTGGCCGAGGTGGTGGAGCCCCGTTACGAGGAGCTGCTGACCATTCTCCAGGCCGAGCTCAGACGCAGCGGCTTCGAAGATCTGGTGGCCGGTGGCGTGGTCGTGACCGGCGGCAGCGCCAAGATGGAGGGCCTGATCGAGCTGGCGGAAGAGGTGTTCCACATGCCGGTGCGCCTCGGCGTGCCCCAGTACGTGACCGGCATGGAGGAGGTGATTCGCAACCCGATCTACGCGACGGGCGTAGGGCTCTTGATGTACGCCCAGCAGCATCGCCGGTCCAGGCGTCCGGAGTTTTCCGAGTCGCGGGGTGTCAAGGCGGTTTGGGACCGCATGAAGAGCTGGTTTCAGGGCAATTTCTGACGATCCGACCGCGGGCGAGCGTCCGCGGAGAGGTGTCGGTAAGCGGCAGGCAGTGAGTTTCGAGTAGTTGGCGGGGATCAGGCAGCACCCCGCTCGGCAACAACCCAAAGGTACGCGGCGAGCGCAAGAGGAGATCAAACTATGTTCGAGCTAATGGATACCCACACCCAGAATGCGGTGATCAAGGTCATCGGTGTCGGTGGCGGCGGCGGGAATGCCGTCAATCACATGGTCGAGTCGTCCATCGAAGGCGTCGATTTCATCTGTGCGAACACGGACGCCCAGGCGCTGAAGCACTCCAACGTGAAGACGATTCTGCAGCTTGGGTCTGGCATCACCAAGGGCCTCGGGGCCGGCGCCGACCCGGCGGTGGGTAAGCAGTCGGCGATGGAGGACCGGGACCGCATCGAGGACGCGCTCGAGGGGGCGGACATGATCTTCATCACCGCCGGCATGGGCGGCGGCACCGGCACCGGCGCGGCGCCGGTGGTGGCGGAGGTCGCCAAGCAGCTGGGTATCCTGACCGTCGCGGTGGTCACCAAGCCCTTCCCGTTCGAGGGCAGCAAGCGCATGAAGATCGCGGAGCAGGGGATCAAGGAGCTCGGGGCGCACGTGGACTCCCTCATCACGATCCCGAACGAGAAGCTGCTCGCGGTGCTCGGGAAGGAAATGAGCCTGCTCAACGCCTTCAAGGCGGCCAACGACGTCCTCCTCAACGCGACCCAGGGCATCGCCGAGCTGATCACCCGGCCGGGACTGATCAACGTGGACTTCGCGGACGTGAAGACCGTCATGTCGGAGATGGGGCAGGCGATGATGGGAACGGGCGCGGCCACCGGCGAGAACCGGGCGCGCGAAGCGGCGGAGGCTGCGATCAACAGCCCCTTGCTCGAGGACATCGACCTCGCCGGCGCCAAGGGCATTCTGGTCAACATCACCGCCGGCATGAGCCTCTCCATCGGCGAGTTCGACGAGGTCGGCAACACGGTGCGCGACTTCGCCGACGACGACGCCACGGTGGTGGTGGGAACCGTCATCGATCCCGAGCTCGACGCCGAGCTGCGGGTGACCGTGGTCGCCACGGGCCTGGGAGAGGGGCGCCGCGCACGGGAGCGGGAGGCCGGGAAAGACGAGTCCCCGCTGCGCGTGGTCGCCAGCGAGCGCGGCGACTCGGTCATCCCGGACTACACCGGCATGGACCGTCCCACCTATGTGCGCAACTCCCATGGTTCGGCGGCGCTGAAGGCGCAGGCTGACCCGAACCGCGAGGCGGACATGGATTTCCTGGATATCCCTGCTTTTCTGCGCCGGCAGGCCGATTAGCTAGGGTTAACCCCGAGGGAGGATCACAAACAAAATCAAGAGATTTTCTTGCAAAGGCGGTTCGTTCCTGATAAAAATGCGGGAAAACCCTAACCGAACCTCGGGTGATCCCTCGGCATGGTTGCCTGAGGGGCGGCGAGCAAGGTTAGCACGGCCGGCCGGGTGGTACAGGCCGGCATCCCTTCAGCCGCATGCAGTTCGACCAGCCGGGTGTCGGGATCTCCGAACGGGTATCGGACGCGATGGGAGACAGGCAACGATGATCAGGCAGCGAACCCTCAAGAACGTGATCCGGGCCACCGGTGTTGGACTGCATACGGGCGATAAGGTCTACCTGACGCTGCGGCCGGCGGCGCCCGACACCGGTATCGTTTTTCGCCGGGTAGACTTGCCGCAGCCGGTCGAGATTCACGCCGGTCCAGACAATGTCGGGGATACGCGCCTGTCCACCACGCTGGTGAATGGGGACGTTCGCATCTCCACCGTGGAGCATCTGCTGTCTGCATTCGCCGGGCTTGGCATAGACAACGCGTACGTCGATGTCAGCGCGCCCGAGGTGCCCATCATGGACGGCAGCGCGGGCCCCTTCGTGTTCCTGATTCAGTCGGCCGGGGTGGAGGAGCAGAATCGCCCCAAGCGGTTCATACGCATCAAGCGCCCGGTATGCGTCGAGGACGGCGACAAGTACGCGCTGTTCGAGCCCTTCGATGGCTTCAAGGTCGAGTTCTCCATCGACTTCGATCACCCGGCTTTCGTGTCCAGGACGCAGTCGGCGGCGATCGATTTCTCCACGACCTCGTTCGTCAAGGAGGTCAGTCGCGCCCGCACCTTCGGTTTCCTGCGTGACATCGAAGCCCTGCGTCAGCAGCGCCTTGCCCTCGGCGGCAGCATGGACAACGCGGTGGTGGTCGACGACTACCGGGTGCTGAACGAAGAGGGGCTGCGCTACGAGGATGAGTTCGTGAAGCACAAGATCCTGGATGCCATCGGCGATCTGTACTTGCTCGGGCACTCGCTGATCGGGGCCTTTCGCGGCCACAAGTCCGGCCATGCGCTCAACAACCGTCTGCTGCGCGCCTTGATGGCCGATGAGAGCGCCTGGGAAGAGGTCACGTTCGAGGAAACCGAGCAGTCGCCAATTTCCTACATGCGTCCCTTGGCCGCTTCCGCCTGATCTTGCTTCCCGGCCTCCGCCAATCGGCGGAGCGCCGCGGCGATCCCTTCGTCCGCCACGTTCTCTGCCGTCACGAGCAGGTGCTTGATCGTCGCCGCGGAAAGTGCGGGCCTGGTCACCGCCGAGCCGCGGTGCGCGACGTGGCTCGAAACCGGCTGAACGCGGACGCGGATGCTCGCAACGCCGCCCTGATTGGCATTCAGCGCTCGCTGCACCTCGGGTGCGAGAAAGCGTAGCCGCGACGCCCAAACCGGGCTGTCGCTAACCAGCGTGAGGGTTCGGTCTTCAATCCCCGCGTGGAGGCAATGGGCGTCAAGCGGAGGGGGGAGCGCGCGCCGGACGGCCCGCAGCAGCTCCGCGTTTCGTTCAATGCAGGCGAGGAGATCGCCTAGCGCGCCGCTCCCCTGAAGGTAGCGCGCGGCCTGCTGGAAGCGTCTGGGCATGATCCTGGACAGGAGGCCAATTTTGGGCTGTGCGTGTTCCCTGGTAGGATAGCGGGGTTTTTTGCACTTGGTAACAGCCATGACGAAGTCTCTGCATCGACGCGCCGGGGTTGGCGCTGGCTCCAGCATCCGGTCCGTTCTGGTCGGCCTCGCGCTAGCGGGAGTCGTGGCGGCCGTGGGCGGCGGCGGGTTCTGGTACGGCCTGACGATCGCCCGTGGCGAGGCGCAAGTTGGCGCGACCATGGCGGCGGTTTCGGCCTACCTGGAACGTGAGCGCGCTCAGCTCGACACGGCCAGGCGGGAGGCGACGTCCCACCTGGATGCGTTAAGCGGGCGGCTCGGGCAGATGCAGGCGGAAATGCTGCGTCTCAACGCCCTGGGCGACCGCCTGGTGCAGATGGCAGGCTTGAGTGCCGAGGAGTTCGATTTCGAGAACCCGCCGCCGCTTGGTGGTCCCGAGCCGTCCGAGGTCACCGAGACGACGGTCGCGGAGCTCACCGAAGAGATGAACAATCTGTTCAGCGAGCTTCAGGATCGGGGTGACAAGCTTAGCCTCCTCGAGCGCCTCATCATGGAGCGCGATCTCGACGCTGAAATCCTGCCGGCCGGCAGCCCGGTGCTGTCCGGGTTCATCACCTCCAAGTTCGGGTACCGCAAGGACCCGATCAATCGCAAGGGCAGCCTGCACCTCGGCGTCGACTTTGCCGGCAAGCGCGGCGCGCCCATCGTCGCCGTGGCAGATGGCCTGGTGATCCTGGCCGAGACCCGAAACGGATTCGGGCGCACGGTCGAGATCCGCCACGGCAACGGCCTGGTGACGCGGTACGCCCATAACCAGGAGCTGAAGGTGAAGGAGGGCGATCTGGTGAAGCAGGGGCAGGTCATCGCCACCCTGGGATCGAGCGGTCGCGCTACCGGCCCTCACCTACATTTCGAGGTCCTGAAGGACGGCGAGCAGGTCGACCCCCTGAAATTCGTCGGCGTGAGGAACCGCACGTCAGAGGGCTGAGAAGCCCGTTGCCCCGTCGGCCCGGCGTTTCCTGATTCCGCGCATCGTCCGCAGTCCGTCAAGCAGGCGCGAGCGCAGGCGTCCTCGAATCGTCGCCCTCGTGCTCCGTGCTCTGCGGGGCGCTGAGCCCGGACGACCCGATCAAAACGGCCGTCCGCGCGCGACTGCGCCGGCCGCTACTTTCGGGTATGATTCCGCTATTTTTCCGCCCCCCGGAACCCCCTGTTTATGGTCAGCAACCTGCTCAAGAAGGTCTTCGGCAGCCGCAACGAGCGACTCGTGAAGCGGATGTCGAAGCGTGTCGCCGTGATCAACGCCCTGGAACCAGAGGTCGAGAAGCTCACGGACGCCGAGCTTCGGGACAAGACGGCGGATTTCCGCCGGCGGCTGGAAGAGGGCGCGGCGCTGGCCGACATCCTGCCAGAGGCGTTTGCAGTGGTCCGAGAGGCGGGTCGCCGGGTGCTGGGCATGCGCCACTTCGATGTCCAGCTTATCGGCGGCATGGTGCTAGACGATGGCAAGATCGCCGAGATGCGCACCGGCGAGGGCAAGACCCTGGTGGCCACGCTCGCGGCCTACCTGAACGCCCTGCCGGCCAAGGGCGTCCATGTGGTCACGGTAAACGACTATCTCGCCCGGCGCGACGCCGAGTGGATGGGCCGAATCTACGACTTCCTCGGTCTCTCGGTAGGCGTCATCAACTCCTCCGGCGGAATGGGGCCGGACGCCGCCTCTTTCCGTTACGACCCCGAGTATCTGCCCCCGGCGGGGCAGGGCTGGCGCCACCTGCGCCCGGTCACGCGCAAGGAGGCCTACGCCACCGACATTACCTACGGCACCAACAATGAGTTCGGGTTCGACTACCTGCGCGACAACATGGCATTCGTCGCGGAGCAGCGGGTGCAGCGCGATCCCTTCTACGCCATCGTCGACGAGGTGGACTCGATCCTGATCGACGAGGCGCGCACGCCGCTCATCATCTCCGGCCCCTCCGAGGGCAGCACCGAGCTGTATCAAAAGATCGACCAGATCATCCCGCGGCTCAAGCGGCAGGCTCCCATCACCAACGAGGAGGGGCAGCCGGATTTCGGCCCCGGGGATTTCTCCGTGGACGAGAAGGCCCGCCAGGCCTACCTGAGCGAAGAGGGGCACCAGCACGTCGAGGAGATGCTGACCGAGCTCGGCCTGCTCGGCGAAGGGGAGAGCCTTTACGACCCCTCCAATATCGTTCTCATGCACCACGTTTACGCCGCCCTGCGCGCGCACGTGCTGTTCCAGAAGAACGTGGAATACATCGTGCGCGACGGCCAGATCGTCATCGTCGACGAGTTTACCGGGCGCACCATGCCGGGCCGGCGCTGGTCGGAGGGCCTGCATCAGGCCATCGAGGCCAAGGAGCGCGTTGCCATCCAGCAGGAGAACCAGACGCTCGCCTCGATTACCTTTCAGAACCTGTTCCGGCTCTACCCCAAGCTCGCGGGCATGACCGGCACCGCCGATACCGAGGCCTTCGAGTTTCAGTCGATCTACGGCCTCGAGGTCGTGGTGATCCCCACCAACCAGCCCATGATCCGCGACGATCGCGGCGACCTGGTCTATCTGACGCAACAGGAAAAATACGACGCCATCATCGAGGACATCCGCGACTGCGTGAAGCGCGGCCAGCCCGCGCTGGTGGGCACCGCCTCGATCGAGACCTCGGAGCTGATCTCCGGTCTTCTCCACAAGGAGAAGGTTCCCCACGAGGTCCTCAACGCCAAGCAGCACGAGCGCGAGGCCGGCATC
This sequence comes from uncultured Gammaproteobacteria bacterium, assembly GCA_963698495.1. Taxonomy (GTDB): domain Bacteria; phylum Pseudomonadota; class Gammaproteobacteria; order Chromatiales; family Chromatiaceae; genus CAVORB01. The sequence continues at coordinate 133,777 of CAVORB010000010.1, read as the reverse complement.
ATCGCCCAGGCCGGTCGCCCGGGGGCCATCACGATCGCCACCAACATGGCCGGCCGCGGCACCGACATCGTGCTCGGCGGCAATCTGGAGGCGGAGCTGGAGGAGATCAGCGACGCGGCCGAGATCGATGCGGCTCGGGCTGCCTGGAAGGAACGCCACGCCCATGTGATCAACGCGGGCGGCCTGCACGTGATCGGCACCGAGCGCCACGAGTCACGGCGTATCGACAATCAGCTGCGCGGCCGCTCCGGACGCCAGGGAGACCCGGGCTCCAGCCGCTTCTACCTGTCGCTCGAAGACAGCCTGATGCGCATCTTCGCCTCCGAGCGCGTCGGCACCCTGATGCAGAAGCTCGGCATGGAGAAGGGCGAGGCCATCGAGCACCCCTGGGTGACCAAGGCGATCGAAAACGCCCAGCGCAAGGTCGAGGGCCGCAACTTCGACATCCGCAAGCAGCTGCTGGAATACGACGATGTTGCCAACGACCAGCGCAAGGTCATCTACCAGCAGCGCCGCGAGCTGATGGACGCCACCGACGTCTCGGACACGGTCGAGGTCATGCGGGCCGACGTGCTCGGCCGCCTGATCGATGGCCACATCCCTCCGGGCAGCCTGGAGGAGCAGTGGGACATTCCCGGTCTGGAGCGCGCGCTGGCCGAAAACCTCGGCGGCGAGTGGACGCTCCAGAAGTGGCTGGACGAGGACGATTCACTGCACGAGGAGAGCCTGCGCGAGCGGATCGTCGAGCAGGTGGCCGCGGGGTACGCGGACAAGGAGAAGGTCGTCGGTTCCGAGGTGATGCGTCAGGTCGAAAAGGCGGTCATGCTCCAGACCCTGGATACCCAGTGGAAGGATCACCTCGCGGCCATGGACTATCTGCGCCAGGGTATCCACCTGCGTGGCTACGCCCAGAAGAACCCGAAACAGGAGTACAAGCGCGAGGCCTTCGAGATGTTCTCGGCGATGCTGGAGAGCATCAAGCAGGAGGTGGTGACCACTCTGTCGCGTCTCCAGCTGCAGACCGCGGAGCAAGCCCCGATGGGGCCGGCGCCGCCGCGGGAGCAGGAGTTCGAGTTCAAGCACGAGGAGTTTGCGGGCTTCGACGCCCCGGCCGAGGAAGAGGTTGCCGAGACTGCGGCGCCCGGCGGCCGGGAGCAGCACCAGCCTTACGTGCGCGAGCAACGCAAGGTCGGTCGCAACGAGCCCTGTCCCTGTGGCTCGGGCAAGAAATACAAGCACTGCTGCGGGCGGGCGAGCTGAGGCGAGGGCCAGTAGCTTGGCTGCGGGTTGCGAGCAGGTGCCGAGGGCCGAGATTGAAATGACCGACCACCTGACTCCCTTTCAGCCGGTGCCAGGGGTGCGGCTGGCGACGGCGGCGGCGGGAATCCGCTACCAGGGGCGGGACGACGTGGCGTTGCTCGAGCTGCCAGCGGGCGCGCGTTGCGCGGCCGTATTCACCCGCAACGCCTTCTGCGCGGCGCCGGTGGTGGTCGCTCGGCGGCATCTCGGGTCCCATATGCCGCGGTATCTCCTGATCAATTCGGGAAACGCGAATGCCGGAACGGGCGCTCGCGGACTCACCGATGCCGAGGCGAGCTGCTCCGCCCTCGCCGACCGCGCCGGTTGCCGCACCCAGGAGGTGCTGCCCTTCTCCACCGGCGTCATTGGCGAGCCGCTGCCGGTTGACCGCCTGACGGCCGTCCTTGACGGAGCCCTGGAGAGGCTGCGGGAAACGGCTTGGCCGGAGGCGGCGCGCGCGATCATGACCACGGACACCGTGCCCAAGCTCGCCTCGCGCCGTTTTGCGGTGGCGGGGCGCACGGCCGTGGTCTCGGGCATGGCCAAGGGTGCGGGCATGATCTGTCCGGACATGGCCACGATGCTCGCCTTTCTCGCCACCGATGTGGCGGTGGACCAGGAGCTGCTGGCGCGCTGTCTGCGCGAGGCGATGGACGTGTCCTTCAACGCGATCACGGTCGATGGCGATACCTCCACCAACGACGCCTGTGTGCTCGCCGCCGCCGGGAGCCTGGGCAACGAGCCCCTGCAGGATCCGGGATCGCCTGATTTCGCGGCCCTTTGCGAGGCGGTGGAGGCGGTTTGTCGGGATCTGGCGACCGCGATCGTGCGCGATGCCGAGGGTGCCACCAAGCTGGTGACCGTTCTGGTGGAGGAGGCCAGGGACGCATCCGAGGCGCGGCAGGTGGCGTACACGATCGCCCATTCGCCCCTGGTGAAGACTGCGCTGTTCGCCTCCGATCCCAACTGGGGACGCATTCTGGCCGCCGTCGGCCGCGCGGGGTTGAAGGATCTGGATATCCAATCGGTGCGCATCTGGCTTGGCGGGGTGGCCATCGTGCGCGACGGCGGGCGCGATCCCGATTACACGGAGGAGGCGGGGCGTGGGGCCATGGCCGGAAGCGAGATCGGCATCCGCGTCGCGCTGGCCCGCGGCTCGGCGGCCGCGCGGGTGCTGACCTGCGACCTGTCCTACGACTACGTCCGCATCAACGCCGAGTACCGGACCTGAACGTTGGCGCGCCGGGGCGCCAAAGACGCGGCAGGCGTGAATAGGCGAATCCACGTCGCCGCGGGCGCGGTGGAGGATGGCCAGGGGCGAGTCCTGATCACCAAGCGGCCGGATCACGTCCATCAGGGCGGTCTGTGGGAGTTCCCGGGGGGCAAGCTGGAGCCCGGCGAGACGCCGCGGCAGGGCTTGGCGCGGGAGCTGTACGAGGAGCTCGGGATCCGGGTGCTCGCGCAGCGGCCGCTGATCCGCGTCCGACACGACTACGGCGACCGCCACGTCCTGTTGGACGTGTATCGGGTGAGTGCGTACGAAGGCGACCCCCGGGGGCGGGAGGACCAGCCCCTGGACTGGGTGTTGCCGATGGCGATGCGCCCGGAGCGCTTCCCCGCGGCGGATCGCCCCATCATCTCGGCCCTCCGGCTGCCAGCGCTCTATCTGATCACGGGCCCTGATCCGCAGGACCTGGGATGCTTTCTCGCCCGCCTGGACGCGGCCCTGGAGTCGGGAGTGCGGCTCGTCCAGCTTCGCGCTCACGCACTGGATGATGCCCAGTACGGGAGGCTCGCCGAGATGGCCTTTCCTCTGTGTGAGCGCCACGCCGCCAGGCTCCTGTTGAACCGCGATCCGGTGCTGGCCGGGGACCTGCCATGCCACGGTTTGCACCTCACCGCATCGCGCTTGACCCGGCTGGATCAGCGCCCGAGGCGGGAGGGCTGGTGGGTGGGCGCGTCTTGCCATCATCCCCGCGACCTGGAGCAGGCGGCCCGTCTTGGGCTGGATTACGCTCTCCTGTCCCCGGTGAAGGCCACCCGAACCCACCCGGGCGCCGTTCCCCTCGGTTGGAAAGGATTCGCCGCCTTGGCCGACCGCGCCGCGTTGCCCGTTTACGCTTTGGGCGGCCTCACTCCAGCGGATCTGACTATGGCGTTCGAGTGCGGCGCACAGGGTGTCGCCGCCATTCGCGGGCTGTGGCCGCGCGCTGGGATCCGTGGCGGCGAGTGATCCGTCCCGTTAGTGGGGCCCGTTTTCCGGGTCCTGGTCCCACGGGACGGATTCCTCGGTCCGGCCCGGGATGCGGTGGCGCTCCTCGAACCATTCGCCGAGATCGATGAGGCGGCAGCGTTCGCTGCAGAAGGGACGCCACTTGGAATCTGGTGACCAAGCGACGGGTTTGCCGCAGGTTGGGCAGGCGACGGTCTTACTCATGCGGAGAGCTAAGTGTCAGAACACGCAGCAGGTCAGAATGAAGGGGACGTCCTCGCGGCATTGGGTGGGGCGCTCGACCTGACCGCAGCTTAGGAACCGGATGCTGAAACGGTTCTTGTGGCCGCTGATCTCGGGGTAGAGCGCTTGACTGCCGTTCAGCGTGATCCGCACCAGCTGAGCGGGCGCCTGAACGTCCAATGCCTCCTGGAAGAAGCCGTCGGTAGCCGTGACCTGCCGCGGGGTCGCACTGGATCGAGCCAGGGAAAGCACCAGGTCGATGGCCTCGCTGACGGGTTGCAGACCACTCATCCACGCGCCGAGCTGCCGTTGGCGGGCCTCCGCGGGTTGGGTCAGCCAGTGATGATATTGCGGTAGGTCGAAGCTGCAAGTACCGCCTGGGATTGAGCTGCGTTGGGCCACGCTCTTCAGGAACTCGTCCTCCCGCACCGATTGGCCGACCTGGCCGCTCAAGGCGTGCAGCCCGGCGGCCGCACGTTGCAGGTCCTCGAGGATGGTTCCGAGCGTCGCCAGGTCCACCCCCGGCTGGCGCCGAATCCGGTTCAGGGTGGCGGAGTTGCGATCGAGCTCCTTGAGGAGCTCTGACTTGATGTCAGTCCTGGAGGTGATGGCGACCACGTCCAGCAGGCCCTCGACGGCGGCGCGGGTTGCCCAGGGGGCTTCCTGGGGCTGGAAGTGGGCGATCTTGCGAAACAGGTGCTCGATCCGCAGAAAGGACCGTACCCGTTCGTTCAGGGGATGTTCGAACGTTAGCTTCTTGGACACAAAGACTTCCCTGGGGCGACGCCGCGCGCGCTCGCGCGGAAACTCGATCTAGCGCTATTTCGCTCGCACGGATGATACCGGGTTACTCCCGCGGCTGCACGAAGGGGCCTTTTCCGCTTCGTCCAGTGAGCGAGCGCGGGAGGCTAGCACCCAAGTGATCTTACGCAAAGGCTCGCCCCGTAGGCGGGCGGCGCCGGATTGTCCCCGGGGCGCCGATCGGCGATGCTTGCGGTCATGGTAGCAATCGGCGGGCGCGTCGCGGGAGGCGTGCCGCCGGTATCTGATGGGTCGCAAAGATGTCCAACAGTCTGAAGTTGCGTCGGGTCGCTATCGACACCTACCGGGAGAACGTCGCTTACCTGCACCGTGACTGTGGTCACTACCGCAGCGAGGGTTTCCAGGCCCTGAGCAAGGTGGAGATCCTGGTGGAAGGCGGCCCGGCCCCGGTGCTGGCGGTGTTGAACGTGGTGGACGACGCCGCCATCACGGCCCCGGACGAGTTGGGCCTTTCGGAACAGGCCTTCCTGCAGCTGGGCGTCGAGGCCGGAACGCCCGTCTCCGTGAGCCAGGCCCAGCCCCCCGGCTCCCTGGGCGCCGTGCACCGCAAGATTCGGGGTGAGCGGCTGGGCGAGGACGAGTACCGGGCCATCGCGAGGGACATCGTCAACAACCGCTACTCCAAGATCGAGATGTCCGCGTTCATCGTCGCCTGCGCCCAGGCAGGAATGGAGCGCGAGGAGGTACTCTACCTCACCCGGGCCATGGTGGAGAGTGGCGAGCGGCTGGACTGGGGCGAGGACCTGGTGGCGGACAAGCACTGCATCGGCGGAGTACCCGGCAACCGCACCACCATGATCGTGACGCCAATCGTCGCCGCGCACGGTCTACTCATACCCAAGACATCCAGCCGGGCCATCACCTCCCCCGCCGGAACGGCAGATACCATGGAGGTGCTGGCCCGCGTAGAGCTCACGCCCGAGCGCCTGCGGGAGATCGTGCGCAGGGAGCGCGGCTGCCTGGCCTGGGGCGGCACGGCGCGGCTGGCTCCGGCGGACGATGTCCTGATCGCGGTCGAGCGTCCGCTGTCGCTGGATTCACCGGGGCAATTGGTGGCATCCATCCTGGCCAAGAAGGTCGCGGCCGGGTCGACGCACCTGCTAGTGGACATCCCCATGGGTCCCACGGCCAAGGTCCGGCACCAGAGCGAGGCCTTGCGTCTGCGCAAGCTGTTCGAATATGTCGGGGACAGCCTTGGCATGCACGTGCAGGTCCTGATCACCGATGGGCGGCAGCCGATCGGCCGCGGCGTCGGACCCGTGCTGGAGGCGAAGGACGTCCTGCAGGTGTTGCACAACGAGGCCGGAGCACCCGCGGACCTGCGGGAGAAATCGCTGCTGCTGGCCGGCCAGATCCTGGAGTTCGATCCGGGGGTGCGCGGCGGCACCGGCTATAAGCTGGCCCGCGAGATCCTGGACTCGGGCCGGGCGGCGGCCAAGCTCGAGGCCATCATCGAGGCCCAGGGGCGCAATCCAGACTCCATACCCCTGGGAAGATTGCGCCACGAGGTACCGGCACCGGTGGACGGCGTGGTGACGGCGATCGACAACTTCCAGATCGCGCGCATCGCGCGGCTGGCGGGAGCGCCGCTGGACAAGGGTGCCGGGGTCGAACTCGAGAAGAAGCTGGGAGACCCGGTGGCACAGGGGGAGACCCTGTACGCCATCTACGCTCAGTTTCCGGCGGATTTCCGTTTCGCCCGGGCCATGGCGGGGCAGGACACCGGCTACGCGATTGGCGAGATGCTGCCGTGAGGGATCCGGTCGGCGAGACCTTGGTCCTCGGCTTCCCGGAATACGGGGACCAGGCACGGCGATTGGCCGAGGCCGCGGGGCTCGGGTACGCGCAGGCGGAGATCCACCGTTTTCCCGACCAGGAGAGCCTGGTGACCTTGCCCGCGAGTCTGCCGCCGCGGGTGGTGTTCTGCCGCAGCCTCGATCGTCCCAACGACAAGCTGGTGGAGCTGGCGCTCGCCGCGCGCACCGCCCGCGACCTGGGAGCGGAGCACCTTACCCTGGTCGCCCCGTACCTTTGCTACATGCGCCAGGACAAGGCCTTCCGGGCCGGTGAGGCCGTCAGCCAGCGCATCGTAGGTCGTCTGCTCGCGGATTGGTTCGATGCCCTGGTCACCGTCGATCCGCACCTGCACCGTGTCGGGAGCCTGGAAGAGGCGGTTCCGGTGCGTCAATGTTCCTGCCTCAGCGCGGCTTCCGCGATCGCCAACTTTCTGGCCGGCTTGGCGGGAGAGCCGGTGCTCGTCGGACCGGACGCCGAGTCCAGGCAGTGGGTGCAGGCGATTGCGCAGATGCTGGGGTTGGAGTACCGGGTTGGAGTAAAGGAACGGCTGGGGGACCGCAGCGTGCGCGTGCGCTTCTCCGAGATGCGCTGCCGCGGGCGGCATCTGATCCTGGTGGACGACGTCGCGAGCACTGGCCATACACTGGAAGCCGCCGCGCTTGCACTGAGCGCGGAGCGGCCGCTGTCGCTCTCGGTGCTGGTCACCCACGCCCTGTTCCTGGAGGGCGCCATCGATCGGCTTCGCGCGGCGGGCGTGCAGCAGGTCTGGAGCAGTGACAGCATACCCCACGCGACCAACGAGGTGAGGTTGGCGCCGCTCCTTGCCGGCGTGCTGGATGCTTGAACCCCATCCGGGGGGTTGACAAACGGATCCGTATATCAGAAACTGATGATGTACTGAATCACCGCAAGGCGGTCCAGTACACTCCTCCATCCTCCTTTGGTGGTAATCTTGAGCGCGACGCCCCCCGTCGCGCTTTTTTTTTGCCCTTCGAACCGGTCGCGCTGACGTCACCTCGCCGCGTCGATGCGGCGCATCTCGCGGGACCGCTGGAGCCCTCGGCCACTTTATCCGGAGGATGGAATGCGGGTCATCGCAAACCTCGGCCTTGCCAGCTCGATCGCCCTCGGCGCCTGGATTTCCCCCGTCACGGCATCGCAAGCCCTGCGCTTCGCGCCAATCGCCGCGCCCGCCACGGACGGAGACAAACGCCGAATCCTCGCCTCCCCCCAGATCACCCTGGATGGGCGGTCGCACACGATCGGTTTTCACGCCATCCTGCGCAGCGGCGACCTTGCCGGCGGCGGCACATACGGCCTGCTCACCGACCGCTCGGGGCGGTCTCTGCGCAATCCAGACGGCTCCACCCGCATCTCCCAGCGCAACGACTTCGCTTCCTTGATTCCCGTGGGCAACAAGATCTTCATGATCTCTCAGTTCGAGGACGTGCCCGGGGCCATGTACTTGACCGCGCTGGCGCAAGACAAACGGACGGGCTCGCTGGAGGCCCTGTCCACAAGACCCATCGACCTCTCGGGCGTGCGCGGAGGAAGACTGCACTGCGCCGGCAGCGTCACGCCCTGGAACAGCCACCTGGGGTCCGAGGAGTACGAACCGGACGCCCGCGAGCCCGACGCCGATCTAACCTCGATGACCGACTATTTCGGAGGCGATCCTGGCGAGCTCAATCCCTACGACTACGGCTGGGCCGTGGAAGTGAAGGTGCTCGACGAGGCGGGCGGCACCGAGGTGATCAAGCACTACGCCATGGGCCGCCGTTCACTGGAGCTTGCCTACGTGATGCCGGACCGGCGCACGGTCTACCTCACCGACGACGGCACCAATGTGGCGCTGTTCATGTTCGTCGCCGACCGCCCCGGCGATCTCTCCGCCGGCAACCTCTACGCCGCGCGCTGGATACAGAGGGACGGCCGGCAGATTCCGGGTCCGGCGCGCCCGCCACGCCTGGGCGAGTCCCCCGATTCCGCGCCTGAACCGCGCGGACGCGATGGCGGCGCCGGCGCCCTGCGCTGGGTAAGCCTGGGCCATGCGAACGCCGATGAGATTCGACGCGAAATCCGCAAGGGGATCGATTTCGTCGACATCTTCGACGTCGAGGAGCCCGACGGCGGCAGCTGCCCGCGCGGCTTCCGGTCCATCAACTCCGGCCACGGCAGCCCCTTTCGCGAGTGCCTCAGGCTACGGGAGGGCATGGCCAAGGCCGCCTCGCGTCTGGAGTCGCGCCGATACGCCGCCTACCAGGGTGCCACGACCGAGTGGCGCAAGATGGAAGGCCTGACGCACGATCCGGCGGGCGGCCGGCTGTTCCTCGCCATGAGCGAGGTGTCGCGCGGCATGGAAGACCACATGGACCTGGGTAGGCCGAGCTCGTCCTTCGACCGCGGCGGACCCAACCACATCCGCCTGCCCTACAACCTGTGCGGCGCGGTCTACGCCATGCAGCTCGCCGGCGGCGTCGAGGACACGACCGGCACGCCGATCGACAGCCCCTACGTGGCCGTCGACATGGTGAGCGCCCTGGCCGGACGCATGACCCGCGCGTGGGATAAGAACAGCGATCTGCCGGCCTACCCGGCAGACGGGCCCTTCGCCGCCAACAAGTGCGACCTCGACGGCATCGCCAACCCGGACAACCTCACCTTCATCCCCGGACCGGGGATACTGATCATCGGCGAGGACACGAGCGAGGGCCACCAGAACGACGCGCTCTGGGCCTACGACACCGACCGCGGGTCGCTCACCCGCATCCTGACCACCCCCTACGGCTCGGAGGTCACATCCCCTTACTTCTACCCGGACATCGGCGGGTTCGGTTATCTGATCAGCGTGGTGCAGCACCCCTTCGGCGAGTCGGACCAGGACAAGCTCGATCCCGGCAGCGGAGAGGATCGGGCCTACACCGGTTACCTCGGTCCCCTTCCCCCAATGAGCCGATAGCGGCGGTCCCGGCTGGATGAGACTCAGTCCCGCCGCGTAAGGAACATGGCATCACCGTAGCTGAAGAAACGGTAGCGCCGCTCCACCGCGTGCCGGTAGGCGGCCATCACCGGCTCGTAGCCGGCGAAGGCGCACACCAGCATCAACAGGGTCGACTCCGGCAGATGGAAATTGGTGACCACGGCGTCGATCGCCCGGAAGCGATATCCGGGACGAATGAACAGTCTGGTGTCCCCGCGATAGGGCTTGAGCTCCCCATCCGCAGCCGCCGTCTCCAAGCTGCGTACGCTCGTGGTGCCTACCGCGATCACCCGGCCTCCCGCGGATCGAGCGACGCGAACGCGCTCGCATGTCGCCTCGTCCACCTCGAGCCACTCCGCATGCATCGGATGGTCGTCGAGCCGCTCCGTGCGTACCGGCTGAAAGGTGCCCGCCCCGACGTGAAGGGTCACGTGTGCCGCACCGACGCCCCGGTCCGCGAGCTGCTGCAGCGTTTCCGCGTCGAAATGCAGGCCCGCCGTCGGCGCCGCCACCGCCCCTTCACGCCGCGCGTACACGGTCTGGTAGCGGGCCAGGTCAGACTCGTCGTCCGGGCGCTGGATATAGGGCGGCAAGGGCATATGGCCGTGGCGGGACATCAGTGTCCGGAAATCCGCGTCCAGCGCATGCAGACGAAACAACTCGCCCTCCCGCCCGCGGACCTCCAGCACCTCGCCGCCCTCCAGCAGGATCCGCCCACCGGACCTGGAAGGCTTGCTCGCCCGCAGATGGGCCAGGGCCTGATCCGCGGCCGGCAAACGCTCGATCAGGATCTCGACCCGGCCACCCGTCTCCTTACGGCCGTAGAGACGCGCCCGCATCACCCGGGTGTCGTTGAACACCAGGAGATCGCCCGGGCGCAGCAGTTCGGGGAGGTCGGTGAAGACCAGATCGCGGAGCAGGCCGCTCGGCCCATCCACGCTGAGGAGACGGCTCGCCGCCCGCTGGGGCAAGGGCCGCTGAGCGATCAACTCGACGGGCAGGTCGAAGCGAAAGTCGGAAAGCTGCATGGCGCGCGATCATAGCATCCACCGCTTGCTCTGCGCGCCGCAGCGGATATACTGACCAGCCTTCCGCCGGGGTGGCGAAACTGGTAGACGCATCAGACTCAAAATCTGACGGTAGTGATACCGTGCCGGTTCGAGTCCGGCCCCCGGTACCAACAGATCCGCTGCCAGGCAACCCTGTCTGGCCAAGCTCACCCGCTGCAATCGCGCGATGGCAAAGTCCGTCGCTTCCGCAGTCCATGCTTGTTCATCGAGGCTCAATACGGGAGATCGCCAGTCATGACCCCGATTCCCGACCGCCACGAGCAGATCCGCATCGTTCACGGGGATTTCATCCGCACCGTCGTACGCACCTGCGCCAACCCCGACCAGCGGCAGGAGCTCGAATCGCTGCTCGCAGGCGCCGAGCAGCAGGGCTGGGGCGCGCTGGTGGCCGCGGTGCGCCGGATCGCGGGGGGAGAGCGCGGCTCGGACCTGTTCGCGGGCCTGGACGAGGAAGACCAGGTCATCGCCGAGGGCATCCTGCGCGGAATCCAGGACCCCTCGACGCTACCGGATCCCCAAGCCAAGGCTGACCCGACGCTGGCCGCCCCTGGGCTCGCGCACATGATCCACGCCGCCGCCACCGGCAACCCGCAGGCGCTGATGCTGATCGGCAACATGGCCGAGCAGATGAACAAGGTCGGCGGCAGCATGGCTCGCCTGTCGGGGGTCATCCGACCGCTGATCAACGGGGAACGGGATCCGGAGCGGTTGTGCAAGGGGGCGGATGCGGCCACCGAGCAGCTGGTGCTCGACATCCTCAGCGAGCTTGGCCGCCTCGAAGCGCATTAGAAGCTGATTATTGGCCATCCTGTCCAAAATCAGCACGCTATCCATGAAGCGTGGTTCTTGGATGGCTTCATTTTCAGACGCTTACGCGCTCGAAAATGGCGTCACATCCATGTGCTGCGCGAAGCGCTGACTTGATCGGCTTTTTCCCACTCCGGCGCCTCTCGGCCCGCGGGTGCCGTCAGTCGTCGCACGGGCTCGGCAGCAGCTCCCCGTCGTCCAGCTCCAAAGCGGGGATCGCCGCCAACCCACCACCGACGATCCCCTGCAGCGCGCCGTACATGCCGGACGTGCTACCGATGACCCGTTGGATCTGTTTCTCGCGCTCTGCCCATTGCTTCTCCATGGCGCGGCGCTCGCGCTGAATCTGGGTCTGCATGGCCTCGAAGGCCTCGACGATCGCTTCCACCCGCTGGCGGAACTCGTCGCCGGCCAGGTACTGGTAGAGGAGCTCCATCTTCTCGCTCTTGCCCTCCGAGGCGGCGCGCGCGTACGCGACCTGGATGAGCTGCTCGCGCAGGGCCAGCGCCAGCGCCGGCCAGGTCTTCAGGCCCGCGATCCAGACGCCGTCGATACGGCCGAAACCCTCGATGCCGTCAGGCAGGGCGACCGAGACCAACACCGCCGCGGCACTGCCCGCCGCCCGCTGGTCCTGTTTCAGCTTGTCGACCCAGGCCGGGGCCCAGTTCTTGGCGTTCTTGGTCTCCCAGAGGATCAGTCCGCAGTCCTCGAGGCGTTCGTTGCGCACCCGCTGCTGGATGTCGGCACCGCGCACGCCCTTGACCACCGGCTCGATTCGGTCCTGGGGGAACTGGCGTTCCAGGGCGGCCTGGATGTCGAGCTCGAGGACCTCGCCCTGCAGTTCCTGGGAGCCGAGCTCGCTCCTGCGCTTGGCGTCCTCCAGGGCCTGGCGCAGGTCGGCGATCTGCTTCTCCTTCTCCTTGAGCTTCAGGTCCTGTTGCTCCGCGGCGGACTTGCGAATTGTGGCCTCCAGCTCGATCTTGGCGGCGTCGAGCTTGCGGGCGACCTCCAGATCCAGCTCGCGCGACCGTTCTTCCAATGCCGATTTCTCCTGGCGCAGCGCAAGCTCCGCCTCCTGCGCCAGGCGCGCCTTGTCCCGCTGGGCGGAGAGGTCCGCCTGGAGCTGTTTGAGCTCCAGGGCGCTCTGCTCGCGGACCCGGGCCTCGGCCGCGGCGGCGGCCCGTTCGATCCGCACCGCCTCCTCCGCGCGCAGGGTCTGCTCCAGTTCCGCCCGGATCCTTTCGGCCTGGCCCTTCTGGGTCTCCTCCAGCTCACGGGCCAGCTTGCGCAGCGCGAGCTCGCGCTCCTCCGCCTCCTTCGCCTTCTCCGCCCTCTCGGCGATCTGGGCCTTCAGATCGGCAAGCTCGATGTCGACGGCGCTGCGGGTGCGGCGCTCCGCCTCCGCGACGGCGCGCGCCAGATGCGCCTCCTGGTCGGCCTTGAGGCTCGATTCGAGCTCACCGCGAATCTGCGCGCTCAGGGCCTCGGAGACGGGGATCTGGAAGCCGCAGTTGGGACATTTGATTCGGGTTTCGGTCATGGCTCGGCGGAGGTCGCTCCTGATGGGATCGGGAAGGCTGGACGACGATGATGGCCTGGACTGAGCGTACGCGCCACCCGCGGGGTCCCGGACGGCATGTCCGCCTCGTACCCGGGGCCCGGACGACTCGGGTATCCCTGTTAGAATCGGGGCCTGACGTCGGGCCACGGGCCCAGAACCTCATTCTAGAGAGCGAATTCGGGGGTTTTATGAAGGGCCGGATACTCGCGTTGCTGCTGTTTCTCTGCTCGATCGACGCCCACGCGGGCCGCGAGCTGGAGGGTCTCGCCATCGTGCGCGGCGATGGCAGTCTGCTGATCAAGGAGCGGGTGGTGCACCTGCACGGGATCTACATCCCTCCGACGGATCGCCAGTGCAGGGCCTGGACCACGCCCGTGCGTTGCGACTCGCGGGCGGTTCTGGCGCTGGACTTCCGGGTTAGGGGCTTCATCCGCTGCTTCGTCCAGCATGAGAATCCCGACGGCAGCCTGGACGCGGTCTGTTACGCGGACCGCACCAGCTTCGATCCCGGCGAGGACCTGGCGGCTTACCTGATCGAGCGCGGCTGGGCACTCGCCCTGCCTTACGCCCCCTTCGAGTACTACGCCCTGGAGAAGATCGCGAGTCGGCGCGGCGTCGGCGTCTGGGGCTACTCCGTGGATTCCTTCGGCGACCGGGTGTTTCCCGAGGGCTCCGGTCGCTGGTGAGCAATCGGCTGGTCTTCGGCGGCGCTCGGCGTCGTTCGTCTTGAGAGCGGCGGGAGGCCCCACGTATACTGGCAAATTGCTTGTTAACCGGCCGCAAGGCTTTCGACCGCCCCGCAGCAACCGGACCAGATCATGACCATCAGCTCCTTCCATCCGACCGTCCGCACCCTCATGGGTCCGGGCCCCGCCGACGTCCACCCCCGGGTTCTCGAGGCCATGTCGCGCCCGACCATCGGTCATCTCGACCCCCAGTTCGTCGTCATGATGGACGAGCTCAAGGAGCTGCTGCGCTACGCCTTCCGCACCGAGAACCGTCTCACCATGCCGGTCTCGGCTCCCGGATCGGCGGGGATGGAGACCTGCTTCGTCAACCTGGTCGAGCCGGGAGACAAGGTCGTGGTCTGCGTCAACGGCGTCTTCGGCGGGCGCATGAAGGAGAACGTGGAGCGCGCCGGCGGCGAGGCCGTGGTGGTGTCCGACCCCTGGGGCCGGGCGGTGGACCCGAACAAGCTGGAAGACGCGCTCAAGCGACACCCCGACGCAAAGATCGTCGCCTTCGTCCATGCCGAGACCTCGACCGGCGCCTGCTCCGACGTCAAGACGCTGGTGCAGATCGCCCATCGCCACGACTGCCTGAGCATCGTCGACACCGTGACCGCGCTCGGGGGTTGCGAGCTTGAGGTCGACGCCTGGGACATCGACGCCGTGTATTCCGGCTCCCAGAAATGCCTGTCCTGCACCCCGGGGCTGGCCCCGGTGAGCTTCAACGAGCGTGCGCTGGAGAAGGTCCAGCGCCGGGAAACCAAGGTCCGCAGCTGGTTCCTGGACCTCAATCTGGTGATGGGCTACTGGGGCGGCGATCAGAAGCGCTCGTACCACCACACGGCGCCGGTGAATGCCCTCTACGGGCTGCACGAGGCGCTGGTGATGCTGCGCGAGGAGGGCATGGAGTACGCGTGGGCGCGCCATCGCAAGAACCATCTCGCGCTCAAGGCAGGTATGGAGGCCCTGGGACTGGAGCTCATGGTGCCGGAGACTGAGCGCCTGCCCCAGCTCAACGCGGTCGCCATTCCCGCGGGGGTGGACGACGCCGAGGTGCGCGCGCGGCTGCTGAAGGAGTACAACCTGGAGATCGGCGCCGGACTGGGCGACCTGGCCGGCAAGGTCTGGCGCATCGGGCTCATGGGGCACAGCAGCCGGGCGGAGAACATCCTCCTGTGCGTCGGCGCGCTGGGGACGATCCTCAACGGCGCGGGCGTCGGCACGGACACCGGCGAGGCCCTGTCCCGCGTCCATGCCGTGCTCTACGGCTGACCGGAAGGGAAACGCGGTTCCCGATGCGTCGCCGCAACCCCCGCGGACTCGCCGCCCGGCTGATCATGATCATCGCCGCCATGGGCCTGTTCGCGGTGGGCTACTACTGGGGCAACCGCTACCAGTACAGCGGTGCGCCTCCCGTGGTCCAGGGTGTGCTCATGCGCACGCCGGTGGAGCTTCCGGCATTCACCCTGGAGGACGCCAAGGGCCTTCCGTTCACGGGTGCCGAGCTGGGGGAGCGCTGGACCCTGCTCGCCTTCGGCGACCTGCGACAGGCGCGGGGACACTTGACGGTGAACCGCCTGCTCGCGGTCCACGGCGCCCTCGCCGCCGATCCGGACCTGCAGGCGAAAGTGCGGATCGCGGTCGCCGCGGAGAGCCAGCCAACGGATCTGGCGCTGGACTTCTCCCGGCTCTCCCCGGCTTTGCATCTGGTCTCCGGGGACGCCGCCGAGCTGCAGAGACTGCGAGCCGCGCTCGGCGATCTCTCACCGTCCGGTTCAGAGGCGGCAGCGCCCGGCGACGGCGCGCCCGTGTACCTGATAGACCCCAGGGGCCGACTCATGGCCCTGTTCCCCGCCGGCCTGTCGCCCGACGCTATGGCGGCTGATCTGTCCGCACTAGCCGCCCGCCCCGATCTGCTGGACCCGGCCCCCAAATGACGGCTCCGTCCCCCAAGTGGTACCACCGACTGTACGTGGGCATGCAGTACCTGCTGCCCCAGCATCTCCTGTCGGCCCTGATGTACCGCCTCACGCGTTTGCGCTGGAGGCCGCTCAAGAATCTGGTCATCCGCGGCTTCGTCCGCCATTTCCGGGTCGACATGGGCGAGTCCCTGGAGCCGGATACCACCGCCTACGAGACCTTCAACCACTTCTTCACCCGCGAGCTGCGGCCCGATGCTCGCCCCCTCCCCGCGGCGCCGGCCGCCGTGCTCTGTCCGGCGGACGGGACCCTGAGCCAGCTTGGCAAGATCGCACACGGCCGCATCTTTCAGGCCAAGGGGCGGGATTACTCCCTGGTCGAGCTGCTGGGCGGTCGTGACGACTGGGCACAAGCATTTCAGGGCGGCGGCTTCGCGACCATCTATCTCTCCCCCCGTGACTACCACCGCGTGCACATGCCCCTGACGGGCGATCTGCGCGAGATGATCCACGTGCCAGGACGGCTGTTCAGCGTAAACCCGATCACCACCGCCCTGGTGCCGCGGCTGTTCGCCCGCAACGAGCGCGTGGCCTGCCTGTTCGAGTCGGAGGCGGGCCCGATGGCCGTCATCCTGGTCGGCGCCATTTTCGTCGGCAGCATGGAGACCGTATGGGCGGGGCAGGTCACGCCGAGGACGAGCGCCGGCAAGAGCCCTGGCGAGGGACCAACGGTCCGGCTCGACCGCGGCAGCGAGATGGGACGCTTCAACATGGGTTCAACGGTCATTCTGCTCTTCCCGCCGGAACGGGTCGCGTGGGACCCGTCGCTGGCGGCCGGTGACCCGGTGCGGGTGCGGCAGCGGATCGGCGATCTGGCGGAAGCCGGCCAAGGAGCCGCCTAGCGCGGTTCCCGGGTGGCTTCATCTGCGATCGCTCACCCAGTTGCAGATGACGTCACGTCCATGTGCCGCGGGAGGCGCTGAATCGGACCGTTTCCTCAAGACAACGGCCAGCGGCGCAGCACCTGGTAATGGGGCGGGGGCCGGTCGGCGCTGGCCACCAATGCGAATCCGTCGACCGGCCAGGGAATCGGCCGCTCAAGCTCGCGGCTATCGATGGGGCGCGCTTTACGCGCGAGCGTGGCGTGGGGCGAGTAGGGGCGGCGCTCGGGCCGGAAACCGCAGCCGAGCAGCTCCCGGTTGAGCGCCCCGACCAGATCGAGCAGGGGTTCGGTTACTGCGGATGGGCCGCACCAGATCACGCGCGCCCGGGGGAAACAGCCGACTCGGTCAAGCATCAGCTCGAAGGGGTGCCCACTGACCCGGTCCGCGGCGGACTCGGCACATGCTCGCTGTTCCGGGGCGACATCGCCGAGGAAGACGAGGGTGATGTGGAGGTCGTCCGGGTGCGTCGCCCGGGAATGGCGGGGAGCCAGCTCCCGCTGCAGCCGCGCCAGCGCCAGGCGTTGCTCCTCGCCCGGCCAGAGGGCGAAGAAGAGTCGCTCAGCCACCGTTCTCCAGCAGCTCCAGCAGGCGCTCCAGGGCCACCCGCACGGACTGGTGTCGCACCTCCTCGCGATCGCCCGCGAACTGCAGACGCTGCACCAGGGGCTCTCCCTCCCGCAACGACCAGGCGAAGAAGACCGTGCCCACCGGCTTTTCGTCGCTGCCTCCGTCGGGACCCGCAATCCCGCTGACCGCGACCGCCACATCGGCCCGGCTGTTGGCCAAGGTCCCGAGGGCCATCTCCCGCACCACTTCCGCACTGACCGCGCCGTGCTCGGCCAGCCCGGCGGCTGAGACGGCGAGCATCTCCTGCTTGGCGGCGTCGCTGTAGGTTACGAAACCGCGGTCGAACCAGGCGCTGCTGCCGGGGATATCGGTCACGACCTTGGAAACCCAGCCGGCGGTGCAGGATTCCGCGGTGGCCAGCGTCAGGCGGCGCCGCTGGAGGACGCGGCCGAGCTCGGCCGCGAGGATGTCTAGGGTCTCGGACATGGGGGAAGTGTCCTCCAAGCGCCGGGACCGGGCAAGCCCGCCGCTTGAAAAACCCTGATTTTCACCCCAGGAAGCCAGGACGCGAGACGTCGACCGCCCGTTGGCGCGGAAGACGCTGTTTACAGTCATGCCCGGAGCAAGAGTCATGAGCGATTCCGAAATCCTCTGCGAGCACAAGCCGTCCCCCGCCAAGCTGGAGGTCTTGGGCGTCGATCACTGGCCGGTCTGGAAGAAGGAGGTCTCCAGGTTTCCCTGGAGCTACAGCCAGACGGAGACCTGTTACGTCGTGCGCGGGCGCTTCCTCGTCACCCCCGAAAACGGCGCGCCTCAAGAGTTCCGGCGCGGCGATCTCATCACCTTCCCGGCCGGGCTGTCCTGCACCTGGGAGATCGTCGAGCCGGTGGAGAAGCACTACCGGCTCGATTAGGCGCTGATCATTGGCCGTCCTGGCGGAAATCCGCACGCCGCCCAAGAACCGTGGTTCTTGGATGGATTCATTGTCGAACGCTTACGCGCTTGAAAACGGCGTTACATAAACATCTATGTGCCGCGGCAAGCGTTGAGCTGATCAGCGCTTGGCACCTAGCCGTCCCGCGGCCGGGCAAGGCATCCGCGCCGCCTCTCGACCTTCCGCCTGTCCTGCACCGAAAAACGGAAAAAGGGCCTCGCAAGTATGGTTAACTAAGGGCTGAAGTGTGCTCGGTCCGAAGTTCATGGATCCACATCAGCCCCCTCATGCCCTTGCCTCTGACGGGCTCTTCGACGCCCTCGCCAGTTCCACCCACGGTCTGACTCCAAACGAGGCAGCCAGGCGCCTAGAGCAGTACGGCGCCAACGCCCTGCCCCGGCCAGAGCCGGACCGCCTTGCCGTCGTCTTCCTGCGCCAGTTCCTGAGCCCCCTGATCTACATCCTGCTCGTCGCGGCCGCGGTCTCGACCGTCATCGGGGAGTATTCCGACGCGGTCTTCATCTTCGCTGTCCTGCTGCTCAACGCCGTGATCGGCACCGTGCAGGAATTTTCCGCCCAAAGGGCCGCCGCCGCGCTCCAGCAGTTCGTGCCCGCCCGCGCCCGGGTTCTGCGCGAGGGCGAGACCTATGAGATCGACGCGGCCGAGCTCGTCCCCGGAGACCTGGTCTATCTCGAGGCTGGAGACAAGGTGCCGGCCGACGTGCGGCTGGCGGCGTCCCACGACCTGGAGGTGGACGAATCGATCCTGACCGGCGAGTCGCTGGCTGCTCACAAGTCCGCCCGCCAGCAGATCGTGGCGGACGCGCCGCTGGCCGAGCGTGCGAACATGGTGTACGCGGGCACGCTGGTCGCCCGCGGCCGGGCGAGCGGCATCACCACCGCGACCGGCCTCGGCACCGAGCTGGGCAAGATCGCCGCCGCCGTGCTCGGCCGTGCGCCGACCAAGCCACCCCTGTTGGTGCGCATGGAGCGCTTCACCCTCAACGTGGCGGTACTGGTGGGGATCGCGGTCCTGCTGCTGGCTGGCGTTGCGCTGTTCCGCGGCGATTCCCTGGCGAACGTCTTTCTGCAATCGGTCGCGCTCGCCGTATCCGCGATCCCGGAAGGCCTGCCGGTCGCGCTCACCGTCGCCCTGGCGATCGGAATGCGTCGCATGGCGCGGCGCAATGTCATCGTGCGCAAGCTGGTGGCGGTGGAGGCCCTGGGCTCCTGCACCTATGTTGCCTCAGACAAGACCGGTACCCTGACCGTCAATCAGCTGACCGCGCGCCGTGTCGCTCTGCCGGGTCTTGCGCCCTGGGAGGTCACCGGCGAGGGGCTGCAGCCGGAGGGGTTGATCATCACCCCGGAGGGCGCGCCCGGCGCCGCGGACGAGGCCCTGCTGGAACGACTGTGCCTCGCCGCGGTACTCAGCAACGAGGGAACCCTCGCGCTCAAGGACGGGACCTGGACCCAGCACGGCGACGCGGTGGATGTCGCCCTGCTGGTGATGGCGCACAAGCAGGGCATCACCCGCGCCGAGGCCGCCAACCGTTGCCCCGAGCTAGACACTATCCCCTTCGAATCCGAACGCCTGCTTTCCGCCAGCCTCAACCAATGCGGTCAGGAGACCTGGGTGTTCGTGAAGGGCGCTCTGGAGAGGCTGTTGCCCATGTGCGGGTCCATGGCAGCGGCGGGTGGCGACCTCCCGCTCGAGAGCACGACGGTCCTCGCCCAGGCGGAGACGATGGCAAGCGGGGGCTATCGCGTTCTCGCCCTGGCCGCCGGACCGGTCACCCTGCCCGCGGGCGCCGTGTTCTCGGAGGAGCACCTGCACGACCTCACGCTGCTCGGGCTGGTCGGGATGATCGACCCCCTGCGGCCAGAAGCCCCGCCCGCCGTGGCCGCTTGCGCGGATGCCGGGGTCCGCGTGGCCATGGTGACCGGCGATCACCCCCTGACCGCCTTGGCCCTCGCCCGCGAGCTGGGGCTCGCGGAAGACCGTTCGCAGGTGGTCACGGGGCCGGAGCTTCGCGAGGCGGAGCGGCCCGCGGAACGGGTACTGGAATCGCGGGTATTCGCGCGGGTCGAGCCGCAGCAGAAGCAGGATATCCTGCGCTATCTGCAGGAGAACGGTCACTTCGTGGCCATGACCGGCGACGGGGCCAACGACGCCCCCGCCCTGCGGGCCGCCCACGTGGGCGTCGCGATGGGGCGCAGCGGGACCGACCTGGCGCGGGAGACCGCCGACCTGATCCTCACCGACGACAACTTCGCCTCCATCGTTGCGGGCATCGAGGAGGGCCGCGTCGCCTACGCCAATGTGCGCAAGGTGATCTTCCTGCTGATCTCCACCGGCGCTGCGGAGATCGTGCTTTTCATCCTGTCCGTGATCGCCGGCCTGCCCATCCCCCTGCTCGCAGTGCAGCTGCTGTGGCTCAACCTGGTGACCAACGGCATCCAGGATGTCGCCCTGGCCTTCGAGCCGGCGGAAGGGGACGAGCTGGAGCACCCGCCGCGGCCACCCAAGGAGTCGATCTTCAACCGCGTGATGATCGAGCGTGTCGTCATCTCCGCGCTGGTCATCGGCGCGCTCGCCTTCAGCTTGTTCCAGTGGCTGCTGGCACAGGGCTACAGTCTGGATGAGGCGCGCAACGGCACCCTGCTGCTCATGGTTCTGTTCGAGAACGTACAGGTCTTCAACAGCCGCTCGGAGACGCGCTCCGCCTTCCGTCACAACCCGCTGCGCAACCCTCTCCTGCTGTTCGGGACGCTGATCGCGCAGCTGGTGCACATCGGCGCCATGTACACGCCTTGGATCAACGAGGTGCTCGGGGTGCAGCCCATCTCGCTCGAACACTGGAGCCAGCTGCTCGTCATCGCACTTTCCGTACTGGTGGTGATCGAGGCCCACAAGTGGCTGCGGGCGCGCTTCCCGCGCTCCGAGCCCTGGTACATCAGCTCGCGGACGCGGTGAGCAGATCGCGGACGACGGCGCTGGACACACGCAGGCCGTGGACCTGTCTCAGGCGCTCCGCCACCGCCTCGGCACCCGCCGGCGGGGGGTCCAAGGCAGCGATCAGCGCGGTGAGGTCCTCGGTCACCGCCCAGGGGTAGATGATCCAGCGCCACTTGATCACCTTGTGGCCGTAATAGTCGGGGACGTAGGGCGAGACGGTCTTGTGGTGGAGCACCAGGGTGCGCAGCTCCCGCGGCTCCCCGCGGGAGCGCAGGTGGGCGAGGGCGACCGCGAAGCTGTCCCCGGTGTCGGTGACGTCGTCCACCACCAGCACCCGTTGGCCGGTAACGTCCGCCGCCAACGGGTACCGCACCCTGGCCTCGGGCTGCTTGCTGGTGCCCGCGTAATGCTCCACCTTGAATTCGGTGAGGTTCGGGATCGAGAGATAGTCCGACAGCAGCCGGCCGGGCACCCAGCCGCCGCGTCCGAGGGCAACGATGATGTCGGGCCGGAAGCCTTGCTCGCGGATGCGCAGGGCGAGCCTCCGCGACAACCGCTGGACCTCGCGCCATGTGACCATCTCGCACTGGGTGCCTCGCTGCATCCGTGTCCCTCTGCGCCGCCTTACAGGCACTATGGCTTGGCCCGTAGGCCCTCGAGACCGGCTCCGGGCTCAGTCTTTCGCCGGATTCATGCTCCCGAGGCGGTAACCGAGCAGATCCATCGCCACATGCCGGAAACCAAGCTCCTGCAAGGTGGAAGACACCTCGTCCGCCTCTTCCAACAGGCGGAGACGCTGCTCGGGTGCGACCTCGATACGGGCGAGACGGCCGTGCATGCGCACCCGCACCCAATCGTAGCCCCGTCCCCTGAGCACCCGTTCCGCCTCCTCCACCAGCTGCAGGTCATCCATCGAGATCTTGGTACCAATCGGCAAGCGCGTGAGCAGGCAAGCGTTGGTGGGCTTGTTCCAAGTGGGAAGCCCCAAGCGTCGCGATATGCGGCGCACATCCCCCTTGGTGAACTTGAGCTCCAGCAGCGGGCTCTCGATCTTCAGCTCGCGAAGGGCGCGCAGACCGGGGCGAAAGTCGCTCAGGTCGTCATGGTTGCTGCCATCGAGCACCCGCGCGAAACCGGCTTGCTCGCCGGCAGCGATCAGGCGCTCGTAGAGGGCGCGTTTGCAGAGGTAGCAGCGCTCCCGCGGGTTGGTCTCGATACCTTCTGGCATGTCGAGCTCCGCGAGCTCATGGCGCACCCCGAAGCTCGAGGTCAATGCGAACGCATCGGCGATCTCTTGTCGCCCCATGTAGGGCGTTACCGCGGTCAAGGCGAGCACCCGTTCCCCCAGCGCCTGCCGCGCCGCCGCCAACAGCAGGGTGCTATCCGAACCTCCGGAGAACGCGACCGCGACGGCCTTCATTCCCCCCAACCGGTCGAGAAGCCGGTCGTACAATTCTGTTTCCATCCGAATCCTCCTCGCTGCACGCCGTCTGGCGGCGATGGGCATTATAGCCGCCCTCGGCCCTTCGTCCGCGGAACGGCCGGAAATCAGGTCTCGGTCGGATCGTCTCAGCGGCGTTTCACGCGGACGGCGCCGGCAACCAGGCCCCGTGAGAGAGGACCGGCCCCAGGGAAAACACCAGTATCCGACCTGGGGACTGCCAATTGGCTTTGCCCGGCGATGCGGTCAGAATGTCCGCCCTGTGCACGCACGCACCCGACTACCGATCCAGTTCCATACCAGATGAGGAGAACCGCAACGATGCCGACGCTCAAAGCCCTCGCCGCGCTGGTCTTGATCCCCTGGCTGTTCCTGCCCGTCGTGAGCGCGGCGCAGGAGATGAACATCGCCGATACGGTCCTCAAGATGCCGCTGGCCGAGGACGTTTCGATGGACGACGCGGTGGACTCGATGAAGCTCAGAGCCAACGGGCTCAACTTCAAGCTCGTCGCGCACCTGCCCCTCTACAAGGAGCTGCAGGCCATGGGCGTCGACAGCAAGCGCGTGGAGATCTTCCAGTTCTGCGACGCCCGCATCGCCCACGAGATGATCAGCCACAACATCGACTTCTCCGCCTATCTCCCCTGCCGCATTACCCTGATCGAGGATCAGGAAGGCAAGGCCTGGCTGGTTACCCTGGACCTCGACAAGGTCATGCACACCGCGAAGCTGCCTCCGGACCTGCTGGAGAAGGCGATTCTGGTGCGCGACAACATCCAGTCGATCATGGAGGCCGGCGCCAACGGCGAGCTCTAGCATCGCTACCGCGGGGCGTCGCTCGCCGGTACATGATCCGGCGGTGAGCGATCGCTGCGCTCATCTTCTAGCCATAAAGACCGTCGCCATGGACGAGATCGAGATCGCCTTTACCCTGAGGCCGGACCCGGACGAAACCCTCGGCCGCTACGTCCTCGCCTTCGAGGGCCAGGCGACCGCCTGGGACGAGGACGCGTCCGAGGAACGCCCCGCGGGGATCATCCGCGGACACCGGATCGATCTGGTCGCGGCGCTATGCGATGGCGTCGGGCAGGACGAGCTGCTCGACTCCTTGACCCCCGAGGTGTCCGAGTTCGCCCATGCGGTGCTGGCGGACAGGCGCTGTCTGTTGCCGGCGGGAGATGACCTGGACGCCGCGGCATGCGACTGCCTCATCTATGTCGCCGAGTTGTGGGTGGAACCCGCATTCCGCGGCCAAGGTCTGGGCACCAGGCTGTTGCGGCGGCTGGGGGCGACCATCGACCTGGAGCGGTGTCTGCTCGCCCTCAAGGCAAGACCGATCCGCGAGGACCCCGCACGGATCGCATCCGCCGACGAGATCGCCCGCGTCAAGCGCTTCTACGAGCGCAACGGCTTCGATCACGCCGGCGGCGACTTCATGTTCAAAGACGCCCGCCGCTGCGAGGCGATGAAGAAGCGACTGGCGGGCCGCAGGATCGCGGGCTGATCCGGTCCCGATCAAGGGGCATCCGCAGTCGCGAATCTCCGGTCCGCGCCGCCGTCAGCCCTTGTGGTGGCCGCTCACGAAGGCATGCAGGGGCTTGGTCTCCTCGAAGCGCTGTTGTTGCTCCGGCGTGGCGTCGTGCTGGTGCTTGCGCTTCCACTCCTCATAAGGCATGCCGTAGACCACCTCACGCGCCTGGTCGTAGGAGATGTCCAGGCCGCGCTCCTTTGCCGCCCCCATGTACCACTTCGACAGGCAGTTGCGGCAAAAGCCAGCCAGGTTCATGAGATCGATGTTCTGCACGTCGGTGCGCCGTTGCAGGTGCTCGACCAAACCGCGGAAGGCGGCGGCCTCGATCTCGGTTCGTGTTTTCTCATCCATCCTCTTTGTCCTCTGGTTGCTATCGACTACTGACCCGGCCTCGGCCCAGTGATCGGCCGTTTCCGGGGCCTCCCGATTTCCGTAAACACGGAACGGAGGTCACGGCTTGTCTCCGTGCCCCGACGTTTTTCAGGGCGGCAACGGTGGGGCAGGGCACGGGAACGCCGAGAAAGGAGTAACGGCTATCCTGGCATCAGAATTGCTAACCCTTCTATTAAGCAGCGACTCGACCCCAGATACGCGGTGCCAGGCAGATAAATTCCAACGAATCCCAAAGCTCTAGACCCCAAGGACTTCACAACCATGAGTATCTACACGGAAAGCACAGATTCATCGGTCGAATCCGACAACGATGTGGAACTGGTTCTCTCCATCTATCGCGGATTCGTCTCCGAAGTGGACGCGGACGGGATCTGGAGCACGACCCGGGAGACGATCGACTCGGTTTCAAGCGACATGAACGACGAACTCTCGGATGAGACCCCGCCCGCCATCACCATTTGCCGCAAGCGCCCGACGGCCGCCCACGCGCTGATCTGACCAGCCAACCCCGGCCGCCAGCGCCGGATTACCCCGCGCTCGCATGGCCTGAGCAACCCGAGCGACCCGCCGACTGGGGATGCCAGCCCCTCATCAGTTCAACCATGGCGCGACCAAGGCCCTGAGGTCAATCCGCGCCCGCAGCCGCGTGCACAGCAGGAAGGTGCCGACGAACTTACGGTGCAGGAACATCGTCTCGGGTGGCGGCGTACGCTTGAAACCGCGGCGGAAAACCAGGTCGTGACCGAGGGCGTGGGCGCGCCCGAACAGATCCGACATGGCAAAATCGTAGGGTCCGCGGTGCCGCAGCGGCTCGGTCGCCATCAAGATGAGATCCACCAGCCCCTGCGCGTGTCCGGGCGTATCGTCCGCCGCCAGATAACCCATCGCCAACGCGGCCTCGCGCACCCCGTCTCGGCTCTCGGCCATGGCCGCCCGCGCCAGCGCGCGGTAGGACTCGGCCAGAGAAGGATCGACGCGCCGCGCGGCGCCGAAATCGAGCAGCGCGATGCGCCCCCGCGCGGCGTCGTAGAGGTAATTGGAGAAATTCGGGTCCGTCTGCATGAGCCGTAGCTCGAACAGCTCACGCAACGCCAGTCGGCTGAGGACCTCGGCCACCCTGTCTCGCACCGCCCGGGTCTCGGCCCGCGACACCAGCACATCGACCGGCACCCCCTCCGCGAAATCCATGGCGAGGAGCCTCGATCCTGAGAGATCGCCATGCACCGCCGGCACGGTCAGGTCCGGGTCATCCGTAAGCAGTTCCCGGTACTCGCCCAGGGAACGGGCCTCGGCGCGATAATCCGCCTCCCGGTGGAGCTGAAGACGCGCTTCCTCCAGGGTCGGCCCCAGATCCACGCCGTCGGCCAGGGGCCCGAGGAGTCTGAACAACAGGGCAAGGTTGGCGATGTCGCTGTCGATGCTCTCGCGGACGCCCGGATATTGAACCTTGATCGCGACCACGCGGCCATCGCGGGTCTCCGCGCGATGGACCTGACCGATTGAGGCGGCAGCGACCGGGTTGAAGCCGAAGCGCCGGAATCGCCCCTCCCACCCGACGCCGTACTCCGCCTCCAGCACGCCGACGAGCTGACTGAGCGGCATGACGTGGGCGCTGTCGCGTAAGGGAGCGAGCAGCTCGACCAGCTCCGGGGGCAGCACGTCCTTGCCGTCCATCGACATCAGCTGCCCGAGCTTCATCACCGCACCGCGCATACGCGACAAGCGCTCGGCGAGCTGCCGCGCGTCCGCCCCTGTCAGCATCGATGGGTCGAGAGCGAACGGTTCCCCGCGTGCCAGACCCGCCAATCCCCGCACCGCGGCCGCGGTGACTATGCCACCGGCCGCGCGACCCAGTTGCCACAATCGCGATGCGCGTCCGCTCGGGACCGGAGCGGTCTTCATGCCATCAATGGGCCGCATGTCAAGTAGCCGCAACCTCGGGGTGGTAGGGGAGAGCACCGGTGCCGCGGCGGCTGGCGCATTTTCGAGGCCCTCAGCGCCTGGGCAAGATTACGCCGCAACCCGCGGTTCCGGTCGACCGTACGATCGAAACCTTGCCGACAAGATGGCCGCCGCGTAGGCTTTTGCAACCCCGCTTGAAAATGGGGCCATCGCATCCCGCCGCCGTTTTGGAGCAACGTTCGATGCCACAACTGCTGAGCCTTTCCCGCGCCGCTCGTCTCGCCGAGGTCTCACGCGCCGAGCTGCAGCGGCGGATCCGGGGTGGGGAGCTCACCACCTTCGAGGGCCAGATCGCGGTCAGCGACCTGTTGCGGGTCTACCCAAAGGTGAGCCTCGAAGACAACGACGCCTTCGAGCGCGTCGAGCGCATCAAGGCCACCGCACTGCCGAAAACCCGCCAGGGAGACACCGCCCTGCCGAGCGCGCAGGTGCTGGTATCGCGCCTGCGGTCGCTGAGCGAGGTCCTGGTGGACAAGGTATCCGCCCTCGATGCGACCGAGAGACTGCTCGATACGGCCGTCGAACGCCTGGCCCCGGTTGCCGGAACGGCGGACCCATCCACCGCCGCTCGCCTGCACGACATCCTCGACTGGCTCGCCACCGAGCGCCGCACCATTGCCGAGCGCCCGCAACCCGACAATCGAGCCCAATTACTTGCCAAGGACACCTTCCTGCGCATCATGGCAGCCAGCGTCAAGATCATCCCCAGCGGCCACGACTTCTTCGTCGAGGGCACGGAGACCATTCTCGACGCCTCGGTGCGTGCTGGACTCAACCTCGCTTACGGCTGCTCTAGCGGCAACTGCGGCACCTGCAAGGCCCGCGTCGTCAGCGGCGAGGTGTGGAAGACCCAGGAGCACGACTACGTGCTGAGTGAGCGGGAGAAGCAGATGGGTTACATCCTCACCTGCTCGAACACGGCTGTTACCGACGTGGTGTTGGAGGCGGCGGAGGCGCTGTCCGTCGACGATCTGCCCGAGCAGCAGATCCGGGCCGCGGTGCGCAAGCACGAAAGGCTGACGGAAGACATGGTCCAGCTCCAGATCCAGACGCCGCGCACCCAGACGCTGCGCTTCATGGCGGGCCAACGGGCTTTGCTCACGCTGGAGGACGGTGCCCAGGCCGAACTTCCGATCGCGAGCTGCCCATGCAACGCGCGCTATCTGCATTTCTTCGTGCGTCGCCAGCCAGGCGACGCCTTCTCCGACCGGGTCTTCGGCGGTGACATGCACCACGGTCACATGGTCACGGTGAGGGGCCCCACGGGGCGTTTCGTACTGGACGAGGAGTCGTCCGAACCCGCCGTGTTCATCGCCTTCGGCGACGGCGTCGCGCCGATCAAGAGCCTGATCGAGCATGCCGTCTCGATCGACGTCATCGAGTCCTTCCACCTGTACTGGGCGGTTCCGGAGCCCGAGGGACAGTATCAGGCGCGCTGGTGCCGGGCGATGAAGGAGTCCCTCGACAACTTCGCCTATACCCCAATCACCCGCGCGCAAGCCGATGACGTGCTTGCGGTCGTCGCCTCCGATCACCATCCGTGGGAAAGCCTGCGCGTCTATGTCGCGGGCCCGCTCGCCGAGGTGGAGGCAGTGGCGCGGGGTCTGGAAAAGCTCGGGGTACCATCGGGACGCACGGCCACCGAGGCCATCGACTAGGCGGCGGCGCGGGGCATGCGAAGATCTGGCGTTGCGCAGCGGGATCGCCGGGCTTCGGGGAACGGCAAGACGCCTGGTCCCGCGTCGCGCGCGATTTCCCGCGCGGCCGCCCTGACCACCCTGCTGTGCCTGTCGTGCTGGGTCCTGGTTGCCCGAGGGGAGATCTACCGCTGGACCGACGCCGAGGGTCGCACCCACTTCGGCGACCGCCCCCCGGCCGAGCTGCGGGAGCTGGCGCAGGACCTGTCCGCTTCGCTCGAGGGGCACGTCCCCTTCCGCTTCGAGATCATCCCGGTCGACTACGCCATGCCGGCAGAGACCCACGCCAAGGTCGAGGTCGCCGTGGCCAAGATCCACGACATCTACAGGTCCCGCCTGGGGTTGCGCTTTCGCGGCGATCCCAGCTTCGGCATTCGTATCTTCGCCGACCAGGACGCCTTCTCCCGATACGGCGACGGCCCCGCGCTCAAGGGACTGGCCTCGGGCTACTTTTCTCCCGCGCGCAACGAGGCGGTGACCTGGCGCCAGCGCAGCTTCGCGCAGATGCTGGAGGTGATCACCCACGAGGCCAATCACGCCCTGCTACACCATGCGTTTGGGCCGGTGCCACCCTGGCTCAACGAGGGACTGTCCGAGTACTTCGAGCGCATGGAGGTATTCGGACAGGCAGTGGTGATCCACCCGAACCCGCACTGGGAGGCGCTGATCAAGGCCAAGCTGCGTGACGGCAGCATCACCCCGCTGGCCGACTACCTCGACCTGGGACAGCGCGACTGGCAGGTACACGACCTGTCCGGGAACCGTGCCTACGCGCAGGCCTGGTCGGTGGTCTACTTCCTGATGTCCAGTCCGAAAGGGACCAGGCTGCTGGCGCGCATCCTGGACGAGCTGGGCGCGCGCGGCGCGAGTGACTTCGCTCCCGCGGAGGTGATCGAGAGCGGGTACGACGGCGGACTCCCGGCCTTGGAGACCGCCTGGCGGGCATGGGCGCTGGGGCCCAAGCAGGCCCACTACTACTGAGCCCGAGTGGCCCCTTTCAATCGCGTACGCGCATGAAAGGGGCGTCACATCCCTGTGCCGCGGCTATCGCTGAACTGATCCGCGCTCCTCAGGCGGGGGATTTCTGCAGCAGCATCATGTAGTTCACACCGAGAAAACGGGTGTAGTGAAAACTTCGGTCGAACGGGTTCACGCGCACGCCCGTGCGATGCAGCACCTCGAAGTCGCTCCCCAGGCCCGACGTGACCTCGCGTGGCTTGACCAGCTTTCGATAGTGGTGGGTACCCTTGGGGAGCCAGCCCAGCACGTACTCGGCGCCGAAGATGGCGATGATCAGCGCCGCCAGGGTTCGATTGATGGTCGCGACCACCATGACGCCGCCCGGCCTCACCAGGCGCCCACAATCGGCGAGAAACAGGGGGAGGTGATCCACATGCTCCACGACCTCCATGTTGAGCACGGCGTCGAAGGACTCTCCGGCGGCGGCCAGTTCTTCCGCCGTCGCGACCCGGTAATCGGGATCGAGCCCGGACCATTCGGCGTGGATCTGGGCGACCCGAATGTTTTTCCCGGTCACGTCCGTGCCCGTCACCCGGGCACCCAGCCGGGCCATGGATTCGCTGAGGATGCCGCCGCCGCAGCCGATGTCCAGCACCCGAATCCCTTGCAGTGGGCGTTCGTCCCCCGCGGTGCGCCCGAACGCCGCACTCAGACGCTCCCGCAGGTATCCGACCCGGAAGGCATTCAACCGATGTAACGGCCAGAATGGGCCTTGCTCGTCCCACCAGCGGTGCGCGAGCTTCTCGAAGTAGGCTACCTCGTCGGGATCGACGGTGGACGGATGCGTTGGCTCGGCGCTCATGGTGGTTTCGCTTGCTTTCTCGTTTGATCTGAGGTCGTGACGCGCCGGCCGATTTGCAAGCTGCCCCCCCGGACTGTCTGTTCTCATCGGCTAACGCGGGCGCGATTCCCGATGAGGCCGGTCAAGCTCGGTGTACGGGTCGGTCGGGTCGAGCGTGTGGGGTAGAATGCTGCCGTCACAGAGCAGGCACGGCCCTGGACGCGTCGGCCTGACGCCAAGAGAAAACAACCAACGCCTCGGGAGAATCCATGAAGAAGATCGCATACCTGCCGCTGTTCTTGTGCGTCTTCGCGGCGGTCGCCGACGAGACCGTCACCGTCTATCAGCTCAACGGCACGATCCAATGCCTGGGGGGCAGTGGCGTACCACCCGAGAAGGCCGCGGACCTGCTGCGCGCCCAAGGAGTCAAGGTCGAGGCGGTCGAGCAGCGCCGGCTGCCCTTGGCGCTCGGCGACCATTGTGGCGCTCCCAGCGGGGAGGCCAACGTGATCACCGTGGCCGCCGCCGACTGGACGGCCTTCACGAACCAGAACCCGGATGCGGGCGGCTACGGCGTATGGGTGTTCGACCAGAGCACGATCCAGGTCTACATGTACGACGGCACCCTGCAGTGCGGCCTCGGCCAGGAGATCCCAATCGATGAGATGGAGAAGATGCTCACCGGCGCCGGCATCCCGGTGCTGGGTAGCCGCAAGGGCACGGACGGCCTGGTCCACATTCCCGTGTGCGGCGCATCCACGGGCAACATCAACGTCTACAGCATCGAGCGCGACGGGCTTGCCGCCGCTCAGGACATCGGCTTCCGGATGCTGGTCAGCCGGGAAATGACCCAAAGCATCAAACCCCCGATCAAACGCAAGATGAGCATCCAGGCGCGGCCCCTGCCACAGGAGCGCCTGCCTTCCCAAGAGCCCATCCCGCTGCTGTGGTGACCGGAGGCGGGCGGAATGGGGCGACAGACCCCGCAGGCACAGCCGGTTCAGGCAAGCCCGTCAGGGCATCAGGCTCCCGTCCGACCCGCCTCGGCCAGATACGCCTCGGACTGCATCTCGGTCAGCCGGCTGAGCAGGCGCTCGTGGGCGAAGTCGTGCAGTCCCCCCGGGTAGAGCGCGTCGAGAGGGGCCGCGGCAGACATGATCAGCTTGACCCGGCGATCGTAGAACTCGTCCACCAGGTGCATGAAACGTCGTGCCGCCGCATCCTCGCCCGGGGTGAGAACGGGCACATCGGAGAGCAGCACGGTATGAAACTCACGCGCGATCTCGATGTAGTCCGCCGTTGCCCTCGGGCCGCCGCACAACACCCGGAAGTCGAACCACACGACATCGGTGCCTAGCCGTCGCACCGGAATCTCCCGCCCGTTGATCTCCAGGGCCATCAGGTGCTCGCCGTGGCCGCCCGTCAGGCGCTCGAAATAGTCCGCGAGGGCGGCATCCGTCCCGCCGTCGGGGATCGTGAAATACACCCCGCCGGCCGTGAGTGCCTGCAGTCGATAGTCTCGGCCCCCGTCGAGCTCGTAGACCCGGGTGTGGCGATTGATCAGATCGATTGCCGGCAGGAACTGTTGGCGTTGTAGACCGTTGCGATAGAGCTCATCGGGGTGCGTGTTCGAGGTGGTCACCAAGGTGATCCCGCGGGCGAAAAAGGCCTTTAACAGCCCGTACAGCAGCATGGCATCGGTGATGTCGGTGACGACGAACTCGTCCAGGCACAGCACCCTCAGCTCGCGGTAGCGGCGATCCGCGAGAACCTCCAGCGGGTCTGGCTGGCGCGGCAAGCCGGCGAGCTCGTCGTGAACGCCGCGCATGAAGTGATGGAAATGCACCCGTTGCTTGCCCGGGAACGGCAGCTCATCGACGAACCAGTCCATCAGATAGGTCTTGCCCCGCCCGACCCCGCCCCAGAGATAGAGTCCCCGCACCGGGACTGGCGATGGACGGAGACGGCCTCTGACCCGCTTCAGCAGCCCTTTGGGGGCACGAAAGGCTGGCGCGCTCTGCAACTCCAGGTGCAGCGCCGCGAGCTGCCGTCCGGCCTCTTCCTGGGCAGGGTCGTAGGGGACGAGCTTGCGCAGGGCCGCCGCCGTCAGTGCGTCCAGGCCCGCGGAATCGACGCCGTGGCTCGTCATCGCGACCTGGCCTCGCGCGACGAGCGCGAATTGAGCGGAACTGAAGCTGCTACGTCACGGGTGCGCGCCGGGCGCAGCCCCCGCGCTGCACCCCCGAATCCGGACGGCATCGGTACAGGCAATTCAATCACCGGCGGGTCAGGGCTCTCGCACGTCAGGGGCATTGTGCGTCACGGGGTTCACGGGGCTCGCAAGAAAGCGGATGCCTCCATTGTCGACTGGAGAAAGCCCGATGGAAAGACTCGGTGATGAAACCTGCTGACGGCGTCCGGCAGGTCGAATCGGACAGACGACCCCGGGAGGCCGATTGGGTTCAGGACCGGGAAGGGAACGCGGGAAGTCGTGGCGAGGTAATCGGTTCCGGCCACCCCGTATCACCGGGGTGGCCGGCAATGTCCCTCGCTTCGAAGGCAGAAGGCCGGGCCGGTTTCTTGCACGTCCGCCCTGGCCGCGCGGCGCCTTGCTGGTAGCGCGCCGGTTCTTTTTTACATCGGGGCCAAGTCAAACAAAGGTTGCCGAGTCTGTCAGTCAGCAACCAGCCGATAGGAGGCGCAATCAAGGCAAGGAGCCTGTCGCGGGCGTCCAGGCCGACGAGGGCAGTGGGCGCCTTTCCCGAGTGCGCTCGCCGATCTTGCGGCCAAGCCGGGAACGGCGACGGCAAGCCCCGGTCTCCTGATCCACGCTTGGGCTTGTTCGTGCCAGCGCTTCCTTTGCAGACCCAGCCCCCGGGAGCAGGCTGACCAGGAAAGTCACTGCAAGCAGAGCCACTGAGAAAAGCACTGAAAAAATCGCCAACGCGGAAAGCAACGCTGGCAGGACGCTTGGGGTTCCGAAGGGGGCTGCCTGGAGCCACGATCCCGGCCAGGATTCCCCCGCCGAGGAGCATGGCAGACGCGAGAACCAAGCCCCCCATCCGTTTGCATGTAAGCATTCTCGACCTCCGACTGCACAACTGACTCGTTAAACGGATCCTGGGCTGCCTGGGCGGTAAGAGCCGGTCTAGCTTCCGAAGCACCGACCTTACTCACTCGGGCCTTGCGGCGGCTCCCGCCCAGGTCCTTTTCAATTCACGGCCCCTGCCCCAGGGCCGCCCAAACCGCGCGGGAGGATTCGATTTTTCTCGATGGCTGCGCGCGGCTTCCAGGGGCAGGGCCGAATCCAACCTCAATAGACCAGCATCGAGCCGTCCCGGAGATACATCAGGTAGGCGTAGTTTCCGCTGAGCTCCACGTTGTTTGCGGTCGACTGCTGAACCCTGATGATGTCGGCGGCATCGTTGACCTCCAGGTTCCTGTCCTGATCGGTGAAGACGATCCAGCCCGAGCCCCAGTTCAGGTCTCCGGAGCAGGTCGCGCCGTCGGAGCTGCTGCACATGGTTACCGGGGTTCCCCGCTTGACCGCCTCCGACCGGGCCAGGTTGAGCTGGGTGACGATACCGTTGGTGGTCGTCGTCATGCGCGTCTCCGCGATCAGAAGCCCGAACCCCGGAACTGCGACGGCCAGCACGATGACGACGACGGCCAGGGTGATCAGCACCTCGACCAGCGTGAATCCGTTCTCGCCCATACGCCGGGGAGCGTCGTTTCGGACTGTCCGGACCGAGCCCAGGATCAGGCCTGGCGTCTGTTCGGATTGGCTTTTCTTGCTGAACATTTCGATCGGTCTCCAGTCCAGGTTTGGGTTCGCGGCCCTGGGCGTCACGCGCCAGGGCCGATTCCCGAGATCACTCGCAGCCGAATTTCGAGCTCGAGACCCTGCCTACCGGGCTCGCGTCGACAGCGCGGCCGATTTCGCCGGTGCGGTTGTCACAGAGGACGAAGAGCACGCTGTCAGGCAGGCCGGGCGCGCCGACGCCGAGACCGCCGGGTCCCCCGCTCGTGCCATCGTCGTCGTCGCCACCCGTGTTGCCGTCAAAGCCGCCGGAGTCGCCGGAGTCGCCGGAGTCGCCGGAGTCGCCGGAGTCGCCGGAGTCGCCGGAGTCGCCGGAGTCGCCGGAGTCGCCGGAGTCGCCGGAGTCGCCGGAGTCGCCCGAGTCGCCCGAGTCGCCCGAGTCGCCCGAGTCGCCCGAGTCGCCCGAGTCGCCGGAGTCGCCGGAGTCGCCGGAGTCGCCGGAGTCGCCGGAGTCGCCGGAGTCGCCGGAGTCGCCGGAGTCGCCGGAGTCGCCGGAGTCGCCGGAGTCGCCGGAGTCGCCGGAGTCGCCGGAGTCGCCCGAGTCGCCGGAGTCGCCCGAGTCGCCCGAGTCGCCCGAGTCGCCGCGAGTCGCCGGAGTCGCCGATCGCCGGAGTCGCCCGAGTCGCCCGGAGTCGCCGCGATCGCCCGAGTCGCCGTGCATCGCCGGAGTCGCCGCGAGTCGCCGGAGTCGCCGTCGTTCCCGGAGTCGTCATCATCGTCATCGTCGGCATCCGCCAGTGCCCGGCACCGGTCCTCTGCCGCATCTTTGCCGGCCTTGCCCAGATCGCACCCCATCACGACGTCATCGTGATGGTCGATGTGCGTGTCGAGCGCGTTCACGCTGATGGTGATGGCGTGCGCGTTGTCGGGGTTGCCGGGAGGGATGTGGCAGATCGTGATCTTCTTGTCGCAACTGTGCCAGCCTTCCCGGTACGGGGCGTCGTCGCCCTTGTCCTTTTTCGCCTGTACCGGCACGGCAGCGAGGCCGAAGAGGATCGCAAAGAGGATGCTTAGGATGGTCTTCACTGTCGTACTCCTGATGTATTGATATCCAGCCAGCGGCATGAGGCGCACCCGGCGCATCCGGCCTTGGCAGTAATACTGGATGCCGCGGGGCATTCCATTCGTGAACGCGCTCACAGGAAGCCGGCCGCCGCGACGGCCAGGACCGTGCGCCGCGCGTTTCTGTGAAGGTGCTCACACGGAATCGAGGCGAGCGCGCGCGCTGGCCCCGGCAAGGTCGTTTGCGGCGGGCGTTTGCAGTAGACTTTTCTCACCGCGCCCGGAGCGGGCCATACGAGAAAGAGAGAAGAACCATGGCGGGGGCAAAGTTCGATATCCAGTTCGCCGGGGAGCTCCTGCAGGGAGCCGATCCCGACGTCGTGCGCGCGCGCCTGCGCAAGCTGTTCAATCTCTCGGACGAGGCCGCGGCACGCCTGTTCGACGGCAATCCGATCGTCATCAAGCGCGGGGTGGACACCGCGACCGCATCACGTTTCCGGGAGGTCTTCCGCGACGCCGGGGCACTGGTGCGCATCGTCCCCCTGGACACCCCGGAGGAGGCGCCCTGGTCCGCGCAGGCCGTGAATCCCGCCTCCCAGCCGCCAGCAGAGGAGATGCCACGCGAAGAGCCATTACGGGGTGACGGCGGGCCTATCCCTGGCCCCCGAGGGCCAGTCGCTGCCGCTGGAGGCGGATCGCACCTCCGATCCCGGGAGGATCGACACCAGCCATCTGTCCCTCGTCTCGGGCGACGACTGGTCGTTCGAGGACTGCGAGCCGCCGCCGCCCGCGATCGGATTCCCGGACACCAGCCATTTGTCTCTCGTCGAGCCCGAGGAGAATGAGGACGAGGACGACGAGACCGGACCCCGGCGCGATTATTGAGCTCCGGGAAGCGATGCCGAGCATGAGCGAGCAAGTCGATCACGTCGTCGTCGGTGCCGGTATCAGCGGTCTCGGCCTGGCCCATCGCGCGGCTCGTAAGGGGGTGGACACCCTGGTCATCGAGCGCAGCGAGCGGGTGGGCGGCTGCATGAACAGCCGCACCTTCACCGGCTGCGGAGACTTCTGGACCGAGGCCGGCAGCCACACCTGCTTTAACAGCTACGGCCACCTCCTGGACATCCTCGGCGATCTCGACCTGACGGGCCGCCTCGTGCCCAAGGCGAAGCTCCGCTACTCCCTGTGGCGCGAGGGTGGACGGCACTCCATCCTCTCTGCCCTGCATCCGCTGGAGATGGCTCTCTCGCTGCCGCGGCTGTTCACCGGCACCAAGCAGGGAAGGGGGGTGGCCGACTACTACGGCGCTGGCCTCGGGCGCAGGAACTACCGCGATCTCTTCGGCCCCGCGTTCCGCGCCGTTATCTGCCAGGACGCGGACGACTTTCCCGCCGAGCTGCTGTTCCGCCGCAAGCCGCGGCGCAAGGAGGTGATGCGCAGCTTCACGCTGCCCGGCGGTCTCTCGGACATTCCCGACGCCATCGCCGCGCAACCCGGCCTGGCGGTCCGCACGGGTCAGGACATCGCGGCGGTGCATCGGGATGGCGACGGCTTCCGCCTCGAGCTCGCGGGCGGAGCCGAGATCGCCTGCCGCGCCCTCAGCCTCGCGGTGCCCCCTGACGCGGCGGCCGCCCTGTTGCCCGCGGACATGCAGACGCTGCGCGCTGGCGTTTCCGGCATCGGGATCTCCCAGGTGGAGTCGGTGGCGGTCTGCGTGCCGGCGGCGGAAGATCAATCACCTGCCACCCCTGGCCGGCCTGATCGCGGTGGACGACGCCTTTCACTCCATGGTGTCCCGAGACTACGTGCCCGATCAGGACTACCGGGGATTCACCTTCCATTTCCGCCCGGACGTTCTGGCGCCGGACGCGCAGCTGGACCGCATCGGCCGCGCGCTTGGCATCACGCCGGACCGCATCGCGGGCGTCGCGCGGGTCGACAATCGCCTGCCGGCCCTGCGCGTCGGCCATCAGGAGCTGGTCCAGCGTATCGACGCCGAGCTTGCCGGCGGCCGGCTCGCCCTCACCGGAAACTGGTTCTACGGCGTGTCCGTCGAGGACTGCCTGACCCGCAGCCACCAGGAGGCGACGCGCCTCTTCGGCCCCTGACCGAACACGGTAGAAAGAGACCGACCATGCCCATCATCGTCCTTGCCCTGACCATCGCTCTGTGCTGTCTTCCGCTCGGTCTCGCCGGCGAGGAGATCGGCGAGGTGAGCACCAAGTTCAAATGGCTCGGCCCCAACGACAAGATCGTGATCGAGGTGTTCGAGGACGAGGAGGTCCCCGGCGTCGCCTGCTACCTGAGCCGCGCCAAGACCGGGGGCATCAGCGGCGCGGTGGGGGTGGCGGAGGACACCTCGGACGCCTCCATCGCCTGCCGCCAGATCGGCCCTGTGCGGCTTGCCGACAAGATCCGGGAGGGCAAGGCCGACGGTGACGAGGTGTTCAAGAAGCGCACCTCGCTCGTCTTCAAATCCCTGCAGGTGGTGCGCTTTTACGACGCGCGGCGCAACGTACTGGTCTACCTCAGCTACAGCGACCGCATCATCGAGGGCTCTCCCAAGAACAGCATCTCGGTGGTGCCGATCATGCCCTGGCCCGGACAGGCCCCGGCCGAGCCGGGAAAGCCCGAGGGCTGACCGGGAACGCGAGCGACCGGGCGGCGAGGACGACGGGCATGACGACGAGCTCCGGGGTCCGGATCTGGACCAATGCCCGGCTGCACGGCAGCATGCTGCCCGGGGCCGAGGGGATCAACGGGGAGATCCTGCAGACACTCGCCTCGCTGGGCGAGGAGGATTTCACCCGCCGCACCCACTTCTTCGGCGGGCGTTTCGAGAACCTCTACCTGGATCGCCAGCGGATCCCCGCCCTGGCCCCGGTGCTGGCGCACGCCGAGGCCTGCGCCCGGCAGATCCTGGGCCGGGGAACGAAGCCGCTGCGCAGCGGCTTCTGGCTCAACGCGCAGGGACCGGGACAATCCACCTCAGAGCACACGCACGATGAGCTCGACGAGCTGCTCTCCGGGGTCTACTACGTGCGGGTGCCGGCGGATTCGGGGGATCTGGTGCTGCGCGACGGGCACTTCCGGATCCAGGTCACACCGGTCGCCGGCATGTTCCTGTTCTTCCCCCCCAGCCTCTCCCACCGCGTGGAGACCAACCGCAGCGGCGAGCAGCGCCTCTCCATCGCCTTCAACTTCGGGCCGGAGGACGGGGAGCAGCGTGAGTAGGTCAGGGGTGTGCCGCCACGGGGATGGATGCAGCAAGCTCAGGGGCTATTCACCGCCTTGAGCGCGGCGCGGATGATCTCCTCCGAGGTCTTCGCACCGTCGTCCGCGGCACGGGCCATGCGGGTCGCGTCCACCGGCTTGTAACCCAGGGCCACCAGGGCGCTCACCGCATCGGTGAGGGCCATGTCCGCGTCCGCTGCCGGGGGGGTCCGACCCGGACCGCCCGCGGGGGCTTGGATGCCGATGGCCTCCACCCTGTCGCGCATCTCCACGATCAGCCGCTCCGCGGTCTTGCGGCCGATACCCGGCAGGCGGATCAGGGCGGTGACGTCCTCTTGCTGCACGCACAGGGCGAAGCGCTGGGCGTCCATGCCGGACAGGATGGCCAGCGCCATCCGCGCGCCGACGCCCGTCACCTTGAGCAGGCTGCGAAACAGGGCGCGCTCGGACTCGCGCCGGAAGCCGTAGAGAACCTGCGCGTCCTCGCGCACGGCCAGATGGGTGACCAGGGTGACGGTCTCGCCCACCCCTGGCAGATCGTAGAAGGTGGACATGGGGGCATCGAGCTCATAGCCGACCCCGTTCACGTCCAGCATGAGCTGGGGCGGGTGCTTGAAGACGATCTCGCCGCGCAATCTACCGATCATGGCCGAAAGTCCCGCCAGGAGGCCGCCGCGCGCTTGCGCGCGGGAATACCCATGGAGTGGGCGTGACAAAGGGCCAAAGCCAGGGCGTCGGCCTCGTCCTCCGAGGGGATGTCGCTCAAATTGAGCAGGATGCTCACCATATGCTGCACCTGAGACTTCTCCGCGCCGCCGGTACCGACCACAGCGAGCTTCACCGATTTCGGGCTGTACTCGTGGACCTGAACCCCGGCCTTGAGCCCGGCGCACAGCACCGCCCCGCGTGCCTGCCCGAGCTTGAGGGCGGCATTGGGGTCGCGGGCAAAGATGAGCTGCTCCACGGCGATCTCGTGGGGCCGGTGCTCCGCCACCACCCTGGCAACGCCATCGAAGATGAGCCCGAGGCGCTCCGGCCAGGGATGCCCGCCTACCCGGATGCAGCCGCTGTCGATCCGCCGGCTGTGCATGCCGTCGCTGTCGATTACGCCATAGCCCGTGTTGCGAGAGCCTGGGTCGATGCCCAGGATGCGGTGGCGGAGTCGGGGTTCGGTCGGCGCCGGTGGTTTGTCCACGCCGCGGGTCAGGCGTCGAGCTCGGCCATGATCTCGTCGGAGATGTCCGCGTTGTGGTACACCTCCTGTACGTCGTCCAGGTCCTCGAGCGCATCCACCAGCTTCAGCAGCTTCTCCGCCGCGTCCCGGTCCAGCGCCGCCTGGGTGGATGCGTTGTAGGTCACCTCGGAGACCTCGGTGTCCAGGCCCGCGCCGTTCAATGCCTCCCGAATCGCGGTGAAATCCTCCGGCGTGGTGACGACATCGACGGAACCGTCATCGTTGGTAACCACGTCCTCCGCACCCGCCTCCAGCGCCGCCTCCATCACCGCGTCCTCGTCGGCGCCGGGCTGGAAGCTGATGACGCCCTGCTTGGAAAACAGATAGGCCACGGAGCCGTCGGTACCCAAATTGCCCCCATGCTTGGAGAAGGCGTGGCGCACCTCGGCGGCGGTACGGTTTCGGTTGTCGGTCATGCAATCGACCATGACCGCGGTCCCGCCCGGACCATACCCCTCGTAGCGGATCTCCTCGTAATGCTCACCCTCGCCGCCGCCCGCGCCGCGCTTGATCGCGCGGTCGACCGTATCCCGCGGCATGTTGGCGGCGAAGGCCTTGTCCATCGCCAGGCGCAAGCGCGGATTCGCGTTCGCGTCGCCGCCTCCCTCCCGGGCCGCCACCGTCACCTCACGGATCAGCTTGGTCCAGACCTTGCCGCGCTTCTTGTCCTGGGCCGCCTTGCGATGCTTGATGTTGGCCCACTTGCTGTGACCGGCCATAAAACCCCTCTGTGCGTCTGGAAAGTGCTGTCAAAGGCGCCCGAATTGTACCATCGTGAGCGAGACCGCAGCACCCGGCGCCTTGCCCGCCATGAGGTCCGCCGGGTCCCCGACGGACAGCGCGTTCGCGCTCAGGCCGGGTAGGGCACCGCACATCCCCCGAGACCGCAATAGCCGTGCGGGTTCTTGGCCAGGTATTGCTGGTGGAAATCCTCAGCGTAGTAAAACTCCGGGGCGGGCAGGATTTCGGTCGTGATGGGGCCGGCGCCAGCCGCATTGAGTGCCGCGCCGTAGCGCTCCCGGCTCTGCTCCGCCGCGTTCCGCTGGGTCTCGTCGTAGTAGTAGATTCCCGATCGGTACTGGGTGCCGATATCGTTTCCCTGGCGCATGCCCTGGGTGGGATCGTGCGACTCCCAGAACCGCCTGAGCAGGTCCTGGTACGTGATCACGGCCGGGTCGAAGACGACCATCACCACCTCATTGTGGCCGGTCAGGCCCGTGCAGACCTCGTCATAGGTCGGATTGGGGGTGTAACCCGCAGCGTATCCGACAGCGGTGGAGTAGACGCCCGGCAGCTGCCAGAAGCGCCGTTCCGCCCCCCAGAAGCAGCCGAGGCCGAACAGGGCGCGCTCCATCCCCTGCGGGAACGGGGGCTTCACGGCA
The DNA here is from genome assembly GCA_963698495.1 of uncultured Gammaproteobacteria bacterium. Classification (GTDB taxonomy): domain Bacteria; phylum Pseudomonadota; class Gammaproteobacteria; order Chromatiales; family Chromatiaceae; genus CAVORB01. The sequence goes on along the minus strand of CAVORB010000010.1, from coordinate 93,438 downwards.
TGGCCACTGACGAAGTGTCGGTCGGATACCTGCATCGGGTTCGCGCGACCGCGCAGGGCCTGCTCTGGTGTTGGCATTTCGGTCTTTTTTCTGAGGCTAAACACGATTCTGGCTCCCAAGCTTGCGGATGTGTCCAGGGTGGGTTTGCGTGCTCGCAACGCGGCCCGTGGAGGCGGTGTGACAAGAGGAATTCGGTGCTTGCGCGGCCGTCGTCTGACAAAATCCCGTCTACCAATGCACAATGTGGGTTCGCGAGTGGATCGGCAAGATGACCCCAGTTGACCGTCTGAAGCTCCTGACGATCGATCTCGACGATACGGTCTGGCCCTGTCTCCCGGCGATCCGGCGGGCTGAGGACGCGCTGTACGCCTGGTTGGAGGTCCGCGCTCCCCGTCTTACCGGCTCCCACGATGAGGCGAGCCTGCGCGCGCATCGCAAGAGCGTCGCTCGGTCCAACCCTGGTATCGCCCACGACCTGACCGCCGTTCGGCACGCCTCACTGAGCACGCTGATGCGCGAGTTCGGCTACGCCCCGCAGCTTGCCGACGAGGCCATCGCCCTGTTCCTGGAGCGCCGGAACCAGGTCGAGCCGTTCGCAGACGTCATTCCGGCGTTGCGCGAGCTCGGTAAGAGATATCGGCTGGTTTCGGTGACCAACGGCAACTCGGACGTCGCGCAAACGCCCCTGCGCGGCCTGTTTCATCTCTCTCTCACCGCGGCCGGGGTCGGGGCGCAGAAACCGGACCCGGCGCTTTTTCAGGGTGCGCTCGACTGGGCCGGGGTGACGCCCGCCGAGGCGCTCCACTTGGGCGACGATCCCCTCCTGGACGTGGAGGCCGCCCGGTGCATCGGCATGGAGTCGGTGTGGGTCAACCGGGCGGGAACTTCATGGCCCGAGGATCTCGAGCCGCCGGTGGCGGAGGTGCGCGGCCTGGGGGGCTTCGCGACCTTGCTGGAGGATTCCTCAGTTGGAGTTTGAGCTGCTGGCCCGGGACGGCGCGGCACGGCGCGGCCGACTGACCTTCCCCCGCGGAACGGTCGAGACGCCCGCGTTCATGCCGGTGGGCACCTATGGCACGGTCAAGGCCATGACGCCGGAGGAGATCCGGGGGCTAGGCGCCGAGATCATCCTCGGCAACACCTTCCACCTGATGCTTCGGCCGGGGATGGAGATCATCGCCCGCCACGGTGATCTGCATCGATTCATGCACTGGGACGGCCCCATCCTGACCGACTCCGGCGGCTTTCAGGTCTTCAGCCTCGGCGAGCTGCGAAAGATCACCGAGCAGGGGGTCCATTTCAGGTCCCCGGTGGATGGCAGTCCGGTGTTTCTGGGGCCGGAGGAGTCGATGGCGGTGCAGCGGACCCTGGGCTCCGACATCGCGATGATCTTCGACGACTGCACCCCTTATCCCGCCGATCGGGCACAGGTGCGAGGCTCGATGGAGCGCTCCCTGCGCTGGGCGGCGCGCAGCAAGGCGGCCCATGGGGACAGCCCTCATGCCTTGTTCGGCATCGTCCAGGGAGGCATGCACGAGGAGCTGCGCGGGGCGTCGCTAGACGGGTTGCTCGAAATCGGCTTCGACGGCTACGCGGTGGGGGGCCTATCGGTGGGCGAGCCGGAGGCCGACCGGCTGCGGGTCCTGGACTTCCTCTCCTCGCGGCTGCCCGCGGACCGTCCGCGTTATCTCATGGGGGTCGGGACCCCCGCGGACATCGTCGAGGCGGTGGTCCTCGGCATCGACATGTTCGACTGCGTCATGCCCACCCGCAACGCGCGCAACGGCCACCTGTTCACGCGCGACGGGGTGGTGAGAATCCGCAACGCGCGCTTCAAGGCCGACACGGACCCGCTGGATTCCCATTGCGATTGCTACACTTGCAGGAACTATAGCCGGGCCTATCTGCACCACCTGGACAAGTGCAACGAGATCCTGGGCTCGCGGTTGAATACCATCCACAACCTCGCCCACTACCAGACCCTGATGCGCGCGCTGCGCGAGGCGGTGGCCGCTGGTACCCTGAGCGCATTCGCGCGCGACTTCCGCGCCTCGAGGGCGGCCACCTAGCGCGTCGGTTCAACTTTGTCCCAGCTGTGTCATAATGCGCGGCTGAATTTCCCCCGGCATGTGCCGGTAATCTCCGTCTAAGTCGAGGACATCCCATGAGCTTTTTCATCTCCGACGCCCTGGCTCAGGAAGCCGCCGCATCGCAGGGTGATCCGCTGCTGGGGCTGCTGTTTCCCATCGGCCTGGTCGTGCTCCTGTACTTTCTGATGATCCGCCCGCAGGTCAAGCGTCAGAAGGAGCACAAGAAGATGGTCGAGGCCCTGACCAAGGGTGATGAGGTCACCACCATGGGAGGGCTGGTTGGACGCATCACGGATCTGGGCGAGAACTTCGCCAAGGTGGAGATCGCCGAGGGCGTCGAGGTGAAGGTTCGCCGCCAGGCGGTGGAGTCCGTGCTGCCCAAGGGGTCGATCAAGGAGCTGTGACCCAGACTTCGAGGCGATCTGTGCTCGGGTCGCCGCGCTTCCCGCTTGGATCAAAGCCCTAATTTGGAGCCGGATTCCCGACTGGGATCCGGACGCTCGATGGAATTGCGATGAACCGTTATCCGCTGTGGAAGAATTTGCTGGTCCTGACCGTGGTGCTGGTCGGGTTGCTCTTTGCGCTGCCGAATCTGTTTCCGCAGAATCCGTCGATCGAGGTAACCGCCGCACGGGGGGGCGCGGTCACGGATGCGACCGTCGGCGAGGTCAAGGCCGCGCTGGAGAACGCCGGCGTCGAGTACAAGGCGGTCGAGCTTTTGGAAGGCGGCAAGGTCCTGGCGCGATTCGACACCTCCGGCGCTCAGCTCAAAGGGCAGGCCGCCATCGAGGTCACGCTCTCCGACCGCTACAACAGCGCGCTCACGATCTCGCCGGACCTGCCGGGCTGGGTGCGCGCCCTGGGCATCCAGCCCATGTTCCTCGGGTTGGATCTGCGCGGGGGCATCCACGTCCTGATCGACGTCGACATGGACGCCGCGGTGGATCAGGCGCTCGAACGCTATAACGGCGACATCCGCACCCTGCTGCGCGACGAGAAGGTGCGTTACCTGACCGTCACCCGCGACGCCGGGCGCATCGCCGTCAAGTTCCGGGATGCGGAGACGCGCGACAAGGCCGAGTCCCTGATCGCCAGGGAGTTCCGCGACCTCAGCCTGGAAACGGGCGAGCAGGGCGCCGACTTTTTCGTCTACGCGTCCATGACGCCTGCAGATGAGCTGGCGGTGAAGAAGTTCGCCCTGGAACAGAACATCACCACCCTGCGCAACCGCGTCAACGCCCTCGGCGTGGCCGAGCCCATTATTCAGCGGCAGGGGGAGCGGCGCATCGTCGTCCAGCTTCCCGGTGCGTCGGATCCCGGCCGGCTGAAGGAGATCCTGGGCGCCACCGCGACCCTGGAGTACCGGCTGGTGGACACCGAGCACTCCGTGCAGGACGCCGTGGATGGCCGGGTTCCCGTCGGCAGCAAGCTGTACAAGGACCGCCAGGGCCAACCCGTGCTGCTGCAGCGCCGCGTGATCGTGACCGGCGACCAGATCACCGACGCCTCCGCCGGCTTCGATCAGCGCAGCGGCCAGCCCGCGGTGTTCGTCAGCCTGGACGGACAAGGCGCGCGGCGCATGCGCAACGTCACGACGGAAAACGTGAGCAAGCCCATGGCGGTGGTCTTCATCGAGAACCGGTCCGTCACCAGCATGGTGGACGGCGCGCCGGTGAAACGCACCGAGCGTACCGAGGAGGTGATCAGCGTCGCCAATATCCTCGAGCCGTTCGGGCGGCGTTTCCAGACCACGGGTCTCGACAGCTCCAACGAGGCCCACAATCTGGCGTTGCTGCTGCGTGCCGGGGCGCTCGCGGCGCCCATCGAGATCGTCGAGGAGCGGACCATCGGCCCCAGTCTGGGGCAAGACAACATCGACCAGGGCTTCCAGTCCGTCCTGATCGGCTTCGTCCTGGTGGTTGTCTTCATGGCCGTTTACTACAAGGTCTTCGGGTTAGTGGCGGACTTCGTGCTGCTCCTGAACCTGGTGCTGATCGTGGCCGTTCTGTCGATGTTGCAGGCGACGCTGACCCTCCCCGGCATCGCGGGCATCGTGCTGACCGTGGGCATGGCGGTCGACGCCAACGTGCTGATCTTCGAGCGCATTCGCGAGGAAGTCCGCAACGGCAACTCTCCCCAGGCGAGCATACACGCCGGGTACGACAAGGCCCTGTCGACCATCGTCGATGCCAATATCACCACGCTGATCGCCGCGGTGGTGCTGTTCAGCTTTGGGACGGGGCCGATCAAGGGCTTCGCGGTGACGCTGTTCATCGGCATCGTCACCTCCATGTTCACCGCCATTCTCGGCAGCCGCGCGCTGGTCAACCTGATCTACGGCGGTAAGCGATTGACTAAGCTCGCCATCTGAGCAGGGGATTCGCATGCACATCTTGCAGGGCTTCAATATCGATTTCATGGGCAAGCGGCGGGCGGCGGTCATCGCCTCCGGCGTGGCGCTGCTGTTGTGTCTGGTCTCGATGGTGGTGCGCGGGTTCAACCTCGGGCTCGACTTTACCGGCGGCACCCTGATCGAGGTCGAATACGAGCAGCCGGTGGAGCTGGCCGACGTGCGCGCGGCCTTGACGGAGGGCGGCTTCTCGGGTGCCACGGTGCAGCACTTCGGTACCCTGCGCGACGTGATGATCCGTCTCGCGCCCCAGGCGGGCGAGGGAGAGGCGGTCAGTGCCGAGTTGAGTGACCGCGTCTATCAGGTCCTGAGCGCGGCGGCCGAAAGCGCGGTGGAGCTGCGGCGGGTCGAGTTCGTCGGCCCGCAGGTGGGCGAGGAGCTGCGCGAGGACGGCGGGCTTGCTGTGTTGTTCTCCCTCATCGGCATCCTGATCTATGTCGCTTTGCGGTTCGAGTGGCGCTTCGCCGTTGGCGCCGTCATCGCGATCATCCACGACGTGTTTTTCACGGTGGGCGTTTTCTCCATTTTCCAGATCGAGTTCGATCTGCCGGTGCTGGCGGCGGTGCTCGCGGTGATCGGTTATTCCCTGAACGACACCATCGTCATCTTCGACCGGGTGCGCGAGAACTTCCGCAAGGTGCGCAAGGGCACCGTCATCGAGATCATCAACCAGTCGATCAATCAGACGCTTTCACGCACCTTTATCACCTCAGGTACCACGCTATTGGTGCTGCTGGCGCTCTTCATCTTCGGCGGTAAGGCGATCAGCGGCTTCTCCCTGGCATTGATCGTTGGCGTCATCGTCGGCACCTATTCGACCATCTATGTGGCGACGGCCGCGGTGGTAGCGCTCGGCGTCAGCCGGGCCGACCTGATGCCGGTGAAGAAAGAGGGGGAGGAGCTGGAAGCGACGCCCTGATCGGCGAGCCGCCGCGGTCGTTGGAGCCCGATGCGGCTCAGGCGCGCAGCGAGTCGCCGAGGTGAGGACGAAGCTTGGCGACGATGGCCGCCTGGACCTTGACGTTGCCTGCCACGAGGTTGCCCGTCTCCATGTAGCGATCGCCACCGGCGAGATCGCTCACCGTCCCGCCGGCCTCCGTCACCAGCAGGGCGCCGGCGGCGAAATCCCACTGGGCGAGGCCAAGCTCCCAGAAACCGTCGAGCCGGCCCGCCGCCACATAGGCGAAGTCGAGAGCGGCGGAGCCGGGGCGGCGAATCCCCGCCGTTTCCTGGATCATGTCCTTGAACATGCCCATGTAGGCGTCCAGATGACCGTGATCGCGGAAGGGAAATCCGGTGCCGATCAAGGCGCCTTCGAGCCCAAGCCGAGCGGAGACTCGCAGCTTTCTGTCGTTCAGCAGCGCACCCTGGCCGCGGCTGGCGGTGAACAGCTCCTCACGAAGAGGGTCGTAGACTACCGCGTGCTCGAGCCGTCCTCGATACTTGAGCGCGATCGAGACCGAGTACTGAGGGAAACCGTGCAAGTAATTGGTGGTGCCGTCCAGGGGGTCGATCACCCACTCGAAGTCCCGGCCGGCGTGCTTGCCGCTTTCCTCCGCCAGGATCGCGTGGTCGGGGAACTTGCTGCGCAGCTCGTGGATGATCGCCTCTTCGGCACTGCGATCCACTTCGCTGACGAAGTCGTTTCGGCTCTTGGTCGTGACCGCGACTTGGTCGAGGCGCTCGGCGTAGCGCAGCAGGATGCGTCCGGCGCTGCGTGCCGCGCGGGTAGCGATGTTGAGCATGGGGTGCATCGGGGAAAGATACTCCATGCGCGCCCTGTATCAAAGCTTGACAATGAAGCGATATTCTGAAGAAGCTCGGCGGCCATGACGAACTCCCCCCTTCCGCTGCTCGACCGGATTCGCTTTGTGCTCGTGGAGACTACCCACCCGGGGAATATCGGCGCCGTGGCACGAGCCATGAAGACCCAATGCCTGCGCCGCCTGGAGCTGGTGCGGCCTCGCCACTTCCCGAACGCGGAGGCGTTGGCGCGGGCCTCCGGGGCGGATGATCTGCTCGCGGCGGCCGGCGTCCATGAGGACCTGGTGGGGGCGCTAGCGGGTTGTCGGGTGGTGGTGGGCTCCAGCGCCCGTCTGCGCGCGATCGAGTGGCCGCTTCTGGAGCCGAGGGAGTGCGCGGAGCGCCTGCTCGATGAGGCGGCCGAGGGCGAGGTCGCCCTGGTGCTGGGGCGGGAGAGCTCCGGTCTCACAAACGACGAGCTCGCCCGTTGCCATTACCTGGTCAATATCCCCGTCAACCCGGAATTCAGCTCGTTGAACCTGGCGGCGGCGGCCCAGGTTTTCGCCTACGAGATCCATCGCACGCTACGTGAGCGCGAGGGCCGGCGGCTGGTGGACGTTCCCAGGGATCTTGCGCCGGCGGAGGCCATGGAGGGCTTCCATCAGCACCTTGCCCAGGCGCTGGTGGACCTGGGGTTCAGCGATCCCGACCAGTCACGCAAGCTGCTGCGGCGCTTGCGGCGGCTGTTCAACCGCGCACGCCCGGACCGGATAGAGCTCAACATCCTGCGGGGCATTCTCAGCGCGGCGCAGGGCCGCAAGACATCCGATCGGTTCCGCAAGCCCAAAGGCGAAATCGACAGGGCTACAATGGGCAACGGCCCGGCGAGTGAGTGAGGTTCGAGGAGTATCTGATGTTCGACCGATTGCGCGAAGACATCGCCTGCGTGTTCGAGCGGGACCCCGCAGCGCGCAACGCGTTCGAGGTCCTCACCACCTATCCCGGTCTGCACGCCGTTCTGATGCACCGCCTCTCGCACGGCCTGTGGAAGCGCGGACTCAAATGGCTCGCCCGCTTTGTTTCCAACGTCGCCCGGCTGTTCACGGGGATCGAGATCCATCCCGGGGCCCAGATCGGGCGTCGCTTCTTCATCGATCACGGCATGGGGGTCGTGATCGGGGAGACGGCGGTGATCGGTGAGGATTGCACCCTCTACCACGGGGTCACGCTGGGCGGCACGAGCTGGGACAAGGGCAAACGCCATCCCACCCTGGGCCGCGACGTGGTCGTGGGTGCGGGGGCCAAGGTGCTGGGTCCGATCGAGATCGGTGACGGGGCCCGTATCGGCTCCAACGCGGTGGTGGTGAAGGCTATCGCGCCGGGCGCCACCGTGGTGGGCGTACCCGGCCATGTCGTCGGGCCGCGCCCCACGGACGCAGAGCTCGAGCGCCGGGCGGTGACCGCCGAGCGCATCGGCTTCGACGCCTATGGCGCCACCCGGGACGCCCCCGACCCGGTCGCGCACGCGATCAACTGCATGCTCGATCACATTCACCTCATGGATCAGCGCATGGAGGCCATGTCCAAGGCCCTCGAGCAGCGCGGGATCACGGGTCACTTCAATCACCTGCCGGACCTCGAGGCGTGCGAAATCGTTTCCACCGCAGAGGAACCCGCGGGTGAGGGGGCAACGCAAGCCCCGGTCGACCGCTCCGCGAAGGTTGAATCCGATCTCTGAGGCGCACGGCAACGCGCAACCGTATCCGCCGACCAATGCGCAAGGCCCTTCGCCATGGGGTTCCCCGGCGCACTGGAATTGGACTCTTTCGGCATATCCTTGTATTCTTATCGACTACTCTAACGCCTACCCTCCCATCCGGCTTCTTCGCGCGAGGAAGGCCCTTTAATACTTGATCGCTTTTGTCGGGTATTGTAGGCTACCGACGGTTTCCAGTGGCAGGAGCATCTTCAACCGTGAGACTCACCACCAAAGGTCGTTACGCCGTTACCGCCATGCTGGATCTGGCGATTCATCATGGCAACGGGCCCATATCCCTCGCGGATATCGCCCAACGTCAGGGCATCTCCCTTTCCTATCTCGAGCAGTTGTTCTCCAGGCTGCGCAGACGGTCGCTGGTCTCGAGTGTCCGCGGCCCCGGCGGCGGGTACAACCTGGCGCGCACCGCGGCAGAGATTCATGTCGCGGAGGTCATCGCTGCCGTGGACGAGAACGTGGATACGACCCGCTGCGGCGGGGCGCACAACTGTCAGAACAACGGTCCCTGTCTGACCCATGACCTCTGGCACGATCTCAGCGCCCGCATCTACGAATACCTCAACTGCATCAGCCTTCAGGACCTGGTCGACCGCAAGGGCGTCCAGGGGTCGTCTGAGCATCAGGGACGACCCGAAGTCAGCCTGGACGGGTTTCACGGTCGCCGGGTCAGCGCGGGCGTCTGACCGGACGCCGAGACCGAGCGCATTCGGAGCTTGAGATGAAGTTACCCGTCTACATGGACTACTCGGCGACGACCCCGGTGGACCCAAGGGTTGCCGAGAAGATGTGCAGCTGTCTGACCCTGGAAGGGACCTTCGGCAACCCGGCTTCACGCTCCCACGCCTTCGGCTGGAGTGCGGAGTCCGCGGTGGAGGAGGCCCGCCGCGAGGTCGCGGCACTGGTCAACGCCGATCCCAAGGAGATCGTCTGGACCTCCGGAGCCACCGAGTCAGACAATCTCGCGCTGAAGGGCGCGGCCCACTTCTACCAGAAGAAGGGCAAGCACATCATTACCTGCAAGACCGAGCACAAGGCGGTGCTGGATACTTGCCGCCAGCTCGAGCGCGAGGGTTTCGAGGTCACTTACCTCGACCCTGAGCCGAGCGGCCTGGTCGACCTGGGCAAGCTGGAGGACGCCATGCGTGAGGACACCACACTGGTGTCGATCATGCACGTGAACAACGAGATCGGCGTCATCCAGGACATCGAGTCCATCGGTGAGATCACCCGCTCCCGCAAGGTGCTCTTCCATGTCGACGCGGCGCAGAGCACCGGCAAGGTGCCGATCGACCTCGAGCGCCAAAAGGTCGACCTGATGTCCTTTTCCGCCCACAAGACGTACGGCCCCAAGGGCGTCGGAGCCCTGTACGTGCGCCGCAAGCCGCGGGTGCGCATCGAGGCGCAGATGCACGGCGGCGGCCACGAGCGCGGCATGCGCTCCGGCACCCTTGCCACGCACCAGATCGTCGGCATGGGCGAGGCCTTCCGGATCGCGCGCGAGGAGATGGCGGCGGAGAACGAGCGCGTGCTCGCTTTGCGCCAGCGCTTCTGGAACGGCATCAGGGACATGGAGCAGGTGTTCCTGAACGGCGACGAGGAGCAGCGGGTCGCCGGAAACCTGAACGTGAGCTTTGCCTTCGTCGAAGGCGAGTCCCTCATCATGGCGCTCAAGGATCTGGCGATGTCCTCGGGTTCCGCATGCACCTCCGCGAGTCTCGAGCCGAGCTATGTGCTGCGCGCGATCGGCAGGGATGACGAGCTCGCCCACAGCTCGCTGCGCTTCACCCTGGGCCGCTTCTCGACCGAGGAGGAAGTGGACTACGCGATCGAAAAGATCCGCAGCCAGGTGGGCAGGCTGCGTGACCTGTCCCCCCTATGGGACATGTACAAAGACGGCATCGACCTCAAGTCGGTGCAGTGGGCCGCCCATTGACGGCGTCCGGTACCGGCGTCGCCGGTCCTTACCAGAGGTGAGCAAGCATGGCTTACAGTGACAAGGTCCTGGATCACTACGAGAATCCCCGTAACGTGGGGACTTTCAACAACGCCGATCCCAGCGTCGGCACCGGCATGGTCGGCGCGCCGGCCTGCGGCGACGTCATGCGACTGCAGATCAAGGTCAACGAACAGGGCGTGATCGAGGATGCGCGCTTCAAGACCTACGGCTGCGGTTCGGCGATCGCGTCGAGCAGCCTGCTGACGGAATGGGTGAAGGGCAAGACCTTGGCCGAGGCGCAGGAGATCAAGAACCAGGAGATCGCCGACGAGCTCGCCCTGCCCCCGGTGAAGGTGCATTGCTCGGTGCTCGCCGAGGACGCCATCAAGGCGGCGATCCAGGACTACGAGAAGAAGCGGAGCTACTGAGCGCACCCGCGCGGAAGATCAGGAGAAGGGCGCTTCGGGCCGAACTCAAACGGAAACTCGAATCATGGGAATCTCGATGACGCAGGCGGCGGCCGACCACGTGCGCAAGTTCCTGGGCGGCAGGGGCAAGGGTGTCGGCATCCGGCTTGGCGTGCGCACCTCGGGCTGCTCTGGCATGGCCTACGTGCTGGAGTTCGCTGATGAGCTGGAGGAGGACGACCTGGTCTTCGAGGATCATGGCGTCAAGGTGATCGTTGACCCGAAGAGCCTGATCTACCTGGACGGCACCGAGCTCGACTACACCAAGGAAGGCCTCAACGAGGGGTTCAAGTTCAATAACCCCAACGTCAAAGACAGCTGCGGTTGCGGCGAGAGCTTCAACGTCTGATCTCGCCCCGACTCCGCACGCGCCCAAGTGTTGGACCTCTCGAAAAACCACTTCGAGCTGTTTGGGCTGCCAGAGGTCTTTTCCGTGGATCTCGCCCAGCTGGCGGAGCGCTACCGTTCCCTGCAGAAAATGCTGCACCCGGACCGGTTCGCCGCCGCGGGGGATCGTGAGAGGAGGCTCTCGCTGCAGGCCTCCACTCGCGTAAACGAGGCATACCAGACCTTACGGGACCCCCTCTCGCGAGCTCAGTATCTCCTTGCCTTGCACACGGGAGAGGTCGGCGGAAAGAATGAGACGACGCGGGACACCGCATTTCTGATGGAGCAGATGGAGCTGCGTGAGGCCCTGTCGGCGGCCAGGGACGCGACGGATCCCTGTGGCGCGGTGGGAGCCGTCTTAGACCGACTCGGCGAGCTATCCAGGACGCTTACGGGTGCCCTCGGAGATTGCCTGGACGAGCCTACCGCGGAGCGGCTCGCACAGGCGCATGAGTTGGTGGTCAAGCTGCAGTTCGTCGAGAAATGCCGTGTCGAGGCCGAGCAGTTGGAGGCGGACCTCGAGGACGCCCTCTAGCCGGCGAGGGAAAGCCGGTATCGGACGGGCGCCGTAGGCCTTCACGAGTGAATCCTGCTGCGATCTCACGGGGCGTCCGGACACGTCACGATTCCGCTTCGCGGGCGCTGGATGCGGAACGCGGGTTAGCCGGTAACATCACACGGGAACGCATCCGCGCCTGGCGCGACTCTTGGCGGCCCTGGGGCCCTGATGGCCCGAGTGCGGCTGCTGCGCGTGGGGACGCGGTTCCAATCCGGGAGGATGAATGGCATTACTTCAGATCGCCGAGCCGGGCCGCTCAGCGGCGCCACACCAGCACAGGCTGGCGGCGGGTATCGACCTGGGCACGACCAACTCGCTGGTCGCGACGGTACGCAGCGGTCGGGCGGAGACCTTGCCGGACGAGCAGGGCCGGCACCTGCTCCCCTCCGTGGTGCGCTTCGCCGAGAACGGGGTGGAAGTCGGTTATGCCGCCGTGGCGGTCGCCACCGAGGATCCTCTGAACACCGTCGCCTCGGTCAAGCGTCTCGTCGGGCGCGGCGTCGGGGACGTGAAGGCCCTGGGCTCGCGGCTTCCCTACGAGTTCGTGCAGACGGAAGGCCCGGTGCCGCGCATCCGTACCCGGCGCGGTGACCTGAGTCCGGTCGAGGTCTCGGCGGAGATCCTCCGGGTGCTGGCGGCACGGGCCGAAGGCGTCCTGGGCGGAGACCTGACGGGCGTCGTGATCACGGTGCCGGCCTACTTCGACGAAGCCCAGCGACAGGCTACGAAGGACGCGGCGCGCCTTGCCGGTCTCAAGGTCTTCAGGCTGCTGAGCGAGCCGACCGCCGCGGCCGTGGCTTACGGTCTGGACAAGGATGCGGACGGCGTGCACGCCGTCTACGACCTCGGCGGAGGCACCTTCGACATCTCGATCCTGCGATTGCGCCGAGGGGTATTCGAGGTATTGGCAACCGGAGGCGATTCCGCCCTCGGCGGCGACGACATGGATCGCGTCCTGGCCCATTGGATCATGGAGCAGGCGGGACTCGGCGACGACCAGGATCACCGCCTCCTGCGCCGGCTGCTGCGGGATGCCTGCGCCGCCAAAGTGGCGCTGTCATTGGCCGATGCGGCACCGCTTGCGATCACCTTGCCCGACGGCTCGGTTTGGGAGGGGGAGATCGAACGGGCGACCTTCAATCGGCTCGTGGATCCGCTGATCTCCAAGACCATCGCGGCTTGTCGTCGCACCCTGCGCGATTCGGGTCTGCGCGCGGACGAAATCAAGGACGTGGTCCTGGTCGGGGGTTCGACGCGTGTGCCGCGTGTGCGGGAACGGGTCCGCGAGTTCTTCGGTACCGAGCCCCTGGTGGATATCGACCCCGACCGGGTGGTGGCCATCGGCGCGGCGCTGCAGGCCGACGTGCTCGCTGGGAACAAGCCCGATGACGAGATGTTGTTGCTCGATGTGATTCCCTTGTCGCTGGGGTTGGAGACCATGGGTGGGCTGGTCGAGAAGATCATTCCGCGCAACACGACCATACCCGTGGCACGGGCGCAGGAGTTCACCACCTTCAAGGACGGCCAGACCGCGATGGCGGTCCATGTGTTGCAGGGGGAGCGCGAGCTGGTCAGCGACTGCCGCTCCCTGGCCCGCTTCGAGCTGCGCGGCATCCCGCCCATGGTGGCGGGAAGCGCGCGCATCCGGGTTGCCTTCGAGGTGGACGCGGACGGTCTCCTGAGCGTGACCGCCGTCGAGCAGAGCCGCGGCGTCAAGGCCCAGGTGGAGGTCAAGCCCTCGTACGGGCTCACGGACACCGAGATCGAGTCCATGCTCAAGGACTCCCTGGCCCACGCCGGTGACGACCTGATCGCGCGGCGCTTGCGCGAGCAGCAGGTCGAGGCGCGGCGCACCATCGAGGCCCTGCGCTCGGCCCTGGCCGGCGATGGTGATCGCCTGCTCGATGCCGACGAGCGCCAGCGCATCGATGAGGCGATGGCCGCCCTGGAACGCACCGCCGCCGGAGACGACGCGGACGCGATCAAGGCCGCCACCGATATTCTGGAGAAGGTCTGCGAGGGCTATGTGGAGCGACGCATGAACGCGAGCATTCACGGCGCCATGGCGGGCCATAAGGTTGAAGAGTTCGAGTGATGACGAAACTGGTGTTTCTGCCGCACGAGGAGATTTGTCCGGAGGGGGCCTTGATCGAGGTTGAGCCGGGCGTGAGCATCTGCGACGCCGCGCTGCAGAACGGCATCGAGATCGAGCACGCGTGCGAGAAGTCCTGTGCCTGCACGACCTGCCACGTCATCATTCGCGAGGGATTCGACTCGCTCGAGGAGGCGGCGGAGGACGAGGAGGACATGCTCGACAAGGCATGGGGTGTGGAGCCCGAGTCGCGCCTGAGCTGTCAGGCCCTCGTTGGCGACGAGGATCTGGTGATCGAGATTCCGAAATACACCATCAACATGGTGTCGGAGCATCATTGAGTCGCTTTCGCCACCGGCGTCGATGGCACTAGAATCCCGCTCACCGTTGTGACTATGTCAGCCCGGAGGATGTTCCATGGGCCTCAAGTGGACCGATACCCTCGATATCGCCATCGCGCTGGACGAGGCGCATCCCGATGTGGATCCCCGTTATGTCAACTTCGTCGATCTGCGCGAATGGGTGATGTCGCTCTCGGAGTTCGACGACGACCCGGCGCACTCCGGAGAAAAGATCCTCGAGGCCATACAGGTGGCCTGGATGGAGGAACGCGAGTGATGGTCGGGTCTCCTCGGGTCTGACCGGCGGCGGTCAGCACTGCTCCCAGGGGAGCCCGCGAAAACGCCAGCCGCCTTGGGTGCTGCGGTGATGGTGCTCGTCGAGGTCCCCTTCGAATCCTTCGTCGATGTGGAAGACGTTGCGCATGCCGCTCGCAATCAGGGCCTTACCGGCCTCCAGCGAGCGCTTGCCGCTGCGGCAGATCAGGATCACGGGCGTGCACGGATTTTCGGACGAGCACACGGCCCCGCCGAGCAGAAGCTTGCGAATCTCCGTGTCGAAGTGCTCGTTGACCGTCCAGTCCGGCTCGTCGATCCAGGGTACATGGACGGCGCCGCTGGGGTGGCCGACGAACAGGTACTCCATGGTGGAGCGGATGTCGACGAGGATGGCCGTCGGGTCATCGTGCAGGATCTGCCAGGCCTGCTGGGGGGTGAGGCTCTTGAGGCCGGAGTCGCTCATAGCGGGGGATCCTCTTGGTGGTGCTGTCGACGTTCTTGACTGACGCGTCGATACTAACCGTTGTCCGCAACGCCCGGAAGGGCGATGGCGGACGGCGCGACGCAGCGAAGGAACGCGCCGTTCATTGCGCGGGAGCCTACCTGAACGCGCATGCGAGCCTTGAGGAGACAGATGGCGGCGATCACTGACAGCGGCAGTCCTCAACCCCTACCCGCCACGCTCAAGGATCGGTTGCTGGCGGTGCTTCTCTATCTCATCTCGCGGTTGCCGTTGACCTTGCTGCAGGGGCTCGGATGGCTGTTTGGGTACGTCCTGGACAAGATCCCCAACAAGCAACGGCGTAACGCCCTGATCAACATCGAGCTGTGTTTTCCTCACCTCAGCCGCGAGCAGGCGCTGGCCTTTCGTGCCCGCTCGCTGCGCGAGAATGGCAAGACCTATTTCGAGATGGCCTACCTGCTGTTACGGCCGGCCGACAAGGTTCTGTCCCTGATCAAGGACGTCTCCGGGGGCGAGTTCGTGCGACGGGAGGTCGGTCGAGGTTTGATCGTGCTTTCGCCTCACCTGGGTGCCTGGGAGCTCGCCGGGCTCTATCTGTCGTCCCTTGGACCGACGACGACCCTATACAAGCCGCAAAAGCTGCTCGACGCGCTGATCTTCGAGGCGCGAGGACGTGCAGGGGCGGTTCTGGTTCCCACCGACGCGCAGGGCGTTCGCCGGATCATGCAGGCACTCAAGCGTGGCGAGTCCGTGGGCATCCTGCCGGATCAGGAGCCCAAGGCTCACCGGGGTGCCGTGTTCGCCCCCTTCTTCGGGGTTCCGGCCTTCACCATGCTCTTGGTTTCGCGTTTGGCCCGGAAGACCGGCTCCCGCGTCGTGTTCATGTTCGCCGAACGGCGCGCCGGAGGAGATGGTTTCCACATCCATTGCCTGCCCGCTCCGGACGGCATCGACGCGGAGGACGATGAGGTCGCGGCCAGTGCGCTCAATCGCGGTGTGGAGCAATGTATTGCGGTCTGCCCCGAGCAGTACATTTGGCCGTACAAGCGCTTTCGCCAGCGCCCGCAGGGCATGGAGAAGCTGTACCGGGGTGAGCTTTGAATCTCGTCGGCGCGAACGGCCGGAAAGAAGGCGGGGGGTGACCCCGTCCAGCCGTGGACGGGGTCGGTGCCGGCGTGTCAGCCGATCTCGGCGGTCGCCGAGTCGCTCTCGCCCTTGTTGTCGGTCCAACTGAGCTCGATGGTGTCACCCTTCGCCGCCCCGGTGAACTTGAAGGCGATGTAAGGGTTCTTGGAGACGCCACCGCTCCACAACGCCGTCATGACCGTCTGGTCCTTCCACTTGCACACCACCTCCTGGATGAAGTGCGCGGGGATGACCTCGCCGGTCTTCTTGTCCTTGCGCAGGCCCGTCTCCATCGGGTGACTCATCAGGGCCTTGACCTCGGTGACGTCGCCCTTGAGCTTGGCGCGAGCTTTGATCGTGTTTGCCATTCTTTGCTACCTCGCAATCGAATTCGCTGTAAGGGATCAGCCGCCGCAGCCGCCGATCGTGACCTTGACCTCTTTGGCCGCGCTCATGACCTTGTCGCCCGCCTTGACCACGGCGATGACGTCCGCGGTCTTCGCCATCTTGATACGGGTGGAAACGAAGCCGATTGCGCCCGCGCCCAGATCGAACGAGGCGATCAACGGGGTCTGATTACCAGCAGCGATGATGGCGATGGAGCTGATGCCTTCCAGGTCGGATTCCACCGTCACCGGGACCACGGCACCGTTTTCCGCGATGTCGGGCGCCTTGATCTTGATCGCGTCGCTGGCCTCATGGGTGTTGCTGCCGAGCAGCGCGTTGAGGGCGTCGTCGAGGTTCTCTGCCTTGAAGGCCGCCTCGGGCCAAGCCGCGAGGACCGCGCGTGGGGTCAACAGGCCGGCGCCGACCGCTACACCGACCGCGCCCGCGGCCAGAGAGCCCTTCAGCAGGATTCTGCGTTTTGCGTCGATCATGAATAATCTCCTGTCGAGCAATGTCTAGGGTTTACGGGATGGGTTGAACTGACGACCCTGTCGTCGTGGAACTTCGGCCAGCACGCCGGCTCGCCGATGGGAGGCATCCGTTTGAGGCCTGCATGCAGAAGATCTGACCTTCCAAGAACAATCGCCAACGACCAGCCACCGCGATCTTGGGGGCAGGTGTCGTGACCGCGCTCGATAGGGCAGCGAATAAAAACAGGCTCCGGGTTCCCTAGGATCAAACCCGCGGCCTTCCTCCTGGTGCATGCCAATTCTTTCTTCTCGTCATTAGGAAGCGAACCGGGCGAAACTCCCTCTGCGCGAGGGGACAGGGCCTTGAAGCCTCTGATCTGCGGCCGAACCCAGGGCTTGATTGGGTTCGGGGCGTCGCTCCGGATTCGGTTCTTGGTCAAGCTTCGTAAGCTTAACCTACCGGGAGGGTGGTGCAAATAGCTTTCGACGTTCCCCCCCGCTTTCTCTGCTCAAGCGATTCTCCTCCTCTTCTTCCGCTTTCTCCTCCTTCAGCGTTTCCAGCCTTGCCTGGGCCTGTGAGGCGTCCTGAAAACTCGCGTTACGCTGCTTCAGGGCGAGCTCCAACTGAAGAATCGCCGGCTCGAGCTCCCCTTCCGAGTAATAGGCCTCGGCGCGATACATATGGGTCGCCGCACGCTGCCCGGACTTGAGCGCCGCGTCTGCCATCAGCCGGTAAAGGTATGTCTGGCCCGGTCGCATGCGCTCCAGCTGCTTCAGGACGTTCAGGGCGTTCGCCGGTTCTCCAGTCGCCATGAGTGCCTTCGCGTAGGCGATCCGCAGTGGCACGTTTTCCGGACGCAGCCCGGATGAGGTGCGCAGCTTTACGACCGCCTCGTTGCCATTGCCGCGCTGCATATCGAGCTCGGCGTCCAGGATGATGAACTCGGCCTGGTTGGGATGGGCCGAGAGCAGTCGCTGCACCTGTTCGGAGGCGGCAGCCGTCTGATTGGCGCGGGCCAAGGCCGAGGCGTATCCGTACCGTTCCGCGACCTCGTTGCGATAGCGGTTCTGGTTGAGCGTAGCGCGGAAGTGGCTCACGGCCTTGGCCGGGTCCTTGTAGGATCTCTCGCGCAGGCGGGCGCGGGTCAGATGAAAGCGCAAATCATCCGCTCGCTGCTTCGCGCCGTAGCTCTCCGCCCGTCCGAGGGCGTCGGCAATCCGATTCGTGGTCACAGGATGGGTCCGCAGGAACTCCGGGGCGTCGGTCTCGTACAGGCGGCTGGCCTTGGACATGCGCTCGAAAAAACCGGGCATGGCGTAGGTATCGAACCCCGCCGCGGCGAGCGTGGCGATGCCCACGCGGTCGGCCTCCTTCTCGTTCTCGCGGGTGAAATTGATCTGACGCTGGGCCGCCGCGGCTTGGACGCCGGCCACGGCCGCGGCGCCGACGTTGGCGTCGACCTGGGCACCGAGGATTGCGGCCGCGATGAGCAGGGCCGTCGCGGGGATGCTGAGCTGCTGCTGGTCCTCGAACGCGCGCATCAGGTGGCGCTGGGTGACGTGGGCGATCTCGTGGGCCATGACCGCCGCGAGCTCGCTCTCGCTCTCGCTCGCCAGCACCAGCCCGGAGTACACCCCGACGTGTCCGTCTGGGCCGGCGAATGCGTTGATGACGGGCTCGTCGATCAGGAAGAAGGAGTAACGACCCGCGCCGGTGCCGCTCGCCGCTACCAGGCGGTTACCCAGGCTCTCGATGTAGTCCGTCAGCAGCGGGTCCTCGATCACCGGCAGGGCCTCGCGGACGCTGCGCATGAATGCGCGGCCGAGCTGGCGTTCCTCGCCGATGGACATCAGGGTGTCGGCGGAGCTTCCGAAGTCCGGGAGCGCAAACGGCTCCGCGTTGACCGTCGCGGACCCCATCCCGGCGGTCAGGGTCAGGGAGAGAACGAGTGCGGAGCCGCGTTTGATGTAGGACTTCGGTTTCATACGACCCATTGAGAACGGTGGCGGGACGCTGGAGTTCCCGCGTACGCCGCGGCAGTGCCAGCGTGCGGCGGCGAGATCCGTGATGAAGGAATCTTGAGCGCGTGGGTTTTCGATCGCGCCTCGGACCATGTTGCCAGTGTCAATTGTGCCTGAGCGCGCGGCCGAAAGATTGGAAAAACTGTGCACCTGATCGTTGGGTCGGCGGCCGTTGCGCTTGCGGATCGTGGGTGAAGGAATCAGTTGAGCTGGATCCGTTGCCCCCACGGGATCTTGCTCTTTCCCTTGACCAGCCAGATCACCGGGTAGGGAGGCTCTCTCGCGGGGAAGGTTCCCTGGGCGTCGGAAAAGTAGACCAGAAGGTCGGGTCTCGCGCCCGCACGCTCGACCCAGTCGAAGACGGGCACGAAGCTGGTGCCGCCGCCCCCCTTGACCTCCGCGGGCCGCTTGAATGCCTCCCAGGCCTCGAACACCCAGGGAGCCCCCTCGCACAGCTTGGCGTCGCAGGGCAGCAGGGTGATCCGCGCCCGCACCTGGCCCTTGAGCGCGTCGATCTCGTCGATGAACTCCTCCATCTCGCTGTCCTTGATCGAGCCCGAGGTGTCGACCGCGACCACCAGGTCGAGCTGCTGGCTGCGCAGGCTCGGGAGGATGAAGTCGCCCTCGCGCCGCGAGGGGCGCATGTAGCTGTAGTCGTCGCGGGCGATCGCCGTCATGTACCGTGCGAGCAGCATGCGCCAAGGCAGCTGTGGCTGCAGCAGGTGGTCGATCATGCGCGCCAGCTCGCCGCCGAGCCTGCCGTGCTGAATGGCCTGCTGGGCCGCCCCCGCCATTCGTTGCTGCCACTGGACGCTGAGGGTCTCCTGCTCGTCCGGGGTCAGGGGCGGAGGCTGGGGCTCGCCGCCGAGGTCCGGATCAGCCTCGGCCCCGGCGCCGCTAGGGTCCGGCTCCGGGTCCGAGCCCGTTCCGCCGCTGGACTGCTCGCCCTGCTCGGGCTTGTCCTGCGGGGAGCGGTCCTGCAAATCGCTCTCGCGCATCCCGGTACCGCCACGAGCGCTCTGGTTGTCCTGATCGTAGGCATGCTTGTCCAGGGTTTCGGACTGGTCGTTGTCATCCAGCAGGGGGTAAATCTCCTCCGCCGTCATGCCCTTGAACATGGGCATGTGCAGGGCATTCGGGGGAGGCTTCAGCCCGTCGTCCATCAGAAGCGGGTTGATGGCGTAGTCGCAGGCGAGGTCCCACTTGTGCTTGAGTCGATGCTGGCGGCGCGCGAAGTGTGACAGGGCGCAGTGCAGGGCCTCGTGGGCGAGCATGAACTGGGTCTCGTCCATGCTTAGGCGATCGATGTACTCCGGGTTGTAGTAGAAGGCGCGGGCGTCCGTCGCGGTCGTGGCGCACCAGTCCGGCTTGGCCGCGAGTAAGGGCAGGCGCAGCACCAGGGCGCCCAGAAAGGGCTTGTCCAGTATGAGGCGGGTGCGCGCCGCCGCGAGCTTGGTCTCGATCGCCCCGATGTCGATGTCGATGTCGATGGACATGGTCACTGAAATGCGTCCGAGTCGGTATCGCCGCTACTCGTAGAGCATGACGTCGGAGATCGCCTGGGCCCAGTCGGCGAAGGCGGGGACCTCGAACAGCTCGTTGCCGATGGCGCGGTGCAGATCCGAGACCAGCATCACGCCCATCTCGCGCTGCGGGAAGCGGCCCGCGTACTTGAGGATGTTGCCGATGGCCAACTGGGCGTTGTCGCCGCCGCGGGCGCGGATTGCGCGACCCACCAGCGCGGCGGCGACGGCGTACTGCAGATCGATCTCCCGCGGCACCGGTACCTCGTCCCCGGCGATGATGGCATCCAGATCGGGCATCTGGTCCAGGCTGTTGACGAAGGCGTGCAGCTCGATTCCGGCGGCGGGGCCGACGCATGCCTGTAGCGTACCCTGCAGCAGCTCCGCGTGGTCTTCGAACTTCTGCAGGCCACGGTGCGCAAATTCCCAGGAGCGGGGAGAGGGGAAGGCCACCGGGTTGTGGGCCGGGTCGAAGTCGAACAGCAGCTCGGGTCGGAATCGGAGAAAGGCGATCACGCGCTCGTCGATGCCGTTCGCGTACGCCCAGGCTACCCAGTCATCCAGGTGCACCTCGACCTCGAAGTGGGAGAAGCGGTTGGCCAGCGGCGCCGGCATGGTGTAGGTGACGCCGCGGTCGCCCTGGCGGTTGCCGGCGGCGAATATCGCCCAGTGGTCGGGAACCTGATACTCGCCCAGGCGGCGATCCAGGATGAGCTGGTAGGCGGCCGCCGAGACCGCGGGCGGCGCCGAGGTGATCTCGTCCAGGAACAGGATTCCCCGCGGCCCGTGGCGCTCCGTGTCCGGGAGGATCGACGGCACCGCCCAGTCGACTCGGTCCTCGACCCGGAAAGGGATGCCCCGCAGATCGCTGGGCTCCATCTGGGACAGCCGGATGTCGATCACGGGCACCCGGTGCGCGGCGGCGATCTGGGCCACCATCTGCGACTTGCCGACGCCCGGCGGGCCCCACAGCATGACGGGGGTGTGATGACCTTCCGACGTGCTCAGAAACTCCCGGTCCAAAACGCGTAACAGTTGTGCGGGACGCATGTTCTCGAGTCTGCCTCGATCCTGATCGATTAATGTGTGGGCGGTCCCGGGGGGCTCGCCCAGCGGGGTGCGAGGCGAGAGCATAGCGCTCTTGCCATCCGCGCTGGTTGTATGCGTAGGTATGACTGCGCGTCGTGATTCACAACCCCTTTGCGCCCATTAGAAAAACGGAGTATTCTTATGCCCCTTCCGCTTCCCGGGATGGTCCCACGGGAGGCGCAGAATCGTCTCGCGACGAGAGAGAGATGCCGCGCGTCAAAGGGCCAGATCCGCATCCGGCCCCCGGGGGGCGCACGGCCAAGATCCAAAAAACATAGACCTCTTTATTGGTAATGCTCGGAGACCGGATATGAATCAGTTTTACTACGACGCCGTAACCAAGATGGAGCAGCTGGGTGTCGACGACGAGTACATCCAGGGTTGGCAGTGCGGCTTCCTCCAGAACCCGAAGCGCGAAGAGCAGCGTCTCACCGAAGCCTACGAGGCCGGTTACGCCGACGGCGAGGAGAAGAACACCGACAACTTCGCCAACTGGGCGAAGAACTGATCCCGGTTAGACCGGATAGCACCTCCCGGCCGCTCGCAAGCGTGAGGTTCGGGGAAAAGCCGCCAGAGGCGTTGCGGTAAACGAAAAAAGGCGGGGCTACCCCGCCTTTTTTTGTGCCCTCCACGATCATGCCGACAAGCACCCTCATTGCGCCCGGTGGTTCGGCGTCCGCGGCATGACTTCGCAAACCCAGAGACTGCGGGAACTGCTCCATGGCCCCGAGCTGTTGCGCATGCCCTGCTGTTTCGACGCCTTGTCCGCGCGCCTGATCGAGCGCGCGGGCTTCCCCCTGACCTTCATGAGCGGCTTCGCGGTGGCCGCGGCTCGCCTCGCCGGGCCGGACACCGGGCTGTTGTCCTACGCGGAGATGCTCGATCAGGGGCGCAGCATCCTGGAGGCGGTCTCGTTGCCGGTCATCGGCGATGGCGACACCGGCTACGGCAACCCTGCCAACGTTCGGCGCACCGTGGAGGGTTACGCGCGGGCGGGCTTCGCCGGGATCATGATCGAGGACCAACTCGCCCCCAAGCGGTGCGGGCACACCCGCGGCAAGGAGGTGGTCGAGCGCGCCGAGGCCCTCGCGCGCATCCGCGCCGCATTGGATGCGCGCGACTCCGGCGCGGACATCCTCATCATGGCGCGTACCGATGCCCGGGCCACCCGCGGCATGGACGAGGCCCTGTGGCGCATGCAGGCTTTCGCCGGCCTGGGGGCGGACATCCTGTTCCTCGAGGCCCCGCGAAACGAGGCCGAGATGCGCCTGTTCTGCCAGCGCATTCCCGGTCCCAAGATGGCGAACATGCTGGAAGAGGGCGTCACGCCCGCGCTCCCGCCCGCGCGCCTGCAGGAGATCGGCTACAAGATCGCCGCCTACCCCCTGACCCTGCTCAACTCCGCCGTTTACGCCATGCAGGAGGCATTGGCGGATCTGTCGGCCGGAAGGACGCCGCTCAGGCGCGTGGACTTTGCCGCCATCCGGGAGATCGTGGGATTCGACGCCTACGACGGCCTGCTTGAAGGCTACGCCACGGATGACGAAACATCTTGATCCGATGCCCGCCGGATCGCATTTCCTTCCTGCCGCATGTGGTCCTCCGATTCATCGCATCCCAAGGGCAAAGCGTGAGCAACAACGATTATCTCAAGGATCTCATACTTCTCCGGAACGACCCCTCCAAGGTTCCGCCCATCCGCACGGCCGCCCTGCGCGGTGAGGTCGATGCCCAGTACGCACTCGGTCTGGTCTACGCGGAGGGGAGGGGTGTTCCGATCGACCTGGCCCAAGCCCACCACTGGCTCTCGCTGGCGGTGGAGCAGGGGGACCGCGATGCTGTGCTGTTGCGCAACATCATCGGTTCCAGGATGAGCGACGAGGAAGTCGAGGCCGCCAAAAGGCTGCGCGCCGGTCCGGGGCTGCAACTGGTCGTGTCCGAGGCTTGACCCGCACCCTTCCAAAAGGGGGGCAGGCTCGATTGCCCGATGAACCACACCAATGATGGCCTGGCATTCGAGCCTCCGGCAGCCTCGAGTGGCCCAATTCCAGGAAGCGGTGAAGTCTTGCCCAACCCGGGCCGGGGCTATTTCGGACGTACTTTGCCTGTCCTAGCTTTCCCGAAGAGATACGGCACCACGTCATCGAACCGCGAGACGAAATGCACCTTGAGCCCCTTGCGAACGTGCTCGGGGACCTCCTCGAACTCGCCCCGGTTGTCCTCCGGCAACAGGATCTCCTTGATGCCCGCGCGGCGGGCGGCGATCAGCTTTTCGCGCACACCGCCGATCGGGAAGACCTCGCCGGTGAGGGTGAGCTCGCCGGTCATGGCGATCCGCCGAACGGGCTCGCCGCGCGCAAGGGAGAGCAGTGCGGAGGCCATGGTGATGCCGGCGGAGGGGCCGTCCTTGGGTGTGGCGCCGGCGGGCACGTGCAGGTGGATGAAGGACTTCTCGAAGAACGACGGGTCGGCGCCATACTGCACGGCGTGACTTACGACGTAACCGTAGGCGATCTCTGCTGACTCCTTCATCACGTCGCCGAGCTGCCCGGTGAGCTTGAAGCCGCGGTTGAAAGCGTGGGTGGCGGCGGCCTCGATGCTCAGGGTGGCGCCGCCCATGGTGGTCCAGGCCAGCCCGGTGACCACGCCGGGCCCGGACAGGCGGCGCTCGTCGCGGAATACCGGGCTGCCGAGGTAGCCCTTGAGGTCGTCCGCGGTGATCTTGATCGGCGGCTCATCGCCTTCGAGCATCTTCACCGCGCACTTGCGCACGATCTTGCCGAGCTGCTTCTCCAGGCGCCGCACGCCCGCGTCGCGCGCATAGCCCTCGATCAGGGCGCGCAGCGTGGCCGAGTCGAGCTTGATCGCGCCCTTGGCCAGACCGGCCCGCTGCACCTGGCGCGGCAGGAGGTATTTCCTGGCGATCTGCAGCTTCTCCTCGGCGATGTAGCCGGAGAGCTGGATCACCTCCATGCGGTCGAGCAGCGGCCCGGGGATGGTGTCGAGCTGGTTGGCGGTGCATACGAAGAGCGCCTTGGACAGGTCGAAGCGCAGGTCCAGGTAGTGGTCGAGGAAGTCGGTGTTCTGCTCCGGGTCGAGCACCTCCAGCAGCGCCGAGGCCGGGTCGCCGTGGTAGGAGGCGCCGACCTTGTCGATCTCGTCGAGCATGATCACCGGGTTGGCGGTGCCGGCGTCGCGCATCGCCTGGATGAACTTGCCCGGCATGGCGCCGATGTAGGTGCGCCGGTGGCCCTTGATCTCGGCCTCGTCGCGGATGCCGCCGACCGAGAAGCGGTAGAAGCGCCGGCCCAGGGCGTCCGCGATGGAGTGTCCGATGGAGGTCTTGCCCACCCCCGGCGGGCCGACCAGCAGGATGATGGAACCCGCGATCTCGCCCTTGTGGATGCCGACGGCGAGGAACTCGAGGATGCGCTTCTTCACGTCCTCGAGCCCGTAATGGTCCCGGTCCAGAACCCGGCGGGCGCGCTTGAGGTCGAGCTTGTCCTTGGAGTGGACGCCCCAGGGTAGCAGGCTGATCCAGTCGAGGTAGTTGCGGGTGACCGCGTACTCGGGTGAGCCGGTCTCCAGGATGGACATCTTGTCCAGCTCTTCCTCGATCCGCTTCTCCGCCTCCTTGGTCAGGGTGAGCTTAGCGAGGCGCTCCTTGAACTTGTCGACCTCGGCGGTGCGGTCATCCTTGGCGATGCCGAGCTCCTTCTGGATCGCCTTGAGCTGTTCGCGCAGGAAGAACTCGCGCTGCTGCTTCTGCATCCGCTCCTCGACCGAGCGGCGGATCTTCTGCTGGGCGCGGGCGAGCTCGAGCTCGCTGTTGAGCAACACCAGAACCTTCTCCATGCGCGGCAGCAGGTCTACCGTCTCCAACACCTCCTGCAGCTGCTCCTTGCTGGAGGTGGTGAGGCTGGCGGCGAAATCCGAGAGGTGCGAGGGGTCCTCCGGGCCGAAGCGGTCGAGGAACATGCGCAGCTCCTCGACGTACAGCGGGTTGAGGGGAAGCAGCTCCTTGATGGTGTTGATCACGGCCATGGCGTAGGCCTTGATCTGCTCGTTGGGCGGTCCGGCGGGCTCCGGCAGGTAATCCACGCGCGCCGAGAACGGGGCCTTACCCGATACCCAGCCGGAGATACGGAAGCGCTGCAGGCATTCGACCAGGACCTGGAGGTGACCGTCCTCCTGGTGCACGCGGTGGACGCGGCAGGCGGTCCCCACCGCACGGAAGTCCGCCGGCCGCGCCTCCTCCGCGGTCTCGGCGCCCACCAGCACCACGCCGAGGATCTTGTGCTCGGTCTCGCCGACCGCCTTGAGCGTGGGCGCCCAGTGCCCGGCATCCATGAGGAGGGGAACGGCCTGACCGGGAAAGAAGGGGCGCGCCGCCACCGGGAGCAGGTGGATCAGCCCGGGGAGTACCTCGTTGGCCTTGGCCAGCGCGCCGGGGTTGAGAGATTCCGTGTCGATGCCGCCTTCTGCGCTCTGGTTCATTCACTTTCCCCGGTCACGCCCAAACCTTACATTTTGCGGTTTATCTCAGGGCTCATCCGCGGATTTGCAAGCCGCGTTGGCTAGCCTGACGAAGGTGTCCGGCCCGAGCGCTTCGGCCCGACACCCGGGGTCGATCTCCTGGGCCTCGATGAGCGTGTCGGAAACCAGGCCCTTGAGGCAGTTGCGCAGAGTCTTGCGGCGCTGGCTGAAGGCCCGCGCCACGAGCTGGGAGAGAAACGCGGCGTCCGCGACCGGGTGTGGCAGCGGGCGGTACGGGGTGAGCCGGAGGAAAGCGGAATCCACCTTCGGCGCCGGATGGAACGCGCCGGGTCGGATGGTGAAGAGGGCGGCGGCTCGGCAGTAGACCTGGATCATCACCGAGAGGCGGCCGTAGGTCTTCGAGCCCGGCGGCGCGGTGATGCGGTCGACCACCTCCTTCTGCAGCATGAAATGCATGTCCTCGATGCACCGAGCCTGGTCGAGGAAGCGGAACAGCAGCGGCGTGGAGATGTTGTAGGGGAGATTGCCGACCAGGCGCAGCCTCCCGCCCGTGGTGGAGAGCGCGCACAGATCGAACGCCAGGGCGTCGGCGAGGTGGATGTTGAGCTCCCCCAGCCCGGCGCACTGGTGGGCCAGGGGCTCGATCAGGTCCCGGTCGAGCTCCACGGCATCGAGCCGCCCCGCGGCACGCATCAGCTCGCCGGTGATGGCGCCGCGGCCGGGGCCGATCTCGACCAGATGCTCACCCGGGACGGGTGCCACGGCCGCGACGATGCGCCGGATGACGGTCTGGTCGTGGAGGAAGTTCTGACCGAACCTCTTCCTGGGATTATTGTTCACTTTAACTGTTTTTTTATAGATCGTCGGTGGTTCAAGGGGTTGTCCTGGTGTTTGCGAAAGATGACCGACGATTATGAAGTAGTGGGATGGGGGTGCCCATGAATATCAGGGTGTTGGGTATTCGCGGCGACGGACTCGAGCTTGCTTCGAGTCTTGCGGCGGTGGGGTTGGCAGCACGTCGCCAGACGCATCAGCGGCGTTGGGCCTGTTCCGAAAATTCAGCGATAACGCGGCTGTGACCGTGTCGGAAACCTGTGGGGCGGCAGTCCCGATCGCCTTGATCCGACGTATGCCTGACGCTGAGTTGCGGCTGGCAAGGCCGGCACCCTCGGTTCGGTCATGTGTATCAAGCTGGCGTTTGTGAGGTACCCAGCGAACCACACTGCCAATTTGAAAACTCGTTACAGCACGGCGTGTTCACCGCCGTGCCACCCCGCTTCAGCCAGCCGGTCAGTCCTTCTTGGGCTCGTGCGCCGGATCGACGTAGTCAACCTTCGTCGGACCCGTTCCTGTGACCTGTACGATCGCCTCCCCTTCCGGTGTGGCGACGAAATGGGCGACGCCTGCGGGCTCGGTGTAGAAGCTGCCCGGCGTCAGGGCGATCAGCTTGAGCTCGTCGTACTTCTCGCCCCACCCGATGTACCAGGTGCCTTCGAGTACCGTGTAGGTACGATCATCAGGATGGCTGTGCGCCTGCACGACGCGGCCCTTGGGGAATTTGACCCGATAGACGTACGGTCCGGCCTCGGTGCCCTTGCTGATGATCCTCGCGACGCCCAGGCCGGCGACGCGCGGATTGGGTTCCCAGGTCAGCTGATCCGGCGTCAGCGTCAAACCGGCCTCGGCTTGGTTTCCAGCCCAGGCATGAGTCGTGGCCAGCGAGACGGTGCTGAAAACGATCATCGTAAGCGTGGTGTGCTTCATGGCGGTCTCCTCGTTGTATTCCATAATCGGAACGGCTTTGCTCTGCAGCCAGTTTGCCGATCGGCCTGCCCATGACAGGCACGGGATTCCACTGCGTGGGTCTTCCCGGCGTCGGGGATGACTTGGCGGCCGACCCGATGTGTGGTGGCTGTCGAGTAGAACCATAGCGGCGACGTCCGCTCGCGACCCCACCGAAATGCGGCGGAAAGCAAACGGAAAGGCGACCTCGGAAAAACTGCGATAAATCAATTAACTGGGGAGATGTCCTGGGCGGATTCGATGGGTTGGCAAACTGATCTTTCGTGCGAGCATTGCGCTCGTGAGGAAAACTGGCCGGCTTCGCCGTCGGCCCGGACTCATCGCCAAGCAGTCTGGTTGGTCTTACGCAAGCTGCTGTTCTGGGGCCGGCTTCCGTCTCGCGCCACCCGCGACGTACGAATAAACGGATGCCCGACCATCGATTTGGCGAGTAAGCTGCCGACGCAGAGGGAAGGAGCGGAAGGCTGAGTGGATACTGACAGCGAACACGTGATCAGCGGGCCAGAGGAGCCGTCGGCATTCGAGAGGCCGTTCCGGGTGGGCGTCTGGATCGTCGACCCGGCCGCCAACCGGATAAAGCACGGAGAAGATGAGGTACGGCTCGAGCCCAAGGTGATGCGCGTGCTCGTGCTGCTCGCCGAGCGCCATGGCCTGGTGGTCTCTCGCAGCGACCTCGAGAACAGGGTTTGGCCGCGGATGCTTGTCACCGACGATGCGGTCACGAATACCCTGATCAAGCTGCGCAGGGCGCTAGGCGACGATGCGCGAAATCCGGCGTATATCGAGACCATTGCCAAGTCGGGCTATCGCCTGATCGCGGAGGTCGCGCCGTTCGAAAAAACCACGCGCAAGGCAGCTCCAGTTGAGGGGCCGCCGCAGGCGGGACCTACGCCCGAACTTGCGGGACAAGTTGCGGCTCCCGTCGCGGAGCCGACTAACGGGGGGAAGGCGCTAGCTTCGGGTTCTTGGAGAAAAGCGGCTTTGGTGGCGCTGGTGGCGCTGCTCGGGTTGGTATGGCTTGTCACCAGGCAGTTTCAGACGGGACCGGCTGAACAACCAACAGCGGCTGCCGAGCTCCCGGCGCTTGCCGTACTGCCATTCGAGAACCTGACTCGCGATCCCGAACAGGACT
This sequence comes from uncultured Gammaproteobacteria bacterium, assembly GCA_963698495.1. Taxonomy (GTDB): domain Bacteria; phylum Pseudomonadota; class Gammaproteobacteria; order Chromatiales; family Chromatiaceae; genus CAVORB01. Next base: position 64,849 of record CAVORB010000010.1, on the reverse strand, counting down.
ATTTCACCGACGGTATTACCGAGGATCTGATCACCGATCTGTCAAAGCTCTCGAGCCTGCGCGTGGTGGCACGCAATTCAGTCATGGCTTACCGGAATAGCACGGACACCGATCGCCAGATCGGGTCGGAGCTGGGCGTGCGTTACATCGTCAGAGGTAGCGTGCAGCGCGCGGGGCCGCGGTTGCGCATCAATGTGCGGCTGACCGATGCGCGCGAGGACCACAACCGCTGGGCCGAACGCTACGATCGCGACCTCTCCGATATCTTCCGCACGCAGGACGAGATCACCGCGCGCGTAGTCTCCGCGCTGGAGATCGAGCTTGCCCCCGGCGAGCGGCAGCGGCTGGCGCGCAAGTACGTCACCAGCGTGGAGGCCTATGACGAGTTTCTGCGCGGGCTCGACCTGCTGGGGCGGCGTTCCGGGGATGACAATGACCTGGCCAAGTCCCATTTCGAACAGGCGATCGCGCTCGAACCGCGCTTCGCCCGCGCCTATGCAGGCCTCGCACAGGCCTACTCGCAGGATGCAGTCTACGACCGGGGGCCGAAGGTGGCGCAGTCGCTTGTCCGGGCGGAAGCCCTGGCGCGCAAGGGGCTGGAGATCGACGACACACTGCCGCAGCTGCGTTTCGTGATCGGCATGGTGGAGATGTTCAACGGAAATCTCGAATCGGCGACGGCCGAGGTGTTGCGCGCCATCGAGCTCAAACCCAGCTACGCCGACGGATACGGCCTGCTTGCCCGGATCATGCACTTTGCCGGTCGCCCTCAGGAAGGCCGCGAGGCGATAGACCAGGCAATCAGGCTGAACCCACGGGTTCCCGCCCTCTACCGCATGGTCGACGGCGCGCTGTTGTACCAGCTCGAAAGGCATGACGCGGCGCTCGAGCAGTTGACGGCTTCGGTCGATGTCAGCCCAAATCTGCTGTTGAGCCGTCTTTACCTTGCTGCAGCCTACGCGGGATCAAACCGGCTTGAAGAAGCAAAGTGGGAGGTTGACGAGATTCTCTCCTTCAACCCCCATTTCACGCTCGCTTACCTGGATTATGGCTTCCCGATACGCGATCAGTCGTTCCGGCAGCGTTTTCTTGACGACCTTCGTCGCGCCGGGCTGCCTGATCCTGCCGGACAAGCAGCCGATTGAGGGGGCAAGCGAGAATGGAATTCAACGCTGATCGGTTTCGATACCGTCGAGTCGACGCGGCGCTGGCGATGACCTGTTTTCGACTCAGCGAGTGTTATCCGGAGCACCTGTCGGAAACGACTGGGCTGACCAGCTGGGCGCTCCTTAGCTGGCAGCTACGGACGGCTTCTTGGTGAAGCTGTCAGCGAAATCGCCAGCAGCCCCTGTTTCTACCTTCCTAACCGCTTGCGCAACGCAGAGAAACCACTCCGGGAAACAGTTCTAGCCGAAGCGCTTGCGCGGACGGTGTTCCGGCGCGGCGCGTTAACGCCTGGGGCCCTGCGTTTCAAGCAGAACTGAGGTGTCCGGCCTGACGTCCGGTCACTCCGGCAGGAAACCGCGTGCCGAGAAGGATGCTCTACCCGAGACAAACTCCAAAAAAAATCACGTAACACAATGAGAATCGTCAAATCTTTCTGGCCGCGACTCAGGGGGTCCAGTAATATCGCAACCTTCGTAACGCCACTGTAAAAATCATGCGACGCGCTGCGTCAGGCGGGTCGCGGTCGAGAACCCACGCCCCGAGGAGGTGAAACCGCGCCACCATGAGCGAGTTTTCCAACGCGTATCTGATCCCCGACGGGACCAGACTGGAGGATATCAAGGATCGTATCCAGGTCCGAAGCCGATTCAGCGAGGAGCCTTCCCGTTCCGTCACCACGACCTATTACGACGATTTCCAGTGGAGTCTCTATCTGGTCGGGGCGAGCATCGAGGATCACCAGGATCGCGCGCGGCGAACGCTCGTGTGGCGAGACCTCCAAACGGACGCCGCAGAGGTCGAGCAGCGGATCGGGTCCACACCGGGGTTCGCCCGGGACCTTCCATCCGGAGCCGTGAAGGAGCGGCTGGCGCGCGCGATCGGGGTGCGTCGTCTGCTGCCGCTGGTGACGGTGCACACCGAGGTGCAGACGCTGCGGGTGCTCAACGACGACGACAAGACGGTTGCCCGGGTGGTGCTCGAGGTGAACCGGTACACGGATTCTGAGCGCGAGCGCCAGGGCGCCCTTGCCGCGCGCCTGCGCCTGGCGCCGGTCAGGGGCTACGAGCGCGAGTTGGAAGAGGCGGCTCACATGCTGCACGAGGACCTGGGCCTGGAACCCGTGCGCACGCCACTGGTGCTGGAGGCGCTGGCCGCAGCAGGCCGCCGTCCGGGCGATTATTCCTCCAAGCTCGATTACCATCTCGACCCGGACGCGCGGGCGGACGCGGCGGCAAAGGAGATCCAGCTCGGGTTGCTGGATACCATCGAGGTCAACGTGCCGGGTACCAAGGCAAACCTGGATCCGGAGTTCCTGCACGACCTGAGGGTGGCGATCCGGCGCACGCGCTCGGCGCTTTCGCAAATCAAGGGGGTGTTCGCCCCCGAGGTGGTGGCTGCATTCAAAGAGCGTTTTGCCTGGCTGCAACAGATTACCGGCCCCGTCCGCGATCTCGACGTCTACCTCCTGGACTTCGATACCTATCGCGACAGCCTTCCTGCTGCCCTGCGGCCGCATCTCGACCCCCTGCGTCAGTACCTTCTCGCCCACTACGACGACGCGCAGCGGGCCTTGGTCAAGGACCTGGAATCGGCGAAATTCGCCAATCTGCTGCGCGACTGGCGCGCCTTCTTGGAGGCCCCGGTGCCCCACCGTTCGGCGCTCCCGAATGCGATGCGACGGACCAAGGAGGTGGCCGACGAGCGGATCTGGAAGATGTATCGTCTGGTGCTGAAGGAGGGGCGGGCAATCGCGCCGGACTCCCCCGCGGAGGACCTGCACGAGCTGCGTAAGAGCGCCAAGAAGCTGCGCTACCTGGTCGAATTCTTCGACAGCCTGTACCCGAAGAAGGAGACCCGCACCCTGGTCAAGCAGTTCAAGGCGCTGCTCGATAACCTGGGCGGCTTCCAGGACCTGGCGGTGCAGGCGGATCACCTGCGGGAGATTGCGGTCAAGATGCGCGCGGAAAAATGTGCCCCGACCGATACCCTCCTGACGATGGGCGTGCTCGTTGGAGACCTTCTGGTTCGTCAGCAGCACGCCCGGGCCCATTTCGCTGAGATCTTCTCGGGCTTCGACGGCGAGGAGAATCACGCCTTGTTCAAGCGTCTGTTCGCGTCGTCAAAGAAAGGGAGCAAGGCGGCATGAGGATCATCGGCAGCTACAACATCAAGGGCGGCGTCGGCAAGACCGCCACGGCGATCAACCTCGCGTACCTGGCTTCGCAGGAGGGCATGCGCACGCTGGTCTGGGACCTCGATCCCCAGGGGGCGGCCACCTACTACTTCCGGGTGAAGCCCAAGGTCAAGGGCGGAGGCAAATCCCTGGTGCGGGGCAAGCGCGACCTGGAATCGGTGGTGAAGGGCACGGACTTCGAGAACCTGGATCTGCTGCCGGCGGATTTCTCTTTCCGCAACATGGACCTGGTGCTGGAGGATGCGAAGAAGCCGACCAAGCAGCTGACACAGCTGCTGCGGCCACTGTCCGACGAATACGACTACGTGTTCCTGGACTGTCCGCCGAGCATTTCCCTCGTCTCGGAAAACATCTTTCGCGCCGCCGAGGCCCTGCTGGTGCCGATGATCCCGACCACGCTCTCGGCGCGGACCCTGCACCAGCTGACGGATTTCCTCGCGGGCCATGCGCTGATCGGCAAGCTCCGAGTGATGCCTTTTTTCTCCATGGTGGATCGCCGCAAGCGACTGCATCTCGACCTCATGGAACAGCTTCCCGAGCGCTATCCCGACATGCTGGCGACCAGCATTCCCTACGCCTCCGATGTCGAGCGCATGGGAGTGAACCGGATGCCTTTGTTGGCCTATGCGCCGTCCAATCCGGCTTCCAGGGCGTACCGCGCCCTATGGGATGAGGTCAAGGCCGCTTTGTAGCCTAGGCGTTGGATCACGGGGCAAGGGGGCCTTGAGGCGTCGCCCCGACGGACCCACCATCGCGAGTGTGAGGGCTGTCAATGCAATCCAACGTGGGCGAGAATCTTGACCCGAGCCTTGCGAACCTTTCTTGGCGTTCTCGGTCTCCTTCTGGCTGCGCCCCCGGTCTCGGCGGCGGATCCGTATGAGGATGTCTTCGATCTGGAGAACCTACGGGTGCGCGTAAGCGATTCCGTGCCCTACATCGAGACGAGGCACGGCGGAGAGAGGGTCCTGGTGCTCCGCCATCAGGACCCGGGGCACACCATCGAGGCGCCGTACGACAGGACCTCCCGCGACTGCCCGCCGTTCTGCATCCAGCCCATGGTGATCGCGCCCGGGGTGGAGACCATCGGCGAGCTGGAGCTGATCGGCTATCTGGAGCGCATCGGCAAGGGGGACGGAGACCTCCTCGTCATCGACTCGCGCACCGAGGAGTGGACGGCACGCGGCGTGATACCCGGGTCCGTCAACGTCCCCTTCACCCGTATAGACCCGGCGCACGCTTCGCCCCAGAAGATCGCCGAGCTGTTGGAGCTCGATTTCGGCGCCATCCGCCTCGATGGGCTCTGGAACTTCAGTGCCGCCAAGACGCTGGTCTTCTACTGTAACGGGGTTTGGTGTGGTCAGTCCCCGACCAATATCAAAGCGCTGTTGGACCTCGGCTATCCCCCGCACAAGCTCAAGTGGTATCGGGGCGGCATGCAGGCGTGGGAGGGGCTGGGTTTCACGACTGTGAAGCCCGAGGGTTGACGGTGCACGGGCTGCCCAGGTCTGGCTGAAACAGACGCTTGTCGAAGGAGCTCACGTGGACGAGACCGAACTGGCGACCATCTTCCGTGCCCTGGCCTTTGCCGCGGACAAGCACCGCGACCAACGCCGGAAGGACGATCACGGCTCACCGTACATCAACCATCCGATAGCGCTCGCACGGCTGTTGTGCATCGAGGCGGGCGTCTCCGACGTGGAAACCCTGTGTGCCGCGCTCCTCCACGATACGGTGGAGGACACGGATACGACCCCCGAGGAGCTCGATGCCGCGTTCGGGCCCGAGGTGCGCAGCGTCGTGATGGAGGTGACGGACGATAAGCGGCTGCCCAAGGCGGAGCGCAAGCGGCTGCAGATCGAGCACGCGGCGGTCGTCAGCCACCGGGCCAAGCTGGTCAAGCTCGCCGATAAGATCTGCAATCTGCGGGACGTCCACGGGGCGCCGCCGGCGAACTGGCCGCTGTCGCGCCGACAGGCCTACTTCGACTGGGCTCGCGAAGTGGTCGGCGGCATACGCGGCACCCATGCGCAACTGGAGGCGTTGTTCGACGCCGCCTACGCGCTCCGCCCGGAGGAGTAGCTCAGGCAAAGGCCGCGTGGACGAAAAATGCAAGGTGGAGCGAGCATGCAGGGAGGTAGACCATGAGACACGTTCTGGTTGTCGCTGCCCTGGTGTAAATCTCGATCCAGACCGCCAATGTCTGTTGGCTGGTGCCGACGCCGGGCCTCGCGCCGCGGCGCCCCGCCCCTTTGCGGCCGCGCTGCGGCGCTTCAGGTACCCGGGAGGATCGGTGTGGTGGCTCCTTGCTCCGAGTCCCGGGGCGTGTGGAACCAGCTCAGCTTCTCCCGGAGCTTCACCACCTCTCCCACGATAATCAGGGTCGGCGGCTTCGGGGGATCCTTCTCGACAACGTCCAGGATGTTCGACAGCGTGCCCGTGTAGACGCGCTGCATGTGGGTCGTGCCTTGCTGGACCAGGGCTACCGGCATGTCCGGTGAGACCCCATGCTGCGTGAGCTTGTCGACGATCACCGAGAGCCCCACCAGCCCCATGTAGAACACCACCGTCTGGTGCGGCTGCGCGAGCTGCTCCCAGTTGAGGTTCATGGTTCCGTCCTTCAGGTGTCCGGTCACGAAGGTTACCGACTGGGCATAGTCCCGGTGGGTCAAGGGAATACCGGTGTAGGTCGCGCAGCCGGATGCCGCGGTGATGCCGGGCACGACCTGAAAGGGGATGCCCTCTGCCGCCAGGGTGTCGATCTCCTCGCCGCCGCGGCCGAAGATGAAGGGGTCGCCGCCTTTCAGCCGCAGCACCCGTTGCCCCTCTTTAGCGAGATCGGCGAGCAGGCGGTTGATCTCTTCCTGGCGCATCACGTGGTTGTTGCGCTCCTTGCCGACGTAAACGCGGCGGGCGTCTCGCCGCACCATGTCGAGAATCGGCTTGGCGACGAGGCGGTCGTACACCACGACGTCAGCCTGCTGCATGAGGCGCAGGGCGCGGAAGGTGAGCAGGTCCGGATCGCCGGGACCCGAACCGACCAGATACACCTCGCCCATGCCGGAGGGTGTCGCGGCAGAGAGCTCACGCTCCATGGCCGCATCCGCTTCGTCCATGTGCCCCGAGAACACCCGTTCGGCGACGCCGCCCTGGAGGACACGATCCCAAAACCGGCGGCGCTCGCGCTGATCCGAGATGCTGGCCTTCACCTTGTCCCGATAGCGGGCGCAGAGCTCACCGAGCCGGCCATATGCGGAGGGCACCAGGGATTCCAGGCGCGTGCGCAGCAGGCGGGCGAGTACGGGAGACGCGCTTCCGGTCGATACCGCTACCACGACCGGGGAGCGGTCGATAACCGAGGGCATGATGAAGCTGCAGTCCTGCGGCTGGTCCACCACGTTGACCGGAATCCGGCGCTCCCGGGCGAGCTCGGCGATATGGCGGTTGACCGAACGGTCGTCCGTGGCCGCGACCACCAGATGCGCGCCGTCCAGATCCTGGTCCAGGAAGGCGCGCGCCACATGGGTGAAGGCGCCGCGGTCAGCCTGAGCACGCAGGGAATCGGCGAGCGCCGGGGCGACCACGCTGACCGCGGCGCCGGCGCGCAACAAGCTGGCGATCTTGCGCAAGGCGATCTCTCCGCCGCCGACTACCAGGCATGGCTTGGCCTTTACGTCGAGAAAGATGGGAAGAAACTCCATGATGGATTCGCTCGGTCGAGAACAGGGTAGGGGTAAGACGGCCTCCCCAGGGGAGCCTGCCCGGGGCGTCACCTTGAGTTGTACGTCAAAAGCTATTAATATACTAAAATACTTGGATACCTGATAGTACCGCGACGTGATCAACGAAATCGATTCGGCGACGCTGAAGTCGAGGCTGGCCGCCGGCGAGGACATCTACCTGATCGACATCCGCACGCCCGGAGAGGTCGCGCAGGGGGCCATCCCGAACGCCGTGCATCTGCCGATGCACCTGCTGCCGTTGCGGGTGCATGAGCTGCCGAGGGACAAGGACGTGGTCTTGTACTGCCGTAGCGGGGCCCGCTCCTACCATGCCTGTTCTTACCTTAGCCAACAGGGGTTCGACAACGCCGTCAATCTGCGCGGGGGCATCATCGCCTGGGCTCGCGGCGGGTTCGAGATCGAGCGTCGCATGGCGGTTTGAGCGTGATGAAGCTGCTTGTGGCACGCCTCTGCGAGCACCCGCAACCTTGCGTTTTTCAGCGGTTTAGCCTATAAATCCGAACTCTTGATATTTCTCATATTCTAAAACACAAGAAGACCGGAGGTACCCTGCCATGGCAGACTTCGACCAAGAATTGGACGCTAGCGGCCTCAATTGCCCCCTGCCCATCCTGCGCGCGAAAAAGACGCTTTCTGGAATGGATTCCGGCCAGATCCTTCATATCATCGCTACCGATCCGGGTTCGGTGAAGGATTTTGATGCCTTCTCCAAGCAGACCGGCAACGAGTTGATGGAGTCGAAGGAAGAAGGCGGCAAATTCCACTTCCTGATCAAGAAGGCCTGACATCCCGGTCCGATCCCATCCCCCTAATCACCGCCTCAACTGAGGAGCGTCCGATGGAACAGAAAAAGCTGGCGATCATCGCCACCAAGGGCTCGCTGGACTGGGCCTATCCTCCGTTCATCCTTGCGTCGACCGCGGCGGCGCTCGGATACGAGACCCAAATCTTTTTCACCTTTTATGGGCTACAGCTTCTGAAGAAGAAGCTGCACCTGGAAGTCACGCCGCTCGGCAACCCGGGTATGCCCATGCCCATGGGGATGGACAAGTGGTTCCCGGTGCTCGGCATGGCCCTTCCCGGCATGCAGGCAATGATGACCTCCATGATGAAGGCCAAGATGAAGTCGAAGGGTGTGGCCAGCATCGATGAGCTGCGCGAGCTGTGCATCGAGGCCGAGGTCAAGCTCATCGCCTGCCAGATGACCGTCGACCTCTTCGACATGAATCACTCCGAGTTCATCGATGGCGTCGAGTATGCCGGTGCGGCGGCATTCTTCGAGTTCGCCGGCGAGAGCGATATCTGTCTCTACATCTAAGGGCGTTCCTCGGCGCCTGCGAAAAACGCCGCCTGTGGGCGGCGTTTTTTTTGGTTGGAACGTTGGGCGTCTCGCGCGCCTCACGTGCTCAGAATGTCTTGCGGATCTCGATTCCGATCAGGTGGGCGCTCGCCGCGTAGTCGCCGTCGATCGCGTTGCTGCCATTGATGTCGTCGCCGAGCCCCAGGTATTGGCGGCTCCCGCGGTAATCGCGGTCTTCGAACTTGACGTACATGTAGCCGGCTTCCAGTGATAGCCCCTGGCCGACGTCCTGGCCGACACCGATGCCGAACAGGTGGCGGTCATTGTCAGGCACCCGAGCGCTGAAGTGGTCGTCCTGCTGTCCGGTCTCGTCGTAGGCGTAGCCGAGGCGCAATTGGGTGGCCGGGAGCAGCTGGTAGGTCATGCCGATACGGTAGGCGTTGGCGTCGTCCCACGCGTTGGTGTCGGTGAAGATCACTTCACCGGTGCGCTGACCCTTGACCGTCAGCTTGTCGAATTTGCTCCATCCCGAACGGGTCCAGTCGAACTCGACGGCAAGCTCGTCGCTGACCTCGTACCGGACCCCGAGCTGCAGTCGCCAGGGCAGCTCCAGGTCCACCTTCGCCGGCTGTCCCGGCGCCAAGCCACCCGCGACGACGAGCAGCGTGTTCAAGGGAGAGTAGGGCCCCTCGATACCGAGCGTGGCGGATGAGTGATAGCTCGCTCCGAGGCTCAAGGCATCGTGCCGATACAGCAGGCCCGCATTGAAACCTATCCCGGTGCCATCCCCGCTGAGCTCGCCAAGCGACGAGTTGAGCACGGCGGATTTCGCCCAGTAGAGGTCGAGGCCGGCTGCGACGCTGAAGCTGTCGTTGACCTTGTAAGTCGCTGTGGGGACGAAATCCAGGATTTCCAGCTTGCTTTGGGTTGGATGGTTCCCGTTGGGAATCGGCACCACGACGCCTGGCGCGATCGTGCGCGGCGTAGATCCGCTGAGTGCCGGAAAGGTGCCCTCTCGCCACCGCGTCTCGAGCCCGAAAGGCGCGTTGACCCCGAACCCTGCTCGCCATTGCTCGTTGATCTTGATCGCGGCCTGGATCATGGGGGCGACAACCCAATCCGCGGAATTGCTGTCGAAGCTCCCGTTGCCCGTGCGAACGTTGAAGTTCGGCCCGATGAACAGCGTACCCAGCGAGAGGCTGGAGTCATCATGGAACCCCATGGCGGCGGGGTTGTAAGGAAAGGCGCCCTTGTCCTCCGGGTTGGCGACCAGGGCGTTGGCCGTCGCGGTCCCCAGTGCCGACACCTCTGGCAGGGAGAAGCCGGCAGCGATCACGGGCTGTTGCACCAACAGACCAAGCCCGGCGACCAGCGCGGCATTCATGGATGCTGACGTGAGCTTGTTCATCACTCGGTGCCTCCCAGTGGTTGTTGATCGCGTGCCGGGAGCTCCATATTGAGTCCGACGTAGGAGGGGATTTTATGCGATTGTGCGACAGCTAACCATAGAATAGTTGCGTTAAAACCTAAATTCCGTTGTAAAAAAAGAACGATTCATGCGTAAAGGGAGGGAATGAGAGCGAGCGAACGGGGAAAAGTCTTTGAATCATTGGGGAATGCTCCTTCAAATCAGAAAACTGTGATATAAGGAATTTTTATTCATGCATCGTCCGAGAGACTTACAGCGATGGCAGATCGGAGACTGCAAGTTTTCCACACGGTCGCGCGCTTGCTGAGCTTCACCAAGGCGGCCGAGAGCCTGCACATGACCCAGCCGGCCGTGACTTTCCAGGTTCGCCAGCTCGAGGAGCACTTCAATACCCGGCTGTTCGATCGCACGCACAATCGCATCAGCCTTACGGAGGCGGGCAAGAAGGTTTTCGAGTACGCAGACCGTATCTTCGAACTCTACGCGGAGATGGAGAACTCCGTGCGAGAGATGACCGGGGAGATCAGCGGCGCGCTCACCATCGGTGCCAGCACGACCATCGCGGAGTACATGCTGCCGACCCTGCTCGGCGATTTCCGCGAGAAGTACCCGGAGGTCGTCATTCACCTCAAGGTCTCCAATAGCGAGGGCATCGTGTCCATGGTGGAGAACAACACCATTGACCTTGGCGTCGTGGAGTCCCCGGTGGGCAACAAGAACCTGGTGGTGGAGACCTGCAAGCGCGATCAGCTGGTCGCGATCGTCCCGCCGAGCCATCCCCTTGCCAACGCCGCCTCGGTCACCTTCGCGAAACTGCTCGAGTTCCCCTTCATCTGCCGCGAGGAGGGGTCGGGGACAAGGGAGGTGATCAACGATTACCTCGATCACCTCGACGACTGCACCGCGTCGCTCAAGATCGCGATGGAGCTTGGCAGTCCGGAGGCGGTCAAGGGCGCGGTGGAGGCCGGCATGGGGGTATCCGTGGTCTCTCGGGCCACCATCCAGAAGGAGCTGAAGCTGCGAACCCTGGTCGCGTTGAATCTTGCCCCCCCCTTGGACCGGCCGTTCTCGTTCGTACATCAGAAGCAGAAGTTCCGTTTGCGCGTGATGGAGGAGCTGTTGGAGTTCGCCCGCGCCTATTGCGAGGAGCACAGCTGATGAGACGAGGGGCTTGTGCGCGATGATTCCGATGAAGGGGGCGCGGCGCGACGGGGCGCATAGACTGGGCGAAATCTACCGTTCCCTCGACGAGGGCCGTCGGCGTACACTGCTCGCCTTCGGTGAGTTCCTGGCGGCGCAAGCTGATGATGGAGCCGCGGTCCTGGAGCTACCGGAGCCGTTGCCGCGACCGGCAAGTGAAAGCGTGGTGGGCGCCATCCGGCGCCTCTCGCGGACCTATCACATGCTTGATCGAAGCAACATGCTCAACGAGACGTCCTCGCTCATGGCCGCCCACGTGATCAAGGGGCGGCCGGCCCCGGAGGTCATCGACGAGCTGGAAGCCCTTTTCGGGCGTCATTACGCCCAGTATCGAGAAGAACGAGAAACTTAGGTCCCGCCCGGCGATGCAGGTCCTCGCAAACTGGTTCCGACGCTATTTTTCCGATCCCCAGGTCGTCTTCCTGGCGGTAGCGCTGGTCATCGGTTTTGCCGTTGTGCTCACCATGGGCAACATGCTGGCTCCGGTGATTGCCAGCATCGTCATCGCCTACCTGCTCGAGGGCCTCGTCACCTACCTGCAGCAGCTGGGTTGGCCTCGACTGGTCGGCGTGCTGCTCGTCTATCTTGCCTTCGTCCTTTTCGTGTCCCTGGTCGTGTTCGGCGTGCTGCCCCTGGTGTCGCGCCAGGTCACCGATCTGGTGCAGCAGCTGCCGTCGATGATCTCCCAGGGCCAGAACGCGCTCATGGGGCTTCCGGCGCGTTACCCCGAGATCATCACCCCCGAGCAGATCCAGGAGCTCATCGGCGCCATCCGGGCCGAGATCGCGAACTTCGGCCAGCAGGTGCTCTCCTGGTCCCTGGCGTCGGTGGTGGGTGTGATCACCATTCTCGTGTACCTGATCCTTGTCCCCTTGCTGGTGTTTTTCTTCCTCAAGGACAGGGACCTGATCATCGGGTGGTTCAAGAGTTACCTGCCGCAGCACCGGCGCATCGCGAGCGACGTGTGGATCGACGTGGACCGCCAGATCTCGAACTATGTGCGGGGCAAGTTCTGGGAGATCCTTTTCGTCTGGTCGGTCAGCTACCTGACCTTCTACGCATTCGGCCTCAACTACGCCATGCTGCTCGGTATGCTGGTGGGCCTGTCCGTGATCGTCCCCTACATCGGGGCCGCCGTGGTGACGGTGCCTGTTCTGCTCATCGCCTGGTTCCAGTGGGGATGGACCCCGGATTTCGCCTGGCTCGCCGTGGCTTACTTCATCATCCAGGCCCTGGACGGCAACGTGCTCGTGCCCCTGCTGTTTTCCGAGGTGGTGAACCTTCACCCGGTCGCCATTATCGTTTCCATCCTGGTGTTCGGCGGTTTGTGGGGGTTCTGGGGCGTGTTCTTCGCCATTCCACTGGCTACCCTGGTGCAGGCGATCTTGAGCGCATGGCCGCGACCGGACTCGCAGGCGCCGACAGAGACTGTCTGAGCGGACCCTTGTCTACTCGGTCGCATCCATGCACGCCTTCGCCCTTTCGCGCTTCCTCTTCTGGTTCGTAATCTTCTTTCTCGTGGCCCTGTTGGCGCGGCCATGGGTTGCCGGCCTGTTGGCGTCGTTCCGGGCGGAGCCGCGGGCGATCACGCCCAGGGGCGACCTGGCCATGGACGAACAGGCGACGATCGCGATTTTCGAGGCGACCAGCCCATCCGTGGTCTACATCACGACCACGCGCCAGGTCCTGGACCTCTGGACCAGGAATCTGATGGAACTCCAGCCGGGAACCGGCTCCGGCGTGATCTGGGACGAGCACGGACACGTCGTGACCAACTATCACGTGATCGAGGGCGTGCAGTCCGCCCACGTTCGCCTTGCCGATCAGCGCGCCTACGAAGCGGTGATGGTCGGCGCGAGCCCCGAGCACGACCTGGCGGTGCTGCGCATCGACGTTCCGATTTCCCTCCCGGCCCCGGTCCCCGTCGGCACCAGCCAGGACCTCAAGGTAGGCCAGAAGGTGTTCGCCATCGGCAATCCGTTCGGTCTCGACTACACCCTGACAACCGGGGTGATCTCGGCGCTGGATCGCAGCATCCTGGCCGAGGACGGGCGGGCCATCGAGCACCTTATCCAGACCGACGCCGCCATCAATCCTGGAAACTCCGGCGGACCGCTCATTGACAGCGCGGGGCGTCTCATCGGAATCAATACCGCGATCTACAGCCCCTCGGGCGCCTCCGCCGGTATCGGTTTCGCCATTCCGGTCGACACCGTGAACCGCGTTGTGCCGCGCTTGGTCGCCGAAGGTGGGTATGTTCGTCCCACCCTCGGCATCACCGTCGACGACGGGATGAGCGAGCGGCTGCTCGAGGGGACGGGTGTCGCGGGTGTTCTGGTGCTGCGTGTGCAACCGGGCTCCGCGGCGGAAGCGGCGGGACTCAAGGGTACGGCCGTGATCCCCGAAGGTGGGGTGCTGCTGGGGGACGTGATCCTCGCGGTAGACGGCAAACCCGCGGTGGACGTGGATGGACTGGTCGCGCTACTGGAGGGCTACGGTGTTGGCGATGAGGTGGAGTTGGTCATCTACCGCGGCGGCGAAGTCTTGACGGTTCCCGTCGTCCTGGGCGCCAGCGGGCCGACCCGCGCCAGAGGCGGGACGTCCGGAACCGGGTTTCGCTAGAGCACTCCGGACCTGTGGCGGCGGAACGATGTCCCCGCCCTTGCGCGCTGGTTCGAGAGGCGCGCGCGGAGGCGCTTTCTGCCCGATAATTGAGGCGAGCCTGGTGATGAACGAGACGGAGGTGCTAGACGATGAAGGCTTTGATGCTGTTTGCGGGCAGTGGTCCCATGGTGGTTCTGTCCTCGCACGAGGAACCGGGTGACGATGTCTTTCTCGGCAAGCTCAAGGCCAAGGGGGTCGAGAAGTTCATGGCCTACGAGCTTTCCGTGGAGGAGGTGGAGCGCAAGTATGGCGGGCATTTCCAGACCGTGGTGCAGGACCTGCACGAGACGGACGACCTGCGCGTCCTCGACGTCAACGGTCACCGGATATTCGATCTGTTCCGACTGGCTGAGCTCGGCACGCCGTTCGTGTACGAGCCCGAGGTCTTGAAGGAGAAGGTCTACATGGATTGAGGCGCTCGGGCGGCGTGCCCGAGCGCAAGGTCGAGAGGATCCGATCCGGGAGGCCGGGTGGAAAACGGTTACCCGAGGCCGCACATGCCGCCGGGACAACAGCCGCCCGTGCCGCAAGCGGGTGCCGACCCGCTCCCGAGGCTGTTGCTCGAGATGACGTTTCCACCGGTGGCGAGACGATGGACCGGGCTGCTGGCGGGGGTCTCCCCCGGCTCGATCCCGGCGCGTGCGCAGAGCTCTCCCCAGGTGGCGACAAGCTCGCTCATGCGGTGGTTGACCTCCAGCACTCGACCGTTGGCGTCGCAGCGGTAGTCGTATGTCGGCATCTTGATCCTCCGAATATATCGATAAACGCTAATATTCGACATTATATTCAGCGCGTTGCCGCGAGCAAGCGGCGTGTCGCCGGGTCCATTTTCCGAGGTCGTCAGTCGAGGTGTCGCGCGGTCCACAGGCGGCCCCTCAGACCGATCCCGGTCGTGTAGCCGACGGTCGCGAAACGGATGCGTCCGTGGCCGTCGACCACGAAGCTGGTCGGCACGCCCCGGACTCCCCAGCGGCTGGCAAGCTCGCCGTGCGGATCCGGGATCACTGGGAAGGAAAGGCCCTCGTTCGTCATGTAGCCGACGATGTCGGCGGGACTTCCCGACTGCATGGCGACGGTGATGACCGGGTAATCCTCGGCGATGGCGTCGATCGTGCCGTTGCCCAGGCCGCATACCGGGCACCAAGTGGCCCAGAAGTGGACCAACGCCGGTTGTCCTCGCAGGCCGGCGAGGTCGAATGATTCGCCGGTCAGGAGCAGTTGTCCGTTCAGGGCGGGCGCGTCACCGTGCGCCAGCGGCGCGGAACGCCACCAGCTTACGGCCGCGACGACGCCTAAGATCAACAGGAGCTGACCGGCGCGGTACCAGAGGCGTGAGCCCTCGGGTCGCTTGCGCACCTGTGCCCCGCTCATGACTGCGGCGCGGCCATCACCCCCCGGTGAGGTTCATGTGACGCAGCACGACCGAGTGCCCGCCGGGCTCGAACTGGTGTCCCTCGGGCTTGATCTGCATGGCCGCGAGGATGGCGGCGCGCAGCGGCTCGTCGTCGTCCGGCTCGTTCCTGAGGATTTCCCTCAGATCGAGCGAGTGCTCCTGCCCCAGGCACAGCAGCAGCCTGCCCTCGGTGGTGACCCTCACCCGGTTGCAGTCGGCGCAGAAGTTGTGGCTGTGGGGCGAGATGAAACCGACGCGGGTCTCGGTATCCGGTATACGGAAGTAGCGGGCGGGGCCTCCGGTGGTTTCCGTGGTGGGTACCAGCTCGAACCGCGGGGTGATGTCGGCCTGGATCTGGGCGCTGGAGTAGAAAACCTCGGCGCGATCGTGGCCGCCGATGCGGCCGACGGGCATCTCCTCGATGAAGCTGATGTTGATCCCCTTGCGCACCGCGAAATCGACCAGGTCGCAGACCTCGTCGTGGTTGCGGTTGCGCATCATCACCGCGTTCAGCTTGATGCGCTCGAACCCCGCCGCAATCGCGGCGTCGATGCCGCGCAGCACGAGGTTCAGGTCGCCGGTGCGGGTGATGGCGCGGAAACGCTCCGGGCGCAGGCTGTCGAGGCTGATGTTGATGCGTCTGACCCCGGCATCCCGGATCTCCCGTGCCAGGGCCGCGAGGCGGGAGCCATTGGTGGTGACGACCAGCTCATCCAAGCCCGGCAGGGCGCCGAGCTCACGCATCAGCCAGGTCAGGTTGCGACGCACCAGCGGCTCGCCGCCGGTCAGACGGACCTTGCGGACGCCCAGTTCCACGAAGAGCCCCGCGACGCGCCGGAGCTCTTCGAGCGTCAGCACCGCGTCGCGCGGCGCAAACCTTTGGTCCGGGTCCATGCAGTAGGCGCAGCGGAAGTCGCAACGGTCGGTGACCGACAGGCGCAGATAGGTGATCCGTCGCCCAAAACGATCGACCAGGTCCGCCCGGGTGGGGCCTTGTACGGGGGGATTCTCGGAGTTCATGGAAGGTCTTCCCCGGATTTGCGATTAACCTGAAGCTAATTAGCAGATTCTCGGCGACCCGCCAAGCGATCAGATCAAGGAATTCGGCCGCGTGGATGGTGAGGGCCAGGGCGCGTCTCTGTCCTGGGCCGTGCCCGGCTTACTCCCGGCCTGCGCCTCGGCGGCGGCTCACAAGTCGGCAACCGCGGAACGGCCAACCAGGTGCAGATGGGTTCTGTCGTCGATGCCCGGCGTTTGCTCGAATAGCAGCTTGATGCGATCCGTAGTGCGGTCGCTTTCGTCCGTCGCGATCACCAAACGGAAACGATTCATGCCGAGACCGTCGCGCTCGGCCAGGCCAGACCGCACCAGCTTCCCCATGGCGGACGGACTCTCCGCCTGTTCCCTGGCGGCAAGATAGATCAACAGACGCCCGCCGATGGCGATGCGCCTGACGCCATGAGGGGGCTCGTGGCACGGCGAGGGATCCGTTTCGATGCGGTCAAAAACCGCCGGCGGGCAGGTGCATCCGAGCACCTCCCGCACGAATCGCTCGATCCGATCCGCGGCCCGCGGATCAGTCATCAGGGTCGAATATAGACGTAGCCCTGTGACTGCAGCTCACCGATCCGGGTCACCCCGCCCTGGCTGACCTCGACGAATCCCGGCAGCAGCTCGTCCAGGGTCACGCCGAAACCCTTCAACGTGTTGCCGCACATCTCCAGCTCGACGCCCTGGCCGCGCAGTTTCTCCATGCCGGTGCGGACGCGGTCGGTCGCCTCGATGTCGTTGAAGGCATTGACTGCCGGCCCGTGAGCGACAAGCACGATATGTACCTTCTCCGGTCCGCCGGCGCCGTCGATATGGTTCTGGATATTGCCCAGCACGAAAGGCACCTTCTCGGCCTCCGAGACATGGTAGACGACGTCGAGCTTGTCGCCGGCGACGGCGGTTATGCAAGACATCAGCAGGCCGAGGGCGGCGAGGGCGATAGATGTTCTCATGCGATGCTCTCCTCTGGTGTTTCGATCGTTGGTTGTAATTTGGGGGACTGCGAATCGCGTCTAGAGTTCCTCCGAGGCGAAGTCCGCCAGCCGCGAGCGCTCGCCCCGGATCAGCGTGATGTGC
Organism: uncultured Gammaproteobacteria bacterium; assembly: GCA_963698495.1. Taxonomy (GTDB): domain Bacteria; phylum Pseudomonadota; class Gammaproteobacteria; order Chromatiales; family Chromatiaceae; genus CAVORB01. The sequence goes on along the minus strand of CAVORB010000010.1, from coordinate 47,635 downwards.
CCGCTGTGAGGCCAGTGCTTGAAGCGGTCGACGACATAGGTCAGCCCGGAAGTGGTCTCGGTGAGGTAGGGGGTGTCGATCTGGGCGATGTTGCCCAGGCAGATGATCTTGGTGCCGGGACCGGCCCGGGTGATCAGGGTCTTCATCTGCTTTGCGGTCAGGTTCTGGGCCTCGTCGAGGATGATGTACTTGTGCAGGAAGGTGCGCCCGCGCATGAAATTGAGGGACTGGATGCGAATGCGGTTGCGCAGCAGATCATTGGTTGCGGCCCGGCCCCACTCGCCGCCTTCGGTTTGGGTCAGGACCTCCAGGTTGTCCATCAGGGCACCCATCCATGGGGTCATCTTCTCTTCCTCCGTGCCGGGCAGGAAGCCGATGTCCTCCCCCACCGGTACCGTGACCCGGGTCATGATGATCTCGCGGTAGATGCTGCGGTCGAGTACCTGGGAGAGACCCGCCGCCAGCGCCAACAGGGTCTTGCCGGTACCGGCAGTGCCCAGCAGGGTCACGAAGTCCAGGTCCGGGTCCATGAGCATGTTGAGCGCGAAGTTCTGTTCGCGGTTGCGCGCGGTGATGCCCCAGACGTTGTGACGGTGCGGCCGGTAGTCCTCCGCCAGCTCGATGATGGCATCCGTGTCGGAGCGCTTCTCGCGCACCATGGCCTCGAAAGACTCGTCCCCCTCCAGGTAGAGGCATTGGTTCGGGTACCAGTCCGCCACGTCGGGGCCGCTGATCTTGTAAAAGGTGCGGCCCTCCTCCTTCCATGCCTCCACCGTGCGGTCGTGGCTGTCCCAGAAGTCTCCGGGCAGCTCGGTCTGGCCGGTGTAGAGCAGGTTGACGTCATCGAGGACCTGGTCGTTCGAGTAGTCTTCCGCGGGAATGCCGAGAACCGCCGCCTTGATGCGCAGGTTGATGTCCTTCGAAACGACGATCACCGTGCGTTCGGGATGGCTTTCCTGCAGGGCCTGGGCGGTGCCGAGGATGGTGTTGTCGACGTTGTTGCCCGGCAGGGTGCTGGGCAGATGCACGTCGAGCGGCGAGGTCTGGAAGAACAGGCGTCCCGTGGCGGGGAGCACGTGCCCGCCGAGGTTCTCACGCAGCGGATGGATGGGCAGGCCGGCGTCGATCTCCTCCTTGCCTGAACCGGTCATGAGCTGGTCGAGAAATCGGCTCACCTGGCGCACGTTGCGCGCCACCTCCGACATGCCCTTCTTGCCGCGATCGAGCTCCTCGAGCACCACCATGGGGAGGAAGATGTCGTGCTCCTGGAAACGGAATATGGCGGTGGGGTCGTGCATGAGCACGTTGGTGTCGAGCACGAACAGGCGGCGCTTGTCGTTGTCGCGTTTGATCATCGGCATCAGGGAGAAACGGTGGCGCGTCTGTGCGCGGCAGGAGAAAGGGAAGCAAGCTTTGCGTGTCGCCCGTTCGCGGTCTAGAGGATCGCTCAGGCGCCGCCCGGGAGCTCCCTGACCGCCGCCAGGACCTCATCCACGTGGCCCTTGACCTTTACCTTGCGCCACTCGCGGCGGAGCACGCCGTCGGCGTCGATGAGGAAGGTGCTGCGCTCGACCCCCAGGGACTCCCGCCCGTACATTTTCTTGAGCTTGATGACGTCGAACATCCGGCACAGGGCTTCGTCCGTGTCGGACACCAGATCGAATGGGAAGGCCTGCTTGGCCTTGAAGTTCTCCTGGGCCTTGATGCCGTCCCGGGAGGCGCCGAGGATGGTGGCTGAGGCCGCGGCGAAGGCCTCGTGGGCGTCTCGGAAGTCCTGTCCCTCCTGAGTGCAGCCCGGGGTGCTCGCCTTGGGGTAAAAGTAGAGGACGAGATGCCTTCCGCGGAAGTCCGACAGGCGAGCAGTGCGTCCGCCCGTGAGCTCGAGCTCGATGTCAGGGATGGGTTCGCCGATCTTCAGGCTCATGGGCATTCTCTCCGCTCTCGTAACCGATGGCGGCCAGGCGCTCCCTCACCCCTTCAGGGGCTCGAGCACGGCGTCCAGATTCAGGCCGTCGCAGTAGTCCATGAACTCCTCGCGCAGGGCCGCGATGTGGATGTCAGCGGGTATCCCGACGGTCATATGTACCGAGAACATGGGCGTTCCGGTGTGGGCTGCCGCGTAGGTGCTGGTAGCCATGTCCTCGATGTTGATGTTGCGGTCGGCAAAGAAGCCTGCCAGCTTGTTGACGATGCCGGGGTGGTCCATGGAGACGACGTCCACGGCGTAGGGCAGCAGATTGCTGCCCGCGGCGCGCTGCCCGGTGCGTTTTGAGATGATGGTCATGCCCAGCTGACGCTGAAGCTCGGGCAGGGTGTTCTCCACCTTTGCCAGGGTGTTCCATTTTCCCTCCACCAGCAGCATGGCCGCGAACTCCCCGCCGAGCACCGTCATGCGGCTGTCCTCGATGTTGCAGCCATGATCCAGGATTGCCTTGGACAGCTGGTTGACGATGCCGGGGTGGTCCTCACCCAGGGCTGAGATCACGAGGTATGTCTTCTGCGTGGCCATGAATCGGAGGAACAGGGGGTCGTTTCGGGAGCTGCAATGCGGTGAGTGTAGCATGGGCTCAGCCCCCCCCGGAAAGGCGGATGAGACCGCCGACCCGCCTGGCGGCAGGTTGTGTTTCTTGATGGGCGCAAGATAATATGCGGAATTTTCCGCACTGCCGGAGTCTCGCCATGTTCCGCGGAAGTATCGTTGCCCTGATCACCCCCATGCACGACGATGGTCGCGTCGATGACGATGCTCTGCGCCGATTGGTGGACTTCCACGTCGCGGAGGGCACCTCCGCGATCGTCGCCGTCGGCACCACCGGGGAATCCGCCACACTCGACCACGCGGAGCACTGCGCGGTGATTCGTCGCGTGGTCGAGCTCGCGGCGGGGCGCATTCCCGTGATCGCGGGCACCGGGGCGAACTCGACCACGGAGGCGATCAATCTCACCCAATGCGCCCGCCAGGCGGGGGCGGATGCGGCTCTGCTGGTCACGCCCTACTATAATAAGCCGACCCAGGAGGGGCTGTATCTCCATCACAAGGCGGTGGCGGAGGCGGTGGATATCCCGCAGATCCTCTACAACGTCCCGGGGCGCACGGCCTGCGATATGCTTCCCGCCACGACGGCTCGTCTGGCGCGCATACCAAACATTATCGGCATCAAGGACGCGACGGGAGACCTCGGCCGGCTCAACCAGCTGAAGGAATCCTGCGGAGATGGGTTCGACCTCTTCAGTGGCGATGACGCTACCGCCTGCGAGTTCATCCTCGGCGGTGGTCACGGCGTCATTTCCGTGACCGCGAACGTGGCCCCGCGGCTCATGCAGGAGATGTGCGCGGCGGCGCTCGCGGGCGAGCGCGACAGGGCGCTGGCCGTCAATGAGCGCCTGGATGCCCTCCATCACGACCTCTTCATCCAATCGAACCCGATTCCGGTCAAATGGGCGGTCGCTGAGATGGGACTGTCCCCGAAGGGTATTCGCCTACCGCTGACCTGGCTGACCGAGGACGCCCAACCGCGGGTCCGGGCCGCCATGACTCGGGCGGGTGTCGCCTGATGCCGGCCGGTTTCGCCCCGCTAAGCGTTATTGGCCGGTCGTCGCGGCCTAAGGAAATGCTGATCAGGTGCCATCCTGGCATTGATCAGCTCGCGATTCGCGAGGCGCGACTCCCGAATCGCTCCATTTTCAACGGCTTGCAGCCGTCGAAAATGCCGGACCATCCCTGGCCCGGACGGAAAACGCAATAATTCAGCGTTTTCCTAAACCCAGACATCACGGTCGGTAGATATTCATGGACAAAGCCTACGTCTTCCTCGCTATTCCGCTGACGCTGCTGATCTCCGCTTGTAGCAGCGTGCCGAGTCTTGACGAATATCTGCCGGACCAGACCCTGGAGTACAAGAAGCAGCGCGAGGCGGCTGACAACTTGGAGATTCCGCCAGATCTGACCGGGGGCGACTTCGACGATGCGATGGACGTGCCCGACGTCGGCGGTTCCATGACCTACTCGGAGTACGTGGGCGAACGTGGCAAGCGGCGCGAGATTGCCGCGAGTGGCGACGTGTTGCCCGATGTCAAGAATGTGGAGCTGCGCCGCGACGGCGACAACCGATGGCTCGAGATCACCGGATCACCCCAGCAGGTGTGGCCGCGGGTGGTGTCCTTCTGGCGCCAGCAGGGCATTCTCCTGGCGGAGCAGGATCCGGGGGCCGGGGTCATGAAGACGGACTGGCTCGAGAACCGGGCCGAGATCCGCAAGGACTTCGTGACCAATGTCATGCGCAAGGTCGTGGATGGTCTCTATGCGACCTCTACGCGAGACCAGTATCGGGTGCGCATCGAGCCCGGGTTGACGTCCGGTACCACTGACCTCTACCTGACCCATCGCGCGATGGAGGAGCGCTTCGCCAGCAACGCCGTGGGCGAAGACACTCAGTCTATCTGGGAGCCGGCCCCGAGCGATCCGGGCAAGGAGGCGGAGATGCTGCGCCGCTTGATGGTGTACCTCGGCGTCACCGAGCAGCGGGCGGACCGCCAGCTTGCCGAGCAGCAGCCGCAGGCATCCAAGTCGCGTTTGGAGACGGGACCCGGAGGGGAGACCACCTTGGTGATCTCCGAAGAGTTCCGGTACGCCTGGCGCTTGACCGGCGTGGCGCTAGACCGGGTCGGCTTCGCCGTCGAGGACCGCGACCGTTCGCAGGGTGTCTACTACGTGCGCTATGACGATCCGAGCAAGGGCCAGGAGAAGGAGGGCTGGACCTCCAAGCTCGCCTTCTGGCGCAGCAACGAGGTGGACACCGTCACCCAGTATCAGGTCAAGCTCACCGGCGACGGAAACCAGACGCGGGTGGTCGTGCGCGACCGTGTCGGGCGCCGCGACGACTCAGCGACCGCCAATCGCATCCTGACGCTGCTCAGCGAGCAGATCCGCTGAGCGGCGCCATGTCGCAGCTGTCGCCATCGCCTGTGGGCGGTGCGGCCGGTCGACGCTGATGCGGTTCGCGGTGCTGGGCAGCGGCAGCCGGGGAAACGCAACTCTGGTGGAGGGCGGTGGGACGCGGGTGCTGGTCGACTGCGGCTTCGCGGCGCGCGAGGCCGAGCGCCGACTCGCCGCCGTCGGTGTCGCGCCGTCCGAGCTGGATGCCATCCTGGTCACGCACGAGCACGGGGACCATGTGCGTGGCGTCGCCGCGCTCGCGGCCCGCTACGGCCTGGACGTCTGGACCACGCCGGGGACCTGGCGCCAGGCCGGGGGCGCCGAGATCCCTGGTCTGCGCCTGTTCTCGGGCCACGAGACCCCCTTTCGCATCGGCGATCTCGTCGTCACACCCTTTCCGGTTCCCCACGACGCCCGCGAGCCCTGCCAGTTCATACTGGACGGCGCGGGGGGGCGGCTCGGAATGCTGACGGACGCAGGCTCCGTCACCCCCCATGTCAGGGATCTGCTGCGGGAGTGCGACGCCTTGGTCCTCGAGTGCAACCATGACGAGGACATGCTGCGCGGGGGCCCCTATCCGCCATCCCTGCAGGCGCGAGTCGGCGGCTGCTTTGGCCACCTGAGCAACGCCCAGGCCGCGCGGCTGCTCGATGCGCTGCCTCACCACGCCTTGCGGCACCTGGTCCTGGCGCACATCAGTGAGAAGAACAATCGGGTCGAGCTCGTCACGGAGGCTGTTCTTCAGGTTTCCCGAGACTTGGAGCCTCGTGTTCAGTTGGCCGCGCAGGACCGTCCCGGTCCCTGGCTTCGGCTCTAGCCGCGGTCAGCGCCGAGACGCCGGGCCGAGCTCGCCGTCACCCATGTCACACCTTGGCGTCTCTCGTCCCGATGGTGCTCGGGTGGCTTCGTTTCCAGACGCTTACGCGCTCGAAAATGGTGTTACATCCATATGCGACGGGAAGTGCCGAACTGGCAGCGTTTCCTTTGAGCGATAGTCGGCGTCTATGACTCGAATCAGTATTACCCATTAGCAGCCTCGAACATCTGTTTATATCCTGCACCCTTCGGCGCTGGCGGGGTCCCGTCGGGCCGGAACCGAAGCAACACACACCAACCGGAGGTTCTCCTTATGGAGCTCAAGGGCAGCAAGACCGAGCAACACCTGAAAGACGCATTCGCGGGCGAGTCTCAGGCCAACCGCCGCTATCTCTACTTCGCCTCCAAGGCGGACGTCGAGGGCTACAATGACGTGTCCGCCGTTTTCCGCTCCACCGCCGAGGGCGAGACCGGCCACGCCCATGGCCACCTGGAGTATCTCGAGCAGTGCGGCGACCCGGCCACCGGCATGCCCATCGGCGGCACCGGAGACAACCTGAAGACCGCCATCGCGGGCGAGACCCACGAGTACACCGACATGTACCCGGGCATGGCCAAGACCGCCCGTGACGAGGGCTTCGACGAGATCGCCGACTGGTTCGAGACCCTGGCCAAGGCCGAGCGCTCGCACGCCAATCGGTTCCAGAAGGCACTCGACGGCCTCGAGGCCTAAACTTCAACGTGGGCGGCGGTCCGTCGGGCCGCCGCGATTTCGCGTTTCACGCTGTTCGTCATTGACGTAAGGAGTCAACCATGTCCGCTCGCGAAGGCAGCCTCGAGGCACCCACACGGCATTCGATCGACTGGACCGATCCCAAGTTCTACGATCAGGACGACCTGTTCAAGGAGCTCGAGCGGGTGTTCGACATCTGCCACGGATGCCGGCGGTGCGTGAGCCTGTGTCAGGCGTTCCCGAACCTGTTCGATCTGGTGGACGAGTCCGACACCATGGAGGTGGACGGGGTGGCCAAGGAGGACTACTGGCAGGTCGTGGATCACTGCTACCTGTGCGACCTGTGCTTCATGACCAAGTGCCCCTACGTGCCGCCCCACGAGTGGAACCTGGACTTCCCGCACCTGATGCTGCGGGCCAAGGCGGTCAAGCACAAGCAGGGCAAGACCAGGCCGCGCGACAAGATTCTATCGAGCACGGACGTCGTCGGGTCGCTCGCCGGCATCCCAGTGGTATCCGGGATCGTCAACGCCACCAACCGCTCCGGGCTCGGTCGCAAGATGCTGGACTCGGTGCTGGGCGTTCACCCCGAGGCGCGCGTTCCGGAGTATCACAGCAAGACCCTGCGCAAGCAGCTCGCCAGCCGGGTCGGTCGGCAATCGCAGGGGGAGGCGGCGGGTCCGACCACCGGCAAGGTGGCCCTGTTCACTACCTGCTACAACAACTTCAACGAGCCGGACGTGGGCATGGATCTGGTCGCGGTGTTCGAGCACAACGGCATCCCGATCACCATCCCGAGCAAGGAGAAGTGCTGCGGCATGCCGAAGCTGGAGCTGGGCGACCTGGAGGCCGTTGCGGCGGCCAAGGACGCCAACCTCCCGATTCTCGAACGGCTGGTGGACGAGGGCTGGGATATCGTCGCCCCGATCCCGTCCTGCGTGCTCATGTTCAAGCAGGAGCTGCCGCTGATGTTCCCGGACGACGCGGGCGTGCAGAAGGTCAAGGAGCACATCTACGATCCGTTCGAGTACCTGATGATCCGCCACAAGCACGGCAAGCTGAACACCGATTTCAAGCAGCCGCTCGGCACCGTCGCCTATCACGCCGCCTGTCACCAGCGGGTGCAGAACGTCGGCCAGAAGACGCGCGAGGTGCTGTCCCTGATCCCGGACACCAAGGTCGAGATCATCGAGCGTTGCTCCGGCCACGACGGCACCTACGCGGTGAAGAAGGAGTTCTACGAGTACTCGATGAAGATCGTGCGCCCGGTGGTGAACAGGGTGAAGCAGGCCGAGGCCGACCACTACGGCAGCGACTGCCCCATGGCAGGCCAGCACATCGGTCACGGCCTGGCGGATGGTAGCAAGCCCGAGCATCCGCTGACCTTGCTGCGGATGGCCTACGGGCTCTGAGCCAAACGCGCTGCCGGCGCTCCGCCGGCAACGCGTCCCACTCGTAAGAGCGTTGGCGGACTCGGGACGGTGCCCGCATCGATGGCCTGTCCCGTGGGCGCCTCGCCGGGTCTGCACGCGCCAATCAACAATCAGCTTGGAGAGAAGACATGAGTCAACTGACGCCCGAAGACCTGTACGGCCTGGAGCAGTACGCCAAGATGCGCGGCGAGTTCCGCGCCAGCGTGATGGCGCACAAGAAGAACCGCAAGGTTCACGTCGGCCCGAATGCGACCCTGTACTTCGAGGACCGGCTGACCATGCAGTACCAGGTCCAGGAAATGCTGCGCATCGAGCGCATCTTCGAGCAGGACGCCATCGCCGAGGAACTGGCGGCCTACAACCCGCTGATTCCGGACGGCTCGAACTGGAAGGCGACCTTCATGGTGGAGTACCCCGACGTGGAGGAGCGCCGCGTGGCCCTTTCGCGCCTGATCGGGGTCGAGGACAAGGTATGGGTCCAGGTGGACGGGCACGACCGCGTGTTCGCCATCGCCGACGAGGATCTGGAGCGGGAGGACGAGACCAAGACCTCCTCGGTGCACTTCCTGCGCTTCGAGCTGACCCCGGAAATGGCCAACGCGGTGAAGGGCGGGGCGGGCCTGTCGATGGGCATAGATCATCCCAACTACCAGCACACCGTGAGCGTCGGTGAACCGACGCGCGGCTGCCTCGCGCAGGACCTCGCCTGAGCGGGTCCGGCCGCTCGGCCCGAACCGGCAGGTCTGGTGGTCGCCTTGGTATCGGTGACGGCCGGTGTGTCGGGCTGCGAAAAATCATGGAGGCGGCTGCCGCTCCCCTTTTAGCCTTTCCCATCGGATTGGGTACGGGTTACATTTCCAGAGACCAACGATTGCGAGCGGAGGGCAAGGCCATGAAGCGGAGATTGATCTCACTGGCAGTAGCGGCAGGGGTGGCGGCGACATCGGCATTCGCGGGCGATGAGCAGCTACGGGAAAAGGCGAAGGATGTCGGTCTGGAGGTCGTTCCCTACGCCACCCAGGCCGTCACCGATAATCCGCTGACGCGGGAGAAGATCGATCTCGGGCGAATGCTGTTCTTCGATCCGCGTCTGTCCGCCAGCGGCGTCATCAGCTGTAACACCTGTCACAATCTGGCCACCGGCGGCGACGACAACCTGCCCACCTCCGTCGGTCACGGCTGGCAGAAGGGGCCGCGCAACTCGCCGACGGTGCTCAACGCGGTGTTCAACAAGGCGCAGTTCTGGGATGGCCGTGCCGAGGACCTGAAGGCGCAAGCCAAGGGTCCGGTCCAGGCCGGGGTGGAGATGGCCAACAAGCCCGAGAACGTGGTCATTACCCTGAACAGCATGCCGGAGTACGTGGAGCGCTTCGGCAAGGCGTTTCCCGGTGAGGCCGATCCGGTCACCTTCGACAACATGGCCAAGGCCATAGAGGCCTTCGAGGTCACCCTGGTGACTCCGGCATCGCCCTTCGACCAGTGGCTCGAGGGCAACGACGCGGCGCTGACTCCGGACCAGAAGATCGGCCTCGAGCTGTTCGTGGACAAGGGCTGCACCGCCTGCCACTCGGGGGTGAACTTCGGCGGCCAGCAGTACTTCCCCTTCGGGCTGGTCAAGAAGCCGGGCGCGGACATCCTGCCCCCGGAGGACAAGGGACGGTTCGCCGTGACCAAGACGGCCTCCGACGAGTATGTGTTCCGCGCCGCACCCCTGCGCAACATCGCCCTTACGGCGCCCTATTTCCACTCGGGTCAGGTCTGGGACCTCAAGCAGGCGGTGTCCATCATGGGCGTGGCCCAGCTCGGCACGCAGCTCGAGGACGAGGAGGCGGCGCTGATCGCCTTGTTCCTACAGGGCCTGACGGGCGAGCAGCCCAGCGTCGAGTACCCGGTTCTGCCGCCGGAGACCGCGGATACGCCCAAGCCGGAGCTGTAACGCCCCAAGCGGGGCGGGGCGCTTGCCCCGCCACCCGTTGCGCTTGCCGGCCCGGCAGGGTCGGCGGGTCAGGAGAAGGACCAGACCAGCCCGGCGCACAGACGCAGGGCCAGCGGTTCCTCATCGCGTTGCGGGCTTTGGACGCCCAGGTCGAGCACGCGCAGCCACTGTTCGGACACCTGTCGCGGCTGGGCGGGACAGCCCGCCGCCTCGGTCATGGTCTCGCGCTCGCTCATTTTGGCTTCTCCTCTGATTCGGTCCAAACAAACTAGATCTTCCGCCGGGAGCTATCCCCGGATATTTTGAGTTTGGGTCGCCGCAAGCGATTAGACAAATCGTTTAAAAATATACAATCCATCGTCCGTGACGATGAGTCTGGTCGACAAGCTGGCCGGACGATGGCGCTGTGGGCGCAAGGGACCTGGCAGGCGAAAGGGTGGGTGGCGTACACTGGCCAGCGCCGTTTCCCGCGTCCCGTTTCTTGCCCGATCAGGAGTCCATCCGTGAAGCATGCTTCCAGTTTCGCTCCCGTCCGCGTGGCCGGCTTGCTCGGCCTTGGTCTGTGGATCGCGGGCTGCTCGAACCCGCAGGAGGACGTGCGGGTGACCCTGTGCAAGGACATGGTGGTCTCCCTCCTGGGGGCGTCGCAGAACGTCACCTGGCAAGAGACCTCGACCCAGGTGCGCGGGCGCGAGTCTGCCGCGATCCGGGTGAACTACGCGGGCCCCGGTGGCAACGGCCAGGCAATCTGTCACTATCGTTACGACGCGGTGGACGACACAGCTCTCGCCCTCTCCGACCCCCTCTCTGCCTTTTCGACCTCGCCCTCGAACATGACCTTGAACGGACGGACGCTTTCCAGGCCCGAGCTTGCGGAGGCGGTCAAGGCGGCGATGCTGAAGCAGGGCGGGGAGCTCGTGGACCGGCTCAAGAAGGGTTTCCAGTAGCCGCTTGTCGCTGCGCGCGCGTTCGGTCTTGCGCGCGGCTGGCGGCGGTCCCGCCACGGTCTAACCCGCCTCGGCGATGACGATCGCCCGCCGGGGCGCGGGGTGGCCCTCCCGGGTACGGGTCTGGTCTTCCGGGTCCAGGCACTCGGCGAGGGACTCGAAGCGCATCCACTCGGTGGAGCGCTGCTCCCGCGTCGTGGTGGTGGTCACGTCCACCAGGCGGGCATCGCGGAAGCCGCAGCGGCCGAGCCAGGTCACGAGCGCGCTCGGTGTGGGGATGAACCACACGTTGCGCATTCTGGCGTAGCGGCCCGGCGGCACCAGGACGCGGTCGCCGCGCCCCTCGATCACCAGCGTTTCCAGCACCAGCTCGCCGCCCGGGCGAAGCAGGCCTCGCAGGTGCAGCAGGTGGTCGATCGGCGAGCGACGGTGGTAGAGCACCCCCATCGAGAAGACGGTGTCGAAGCCGGTCATTCCCAGCGGGAGGTCTTCGAGTGCCAGGGGCAAGACCGTGACCTGCGGAATCCGCAAGAAACCTTGCACCGCGAGGAATTGCATCAGGTACAGCGCGGCGGGGTCGATTCCCAGCACCAGGCGCGCGCCGGCGCCCGCCATGCGCCAGCAGTGGTAGCCGTTGCCGCAGCCCACGTCCAGCACCGAGCGCCCCGCCAGCGGCGCGACCGCATCGGCGAGCCGGTCCCATTTCCAGTCCGACCGCCATTCGGTGTCGATCCGGATGCCGTGCAGGCAGAAGGGTCCCTTGCGCCAGGGATGAAGCTCCATCAGCAGCGCGCGCAGTGCTTCGCGGGCGCGCTCGTCCAGAGGTTCGTCGCCGGTGGCGCTGACGCACGCGGCATCCAGCTCGACCCGGGCCGGCGCCAGATCCGGCAGCCCTGCAACCGCCGACCGCCAGCGGGGGAGGTCGCCGTGCGCATCCAGGTCCAGCTTCGAGGCCAGCCGGGCGCGCAGATCCGGAACCCAGCCGCCCAGGCCCGCGTCTTCCATCCGGGCGAAAAAGCCGTCGTGGCGCGTCAGGTCCACGCCAGGAGCGAGATGAAGTTCAGGCACTGAAACCATCGGATCTGCTGGTCGAACCCCGCGCGTTGCAGGCGTTCGGCCAGCACCTCCGGCGCGTCCGGGGTCAGCACCCGCTCCAGCGCGGCGCGCTTCTGGCTGATCTCCAGCGCGCTGTAACCGTTGGCACGCTTGAAGTCCTCGTGCAGGGCGGTGAGCAGCCGCTGCTCCTGCGGGTCGGTGGCGACGATTTTTTCACTGAGGATCAGCGCGCCGCCCGGCAACAGGCCGCGGCGGATTTCGCACAGCAGGTCTTGCCTCCGCTCCGGAGACACGAACTGCAGCGTGAGGTTGAGCACCACCAGGGAGGCGTCCCGGATGCGCACCGAGGCGAGATCCGCGCATACCGGGCTCACCCGTTCCGAAACGGCGCACCATCGCAGGCGGTCGGCCAGGGCCGATACCATGGCCGCCGAGCTGTCCACGGCGATCACCCGGTAGTCGATGTCCGGTGCCTGCTCCAGGAGGGAGAAGGTGACCGCGCCCAGGGAACAGCCGAGGTCGTAGCAGCGGCTGTCCGTCTGCACGAAGCGCGCCCCAAGCAGGCCGGTGAGCTCGACGAGCTGCCGGTAGCAGGGGACGGAACGGCTGACCATATCGGGAAACACGCGGGCCACGGACGCGTCGAACCGGAACGGCTCCGAAGCCGGGCGCGGGCGGGCGAAGAGGTCGTCGCGGTCGTCGCCGCTCACGCCTGCGCGACCTCGCGACCTGCGATGCGTGCGCTCCGGGCGAGCGGGGGGCGATCGCTATCGGTTTTCGATCCTGGGAATAGCCCTGAGCTGAGCATCGTTGGGGGGAGGAAGATTGTTACCAAAAGATGACGCAGGACATCCATCGCTCATCGCGCTTGGTGGTTAAAATAACCGATGGCACCGCATCTTCCCATCCAAGCAGCCGGAACCCCTTCATGAACGACACGAACGCCGATCCCGCCGCCGAAGCCGAGGCCCGCCCCACGCCCCCACCGGCGGCGACGCCCAAGCCGGGCTCGAAACAAGCCTCCAAGACCGCCCCCCGTCGCGCGCCCGCGAAGGCACGCGAGATCGATCTCGACGACCCCGCGCTCTACCTCAACCGGGAGCTGACCTGGCTGGAATTCAACCGCCGGGTGCTCAACGAGGCGGCGGACCCGCGCACCCCCCTGCTGGAGCGGGTCAAGTTCCTGGCCATCGTCAGCAACAATCTCGACGAGTTCTTCATGAAGCGCATCGGCGGGCTCAAGCAGCAGATCGCCGCGGGCGTGCATACCCCCTCGGTGGATGGACGCACGCCGGGCGAGCAGGTGCGTGATGCCCACGCACTCTGCCGCGAGATGCACGCGGACCAGAAGCGTATCCTCGACGAGTTGCTCGCGATGCTGGAGGTTCACGACATCCGGCTGGTCAAGTCCCTGGACCTGCCCGCGGCCGCCCGTCAGCGTCTGCGCGAGCACTTCCAGGTCAACATCTTCCCGATGCTCACGCCGCTGGCCATGGACCCGGCGCACCCGTTCCCCTTCATCTCGAACCTGGCGCTGAACCTGCTCGTGACCCTGCGTTATCCCGGCGGCAACGAGATGCACATGGCCCGGGTAAAGGTGCCGGTGAGCAAGGACATCTCCAAGCGCCTGATCTCGGTGGACGGGGGCAACACCTTCGTCACCCTCAACGATCTCATCATCACCAATCTCGACATGCTCTTCCCGGGCATGGAGATCGAGACCTGCGAGATGTTCCGGGTCACGCGCAACGCCATCGTGGAGAAGTCCGAGGAGGCGGCCAACGACCTGCTGGAGCTGATCGAGTCCGAGCTCCGGGAGCGGCACTTCGCGCCGATCGTGCGCCTGGAGGTGGAGAAGGACATGAGCCCCGTCCATCGGGGCATGCTGGCCGCCGAGCTCGGCCTCAACGAGGCGGAGGACGTGTTCGAGGTCGAGGGCATGATGGGGATGCGCGATCTGTTCGAGCTCGCGTTCCTCGACGTCCCCGAGCTGCACGATCCGCCCCATCGCCCCGGCGATCATCCCCTGCTGGCCAACGACCGGCGCAACATCTTCCACATCATCCGCGAGAACGGCCCGCTGCTGCTGCAGCACCCCTACGAGTCCTTCGCCAACACGGTGGAGCGCTTCCTGCGCACCGCGGCCGACGACCCGAAGGTGCTGGCGATCAAGATGACCCTCTACCGCACCACCGCCGAGGGCGAGATCCTCGATTCCCTGGTGCAGGCCGCGCGCAACGGCAAGCAGGTGGCGGTGATGGTGGAGCTCAAGGCGCGCTTCGACGAGGCGGCCAACATCCGCTGGGCGCGGCGCCTGGAGGCGGAGGGCATCCACGTCACCTACGGCGTGATCGGGCTCAAGACCCACAGCAAGCTGATCCTCGTGGTGCGCCGCGACTATGCGCAGCTCAGGCGCTACTACCACGTCGGCACCGGCAACTACCACTCGGGCACCGCCAAGCTCTACACCGACCTGGGCATGCTTGGCTGCGACGAGGACATCGGGCAGGACATCACCGAGCTCTTCAACTACCTCACCGGCTACTCGCCGCCGCCGAGCTACCGCAAGATCCTGGCCGCCCCCTACACCCTGAAGCGCGGCATTCTCGAGAAGATCGCGCGCGAGATCCGTCATCAGGAGGAGGGCAAGGGCGGATTCATTCAGATGAAGATGAACGCCCTGGAGGACGTGGACATCGTGCGCGCCCTCTACCGTGCCACGCGCGCGGGCGTGAAGCTCGACCTGATCGTGCGCGACACCTGCCGCTTCCGCCCCGGGGTTCCCGGGCTCTCGGAGAACGCCCGGGTGGTGAGCATCGTCGGGCGCTTCCTGGAGCACGCGCGCATCCTCTACTTCCACAACGGCGGGGACGAGGAGTACTACATCGGCTCGGCGGACATGATGAGGCGCAACCTGGAGAGCCGGGTCGAGGTCCATGCCCCGGTGGAGGACCCGGAGCTGCGCCAGGAGCTGAGAATGATCCTGGACGTGCAGCTCACCGACCAGCGATCCGCATGGGACATGCAGCCGGACGGCAGCTATGTCCAGCGCAAGCCGAAGGACGACACCACCAAGGGCGCGCAGGAGACCCTCATCGGCGTGGCGGAAAGCCGGCTGGCGGCGGCATCCAAGCATAAGGAGAAGAATTTCCGCTCCCGCCTGGTCAACCACTTCCATCGCCGGCTGCGCAGCAACCCCGAGCCGGATTAGCGCCGAATCGAGGGTGTCGCCCGCGCCCCAAGCACTCCGGGGGCGCGGGCGGCGAATCCGCGCCGCGCATTTCTTCGGTATCCCCGTGGGCCCCGCGATTCAGTCGCCGGGGTGGCCGAAGCGCCCTGCATCCAGGTCCAGCAGGAGCTGGGGCGTCACCTCGTCGAAGCGGAGGATGCGTCGTCCCCGCGTGGTCGTCCATGAACTCCTCGGCATCTTCCCTAGTCCGCAGCGGGATCAGCTCGTGCCCCATGGGTCCGAGCACGTCCGAGCCGATCACGTACCAGGCGCCGCGGGCGGCGATGCGTTCCAGGCTGTAGTAATCGGTCGCCGCGACGGCGGCGATGTCGGCCGCATCGTGGCCCGGTGCCCACCTGGACAGGTCGAGCAGGTACTTGAACAGGTCCTTGGCGCCGTCGAAGTGGTGGGCATGACCATCCTTGTAGAGCACGGTGGCGGTCCACTCGGGGTACTTGGCGACGAACATCCCGCACACCGGGCAGGTATCCCGCGTCCCGGGATCCGGCACCGACACCGGCTCGCCGGGTGCGGTGGCCGACATGGTCATCAGGACCAGGAGCCACGCCAGAACCGGTGCGCGAGATGGCCGGCGCATAGGACGGTCCCCCTGAGGTCAGCCCTTCTGCATCATCTTCGCGCGACGCTCGCCCCGGCGCTGGCGGATCATCAGCGTGTCCTCCGCCATGTCCGCGTAGGTGCGGCGCAGGGCGTCGTCGAAGCCGCCGAGCTCGCCGCCTTGTTCGCCCTGGACCGCCTTGGCGGAGTCCGCGGAGGCGAAGGCCATCTTGCTGGTCTTGCTCATGGTGGGCTTGAGCTTGCTTCCGATGAGGTAGGTGGCGCCGTCCACCGGGATCAGCGGCTTGATCTCCGCGCTGGATCCGAAGTCCGCGGCGTAGATGGCCTTGGGGCCGCGGTCGAGGTTCAGCGACAGGCTGATCGCCAGACAGTGGAGGGAGCAGGTGCCGTCCACCAGGTCGTCGTCGTATTGAACCAGGTGGCGGCTATGGTTCCACTGGGTGCGGTCCATTCCGCAGTAGGGGCACTTGGGGTACTTGGCGAGCTCGTCCTCGAGAGGCGTTGCGTCCGGGGCGCCCCGGGGCATGAACTGCAGCGGGGTGCCGTCTCCCTCGCAGGCCTGCCCGCTCGCCGCCACCCAGCCCTTGCCCGGAATCAGGGCGCCAACCCCCGGTCCATCGGCCGCCAGCACGCTCCCGGCGAGCCCCGTGAGGCTGAGCGCGGCCAGCCGTCGCAGGGCGTCGCGCCGTCCTTTGTTGTGATGATCGCACATGGTTCTGTCTCCTCTGTTGTGTCTAGGGTGAAAGATCGCGCCAGGGGCGCTGCAGGTCGAAATCCGCAAGTGGGCCGTCAAGGGTGGTTGTCGCTACCAGTTGCCCAGTCCTCGCATGATGTCGAAGAAGACTGCTCCTTCGTAAAGCGTCCACAGGCCGAGGACGACGACACCGGCAGCGGCGAGGCGGGCGAACAGGCCGCGTGCTCTCGCGCCGATCATCATGCCGGTGAGGCTGACCAGGCCCATGGTCGGTAGCGTGCCCAGGCCGAACGCCGTCATCAGTCCCGCGGCCCGCAGGGGGTCGGCCGTCGCCGCGGCCTTCACAGCCACGGAAAAAACCAGGCTGCAAGGCACGAAACCGTTGAACGCCCCCGCCAGCGCGGGCAGCCAGGGACGAGCTGGCGGCGCGCCATCGCTCAGCATGACCTCGGTCCCCTGGGTGCGCGTGCGCGATGGTCCTTGCCCGCGCCGCCCGAACAGGCCCAGCAGATCCAGTCCCATCAGGACGATCAGCACGCCGGCGGCCATCATCAGCACCCCTTGCGCCTTGCCGACGATCCCGGTCTGCACCAGCACCCGCCCGACGGCGGCCCCGGCGACGCCCAGCAGCGAGTAGACCAGGATGCGGGCGGCATGGAACTGGAGCACCGGCAACACCCGCGAGCCGAAGCCATAGCGCACGAAGATGCCCCCCGCGATGCCGCTGCACATCCCGAGGCAGTGCAGTGCGCCGAACAGCCCGGTGGCGAAGGCCAGGGTCAGGGTCAAGCCCTCGGTCACAGGAGCTCCCCGACGATGCGTTCGAACACCTCCGGCGTGGACTCGCCGAGGATGCGGCTGGCGAGCCGCCCCTCGCGGTCGACGAAGAAGGTGGTGGGAAGGCCGATGACCCCATAGGCGCGGGCCACGACCCCCTGTTCATCCAACAGCACCTCGTAGGAAACCCCGAGTCCTTCGACGAATCTGGCAGCCGTCTCCCGGTCCTGACGCACGTTGACGGCGAGCACGACCAGCCCGCGGTCGCGGTACGCGCGGTACACCGGCTCGATGTCGCGCATCTCGCTCTCGCAGAAGGGGCACCAGTCCGCCCAGAAGCGCACCGCGGTGACCTGGCCCCGGAGGTCGGCGGGGAAGGCGACGGGAGAGCCGTCGAGCCGCGGCAGCTCGAAGGTCGGTGCCGGCTCGCCGTTACGCGGCGGGGGCGGCGCATCGCCGCAGCCGCTCAGGAGCAGCGCCAGAAAGAGGGTCAGGGAGAGAGCCGCGCCGATCCGGCCCCGCGGTCCGCGTGCGCTCGCCGACAAGGGTATGCCATTCACCACCAGACCCCCTCCATGGTCAGGCCGGAGCCGACCACGGCGTAGGTTGCGACCGCATAGAAAATGCCGAAAGAGATCAGGGCGGCGGACGCGAAGCGGCCCCCGTCCGCCTCGATGACGGCCGTCAGACTGGGCACCCGCCGCCAGCGCGAGATCAGGCCGACGCCGAGGGCCAACGCGGTGGCGGTGAGCAGCGGCAGGTACAACCAGTAGCCGATGAACCCATGACCGGGCTTCAGGACACAGAACGGGCAGTGATGGTGGGGGTGTTCGTAGGCGTACAGGGCCACCGCGGAGACGACGCCCGCGATCGCGGTCAGGAATGCCGCTGCGGCGGCGACCGTGAAGGCCGTCCCACTGCGTCGGTGGTGGAGGTACATCAGCCCCCCGTTGAGCACCGCGATCCCCCCGAGATACAGGGCAAGCAGCGAGAGGGCCGGGTCGAAGCCGGAAACCGTTGCGGCCGCGCCGCCCGACTCCGGTGTGAAGAGCGCCCCGCAGCAGGAGGTGATCACGTCCGGATCGAGTCCGAGGAAGAACAGGAGCTGGGCCGCAGCCCCGAGGCCGACCAGCGGCAGCAGGGCGAGCAGCAGGCCGTACTTGACCCGGACCAGGGGATAGTCCGGGGCCTGATTGTCCACCCGGTTGAGCATCAGCCAGGCGGCGCCGGCGAAGAACACCGCGAGCTTGAGGAACAGGGTCGGCCAGCCCCAGGGATTGGCATTGAGCACGCCGGTGGCGCACATGGCGCCCACGAGCTGGGTGGACATCTGCTCGGCGTTGTAGACGAACAGCAACAGCGAGACCAGCTCGGCGGCGAAGCACCAGGTCACCAGGGTCGAGATCAGATAGGTCCGTCGCTCCAGGGTCAGCTGGCGCTCGCTGCCGCTCCCGATGTCCCAATGCTTGACTACCTGGAGACCGAAGCCCGTGGCGAACAGCATCAAGAGGGTCGTCGTGACGGCAACCCCGTTCAGGGCCAGCACCGCGGGGGAGATCAGCACTGCTCGTCACCCGCCAGCAGGCCATCGCGCATCTCAACCACGGCGGACACATGGGAAGACGCGAACACGATCGGGTCGTGGGAGCTCACCAGCACCGTCTTGCCCATGTCCACCAGGTCCCCGAGCATGGCGACGAGCTCGCGCGAGAGCCGGGAGTCCAGGTTCGCCGTCGGCTCGTCGGCGATCAGGATGGCGGGATCGTTGATCAGTGCGCGGCAGATGGCGGCGCGCTGGGCCTCGCCTCCCGACAGCCACTCGGCTCGGTTCTGCGCCTTGTCCTCCAGGCGGAATTGCCGCAGCAGCGCCATGGCCCGGGCGCGCAGGTCGCCGTGTGGGGGTGCCAGCGGGTAAGCCGGCAGCATGACGTTCTCCAGCACCGAGAGCCCGCGGATCAGGTTGAACTGCTGGAAGATGAAGCCGAAGGTGCGGCGGCGCATCTCGGTCATGAAGCGCTCCGGCAGGTTCGAGAGCAGGCGTCCGTCGAGGGTGATGCGCCCCGCCGTGGGCCTGGACAGGCAGCCGATCATGGCGAGCAGGGTGGTCTTGCCCGATCCGCTCGGCCCCTTGAGCACGGTCGCCAGGTTCGGCGACAGGTCCAGGGAGATGCCGCGCACCGCCCACACCTCGTTGTGGCGACCCTGGTTGAAGGCCTTCTTGACGTCCCTTAGCTCGATCATCGGTAGCCGTGAAGGTCAGCGCATGACCGCGTCGGGGTCGGTGATCGCGGCGCGCCAGATGGGCACGATGGTCGCCACCGTGTAGGGGAAGACGGTGAAGAAGAACAGGGTCGCAACCTGCAGACCGTCGACGAAAGGCGCCGGGCGGAAGTCCGGATAGAGCACCGCCCAGCCCTTCAGCACCGGCTCGAACAGGGCCGCGTCGAGATAGAAGACATGGCCGTAGGCCAGCAGGTAGCCGAGCAGGAACGCAGTGAGGGACAGGATGGCGCCCTCCCAGAACTTCATCCGGATCACGTCCCCGGTTTCCCAGCCGATCGCCTTGAGGATGCCGATCTCGCGCCGTTCCTCGCCGCTGAGGCCCGAGGCCCGGTCCCAGGCGAAGATGACGAATGCCAGCACCGCGCCCGTGAGCAGCACGAATACCATGCCCTGGCGCCAGCCGAACAGGGTGTCGTAGGTGCGCAGGATTTCTTCGCGCAGGATGGGCCGGGTGTCCGGCAGCGCAAGCGCAAGCTTCTCGGCGACCGTGCGCACCTCCCGCGGGTTGCGGACCTCGAGCACGATGTCCGTGAAACGGTCGGGCGGAAAGGAGAAGAAGCGGCGGAAGTCCGCCTCGGCGACCAGCATCAGGTCGCTGCTCACCAACTCCGTATCGTCCTCGAGCAGCCCGGCGATCCGAAACGAGACGGGCTCGCCCGCCGCCGAGCGCAGGCTCAGCCAGTCGCCGATATCCAGCCCGCGGGCGCGGGCGATTCCGGCTCCGATGATGATCTCTCCCGCCGCCGGTGCCGATTCCTCGCGACCGGCTCCGGGAACCATCAGGGTGTAGTTGGCGCGCACCGCGGGGTCGTAGAAGTAGCCCCACAGTCGCCCTTGCTTGCTGGCGACGCCACGGATGCTGCCGATCCGGTCCAGGTAGGCGGCGGGGATCAGGTCATGGCGCCCAGCCACTTGCCGCTGCAGGATCACCTGCGGCGAGTCGGCGAGCACCAAGGCCGCCTCCCGGCGCAGCGACTGGGTGAACAGCATCACGGAGGCGAGCAGGAACACGATCAGCGTGTAGACCAGCAGCAGCCCCAGCTGCTTGCCCGGGCGGCGGGCGAGGGACGACAGGGTGTAGTCGATCAGGTATCTCTGTCTGGACAGCAACCGGCTCACGGGCTCGCGCCTCCGCGCGGGGCGGGGACGATCGAGCCGCTGGGAAAGTGATCCAGGGCCATGGGGTGATCCTGAAAGGCGCTGTGCAGGTCGGCCTGGCTCGGGTGCCGGGTATAGCGCGCCTCGGTGAACAGGGCGAGGTCGGTCAGGCCGAGCCGGGCCACCAACCCCGCGCGGCGTTCCAGATCCCCGCTGGCGCCACGGTTGCGGGCCGCGGCGTCGGCGAACGTGAGGGCCAGCAGGAAAGATCCTATTGCCAGTCCGCTCAGGAACAGGTCCGCTTTGCGCATGGTTGGCTTGTCACGTCTCGTGTGACCGATGTCGCACACCAGTATGCGCGAGCGCCCAACCGGCTTCGATGATGAAGCTCAAGTCTGCGCTCGTCCGGGACTGCTGCGATCTTTCCCGGCGAGCGGGATCGCTCGCTGAGCCCCAGAGGCGGGATGATAGCCGCGACGCAGCAGGATCTTGGTCCGTCCCCGAGGCAATGCGGTAACATTGCGTGTCCCGACCCGGCGGGTGCGCGATTCAACGCGGTTGCCTTGCGCTCCAGCCCGCCCATAGGAGCCCCGCGCGCCCGACGAGGAGACCCCGGTTTTGAGCGATCAACCCAGCACCTTCACCATCAGCGACGAGTCGCTCCGAAAGCGCGACCGCAATCTCCTTTGGGGCGCGGTCTTCAGTCTGCTACTGGCGGCCGTGATCGTCGCCGGCCATTATCGCTACCCGGAGACCTACAACGACGTGCTGCTGTGGTCGGTGGTGGGATTCGTGGTGATCGGGAACCTGGTGAACTACTACCGCCACCGGCGGTATGTGCGCTTGATCCGGGACCATCGGATCGAGGTCCACGAGGGTCGGATCGAATTCTGGACCGGCGGCGCCAAGACCGAGCTAGCGATGGATGATGTCGCGGGGGTATTTCTCTACCGGCGCGGACGCGGTCTCGGCCATCTTCAGATACGCCTGAAGAGCAACCGCGGCATACGCCTGGAGGGTTACGGGGATCTGCAAAACCTGGCCGACGCCATCACTCGCCAGTTGCCGAAGGCGCACGTCTCCGAGCAACGCGCATGATTCAATCTCGCCAGCCGGAGCCCTACTTCGACTGCCCCTTGAGGGCTTCCACGGCGGCGATCTTGTAGTCCACGGCGAGCCTCACCTGCTCCTCGGTGAGGCGGTCGTTGCCGCCGCGCGGCGGCATCCGGTATTTGCCGTCGTCGCCTCGAATCCCGTTAAGCGCGCTCTGGTACAGGAGCTCCTTGCCCTTGGGCAGGCGCTGGTCCCACTGCGCGAAGTCCGTCAACGCCGGCGCCCCGGCGACGCCTAGCAGGTGGCAGGCGCGGCAGGTGCCGAGCCAGACGCCGCGACCGGCCATCAGCGCCTCGTCTTCGAAAACGGGCATCTCCGGGCTCGTGCGTGCGTCCTCGTTCTCCCCGCCGCAGCCCGTGAGGGATAGAACGCATGTCACGCCGATGACGGCCAATCCGGTCGATGAAGGGAGCATCTCAGTTCCTCGGATCTACTTTCGGTGTTGGTTGTGATGATGCGGATGGGAGCCCGCCAAGGCCACCACAGTCGACCTCCTGGCGCATCCCGGGTTCCGCAGTCAGCGCCGAGGAGCGGGTGCTGCTCCGGGGCCGCCGGGCGTGATCATCTGCTCCATCATCTGCATCGGGTTGAGCCTTTCGATCTGCTCGCCGCTCTTGTGGATGACCCCGGCCATGGACCCCACGCTCTCGCGCAGTCCCTGGATGTCGGCGGCCATGGGCGCCATGAAACGTACGCTGTCCTTGATGGTGCTCACCTCGGACACGAGGGTGTCCATGTGAGAGGTCATTCGCCCCATGTCGGCGGACATGCGGGCCACGTGGTCCGTCATGCCTGCCATGTGACCGTTCATGTCGTGCATCAGCTTGGCCATGAACAGGAAGGCGGCGGCGCATGCGATGGCCGCGATATAGACGAGAAAGCGCTGCATGGTTCTGACTCCGTTTCGTACCTCGAGCCTCTCCGGCCCCGGAGCGGGGGGAAGAAAACACGCCTTTAGCATGACATACTCGGAGGCCGGCCGGCACCACTGATCTCTTGCTATCAGAGGCCCGCTCGGACCCGGTTGTAGGCGGTGTGGACGCACCGCGTGGGTGCTCGAAGGGGAACGCGATTGAATCTCAAAGAAGCCCTGTGGGGCCTGATCTCGCTGTCCGCGTTGATCGCGGCCGCGGTGCTGACCGTGGCGGCGGTGAGCGAGGCCGGTCGTCTCAAGTCCTGGCAGACGGATCTCGCGGAGCTGGACGACGTGCGCTATGGGTTGTTGGACGCCGACAACTGGGTCGAGCAGATCTCGGCCATCCTCGAGCGGCACATCGACGGCTTCGAGCTCACGGACGAGAACCGCCCGCTGATCAAGCGCAACGTCGAGCGCGTGCTCGATCGCCTGCTCCTGGAGATCGACGATTACCAGCGCCGGCGCAACCAGGTGACGGGCTCCTGGGTCGAGCGGGTGCAGGGGGCCTTGCGCCAGGGGGTGCAGGATCTGGTGCTGGACTTCGACGAGCTGCGGGCGCGGGTACCGGACTACGCTGAGGCGATCCTGGAGGAGCTCGCCAAGCCCGACGCCAAGGCGGAGATCAAAGCGTATCTCAAGGCCGCCATCGCGGACATGGCGAGCGCCACCTTCTCCAAGACCGACCGCACCGGTTTCGACGCGGTCCTGGCCGAGAACGATTGTGCCGACGCCGGGACCTGCCGCACCCTGCTGGCGTCCAGGATCGATCGGTCGCGCGAGCGGGTGGCGGCGCGATCGGCGGCGGCCATCGCCGTCGTGGCGCTTCTGTTCCTCGTCGGCCTCTACCGGCGGCAAGCCCTGAGCGAGGGACAGATGCTGCTGCTCACCCTGGCGACCCTGATCCTGCTCGCCGGTGGGGTGCTGACCCCGATGATCGGGATCGAGGCACGCATCACCGAGCTGCGGCTGCAACTGCTCGGCGAGCCGGTCCTGTTCCGGGACCAGGTGCTCTACTTCCAGAGCAAGAGCGTCACCGACCTGGTGCGGGTGCTGGCGCAGACGGGCGAGGCCGACCTGATCCTGGTCGCCTTCCTGGTCGCCCTGTTCAGCGTCGTCTTCCCCCTGGCGAAGGTGGCCGCGAGCTTCCTCTACTACTGGGACGTGCGCGGCCTGCGCGTCTCGCCCCTGGTGCGGTTCTTCGCCCTGAAGTCGGGCAAATGGTCGATGGCGGACGTGCTCGTCATCGCCATGTTCATGGCCTTCGTGGGCTTCCGTGGATTGGTGTCGAGCCAGCTCTCGCAGCTCTCGCGGACCGGTGGTACAGCGGAGGTGCTGACCACCAACGGCACCATGCTGCAGGCAGGCTTCTACCTGTTTCTGGCCTTCACCATCGCCAGCATGGTGGTCTCTACCCTGCTCGACCGGCGTTTCGGGGAGCGACATGTTACCTGATGGTCCGCGGACCCCGCCGCTTGTACCCTGAGACGGGGGCGCCTATATTCTCCGGCATGTGGATATCCCGAGGCAGCGCCCGCGTTCTGATCGGCCTGTGTCTGTTGCTGATGCAGGCGCAGCTGTTTGCGGCCTCGACCCTTGGCTGCCTGCACCTCGCGGACCCCGCGGCCGGTGGTGACGCTAAGGCGGGGTGCCCCTTCCATCAGGCGGCGGGCGGCAACACCGATAGCCAGGCGGCCTTCACGCCGCTGGAGTGCCAGAAGTGTGTCCTGCACTGTGCCGTCGGTGCGAGCGGACTGCTGCGCGCCACAATCGATCTCCCTGCGCTGTCGACGCCCGATGTGCCGGAGGCCGCCCCGAACCGGCACTACTACAGCTTCTCCCCCGACTCCTTCCTAAGACCTCCCAGATCCGTCTCCCTCTGAGGCAGTCCGCCGTCTCAAGGTCTCGAAACGACTGAGGCGGCGTCCCGTTGTCGCTGGGGCGTGTCGCGCGCCCCGGTCTCTGGAGGAGACGTCCATGTTCCGCGTACCGATACCCGGTCCCGGCGCGACCCGCGCCTGTATTTCAGTCTTGCTCGCGTCCCTGCTCCTTGTCGGTTGCGGAGAGCGGGCGCCAACGCCCAGCGAGTCACTCGCTGCCGCCGCGGACGACACCGCCCTCGAGCACTCAGCCAAGCACCTGGACCCCGTTTATGTCTGTCCCATGCATCCGCAGATCGTGCGCGATGAGCCAGGTTCCTGCCCGATCTGCGGCATGGACCTGGTGGAGAAGACCCCAGCGCCGAGCGAGCCGCAGGCTGCCGCCGCCGCGGACACCGCCCTCGAGCACGCCGCGAAGCACCTCGACCCCAAGTACGTCTGCCCGATGCACCCGCAGATCGTGAAGAACGAGCCGGGGTCCTGCCCGATCTGCGGCATGGATCTGGTGGAGAAGCTGATGGATCCGATGACCGGTAAGCGCCCGGAGATCGGCCTGAGCGGCGCCGTGATCCAGACCATGGGCGTGCGGACCGCGCGGGTGGAACGCGGCACCCTGTGGAAATACATCCGCTCGGTCGGACGGGTCGAGTACGACGAGACCCGGATCGCCCACGTCCATCCGCGGGCCGATGGCTGGATCGAGGGTCTCTCGGTGCGGGCGGAGGGCGACCCCGTGACCAAGGGCCAGGAGCTTGCCCAGCTCTACTCACCCGACATCCTGTCCGCCCAGGTCGACTTCCTGATCGCCGCCGAGCAGGGCGGCGGGGGCGTGCGGCGCGACCGCGTGGACAAGGCGCGCAACCTGCTGCGCCTGCTCGACGTGCCGGACACCATCATCCGCGAGATCGAGCGCACCCGAGAGACCCGGAACACGGTGCCGGTGCAGGCACCCATCGACGGCATCGTGACCCAGTTGATGGCCCGTGAGGGCATGTACGTCGGCAAGAGCACGGAGATGTTCACCGTCGCGGATCTCAGTCAGGTGTGGGTCATGGTGGACGTGTTCGAGCACCAGATCGCCTGGATCAGGCCCGGACTCGACGCCGAGATCAGCGTCCCGGCCCACCCCGGGAAGAAGTGGAAAGGCGCGGTGGATTATCTCTACCCCGACCTCGACCCCAAGACTCGCACCCTGCGCGTGCGTCTGGTGTTTCCCAATCCCGACCTGAATCTGAAGCCGAACATGTTCGCCGACGTGGTGATCTACGGCGGTCCCAAGGGGGACGTGCTCAAGATCCCGCGGGAGGCGCTGATCGCGACCGGAGAGCGCGAGAGCGTGGTCAAGGCCCTGGGCGGCGGACGCTTCCAGCCGGTGGACGTGGTGAGCGGCATGCAGCAGGGCGAGGAGGTGGAGATCCTGTCGGGACTCGACGCGGGCGATGAGATCGTGGTCTCGGGTCAGTTCCTGATCGATTCCGAGTCCAGCCTCCAGGCGAGCTTCATGCGCATGGGCGATACCGGCGGGACCACCGACGAACAGCCCGCCTCGCCCGCGGGTCATGAGCACTGAGCGGGGTCGGTCATGGAAAACGTCATCCACTGGTCGGTCCGCAACCGCTTTCTTGTTCTGCTCGCCACGGTCCTGCTCGCGGTCTGGGGAATGCTGTCCGTCAAGCAGACGCCGCTGGACGCCATCCCGGACCTCTCGGACGTTCAGGTCATCATCCGCACCCCCTTCCCGGGGCAGTCCCCGCGGGTGGTCGAGGAGCAGGTCACCTATCCCATCACCACCACCATGCTGGCCGTCCCCGGGGCCCAGACGGTGCGTGGATACTCCTTCTTCGGCGATTCCTTCGTCTACGTCATCTTCGAGGACGGGACCGACATCTACTGGGCCCGCTCACGGGTGCTGGAGTACATGAACCAGGCCGCGTCCAGCCTTCCCGCGGGAGTCCTGCCGCGCCTGGGGCCCGATGCCACCGGCGTCGGCTGGGTCTACAGCTATGCGCTGGTCGACCCCAGTGGCCGGCATGACCTATCTCAGCTGCGCAGCCTCCAGGACTGGTTCCTCAAGTTCGAGCTGCAGACGGTGCCCGGCGTGGCGGAGGTCGCGACGGTCGGTGGCATGGTGCGCCAGTACCAGGTGGTGGCCGACCCGGAGAAGCTGCGTGCCTACGGCATCCCCCTGGCGCGGCTGACCGCCGCGATCCGCAACGCCAACCGGGAGGTGGGCGGCTCGGTCGTGGAGCTCGCCGAGGCGGAGTACATGGTCCGCACCCGCGGCTACATCTCGTCCCTGGAGGACATCGAGACCATCCCGGTGGATCTGGACCCCCGCGGTACCCCGATCCTGATCCGCGACCTGGCGACGGTGCAGATCGGCCCCGAGATGCGCCGGGTGGTGGCCGACCTCGACGGGGAGGGCGAGATCACCGGCGGCATCGTGGTCATGCGCTACGGCGAGAACGCCCTGGCGACCATCGCGGCGGTGAAGCAGAAGCTCGACGAGCTCAGGGCGGGCCTCCCGGAAGGGGTCGAGATCGTCGAGACGTACGACCGCTCCGAGCTGATCCTCGATGCCGTGGACAACCTCGGGCACAAGCTGATCGAGGAGCTCATCGTCGTCGCACTGGTGTGCCTGCTGTTCCTGTTCCACCTGCGCTCGGCATTCGTCGCCATCGTGACGCTTCCGCTGGGGATTCTGGCGGCGTTCGTGATCATGCGCTACCAGGGCATCAACGCCAACATCATGTCCCTGGGCGGCATCGCCATCGCCATCGGCGCCATGGTGGACGCCGCCATCGTCATGATCGAGAACGCGCACAAGCACCTGGAGCGCTATCGCCAGGTCTACGGCCACCCGCCCAAGGGGCAGGAGCACTGGGTCGTGGTCACCAACGCCGCGGCCGAGGTGGGGCCGGCGCTGTTCTTCTCGCTGCTGATCATCACCCTGAGCTTCCTCCCGGTCTTCACCCTGGAGGCGCAGGAGGGGCGGCTGTTCGCGCCGCTCGCCTACACCAAGACCTACGCCATGGCCGCCGCAGCCGGCCTGGCGGTGACCCTGGTGCCGGTGCTCATGGGCTACTTCATCCGCGGGCGCATCCCGCGGGAGGAGTCGAACCCGCTCAACCGCCTCCTGATCTGGCTATACCGGCCCGTGCTGACGGCGGTGCTGGCCTGGCCCAGGGCAACCATTCTGGCGTCGGTGCTGGTGATGACGACCCTTTTGGTTCCCATCTACGGCGTGGGCGGTCTGCTGGAGCCGCTGAAGTGGCCATTCCAGGCCGCTGGCCTGGTGGCGGGCGGGGACACAGGCCGCCAGGCGGTCGGAACCATCGCCCGCTGGCAGCAGAGTCTGGCGAAAGGCTGGAGAACGGCGACGCGGGGGATTCCCGTGATCGAGGACTGGCACAAGGGGCTGGGCTCGGAGTTCATGCCCGAGCTCTACGAGGGCGACCTCATGTACATGCCGACGACCCTGCCGGGGCTCTCCATCGGTAAGGCGCAGGAGCTCCTGCAGCAGACCGACCGCCTGATCGCCACCCTGCCCGAGGTCGAGCGCGTGTTCGGCAAGGTCGGCCGCGCGGACACCGCCACCGATCCGGCGCCGCTCACCATGATCGAGACCGTCATCATGCTCAAGCCCCGGTCCGAATGGCGCGAGGGCATGACCGTGGACAAGCTCATCGAGGAGCTGGACGGCACGGTGAATTTCCCCGGCGTCACCAATGCCTGGGTCATGCCCATCAAGACGCGGATCGACATGCTCGCGACCGGGATCAAGACCCCGGTGGGGATCAAGATCGCGGGGCCAGACCTGAAGGAGATCGAGCGCATCGGCCAGGACGTGGAGCGCGCGGTCCTGCAGGTGCCGGGCACCGCGTCCGCCTTCTCCGAGCGCGTCGCCGGCGGGCGCTACATCGAGGTCCGGCCAGATCGGCTGGAGGCGGCGCGGGTGGGGCTCAACGTCGAGGACATCAACCAGATCGTGGCCGCGGCGGTGGGCGGCATCAACATCACCCAGACGGTGGAAGGGTTGGAGCGCTACCCGGTCAACCTGCGCTTTCCGCGTGAGCAGCGCGACGACCTGGAGAAGCTCAGGGAGCTGCCGCTGGTCACGCCCACCGGCGCCCAGGTGCCGCTGGGGCAGATCGCCGAGATCGAGATCGTCGACGGGGCGCCCATGCTCAAGAGCGAGAACGCGAGGCTCAACGGCTGGACCTTCGTCGACATCCGCGGCCGCGACGTGGGCAGCTACGTGCAGGACGCCCAGGCGAGGGTGCGCGAGGAGGTCGAGCTGCCCCCAGGCTACTCCATCACCTGGTCCGGTCAGTACGAGTACATGCTCCGCGCACAGGACAAGCTGGTGCAGGTCGTGCCCTTCACGCTCATCATCATCTTCGTCCTGCTCTATCTCACCTTCCGCAGGGCCGCCGAGGCCTGGCTGGTTATGCTCTCACTGCCGTTTGCGCTGGTGGGCGGGTTCTGGCTCATCTACGTGCTGGGCTACAACCTGTCCGTGGCGGTGGCGGTCGGCTTCATCGCACTCGCCGGCGTCGCGGCGGAGTTCGGCGTGATCATGCTGGTGTATCTCGACAACGCGTTGAAGCAGCACCAGCAGGAGGGCCGACTCAACGACATCGGCGATCTCAAGGCGGCCATCATGGAGGGCGCGGTGCTGCGGGTGCGGCCCAAGGCCATGACGGTGGCGACCATCATCGCCGGCCTGCTGCCCATCATGCTCGGCGACGGGGTCGGCTCGGAGGTCATGCGCCGCATCGCCGCGCCCATGGTGGGCGGGATGATCACCGCGCCGCTCCTGAGCCTGTTCGTGATCCCGGCGATCTACCTGGTCTGGCGCAGGCGGGATTTCACGCGCCCTGCTCCGGATGCGGCTTCAGAGTCCGCGGCGGTGCCGCAGGCGGAAACCACGTGATGGTATCCGATCGGGGTACGCCGGCCCTCAGGAAGACGCTGATTTCTTGCGTTTTGCGTTCGGGCCATGGATGGCGCGAGCTGTTCAGATGCCAGGATGGCATTCGATCATTCCCCTGGCGCGCGGCGGAAACCGGAATTCTGAGTCGTTGGCCGAAGTCTTCCGGGATCGAACAGGGCACAATGGCGAAGCGTGTTGCGCCGCATGGAGCTACATCCGTGCGGCGCCATGCATGCGTGGCGACAGCCGATTCTCACCGCGGGTTTGTGAGTGCGAGGGCTCTCGATCTCACAACTCGCGCAGGAGCTTGGCGTGAGCCTCCGGGCAACGCTTCTCGGCCTCGTCGAAGCACACCTGCAACTGCTCCATCGCCCTCTCTCGACTGACTTCGTCCTCGAGCTCTTCGATGCTCCGTTTCCTCTTATCTGATGGAAACGGATCCGGCTGGAATAGCGTGACGTGGGCGATGGTGCACAGGGATTCGAGCTCGTCGCAGCTCATCTGCGTGGATCGCTCAGGCATGCTCGGACCGCAGCCGGCGAGGACGACAGCGACCAACAGCAGGGGCGCGGTTTTCAAGGACATCTTGTCGTTCTTTCGATTTCTGCTTGAGGCCAGCAACAATATAAGCCAGGTGGCGCCCGTCACCTCGTCCCGCGGCGGAAACTTTGCGCCCGAGAGGGACCAGCTCCGGTGAACGGGCATCTCCAGGCAGGCGTCCGCGTTCGATGCCAGGAGTTGGCGGCGTGCCCTAACGTAGTGGTCATGCTGCACTGTGATTCAGTCGACTTCTGATCCTGAGACCTGAATCCAGGTCGATGCTGGTCGGGCTTCAGTCCGCACTCGGCCTGATGGATAATCGCCGACGCCGCGTCGGGCCGAAGCACGACCGACGGCGGGTGCATCCTCGGGAGCAAGGACAAGTTGAGAACTCATGTGAGCGCGGGTCGATGCGGTGCGATCGGGGCCGGGGCGGCGGGGCGTCTGCTCATGGCGGCGCTGCTGCTGGGTGGGGGTGTCGAGGCCACGGAGACCATCGCTGCCGGGGTCGAGGCGAACCCTGTGTCCAGCCACCTGGAGCGCGGCCAGGCCTACCTGGAGCAGGGCGAGTACGCCAAGGCCGTGCTCGAGTTCGAGCAGGTCCTGCGCTTCGACAACCTGCCGCCGGACCTGCGCGAGCGGGCCGAGATCTACTCGAAGGCCGCAAAGGACTATCGGGAAGGCAAACGCCTGAGCTGGTTCGGTTACGCGGAGACCGGCGGCGGCTATTACCGGGAGAACACCACCCGCACCACCAATGCCCTGGGCGGCGACCCGGCCCGGGACTGGTTCTGGAACGCCCGCATCGGCGGCGGACTGGGCTACATCGTCAGCGACGACATCGTCATCGATGGCGGCCTGGACTATCAGTATCGCTACTACGACGACACCGATCGGCGCGACGACTCGGATCTGCGCTGGAACGCGGCGGTGATCCAGTCCCTGACCAACGGCAGCCAGTCCATCGGCGTGCGCGGCCAGGCGAGCTATCGGGGTGACGACGGCTACCGGCAGGACTATGGCCTGTTCGTCAATCGCGCCTTTGTCCTCGATCCGGACAACGAGATCCTGCTCGAGGGCGAGATCCGCTCCCGCGAGTACCCGTCGGGCGAAGAACGCGAGAACAGCCGCGACATCGGCGAGATCTGGCTGGGCTGGACGCGGGCCATGCTAAACGGCAAGGCGGCCCTGACCGTTACCCTGAACGGGGGTCGCGAGTGGGCGACTCGGGACCGCGCCGAGGGAGACCAGACCTTCTACGGCGTGACACTCGATTGGGGCATGGACTTCAACGACCGGCTCGGCGTCTTTCTGTTCGGTCTGTGGGAGCACAACGGCTACCACGAGGACATCCCCTACGGCGACGACTACGAGACCCCGAGGATGCTCTCCCCGGACCTCGACATCTACGAGCTCGGCGGCGGCCTGACCTACGCCTTCGCCCCAGGCTGGTCCGTACGGCCCGAGCTGCTCTATATCCGCGACGAGGGCGATACGGAGCTCAGCGACTACAGCGCGACGGAGGTTTGGATCAATGTCCGGAAGTCGTTCTAGAGAAGTAAGCATGAAACACTGGCTGGTCGCGATGCTCTTGGCCCTGTCGGCGATGCCGGTCGCGCAGGCGCAGAATTACATGGAGGCCCTTCCTCCTGCCGAGGCGGGCGTGGTGCGTCATGTCCTGGCAGGTCCCAGAGGATGAACCGGCGGCGAGGCCTTTCTGACCCGCTCACAACGGCCGTCGTCCGGTTGTGGTCTGGGTGCCGGAAGGCGCCGAGGCGCGCTACCGCATCTGGAGCGCCGGTTCGGCGCTCAAGCCCATGAAGCAGTGTTGAGGTCGAGCCGTCTGGCTCGCGGCTCGACTGAGCGAGAGGGGTGCTCATCGCCTTGGGTATCGACGGGTGGCTGCGCTCGTCATAGCGGCCTTCCTCATCTTGGCTGCGGGTGACGGTCATTCGTGAAACCGGGGCCGCATCCGGACCGTCCCGGGGAGCGGCGAGGCGCTGTCATCATGCGTTCCGCGTTGCCGGTTGCCATGCCGGCCTGGCGCCCTGATCGACGCCTCGGTCGGTCCGCGCATGCCGAGGAATTTGACGCCCTGGCCGCGGCGAGGCCTTCGTTCCGACAAGTGGTTGAGCGGCGACGCCAAGCACTTGGTACGCAGTCAGGTTGAACGGCCAAGGTCACCCTTTTTTACCGAGTATTCGGACTGAGTTGGACCTTGAGCCTCTCGGTGATTCGGGGGCGATACGCTAACATGCCGGTTTATCTTTGCGTCCGTTTTGCCCTTGCGGTCCCCCCTGTTCCATCTGGATGCAACCACTGCGAAGGGTCCGGACCGGATTGTCGGGGTTAGCGGCCGGTGTTGGAGACAGAATGAATACAGACCTGTCGATCGTACTGGCCCTGCTCGGGGTCGCCATTCTGATGTTCGCGCTGAACAAGCCACGGGTGGACGCGGTGGCGCTGATCATGATGGTGCTCCTGCCCTTCACCGGGGTCCTCACCGTACCGGAGGCGCTCGCCGGCTTCGCCAATCCCAATATCGTGCTGATCGGCGCCATGTTCGTGATTGGGGAGGCCCTGGCGCGAACGGGCGTGGCCCGCGGGATCGGAGACTGGCTGGTTAAGCGCGGCGGCGACAGTCCGGGGCGTCTGCTGGTGCTGCTGATGCTTGCGGT
This sequence comes from uncultured Gammaproteobacteria bacterium, assembly GCA_963698495.1. Classification (GTDB taxonomy): domain Bacteria; phylum Pseudomonadota; class Gammaproteobacteria; order Chromatiales; family Chromatiaceae; genus CAVORB01. The sequence goes on along the minus strand of CAVORB010000010.1, from coordinate 15,058 downwards.
AGGAATCCTCGGCTCCGTGATGAGCTCCACCGGCGTGGTGGCGATCTTCATTCCCGTGGTGCTGCGCATCGCGAGCCGGTCGCGCATCGCGCCCGGTCAGCTCATGATGCCCATGGCCTACGCAGCCCTGATCAGCGGCATGATGACCCTGGTCGCTACCTCGCCCAACCTGGTCATCAACTATGAGGTCGTGCGCGCCGGGGCCGAGGGCTTCAACTTCTTCTCCTTCACCCCGTTCGGGGTTCCCATCCTGCTGCTCGGCGTGGTCTACATGCTGATTGCCCGACGCTGGCTGGCCGCTCCTCTGCCCGATGCGGACGCGGGTCCGCGCCAGCCCAAGCTCAAGCACTGGATCGAGCGCTATCACCTCGCCGATCGCGAATACCGGGTGCGGGTGCGGGCAGCCTCGCCGCTGCTCGGACGCCCCCTGGGCGAGCTCGATCTGCCCTCCGACATCGGTGCGAGGATCATCCTGATCGAGCGCGGCAGCGGGCGGGCCAAGCTTCGGCTTCCGCGCACCGACGAGACGCGACTGGAGGCGGGCGATGTCCTGTTGCTCGACCTCGACCGGCCCAACCCGGAGCCGCAGGCTCTGGCCGAGCAGTTCGGCGTGGACCTGCTGCCGCGCTCGGGCAACTACTTCCTGGACAAGTCCCAGCACGTCGGCCTGGTCGAGGTGATGGTGCCCTACGAATCCCAGTTCGTCGGCAAGACGGTTGCGGAGGCGGAGGCCCTGGCCCAGTCGGAGTTGACGCTGGTGGGGATGCGCCGGCGCCGCGCCGCGCTGGAGCCCCATGGCCTGCGCGAGCGCAAGTTGAAGGCCGGCGACACCCTGCTGCTCGCCGGCCCCTGGAAGACCATCCGCCGACTGCGAAACCTGGGTCGCGACCTGGTGGTCCTGAACCTGCCCCGGGAGTTCGATGAGTTCCTGCCCGCCGCGCGCAAGGCGCCCTACGCCCTGTTTACACTCGCGGTGGTCATCGTCCTGATGGCGACCGGGATCGTGCCGAATGTCCAGGCCGCCCTGATCGGTTGTCTGCTGATGGGGCTCTTCGGCTGTATCGATCTGGACAAGGCCTACCGCTCGATCCAACTGAAGGGTCTGATCATGATCGTCGGCATGATGCCCTTTGCCCTCGCGCTGGAGCGCACCGGCGGGGTGGATCTGGCCGCCAATGCCCTGGTGACCCTGGTCGGCGATGCCGGCCCGCACGCGATCCTGGCGCTGTTGTTCGCCATCACCGTGCTCCTCGGGCTTTTCATCGTCAATACGGCGAACGCGGTCCTGATGATCCCGGTCGCCCTGGCGGTGGCCGACGCCCTGCTCGCGTCTCCCTATCCCTTTGCCATGATCATCGCACTGGCCGCGTCCAGCGCCTTCATGACCCCGATCTCGCCGATCAACACCCTGGTGGCCACCGCGGGGAATTACACCTTCGGCGACTTCATCCGCATCGGCTTCCCCTTCACCCTGATCGTGATGGCGGCGAGCGTGATTCTGGTGCCCTGGCTCCTGCCGCTCTACTGAGCAGCGTCGAGCGCCCCTTGGATGATGCGCCGCAGCTCCTTCACCGCCTCCGGGTGGGCGAATCCGCTGTGACCGGTCGGGACTACCAGCTCCGACTCGGCCACTGGCAGGTGGGCGCTGCGATAGGGGACCACGCCGTCGGAGCTGGTCGCGAGCGGGCCGCGTCCCCGGTCGCCCAGGATGCTGTGGCTGGGCACCGCCGGCATGGTCGCGTCCAGTGCGCGCAGGAAGCGTGAATTCGGCGACAGACCATGGATGCTGGTGGGCAGTCTCTCGACCGGTGTACCGGCGAGTTGGCTCGCCGCATCGGACAGTTCGTTGAGCAGGGTGTCGGGCAGGCGGATCAGCCGCATCCCCCAGGCGCCAAGCCCGCTGGAGGCCCAGCGGCTGCCGCGGTGCGGCGTGAACAGGAACACGACCCGGCTGACGTCTTTCCTCGGCTCGAAGATCAAGGCGCGCCGGACGCGACTGGTTGCGGGCAGCGTGGCGACGCCGGGCATGATGGCCTCCGCCTCCCGCTCCGTGAGCCGCGAGACCTGCGTCCGGGCGAGGATGCCGCCCATGCTGTGCCCGAGCAGGACCATCGGCTTCGTGACCCGGTGGACCCGCACCGCGTCGTCGAGGGCCTCGCGCAGCTGGAGCCCCGAGAGCGGCACGGGCTGGCCCGTTGGATAGTAGAAGAACCAGAATTGACAGCGGGCGCGTATCTCGGGGTCGGCCATCAGCTCCAGGACCAGGGGCTCCCAAGCCCGCGGGGTCGACAGCAGCCCATGGATCAGGACCACCGGCGTCTTGTCCGGATCGTAGGGCTCGAGGAAGACGATGCGCGGGGGGCCGATGAAGTGACCGGGCCGCAGCAGATTGGCGAGGTTCTCACCGAACCGGCGACCGACGGCGCTGGTGGCTCTCATGGGTGCCTCCAGGTCCATCGCAACCGGAAGCTCGCCATGAAGCGTGGGTACCGTTCGGACCTGGCGCGGGTCCACCAGCGCCGCGTCACAGCAATCCGTTGCTGAGGCGTTGGGCAGCGCCACCAGGGTCAGGGGCACACGGTATCCGGTCCTGGGTGCATTGGGATCGCCCGCCGCCGCGACGCGACCCACTGCCGGCAGTCCGAGGCCGGATCGGTGCAGGCCGGGGTTGGTCACGCGCGGCCTTACCACCGGATCGATGTCGTTGAAGCGGCCCGGCGTCTGCACCGACCCGGCCGCTGCCCCGGCCGTGGGCAAGACAGGCGTGGCCGCGTCTTGCAGCAGGTCGGGCAGGTGGGCCGAGGTCAGGCGCCGATAGTCCGCCTCCGCCCGAGCCCGTTTCTGCGCGCCGTTGCTGGGCGCCGCGAGGATTCGGATCGATGCCTCCAACTGAGGCCCCAGGGGGCGCGCTTCGTCCGGCGCGTGGAGCGACTGGCAGCCCGTCAGAGCGAGGCTCCAGAGGATGAGAGGGATGACTATCCGGCGCCCCGAGGCGGGGTTCCGTGACTCTGTGTTCGGGAACATGGTTGTGCCGCTCTTGTGTCCCGGAGACCACGGTCGGAATAGAACTGAGGTACCAATTGAGCTACGATCCCGCTCGCAATTCAACCACCGAGGGCTTTGCTTTGACTCCGTCAGCGGTACCGCCGGCTTTTCGATCGGCGACTCCAACGCGCGTATTCGCGGTCTCTGTCCTGCTCGCCCTCGCACTCTCGGCCTGTCAGCCGGCGGATGAGTCCGAAACGGCCCCGGCGCCGATCCGACCGGTGCGGGTGGTCACGGTCGATGAGCTCCCGGGCGGGGAGACGGTGATCCTGACCGGCACCATCCAGGCCCAGGATGACGTGAGCCTGGGCTTTCGGGTTGGCGGACAGCTCATCGAGCGCACCGTCAACGTCGGCGACCCGGTCAGCGCCGGCCAGGTCGTGGCGCGCCTGGACGCGCAGACCGAGCGTAATGCGGTCGACGCGGCGCGGGCCAACCTGGCCGCCGCCATGGCGCGCCTGGTCGAGGCCCGCAACACGGTGCAGCGCTATCAGCCCATGCTGGAGCGGGGTTTCGTCGCCCGCGCCCAGTTCGACCGCGCCGTGGAGGCCCGCGATGCGGCCCAGGCCCAGGTGGATGCGATCACGGCGCAGGTCGCCACCGCGGAGAATCAGCTCGGATTCACGACCCTGACGGCGGACGGCCCAGGTATCGTCACCGCCCGCGGGGCAGAGCCCGGAGAGGTGGTCGCGGCCGGCCAGATGGTCGTGCGCCTTGCCCGTGAGGGCGGGCGCGACGCGGTCTTCGACGTGCCGGCACGGGTGATCGAGACCGCGTCGGCGGAGAGCGAGGTGCAGGTCGCCTTGAGCACGAACCCGGCCGTAACCGCTACCGGGCGGGTGCGGGAGGTCTCACCCGAGGCCGATCCGGCGACCCGCACCTTCAAGGTCCGGGTCGGGCTCGACAACCCGCCGGAGGCCATGCGACTGGGTTCCACGGTGACCGGCACGGTCCAGCTCGGGGGTACCGCCGGCATCGCGTTCCCCGCCTCGGCCCTGACCGCATCGGGTGGCCAGCCCGCGGTCTGGGTGCTGGACCCGCAGACCCAGACCGTGGCCCTGCGCAATGTCGATGTGGTGCGCCATGAGCTCGAGCGGGTGGTCGTCGGGCAGGGGCTCGACGTGGGCGAGATCGTGGTCACCGCCGGCGTGCAGACCCTGCGGCCGGGCCAGCAGGTGCGCCTTGCGGGCGCTCCGCCGCCGCCCGCTCCCGGCAGTGAGGCGGCACTCGAGATCGTGCCGCAGACCGGGGTGGAGCCCGCCGGCCCGACCGAGGCTCGCGATCAGGCAGCGGAGAGCGCAAAGGGACAATGAGCGGCTTCAACCTCTCCGAGTGGGCGATCAAGAACCGCTCCGTTGTGGCGTTTCTGATGATCGTCTCGGTGGCCGCGGGGGTCGCGGCCTTCTACAAGCTCGGGCGCGCCGAGGATCCCCCCTTCACCTTCCGCACCATGGTGGTGAGCGCGGCCTGGCCGGGGGCGACCCTGGAGCAGACCATGCTGCAGGTCACGGAGCGGCTGGAGCGCACCCTGCAGGAGGTCCCCAACCTCGATAACCTGCGCAGCTTCACCAAGCCCGGCGTTGCCACCATCTTCGTCGACCTCACCGGCGACACCGGTCCCAAGGCGGTCGAGGACACCTGGTATCAGGTGCGCAAGAAGGTGGGGGACATGCGCCACACCCTGCCCCAGGGGATCGTCGGGCCCGGCTTCAACGACGAGTTCGGCGACACCTACGGCATCATCTACGGCTTCACCGGCGACGGATTCACCCATCGCGAGCTGCGCGACTACGTCGAGTCGGTGCGCTCCCAGCTCCTGCGGGTGCCGGACGTCTCCAAGGTCAGCGTCCTGGGCGCCCAGGACGAGCGCATCTTCGTCGAGTTCGACATGCGCACCCTGGCGGGTCTGGGCTTCGACCCGAGCGCCCTGGTGGCCGCCCTGGCCGCTCAGAATCTGGTGCGGCCCACCGGAGTCATCCAGACCGGCGACGAGAGCATCTCGTTGCGGGTGTCCGGGGCCTTCGGCTCCGAGGCGGACCTGCTCGACGTCAACTTCGCCATCGGCGACCGCAAGCTGCGCCTGGGCGACATCGCCCAGGTCCGGCGCGGCCTGGCGGACCCGCCCCAGCCCATGTTCCGGGTCAATGGCGAGGACGCCATCGGGCTTGCCATCGTCATGCGCGATGGTGGCGATATCCTGGCCCTGGGCGAGAACATCAGACAGGCCATGCGGGGCATCGTCGCCGATCTGCCCATCGGGATCGAGGCGCACCGGGTGGCCGATCAGCCGCAGACGGTCGACGCGGCCATCAACGACTTCACAACCTCCCTGTGGCAGGCCATCGCCATCATCCTGGGCGTCAGCTTCCTGAGCCTGGGGGTGCGGGCGGGAACTGTCGTGGCGCTCGCCATCCCGCTGGTGCTGACCACGGTGTTCGCCATCATGGACATCGTCGACATCGACCTGCAGCGGATCTCGCTGGGAGCCCTGATCATCGCCCTGGCGCTGCTGGTGGACGACGCCCTGACCACGGTGGACGCCATGTCGCGGCGGCTCGCCGCCGGCGAGGCGAAGGAGGCCGCCGCCACCTACGCCTATCGGACCCTGGCCTTCGCCATGCTCACCGGTACCCTGGTGACCATCGCCGGGTTCGTCCCGGTGGGCTTTGCCGCCAGCTCGGCGGGTGAGTACACCTTCGACATCTTCGCCGTGGTGGGCATTACGCTGCTGGTCTCCTGGTTTGTGGCGGTGGTCTTTGCGCCGCTCCTGGGGGTGCTGCTGCTGGTTCCGCCAAAGACCCAGACCGACGAGTCCAATCCAGGCGCGGTGCTCCGTGCCTACCGGGCCTTGCTCGGCGGCGCGATCCGGGTGCGCTGGGTCACCATCGCCGTGGCCGTCGCCGCCTTCGTGGCGTCCCTCCTTGCCCTGGATCTGGTGCCGCGGCAGTTCTTCCCGGCCTCGGACCGGACCGATCTGCTGGTGGACATCAGCCTGCCGCAGAACGCCTCGATTCACGCCAGCGCCCGGGAGGCGGACAAGCTCGATGCGGTCCTGGGCGCCGATCCGGACGTGGACCACTGGAGCACCTACGTGGGCTGGGGCGCCGTGCGCTTCTATCTGCCGCTGAACGTGCAGCTGCCCAATCCCTTCTTCACCCAGGCCGTCGTGGTTGCCAAGGACGTGGACGCCCGGCTGCGTCTGGAGGTCAAGCTCGCCCGGTACCTGATGGAGGAGGTACCCCAGGCCGTAAGCCGGGTCTCGCCGCTGGAGCTCGGTCCTCCTGTCGGCTGGCCGGTCCAGTACCGGGTGATGGGGGACGATCCGGAGCGCCTGCGCGAGATCGCCCTGGAGCTTGGCCAGATCGTCGCCGAGCATGGACACATCCGCGACGTGAACTTCGACTGGATGGAGCCTGGCCGGCAGCTGCGGATTCGCATCGATCAGGACCAGGTGAGGCGTCTTGGACTTTCCTCCGCGGCGGTGGCATCCACGCTCAACACCCACATCACCGGCACCACCGTCACCCAGGTGCGCGACGACATCTATCTGATCGACGTAGTGGCGCGGGAGCGAGAGGGCCAGCGCCTGTCCTTCGCCAATCTCCGCACGCTGGAGGTACCCTTGCCGGACGGGCGCACCGTGCCCCTGGACCAGCTCGCTACCTTCGACAACGGACAGGAATATCCGATGATCTGGCGCCGGAACCGGGTGCCGACCCTGACCGTTCAGGCCGATCTGGCCCCCGAGGTGCTCCCCGACGCGGTCGTCGCCGATCTGACCCCGGCGGTCGATGCACTCAATGCGCGTCTGCCCGCGGGCTACTGGATCGAGGTGGGCGGGTCGGTCGAGGAGAGCGCCAATTCCCAGGCGTCCGTCATGGCGGTGGTCCCCCTGATGCTGCTGATCATGATCTCGCTGCTGATGTTCCAGCTGCGGAGCTTCCCGCTGCTGGTCATCGTGCTGAGCGTGGTGCCCCTGGGCCTGATTGGCGTGGTCGGGGCCCTGCTGGTGTCTGGTCAGCCGCTGGGTTTCGTTGCCATCCTCGGGGTCCTGGCTCTGATCGGCATGATCGCCAAGAATTCGGTCATCCTGATCAGCCAGATCGAGCAGGAGCGGCAGACCGGCAAGCCCCTGCAGGATGCCGTGATCGACGCCAGCGCCTCGCGCGTGCGCCCCATCATGCTGACCGCCATGTCCACGGTGCTGGGCCTGATCCCAATCGCACCGACCGTGTTCTGGGGACCCATGGCCTTCGCCATCATGGGCGGGCTGCTGGTCGCATCGCTGCTCACCCTGATATTCCTGCCCACCGTCTACGTGACCTGGGAATCGTGGCGGGGTGGCAGGTCCGGAGGGCCGTCGGCTCCCGATGTCGCCGCATCCGAGGCATGAGGTCCCAAGCTGGCGCGAGACGGGGGCGGAGGCTCCGCCGCATGGCTTTGATGTCCGTGACTGATCGAGCTAGCATGGCGCGGGCAAGTTTTTCGCGGCACGCCCGGGCCAACCTTCCGACAACAAACCGCTAATAAGAGGTCGCAGTGACCATGCTGAACGAAATCGTCGACGGTCTCCACGACGCCAAGATCGAGGGCCTCGCCCGGACCTTCAATCGCTTGGGCCGCACCGGATTCTGGCTTCAGGTGGTCCTTGGCTCGTTCCCGGTGATCCTGATGGTCTACGTGTTCGCCTTCACCGGCAGTGTCTCGGGCACCCGGGCGGGGCTCCCGATCGTCGAGTATCTGACCGCGCTGAATCTGCTGATCCTGTTTTTTACCACCTTCTGGTTCTATCGCTATCGCGGGCTATCGAGGAAGATCGCGGATCCGCTCTTGTGTCCGGCCGAGTCGGTCGTGCTCCGTCGCGTCTGGACGGGTCTGATCGCCAGCGCCGTGGGCGTCCTGTTCTCCATGTTGATCATGCTCGTCGAGGTCGGGCAGTTGCTCTTCTACTTCCTGTCCGCGCCCCAAGGCGGCATCCCTGCGATCCAGACCACCCCGAGCGCCGTCGGCGGTGCCTCCAGTTGGGTGTCAACGGTGGACATGGCGAGTCTGATGGCGCTCATTCTGACTCTGGCGGCCGAGGTCATTGCCCTGGTGCTGGGCCTCTGGCTCCTGTTCCGTACCACCTCCGCCTATCGGCACAAGGCCGAAACCGCCGCGGACTGAGCGATCTCACTCCGCCGTGGCCGACAGCGCCGGGGTCCGGGGTTGGCCGCGCTGGCGCAGGGTCCTGGCGATTGGGCTCCTCGCCGTCGCGGTGCTCGTTGCCCTGTGGACCTGGTGGGCGGAAGACCATCCGCGGGAAGAACGCCGGCTGCGTGTGCTGGTTCACGACCAGCTGGACGCCTGGTTTCCGGAGCAGATGGCCCCGGACGACGGCTGGCACGGCATCCACCGCCGTGCCACCGCCTCCGGGTCCGCTCGGCTCTCGGTCCTGCTGGTACACGGTCTGGATGAGCCGGGCTCCATCTGGGACGATCTGGTTCCCGCGTTGGAGACATCCGGTTTTGACGTCTGGGAATTCCGCTACCCCAACGACCAGGGCATAGACCGCAGCGCCGAGTACCTGGCGGCCAATTGGTCGCGGCTTCCATCGGATCGCCCGGTGGCCTTGATCGGGCATAGCATGGGCGGCCTGGTGATCCGGGATTTCGTCTCGAGGCTGAGGCACCCGGTCGGACCTGCCGAGGGAATCGGGGGGGCGCCCGTCGCGGGCGTCGTTCTCGTCGGGACTCCGAACCAGGGCTCGGAATGGGCGCGGTTGCGGGTCTGGCTGGAGCTGAGGGACCAGTTTCCCTCGCAAGAAGGGCGCCGCTACTCCCTGTTTGCCGCCCTTCGCGATGGCACCGGGGAGGCCAAGATCGATCTGCGTCCGGGCAGCGACTTCCTGCAGGACCTCAATGCGCGGCCCTGGCCCGCATCGATCCCGATTCAATCCATCGCCGGGCTGCTCCTGAATGCAACGCCTGAGGTGCCCGAGGGTATCGAGGCGGCGTTCGCCGAGACCGGCTCGGGGGAGCTGCGGCAGCGCCTCTCGGACTGGTGGTCCGGCCTCGGCGCCGACCTGGGCGATGGCGTGGTGCCTCTCGATTCCACCCGGATTCCGGGCGGTGCCCCGCCGCTGGTGCTCGACGCCTCCCATCGCGGCCTGCTTGCCCGCTTGCTTCCGGGTGATCCCGAGCCGCCCGCGATCGCGCCGATCCTGGACGCGCTGAGCGCTTGGGATACCCAGGCCCAACTGCCGTGACAAGTTGCTCGTCGAGGCCGACAGCCTTTGCGTCTGGACGGCTCAGATGGCCTTTCTTCTTTGTTGTGTTGCTTTCTTAGGGAGGGGGCTCGATGGGTGCTGGTCTGAAGAGGCTGTTGAAGTGGGGCGCTGGCCTGATCTTTACCGCTCTCCTGGTTTTCCTGGGCTTGCGCGTCTACATCTCGCAGCAGGGTGCCCCGCTCGAGGTCTGGCATACCTTCGTCCCAACGGAGCTGACAGTCGAGGAAATGGATGACGCTGATTGGGACGGTTACCTCAAAGCGGAGAGTGCGGTTTTCGGTGAGGTCGACACGCAGGTCACCCAGCGTCTGGATGAGGACGGGAAGATCCCCTCCAACCGCTATTTTGCGGGCAGCCCGTTGTTTCCGGGCCGTTTTGAAGTTGACTGGAACCGCTCCTTCATTATGGAGCCCGAAGGGACGGCGATCGGCGCGGTTGTCCTGCTGCACGGCCTGACCGATTCCCCCTACAGCGCCCGCCATGTCGCCCAGCTCTATCGGGAGCGCGGCTTCGTCGCGATCGCGCCCCGGCTACCGGGCCACGGGACCGTTCCCGCGGGTTTGGCAAAGGCGACCTGGGAGGACTGGATGGCGGCGACCCGTCTGGCGGTGCGCGAGGCGCGCCGGCGGGTCGGCGCGACGGCGCCGCTGCATCTGGTCGGTTACTCCAACGGCGGGGCGCTCGCCGTGAAGTTCGCCCTGGATGCGATCGAAGACCCGGAGCTGTCCCGGGTGGATCGCGTCGTGCTCCTGTCGCCGATGATCGGGCTGACCGAGTGGGCGCGTTTCGCCGGGTTGGCCGGCCTCCCATCGGTCTTTCCGGCCTTCGCGAAGGCTGCCTGGCTCTCCATCGTGCCGGAGTTCAACCCGTTCAAATACAACTCGTTCCCGGTCAACGCGGCACGTCAGTCCTCGCTCCTGACCGGCGCGCTGCAACCGCGCATCGCCAGTCTTGCCCGCGAGGGCCGACTCGCCGATCTGCCGCCGATTCTCACCTTTCAGTCCGTCACGGATTTCACCGTCAGCACCCGGGCCGTCGTCGATGCGCTCTATGCCCACCTTCCCGCGAACGGCAGCGAGCTGGTGCTCTTCGACCTGAACCGCACCACCAAGTTCGGCCCCCTGCTGCGTCCCAGCCTGGAGGCCAGCCTTGCGGCGTTGCTCCCCGATGTCCCGAGGCGGTTTCGCGCCGCCGTCATCGCCAACGCGAGTCCCGGCTCTCCGGAGATGGTGGAGCGGACGGTCGACGCGGGCGCGCTGACGGAGCGGATCACACCCCTGTCGCTCGCCTACCCGAGCGAGGTGTTCTCGCTGTCCCACATCGCGCTGCCGTTTCCGATTGACGACGGACTCTATGGCATGACGCCTGACTCCGCGGAGGATTTCGGCGTGCAGCTTGGCGCCATTGCCGCGCGGGGCGAGCGAGGGACCCTGATCATCAGCGTCGATGCGCTGACGCGGATGTCGTCGAATCCCTTCTTTCCCTACGTGCTTGCGCGCATCGAGCAGGGCCTTCCCACGGTCCCCTGAAGTAAAGAAATGCTGATTGTAGGCGATCCCGTAACGCTGGTCTTTGCGCCACCGACCTCGACCGAGGTCACGGTACGGCCCAAGCCGGGGAAGGAGTGGATGAGGAGCGTCGCTAACTTCACGGTCAGGAAGAACACGAACCCCCACATGAGAGAGTCAGGTGCGCCACCATTGACCAGACCGCGCAAGTATCGGTGTCACGCGACCGCTTGACACTGGGCTCAGAGCCGCTGCCGGAACCCGGCGACGCCGTACACTTGTGCAAACGCAAAGTCCGCCGCGTGCAAGGCGATCGCGACGATCATGCCTGTCAAGATCAGGCCGATCAGCGCGAGCAGGATCGCAAGCGCCTTCGATACATGCTTCGACGGGCGGAAATCGCCATACCCCACGGTCGTCGCATTGATGAAGGCGTGGTAAAGGGCATCGGACGCCGACCACCTCTCCAGACGGCCGATAAGCAAGCCTGTGAACGCGACCAGCAGGAGAAGGAAGCCGACGATCGGACTCGCATGCAGGAGGTCGCTAAGGAATACGCGAAGGAACGAAAGCGAGAACTCCATGGATCACCTCGAGGTTCGCAATTCGGCCAGCCAGCAACAAATCGAAGACCCCACATAGGCATTGTACATTTCCGAAGGTGCGCAGACCTCCCGTCGTTGCGGCACTGGATCATGCGCTACAAGACTGTAACTGCTGGCCGCGAGGAGCCTCGGCCAGCGTGACCCGCGTGTCGCAAAGGATATCCGCGGCCGGCGGCACCGGGGTCGCGACTGCCATGGCGGGCGGCGCGTCACTCTGGGCGTCTCCAGCCGTCGAGACGCCTGTGTCGAATCGAGGCCCTTGGCCAGATCGGTGGCGAGTCGCTCGAGCGCGGCACCCAGTGCGTGCCAGGGGACCATCGATTGGGGACTCTGGTCGTTTGTCGATCCAATCATCTAATGGCTCCCTCGGTTGCGCCATGCGCCGGCGAGACGCGGGGCCTTCGGGCTTTCGGTCTAACGAATCAGGGCGCTCGCCGGCACGGATTGCGGAAACCCCGATGGGTAGAGGATCGAGACTACAGGGTAGCCCAAATCTAGCGGGTCATCGGCAACCGTCGGCCACTTGCGTGAATGCCGTGAGCGGGAGACACTTTCCCGCGAATCGGGCAGGCGGCCCCGCGGTGCGGCGTTGAGCGCGGACCGTGACCTCAACTGGGCAACCACAATGAAGCGTTTTTCGAAGCGACTGCTCTGGATCGGTGTGCCGATTCTGCTGGTTCTCGGCGCCCTGGTGTACTTCGGATACTTCCGGTCGACTAACGCCGCCCTGCTGCGCGCCGAAAGCTTCGACTTTCGCCGTATGCAGGTCCCGCGGATTGACGATCAGGAAAAGTATCGGTTCTTTTTCGCGACCAACCGTGGTGTCGGGGTAGTTGACGGGCCTCCCGAGGAGCGCTTTACCGCGGAGCGTGTCGACCGGCTTCTGCTCGGATCCTTCGACACCGAGATCAAGCCGACGCTGGGTCTGGGGCGGTGGCTCGATGCGAGCAGCTGGTTTCTCGACGAGGAGATCAACATCAGTAACGTGCAGGAACTCGAGCGAGACGCCTTCGTCGAGCAGCTGCGCGGAATGGTCGCGGAATCTCCCCATCGCGCCCTGTTGCTTTTCGTGCACGGCTACCGGACGGATTTCGATTTCGCGCTCCGCGGGACCGCATTCCTCGCCAGGATCCTCGACATCGATGCGCCGGTGATGATGTTCGACTGGCCGGGCAACCAGGGCGACTCGCTTCGCGGTTATCGGCGCGCACAACAGGTTGCGACGGCTTCCGGTGCGGACCTCGCCGAGACTCTGCGTCTCATCGTGCGCGACGTTCAACCGCAGCGCCTGTGGCTGGTCGCCAACAGTATGGGCGGTCAGGTGGTGGTGGACGCCTTCAGCCAACTCTACGCGGACGGGGATTTCGCGGACATCGACACCGAGATCGACGAGGTTGTGCTGACCGCGCCGGATGTGGACCACGCCCGGTTCAACGACCAGTTCAAGCGCGAGCTGGCCGCGCTGGCCCGCCATACGACCGTCTATGTCTCGTCCAACGACCGCGCCCTGCTGGTCAGCCGGGTGGTCAATCGGGGCAGGCGTCTCGGTGAGAGCACTTTGTCGAAGCAAGACGCGGCGCTGTTCGAGGAGGTGGACGGCCTGTTGGATCTGGTCGAAGGCGACACCGGCCGGGTGACCCTGATCGACGTGACACCGGTCAACCGGACGCGAAACTTCCACAACTTCAGTCTGGAGGTCCCGGAGTATTTCGACGACCTCTTCCTGCGTCTGACGAATTCCGAAACTCCCCAGAATCGGTTGCGCTACCAGTTCGAAACGCCGCAGGGCAAGGTCTATTCGGTCTTGACCCGCGGACGCTAGTCTTGCCCGAACACGATCTGACCCTGTAGGTTGAGGGGTGAGGCATGAACTCCGGGGTTCCGTCCCTACCAGACGGCCGCGGCGCTCACATGATCGTTCGCGGCGTAACATCGTCACACACTCGCGAGGTCTTCCATGCTCACTAATATCAAGCGCTTCTTCGAGTCGCACCTGATGCCTCGCGCTGCGGACACGGAGCGCGAGGCGGAGCATCGGCTCCAGCTCGCGGTCGCGGCGTTGTTGCTGGAGATGACCCAGATGGACGGGCAGGTGCGGCCCGAGCAGTGCGCCCGCGTGGAGGCGGGCATTCGCGAACACTTTGGTCTGACGCCAGAGGAAACAAGGCAACTCATCGAGCTCGCAGAGGCCGAGCGTCTCGACGCTACCGATTATTTCCAGTTCACGTCGCTCATCAAACAGCACTACGGGCCGGAGCAGAGGGTCCAGCTCGTCGAGAACCTGTGGCGGATCGCTTACGCCAACAAGGTGCTGCATCACTACGAGGAGCACCTGGTACGAAAGATTGCCGAGCTCTTGCACGTTTCCCATGGCGCCTTCATCGCAGCCAAGCACCGTAGCGAGGGCGATTCGAACGCCTGAGACCTCGCGAATCCCGCTGGCGTCACCACGGCCGGAGCTGGGCTGGCCCCCTTTTCGGCTCTTGAGTAAGATGCGCACGCGACGTGCGAACCGGAGGATTTCTTCATGGCGGATATCGACAATGTGATGCGGCGACTGTTAATCCTTGTGCTGGCCCTGGGGGTCCTCACCGGCTGTACCACGACTTCACAAACCGAGTGGACACCGACGGTGGACACCTACGGCAGCTCACGGGCCCAATATCTCACCCGCGATACGGAGGAGTGCCGGTCCCTGGCCATACGGGCCTCGGGCTCGACGAGCGAGCGGGCGACCCAGGCCGCGGTCTCTCAAGCGCTGATCGGCGCGGCGGTCGGCACGGCGGTCGGCGCGGTCCTCAACACCGACAGTTGGCGGGGCGCGCGCAGGGGAGCGGCGGTCGGCGCCGCGGGGGGCGCCCTCTCCGGAGGCTTCGGCACGGCTGCCAAAACCGATGCCGCCTTCCAGCGTGCGTTCAACAACTGCATGCGCCAGCGCGGCCACAGAGTGATCAACTGAAGTCCGAGGGGGTGTTCCGCATGAAGCAGATTGAGGTTTTGGTCGGCATATTGCTGCTGGTTCTGGCTGCTGGCGCAACGTCGGCAGATGACATTGGCGGCCTCGAAGGGGCTTTGCGCCAGGTCGTTGAGAAAAACCTGGCGGCCTACAACGCGGAGGACGCTCCGGGCACGCTGGCAACCGTTCACACCAACTCCCCAGCATACGAAAACCTGAGGGACGTTCTGCCTGGCCAGTTCGGCGCGTTGAATACGCGCACCAAATTGGAGAGGTTTACTTACATCGGGCACGATGACGAGTTCGCGGTGGCCCGGGTGCAGTATCGGACGGAAGGCGGTTCAACAGAGCCGTTCATGGATAACATACTGGATACCATCACCCTGTTCCATCAGGAGGACGGTACCTGGAAATACTGGGATGACTACATCCTCGGGGGGCGTCTGGTGAAGTAGCTCTGCTCGAAGATTGCAAGGCAACACGCAATGATCAAATCAGGCAGGTCGTCTTCCATCAAGGCCATTGGTTGATCTTTCAAAACGCGAACCCAACAATCACCGAGTCAACCAAAAACAAACGATATACGGGGCGTGCACCCGGTTCAGATCTTGGGTCGGGCTCAAATTCTGCGCGATCCGAGGTAAACCGGTACCTGCTTTCAAACACTATCGATTAG
>CAVORB010000009.1:0-250479 GCA_963698495.1 uncultured Gammaproteobacteria bacterium | reverse complement strand
ATAGCGCTTCTCGTCGAAAACGCTGTAGTTTGGCAGGTGCTGCTTGGCGTATTCGGCGACGATCCGACCCTGATGGACGAAGCCGGCGACGTTGAACAAGCCTCCGAGCGCTGCCTTCGGATAGCCGATGACTAGGGCGACCTCATCGACGGCTGCGGCGATCTCGCGCAGCGCGGCTTCCGTGCGCGTGATGAACTCCGGCCGCAGCAATAGGTCCTCGGGGGGATAGCCGGTCAGGGTCAGCTCGGGAAACACGACCAGGTCTGCGCTGTGCTCCTCCCTCGCCCGGCGCGCCAGCGTGATGGCACCTTGTCGCTGTTGCCGGCGACATCACCGACCAGCAGGTTCAGCTGAGCGATCAGGATCCGCAGGGCCATGGCGATCTAGCCCGCCAGGAGCTCCGCCATGCGCGAGCCCATCTGCGCGGGCGAGCGCACGGTGACGACGCCCGCCTGTTCCAGGGCGGCGTACTTGCCCTCGGCCGTGCCCTTGCCGCCGGTGATGATGGCGCCGGCGTGGCCCATGCGCTTGCCTTTCGGCGCGGTCACTCCCGCGATGTAGGCCACTACGGGCTTGCTCATATGCGCGCTGATGTACTCTGCCGCCGCCTCCTCTGCCCCGCCGCCGATCTCGCCGACCAGGATGACGCCGCCGGTCATCGGGTCCTGTTCGAAGCGTTCCAGGCAGGCCACAAAATCGAGCCCTTGGATCGGGTCGCCGCCGATGCCGATGCAGGTGCTCTGACCGAGCCCGGCGGTGGTGGTCTGATAGACCGCCTCGTAGGTCAGGGTGCCCGAGCGGGAGACGATGCCTACGCTGCCGGGGGCGTGGATATTCCCCGGCATGATGCCGATCTTGCACTCCCCCGGGGTGATGATGCCCGGGCAGTTGGGGCCGATGAGCACCGTGTCCGATCCCGCCAGCGCCGCCTTCACGCGCAGCATGTCAAGCACGGGGATGCCCTCGGTAATGCACACGACCACCCGGATGCCGGCATCCGCGGCCTCCAGGATGGCGTCCGCGGCGAAGGCCGCCGGCACATAGATCATGCTCGCGTCCGCTCCCGTATCGCGTACCGCGTCGTGCACGGTGTCGAACACGGGTCGCTCCAGGTGCATCTGCCCGCCCTTGCCCGGCGTGACCCCGCCCACCAGGTTGGTGCCGTAGGCGATCGCATGCTCGCTATGGAAGGTGCCCTGCTTGCCGGTGAAGCCCTGGCAGATTACCTTGGTGTTCTTGCCGACCAGTACGCTCATGGACCTACTCCCGCGTTGCGCTGCCGGGCCGCAGCCACGACCTTGTCCGCGGCTTCCCGCAGGCTGCCCGCGGTGGCGATCGGGAGATCGCATGCGGCGAGCATCTCCAGGCCCTGCACCGCGTTGGTGCCCTCCAGCCTGACCACCACCGGCACCGCGACGTGCACCTCGCGCACCGCCTGCATGATACCCTCGGCGATCAGGTCGCAGCGGACGATGCCGCCGAATATGTTCACCAGCACCGCCTCGACCTTGGGGTCGGAAAGGATCAGCTTGAAGGCCTCGGACACCCGCTCGGCGGTGGTGCCGCCGCCGACATCGAGAAAATTGGCGGGCTCCCCGCCGTGTAGCTGCACCAGATCCATGGTGGCCATGGCCAGACCAGCCCCGTTCACCATGCAGCCGATGTTGCCGTCGAGGCTGATGTAGTTCAGATCGTGGACCCTGGCCTCCGCTTCCCGCGCGTCCTCCTGGGCGATGTCGCGGAGCGCGGCCAGCTCCGGATGGCGGTAGAGGGCGTTGTCATCGAGGTTGATCTTCGCGTCCAGGGCGACCAGTTCCCCGCCGGCGGTGACGACGAGCGGATTGATCTCCACCAGGCTGGCGTCGCACTCGGTGAAGAGCCGGTAGAGGCCCGCCATGAGCCGCGCGAGCGCCTTCACCTGCGACGGGTCGAGGCCCAAGCCATACCCCAGGCGCCGGCACTGCCAGGGCTGCAGGCCAGCGGCGGGATCGACGTGGGTCACCAGGATTCGCTCGGGGGTCGACGCCGCTACCTCCTCGATGTCCATACCGCCTGCCGCGGAGCCCATGAAGACTACCCGCCGCGTCTCCCGATCCACCAAAGCGCCGAGGTAAAGCTCGCGGGCGATGTCGGTAGGCGCCTCGATCAGCACCTGGTTCACCGGCAGGCCATCCGGTCCGCTCTGGCGGGTCACGAGGCGACTTCCGAGCAACCGCTCGGCCTCCGCCTGTACGCGGTCCTTGCTATCGACCAAGGCCACGCCGCCCGCCTTCCCGCGTCCGCCCGCGTGAACCTGAGCCTTGACGACCCAGCGAGCCCCGCCGAGCTCGGCGGCGGCCCGCCTCGCCTCCTCGGGCGTGGCGGCGATGTGCCCGCCGGGAATGGGAATCTGGTACTGCCCGAACAGGCCCTTGGCCTGATACTCGTGTAGGTTCATAGGTTGAGCGCCGCTTCCGGGGATGGGTTTTCGAGGATCGCCCCTGTATTCTTGACCAACTCGCTCACGATTGCCAAGAAAGCGCAGTAAGCAGCCGTCACCCGCGGGAAACAACCCTGAGTCAATGTCAGACGCCCTCGCAACCACGGCCGCCGAAGGCCCGGCGCTCGACCAAGCCAACGAGTCCTTCCCCAGGTGGCGGGCGCTCGCCTGGTTCACGCTCTTCCGGATGCTGCTCGCCGCCGGGCTGATCCTGGTCTTCGTCGCACCGCCCGGGGTGCTATGGCGCGGCACCACGATTCCGCCCCTATCGGTTCTGGTTCTCCTAACCTACTGCGCGCTCATTCTGCTGGCCGGGCTTCTGGTCTACCTTCGCTGGCCGAAAAAGCAACAGCAGGTGCAAATCGCGGTGTTCGTGGACATCGTCGCCTTCACCCTGCTCATGCACGCCGGTGGCGGGGTGGCAAGCGGGCTCGGATTGTTGCTCGCAATCGCCGTCGCCGCGGGATCCCTGCTCATGGAGGGTCGGCTCTCCCTGCTGTTCGCCGCCTTCGCCACGCTGGGCGTCATCGCCCAGCAAGCCTCAGTGCGGCTGTACCTGGGGGCCGAGACCCAGACCATGACCCACGCGGGACTGCTCGGCGTCACCTTCTTCACCGTCGCCCTGCTCGGCCACGTGCTCTATCGGCGTATCCGCACGGCCGAGGAGATCGCCGCCCGCCGCCAGGTAGACATCGCGGATCTCTCTAAGCTCAACGAGTTCATCATCCGCAACATGGGTATGGGGGTGCTGGCGGTGGACGGAGACCGCAATCTGCGGGTGATCAACGCGGCCGCCCGGCAGCTGCTGGGGGAGCCGGAGTCCGCCGAGGGCGAAACCCTGTACCGGCTGGCACCGACGCTCGCGACCTGGCTTCGACAGCATGCGACCGGTGCCGCCCGTCTCGACGACACGCTGCAGATCAACGGCCGAAGCATCACCGTGGAACTCCACCTGCTGGGCGCGCGCCGGGCATCCGGGGCGCTGATCTTCCTCCGCGACCGCGAGGAAGTCCTGCAGGAGGCGCAGCAGATCAAGCTTGCCGCCCTCGGCCGCCTGACCGCGAGCATCGCCCACAACATCCGCAACCCGCTGAGCTCGGTGAGTCATGCCGGCCAGCTGCTCGCCGAATCCCACGCCCTCGGCGACGAGGACCTGCGCCTGCTCGCGATCATCCGCCGCAATACGGGGCGCATCAACGAGATCATCGAGAGCGTGATGGATCTCTCCCGCCGCGACCGGGGGGAGGCCAGACCCCTGAACCTGACAACCTGGCTGGCGGACTTCTGCGCCGACTACCGCGAAGTGCATGGGCTGCCATCCGAACGCCTGCGCTTCCAGCATGCCTCCGAGGACTTGTCCGTGACCGCGGACCCCAGGCATTTGCACCAGATTCTCTCGAACCTGTCGGACAACGCATTGCAGCATGCAGGCCATGGCTCTGAACCGCCCCATGTGGAGCTCAACGCGCGCAGAGACGCCCCCCATGGTCGCGTGGTCGTCGAGATCGACGACGACGGACCAGGCATTGCGCCGGACGTCGCGCGGGAGATCTTCACCCCCTTCTTCACCACCAGCGTCAAGGGAACCGGCCTTGGACTTTACATCGCCAAGGAGCTCAGTGAGGCCAACGGCATCCAGTTGGAGTATATTTCGCAACCAAAGCAAGGCAGCCGTTTCCGCCTTACCTTCCCGGATCAGACGCAAGGTACGACCGTCCCGGCGTCCGAAGCCCGAGGGACGGATTGACTGCCAAAGAGACAGACTCCCCGGTGTCGTGAGGCTTGGGATACCCACGTGGCGGAGCTAGCGAGCGGAACTCTATGAGCAAGGCACAGGTGCTCGTCGTGGATGACGAGCAGGACATCCTCGAGCTGGTGAATATCACCCTTGCCCGCATGGACATCGGCTGTCGTACCGCCGCCGACGTCACCCAGGCCCGGCGCCTGTTGGCCACCGAATCCTTCGACCTCTGCCTCACCGACATGCGCTTGCCCGACGGCAGCGGTATCGATCTGGTTCAGCATATCGGCGAGAATAGGCCGGACCTCCCGGTGGCCATCATCACCGCCCATGGCAGCATGGAATCGGCGGTGGCCGCCATGAAGGCGGGCGCCTTCGACTTCGTCTCCAAGCCGCTCGACCTGCAGCTCCTGCGGCGGCTCGTGGAGTCCGCGCTGAGAGTGCGCGCGTCACCCGACCGGGCGGCGCCCACCGCCGAGGGAGCCCCCACGCCCGGGCTGCTCGGTGAATCCGAGCCGATGCACGCGATCCGGCGCATGATCTCAAAGCTCGCACGCAACCAGGCGCCGGTGTTCATCACCGGCGAGAGCGGGACCGGCAAGGAGCTCGCGGCCCGCATGATCCATTCCCAGGGCCCCCGGGCGGGTGCGCCCTTCGTGCCCGTCAACTGCGGCGCGATCCCGCAGGACCTGGTAGAGAGCGAGCTCTTCGGCCACCGCAAGGGCAGCTTCACCGGCGCCGTCAGCGACAAGCAGGGGCTCTTCCAGGCGGCCGAGGGCGGGACGCTTTTTCTCGACGAGATCGCCGACCTGCCCCTACCGATGCAGGTGAAGCTGCTGCGCGCCATTCAGGAGAAGAGCGTGCGCGCGGTCGGCGCCCAGCATGAGATCCCGGTGGACGTGCGCATCATCAGCGCCAGTCACCGCGACCTCAACCTGCAGGTAGAGGACGGCGCCTTCCGCCAGGACCTGTTCTACCGTATCAACGTCATCGAGCTGCGCATGCCGCCTCTGCGCGAGCGTCCGGGAGATATCCCGGACCTGGCGGACTACCTTCTCGGGCGCATCACCCGCCAGTCCGGAGACGCCAAACCGGCGCTGTCGGCCGCGGCCCTTGCCGTGCTGCGACGCTATCCCTTCCCCGGCAACGTGCGGGAGCTCGAGAACATTCTCGAGCGCGCCCTTGCGCTGAGCGAGGGCGATGTCATCGAGGCGGACGATCTCCACCTGCCACGGACCGAGCCGGCGAGCACCGCGACCGGGCCGAAAAGCGACGATCAGCCCCTGGAGGACTTCCTCGGCGAGGTCGAGAAAAAGGCGATCATCCAGGCCCTGGAAGACACCCGCTGGAACCGCACGGCCGCCGCGCGCAGGTTGGGAATGACCCTGCGTTCCCTGCGCTACCGGCTGAGCAAGCTCGGCATCGAATGAGCGCGAGCGCCACCTCTACCGCATCGTGGCCAGCGCCGACGCCGAGACTCCGGCAAGGGCCGAATCCGAGGATGCGTTCCGGCCAAGACATACCCGAGATGAGCACAACCTCCGATGGCTGACGAGATCTCCCCAGCAAAGGACGAGAATCCTGCAGTGGACCCGTTCGTGCACTGGTTCCGCCGGGCGACACCCTACGTCCATGCCCACCGCGGACGCACGTTCGTCGTCGCCTTCGCCGGCGAGGCGGTCGTGGACTGCCGTTTTCCGGACCTGATCCACGACCTCGCGTTGCTCCACGGCCTGGGTATCCGACTGGTTCTGGTGCACGGGGCACGGCCCCAGATCGAGGAGCGGCTCGCGACCCGCGGCGCTGCGCTGCGTTACGTCGGGGGATTGCGAATCACCGACGACCAGGCGCTTGCCTGCGTCAAGGAGGCCGCCGGCGCCCTGCGGGTCGAGATCGAGGCACTGCTCTCGCTCGGACTCGCCAACTCCCCGATGGCAGGGGTGCGCATCCCGGTCGCCTCCGGGAATTTCGTCACCGCCAAGCCCCTCGGCGTGCTGGAAGGGGTCGACTACCTGCACACCGGCGTCGTGCGCAGGATCGACCGGGATTCGTTGCGCCAGCGCTTGGACGACGGCGCGATCGCGCTTGTGCCTCCCCTCGGCTACTCGCCCACCGGAGAGGTGTTCAACCTCAGCGCGGCTGACGTCGCCCGCTCCGCCGCCATTGCCCTGGGCGCTGACAAGCTGATCTTCCTCCTCGAGGAGCCGGGAGTAATCGACGCGGCCGGCAACATCATCTCCAACGTCCTGAGCGGGGACGTAGAGGACCTGCTGCACGCAGCTCCGCCGCTACCGGAGGATCTGGCCCAGTCTCTCCGCGCCGGCGCCGACGCCTGCATGCAGGGAGTCAAGCGTGTCCATCTCATCAGCCGCCGCACCGACGGCGCCCTGCTCCGTGAGCTCTTCACCCGGGACGGCGTCGGCACACTGATCACCGCGCAACCTTATGAAGAGCTGCGCCCGGCGCGCATCGACGACGTCGGCGGGATCCTCGAGCTGCTGCGACCGCTGGAGGAAACCGGTGTGCTGGTGCGCCGGTCGCGAGAGCGACTCGAGACCGAGATCGACCGCTTCTTCCTGCTCGAGCGCGACGGTATGGCGATCGCCTGCGCCGCAATCTACTGCTACCACGCCGACCACATGGCAGAGCTCGCCTGCGTTGCCGTTCATCCCGAATATCGGGATCGTGGCCGCGGCGACCGCTTGCTCGAGCGCATAGAGAGTATCGCCCGCCAACGGGGCATCCGGCGTCTGTTCGTCCTGACGACCCAGACCGCTCACTGGTTCCGCGAGCGCGGGTTCGAGCCCTCCGGCCTCGGCGACCTGCCCATGGAGCGGCAGTCCCTTTACAACTACCGCCGCAACTCCAAGGTCTTCATCAAGGCCTTGTGAGACGCCCATCGTTGACGGCCGCGTCATTCTCCACGCCGCTGAAAACGCTTTGCCTGACCTGGTTGCGCCCCTGCGCTTTCGCCAGATACAGCATCTCATCTGCCACCTGTATCAACTCTTCCGGATCTATGGGGGTGTTCGATCCGGGATGATAGCTAACGAGTCCAATGCTGACCGTCACGTGATCGGCGATTTGAGATCTGGCATGGGGTATCGCCCGCTTGCGGATAGCTTCCAGGCACCTTGCCGCGCTCCAGGCAGCCTGCGCCTGATTCCGCGCAGGAAGAATCACTGCGAACTCCTCACCGCCGTAGCGCGCCACAAGATCACCCGCGCGGCTGAAGGACCTCCGCAGCATATCGGCAATGTCCCGCAGACAACGGTCTCCCGCGAGATGACCATAGTGGTCGTTGAAGGGCTTGAAGTAGTCGACATCCAGCAGCAGGACGGAAAGAGAACTGAGCTCGCGGGCGGCCTCCAGCGCCTCCGCCATGCAGGTGATATCGAATTGTCTCCGATTGGCCAGGCCCGTGAGCTTGTCTGTGCGTGCCTGTTTCTCGAGCTCACTATTCACGCGTTTGAGATCCTCGTATGCCTTCCTCATTCTTTCACGCATTGCCACCTGCTCGCTGACATCTCGCAGGATGCCAATAAACAGGCGTTTGCCCTGCACTTCGATCTCACTGACGCTCAGATCCAGTGGGAATCGGCGACCAGATTTGTGTTGGGCTTCTACCTGGCGACCGATGCCGATCACATTCGAATCCCCTGTACTTCGATACCGTTCCAAATAGCTGTCATGTAGACCACGAACGGGCTCCGGCATCAATATGTTGATTTTCCGTCCAATGATCTCTTCTGGCTGGTAGCCGAATACCCGATAGGTCGCAGGGTTGGCATCCTCGACGATGCCGCTGTCGGTGATCACAATGACACTATCGACCACGTTGCTGATTACTGCGTTGAGCCTCTCATGGGCTTCACGGATCGCCTCTTCATCTTCTACTACCTTTCTCAGCAACGCGTTCACAGACAGACCGATAGCTCCGATCTCATCCTTGCGATCAATCGAAATACGCGATCCTCTTTCTCCCTCCGCAAAAAGGTTCAGCGCTGTGGTAATCCGCTGCGTGCGCCGGCCAACAAAGAAGTGGAGCAGAATCAGACTCACCAGCACCACAATAGCCATGCCAAGTATGTAGTAGGCAGATTGCTGCCGCAGTGCCTGGGTTGTGGCGAGGATGTGAGGCCGAAGATCGACGCGATAGCTGATGAAGCCGCAGGTCGACGGGCGTAAGCGGTCCGCACTGCTGATACCACACAACCCCGCATAGGCGTCGAGATGACCCTGATCGCGAAATTCCTGGACTTCCAATCCTTCCAGTCTTCGCACCCTCTGCAAAACCACCTCGTCAAGCGCATAGTCAAGGGACCGCCAAAGAGACCCCTTATCACTCAAATCGTTGGAGGCGAGCACGCGATCACGCCCGTCGACCAGCAGAATATGGACGAGGTCCAAATCGGACGCGAGACTGGAGATCAAATGCTGCAACCGATCCGGGGAGCCCATTTTGAGAAACTCCTGGGCGGCGCCTCGGACGAAGGTGAGGCGATCCCGCGCCAGTTGACCAACCGTGATGTAGGTCTGCTTCTGCGCGGTTTCCCGCGCAATAAAGGTGGCGACAGAAGCGGTGACAAGGAACACGCAAAGGATCAGCGCAGGAATGAGGATGCCCAGCCGGCGAAACTTTCCCATGGGCTTACGCAAGGTATCGTTGCTAAAGCGCGTCCGGCGTCAGCAAATTCCGGATGGGCTCGTCCCTGTTGATCAGTCCCGCCTCGTACATGAATCCGTTGAGCTTCTCGACTATCGGCAACAGCTCACCATTGTTTTTCGACAGCAGTGCGATATTCTGTTCCCGTGTTGGAAAGCGAATCAGCTGAAAGCTTTCCAGAACTTCGTCATCCTGAATTTTCAGTCGTTTGGCCATCGCGGCTGCCGCCTCTTGAGGTTCATCCTCTAGGTACGCCAGCGCGCCGAACCAGCTCTGCGTGAGGTGTCTGAGATCATCCAAGCGGGTGTCCAAGACATCCTCATGCACCACCAGAACGTCGACAATTTCTCCGGAAATTTCGCGACTGCTGAAGATCTCCCGCGCGCCCATTCCCAGCAGTCTGGTTCGGAACGGCTCAAAAGTAACCGCCGCATCGATATCGCCGTCACGAAAGGCGGCCTCGTGCTCGTTTACGTCGAGATGCTTAATTCGGATCTCTGAAACGGTGAGATCGTTCATCGCCAGGGCGCGGGAGATCACGTAGGCACCCAAGGCCGTGCTCTCTACGCCAACATTCCGGTGTTGAAGGTCGGTGATGTTTTCGATCTCAGGTGTCGCGACGATGACGTCCGCCCCTTCCGACATGTCGTGGACCAGGATGATCTTGATCGGCACCTCTTTATCGAGCAACAGCAGTGCTTCATCCATGGTCAGTGAAGCTGCTTCTAGAGACTTGTTGCGGAAGGCGAGGATGACCTCGCTGGCTGATGGATAGCCGACGAGACGGACCCGCTCACCGTCAAGCAGATCGATTCGCTGGGCGAGATAGAGTGGTTCATAACCGGGCCAGATATTGGTCCCGAGTCGGATAGGCGTCTGCTCCTGCCCACATCCGGCGACAACGAGTCCAAGCAGGAGGATCAAGCTGAAACTTTTCAGGAAGCTGGGCATGGTTCTTGACGCCTGCAGCAACACACCGGTCTGCTCAGTCGGGACGACCGGGATAGGATATGCAATCGTTGGCCCAGTGGATCAACGTTCACATGGCCGATAATCCGCGTCTCCTTAAGGGGACACTGATTTATTGGCCATCCTGGCCAAAAATCAGACGGAACGGGAAAACGCGGTTTCCCGGTTCCCTCATTTTCAACGCGTTACACGCGTTGAAAATGGCGGTACGTCCTGTACCACGGGAAACGCTGAATAGGTCAGCGTCTCCTTAATGCGTTGCTTCGGAACCAGACGCTGAGTCCCGTCCCTGACTGGTACGCTTGAATAGCACGACCGCTTTTTCGCCGCTCGCAACGATGGATTTCCCCTCGTGCTCCTCGGAAACGGTGTAGAACCCCTTCCGTTGCCGCACCGGTGCCACGTTCGCCAACGAGATCTCCTCACTACCCTCAAGTGAAATCAAGGAGTTTCCCAGCGGCGTAGCGTTACCCGAGTAACCGAAAACGGCGACATTGCGGGAGTCCACGATCGACAGCACCGAATGGTTCTCGTGCTCGAGGGTTTCACCCTTCAGGTAGTAGATGCTCACGTTTTCTGCGTTGCTGATCTCACTCTGCGGATTGGAGTGCGACCTCTCAATGTTAAGTCCATAGATCGCGAGCGGCTCTTTCGTACCCTGGATCCGAAGGTGCCGATAATCGCGCTCCTTGGAAACCGAGCGCAGTTTCTCCCATGGCGCCGCCACGCCATACCAGCGCCCCCCGCCCTCGATGCGATAGGTGTCCAGCCGGCGCGCCGCCGATCCCTGTCCCGACTTACGTCTCCGGGTGTCGGGGTGGGAGAGATCCACCATGATGTCCCTCACCGTGGATTCCCGCCCGGCAAGCCAAACCAAAGGCGTGTGTCTTTGCTCGGCACCCGCCTCGATCTGCAAGAAAGACAACGAAGACGCCGATGATAGGTCATCCGCGGTGGTTACGACCGGTGTTCCAGCCGGCGGATTCCATTGCTCGCTCGCCCGGATAACCGTGAGGTGTTTTGCGGTCCCGAAAAGATGCTTGTCCTTCGGGATAGTCAGCGTCCTGGTTACGATGTAGACGCCTTTCGGAAGGAAGACCTTATCATGCGAGGAAAATGCCTTCTCGATCGCCGAGGTATCATCGAACGTGTCGTCAGGCACCGCCCCGAAATCCGCCGCATTGGCTACACCCGGATCTTCAAACGACGGGAAATCCTCGCCCCAGACGTGCCTCGACTCAACCGCATCCGGGTCGACTTCTTCGCCGGCCTGCACTTCGACGAGCTGTGTGCGCTCCGCTGGCGCCGCCCCGTTCACCAAGATTTCGCTTTGGCTACCGGCGTAGGCATATTCAACGACCTGCGTCCACGCACCCTGCGCTTGGACGGCCTCTTGGTCCTTGCTCAGCACGATGCTGTCGGCGCCAGACACCGCAATCTGTCTCAGGTACAGATTCCTACCCGCGGTGTTGTCAAGGGCCAGACCACCCTGGACCTTGATGATGCCATCGACAAGGGTGAGTGCCCCGCCTACGACCTTTCTCTTGCCGCTCAGCTCGATGACAGGCCCGGCGCCAGCGCGTTCGATATAGAACCCCGCTACCGTCATATTCGATTGGCCGTTCCAGTAGATCGCCGCCTTCTTTTGGCCAATCAGTCGAAGTCCCGCGAAAACAGGGAAACGCGTTAGGTAGTTGGCCCACACGCCATAATCGCCACCAAAGATCTTGATGCGGTAGTTGCCACCCCCTTGACCGGGAGAATTCATGATTCCCGCGTAGGCGCCCTCGGCCTGGATGTCGACATCTTCAATCGTAGAGCCCTGGGAGCCCGCGTGCCGGATGCCGACCGCCCCGCGGTTTCCCTCGGCGCGCAGGTCAATGTCGATCCCCTTGAACACCTGGTTCATCGAGATGCTCGGCTGCTCGTCCCCGGGGTCAGTGCTGCCGAGAGACCGCGACGATCCCGTGGGTCTCTCGTCCCGGGGCTGAGCCCAGATCCAGACCAGGGGCTTGGGGCGAGCTGGATTATCGAAACCGGGAGCATTCGCGGCGAGGACCAGGCTTGGACGCGACGGCTGCGTGGAGCCTACAAGCGCATTCGCCTTCGTTCTGTCGTGCAGCCATTTCCTTCGTTTCTCGTTCCACTTGGTCGGTTGCATGACACGAATCGTATCGGTTACGACGTATCTCCCCGACGGGAAAAAGGCGACGTATCCGTGCTCCAGCGCGGCGTCCACTGTTTTCTGTATTGCCGCGGTATCGTCTCGTTCGTCGTCCGGAACAGCGCCGAACAGGGTGACTGGCAGAAACCCTTTCTTCACGAACTCGTTCTCCGATGGAATCGGAAGGTCCGTTACCTCTGCAAACCCCGCTACCGGCACCACTGCAAGGCCCAGAGCCAACAGGGCAAACAACGTCCACGAACGCCAGGATCGCGAGACCAGTGCCTCGCGGGATCCGTCACAAGAAAGTACGGGTGGATTGCCGGTGTGCTGATTCATGCGCATCGTTCGTGGCTCGCGGGGACTTTTCCGGAGGTTGGCTGGACGATCCGGGCCCATCATGTAACAGATCGGCTGCTTCGAGATCGCGCGGAGACGAAGGGATGTTACCCAGGGTAATTGTCGCGGTGCTGCGGCGCTTGGCGGCTCGTTGGGGCGGCTGCGTCGAGCCAGCTTCATGGTTGAGCGGTGGAGAGAATCACCCACTCGTTGCCGCAAAACCACCAGGCTCAGTGCGCGGTCATGAGAGTGCCCGCGATCTCCACTCCATTCCCCGTGAGGGACTTCGCGAGGCTCTCGACCTTGCGTTGGCGCGTTGTTCCCTTACGGACGATGATCAAAGCGTTACCGGCGGCCGAAGCAATCAACTCCGCGTCAGCGAAGGCGGTGCTGGCAGGCGTATCGACAAGCACCACGTCGTAGTACTCCTTCGCCTGATCCAGGAACTCCGATAACTCGTCTCTGCCCAGCAGTTCCAGGGGGTTTGGCGGAAGGGGACCGGAGGTGATGACGGTGAGATACTTCAAGTGCTCGATCTGGCGGACAACATCCCTGGGCGCATAACCACACAGCAGGCGACTGAGCCCAGGATGCTGCGGAACGTCGAAAATGAGATGCTGTCTCGGCCGACGCAGATCCGCGTCGACGAGGAGCGTTCGCCACCCCGCCTGCGCGAAGCTCACCGCGAGATTTGCCGTGACGTGCGTGCGACCTTCCCCCCCTTCGGCGCTGGTGACCGCGAGGACGTTACGCCCCCCTTTCACCCAGCGCGACATCAACCTGCCGCTCACCGAGCGCAAGGCCTCGGCATAGGGTCCGAAAGGTTGAGAGACCATCACAAGCTCCTTACCGAAGGTGAAGGACCCCGAGACCGGATGCAGGTAGCCAAACTGCCACGCGAGAGCTTGGGCAAGATCGCCAGCGTCGATCAACTTCAGACGTACGCAGCATTCACCGAACGGAAGGGCAAGCTTTTCCTGCCGTTCCAGAACGGTATCTCGATCCTCGCTGCTGATCATGCCAAGCATGACCAAGATCTCGCCGAGCCTGTGTTGTGAGAAGCGCTTCCGAGCCTCGGCAGGGTCAAGCCCCCTGCCGCGCACAGCCGCCAGCCAACTCCCGCCGTTGGTACCCGCGGTGTCACTCGAGTCGCGGGCTGCCAATGCTAGCTCACTCACTTTCCTGCGCATCTCCGTCCACGCAACCTAGAAGAGGCTCTCTTTAATCTGTAACACGTCGTTGGGTTGGACGGGTTGCGTCATGTGCGCGGGTATTACCTCTTCTCCGCCATCACTCTTCTTGCGCCGAATCTTCAGGCCGCGCTCCGTACCCTTGTCGGTCAGCCCACCCGCAACGGATATGGCCTGCAAGACCGTCATTCCCCGCTCAAGAGGATAGGCCCCCGGGCGATTGACTTCGCCGTAGACGTAGAATAGATCGGCCTTGGGCACAAATATCCTGTCGCCGTCTGACACCCTCGGTTCGGGAACGTTCGAGCGACCCTCCAAGAGCGCGGGCAAGTCGACGACAACTTGTTGGTCTCTCGACCCCCGCTTACGGGTCACGATCGCGACGTCCCCCGCATCCGCGCTGAGACCACCCGCCTCCGAGATCATGTCCGTAACAGTCGTGCCGCGAGTGATCGCGAAAACGCCCGGCCGTGCAACCTCTCCCAACACAGTCACCTTCTTGCTAAGGTACTGCTCGACAACGATTCCCACCTGGGCGTCCTTGACCACTTCCATCTCGGTCAGGATCTTGGCCAACTTGAGCTCTGCCTCTCCGGCCGTCAGCCCTGAAACGGTAACCTGACCGACTGTCGGAAGCGTCACGCTTCCATTCTCGGAAACCCGCGAGACGGTGCTCAGGTCCGGTTGACCGTAAACGGTCACTCGCACCACGTCGCTCACGCCGAGGCGATAGGACGGGTCGGCATGGACACCCATGGACCCGAACCAGACCAGAAATGCCAAAAAAAGAATAAGACTGTTGTATTTCATTGCCTGACTTCTGTTTTGCAGACTTTCAAACATACGAACGCTTCATGAACCCCACGATTCCTGCCTACCGAACGATCTCCGCCGAGGAGCGTTAGCTCCGCGCAACCGGCACCGGAACGATCCGAAATGCGTTCGAAGAGCCCGCAATCGCCCCCGAAACCAAGCCGACCGGGCACGACGGCACGGTAGCGAATCGCGAGCTACCCGCCGAGAGGATGCATCATCAGTAGGTGAATCGCAACCATCGCCCGCGCATCGTTAGGCGGCGAAAGCAGGCCCCACAAGCCATTCGCGAAAGACCAGACGTAGGCGTCTACGGGAAACCAACTGCTGAAATGTCGTACCCGCCCCCGCTATGTCTTCGGCAACCCGCCGAGATACTCCAGCTGAAGCAAGTCCTCCTTTCCCCAGATTCGTTTGTCCAGATACTCCCAGAGCAAGGCCAGGCCAAGCGCAAACAACAGGCCCGCGACGAATGCAGTCGCGACATTTCGCAGCACGTTCGGAGAAGACGGCACCGACGGCGCCTGCGCCGCGCTGAGCACCGTAACGTTCGTGTGGTTGACGTTGCTGTGCATGGCGTACTCGCTGTACATCAAGAGCGCGCGATCATAGCTCGCCCGGGCGCTTTCGAGCTCCCGCAGCAGAGGCTGCAACCCGTCTCGCACGTGCCTAAGCTCGATAAGCTTGGCTTTCTGCGCGGCTTCAGCTTCCTCGGCTGCATCAGCGAGGCGGCGCGCCTGGAGCCACTCGCTCCGGATGCCCGACACGACCTTTTCCGTCTCTAGCGACAGTTTATCTTGCAGACTCCGAACCTCGGCCTTGAGCTTCCTGATGTCCGGGTGCCGCTCTCCCAACGAGGTGGCCATCTCTGCTAGCTCGCTTTCTTTCCTGGCGAGCTCGATCTGCAGGTCCTGAATCAGCTCGTTGCCGAGGACTTCCGCGGCGGAACCTGCTGCCGTGCCTTCAGCGTTCATCTCTTCGAGGGCGTCGAGGCGGCTCTTCGCACCTCGTAATCCGGCTTCTGCCGACAATCGCTGCTGCATCACCTCGTTGAGGTGCTGGGTTTCGATATCAAGCCGCTCGTCCGACGCCATGATTCCCATCCGCGCCTGATAACCACTGACTTTGTTCTCCGCCTCTTCCAAGTCCTGGCGCAGTTTTGAAAGCAACTCCTCGACGGACTGAGCGGTTTCCAGGGCGGGATTTTGACCCAGTTGCTTGGTGATCTGTCGATAGGCCTCCACGAACGCATTCGCAACAGCCGCCGCTATCTTGGGGTCAGGATCCTGGTACCAGATCTCGATCAACCTGCTCTCGGTCCCTACCGTAACCGCAACACCCTCCAGCAACGTGCCCACGGCCCAACTCTCGAAATTCGCGACGACCTCACTCTCTGCCTCTCCAGCGGCCTCGGTTTCTTCTCTGAAGCGCTGTCTCCAGTCTGGGGAATTGCCCATATCGAGGATTCCCATGACCTTCTGAGCAACGGGAGGACTGCCGATGATGTCAATCTGCGTCGAGAGGTAGCTCGGCTGCAAAGCTGCCGGGAGCATCTCTCCCGCCAGTTCTCCTTCCAGCGGAATCCGGTAATCGAGGACGACGGTTGCGTTGGCAGCGTAAACCGTTGGTTCCGCACGACTGATGTAGAGCGCTGTGGCAGCCGCCGCGACCGGCAGCAGCAGAATGAGCCAGATGCGCCTCTTGAGCATTTCCAACAACATATGGAGTGTCATGACCACCTCACTCGGAGAGCGGGCCTAGACCCGGATCTCGCCCCACACTACTCGTTTCGACAAGCCTTACTTGGAGACCGACAGACCCAGGCCTGCCCGCGCTTTCTCGGCACCGGACAATCCCTGATCTCCGCCAAAGCCAGCCTCGCGGGCATCGAGCCGCGCTTCCACCTCGGAGGTTGCGCCTGGCTGCGCCCTGCCGGAGACCCAATGGGAGAACGATCGACCGAACTTCTCGGTCAGAAAGGGCAGCTGCGGTGCATAGTATCGCTCCAGCGCCTCACTGACCTCCAGCGGCATATCACCCGCCGGCACGTCGTTTACGCGGGTCGAGTGGCCGCCGGCGACGTCAAGAGGCGCCCGATCCACGCCAAGAAAATCACAAACGCGATGGAGCACGTCCCGAGGATTTTCCAAGATATCGTCGTAGAACAAATACAAGATTTGGCCCTTGAAATGCGTTTCCCAGCGCAAAATCGCCGATTTGTAGTCGCCGCGGGCCAAGACACCGGGGCGCATCGCCATCTGCACAAGCGTACCGACGTCTGGTACGTCCCGAGGATGCATCCCGAACCGCCACCACAACTCCTTCCTCACGCTCGACCAGGCTCTTGTGGTGGGGTTGCGCATGGCGTAGATCAGCTTGACCTCCGGTAGACGCGATTTAATCACCTCGATTCGCTCGCTCTCCAATAGCGAGTAGTCAGGTGTAATCTCACCGCTGACTCTGTTGCCGCACTTGCCGAAATGTCCGAGATACCAGCGCCAGTGCCGCTGGTTGCCGATGTCTAACGGATACAGGCCAGGCCTGCTTGCATCAGGACCGTACACGTACGTTCCCGCGGCCTCTTGCACGTCGAAGAAGTGGATCTCCTTTCTCTTGGACAGGCAGACGTCCGGATGTAACGACAGGCGCTTGTATAGCCAAGTGGACGCCGATCTTGGCGCACCGATTCCGAGAAAATCGGGGTTGCGCATCGGCATCCAGTACGCCATCTGTGCGTATGCGACTCCTGCCCGCCGCCGCAGATCGTAGTAGCCGACCCTGGCTCTCCACTTTGCGTACCGCGCCAACCGTCCAGTTGTCCAATCCATGAAATTTCCTCTAGCTAGGCGTTAACCGCGGGATACAGCTCAGCGCGCGTTGCATCGGCGTCTCGACCCGCAAGCTGGTCGCTCCGCCATTGAGGAAGCTTTCGGCCCGTGATCTCTTCGACCATGCGGATGTCGCTCTCCAAGAGTTTGCATAGACTCGTTCTCGTCTCGCCGCTGACAGGCGGAATCCGCAAGCTGGGCGGGCGTCGATTAAGCCGCCGGTAGAGCTTTTGCAAGCCTGCCCGTTGGCCGGCGCGCCAGACCCCCTCGATTCCCAACGTCCGAATGGCCCCGCGAGCGGCCCGGCGCATGTGCTCGAGCACGTGGAAGCGGTACACGTGGCTTTCGTTCGAGCGCCCGTCCACGGCGCTTGAGACGTGATCGGGGTCAACCTCCAGGAAACGGTAGACGTTCTTAGCAACTCGACCCGGGTTTGTCTCGATATCCTCCTGAAATACGATCATCAAGCGGGAAGCAGGAAGATGCCCGAGCCAACGTTTCAGGTGTTTTCCGTAGCGACTCTGCTCGACATAGAGTGGATTGTTCCTGAGCCCAGCCTCAAACGACAGATCGGAACCGAAAAAATTTCCTATTCTCACCTCATGGCGATGATTGGATATCGCTCGCTCAACCGGGTCTCTCAGCGAGACAATCACTTTCGCGTCTGGGGCATAGGCCAACAATCGCTCCGGAACATTTGCGTCAACGAAATAGGACGGAGAGATTTCTCCTAACACCTTCTCTCGCGCATCCTCTGGAAACTGGTTCTCGTACCACTGATAACCACTCCCGAAATTGTGCGAAAAGAAATCGATTTCCTTTCGATCACTCAACGCCACTTCGGGATGATCTCGCAAGATATCGTAAAGCCAAGTCGATGCACACTTCTGAACACCGATTCCCACGAAGAATTTCTTATTCACAGCCAGTATCGCGCTATCACAAATATCAAAACAGATGCCGCACCTACCTGCTTCCGTGGCTCGAGCCGTGGCCGAGGCCAACCTCTTTCACAGGCATCGGCAAGCCTTTCGCAGCCGCGGACACCTTCTAAACTGCGCGGGCGTCGGTTCGTAACTGAGACCGTCCGACTAGGAACTCGCCGATCATTGACCACCCTGGCCAAAATCAACACGCCACATCCATATGCCGCGGGAAGCACGGAATTGATCAGCGTTTTCCTTGTTCTGCGGAGATCGCGCGCAGGTCTACAATTGGCCTGGCAGTCCCAGCGGCAACGCCACGATCGCGACGCCCACGCACTTTACCCAAGCACTATACATGCCATACTGGCGGTTCAGCCCGGCCATACCGGGCTCGCACGCCCGCCGGATGATCCCCGACCAGAGAAATCCCGCCGCATTCCTTGCCTCGGCCTGTAACGCCGTACCCGAACGAGCGCGCACCCCCTGCGATTCTGCCTGGACCAGCGCCAGCGCCGACGATCTTACCCGGCTTGCAAACGATCGGGTGTAAGGATGTTAAGCCAGCGCTACAAGACAGAATCGCCCCTTACGAGATCTCACCTAGCGGCGTTCTGAAGCAAGCGCGCCCGTTCTCGCGTCCGGCTGGCTGGCGCTGGAACCCTTCTTCCCCTCCGAGTTGCAGGCGAAATTACGCACTGGAAGCGGCCGCGCGCTTGGTGTCACGGTCCACACGGTCTGCACGTCCTTCGCGCGATCCCTAGTCTCCACCACGCTTGGAATCGCCTCGCAGCCGTTCGAGTTCCCCGGCGACCAACTCTGGGCGTGGTCAGCAACTACGCGCCCCGCGCGGTCGATCGAGATCGTCAATGGGCGCCCGACCTGCTCGTTGACACGCCGACGTACCCCATACGCCCTTCGGGACCGCCAGTCCTGCGAATCCCAGTGCTCGCAAGAAGCGGCTAACGCTTTCATCTGAAAGACTGCGCATCCGGGACGCCACGCACTGCGGAATCGCAAGCGATGCCCCCTCAGTCTACCCAAGAAAAAATAAATGCCTACCATGAATTTCCTTATTGCGACGTACGGGCTAGCGCTCGTTTTGTTTGTGAAGGGGTTCACAGACACCCCAGCCCTACAAGTCCAAAGTTTAACCCGCAATCTCACAGGAAGCGTCCGCGGACCGTTTCCCTGCCCGTCACCGCAAAGGTTTGAAGCGGCAGAAGCGATCTTGGACCAACTAATGAGATTGACGAACGGAGCATCATTGTTCTCGCGTAAATCCTTGTGACTCTCCATAGATCCTAACCGATTTAAGTGACAACGAGACCGCAAGGACAACTCAATAAAAGAGCCGCCGGACCGAAGAACGATCACTCGCCGATTATCTCCGTTTCGGACAGGCCGATTCACTTCAATTCCGATCGAGGGACTTAGTAATGAAATCATCGAGTGTTCGAATGAACATCTCCCCACAAAATCCCAAAGCGATATGCGCGCAGAGCCGGACGGCGCTATATCGTGGCATTCGGGCTGAACTCCGCGTGCTTATGTTCGCAAGCGTCTTCCTAGGCGCCAATGGCATCCTCGTCGCCGATGCCGAAGCCGCAACCTGCGGCGACATCGCTTACAACAAGGCCAGCGAACAGGGCACCTTCCTCTCGCAGGACTGCGCTACTGGTGAGTGGCAGCTTCGCGTCACGGCGGGCGGTGGCTGGGCTGACTATAAGGGCAACATCCTTTCCAGTCGCCCGATTCCCGCGATTGCGCCGCACTCTATCGAGCGTGACGACATGCTCGACACCTCCGCGGCCGGTGAGATCGATTATGTCCTTCACGTCGGCAAGACCGGAGAGGACGGGGTCAACTTCACACTCGCCGCTGGCGCCAGCGCTTGCTTGGACACCGGTGGCGCCGTACTCGTCGGTCCGCAGCGCGTTTCAGTAAAATCTCCCTTTGACATCAACACCCTGGGTGCGTGCAAGAGCTCCGAGCCCGCACCAGGCTGCGGCAGCGTCTCCTACAACAAGGCCAAGGAACAGGGCACCTTCCTGTGGCAGGACTGCGACAAAGGCCAATGGCACTTGCGGGTCACCGCCGGCGGAAAGTCAGTCGACTATGCCGGTAACATTGCCTCCGACCAACCGATGGCAAATGTTGCCCCCTACTCCTTCGAGAATGGCGACGTGCTTGATACGTCCCAGGCCAACCAGGCGAACTATAGCCTCCACGTCGTGAATTCCGGGGAAGACGGGCTGGATTTCGCGCTTGCCGCAGATGCGAGCGCCTGCATCGACACCGGCGGCCCTGTCGTCGTAGGTCCGCAGCGTCTCCTGGTGCAATCGCCATTCGATCTCAATACCCTCGGGGCGTGCAAGACATCGACTCCCGCTCAGACCTGCGGCGACGTCGCCTACGACAAGGCGAAAGAGCAAGGAACCTTCCTGTGGCAGGATTGCGATAATGGCCAGTGGCACCTGCGAGTAACGGCCGGCGGCAAGTGGGTTGACTACGCCGGTAACATCGCGTCCGATCAACCGATACTCGCAGTTGCGGCCTACTCGTTCGAGAACGGCGACAAGCTCGACACCTCCGATCCCAAGCAGGCCGAGTACAGTCTTCACGTCGGGAATGTCGGCGAGGACGGACTCGATTTCTCGCTCAAGGCGGGTGCCAGTGCCTGCGTTGACACGGGTGGTCCGGTCGTCGTGGGTCCCGCGCGCGTCGTCGTGCAATCGCCCTTCGATATTGACACCCTAGGCGCCTGCGATGCCAGCGTTTCCCCGCCCCCCATCGCTGGCCCAGAGCCAGAACCGGAGCCGGAGCCAGAACCTGAACCCGAGCCGGAGCCAGAAGAGTTTGCCTACCTCGACGACGCCGATTGGGACGACAGATCCGACGATCTCTCCGACTCAGACCTGGGTGATCGCCCGTTCCCGCGAATCACCACAGGCCCGATCAAGCTGAGCGGCGACGCGGAGCAATTCTCGAAATACGGCGTAATCGCCGTTAAGGCCCACAGGTTCAGCTGGCTCAAGAGCATTCAGGACGCCAATCCCGATACGGTGGGCTTCCGCATTCACTGCCCGCAGGAATACCAGGGTTGGGAAGAGAAAGCCTGCCGTACCGGCAGTGGCATACCCTTCGACGGTACCGGACCGGCTACCGAGAACTGCGACGTGTACGCGGGCCACTGGCTCTATGCTCCTGGCACGACCCTGCGGAACTCCATCAGCGCCACCGCCACGACCTTGCAGGTGGCCGACGCCAAGCGCTTCAATGCCGGTCGCTACATTGTTATTTACGACGGTGGACCCGGCGCCTTCCAGAACGCCGAGCACGCGCAGGTAAAGGCAATCAACACGTCGACCAACACCCTGACCCTTGCGGGCCGAGGGTACAAATCGACCGCCCGCTCCCACTCTGCTGGAGCCATCGTCGCGGAGCACGTACTGGGCAATGGTACCGGTGACAACTGGGAGCTCAACTGGGTGTACAACCTGAGCACGGCGAGCCCCAGGGATGCCAGTGGCCGGCAGCTGAACGAGGTCATGGCGGACTGGCTTGCCGAAAACTACGACAAGGAAACCGATGGCAGCCCTTCACGGGCGAAGGTGCAAGGGATCCTGTACGACTCCGACTTCTACTTCGTCGAAGACGGCGGCCATGGCAGGCTCCCGGACGTCGACAATGACTTGGTGCTGGACAATGGCATCGCCGACCATGGAGAGAATCTCTGGGGTAACGGAATGGAGGACTTCTACCTCATGGTAAGGGAGCGCCTACCCCACTTGGTCCTGGTCGGCGGTACGATGGAAGCCCGCGGCTACACCTCCCTGAACGGTACCCAATTTGAAGGGTTCCCCAACCGCAACATCGGCAGCGCCGCGCCCGATTACCGGGAGATCGACGGCCTGCTATCCAACTACAGCCTGCAAATGCACCATGGCTACACAGGTCCGCGTTACTCGGAGGCCATAAACAGGGTGTCGACCCGCCTGTACCCGTACAGCGGCGTGACCACAAACACCAATGCGCCTTTCCGATTCAGTTTCGGGTTGGCCCTACTGGACGATGGCTACTATGGGCAGCAGAACTCGAACGTGACGGATCCCTGGTGGGACGAGTACGCCGTGGATGTGGTGCCCGGCTCGCGTACCTTCGGCCAGGCCATCGCCTCAACGCCTCAGAACGAGTCATTGATCCGGAGCCACAATGGATGGATGGGCTTCCCCTGGGGACCGCGCTACCGCCTCTATGACACCGAGACCTTCGCTCCCGAGCGTAACCTGATGCCCGACGGCAACTTCGACTCAACCCTAAGTGGTTGGAGCGCCGACAATGTCACGGTCCAGGTCGACACATCCGCTGCAAACCGCTTGGACGGCGCAGGCACTCTGCGCATCGGGAAGCATCTGAACTACGCCGAGGACCGGACCGGTGCCGCCGCGGTGGGTCCAGTAGTCAAGCTCACCGCCGGTGTTGAGTACACCCTGGCATTTGCCGCCAAGGCCAGCTCGACTCGGATGATCCAGGTCGCACTGGGCAGCCAGTTGGAGGAGTTCTACATCCCGGACGAGTGGAGTCGTCGGGTCTTCACCTTCAAGGCACCGAGTACGGGGAACTACCGCCTACGGTTCAACGTTGGCCGCGAGAACACGAACATCTGGATCGACTCCATCTATCTGTTCGCGGGAAACGCCAATGTCTTCCGGCGCGACTTCGACAACGCGGTGGTAATCGTCAACGCCACTGAGTCTACCCGCACAGTGGAGTTGGGTGAGACCCTGCAGCGCATCCGCGGAACCGGTCAGGATGCCATCAACGACGGCGCCAAGGTAACGCGAGTGACCATCGGATCCAAGGACGCGGCCATTTTGATCCGACCAAAACAGTAGACCTCGCACCAGAGTGGGCGAATTCTCCAGGGACGGACGAATTCGCCCAATTCCTCTTCCTCTTTCCCACCCGCTCTCTCCAAGCTCACCCAGTCACGGTGTGCAGGCCCCGAAGTCCGAGCCGACCGTATTTCCGACAGTTGCCCGATTGGACCCCGTTTACCCCCGCAAGTTGGTCGGGGCATCCAGCTTGAAGCACGCCGCGGCACCCGACTGAAGGTTGTAGTCCAGTACGAGTCCGTATCGAGTCAGTTTGCGCATGTGCTTCTTGCAGAAACGGATCAAGGCGCCGGCGCAGCCAGATACCCGGTGACGTCGATCACCAGGTGCACCGCTAGGCCGGTGTGGTTGTAGACATCGAGATCGTAGTCACAGGTCGCCGCTGCCGGATCACACAGGGGCACCAGCACGCCGTTGGCCAAGGCGGTGATGTCTGCCGGGTAGTTGACGGTCGAGGCGAGCGGTCCGCTCTCGCCGTAGGGGTAGACCGTCAGATAGTTGCTGATCGCGCTGCCCTGCGGACGCACCGCCACGACGTTGGCGAACACCCCGGTGGCCTCGGGGGGAATGCCGCAACTCGCCGCTCCACCCTGACCGTTGATCAGGTTTCCGGTGACGTAGAACGACACCGTCTCTCCGGGCGCCAGACGATCCCCGGAGAAGGTGGAAAGCTGCGGGTCGGCGCCGCGGGTGTCGACCACCCGACAGGGAGAAACCGTGTAGACCTTCTGCCGCCGCAGCGCACCGCCGCTGTCATCATCGCGGATGGTGGCGCTAGCGCTCACGGTACTGGTGGCCGCGCTGGTGAGCAGCAGACTA
This sequence comes from uncultured Gammaproteobacteria bacterium, assembly GCA_963698495.1. Classification (GTDB taxonomy): domain Bacteria; phylum Pseudomonadota; class Gammaproteobacteria; order Chromatiales; family Chromatiaceae; genus CAVORB01. Next base: position 226,650 of record CAVORB010000009.1, on the reverse strand, counting down.
AAGCTCTCGGTTCCCTCGGCGGTGGCGTCGTCGACGATCGGCACCGAAACGGTCTTCTGCGTCTGGCCCTGGGTGTAGGTCAGCGTGCCGGCGGTGGTCGTGTAGTCGCTGCCGGCGACGGCGCTGCCGTCCTGGGTCTGGTAGCCCACGACCACCGACTCCCCGGCGCCGGGCGCGGGCGAGAGGTTGACGGTGAACACCGCCGTTCCGGCGTTCTCCGTCACCGTTACGTCGCCGGCGCTGAGGATGAAGCCGCCGGCGTCGCACGCCCCGAAGTCGGGCAGGCTCATGGCGCTGCCCATGAGAACCCGATCGGATCCGGCGTACACCGGCAGGTTGCTCGGGCTGTCCAGCGTGAAGCACACCGCCGCCCCCGTGGGGAAGCTGAAGTCGAGCCCGTCCTGGCCGGTGTTGCCTACATTCATCACGTAGTTGGGCGGCAGCACGTCGTTGGCTTCGAAGGAGAAGGGGCTCATGGTGCTGAAGCCCTGATCCGAGATCAGCGTACCCTGGTAGGAAAGCGTCTGCCCGCCGGCGGTGACCCGCACGTGCCAGTCGCTGCTGCCGCAGTCGTTCCACACGAATACCGCCGACTCCGTGGCTTCATCGTACGCCGGCTGACCGCACGCGGGCAGCGCCCCGGCGCTGTCGTCGTCGAGGATGGTGGCAGTGGCACTCACCGTGTTGGTGTTGGCGCTGGTGAGCTGCAGACTGAAGTTCTCGTCGCTCTCGGGGGTGTTGTCGTCGGCGATCGGCACCGAGACCGTATTCTGCGTCTGGCCCGCGGTGAAGGTCAGCGTGCCGGCCGTGGTCGTGTAGTCGCTGCCGGACTGGGCGCTGCCGTCCTGGGTCTGATAGCTCACGACCACCGACTCCCCGGCGCCAGGCGCGGGCGAGAGGTTGACGGTGAATCGTGCTGCATCTCCACCCTCACGAATCGAGATATCGAGGACATCGAGGCTGTACGCGGGAGCGGCGCACGGCCGCAGGCTCAGAAGGTCAAGCGCACCCTGGACCGGCCAACGCCCGGCGCCGAAAAGGACTCTGGTACCCACAGCGGCGTCTGGCGCGAAACACAGCGACGTGATTCCTGCCGCATCGAAATCGAATCCATCGTCATTGGCGAACCACACCCCGAGCGAAAACTGGACTCTGTCGTCCATGCCGATATCGAGGGTGTCGTTGTCATCGAGCTGAAAGCCGACCACCGACCGGAAAGCGGCGTCCGCCTGGAGGCTGCCGCCGAAATAGCGCACCGCATCCTCTATGCGCCCGCCCTTTGCCCTGACGTGCCAGGTGTCACCGGGGCAGTCGCGCCAAAGGAGCAGCGCCGGTCCGTACTCGTGATCGTAGACCGGCTCGCCGCATTCGTCGCCCTGACCGGGGCCTGGAAGGGGTCCGACGGGGCCGAGGTTGACCACCTCCAGGGAGCCCGTTGCGAACCCACCCATACCCTCGGTGATGCGATAAAGGGCATTCGCGGATACGTCGGAGTATGTATCGATCACCCCGCTCGGCCAGTGAACCGTGATCGTCTCGATCAGGGTATTCTGCCCGAGACCGAAATGGATCCTCCTGTCGTCCTGGGACCAGCGATGATAACCACCTCCCTGCTCGCGCAACTGGGTTGCACCACCCGCCGTAACCAACACCCTAGCGCCGAGGGCGTCTCGGCTCGTGCTCATCGCTACCAGATCAAGCTCGATCCAATGATTCGAGTTCCCAACGTTGCGGAAGAGCTTGGTGGGCCCGCCAGCCCTGACCGGCTCAAGATTGAGGCCGTTGGTTACGAACAGATCGAGAAAGCCGTCGGCATCGAGGTCCGCCACCACGACAGAGTCACCCGCGCCCACGCCATCACCCGACGAACCGCCAACCGGTCCCGTTGCCCCGCCGGCGCCGGCAACCTCCACGAATGTTCCGTCTCCGAGATTCTCGTACAGGCGATTCGCGATATTCGATGCGGCCGTCTGGCAGACGAAATACAGGTCGAGGTCCATGTCGTTGTCGAAATCACCGACGCCTGCGCTGGCGCAGGACACGGCCTGATCCAGTCCTCTCGTCGCCGCTTGATCGGTAAAGAATCCGTTGTCGTTCAACAGCAGAACCGGTGTGACCGGCAGATCCCATTGGCTCTGTCCGGTATAGCCCAGATCCGAAAAGGACGCCCCGGACAGGCGTTCCACGATGATGTGGCCGCGCCAGTTGCGGAGAGGATCGGGATATACACGCACCTCCCAACGCCCTCCCCCCATGTAGCCGATGTTCAAGCTCTGCGCGTTGGGATCCGCTTCGGCCAGCCCATGGGTGGACGGATCGGCGCTGTCCAGGGTGAACACGCTGTCCGGCGCTCTCGTCCCGGCACTGCCGATAAGAATGTGGTTAGGATTGAACTGGACGGACTGAACGGTGATTCTTAGCTGATCACCGCCGGCGAAATCGAACCCCACGTATGGCTTGGGCGCCGACACCTGGAAATTCGCCTCAATGCGATCAGGCGTCACCAGGTCCGCGCCGTTTCTCCTGAGCACCCCCAATAGCCCCAGGATGTCGCTTTGCAGGTTGCCGTCGAAGTCCCCGGTAACGGTATCCGTCAATGCCGGAACCAACGGAAGACTCGATGTGATATCCAGGAAGGGGGTGGCGCCATTCGACGCGGCATACGGGGAGATATCGAACACTGACTTGATGCCGTCGGTGAAGGCGCACAGCACATCCGGCTTACCGTCCGCAGACAAATCCGCCAGGTTAATCCATCCCCGCTGGCATTCGAATCCGGTTTGGAGGGTGCGGTTCCTGAAACCGACCAACGGCAGCTGTTCGAAGAGCTTTCCCCCATCGGGCCGACTGGACAAGACGTCCAGATACGCGTCTCCCGAGAAGTCCAACCAGTAAGCCCCTTGCCCCTCGTAGTCGACGAGCATGCCGTAGTACGCCGTCTGATCGACGAAATAGCCACCCTGATTCACCAGTAACTGCGCGTCGAAGTTGATGCCGGTCGCGACGAAAAGGTCCTGGTCGCCGTCGTTGTCGAAGTCACCCCAGGTGCCCGCATGCTGATCAGCCGCGTAATCTCCGATCCAGGTATCCGATCTGTCTGCCGCCAGGGTGATATCGGAGAAGGTCCCGTTGCCCTCGTTGAGATATAGGTAAGGGCGGGATCTATGGCTGTTGTGCCAAAGATCCGTCCACCCGTCGCCGTTCACATCGACTGCCGTTGCTCCCCAGGATTCGGTGACAGGAAACGGACCAGCCGTATCCGTGACATCCAGGAACTCGATCGCGACGGCCGCTGGAGATAGCGCCAGCCAGAGGGCGCAGGTCAGGCCGATGAAAGGCGTCGTGACCGGTGATTTGCCGTCGAAGTGTGGGCGATGACGGAAACAGTCGCAGAAATTCTCGGTAGCCATAGACGAACAATAGTCAATGATGCCTTTCCGGTGAGTTGAACTTGTCGATTCGCAAGCCCGTACATGGGAGAACAGGGACCGAAATCCGGCGACCCCGATGGAAGGCGCTTGGGATACTTGCAGCCAGCCGTATCCGTATGCATGGCGCATCCGAGATCCAAGAGGCCTCGGAATTGTACCTTTAACCCGTGCCGGGATCGTTGGTCCCAACGAAATGGGCAGCCGCCGGCAGATCGCTACGAACGATCGGCGGACGGCTGCCCTTCTCTTCTCGCTTTGGTTGGCAACGCCCGCGCCCCTGCGCGGGCGGCGGTCGCCTGACTTACGGCAACGGCGTACAGGCCCCGTAGTCGAGGGTGCTGACGGTATTGCCTACCACTACCCGGTCGGCCCCGGCGTACACCGGCAGGTCGCCCGGTACATCCAGCGTGAAGCACGCCTCCGCCCCGGACTGAACGGTGAAGTCCAGCCCATCCTGACCGGTGTTGCCGACGTTCATGACATAGTCGGGCGGCAGCACGTCGTTGGCCTCGTAGGAAAAGCCAGCCAGGCTAGCGAAGGCCTGATCCGAGGTCAGGGTACCCTGGTAGGAGACCACCTGCCCACCGGCGGTCACCCGCACGTGCCAGTCCTCGGTGCCGCAGTCGTTCCAGATGAAGGCCGCCGTCTCCGTGGCCTTGTCGTAGCTCGGCTGGCCGCAGGCGGGCAGCACAGGTCCGCCGTCGCAGGGCCCGAAGTCGGGCAGGCTCACGGCGCTGTCGACCAGCACCCGGTTGGCACCGGCGTACACCGGCAGGCTCGGTGAGCCGAGCGTCAGGCACACCGCCGCACCCGCCGGGAAGCTGAAGTCGAGTCCGTCCTGGCCGGTGTTGCTCACGTTCATAACGTAGTTCGGCGGCAGCACATCGTTGCCCTCGTAGGAGAAGGCGGTCATGGTGGCGAAGCCCACGTCGGAGGTCAGGCTGCCCTGGTAGGAGAGGCTCTGCCCGCCGGCGGTGACCCGTACGTGCCAGTCGTCAGTACCGCAGTCGTTCCACACGAACAGCGCCGACTCGCTGGCCTTGTCGTAGACCGGCTGACCGCACTCCGGCACGGTGGAACCGCCATCGTTGTCGAGGATGCTCGCCGTGGCGCTCACGGCGTTGGTCACGGCGCTGCTGAGCTGCAGGGCGAAGCTCTCTGTGCCCTCAGCGAGCGTGTCGTCGATAACCGGCACCGAGACGGTCTGCTGGGTCTGGCCCTGATTATAGGTCAGCGTTCCGGCGGTGGTCGTGTAGTCACTGCCCGCAACGGCGCTGCCGTTCTGGGTCTGGTAGCTCACCACTACCGACTCACCGGTGCCGGGCGCGGGCGAGAGGTTGACGGTGAACACTGCCGTTCCCGCACCCTCGTCCACCGTCACGTTGCCGGCGCTGAGGATGAAGCCGCTGGCGTCGCACGCCCCGAAGTCGGGCAGGCTCACGGCGCTGTCCACGAGCACTCGGTTGGCGCCGGCGTACACCGGCAGGCTTGGCGAGTCGAGCGTCAGGCACACGTTCGCACCCGCCGCAAAGCTGAAGTCGAGCCCATCCTGCCCGGTGTTGCCAACGTTCATGACGTAGTTCGGCGGCAGCACGTCATTGCCCTCGTAGGAGAAGGCGGTCATGGTGGTGAAGCCCACGTCCGAGGTCAGGCTGCCCTGGTAGGAGAGCGTCTGACCGCCGGCGGTCACCCGCACGTGCCAGTCGTTGGTGCCGCAGTCGTTCCATACAAACAGCGCCGATTCGCTGGCCTTGTCGTAGGTCGGCTCGCCGCAGGTGGGGGAAGTGGGACCGCCGCCACCGCCGCCGGTGCCTTCGACCAGGGTGTAGATCTGGTCCGCGGCCAGGTCGTTGAAACTCTCGACCACACCACTCGGCCAGTGCACCTCGAGATCCACTGTGGTGTTCTGGGCAAGACCGAAGTGGATGCGCGGGAAATCCTGGGACTTCTTGTGCGCTCCGTTGCCCTGCTCGCGCATCTGGATCTTGCCGTCGGGGGTGCTGGCATAGACGATCGCGCCTATACCATCACGGTTCGAGGTGACGCCTTCCAGATCCGCCTGGACCCAGTGGTTGCCGCTGCCGCCGGTGTTGCGGAACAACTGCACCCGGCCGGCGTAGGAGAACGGCCTGAACAGGTGCCCGTTGGTCACCAGCACGTCGAGCCGACCGTCGTTGTCGTAATCGCCCAGGCTGACGGTGTCCGCCCGCCCTTCGGGCATCTGACCCTCGGCGCCGCCGGCCAACGGCACGGGTACCAAGGTGCCATCGCCCTGGTTCTCGTAGACGACATTGGGCAGGTTGGACAATTCGCCCGTGCAGGCGACGTAGACGTCGAGATCCATGTCGTTGTCCAGATCGCCCGCCGCGGCCGAACCGCAGGAGCGATTGACCGCCTGGATCAGGTTCGAGCTGTCGACCAGCTGGTGGTTGGCGTTCTGCAGGAACAGGTAGGGTGAGCCGCCCGTCGGCTGTCCGAGCGTGACGCCACCCACCGTCGCGATCTGGGAGATCGACGTGGACGCACGCACCACCATTCCCACCTCATAGAAGCCGGTGCCCGTCATCCGCACCTGCCATTGGCCGTTGACGTATCCAATGTAAACGCCCCGGTCCACCGTCGGATTAAGCGGAGCGAGACCCTGGGCCTGGTCCGCCGTCAAGGTGAACAAGATGTGGCGCGGCGCCTGCCCGGGAAGCTGCCCCGGATAGGTCAGCTGGTAGCTGCTGTCCGGCGGATTTGAACCCGCGGCGCCGATGAAGATCTCCTCCGTAGCGGTCCACCAGTCGAACTCGAAGGTCACCGCACCGACCGCAGTGAAGTTGAAACCCGCATCGAAGGGGACGTTGGGATTGAACCAGGCATACACCGCGCTATTGCCGACGGGGCTCACCACGTTCGCTGCCGACGAACCGCCAGGTCCAAAGATATCGCTGAGCAGGTCGCCGTTGAAGTCACCGACCGCCAGGTCGTAGGGCCAGGCAATGTAGAGATCGTCGCCGATCGTCCCGCGCAGCTCCTGGAACGGCAGCTGGGTGACGTCCCACACGCGCTGCACCTTCGCCGAGTCCGAGCAGATGACCTCCTGAACCCCGTCTCCGGTCAACTCGATCAGCACCGCATGCTGGCAGGCGACGTCGTTGATCAGGTCCACACCGGTGGACTCGTCGATCACGAACAGGGGATCCCCATTCGCGGCGGTTTCCTGCCTGAACATGGCGGTGGGCGTACGATACGCGGGATGGTTGTCCCGGGCGGTGATGAGCACATCGAGCAAGCCGTCCATGGGAGGCAGGTCGAAGAACAACGGCTCGCGCCCGCCCGTGGGCATGCGTCCGGCCCGCGCCCAGGTCTCGGGATAGGTGAATCCGAGTTCTCCCCCGCGGTTGTCGAAGGTCCCCGTGCCGAGGTTCTCCCACATCGGGAAGATGTAACCCGCTCCCGTGACCTCCATGAGGTCCTTGTCGCCATCGTTGTCCCAATCGACCGAGCCGATGCCATGGGTGTCCGGGTTCCAGTCTCCCAGCGGCACCCTGCCGCCGTCTGGAATCGTGGCGGCACCCGTCAGGACCTGATCCGCAAGGTCAGTGAATTGACGACCGCCAGCGGCCACCGGTCCGCCAGGCTGGTTGAAGTAGAACACCGCGGGCGTCCACTGATGCATGTCGGCGTAGATGTCGGCATAACCGTCGCCATTGGCATCCATGAATCCGGTTCCGTACGTCTCACCGGTCGCGGTGATCCCAGCCAAGGCGCTCACATCTTGGAATTGGATCTCGGCAAGGGCGGCCGAGCTGCCAAGCGTCAGCATTAACGCGGCTGCCCGCGCGTGCGAGAGAGCATGGCGCGTCACAATATTCATCAAGTCCTCCTATTCTTAAGAGCGACCCCGGCGGGATCAGTCTGTCCGTGTTGGGGCAAAGTGCTGCACGGGCGAGTATGCAAATTGCCGGCCAACGTTGCGTCCGTGACTCGAAACCGACGGCAGCCCACCCTTCAAGACTTCCATCCGAGGTTCTTCTGTGACCTGATCATTGACCATGCTGGCCAAAGGCAGAAGGCCACCCACGACGCGTGGTTCTTGAACGTCTCACCGGTCAGGTTTACCACGGACCCGCCTTCCCGGTTAGTCCCCGCGAAACGTGAAAACCGCTCTCCGAGGTCATTGAGGTGCGGAACGGAGGTGGAACCCCCTGTCATAGTGTTCCCTCTCCTTTACAGTTTGGGTCTCGCGAGAAAAGTGGATCTGCGGCCCGAATCAGATCAGCCTGCGCGGACGCCCCACGACGGATGATGCGCGCGCGACGAGGCGACCTTGCGCAAGCCCTCAGAGCCCCGCATCGGAATTACCTTGGAACCATCAACTAATGAGAGGGTAATCCCCGGATCCTGCTGCGCAGCAACTGCGGCTTGCACTGCTGCGAGGGGCAGCGGATGACCGTGCCCCTGAATTGGGAGAAGGGATTTGCGACATTCATGGAACGCATGGCAGAGGGCAATGCGTCGGCACGCGACTGAGAAATAGCGAGCGCTCAGCCGAGCGAAACGCCCGATCCTGCGGACGGTTGGATTCTTGAAATGGTCGCTGGCACTGCAAACCAGCGCTGTTGCGGTCTCCTTCGCCGGTGATCGCTGATTGCCGATCGGCCGGCGGCTGCCCTGCTCTTCTCACCGCCTCCAGCCCACCCGCGCTGCTGCGCGGGCGGCCGGCGCGGAGCTTACAGCGGCGTGCAGGGGCCGTAGTCGACCGAGTTCACCGTGTTGCCGACGGTGACCCGATTGGACCCGGCGTACACCGGCAGGTTGCTCGGGGCATCGAGCGTGAAGCACGCCGCGGCCCCTGACTGGAGGCTGTAGTCCAGCCCGTCATGCCCGGTATTGCCTACATTCATCACATAGTTGGGCGGCAGCACGTCGTTGGCCTCGTAGGAGAAGGCGGCGAGACTCGCAAAGGCCTGATTCGAGGTCAGCGTGCCCTGGTAGGACACGAACTGCCCGCCGGCGGTGACCCGCACGTGCCAGTCGTTGGTGCCGCAGTCGTTCCAGATGAAGGCCGCCGTCTCGGTGGCTTTGTTGTAGGTCGGCTCGCCGCAGGCGGGCAAGGTGCCGGCGCTGTCGTCATCGAGGATGGTGGCGCTGGCGTTCACGGTGTTGGTGTCGGCGCTGGTGAGAGTGAGCGTGAAGCTCTCGCTGCTCTCCGGGTCCCCATCGTTGGTGATCGGCACCGAAACCGTCTCCTGCGTCTGGCCCGCGGTGAAGGTCAGCGTGCCGGCGGTGGTCGTGTAGTCGCTGCCGGCAACTGCGCTGCCGTCCTGGGTCTGGTAGCCCGCGACCACCGACTCCCCGGCGCCGGGCGCGGGCGAGAGGTTGACGGTGAATACCGCCGTTCCGGCGTTCTCGGTCACCGTCACGTCGCCGGCGCTGAGGATGAAGCCGCTGGCGTCACACGCCCCGAAGTCCGGCAGGCTCATGGCGCTGCCCATGAGAACCCGATCCGATCCGGCGTACACCGGCAGGTTGCTCGGGCTGTCCAGCGTGAAGCACACCGCCGCCCCCGTGGGGAAGCTGAAGTCGAGCCCGTCCTGGCCGGTGTTGCCCACATTCATCACGTAGTTGGGCGGCAGCACGTCGTTAGCCTCGAAGGAGAAGGGACTCATGGTGGTGAAGCCCTGATCCGAGGTGAGGGTGCCCTGGTAGGAGACCACCTGCCCGCCAGCGGTGACCCGCACGTGCCAGTCGTTGGTGCCGCAGTCGTTCCAGATGAAGGCCGCCGTCTCGGTTGCCTTGTCGTAGCTCGGCTGTCCGCACGCGGGCAGGGTGGAACCGCCGTCGTTGTCGAGGATGCTCGCCGTGGCGCTCACCGCGTTGGTCACGGCACTGCTGAGCTGCAGGCTGAAGCTCTCGGTACCCTCGGCGGTGGCGTCGTCGGTGATCGGTACCGAGACCGTCTTCTGCGTCTGCCCTTGGGTATAGGTCAGCGTACCGGCTGTGGTCGTGTAGTCGCTGCCGGCAACGGCGCTGCCGTTCTGGGTCTGGTAGCTCACCACCACGGATTGACCAGAGCCCGGGGCGGGTGAGAGATTGACCGTGAACACCGCCGTCCCCGCACCCTCGTCCACCGTCACATTGCCGGCGCTGAGGATGAAGCCGCTGGCATCGCACGCCCCGAAGTCGGGCAGGCTCACGGCGCTGTCCACGAGCACTCGGTTGGCGCCGGCGTACACCGGCAGGCTTGGCGAGTCGAGCGTCAGGCACACGTTCGCACCCGCCGCAAAGCTGAAGTCGAGCCCATCCTGCCCCGTGTTGCCAACGTTCATGACGTAGTTCGGCGGCAGCACGTCATTGCCCTCGTAGGAGAAGGCCGTCATGGTGGTGAAGCCCACGTCCGAGGTCAGGCTACCCTGGTAGGAGAGCGTCTGACCGCCGGCGGTCACCCGCACGTGCCAGTCGTTGGTGCCGCAGTCGTTCCATACAAACAGCGCCGATTCGCTGGCCTTGTCGTAGGTCGGCTCGCCGCAGGTGGGGGAAGTGGGACCGCCGCCACCGCCGCCGGTGCCTTCGACCAGGGTGTAGATCTGGTCCGCGGCCAGGTCGTTGAAACTCTCGACCACACCACTCGGCCAGTGCACCTCGAGATCGACGGTGGTGTTGGCCCCCAGGCCGAAGTGGGTCTGTACGTAGTCCTGGGCGTAGCGGTGAACCCCGTTGGCCTGCTCGCGCAGCTGGATCTTGCCGTCGGGGGTGCTGGCGTAGACGACGGCACCAACGCCGTCGCGGTTGGAGATAACCCCTCTCAGGTTGATCAGCACCCAGTGGTTGGCGTTGCCTTGGTTGCGGAAGAGCTGCTGCTGGGCGTCGTAGGAGAAGGGCGCGGGGTAGTTGCCCTGGGTAGCGAAGAGATCGAGAAAGCCGTCCTGGTCGTAGTCGACCAGGGTCACGGTGTCGGTGCGCCCGAGGCTGGCGCCAGCGGCGCCCGCGCCGTTGCTCACCAGGCGGAAGGTGCCGTCGCCCTGGTTGTCGAACAGGAGGTTGGGCACGTTGGCCACACGCCCGCTGGATCCAACGTAGACATCGAGGTCCATGTCGTTGTCGAGGTCGCCAGCCACGACGGACCGGGCGTAGGTCTGGACACTGGCAAGCGGATCAAGGAAGACGTCACCCGTGGCGAGTGCAACCAGCCCCCCGGGTTGATTCTCGAAGAACGCCGGGGCAACGGGGGCACCTTGGGTGAGGCTGGTATCGCCGATGGCGGCCGGGGCGGAGATGCCGCCGGCACGCACGAGGACGTTGACATCGGCGCCGGCGTTGACCACCCGTACCTCCCACCGGCCACTGACATAGCCGATGTAGATCCCGGCGCTGCGATTGCCAGACATCCCCAGATAGCTGGAGTTGGAGGTGGAGAGGGTGAACTGCACGTGATGGGGGAAACGATCGGGCCCCTGCAGCCCCTGATCGGCGTCCGCCGGCGGGGGCACGGCGTTGGCGCCGAGGAAGATGTCCTGCTCGTCGGTCTCCCAGCCGAATTCGATCACCACATCGCCCGGTGCGGTGAAGGAGAACCCGCGTTCTGTCGCGGAGGGCGCGAGATAGGCGTGAATGCGGTCGTTGGCCGGCCCGACGCGCAGCGCCGCGGAGAGGCTGGGAGGGGTGATGCCGGCGAAAATGTCCGGGCGCAGGTCGCCGTTGAAGTCGCCGATGGCCATATCGTAGACAAAGGCGTTGAAGACGGCGTTGCCCAGGACCGGGCGCAGGTCGATGAAGGGTTCGACGGAGATGTCGTGGATGCTCTGGATCTGCACACCGCCACCGCAGATCAGCGCGGGCTCGCCGCCGGGACCGAGGTGCCCGAGCATCATGTTCTGGCAGCTGCCGCCGGGGAAGCCGGTCGCGGCATTGGCATCGAAGAAGCCGAGCAGCTCCTGCCGCAGCACCGCCGAGGGGGCCTGCTCGGGAGTCGTCTGCAGGGCGGAGATGGCGAAATCGAGCAGACCGTCGGTGTCGAAATCGAGCCACAGGGGGGTGCGCGAGCGCCCGGTGGGGTATTCGATCTCGCCGTAGCTCAGGGCGTCCTCGGCGAGGATGCCGCCGCTGTTGACGTAGAGGTTGTTGCGCCAGTTGTCGCTGATGACGGGGTCGGTGCCGACCGCCCCGGCGCCGGCGCCGCAGACCTCGATCAGGTCCTGGTCGCCGTCGTTGTCGAAGTCCGCCCACGCAGCGCCATGGGTGTCGTCGGTGTAGTGGTCGACGGCATTGATCACGGCGCTGTCGATGACGTCGGTGAAGCTGCCGTTGCCGTTGTTGCGGAACAGGGCGCTGGGCGTGAACTGGTGCTTGCCCATCCACAGGTCGGGATCGCCGTCACCATCGAAATCGCCCCAGGAGCCGCCCCAGGTCTCCCCGGGGCTGTCGATCACCGGCACGCCCCCGGCAGTGGCCTCCGCAAACTGGTTGGCGACGATGTCGGCTTGCACTGCCAGGGGCAGCCCGAGCAGTAGCGTCGACCCTGCGATGAGCACAAGACGCCGGGTGCTTTTCGGGGATCCGGCCTCGAAAGTGTGTGTCTGGTTGGTTGGTGTAGTGGGTGAACGTCTCATCCGTGGGCTCCCGACCCCACTGCTACGGCGGGGCCTCGTCTTCTGTGTTGTCTCAAAATGCCAGCGGGCGGCCGCCGGTGATCGCTGATTGCCGATCGGCCGGCGGCTGCCCTGCTCTTCTCACCGCCTCCAGCCCACCCGCGCTGCTGCGCGGGCGGCCGGCGCGGAGCTTACAGCGGCGTGCAGGGGCCGTAGTCGACCGAGTTCACCGTGTTGCCGACGGTGACCCGATTGGACCCGGCGTACACCGGCAGGTTGCTCGGGGCATCGAGCGTGAAGCACGCCGCGGCCCCTGACTGGAGGCTGTAGTCCAGCCCGTCATGCCCGGTATTGCCTACATTCATCACATAGTTGGGCGGCAGCACGTCGTTGGCCTCGTAGGAGAAGGCGGCGAGACTCGCAAAGGCCTGATTCGAGGTCAGCGTGCCCTGGTAGGACACGAACTGCCCGCCGGCGGTGACCCGCACGTGCCAGTCGTTGGTGCCGCAGTCGTTCCAGATGAAGGCCGCCGTCTCGGTGGCTTTGTTGTAGGTCGGCTCGCCGCAGGCGGGCAAGGTGCCGGCGCTGTCGTCATCGAGGATGGTGGCGCTGGCGTTCACGGTGTTGGTGTCGGCGCTGGTGAGAGTGAGCGTGAAGCTCTCGCTGCTCTCCGGGTCCCCATCGTTGGTGATCGGCACCGAAACCGTCTCCTGCGTCTGGCCCGCGGTGAAGGTCAGCGTGCCGGCGGTGGTCGTGTAGTCGCTGCCGGCAACTGCGCTGCCGTCCTGGGTCTGGTAGCCCGCGACCACCGACTCCCCGGCGCCGGGCGCGGGCGAGAGGTTGACGGTGAATACCGCCGTTCCGGCGTTCTCGGTCACCGTCACGTCGCCGGCGCTGAGGATGAAGCCGCTGGCGTCACACGCCCCGAAGTCCGGCAGGCTCATGGCGCTGCCCATGAGAACCCGATCCGATCCGGCGTACACCGGCAGGTTGCTCGGGCTGTCCAGCGTGAAGCACACCGCCGCCCCCGTGGGGAAGCTGAAGTCGAGCCCGTCCTGGCCGGTGTTGCCCACATTCATCACATAGTTGGGCGGCAGCACGTCGTTGGACTCGAAGGAGAAGGGACTCATGGTGGTGAAGCCCTGATCCGAGGTGAGGGTGCCCTGGTAGGAGACCACCTGCCCGCCAGCGGTGACCCGCAGGTGCCAGTCGCTGGTGCCACAGTCGTTCCACACGAATACCGCCGACTCCGTGGCCTTGTCGTACGCGGGTTGACCGCACGCGGGCAGCGTGCCGCCGCTGTCGTCATCGAGGATGGTGCCAGTGGCGTTCACGGTGTTGGTGTCGGCGCTGGTGAGCTGCAGGCTGAAGCTCTCGTCGCTCTCGGGGGTCGCGTCGTCGGTGATCGGTACCGAGACCGTATCCTGCGTCTGGCCCGCGGTGAAGGTCAGCGTGCCGGCGGTGGTCGTGTAGTCGCTGCCGGCAACTGCGCTGCCGTCCTGGGTCTGGAAGCCCACGACCACCGACTCCCCGGCGCCGGGCGCCGGCGAGAGGTTGACGGTGAACACCGCCGTTCCCGCGTTCTCCGTCACCGTTACGTTGCCGGCGCTGAGTACGTAGCCGGCATTGCCACCGGTGCCCTCCACAAGATTGTAGATCTGGTCGGCGGCGAGGCCGTTGAAGTTGTCGACCACACCGCTCGGCCAGTGCACCTCAAGGTTGACGGTGGTGTTCTGCGCCAGGCCGAAGTGGATGCGCGGGAAGTCCTGAGACTTCTTGTGCACGCCGTTGCCCTGCTCGCGCAGCTGGATCTTGCCATCCGGGGTGCTGGCATAGACGATGGCGCCGATGCCGTCGCGGTTGGAGGTCACGCCCTCGAGATCGGCCTGAATCCAATGATTCCCGCTTGCCCCGGTATTGCGGAAGAGCTGCATCCGCCCTGCATAGGACATGGGACGGAAGAGCTGGCCGTTGGTGAGCAGAACATCGAGCCTGCCGTCGTTGTCGTAATCGGCGAGGCTGACTGTGTCCAGCCGCCCCTCGGGCATCTGACCCTCGGCGCCCCCGGCCTGCGGCACGGGAATGAAGCTGCCGTTGCCCTGGTTCTCGTAAATGATGTTGGGCAGGTTGGACAGATCCCCAGTGCAGCCGACATAGACGTCAAGATCCATGTCGTTGTCCAAATCCCCGGCCGCAGTGGAGCTGCAGGAGCGGTTCACGGATTGGATCAGGTTCGAGCTATCCACCAACTGGTGGCTCTCGTTCTGCAACAGCAAACTCACCGAGCCATTGGTGGGCTGTCCCAGGCGGACTCCGCCCACGGCCGCGAGCTGCGAAAGCGACGTCGACGCGCGAATGACCATGCCGACGTTCCAGGAGTCGATGCCCGAGAACCGCACCTGCCACTGGCCGTTGACCACGCCGATGTAGATCCCCCTGGTCACGTTCGGGTCGCGCGGTGCGATACCCTGCGCCTGGGCGGCGGTGAGGGTGAACAGGATGTGCCGCGGGGCCGCCCCGCGAACCTGATCCGGATAGGTTGGCAGATAGCTGCTCGAGGCCGGCTGGGTGCCGGCAGCACCGATGAAGATCTCCTCGATTCGCGACCACCAGTCGAACTCGAAGGTCACCGTGCCTACGGCGGAGAAGTTGAAACCCGAATCGAAGGCCGTGTTGCCGTCGAACCAGCCGTGGATGACGCGATCGCTGACCGTGTCGACGACATTGGTCGATGACGCTGCGGTGGCCGTAAATAGATCGGTGCGCAGGTCGCCGTTGAAGTCACCAACCGCGAGGTCGTAGGGCCACGCGTTGTAGAGGGTGTCACCGATCACGCCGCGCAGCTCTCTGAATGGCAACTGGGTGACGTCCCATACCCGCTGCACCCTGGCAGAATCGGAGCAGATGACGTCCTGCACCCCGTCGCCGGTCAGCTCCGCCAGTACGGCGTAGTGACAGGCCACATCGTTGACCAGGTCCACGCCGGTCGACTCGTCGAGCACGAACAGTGGGTCCCCGTTCGCGGCAGTCTGCTGCCGGAACATGGCGGTGGGTGTGCGATAGGCGGGGTAGTTATCCCTGGCCATGACGAGCACGTCCAGCAGGCCGTCCATCGGCGCCATGTCGAAGAACAGCGGGGCGCGACCGCCCACCGGCATGTTGCCCCGCCGAGACCACGTTGTCGGGTAGGCGAACCCCAGCTCGCCGCGGCGGTTCAGGAAGGTACCGGTGCCTTCATTCTCCCACATCGGAAAGAGGTACCCGGCTCCGGTCACCTCCATGATGTCCTTGTCGCCGTCGTTGTCCCAGTCGGCGGACGCCATGCTGTGGGTATCAGGCCTGTAGTCGAATCCGATCAGGACTTGATCGGCGAGGTCATCGAACTGGCGCCCCCCGGCCGCGGCCAGGCCACCGGCCTGGTTGAAGTAGAAGGTCGTGGGTGTCCATTGATGGTTGTCGGAATAAATATCCGCATAGCTGTCTCCGTTGGCGTCGACAAACCCGGTGCCGTAAGTCTCGCCGGTCTGGGTTATCCCTACCAGTGAAGACACGTCCTGGAACTGGATATCGGCCAATGCCACCGAGGTGCCAAGCGTGAACACCACCGCTGCCGCCCCTAAGGGCGAAAATGCATGGCGCATCAAATCGTTCATACGATCTCCTGTGTGTGAGCGTCCACGGCGAGATGAAAAACTTGTCTGCGGCAAAGGTGCCGCTGGCTGGTGTTATGCAAACCACGGGCCAGAGCGTGAACCCGAACGAGAATTTTTCTGGAATCCTGCGTCAACCTGCTGGGAAGAATAATGAAAATTCTGTGGCTACCGCTCCATCCAGAGATCGGGCAGCAGCATCCCAAGGCACTGTAACCCCAGCCTGGTCAGAATCGCATTTGCCAACGATTCCCTCGACTGTCGTCAGGCATTCGTGAACGGAAACGCCCCTAGACTGTCCCTGGATGAGCCGAGGGCACGCAGAGTCAAAGCCAGCCACCAGAGATCAGACCAAGGCACCGCTTGCTTCACGCCTGTTACAGTGTCTTCTCTGGTTTACAGTTTGCAGAACTCTCCACAACGCGGAGCGACGATCCAGTCACCTGCCACCGCGCGGAGCTCGGTGGCGCCGCACAATTCGGCAGACAGCCGCGGCAAGGGTTCCAGTCTCGGGATGAAGGCTGGTGCTTGGTAGACTTGCACCGGGGTCCTGCGAGAGGACAACCGAGGCTTGGCGGGTCAGTTGAGCGTGGCAGCAGCCTTGGCCTACCAGCGCGCTCCCTCAATCGGGGGTGAGCCGACGCGCATCAAGAGGTTAAGGAACTTCCGAGAAGGTGCGACTGATGCGGCGGCGCGGCATCGACTAGGCCCCTGGCGAGCGTTCTTCGGCAGGGGCGTCGGACTCGGGCGGCGTCTTGCGCTTTTTCCTAAACCGGCTGCGAACCAATGCAACGAGCGCCTCCTTCTCGCGCTCGAGCAGCGGCGGCCGTAAAGCGATCAAAAGGCAGTACACCGCGGTGATCACTGCCATCGTCGCAATCAGGGATTCGGAGAAATCCCAGACTAGCCATCCGGCGGCCCCGGCAAACACGGCATGGGAGACCAGCCAGGCGACCAGCCTGCGGTTGACGGCGTACGCGTAACCTTGACGACGCAAGCGAACGATCACGATCGTGTTGGCGAGAACCGTGCCAGAGAGATTGGCCACGACCAAGGCCCAAAGTCCCAGCACGGGAATCAGCGGAACGGCGATGAGGATGGACGCGGACTGAATCAGGCTGGTCCAGAAGAAGATCGGGTTCTTCTCCAGGGCCTGAACCATCAACTCAACGAGGGTACGCGAGGCCTCCGCGATCAGGACGAACAGGAAACCCATCAGGAGATAGCCCGCCGAGCCGTACTTCCCCTTGGTTACCCAATCCATCAGCTCCGGACCCACGACGGCTAGCACCACGACCGGGAGGGTCAGCAGCATCAGGTTGAGCCGAAACGCGAACTCGGACAGCGACGCCACGGAACGGAAATCCCCCGTCGCCGAGAACCTTGCCATTGCCAGGGGCCGAAGCATGCTCATGAACATGCGCGTCGGTAGCGTCTTGCGCAGCATGTTCAGGATGCTGTCCGCCGCGCCGAGCACGGCCACATCGGTCGCGGGCAGGAAATGCGCGGCAACCAGACGATTTGGAGCGCTGCCATACAGCAAGGCGCTTTGACTGAGCAAGTAGCTCCATCCCCCGTATCGCAGCACGCGCGAGCGGTTGCTCCGCCACCAGCCCGCATCCCCTGCCCCGCGTTGGGCATCCGTGCGCCACCGCCTCCACCAGCCGAGGATCAACAGGGAGAGAGAGGTCGCCTCCCCCGCCATCTCCGCGATCACGACGAGCTCCAGACGCAGGTTCCCGGTGAGCACCAGTGCCACAATCGAGAGCGCGGTGACGGCGCTCCCCGCGGCCAGGCTGTACTGACTCTCGCGCTGCCACAGAAAGGATTCCAGACACTGCGAGAGCCACAGCGCCGTCAGCCGGAGGTACCCCATGAGCAGATACCAGGGGAACAGCCAAGCCCAGTCGGTGAACTTGAACAGGCGGGAGATTTCGGGCACGAAGGGAAGGATCGCGAGAAACAAGGCCGAGACGACGACCATGCGCAGCAACATGCCGCCGAGCAGAAGCCGGTAGGCGGCGATGTTGTTCCCGGTTGCGCGCAGTTCGGGTAGATACCGGAACAGGACCTTCTGTACGCCGATCGACGTGACGACCCCGACCGCAATGATGACGGCGTTGAAGGAGATATAGGCGGCGTACTCCTCCAGCGGCAGGAGCCGCACCAGCATCAGAAAGATCAGCAGGGACCAGACCATCCGGAACGTCTTGCCCAACAGGAAATGCGCCAGACTGCCGCGGATGGCAGTCCAGCCGTAATGCTCGCGATAACCGTCTTTCAAGCTGACATTTTCCTGGTATTGCCGGTGGGTCAAGGGCCACCGGGACCTATGCGGCGGGCGGCTCTACACCCATCCTGCTCGCGGGGTAGGTCGTGTCGTAGGCCGCGCTGGCCCGCCTCTCCCAATAGGCCACGAGCCCGATCAGAAGCATGACGAGCGTCTGATACGCGACGTCGAACACGAAGACGTTCTTGTGCCAGAGGGTGATGAAGATGATCGCGCAGCCGGCGCGGATCGCGCGGAAGGTTGCGACTCGTTCGGGAAAGTCCGCGTATGCTATCTCCAGTCGCCCGGCGGCGCGAAAAGCGGCAGCCAGCAACCCGAATACACAGAGCAGCCCTGCGACGCCCGTTTCCCACAGCAACGCCGCGACGGCAGAGTAGCCGATCTTCTTGTTGAGATCGATATCGACCGGGATACCACCGACGATCGCTCTGACGGTCTGGCGAAAATCGGCGTCCGTATCGGCCACCCGGGTGTAGCCAACGCCGTGACCCAGGAGGGTCTCCTCCAGGTTGTCCACGCCATGCCGTTCCCACCAGAACTTTACCGCCCCGAACCTCGAGAGCTCACCGCTGACCTCCTCGTTTGCGAAATTGTATTCGTAGGTGAAACGAACAAGATCCTGCCAGCTCTCCACTCGGGCGGTGCTCGGCGCATTCAGGGTGTAGGCCGTCAGCATCGCGGCGAGCACGAGCGCTCCGGACAAGGCCGCGGCGAGAAATCGCAGCGGACGCTCCATCAGGTCCTTGCCGTAGAGAACCAGAAACATGGCAACAAAATACAGGACTGATACCTTCGCCATGTTCACCATGACGGGGAACAGGAGCGGCAGCGCCAACAGGATGGTCTTGCGCGTTGAAATCTGATCGAGCTGCCGCGCGGCCAGCACACCGGCGAGAACAATCATCAAGAACGCATTGAGAACCGCATTCGCCCCCCCACCCTCGAGATTCGCCCCGAAAGTACCCGCCACGATATCGATCGGGACGATGCCATCCCCCATACCAACACGCTTGGGAACGAGAAACACGAGCTGATGCAAGACGAAAGGCAACTGTAGCAACGCGATCCAGAACAGGGCCTTCGGCAAACGGTCGATGAAGTCTTCCGGCCAGGGGACGAACGCCAGGGCGAATAGCAGCCCCCATACCTGCAAGTATCCCTTCGCGCCGATGATGAATCGTTCCGAGTGAAAATCCCCGAAAACGGCGCCGAGCATGGCAATGACCATAAACCCGAGCGCCCACCAGATAACGGCTGGCAGCGGCCTGTGCCCGGTAGTCGTCCGTGGGCCCAAGCTCGCCGCAATCGCGTGAAACGCAAGCAGAATGGCGATTGGCGCCAGCGCCCAACGGATGAGCTGGAGTTGGGGCACGTACAGCTTGATCAGGCCGGAAACCACCAGCCCACCGATCACGCTGGACCACAGGAGCCACAATGGGCGTGTGGCGAAATACAGCCCGAAAAGCGCCGCCACGGGGAGAACGGCGAACAGGAGGGAATCGCCTTTGCTCGTCAGCCAGCCGATGGCGACCGCCGACAACAGACCCACTACAGCGACTACCGCGCCCGCCCCGAGCGACCTGCTGCCTTGCCCAGTTACTTCCACCTCATAGTTCCTCGTTCTGTGACGCCTCGCCGCGGAGTCGAGCTCACGCATCCCAAGGAAATGCTGATCAAATGCCATCCTGGCATTGATCAGCTCGCGATTCGCAAGGCGCGACTCCCGAATCGCTCCATTTTCAACGGCTTGCAGCCGTCGAAAATGCCGGACCATCCCTGGCTCGGACGGCAAACGCGATAAATCAGCGTTTTCCTAACGACCGAAGCCTACGCACCGTCCACGGGGAGATCGCAAGCCACTATGCCATTTAGCCGGGCACCTGTCCCGGCGAACGACCGACGAGCGGCTGAGCGAACTCACCTCGCTAGAAAGACGCTGATCATTGGCCATCCTGGCCAACATCAGCACGCCACCCAAGAAAAGTGGTTCTTGGACGGCTACATTTTCAAACGCTTACGCGCTTGAATTAACGTCACATCCCTGTGCCGCCGCAAGCGGTGAATTGATCAGCCCTTGACCAACACGTGGGGCGGAACCGTACAAGCACTGACAGAGCGTGAGACGAAATAGAAGGCCCGAGATTCAGCTCCGGCAGGACATGCAAACTACGCACCAACACCAATCCGGAGCCGAGCAGGGCCATTCCCCGTCGCACCGACCGTTTCCGAAGTCCAGCTGAGGGCTGCTTTCGTTTCCGCCTGGAGGCGGGGCGCATTCCAGACGTCAGCGCAGAGGCGAACGGCCGCTCGCCAAGGACCCGGCTGGAAAAACCCTCAGCGGAAGGCTTCACGCCGCCATCGTTCGATGATGGCCATCCAACAGCCCGCCGTTGTCGATCTCCGACACCATTATAGGGAGGCGTCGGGACGATCGACTTTGGCGCACCCCAGATCAAGCTCTCTGGCTCCGCTGAATGCCCGCGGCGCGTGACGCCGGCGTGGATTCCACTGCCATTGCACCTTCCCGCTCGATGCGCATGGTTGCGTTCTGCGCATTTTTACGCGACGGTTCGGAGAAAACGCACCGAGATGGGAATCCATGCAGGATTTTGGGGAGGCCTTCCGCCTGGCGTTCGGGCTCGTGATGTCCGCGAGCCCGGATTTGCTGGAGATCGTCCTGCTGTCGTTACGGGTGAGCCTTATCGCCGTCGCTGTCGCTTGCGCGATCGGCCTGCCCCTGGGAGCAGCGGTGGCGATCGCCAGCTTCCGCGGGCGCGGGGCGATCATCGTCCTGCTCAACGCGCTGATGGGGCTACCGCCGGTGGTGGTGGGGCTGCTGGTCTACCTGATGCTGTCGAACGCGGGCCCCTTCGGCTGGCTGCAGCTGCTCTACACGCCATCGGCCATGATCATCGCCCAAACGATCCTGATCACGCCCATCGTCGCCGCCCTCACCCGCGAGGTGATCGAGCAGCTGCACGACGAGTACGCGGAGCAATTCCGATCTCTGTGCGTACCGGGCCACAAGGCCGTCGGCGCGCTGCTGTGGGACGCGCGCTACAGCCTGCTGACGGTGGCCCTCGCGGGGTTCGGGCGCGCGGTGGCGGAGGTCGGCGCCGTCATCATCGTCGGCGGCAATATCAACCACCTCACCCGGGTAATGACCACGGCCATCGCCCTGGAGACTTCCAAGGGCGACCTCGCCCTTGCCCTCGCCCTCGGCTTGGTGCTGCTCGCGATCGCGCTCACGGTCAACGCCTCCGTCATGGCCCTGAAGGCGACCTCGTCGCGGTATGCCTATGCCTGAGTCTTCACCAGCGCTGGCTCAGCACGGCGCCTCGATCCCGGCGACGCAGACCCCCGCCCTCCTCCCCGCCGAGGCGCGCGGGCTGGTCTTCACCGCGGGAGGCAGGCCACTGATCAAGGGTCTGGACCTGACCATCCGTGCCGGTCCGCTCACGGTGGTCATGGGTCCCAACGGCGCCGGGAAGAGCCTGCTCCTGCGCCTGCTGCATGGCCTTGTCGTCCCCGCCGCGGGCAGCGTGCTCTGGGGCGGTCAGCCGCCGACGGAGCCGGTACGGCGTCGTCAGGCGCTGGTGTTCCAGCGCCCCGTGCTGTTGCGGCGCTCGGTGGCCGCCAATGTCCGATTCGTGCTGCGGCTGCGCGGATCGGACTCCCCGGAGCGCGTGCGCGAGCTGCTCAATCACGTCGGCCTCGCGCCGCTCGCGGCACAGCCCGCGCGGCGGCTCTCCGGCGGCGAGCAGCAGCGTTTGGCGCTGGCCCGCGCCCTGGCGCTGGAGCCGGAGGTGATGCTGCTGGACGAGCCAACCGCCAACCTCGACCCCACGGCGACGGCGGCGATCGAGTCGATCGTCCGCACCGCCCAGGGTCAGGGAACCAAGATCCTGTTCGTGACCCACGACCTGGGGCAGGCACGAAGGCTGGCGGACGAGGTGGTGTTCCTGCACCACGGCCGGGTCATCGAGCAAACCCCTGCCGCCCAGTTCTTCGACCGACCGGCCACGAGCGAGGCCAGGGACTACCTCGCCGGCCGGCTGGTCCTGTGAGCTGCAACCACCAACGAACGAGAGGAGAACTCAAGATGCGCAAGTCACATTTGCTACCCATCGCCATCCTCGCGGGCGCGCTCGGCATCCCCGCCCTCGCCGCGGAGGAATCCATCATCCTGCAGTCCACCACCTCCACCGCCAACTCCGGCCTCTACGACGCCATCCTGCCCGCGTTCACCGACAAGACCGGAATCCGCGTCGATGTCGTGGCGGTGGGCACCGGGCAGGCCATCAAGAACGCCATGAACGGGGACGGCGATGTGCTGCTGGTCCACGCCAAGCCCGCGGAGGAGCAGTTCGTCGCCGACGGCTATGGCGTCGAGCGCTTCGACGTCATGTACAACGACTTCATTATCGTCGGCCCGTCCTCGGACCCGGCAGGGGTAAAGGGAACGACGGACGCACCCGCCGCCCTGAGCAAGATCGCCGCGGCGCAGGCGGTCTTCGCCTCACGGGGTGACGACTCCGGCACCCACAAGAAGGAGCTGGCCCTGTGGAAGGCCGCCGGGGTCGATCCATTGGCCGCCAGCGGCGGCTGGTACCGTGAGACGGGCTCGGGGATGGGCGCCACCCTGAACGCCGCCGTCGGCATGGACGCCTATGCACTGACCGACCGCGGGACCTGGGTCAGCTTCAAGAACAAGGGTAAGCATAAAATCCTGGTGGAGGGCGACGACAACCTGTTCAACCAGTACGGCGTCATCCTGGTGAATCCGCAGCAGCATCCGAACGTGAAGGCGAAGGAAGGTCAGGCCTTCGTCGACTGGATCCTGAGCGACGAGGGCCAGCAGGCCATCGCTGGCTACCAGCTCGACGGACAGCAGCTGTTCTTCCCGAACGCCAGCAAATAAGGGGGGCCTTGAGAAGGTTCAGCGCCCGCGGCGAGGCCGAGCCGCTCGGCGAAATCGGCGGTGATGGTGGACGTGACGACGTTTCCCCCGCCGACATCGGCCTGCACCTGCGCGGCGACCGCGTCCTTTCTCAGGTCGACGACCTTGCCCTTGATGGGATTTCGAGCAACCAGCTCCACTCTACCGACCGCCCAGAGCGGTCACGCCCCATTGAAATGCACGCCGCCCAGCCCACCGATATCGTAGCCCGGATAGGCGCTCGCTTGCGCGACGAAGGCGGGGGACCGGCAGAAGGCAAGCAGCCGCTGCATCGGCTCCTCGAACCAGGAACGCCGGTCCACCAGCAGGTCGAAGCGCTCCCGTACCAGGGGCACGAACCCCAGCCCAAAGCGCGCGGCCAATCCAGCCAGGCCGAAGGCGGCATCGGCCCTGCCCTCCAACACGGCGTAGGCCGCGTCCGTCTCGGTGCGCGCGGACCCCGTGAGGTCCAGCTCCGCCAGCGCGATCCCCGCTTGCGCCAACAGGTGCTCGAGCAGGACTTGGCTGCCTGCCCCCGGCTGGCGTGGCACCAGACGCCGGCCGCGCAGGTCCTCGAGCCGGGCGATCTCGCCCCGATCAGCCGGCGCCACGATCAGGCCGCGCTCCCGCCAGGCGAACTCCATCAGCACCACCGGCTCGGCGGCGAAACGGGAACGGACGAGCGCGGTGTTCCAGTCGTCGTCCCGGGGCTGGTACAGGTGCAGACCGGCCGCCATGCCTTCGCCCCGGGCGAAGCGCTCCAACCCGTCGAGGCTGCCGTCGAACAGACTGGCGAGCCCACTCCCGGACTCGCGCAGAGACCAATCGAGCAGGGGATCATGACTGCCGAGAAAGACATTGGGGCGCGCCAGGGCTCGATGAGTGGCCTTACCGACCCGCGCCAACCAGGCATCTATCTCCACCCGCGGAAACAGGAGCTTGCCGGTAGCCCGGAGGCAGGGCAGCTCGCCAGACGCCGCGAGATCGTAGACCTTGCGCTCTTTGATCCGCAGCAGCTCGGCCAGCTCCTTGGTGGTGAGGTATTCGCCGGCGGGTGTGTCCATGGGCTTCACGAAAGCGATTGCTGTTGTCGGAAGCGGGGCGCGAGCGGGAAAGGCTCGTATTGAGGTTCCGGGGCCTTGCTTGCCTGCCGCGATACACCCGAAGACCCGAATGATACCCTGTATCCCTCGGCTGCCCAGCGATGCGTAGTCGCCCTTGCGACGACGACGAACGGCCGCCGAGCCGGACTATAATTCGCGGCGAGCCTCCATGCGCCGAGCATCAGGCAGATAACGACTCACTCCATTTCGCGAGGACACCCGATGGACCCCAGACTTCCCCATACGCCCCCCGTGGCGCGACGGCTTCGCAACGCCCTGCTCCTGGTCGCCCTGCCGCTGGCAATGCTCTCCTCGGCCCAGGCATCGTCCTGGTCAAAGGTCAGGGCGCCGGCGCCCGGTCCGGCGAAGGTCATCGGCAGCACCTCCAACGGCTGCGTCGGCGGCGCCGAGCCCCTGTCCGCCCAGGGCACCGGGTACGTCAGCATCCGCCGCCACCGCAACCGCTACTACGGTCACCCCGAGTTGCTGGCATTGATCGAGGATCTCGGCGCCACGATCGGCCGGCGCACCGGTCAGCTGATGATGGTCGGCGACCTCAGCCAGCCCCGGGGCGGGCTGATGTCCTCATCCCACCGCAGCCATCAGAACGGCCTGGACGTGGACATCTGGTTCCGGCTGGCCTCCTCCGCGGGAAGCGCCGACCGCGAGCACCCGGAGGAGCGCGACCCGGTCAGCATGGTCGCCGCGGACGGGCTGCGGCTCGGCAGCGCCTGGGGCGAGCAGCAGCGATTGCTGATCAAGGCCGCCGCGGAGGACCCCCGGGTCGACCGCATCTTCGTCAACGCTGCGATCAAGCGAGGTCTCTGCCAATCCGAAGACGGCGACCGGGGCTGGCTGCGCAAGCTCCGCCCCTGGTGGGGGCACGACGCCCATTTCCATGTCCGCCTTCGCTGTCCCCCGGGCAACCCCGCCTGCGAGCAGCAGGACCGCGCTGCCGGCCGGCGACGGCTGCGGCAGCGAGCTCGCCTGGTGGTTCAGCGACGAGGCGCGCAATCCGAAGAGGTCCGGCAAGCCCAAGCCCCGCCCGCCCATGCCCGCCGCGTGCCAGGCGCTGCTTTCCGGCTACTGACCGCATTGCCGATGCCTCGGTGCTCCAGTCTCGTTTGGTGGCTCGCCGCCGTCGCGACCCTGATCTCGCCCGCGGCGGTCGCGGCCTCCGGATGCGAGCAGGGCCAAGAGGTCCGGATCTGGACATCTCCCCGCGAACCCTCCCCGGGCGGTACCCTGGAGATCATGGCGGTCGCCACCGACGGCGAGTTGAGCGGGCTCTCGATCTCGGATCCCGCGGGCCGGACTCAAAGCCCGCGCGCCCGCGCATTCGGGGGACCGCCCTGGAGCCTGGCCGCCGCGGTCTTCGACGCCAAGTCCGGCGCTTATCGCATCGAGGCGCGGCGTGGGGACCGGGTCGTCTCCTGCCGCCAGATCACGGTGGGCGGGCAGCCGCAGGGGCCTGCCACCGGTGTGGATTTCCCTTTGCGGGACTGGGATCTTGCCGCCGAGGCGCTGTTCGCCGCCTGGGTCGAGCGGCTGTTCGACGCGCCGCCGGAGCAATCGCTCCAATTCCCCTCCCTGGAGCCGGTCCTGCGCGACCCCGGGCGCAACTTCCTGCTCGACCACCTGCGCCGCGGCGAGGACAAGCGGCTGCCCGCGACCCCGGATTGCGCCGACCTGCCCTACTTTCTTCGCACCTACTTCGCCTGGAAGATGGGGCTGCCCACCGCCTATCGCCCCTGCACCAGAGGATCATCCGGCAGCCCCCCGCGCTGCCGCGCACCCGTGGTCGAGACCGCCTTCTCCCGCGCACCTGCCCCGGCCGCTTCCTTCAGGGAGCACAGCCGCGCCCTGATGGACACGGTGCACTCGGGCAGCGCGCGCACGGCACTCGCCGACGACAGCACCGATTTCTACCCCATCCCCCTCGAGCGCCGGTATCTATGGCCCGGGACCGTCTTCGCGGACCCCTTCGGCCACGTCCTGGTGATCGTGAAATGGGTCCCGCAGACCAAAGGGCGTGAGGGCCTCCTGCTAGCGGTGGACGCCCAGCCGGACAACTCCGTCGGCCGAAAGCGATTCTGGGAGGGCAATTTTCTGTTTGCCAGCGATATTCCGAGCGCCGGCGCGGGCTTCAAGGCCTTCCGCCCGCTGATCAGGTCCGACGGTCATCGCAGCCGGTTGCGGCCGGCATCCAATGCCGAGCTCGGCAGGGGCGCGGGTTTCGCGCCCTACTCCGCTGAGCAGTCCCGCCTTACGGCGGCGGACTTCTACGCCCGGATGGGCCGGCTGATCAACCCCGCAGGCCTCGACCCGGAGAGCGCCTACGAGGCGACCCTGAACGCCCTGGTCGAGCAACTGGAGACGCGGGTGACATCGGTGGACAACGGGGAGGACTACCTGCGCCGGAACCCGGGCACCGTCATCGCCATGCCCAGCGGCGCCGCGATCTTCGAGACCACCGGCCCCTGGGAGGACTACTCGACGCCGTCCCGGGACATGCGGCTGCTGATCGCCATGCGGGTCCTGGACACGCTGCCCCAACGCGTCGCCCGCTACCCCGAGCTCTTCGCGCTCTCGGGACAGTCGCCGTCGCAGGCCAGCGCGAGCCTTGAGCGCCTGCACGCCCGGCGCCTGAGCGAGCGCCGCATCGCCTACACCCGCAGCGACGGCAGTTCCTGGCAGTTGAGTCTCGCCGAGATCTACCAGCGGCGGCCGGCGCTGGAGATGGCCTACAATCCGAACGACTGCGTGGAGCTGCGCTGGGGCGCGCCGGCGGGAAGCGAGGAGGCGGCGCCCTGCCGGCGGCACGCCCCGCGCGAGCAGCGCTCACGCATGGAGGGTTACCGCAGCTGGTTTCGCGAAACGCGCCGTCCCCCGCGTTGAGCGCGGGTCATGTGTTTCGGACGAAACCGGCCCGCCCGGCGGCATCGGGCATGCGCGAATCCAGCGAGGTTTCGCCCGTCCTGCCCAGAGGGCGCAGGTACCGACAACGATTGCATATGCCCGTTGCAGGCCCGTGCCGGCGGAAGCGCACGAAGGAAAAGAACCACATGACCACACCATCCTCATCGCGCACACGCCGGTCCGCAGGGGCGGGTGTCGGCACGACGTTTCTGCTCATCCTGATCGCCCTCGCGCAGGTCGGCTGCGGTGGGCCTCCGAGCAGGGACTCCGCAACGGACCAAGGCACCTGGGCGGGACGACGCATCGGTCCGCCGCCGGCGCCGCGGCCCGCCACGCGGCAGGCGATGATCCGCACGGCCGAGCGGGAGTGGGCCTACTTCGGGCGACAGAACGTCATCTACACCGAGAACAACGAGAGCATTCCCCACGTCGGCCTGTGGGAGGACGACGACGCCGGCCGCATCTCCCGCGTCGGCCTGTATTGGCAGGCGGTGGGCAAGCCGGGCCTCAGCGGCCGCCATTGCCAGGAGCCCTGGTCCGCCGCCTTCATGAGCTGGCTGATGCAGTCGGCCGGCGTCCCGGAGTACCAGTTTCCCCCCGCCGCAGCCCACTGGGTCTACCTGTCCGACATCATCGACTGGTCCGATTCGCCGGGGCGTTACTTCGTACCGCGCGCCATCGGCGCTTACCGCCCGCAACCGGGGGACGTCATCTGCGCCAGCAAGGAGATCTCCCGCGCCAGCGCCATGGCCGGTCAGCTGCAGCCGTGGGCCCTGAGCAACGCGCGCATGCACTGCGATCTCGTCGTCAAGGCGGACGGGCGCACCCTGGAGGCCATCGGCGGGAACGTCAGGAACGCGGTCTCGCGCAGCGTCCTCGAGCTTGACGGCAACGGCCACCTGCAGCCGGTCGCGAGCCGACCTTGGGTGCTGGTGCTGGAGAACCGGCTGTAGCGGTCGGCCTGGCGCTCTCAGGGTGCCACGGGCGCTGCATCGAGCGCTCGACGCAGCGCCGCTTCAACCCGCGCCGGATCCACCGGAAAGGCGATCGCCTCGAACACCGGAAAGCGCGAGAGCAGCCCGTCGAGCTTGTGGCGGAACTCTGCCTGATAGAACACGATGACCTTGACCTCAGGATGCCGCTGCAGGCGGGCCATCAGGGTCTCGAGGTTGCTGGTGCGGTCGCGGAAATCCGATTGGAAGTTGTACTCGGCGACGATCAGGTCCGGGATCTGCTTCTTGAGGTAGGCCTGGGCCTTGCGCTGTGAGCTCACGAGGTCGGTCTGAAAGCCCAGGCGCTTGTAGAGCGGGGCGAGATTGGGGTAGCCCCCGAGCTCGATGATGGCGAGCAGGCGGGGAGGCGAACTGGTCATGGGGATCGGCCTGGCGAACGTGCGAACTGGCTCATGCCGGGATCGGTTCGGCATCGTCCAGGCATCGGACGGTCAGGCGAACACGACCCAGGTGGTGGCGATGTACTTCACCCCCGCCTCGAGCCTCGCGGCCCGGTGCTCGTGGGTCCAGAAGGGCGGGAACAGGATCAGCGTGCCTCGCTCGGGACGGACGCTGACATCCTGATACAGGAACTGGGTCTCGCCACCGGGACCCGGGACGTCGTTGAGATACCACAGGGCCACCAGCTGACGCTGGCTGAACTCGTGGCTGCCGCCGT
The DNA here is from genome assembly GCA_963698495.1 of uncultured Gammaproteobacteria bacterium. Taxonomy (GTDB): domain Bacteria; phylum Pseudomonadota; class Gammaproteobacteria; order Chromatiales; family Chromatiaceae; genus CAVORB01. The sequence goes on along the minus strand of CAVORB010000009.1, from coordinate 198,071 downwards.
CGATGTGCCAATGGTAGAACTCTCCCGGTCGGTAGCGCTGGACCTGATATCCCATGTCCTTGAACGGCCCCTTGAAATAGGGGAAGGTCTCGCGGAACTCCCGCAACGCCGCGGCCAGGGAGCGGAACAGCATATCGTCCACGTCCTTCCACTCCGGCTTGTTGCTGACCACAAGGTCCGTGGTCACCTTGATGCTGCGATCCTGGGTCTGGATCTGGCCGATGCGTCCCTCGTACTGATGCTCCGGATGGGCCTCGAAGCGCTCGACGACCTCGTCGCAGAAGGCGGGCGGCAGGGCGAGCGCGCGCTCGAAGATGAAGCTCCCGGGCTTGACCTCCCGGATGGTGGAGAGGGGGGTGATCTCGCGTTCGGCGGCGGCACGCATGGGCTTGGTCGTCCTGGAGGGCGCTATGAGTTTGACGTATTGTCCCGATGCGGGCACCCGCGGGTCAACGACTCGATGCACTCGACCGATGAGAAGCCGAGCGCCGATAATGGGGCTTCCGTGTAACCTGCGGATGACATCATGGCCGGAGGGTCTGAAGCTTGAGCTGCCCAACGAGGGCGCGTAACACGATACTGGAGCCCCTGCGCCAGCGACTACCCCGCTCGCTTGCGGCAGGCGGCTGAGGACCTGGCACGGACCATGTTGCAAGACAGCCACACCCCCTACGCCGACCTCACGCCGGACCTGGTGCTGGATGCGGTGGAGTCTCTTGGCTTTCCGGTCGACGGGCGTCTGCTGGCGCTGAACAGCTACGAGAACCGCGTCTATCAGGTCGGCGTGGAGGATGCCCAGCCCCTGATCGCGAAGTTCTATCGCCCCGGCCGCTGGTCGGACGACGCCATCGCCGAGGAGCACGCCTTCACCCTCGCGCTCGCCGAGGCAGGAGATCCCGGCCGTGCCGCCGCTCGTGATCGCCGGCCGCACGCTGCACGCCTTCGGCGGCTATCGGTTGTCCCTGACCCCGCGCCGGGGCGGACGGGCGCCGGCCATCGACGATGCAAGCGTGCTGGAGTGGATCGGCCGCTTCATCGGTCGCATCCACGCCCTCGGCGCCGTAGAGCCCTTCCGGCACCGCCCCACCCTCGATATCGCGAGCTTCGGCGACGAGCCACGGGCCTATCTGCTCGCCGGCGGCTGGATTCCGGCGGATCTGGCGGAGGCCTACGAAAGCGTCTCCGCGCATGCCCTCGCGGGCGTGCGGCGCTGCTTCGAGCGCGCTGGCGACGTCGGGCTGCTTCGCTTGCACGGGGACTGCCACGTCGGAAACATGCTGTGGACGGACGCCGGCCCCCACTTCGTCGATTTCGACGACGCCCGCATGGGCCCTGCGGTCCAGGACCTCTGGATGCTGCTCTCCGGAGACCGGAGGGAGATGTCCGACCAGCTCGCCCACGTGCTGGCGGGCTACGAGGACTTCCGCGAGCTCGACCCGCGGGAGCTCCACCTGGTCGAGGCCCTGCGCACCCTGCGCCTGATCCACTACTCGGCCTGGATCGCGCGACGCTGGGATGACCCCGCCTTCCCCGCCGCCTTCACCTGGTTCGGCACCCAGCGTTACTGGCAGGACCGGGTGCTCGAGCTGCGCGAGCAGATCGCCGCGATGGAGGAAGGGCCGCTTTGGCAAGGCTGACGAGAAATCGATAGCTCGGGGCACCAGGCGCGGCGCGGAACACACAGGAACTACGCGGGATAATCGCGGCTTGCCTCCCGGCCAGCCCACCCGGTCATGTGCGCTCGCCCAGGCCGCGACACGGGGAAGGCACTCGGACCTCCAGGGTTCGAACACCGATCCGAGCCGGATCGGTGTGGCAATTGCTCGGGGTTCTCTTGCCGGTTTCCCGCAGTTCGGCCGTGTCGCCCGCTCAAGCATCGAGATTCGGGATCAACATGCTTTCGAGCCTGGCAATCGCGTCCTTGAGCAACAGCTTACGCTTCTTGAGCCGCGTCACGCGTAGCTGGTCGATATAGGTATCTTCGGACATACGCGAGATCGCCGCATCGAGATCCCGGTGCTCGATCTGCAACTCGGCGAGCCGCTCCCGGATCTTGCCGTCCGCTTCGTCCTGCATGACCCTTGCCCTCGTGTGCCGTCCTGTGAAAGCGCGAAACGCCGCCAGACATTTTCGCGAGCCGTTGATTCCCGTGACGTGGCTTACCTTAGCAGAGCGCGAATATGAAGCAGAGTCTTTCCGCGCGGTCAGCCCGCGTCCCGGCGGGCAGTCGGCTCTCATGCCGTGCGCGTACGGATTGCGGCAGATCGCTGGTACCAACTCGGGAAAGCGGCGCTGCCTGAAGATGGAACCGCTGTTCAAGCGGTCACTGGTGCGCTCCAACGGGTGATCAGCACGCCAAGGGAAGTGCTCGAAGCTGGGGACGCGAACCGAAGGTCCGGTGTGGCAGGAGTAAAGATAAATCCGTAGCTTAGGAAAAGGGTGGCGTACGGTATCCTTGCGCAAACTGCGTTAGCTGCAAGTGGTGATCAGAGGGCGATGCGAGTGATCTATCTGGCCCAAGTGACGTTGCTGTCGGTGCTGGTCTTGGCTGGCTGCGGCACAGGCAGTTCCCAGGACCGCGCGGATGGCGCGGAGCCCGTCGAGTCCGGAGGCCAACTCCGTATCCCGGCGAAGTACGAAGATTGCATGCGAGACGCCCGTGGGGACGTTTTCGCCGAACGTACCTGCGAGGTCTATCTGAATTGAGCCGAGGCCCTTACAAAATGCGCAGCTTCGCGCGCGTGGGGTATGGGTAACACGCCTAGCATAACGCCTTGCTTCGCCCCGATATTGTACGCATAGGTCCTCATTCAGACAGCAACAGCCGTTTCGGAAGAGGTCGTCGACGTGCTGAGACAGACTTGGCGTTGGCTGATGATCGGGTGCGGGATCCTAGCCCTGGGTCTCGGCGCGATCGGGATCTTCGTGCCGCTGCTGCCCACGGCGCCTTTCGTTCTGCTCGCCGCCTTCTGCTTCTCCCGAGGCTCGGAACGACTGCACCGGTGGCTGGCGGAGCACCCCAGGTTTGGCCATTACGTGCGCGACTGGGAGGCCGAGCAGGTAATCCCGCCGGTGGGCAAGTACGCGGCGAGCTTCACCATGGTGCCCTCGGTGAGCTGGGTGATCGCGAGCCGGGAGATCCCGTTCTGGCTCGAGGGACTCATGGCGCTGACGGTCGTCGGCGTGCTCTGGTTCGTCTGGTCCCGCCCCGCGCGCCGGTCAGCTTCGGCGCGAGAAGACCACGACATGGGCACGGGGAAACGGCTCGGTCGGACGACTCGGAGACTCGAGACCGGGTCCAGCGCTCGGGTCGAGGACGCTCCAGACTCATCACCGAACCCCACTCCGCGTGGGTTGTGCAATCGCGTCCCAGGCGTTAGTGTTGCGGGCTCGAAAAAAGGCACCGCCACCGAAAAGCCCCACGGCAGTGGCGACTGAATAACGACCGCGCGGGCGCAGTGAGCCCGGCGACCCTGGTTGCAAGTCACGCGATTCATGCTTGAAGTTTCAGATCTGGAGTGCAGGCGCGGTGACCGTCTCCTGTTCTCCGGGCTCTCGTTCACCCTGGAGCCGGGCACGCTGCTGCACGTGCGCGGGCGCAACGGCAGCGGCAAGACCACGCTGCTCCGCGCCCTGTGCGGACTGCTGACGCCCGATGCCGGGAGCATCATCTGGAACGGAGAGGACGCGCGCCGCCTGGGAGAGGATTTCCATGCCGATACCCTCTACTTCGGGCACTTGAACGGCATCAAGGGAGACTTGACCGGGGTCGAGAACCTCCGCGTCTCCGCCACCCTCGACGGGGACCGCATCTCGGACGACCAGCTTTGGGGCGCATTGGGACAGATGGGACTGGCCGGGTTCGAGGACCTCCCGACTCGGGTGCTGTCCCAGGGACAGAAGAAGCGTGTCGCCCTCGCCCGCCTGTTGCTGAGCGAGGCGCCGTTGTGGATCCTGGACGAGCCCTTCACCGCGCTGGACGTGGACGCGGTGGACCAGCTGCAGCTGCTGATCGCCGAGCACGTCGCCGACGACGGTCTCGTGATCCTCACCACTCACCAGGAGGTAGCCCTCACCTCCGGCCAGATTCGCCGCCTGCACCTGGGAGACGAGCGCTCCCAGGAGGATCAGGCCTGATGTGGCGCGTGTTCTACTGCGTCCTGAGCCGCGACATCCTGCTCGCGATGCGGCGGCGCACGGACGTGCTGACCACCCTCTTCTTTTTCGTGATCGTGGTCAGCCTGTTCCCGCTGGGCGTGGGCACGGAAAAGCAGATCCTCCGGATCCTGGGACCCGGCGTGGTGTGGGTGGCGGCCCTCCTCGCCTCCATGCTGGCTCTGGAGCGGCTGTTCGCCGCGGACTACGACGACGGCACCCTGGAGCAGATGCTGATGACGCCCCAGCCCCTGTCGGTCCTGGTGCTGGCGAAGGTGACCGCGCATTGGCTGTTGACCGGTCTGCCGCTGGTGATCATCGCGCCCCTGATCGGGCTGCAATATCACTTGCCCGATGTCGCGCAGGCGGCCATGATGTTGTCCCTGCTGCTGGGCACACCCGTACTGAGTCTGATCGGCGCCATTGGCGCGGCCCTCACGCTCGGGCTCCGCGGCGGCGGCATCCTGCTCTCGCTGTTGATTCTGCCGCTGTATATCCCGGTGCTGGTCTACGGGGCAGGCGCCGTGACCGTGAGCGCCATCGACTTCGCCGACACCCAGCCGTATTTCGCGCTCCTGGGCTCGTTCCTGCTGCTGGGTCTGGTTTTCGCGCCTCTCGCGGCCGCGGCGGCGCTCCGGATCTCGATGGAATAGCCTTGCCTAGCTGGATGGTTCGATGAAGCTTTTCAGATTTTCCTCTCCGGCCACCTTCTACCCGCTCGCGGGGAAGCTGATCCCCTTGTTCTGGGTGCTGGCCGTCGTGACGCTCGTGGTCGGCCTCTACTGGGGATTCTTCGAGACCCCCGACAAGCTCGGCGGCACGAATCCGCAGAAGGAGTACTACCGGATCATCTTCATCCACGTCCCGGCGGCCTGGATGTCCATGTGGCTCTATCTGGTGCTGGCGGCCTGGTCCGCGATCGGCCTGGTGTTCAACACCCGCCTCTCCTTCATGATGGCGAACGCCACCGCCCCCACCGGCGCCATCTTTACCTTCCTTGCCCTCTGGACCGGCGCCTTCTGGGGCCGTCCGAGCTGGGGCACCTGGTGGGACTGGGACCCGCGCCTCACCTCCGAGCTGATCCTGTTCTTCATCTACGTCGGCTACATCGCCCTGCAGTCCGCCATCGACGACCCGCGGCGGGCGGACCGGGCCTCGGCCCTGCTGGCCATCGTCGGGCTGGTGATGCTGCCGATCATCTTCTGGTCCATCAACTGCCCCGACCCCAACCAGTGCGCGGCGCTGCACCAGCGCTCGTCCATGTCGCAGATGGAGCCCAACATCCTCGCCGCCATGCTGATCATGACCTTCGCCTTCTGGATGTACTCCTTCGCGGTCATTCTCATGCGGGCGCGGGGGACGATCCTGAACCGAGAGTCGGAAACCCAGTGGGTCCGCGAGATCCTGGAGAAACAGACGTGAGCGACTTTCTTTCCCAGGGCGGCTACGCCTTCTTCGTATGGAGCTCCTACGGCATGACGCTGGCGCTCATGGTCGCGGAAATCGTCGCTCTGCGACGTCGCGAGCGAACCATTTTCGCGCGTCTGGGTCGATTAATGCGGATGCGCACCCGTGGAGGTACCTAAGTGAAAGCCAGACAGAAACGCATGATGTTCGTTGCCTTTGGCATCGTCGGCGTCGGCGTCGCCGCCCTGCTCGCGATCAACGCCCTGCGCAGTAACATCGCCTACTTCTTCAGCCCCTCCCAGGTGATGGCCAACGAGGCCCCCGCCAACGCCCTGTTCCGGCTCGGCGGCCTGGTGGTGAAGGACAGCATGGCGCGTCAGGCGGACGGCCTAACCGTCACCTTCGACGTCACCGACAACGCGGAGACCGTCAAAGTGAGCTACACCGGCATCCTGCCCGACCTGTTCGGTGAGGGTCAGGGCGTGGTGACCAAGGGCCGCATGGGTCCCGAGGGCCTGTTCTACGCCGAGGAGGTGCTCGCCAAGCACGACGAGTCCTACATGCCTCCGGAGGTGGAGGCGACGCTCAAGACGGCCCACGCCAAGGGCGTCACCGAGATGGCGGCCGGCCAGGGCGCCGGCGGAGCAACGGCAAGCCAATGATTCCCGAGCTCGGACATTTCGCCCTCATCCTGGCCCTCGGTCTCGCGATCCTCCAGGCCGCGTTTCCGCTCGCCGGGTCCTTCAACGGCAACCGCGGCTGGATGGCCATGGCGCGGCCCCTGGCGTGGGGCCAGTTCACCTTCGCCGCCATTGCCTTCGCCTGCCTGCTGCAGGCCTTCCTCACCGATGACTTTTCGGTCGCCTACGTGGCCACCAACTCCAACACCCTGATGCCGACCCTATACAAGGTTTCGGCGGTTTGGGGCGCGCACGAGGGCTCCCTGCTGTTGTGGGCCCTGTTCCTGGCGGCCTGGGGCGCCGCCGTGGCCGCCTTCAGCGTCAACCTGCCGCCTCAGGTGGTGTCGCGTGTGCTGTCCGTGATGGGCATGATTACCATCGGCTTCCTGCTCTTCATGCTCCTGACCTCGAATCCGTTCGACCGCATCTTTCCGGCGCCGCCGGAAGGGCGCGACCTCAATCCCCTGCTGCAGGACCCGGGGCTGGCCATCCACCCGCCGATGCTCTACATGGGCTACGTCGGATTCTCCGTCGCCTTCGCCTTCGCTATCGCGGCCCTCATGGGCGGCAAGCTGGACGCGGCGTGGGCGCGCTGGTCGCGGCCCTGGACCACCGTGGCCTGGATCTTTCTCACCCTCGGCATCGCACTCGGCAGCTGGTGGGCCTACTACGAGCTGGGCTGGGGCGGCTGGTGGTTCTGGGATCCGGTGGAGAACGCCTCCTTCATGCCCTGGCTCGCGGGCACAGCGCTGATCCACTCGCTTGCGGTGACGGAGAAGCGCGGCGCCTTCAAGAGTTGGACCGTGTTGCTCGCCATCTTCGCCTTCTCCCTGAGCCTGCTCGGCACCTTCCTGGTGCGCTCCGGGGTGCTGACCTCGGTGCACGCCTTCGCCACCGACCCCACACGCGGCACCTTCATCCTGGTGTTCCTCTGCATCGTCATCGGCGGCTCCCTGGCACTGTACGCATGGCGGGCACCGGCGGTCTCCGGGGGCGGTCGCTTCGATCTGCTGTCCCGCGAGAGCTTCCTGCTGACCAACAACCTGCTGCTCACCCTGCTCACCGCGCTGATCCTGCTCGGCACCCTGGCTCCGCTGATCTACGAGGCGATGGGGTGGGGCAAGATCTCCGTGGGGTTCCCCTGGTTCAACAAGATGTTCGTGGCCATCACGCCTTTCCTGGCGCTCTTCATGGGTGTCGGACACATGACGCGCTGGAAGCACGATGATCCCGAGCGCCTGGTGGGCGAGCTTTGGGTCGCCGCGGCCCTTGGCGGCGCGGCTGCCATCGTCGCCGTCATCTTCATGCCGCTGACCTCGGGTGCCTGGTTCTATGTCCCCCTCGGCCTGGGGCTGGCGGTATGGCTGCTGTTCTCGCACCTGCTGGGCATCCGCGAGCGGCTCAAGCACAAGCAGGGCATCGGGTCCCTGTTCACGGACCTCGCCGGCAACGGACGCAGCTACTACGGCATGGTGCTGGCGCATCTCGGCGTCGCCATGTTCATCGTCGGCGCCACCATGGTCTCCAACTTCGGCATGGAGAAGGACGTGCGCATGTCCCCCGGCGACGAGCAGGAAGCGGCGGGCTACCGCTTTCAGTTTCTCGGCGTGAAGGACCACCGCGGGCCGAACTACACGGCCGCGCGCGGGCACTTCCTGGTATTCGACGGCGACAAACAGGTTGCCGACCTCTGGCCGGAGAAGCGCACCTATTTCACTTCGGCCAAGCCGATGACCGAGGCATCCATCGACTGGGGCTTCACGCGCGACCTGTACGTCTCCCTCGGCGAGCCCGTGGGCGGCGGCGACTGGGCGCTGCGCATCTACTACAAGCCCTACGTGCGGTGGATCTGGCTCGGCGCCGTGCTCATGGCGCTGGGAGGAATCCTTGCCGTTACCGACCGCCGCTATCGCAGCGCCCGCAAGACGGCCAAGGTACCGGCCGGGGCCGCCACGGCGAGGACCTGAGCCGTGGGGAAATCGCTGAAATTCCTGTTTCCGCTGGGGCTCTTCATCGCCCTTGCGGCGCTGCTGTTCTTCGGGCTCACCACGGACCCGCGCAAGGTCCCTTCGCCCCTCGTCGGCAAGCCCGCTCCCCAGTTCACGCTGCCGGTACTCGACGACCCCACCCGGAGCGTCTCGGACGCGGACCTTAAGGGGAAAGTCTCGCTGGTCAACGTGTGGGCCTCCTGGTGCGTGTCCTGCCGCGCCGAGCACGCCCAGCTGATGCGGCTCTCACGCGAGCTCAAGGACGTTCAGATCCTCGGGCTCAACTGGAAGGACGAGGCCGCCGACGCCATGCGCATGCTGAAGCTGTCCGGCGATCCCTACCTGTTCAGCGCCTTCGACCCGGACAACAAGGTGGGCATCCACTGGGGCGTCTACGGTGCGCCGGAGACCTTCGTCGTGGATAGCGAGGGCATCATCTGTTACAAGAAAATCGGGCCGGTGGGACCGGGGGACTGGGAGAACGAGCTCTCACCCACCGTTGACTGGAAAACCATGACGTGCAAGGTGCAGACTTGAGTAGCTTGATCCGACTGCCGGCCCTGCTGTTGGCCGGCCTCTTGTCAGCGTCCATCGCCGGCGCGTACACGCTGGAGGAGTTCACCTTCGACGACCCGGCGCGAGCCGACGAGTTTCGTGACCTCATCGACGAGCTGCGATGCCTGGTGTGCCAGAACGAATCGCTCGCCGGCTCTCAGGCCGAGCTGGCCCAGGACCTGCGCGAGGAGGTCTACCGCATGATGCAGTCGGGCCAGTCGCGTGACGAGATCGTCGAGTTCCTCGTAGCCCGCTATGGGGATTTCGTGCTCTATGATCCGCCGGTGAAGCTATCCACTTACCCGCTATGGTTTGGCCCCTTGCTGCTTGCCGGGGTCGGCGGCTTCTTCCTGTTCCGCACCCTGGTGCGCAAGAAGAAGAGTCCCGATGCGGATCTCTCCGAGGAAGAACGTAAGCGCCTGCAGGAACTGCTGTCCGCCGCTGACAGCGATCAGGACAACAAGCAATGATCATCTTCTGGATACTCGCCGCCGGGCTCATGGGTCTGGCGCTTTTGTTCGTCGTCACGCCGCTGCTCTCGGGGCGCGCTCCCGAGCCAGGCATCGACCAGGACCAGCTCAACCTCGAGGTGTTCCGCCAGCAACTGCAGGAGCTGGAAGCGGACCTGGCTGCTGGCAACCTGGACCAGACCCAGTACAAGGCCGCACGCCGCGACCTGGAGCGCGAGCTGCTGTACGACGTCGATGGAGAAGGCGCCTCCTCTTCCCCGACGACGACCGATCGCGGCGGACTTGTGACCGCGCTGGTGCTCGCCGTGGCCGTGCCGGCCTCCGCCCTTGGGCTCTATCTCTACATCGGCGACAGCACCATCATCCCCCGCATCGAGGCCGCGGCCGCCGGCCAGCCCGCGGCGCCCGCGGGGCACCCCGCGACCCCAGGCGGCGAGGTCCCGCCGTTGGACGTGCTGGTGCAACGTCTGGCGGAGAAGATGGAGCAGAACCCGGACAACCTGGAAGGCTGGCTGATGCTGGGACGCACCTACTTCGCGGTCAATGAGCCCGGCAAGGCGCTCGCGGCCTTGGAGAAGGCATACGGGCTCGCGCCGCAGAACCCGGAGGTCATCAGCTCTTACGCCCAAGCAGTGGCCAGCAACGCGGGCGGCAAGCTCGCGGGCCGTCCCGCGGAGCTGATCCGCACCGCGCTCGAAATTGATCCCGACAACGCCACGGCCCGGTGGCTGGACGGTCTGGTCTCCTACCAGGAGGGCGAGTTCGACGCGGCCATCGATCGCTGGGAGTCGATCCTGGCTGGCCTGGACCCGGAAGGAAAGGACGCGGCCGAGCTGCGTGAGTTCATCGCCGAGGCCCGCCAGCGCGGCGGCTCCGCCGAATCCGCCCCGCCCGCGGAGGCGGCCGCCGAGGAAACCCCCGACGCCACCATCGCTGAGGAACCGACGACGGAGACGGCCCAAACCACGGCCGGCGTCGTGGTTCAGGTCGCCCTGGCGGAGCCCCTCTGGCCCAAGGCGGACCAGAACGCCACCCTGTTCGTCTACGCCAAGGCAGTCTCAGGCCCGCCCATGCCTCTGGCGGTGAAGCGGATGAAGGTCGCGGACCTGCCGGCGACCGTGACCCTCGACGATGGCATGGCCATGATGCCCGCCATGCGTCTGTCCAATTTCCCCGAGGTCACGGTCGGCGCCCGGATCTCGGCGAGCGGACAGGCCACGCCCCAAAGCGGGGATCTGGAGGGAGAGGTGAGCCCGGTAAAGGCGGGCCGATCCGAGCCAGTCGAAGTGCTCATCGACCGGGTGCGCCCATAGCGTCGCTTCCGCTCGATCCACGCGGACCAGAAGGTCCTTTGGGGCGACCGACCGACCCCTGGCTCAGGCCGCCCCTACCCCTACCGCACGTTCTGCTTGAACGCGGGTACCTGTGCGTTCTTGGCCTTGGAGAAGTTGGCGAAGGTGACGTTCACCGTCACCAGGGCGACGTCCTTGAAGTCCGCATCCGTCACGTCGGCGTGGCGCAGCACGGCGCCCATCAGCTGAGCCCCTTCGAGGTTCGCCCCGCGCAGGTTGGCGTGATGCAGGTTGACGTCGCGCAGTGAGGCGCCGTGCAGATCGGTCCCGACCAGGCTGGCCTCGCGCATGTTGGCGAGGTTGAGCACGACCGGGATGCGGTCTCCCCCGCCGCCGAGCCGCGCGCCGTCGAGCCGGGCGCGGAACAGCTTGACGCCGTTCATGTGCGTGTTCTGGATGTCGGCGCCGCTGAGATCGCACCCGCTCATCAGGGTCTCGATCAGCAGGGACCCCTGAATGCGCGACCCGGTCAATTTTCCTTCACGGAAACAGGCGTCGGTGAGGTCGGTCCGATCGATCAGGGCATCGGAGAGGTCCGAGCCGTGGAGATCGACGTAACGCATGTCGCAGGACAGAAGCCGCACCCCACGCATCTTGCAGTTCGTCAGAACGGCGCCGCTTCCCGGGAGAGCCGTCGCTCAACTTGGCCTCCTCGAACAAGGCACCGGTGAGGTCCGCCTTGTCCAACTGGGTGCGGATCAGGATCGCCCCGCGGAGCGTCGCGCCGGCGAGATCGGCCCCCATGAGGTCCGCTTCCTGGAGCCAGGCACCGCTGAGGTCCGCGCCGCGCAGATCGGCGCCGTCGAGGATATCGTCACGCAGGTCGGCGCCGACGAGGCTGTCCGCCTCGACCACTCGCAGTACTTCACGCGTCTCCTTGTGCCGGATCTCGATCACGACTGCGTTCTCCGCTTGACCCGGATTCCACGCCCACCGCCCCGGGCGACCCGTCTCGCCGCGGCGGCGGTGCTCGACCTGTCTCCGCTGCCCTGAGAGGTAGCGGATTTCGTCGTCACATCCGGCCCCTCGTGGCCATTGATTCCTTTGTCCTGCTCCGCGGACTCGTTTTCTGCCCTCGGCGGGCCCGGATCCTGGACGACGCCGGGCGCAGGGGTCTCGGCCAATCGTGGAGTCCCGACGGAAGCGGCATTCGCAGCGGGACCCGGGGCGCCGCCCATCGCGCGCCCACCCCCGCGCGCCGCCGTCTTTCTCGCTACCGTCTTCTTCGGCGCGGCCTTCTTCTTGGTCACCTTCTTGGCCACGGTCTTTTTCACACTGGTCTTCTTGGCCGCTGGTCTTCTCGGGACCACCGCTGGCTTCTCGTCCGCGGCGACAGGCGCGGGCCCCTCGCCCGCGGAAGCGGGAGAAACCTCGGGCATTTGGTCCTGGGCCGCAGGTTCGGAGGATGCGCGCTGAGCGGGGGCCGTCGCGGGCTGTGAGCCGCCGCCTGCAGTGGCGGCGGATCCACCGACTGGCGCCGGGCTACCACCAGATGGCGATCCTTGGCCACCTCCCGGGGCAGTCGGCCCCGGGCCAGACGGCTTCGGCTTGCGCTTGGGCAGCAGTCCGCCGAGGATGACCTGCAGCAAACGCCAAATCGACAGCAGGACGGTGCTGACGGTACTGAACACCCAGATCAGCGCCGACACCAAGCCACCCCACAGACGCACCCAAAGAGGCGTCCCGCTGCCGGACCCCAGGAGCCTGCCGGGCAGCCCGAACACCCAGAACACGGCGGAGACGATCCCGCCCCAGACCCGCACCCACAGTGGCGTGCGCGCGGTGGTCGGGGCGACGCCGCCGCCGGCGACCTCCTCTACCTCCGCGTAGCGCCCGGAGAGCTCGATCTCACCGCTCTCCGTCTCTTCGAGATAGAAACGCTTGCGCAGGCTGATGCAGCCAAGGGGAATCACGATCACCGCCATCAGGGTGGCGACGCCGGCGCCGAACAGCAGGCTCACCGCCATGCCCTGGAAGATGGGGTCGTAGATGATGGCCCAGGCACCCGCCATCAGTGTCAGCGAGGTGATCAGGATGGGACGCATGCGGATCTCGGCGCCCGCCACCGCCGCCTCGCGCACGCTCTTGCCCTTCTCCACCTCGATCTTCACGAACTCCACGATCAGGATGGATTGGCGGACGATGATGCCGCCGAGTGCGATCATGCCGATCATCGAGGTCGCGGTAAATTCGGCGCCCATGATCAAGTGCCCCGGGACGATACCGATCAGCGTCAAGGGGATCGGCGACATGATGAGCCCGGCGATCGCAAAGTCGCGGAACTCCCATACGATCAGGCCGTAGATCAGCACCAGCGCGGCCATGAAGGCCAAGCCCATGTCGCGGAAGGTCTCGTAGGTGACGGTCCACTCGCCGCTCCACTCGAAGCCGGAGACCGAATCGTCCGCCGGCGGCCCGATCAGGCCCATGGGCATGCCGGTCATGGTCACACCGTCAGGCGTGACATAGTTCTCCAGCAGGTCCTCGACGCCGTACATGCCGTAGATGGGCGCCCCCAGCTCGCCTTCCATTTCACCCACGACGTATTCCATGGGGCGCAGGTCCTTGTGATAGATGATGGGGTCCTCAGGCTTTTTGACGAAACGGCCCAGCTCGGCCAGGGGGACCATTTTGCCATCCGGCGTGGCGATTGGCAGGGAGCCCATGGCGTTCAGCTCGGCACGGTTGGCAAGCGGAAGCTGGAGCACGATATAGGTCGGCTCCAACACGTTGCCACGCTTGACGTCGCCGACCTTGAAGCCGCCCATGGCCATGGCCAGGTTCTGATTGATGGTGTCGACCGAAACGCCACGGCGGACGGCCTTCTCGGTGTCCACATCGAAGCGCCAGTACTCGTACGGCTCGGCCATGTAGTTGTCGACGTCGACGATGTTCTCCACCTCCTCGAACATCGCCGTCATGTCCGCCGCCACCTGGCGGCGCACCTGCTCATTGGGGCCGTAGACCTCGGCGACCACGGTCTGCAGCACCGGCGGCCCCGGGGGCATCTCCACCACCGCGATCTTGGCGCCTAGCCGTTGCGCAAGTGGCGTCAGCATCGCGCGGGCCTCCACCGCAAGGGCATGGCTGCCCTTTTCGCGCTCGTTCTTGTCCTTGAGCATGACCAGCAGGTCGCCTTCCCACGGGTTCTGGCGCAGGTAGTAATGACGCACCATGCCATTGAAGTTGAAGGGCTGGGCGGTGCCGGCGTAGGTCTGCACGGCCGTCACCTCGGGCATCTCCCGCACCTTTTCCGCGAGTTGCCGGACCACGTTGGCGGTCTCGGGCAGGGCGGTGCCCTCGGGCATATTGACGATGACGCTGAACTCCGGCTTGTTGTCGAAGGGCAACATCTTCACCGGCACCGTCTTGGTGTAGAAGAGCACGCAGACCCCGGCCGTGACGGCGATGACCGAGACCAGGAATACGATGCCGAGGGTGCGGTTCTCCACCAGCGGCAGCACCAGTGGGCGGTAAATCTTGCCGACGATGCGACGGGTACGCTCCTCGCGGCGCTCCGCCTTGTGCAGGGCGGCCATCTTGGGCCTCACGCGCAGGGCAAACCAGGGGGTGAACACAAAGGCCGCCACCAGCGAGAAGAACATGGCGGAGGAGCCGAGGACCGGGATCGGCCGCATGTAGGGTCCCATCAGACCGCTGACCCAGCCCATGGGCAACAGCGCGGCGATGATGGTGAAGGTGGCGAGAATCGTCGGGTTGCCCACCTCGTCCACGGCTCGAACCGCGTGAGCGATGGATGTCTTACCCACCTCCAACCAGTGCCGGAAGATGTTCTCCACCACCACGGTGGCGTCGTCCACCAGGATGCCGATGGCGAAGATGAGGGCGAACAGGCTGACCCGGTCGATGGTGTAATCGACCATCAGCGCCCACCAGATCGTGAGCAGGATGACGACCGGGATCACGGTGATGACCACGAACGCGGCGCGGGCACCCAGGCCGATCAGGCACAGGATGGAAACGATGAGGGCGGCCTCCAGCATCGCCTGCAGCAGCTCGTTGACCTTGTCGTTGGCGGTCTTGCCGTAGTTGCGCGTGATCTCGACGTTGACGTTCGAGGGAATCAGCGTGCCCTTGAGCTTTTCGAGCTTTTCGAGCACCGCATTGGCCACGGTCACGCCGTTGGTCTTCTCCTTCTTGGCGATGGCCAGGGTCACGGCCTGCTCGCCGTTGGCCGTCAGCTCGCCCTCGTAGGCTGGCCCCGTGAACTGGGTGACGATCTCGTCCGCGTCCTCTGGCGTGTGCTCCACCCGCGCCACATCCCCGACGTAAATGGGGCGTCCGCCCTGCGAGCCGACCACCAGGCGGGCAACATCGTCGGCACTGCGAAGGAAGGCACCGGAGTAGACGTTGTAGGCGGAACCGCCGGATTCCGAACCCCCGGTCGCGAGCTCCGAGTTGGCGGTCTGGATGGTCCCGGCGATCCGGTCCAAGGTAATGCCATGTCCCGCAAGCCGCTCCATCAGGACTTCGACCCGTATCTGGTCCTCCCGTCCGCCGACCACAAACCCCTTACCCGTGTTCTTCACCGAGCCGAGCTCCTGGAGCACGTCCAGGGCCAGGGTGCGGAGCTGGGCGTCGTTTACCTCCTTCGACCACAGGGTGACCGTGACCACGGGCACATCGTCGACGCTCACCGGCTTGACGAGGGGCATGCGCACGTCCGGCGGGATCTTGTCCAGGTTCGACTGGAGCTTGTCGTGGACCTTGACGATGGACTCGCCCATCTCCTCACCAACGTAAAAGCGCACGGTGACGATGGCGGCGCCGCGCAGGGTGGCGGAGTAGACGTGCCGAACCCCCGGGATCTCCTTCATGATCCGCTCGAGGGGCTCGGTCACCAGGCTCTCGACCTGCTTGGCCGACGCCCCGGGATACTGGACGAAGATGTCGATCATCGGCACGGAGATCTGAGGATCCTCCTGCCGGGGCGTGAAGAAAAGCCCGATCAGACCGATGAAGAGGCAGCCGATCAGGAGCATCGGCGTGACGGGGGTGTTGATGAAGGCGCGGGCGATACGCCCGGCGAGGCCGAGCTTGCTTGAGCGTTCGCCCCCCAGGGCGAGATCCGCCTCGTTGTCGTCAGACGGTCTGGTGCTGTCTTCTGCCATGGCCCGGTACTCTCTTGTGGCGCGCACAACAGTGCGCCTTCTGGGCGAATGCCACGGAAGAACGGACCACCCGCGCTTGGCCGCAAGCCCCGAGGCCAGCGACCCTAGCTAGAGGAAGTGCATCCGAATGTCGTCACCTGAGCCGCCGCGAACCAAGGGTCAGGAAGCACCCACCTGTTTGCCGCTCCCCACCACGCGTCGAGATCCGACCATTGTCCAGACCTGGCATTGTGAAAACGACGGCACCATCAAACCGCGCTCACCACAGGCCGTGCCGGAATGATCACCGACATGGGCTGAGGAGCGCGGGGCGGCCCAGGGAATGCGCGAACGCTACTGCGCGGGCAATAACCGTCGCGCCACGAAACACAAGAACACCCTCTCCGTCCTCTCCGCACACATTTATGTTTATGTGTGGAATTTAGACCATAACTCCCTTCGACTCAAGGGGTTACCAACGAAATCGCCGGCGCCGGCCAAGCTACACGGAAACACTAGATTTGTATTTAAGTATTTGCTAATATTCCGTCATACAAAACCGCGAGCCCGTTCCAGGGACGGGCCCGACCTGAAGGAGAACGCCATGTACTTCGACAATCTGACCATCGCCGGACTGATCGCGCTGGTCCCTTATGCACTGCTGCCCCTGCTCTTCGGCCGCGAGACGGTGCGCGTGCAGAGAGACCGAGGAGGGCGTGGAGATTCCCAACCCAACCGGTCCATCCAGCTACGGCCGGGCCTCGCGAGCCGACGGCCGGCGTCATCCGGAGCCATGCGGCGGGGCCTGACACCTCGATGGCGCCAAACAGCGCCCAGGAACCCCCGGGCGCTGCTGCTGATTCGAATGCACTCGCGCAGCAGCGCATGGGGCACGGATTAACGCTGCCGCTCGTAGGTGCCTACCAGCTCGGTGTGCTCGAGGATATGCCCCTGTATGGCCGCCAGGAGCCGATTCTTGCCGGGACGCCCCAGGTCCGGCAGCTCGATATCGAGCGCATACAGGATGTGGAAGTAGCGATGGCGGCCAATCGGAGGACAAGGGCCACCGTAACCCGTCCTGCCCCAGCTGTTCACGCCCTCATGGGTGCCGGGAGGCAGCTCGTGCGGCTTGACCGCCGCCGGTAAGCCGCTGCAGTCACCCGGAACGTTGTACAGCAGCCAATGATCCCAGACCATCTTGGGTGCTCCGGGATCCGGTGCATCCGGATCGTCGACGATCAACACCAGGCTGCGGGTGCCCGCCGGGACCCCGCTCCACGCAAGATCCGGCGAAACATCGTCGCCTTCACAGGTAAAGCGGATCGGAATCTCGCCGCCCTCCGAGAAGGCGGTCGAAGTCAGCATCATGGGCATGGCATCTCTCCTCGTCTTCCAAGCACGCACGTCATAGGCCTGATTATCGACGATTCAGCACCAACCGGACGACCCGCGGGCTCAAAACCCGCGCTCCGGCGCGATCTGCCCGTGCGGCGAAATGCCTGTCGCCCACGGGTGGCGTCACGGCTGATCGTTGCCCCCGATCGAGACGGTCAGGCAACCGGACGCGCCTGGGCACATACGTGCTGCGCGAAACCGGAGCCCGCCTCGGCATGGAGATCAAACACCATTTGCACCCCCGCCGCCCTTAAAACGGGCTCGTCGTCAGGGAACTTCGCGATGGCTCCGATCAGGCCGTCAAACCCCTCCTTCACCAGGTGCTCGGCGGCGAATACGTTCTCCGACAGCTGAGGGAGCGCGAGCAGCACCAAACGGATGCTGCCATGATCCAGGTGGAGCCGGTGCCAGAAGTCGGGATCGGTGGCGCTGCCGTGGATGACGCGGCGGCCCGCCTCGACCTGCGCGGCCACGACGTAGGGATCGGCATCGATACCCACGGGGCGGCGTCCCTTCAGGACCTGAAGCGTGTCGTACGCCCCTTCCCCCACGCGCCCCATGCCGAGCACGAGCACGTCCGCGTTCCCGGGGTCGATCTCCGCCTCGAAATCCACGCGGTGTGGACTTTGCGCCCGGCATAGGCGCCGGCTGAACCGCTCGTAGAGCTCGTGCGAGTACGTGCTCAGCGGCGAGGCGGCGACGAACGACAAGGACAGGGCGATGGCGATGATGGTCAACCACTCGGGACCCAGCCAACCACTGGCTTTTCCGACGGCCGCAACGATGAGACCGAACTCGCTGTAGTTGGCGAGGGTCACGGCCCCGAGAAAGGACGTCCTCGCCCGCAGTCGGAAGAACAGCATCAGGCGGTAAAACAGCCAGCCCTTGGCGGGCAACGCCAGAAGCAGTAACAGCGCGATGAGCACCATCTGCAGGTCCGGCGCGCCGCCCAGCCCGATGCTGAGAAAGAACCCTACCAGGAACACGTCCTTGAAGTTCAGCAACGCCTTTGCCAGCTCGGAGGCCTTGGGATGAGACGCGATCATCACCCCCAGGATCAGCGCGCCGAGATCGCCCTTGAGACTGACGAGGTCGAACAGCTGTGCACCCCCTAGTCCAAGGGTCAGGCCGAACAGCACCAGCAGCTCCCCGTGACCCGCGCGCTCCAGGATGTGCAGCAGCAACCGCCGCCCCGGGATCAGCAGCAGTAACAGCAACGCCCAGAGCGAGGGAACCTTGCCTGCCGAGACGGCCAGAAACAACACCGCCGCGAGGTCCTGCATGATCAGAATGCCAATGGCGATGGAGCCGTAGACCGAGCCCGTCTCCCCCTTCTCCTCCAGCACCTTGACGGCGAACACGGTGCTGGAGAAGCTCAGCGCGAAAGCCAGCAGTACCGCGGCGGCGGCATCCAGATCGACGAGGAAAGGCACGCCCGCCGCACCCAGGGCGAGACACGCCGGAACGAAAAGCACGACGCTGGCACCCAGATGCAGGCTCGCCACCGCCCATACCTGCGGCCGGGCGAGGCTATCGAGCTTCAACTTGAGCCCGATGGAAAAAAGCAGCAGGGTCACCCCCATGTCGGAAAACTCGGTGATGACCTCGTTCGCCGCCACGCCGGCGCCGTGGAGCACGAACCCTGCCGCCAGAAAACCTACCAGCGGCGGGAGGCCGAGCTGGCGGGCCAGAAGGCCGAGCGCGAAGGCGAGCGAGATCCAGACGACGTCGAGCATGGAGTATTCCCGTAGGCAACGGCGTGGCTATGTTAATCCCGTGCCTGCCGTGTTTCACGGGCCGTCTCCCGCCCCGGTGCCGGGACTGATTGGCCCTGCGACGGGCCAAGTGCGGTATACTTTTTTGTTCTGAACTATCCAGTTTCTCGGTCAAGTACCGCCATCCAACAACACATCAGCACCCCCGAAGAAGGTTCACCGATGTCTGACTACAACGCTGAGGACGTCCGCAACATCGCCCTGACCGGTCACTCCGGCGCCGGCAAGACCACCCTGGTCGAGGCCCTCCTCGCCGCGACCGGCGTCATCCCCGAGCCCGGCAGTGTCGAGCGGGGCACCACCGTCTGCGACTACGACGCCCTCGAGAAGGAGCAGCAGCATTCCCTGGACGTGGCCATCACCGGCTTCAACGCACACGGCAAGCACATCAACCTCATCGACACCCCCGGATTTCCCGACTTCATCGGCCGCAGCCTGTCGGTCCTGGCGGCAGTGGAGACCGCGGCGCTGGTGATCAACGCCGAGTCCGGCGTCGAGAGCGTCACCCAGCGCATGTGGAAGGCGGCGGACAACCGCAACCTGTGCCGTATCATCATCGTCAACAAGATCGACGCCGAGGGCGTGGATCTGGCCGGACTCACCACGCAGATCCGTGACACCTTCGGCAGCGAGTGCCTGCCCATCAACCTGCCCGCCGAGGGCGGCAAGCGGGTGATCGACTGCTTCTTCCAGCCGAGCGGCGAGGGTGCCGATTTCTCCACCGTCGAGGAGGCCCACAGCCAGATCATCGACCAGGTGGTGGAGGTCGACGAGGAGCTGATGGAGCTCTATCTGGAACAAGGCCAGGACCTGAAGCCCGAGCAGCTCCACGACCCCTTCGAGGAGGCCCTGCGCGAGGCCCATCTGATCCCCATCTGCTATGTCTCCGCCAAGACCGGCGCCGGCATCGCCGAGCTGCTGAACATCCTGGTGCGGCTGATGCCGAACCCGGCGGAGGGCAACCCGCCGCCGTATATGAAGGGCGAGGGGGCGAAGATCGAGCCGGTCGCGGTGCGCCCGGACCCGAGCCTTCATGCCCTGGCCCACGTGTTCAAGGTGATCAACGACCCGTTCCGGGGCAAGATCGGCGTCTTCCGCATCCATCAGGGGCGCATCACCCCCAACAGCCAGCTCTTCGTCGGCGACGCGCGCAAGCCCTTCAAGGTCAACCGCCTGTTCCGCGTCCACGGCAACGAGCTGATCGAGGTCGACGAGGGGGTGCCGGGCGACATCCTGGCGATGGCCCGGGTCGAGGACATCCATTTCGACGCGGTGCTGCACGACTCCCACGACGAGGACCATCACCATCTGCGCACCATCGAGTGCCCGGTGCCTCTGTACGGGCTGGCAGTCACCCCGGCGAAGCGCGGCGACGAGCAGAAGCTCACGGACGCCCTGCGCAAGCTCGAGGACGAGGATGCCTGCTTCCACCTGGAGCACAACGCCTCCGCCAACGAGACCATCATGCGGGGCATGGGTGAGCTGCATCTGAAGGTGCTTTTGCGGCGCCTGTCCGAGCAGTTTCACGTCGAGGTCGACACCAAGCCGCCGAGCATCGCCTACCGCGAGACCATCACCGCCAAGGCGGAGGGCCACCACCGGCACAAGAAGCAGACCGGCGGCGCCGGCCAGTTCGGGGAGGTCTACCTGCGGGTGGAGCCGCTCGAGCGGGGGGCCGGATTCGAGTTCGTCGACGCGATCGTCGGCGGCGTCATCCCTGGCCAGTTCATTCCCTCGGTGGAAAAGGGCGTACGCCAGGTACTGCAGGAGGGGGCCGTCGCCGGCTACCCGCTGCAGGACGTGCGGGTGAGCCTCTATGACGGCAAGTTCCATCCGGTGGACTCCAAGGACATCGCCTTCGCCACCGCGGGACGCAAGGCATTCCTCGACGCGGTCGAGAAGGCCAAGCCGGTGATCCTGGAGCCGATCGTCAAGATCCGAATCACCGCCCAGGACAGCGCCATGGGCGATCTGGCCGGAGACCTTTCGAGCCGGCGCGGACGCATCAACGGCAGCGAGGCGAAAACCGGCGGCCGCATCGCAATCGACGGAGAGGTGCCGTTGGCGGAGCTCGAGGGCTACGAATCGCGACTCAAGTCACTGACCGGAGGCGAGGGCACCTACAGCATCGAGCTGAGCCACTACGACCCCGTTCCTGCCAATATCCAGAAACAACTCATGGACGCCTTCCAGCGCGCTGAGGACTGACCGCGCGGGGGACCCTCCGGCCCGTGATCCGGCGGGCCGGACCGCTACCCACCCATTCCGAATCACCGCCAGACAGCCATCCAAATGTTGTCAGCCGCGGGCCGATGCGCCCGCGGCTGAGCGCCATCAGATCAGGTAGGCCTTGGCCTCCTCACCCGGATTGGGCAGACCCGCGATCCGCCAGATCGCGAGGCAGCCGCCGAACAGGGCATAGACCTGCGCCTTGGGGATCTCGGTCGCCCGGCACACCCGTCTCATGCTCGGCTGGGCATCGAGCTCCTGAAAGCGATCGCGGATGTACCGGATCACGCGCAGGTGCTTCTCGGTGAGGGGCGCAACCCCGTGCTGCTCCGCGATCTCCCGACCGAGATCTTCGCTCCAGAGCTCGTGGTCCAGAAGAAAACCGTCCGCGTCGAACAGGGCGCCGGCGCCGATTCCCGTTTGATCGGTATCCGTCTCCAGTGCATGCATTTTCGTGATCTCCGTGTGCTGTAAGGTTTTTGGTGAAGAATCAGCCGGCCTATGCCGTTGGGTAGCAGTATGGGCGCCTGCCATAATCATATAAAATAATAGTTCATTCTTTTCTATCAGAAATTATGATATGGAGCTTCGCCACCTCAGGTCGCTGGTGACATTGACGGACTCGGACTTCAGCGTCAGCCATACCGCGCTGCGGCTCAACCTGGTGCAACCAGCCGTCTCCCAGCACCTCAAGCAGCTGGAAGAGGAGCTGGGCGCGCGGTTGTTCCGCCGCAACGGGAAACGCCTGGTCGGGCTTACACCCATCGGTGAGCAGGTAGTGGGTTATGCCCGCAGCACCCTGGCAGGTGCGGCGAACATTCTTGCCATCGGGGACGACCGGCAGGCGGACGACCGCGGCGTGCTGCGGATCGGTGCCACCCATACCGAGGCCCGTTACGTTCTGCCGCCGGCGGTCCGCCGTTTCCGGCAGGCCTACCCCGGGGTGGAGGTGCAGATCCATCATGGGACACCGCAACAGCTGGCGGAGATGACCCTGCGCGACGCGGTGGACATCGCAGTCAGCACCGAGGCCGCGGGCGACCATCCGGCGCTCGCCTCGGTCCCCTGTTACCGCTGGAACCGCTGCCTGATCGCCCCTTCGGGACACCCGGTCCTCGACGCCCGCCCGATCACGCTCGAGCTGCTGTGCGAGCAGCCCATGATCACTTACGTGTTTGGCTTCACCGGGCGCGGCCATCTGAGCGACACCTTCGCCAAGGAGGGCCTGCACCCGCGCGTGGTGCTGAGCACCGCGGACACGGAACTGATCAAGGCTTACGTGCGCGAGGACCTGGGCATCGGCATCATCGCCGACCCCGCCTACGACCCCGCGCAGGACGCGGATCTTGGCCGGCGCGACCTCAGCCACCTCTTTCCCTGGGAGGTCACCCGCATCGCTCACCTGCGGGACAAGTACCTGCGCCGGTTCCAACAGGGCTTCATCGACCTGCTTCAGGCGGAGGCGGGAACACCGCGCCGGCAGCGGAGTTGACGCGCGCAAGGGTACTGTATCAGGCGGCGCGCGGCAGCGAATCCCGCCGCTTTCGGGCCCGATCGCCTCGCCGCGTGACTTCTCCCTCGCGCCTGGCTCCTGCTAATCTTAGGAGCAGAAGATCAGGCACGATGGTTTCGTGCCAAGGCCGCCTGAATCCCTCGTCACCGCTGACGGCGTGACGGCACCACCACGCAGGAAACAACGCCCATGCGCATGTTCGACGCCGAATCGCGGGTCATCCAGGACCTGAAGGACGAGTGCGAGATCATCGTGGAGAAAGACCTCCAGGGATTCGGCGTATACGCCGCCCGCCATCCGACCTTGGGCAAGGTCGTCATCGTGGTAGGCAAGGACGGCAGCGGCGTCATCGTCGAGACCGAGGAGTAGGCCGGGCCAGCCGGAGTCCACCCCTTCCCCCACGAGTCCCGGTCGGAGAAGTCCCGCGGACGCACTGGACATCGCGAATTCCTGGAGCACGACCAGGGAATTTGTGTGAAGATTCCCATTCGGTCGCATCCCGGAAGAGGTATCGCAGGATGAGCAAGCCCAAACTCCCCCCCGAAATCCAGCGCATCGTCGAGGCCAGGCATCCAGATCCCTTCGCCGCGCTCGGCCGGCACATCAAGGGAGACCGCGCGACGGTGCGCGTGCTCCTGCCCCACGCCGAGGACGTCTCCATCGCGGAGGGCAACCACCCGATGCGCCGGATTGAAGGCACGGACCTGTTCGAGTGGGAGGGCAAGGCGACGGAGGTACCCGAACGTTACCGCCTCATCTGGCGCGACGACGCGCACCGCGAGCACATCGCCCACGACCCCTACTGCTATCCCCCCCAGCTCGGGGACCTCGACCTGCATCTCTTCG
Organism: uncultured Gammaproteobacteria bacterium; assembly: GCA_963698495.1. GTDB lineage: Bacteria > Pseudomonadota > Gammaproteobacteria > Chromatiales > Chromatiaceae > CAVORB01. Next base: position 174,595 of record CAVORB010000009.1, on the reverse strand, counting down.
GCGAGGGCAAGCATTGGCACGCCTACCGCCTGCTCGGCGCCCGCGAGCACCAGGCGGACGGCACCGCCGGCGTGCTTTTCTCGGTGTGGGCGCCGAGCGCCGCGCGGGTCAGCGTCGTCGGTGATTTCAACCGCTGGGACGGCCGCAGTCACCCGATGCGGGTGCACGGCAACGGGGTCTGGGAGCTGTTCATCCCGGACCTGCCGACGGGCATCGTCTACAAGTTCGAGATCCGCGCCCAGAACGGGGACGTCTTCCTCAAATCGGACCCCTACGGCCGCCGCTTCGAGGTGCGTCCCGACAATGCCTCGATCGTCGAGCCGCCCACCGAATTCACCTGGACCGACCAGGATTGGCTGATGGGCCGCGCGGACCAAGACTGGATGCACAGCCCCATGTCCGTGTACGAGGTGCACCTCGGGTCCTGGCAACGCGGCCCCGAGGGCGAGATGATCAATTATCGCGTCCTCGCCCAGCGGCTGGTCGAATACGTCCGCGATCTGGGATTCACCCATATCGAGCTGATGCCGGTCACCGAGCATCCCTACGACAAATCCTGGGGCTATCAGACCACGGGCTACTATGCGCCCACCAGTCGCTTCGGCACCCCGGACGACTTCCGCTGGTTCGTCAACCACTGTCATGAGCACGGCATCGGCGTCATCCTCGACTGGGTCCCCGCGCACTTCCCGAAGGACGCCCACGGGCTGGCCCGCTTCGACGGCACCGCGCTCTACGAGCACGAGGACCCGCGCCTGGGCGAGCACAGGGACTGGTCGACGCTGATCTACAACTTCGGCCGCTACGAGGTGAAGAACTTCCTCGTCTCGAGCGCCCTGTTCTGGCTCGAGGAGTTCCACATCGACGGACTGCGGGTGGACGCGGTGGCCTCGATGCTCTACCTCGACTACTCGCGCGAGGAGGGAGAGTGGATCCCCAACCGCTACGGCGGACGCGAGAACCTGGAGGCGATCGACTTCCTGCGCGAGCTCAACGAGATCACGCACGCCCAGATACCGGGAGCGCTGATCATGGCCGAGGAGTCCACCTCCTGGCCGCAGGTGACCAAACCGACCTACCTCGGCGGGCTGGGCTTCGACCTCAAGTGGAACATGGGCTGGATGAACGACACCCTGCGTTACATCGAGCACGAGCCCATCCACCGCCAGTATCACCAGGACATGCTGACCTTCAGCATGCTGTACGCCTTCACCGAGAACTTCCTGCTCCCCTTCTCCCACGACGAGGTGGTCCACGGCAAGCGCTCCATGCTGGGCAAGATGCCGGGCGACGAGTGGCAGCGCTTCGCCAACCTGCGCCTGATCTACACCTACATGTTCACCCACCCGGGCAAGAAGCTGCTCTTCATGGGCACCGAGTTCGGCCAGGGCACCGAATGGGACAGCACCGGCGTGCTCGACTGGTACGTGCTCGACTACCCCTTGCACCAAGGTGTGCAGCATCTGGTGCGGGACCTCAACGACGTCTACCGCGGCGACCCCGCACTGCACGTCCGCGACTTCGAGTGGGAGGGCTTCGAGTGGATCGACTGTCACGACGCCCAGAACTCGGTGCTCGTCTACCTGCGTAAGACCGGCGACGACTTCGTGGTCGTGGCGCTCAACTTCACGCCAGTGCCGCGGGAAGGCTACCGCATCGGAGTCCCCGCCCCCGGCGTCTACCGGGAAATCCTCAACTCCGATGCCGCCGACTACGGCGGAAGCGGCGTCGGCAACGGGGGTCAGACCCTCGCGGCCGAAGAGAGACCCTGGATGAACCGCCCTTACTCCCTCGAGGTCAGGCTACCGCCGATGGCGGGGATTCTGCTCAAGCTTGCGCCTCCTGCAAGCGAGCCGGGAGAGGAGCCAGCGACCGATCAGACCGAGGCGGTCTGAGCCGGCCCGGCGTGGCGAACGGCGTTCGCATGTCGTGACGACGATGCATCGAGTCGGATCGAGCACGGCGGCGGGACATCACCTCCGAGGATAAAGCGATGGCGAAAAGAGCTCCGGGCAAAGACAAGTCTGTGGCCGACGGCCGCAAGGCGAAACCAGGGAAGCCTTCCCCCGCGCGGCAACCGGATGCCCCAAGCCGCTCGCCCGCCGCCGCCACCCCTGGCGCGAGGGCGAGACCGGCAGCCAAGAAGGTCGTGCCACGAGCCCAGGCAGCGGAGCCCGGATCCCCGCCTGCTGCGCCGGGGCCGTCTGGGCCGGGCGCCGCTCCCGTGATGGGCAGGTCCCCGCGGACGGAAACGAAGGCCGAACCCGCACAGCGTACCTCGGGTGAGCAAGCCGCGGCGGCCCGGGAGCCCCCCACCCACAACGCACCCGCAACGCCACGGTCCTCGGGTGAGCAGCAGCGATCACCAGCCCCGGCGAAGCCCGAGCCCGAGGCGGCGCCCTACCCCGGAGAGGAGATCGCGGCCCCCGCCGAGGCGGAATCCGTCCACATCGAGGAACCGGTACCGGAGCAGGAGCCGGCCCCATATGGGGAAGCGCCCGAGGCGCACCAGGGCCCAAGCCTGTTCATCGTCCACATCACCCCAGAGATGGCCCCGGTGGCCAAGGTCGGCGGACTGGCGGACGTGGTGTTCGGGCTGTCGCGCGAGCTCGCCATCCGCGGCAACCACGTGGAGATCATACTCCCCAAGTACGACAACCTGCGCTACGACCATATCTTCGAGCTGCACCCGGTGTTCGAGGACCTGTGGGTGCCCTGGTACGACGGGGCCATCCACTGCACCGTCTATTTCGGCTTCGTGCACGAGCGCAAGTGCTTCTTCATCGAGCCCCACTCCCAGGACAACTTCTTCAACCGCGGCAGCATCTACGGCTTCGACGACGACGTGATGCGTTTTGCCTTCTTCGCCCGCGCGGCGATGGAGTTCCTGCTCAAGTCCGGCAAGCATCCCGACATCATCCACTGCCACGACTGGCAGACCGCGCTGGCGCCAGTTTTCCTCTATGAGATCTACCAGCACCTGGGCATGACCCACTCCCGTGCCTGTCTGACCATCCATAACTTCAAGCACCAGGGGGTCACCGGCATGGAGGTGCTGCGCGCCACCGGCCTGCAGCAGCCCGGAGCGCTTCTTCGACCACAACCGGATGCGCGACAACAAAAACCCGAATGCCCTGAACCTGCTCAAGGGCGGCATCGTCTACTCCAACTTCGTCACCACCGTCTCGCCGCGCTACGCCTTCGAGACCAAGGACCAGGGCCAGGGCTTCGGCCTGGAGCCGACCCTGCACACGCACCATATGAAATACGGCGGGGTCGTCAACGGCATCGACTACGACGTCTGGAACCCGGAGATCGACTGGCATATCCCGGTGCGCTACGGAATCGACTCCATCGACGGCAAGTACGACAACAAGCGCGCCCTGCGCCACCGCTTGATGCTGGCGGACAACGATAAGCCCATCGTCGCCTTCATCGGCCGCCTGGATCCGCAGAAGGGCCTGGAGCTGGTGCGCCACGCCATCTTCTACGCCCTGGAAAGAGGCGCGCAGTTCGTCCTGCTGGGCTCGAGCCCGGACCACGGCATCAATGCCGACTTCTGGGGCCTCAAGCGCATGCTCAACGACAGCCCAGACTGCCACCTGGAGATCGGCTTCGACGAGGACCTCGCCCACCTGATCTACGCCGGGGCAGACATGATGCTGGTGCCCAGCCGCTTCGAGCCCTGTGGCCTGACGCAGCTGATCGCGCTGCGCTACGGGACCATCCCGGTCGTGCGCGCCATCGGCGGGCTCGCGGACACGGTGTTCGACAAGGACCACGCCCACCTGCCGCTGCACGAGCGCAACGGCTATGTCTTCGAGCATTACGACCTGGCCGGTCTGGAGTCCGCCCTCGGGCGCGCCATCGCCTGCTACTACCATCATCCGGACCATTTCCGGGAGCTGATGAAGAACGCAATGCGCAGCGACTACTCGTGGAACATCCCGGGCCGCGACTACCTGAACATCTACGACTACATCCGCCACAAGTAGCCGAGACCGCGGCTGATCGAAGGATCCGTCCGCCGCCGATCTCCGGCGCCCTGGAGACCACCCGTGGGCCGCGTACCCTGGCTCGCAGCCAACCAAGAATCAGTCACGCATGAAGATCTACAACCTGTTTCCCCTGCTCGCCGGGCCATTCAGTGACTGGCAGCCGCACCTCGAGCGCGCCGCGGCAATGGGGTTCGACTGGGTGTTCGTCAACCCCATCCAGCAGCCCGGGCGCTCGGGCAGCCTGTATTCCATCGCCGATTACTTTCGGATCAACCGCGCGCTGCTGAAACCCCGTTCGCGCAAGCGCCCGGAAACCCAAGTGAAGGAGATGGTCAAGCAGGCCGAACGCCTCGGCATGCGCATGATGATCGACCTGGTCGTCAACCATTGCGCGGTCGACGCCAAGCTCGTGACGGAGCGACCTCAGTGGTTCCTGCGCGACGGCGGCGGGGTGGCCAATCCCTTTTGCGTGGAAGAGGATGGCACCAAGGTCGTCTGGCGCGACCTCGCCCAGTTCGACCACCGGCATTCGCGCGACAGCGAGGGGCTGCTGCGCTACTGCGGTGACATCGTCGAGTACCTGGTCGGCCTGGGATTCACCGGCTTCCGCTGCGACGCTGCCTACCAGATTCCGGTGACCTTCTGGCAGCGCCTCATCGAGCGCATCCGGCGCGCGCACCCCGAGACGGTCTTCGTCGCGGAGACCCTGGGCTGTACGCAAGAGCAAACCAGACAGACCGCCTCCGCCGGCTTCGACGCCATCTACAACAGCTCCAAGTGGTGGGATTTCTCGAGCCCCTGGCTGCTGGAGCAGTACGAGCTCACCCGCCAGATCGCCCCCTCCATCAGCTTCCCCGAGAGTCACGACACCGCGCGCCTGTTCGCCGAGTCAGGCGGCAACCTCGACGTTCTCAAGCAGCGCTACCTGTTCGCCGCGCTGTTCTCCGCCGGGGTCATGATGCCGATCGGATACGAGTTCGGGTTCCGCACCCCCCTGCACGTGGTGAATACCCGGCCCGAGCATTGGGAGTCGCCGGCGGTGGACGTCACCGATTTCGTCGCACGGGTGAACCGGATCAAGACGGAGCACGCACTGTTTCGGGAGGAGAGCCTGATTCAGCACCTCGAGCACCCCAATCCCGGCCTCCTGCTGCTGTGGAAGGCGTCCGCGAACGGCAGCGGCCAGGCGCTGCTGGTCCTCAACAAGGACCCCTGGAACCGCCAGCATTTCCGCTGCGAGGACCTGTACCGGCTGGTGCAGGCTCCTCCCCCCTGGTGGACGTCTCACCCGAGTGGCCGCTCGAGTATCTGCCCACCCCGTTCGAGTTCGAGCTGGCGCCGGGCATGGGACGGGTGATGGTCACCGCCGATCCCCGCCACTGAGGGCGATGTCACAAGGCCGCCGCCTGGCGCGCGATGACGTAGGTCTTGGCGGAGAGCTCCAGCGAGCAGGTCCATTTGTAGGCGCGGTCGAGGGTCTCCCCCCAGGCGTAGACGCCGTGACCGCGCACTATCGCGATCTTCTGATCGGCCAGGGCCTTGGCCACGGCCTCGGGCGCCTGCGGCAGGTAGTCCTCGTAAGCGATGCTCAGGACCGGCACCTGGTCGAAGTAGTACTGCCCCTCGAAGTCCACCGGCTGGAAATCCTGCCCGGCGAAGCTCACCGCCACCGAGTAGGCGCCGTGGCTGTGGAGCAGACAGGTTGCCGCCGGCTGCCCCTGGTACACGCGTTGATGCAGCGGGGCGTCCAGCGATGCACCCTCCGGACAGGGGCCATCGAGGGGACAGAGCACCAGATCCGAGGGCTCCAGGGTGTCCGCGCAGGCACCGGTCGGGGTGACCCAGAAGCCGTCGCCCAGGCGCACCGAGGCGTTGCCCGAATGAGAATCATTGCAGCCGAAACGCCGCAGCCAGCGATAGTAGCGCACCAGCTCCGCACGTGGATCCCGCCGCAGCGAGATCCCCTGCTCGACGCGCCGCACGATGAAGTCCGCGATCGCCTCGGGATCCTCGACCGGCAGCTCGGGCGGATGGTCGTCCCCGGGCAGGGATCTGTCGGTCGCTACGGCGACGATGTCCGGGTCGTCCGGGTAGAGGGGCGGCTTGCCGACGACGGTGCGGTGGACCTCGATCTTGGGATAGGCGGCGTGCTTGAAACCCTCGACCAGGACCAGATCCAATCGATCTGCCTCGAACCTGGCCAGCATCGCCGCGAGGTCGGGGTCCTCGCCCTTCTCCCGGTTCTCGACCTGAAGGGCCCAGCGCTCGCTGGAGGCGAGCAGGGTCTGCTGCGCGCCGGCCTCGCGGATCTCGTAGCTGTCCTTGCCGGGGAGGTCGAGATCGAAGGTGTGATGGGCATGCTTGAGGTAGCCCACACGCAGCCCCCGACCTCTCAGCACCGGCACCAGCTTCTTGAGCAGGGTCGTCTTACCGCTGCCGCTGGGAGCGACGAATCCGATGAAGGGAATCCGGGGTGTGCTCATCATTTTCCTCGGCCGCCGCCCCCGTCTCTTGTCCCAGTCCCGGATACGGCAGCTATCTTTTGTGAAATAATCAGATATCCAATAACCGCAAAGAGGCGCGGGCAGCGCCCACGCTACGCATAACCACAAGGCTCATCATACGTTTCCAAACCATGGCGCAGTACATCTATACCATGAACCGGGTCGGCAAGGTCGTGCCGCCCAAGCGGGTTATCCTGCGGGATATCTCCCTGTCCTTTTTCCCCGGCGCGAAGATCGGCGTGCTCGGCCTCAATGGCTCGGGTAAATCGACGCTCCTGCGCATCATGGCGGGGGTCGACACGGAGATCGAGGGCGAGGCGCGACCCCAGCCCGGCATCCATGTCGGCTACCTGTCCCAGGAGCCGCAGCTCGACGCGAGCAAGGACGTGCGCGGCAATGTCGAGGAGGCGCTCGGCCACATCAAGCAGGCCCTGACCCGGCTCGATGAGGTCTACGCCGCCTACGCGGACGCCGAGGCCGACTTCGACGCCCTGGCCAAGGAGCAGGCCGAGCTCGAGGACCTGATCCAGGCCACCGACGGGCACAACCTGGAGCGCACCCTGGAGGTGGCCGCCGACGCCCTGCGCCTGCCCCCCTGGGACGCGGAGGTGGGCAGGCTCTCCGGCGGGGAGCGCCGGCGCGTGGCCCTGTGCCGGCTGCTGTTGTCCAAGCCGGACATGCTGCTGCTGGACGAGCCCACCAACCACCTGGACGCGGAGTCGGTCGCCTGGCTGGAGCGCTTCCTGCACGAGTACCCGGGCACGGTCGTCGCGGTGACCCACGACCGCTATTTCCTCGACAACGTGGCGGGCTGGATCCTGGAGCTCGACCGCGGCTACGGGATACCCTGGGAGGGCAACTACTCGTCCTGGCTGGAGCAGAAGGAGCAGCGGCTGGAGAAGGAGCAGAAGCAGGAGGCCGCCCGCATCAAGACCATGAAGCACGAGCTCGAGTGGGTACGCTCCAACCCCAAGGGGCGCCACGCCAAGAGCAAGGCCCGCCTGGCGCGCTTCGAGGAGCTTTCGTCCCAAGAGGTACAGACCCGCAACGAGACCAACGAGATCTACATCCCGCCCGGTCCGCGCCTGGGCGACCTCGTCATCGAGGCCAAGGCGCTGAAGAAGGCATACGGCGACAACCTCCTGTACGACGATCTCTCGTTCAACCTGCCCAAGGGCGGCATCGTCGGCATCATCGGCCCCAACGGCGCCGGCAAGACCACCCTGTTTCGCATCCTGACCGGACAGGAGCAGCCGGACGCGGGCGAGCTGCGCGTCGGCGACACGGTGCAGATCGCCTACGTCGACCAGAGCCGCGACGCCCTCGACGGGTCGCAGGACCGTGTGGGAGGAGATCTCCGACGGCGCCGACAACATCGTGGTCGGACGCTACGAGATGCCCTCGCGGGCCTATGTGAGCCGTTTCAACTTCAAGGGCACCGACCAGCAGAAGCGCATCGGCGACCTTTCCGGGGGCGAGCGCAACCGCGTGCACCTCGCCAAGCTGCTGAAGAGCGGCGGCAACCTGCTGCTGCTCGACGAGCCCACCAACGACCTCGACGTGGAGACCCTGCGCGCGCTCGAAGAGGCGCTGCTCGCCTTCCCCGGCTGCGCGGTCATCATCAGCCATGACCGCTGGTTCCTGGACCGCGTCGCCACCCACATCCTCGCCTTCGAGGGGGAGTCGCGGGTCACCTGGTTCGAGGGCAACTACGCCGACTACGAGGAGGACCGACACCGCAGACTCGGGGCCGAGGCGGACCAGCCACACCGCATCAAGTACCGACGGCTATCGGGCTAGACCGGCATGATGCGCCCAGCCCAACGCGCGAACCGGGTTCATGAAGAGGCCTAACGGCAGCACTCCCGTTCGCGGCTCGGCGGGCCAGGCGGCAAGCGACCCGCAACGCATCAGGAGCGCGATGCTCCTGTTCTCGACCCTCTTGACGCTGCTGCTCATCTGGTCCGCCTGGGACCAGATCCGCCTTCGCCTGGGATACGAGAAGGCCCTCGCCCGTCAGGCGACCGCTTCGGTGGCGGAGACCATTCACGCGCGGATGCATGAGATGGAGGCGCGGCTGCGCGGCTTCGCCAGCCGGGAACAGGCCCTGCTGGGGGCAGTCGCGGCGTCCCCGGACTCACCGGCGCTCATCGACAGCCTCTGGTTACTGCTGCAGCTCGAGTTTCCGGAAGCCCAGAAGGCCCTGGTCCTGAACGCGGGCAACGGGCGGATCGTCGCCTTGGGCGGGACCTTTCACGGCGCGAGCCTGGTCCACCTGCGCCAATTACTGCGCGGCGCCGCCCCGAGCCTGCGGATCACCGGCCACGCCGGTAGACCCGAGAGCGCCGATCTCGCCACCACCTGGCAGAGCAGCGGCGACCGCGCCGGCGGCCTGCTGATCAGCGTCGGTTGCCAACAGCTGTGCGGCCCCATCGCGGCGGCCGCCCCCGGCGGCCACAGCCTGCGATTGCGCTCCCGCGCTTGACATCCCCGACGCTTCCGGCGGCGAATCGGACGGGGAGGCAGACGCGGCGGGGCGGCTCGGCCCGCTGCTCGCGCGCCTCCCGCTGGCGGACACCGGCTGGGTGCTCGAGGACCGCCTGAGTTGGGATCAAACCCTCGCGCTGGTGTTCGGGCGCGTGGCCCTGGCGCTGGCATTGGCTGCGGCCCTGCTGTTTGCCGGCATCCCGTTCTATCGGCGGCTCATAGGGCAGAGCCGTGATGCAGAGCGGGTCAAGGCTGAGCTGAGCGAGGGTCAGCTCAAACTGCAGGCCGTGCTCGCGGCCACGACGGAGGGCATGGTGCTCACCGACGCGGAGGGCCGCATCGAGCTGTTCAATCCCGCCGCCGAGATGATGTTCGGCCGTCTGGCGGTGGACGTCCTGCATACCGAGGTCTTCAAGCTGCTGCCGGAGTTCTTCTCCACGGCGAGCCTCGGGACCCTGATGGCCGAGCAGCCCGGCATCGATTCCCCCACCCTGGTGCGCGAGAGCAGCGGACTGCGCAGAGGGGGCGAGGAGTTTCCGGTCCGCCTGTGGGTGAGCACCGCCCATTTCGACGGCCAGCCGCACCTGCTGATCGTGGCCCAGGATCTGACAGAGCACGCGCACAACGAGGAGAAGCTGGTGTTCCTGGAGCACCACGACGTCCTCACGGGCCTGCCCAACCGCAGGGAGTTCGAGCACAGGCTGTCGCAGCTCCTCGACCGGGACCTGGCTGGGGCTGGTCCGCATGCCCTGTGCTACGTGGACGTCGACCAGTTCAAGCTGGTCAACGACACCTGCGGGCACGAAGCCGGCGACGAGCTGCTGCAGCAGATCGCCGTCCTGTTCGAGTCCAAGATGCGCGGAACCGAGATCATCGCCCGCCTCGGCGGCGATGAGTTCGGCGCCCTGCTTCTCAACTGCACAGCCGAGGAAGCCACCCACATCTGCGACGGCTTCATGCAGACCGTGCGCAGCTTCCTGTTCACCTCGCGCGACCAGTCCTTCGACGTCGCCGTCAGCATCGGGCTCGTCGAGTTCACCGTTGCCAGCGAAGGCGCATCCAGCATCCTCAGCAAGGCCGACGTCGCCTGCGAGATGGCCAAGCGGCATGGCCGCGACCGGATCCACGTCTATCACGAGGGAGACACGGAGCTCGTCCGCCACCATGGCGACATGCGCCTCGTCTCCACCATCTCCCGCGCCCTGAGCGACGGGCGCTTCCGGCTCTATGCGCAGCCCATCGTGCCGATCGCCGCCGGCGACTCGAAGCGCCACTTCGAGGTCCTGGTCAGGATGGTGGACGAGAGCGGAACCCCAGTGATCCCGGACGACTTCATCCCCGCCGCCGAACGTTACATCCTGATGCCGTCGGTCGACCGTTGGATCATCAACCACCTGTTCAGCCTGCAGGCGCAGAACCTCCGCGCCTGGCATGCCCAGGGCTGCGACAGCTTCCTGTTCGCGGTCAACCTGTCCGGGACATCGATCATGGACGAGGGGTTCCTGCGCTACCTCAAGCGCCAGTTCACCGAGTGGGACGTCCCTTACCAGAGCATCTGCTTCGAGATCACCGAAACGGCGGCGGTGCGCAAGCTGGAGCAGGCGCGCACCTTCATGGAAGAGCTCTCCGCCCTCGGCTGCAGCTTCGCCCTGGACGATTTCGGCACCGGCCTGTCCTCCTACAGTTATCTGCGCGAGCTGCCGGTTGACTACCTGAAGATCGACGGCAGCTTCGTGCGCGGCATGACCGAAGATCCCGTGAACCACGCCCTGGTGGATTCGATCAACCAGATCGGCCACGTGCTGGGCCTGCGGACCATCGCCGAGTGGGCGGAGGACAAGGCCACGGTCAACCAGCTGCGGGCGCTGAACGTCGACTTCGCCCAAGGCTACGCCGTCGGCGAACCGGTGCTCGTTGACGGCCTGACGCTCGCCGACGCCGTGATCGAGCGCCCGCTGCAGCGCGCCGCCTTGTGAGCGACGTCTCTGAGCTCATCGATCGCGCGGCGGCGCTGCTCGAGCGGATCGAAGACCTGCTGCCGCCAGCACCGGCGACTCCGGACTGGAGTGCTCAGGCCTTCCGCTGGCGCAAGGAGCGCGGCCACGGCAAGCTGCAGGCGATACCCCATCCGCATCGCGTCGCCATCGGCGATCTGCTGTGCCTGGAGCACCAAAGGGCGGAGATCGAGCGCAACACCCGCCAGTTCCTCGCCGGCAGGAGCGCCAACAATGTGCTGCTCTGGGGCTCCAGGGGGACCGGCAAGTCGTCCCTTGTCAAGGCCCTGTTCAACGAGCTGCGGGGCCATGGACTGCGCCTGATCGAGGTGGACAAGGACGACCTGGTGGACCTGCCCGACATCCTGGAGCTGGTGCGCTACCGTTCGGAGCGTTTCCTCGTCTTCTGCGACGACCTCTCCTTCGAGGCCAACGAAACCGGCTACAAGGCGCTGAAGGCGGCGCTGGAGGGCTCCATCAGCGCCGCGCCGGACAACCTGCTGATCTACGCGACCTCCAACCGCCGACACCTGATGCCCGAGTTCCAGCGCGAGAATCGGGAGGCGCGGCTGGTGGACGGGGAGATTCACCAGGGCGAGAGCGTGGAAGAGAAGATCTCGCTCTCGGACCGCTTCGGGCTCTGGATCGCCTTCCACCCCTTCACACAGGCCGAATATCTCGCCGTCGTCCACCACTGGCTGCGGCGGCTCGGCGCGGCGGCGAGCAACCACGAGGAGATCGAGCGCGCTGCGCTGCAGTGGGCGCTGCGGCGTGGGTCGCGCAGCGGGCGCACCGCCTGGCAGTTCGCCCGCGACTATGCGGGACAGAGGGGACCCTAAAGGGTTCCGAACACTCCAGCGCCCACCTCCCATCGGCAAGGCAGGAAACCCGCAGATGGGGCGAAGTTGCCGCCAGACGTGGAAACGGGGCGTGACGCCCCGTTCCACATCACCAGACCCTAGCCAGCCTCAGCGGTGCGGGTACTCCGGCGGCTGCGGAGGCTCCGGCATCGCCGGCATGGGCGGCGGCTCCGGCATGGCCGGAATCGGCGGTGGCTCCGGCATGGGCGGGCGCACGTAGTGGGGGAAGTCCGGATTGGTCCAGCCGTCCTGCGCCAGCTTCTCCGCCGGCGGGCGCAGACGCGAGGTGTAGTCCAGCACGGCCGCCTCCTCGCGGGCGGTGAACCCCTTGATCTGCTTGACCATCTTCGGGTCTGAGTTCTTGCGGCGCCCGCTGCGGATCATGTCGAACTGACGCACCAGATAGTTGTAGTGCTGACCGGCGATGGCCGGCATGTGGTCTTTCTCGTTCCCCTCGCCCTGCTTGCCGTGGCACTTCACGCAGTTGTCCGCGTAGAGCTGCTTTCCGAGCTCCAGATCCACCCCGGGGCCGACGCCGTTATGCGGCGTCATGGGCAGCGCCTCGACGTACGCGGCCACGTCCGCGATACTCTGCGGCCCCCCCAGGATGCGCGGTATCGAGAACGGGTACATCAACGGATTGTCGCGGTTCCGGGCGCGGATGTCCGCCAGCTGCTTGATGATGACGGTGCGCAGCTGACCGGCGATCTGGGGATAGGCGCCGTCCATGCTGCCCCAGCCCTCCGGCCGGTGGCAGACGGTGCAGGTGAGATAGACCTTGCGGCCGTTGTCCAGATTCGGCTCCAAGGCCATCACCTGGTCGTACTCCGCCTGGGCGATCTCCGCAGGCGTGGCGGCGAGCAACGGGAACGACGCGAGCGCCGAGCACGCCAAGGCGCCCGCGTGTAATACATGTCTTGTTTTCATTTCCAATCCTCCAACCTCCGAGTTCACGGACCCCGATGAGCGCCAGGAAGGCGCTGACTTCGACCATCCTGCCAAAATCAGCACGTTACATCCCTGTGCCGCGGGAAGCGCTGAATTGATCAACGCTTTCTCTAGGCCAGTTCGCGAGGCACTGCCGATAACGCTGGAGATTATTCCGGCACCGCTCGGAGGCGCAACCCTGATACGAACCCAGACAATTTCCCTCGCCGGCGGAGCAGCGTCGGTTCCGGTCAGCCGATCCTCAGCTTGTCGGCCACGTTGGCATGGAAGATGGCCTTGTGCACATCGCCCAGGCTGAGCATACCCATCAGCACGCCATCCTCGGCCACCGGGATGCGGCGGAAACGGTTCCGCGCCATGATGCTGGCGGCCCGCAGGACGTGGACATCCGGACTCACCGTGATGGGATTGCGGGTCATGAGCTCCGAGACCGACTGCGCCAACACGTCCTTGTACCTGGCCATCTCCCTGTCCAGGTCCACGTTGCCCATGCCCTCCTCCATCAGGCTCTCGAGCGTCGGAAACAGGCTGTGCAGCACATCCTTCTCGGCAATCAGGCCGACCAACCGCCCGCCCTCCTCCACGACCGGAATACCGGGGATACGGTACAGGCACATGATGGAAGCCACCTCCATGACCTTGGTATCCGGGCTGACCGACCGTATGGAGCGGTTCATGATCTCTTTGACTTGCATGGGAAGACGTCCTCCTTTGGATTTGGTTCTGATATCGACCGGTTTCCGCCGCTGACCGATCCCGGAGATCCGATCGTCCGCGGTCGCTCGTTCGGCCGCGGATTATAACCCGAGCCACCGCGCCCAAACGAAGGAAGCGAGAACGACCCGAGGAACCCCACGGCGCTTGCCGAGCGCTGGCCCCGGCGCCGGGGGAGACGCCCATGCAAGTGGGCGATCAGCATCACGCGCCGGTGCCGTTTTCCACAGGCAAGCTCGCACGCCTGTCCACAAAGCCGACCGGCGGCAACCCCCGCCGATACTGGCGGGGCGGCTCGAAAGCCAGCCCGAAGCAGCGGTTTATCCACAGGCCGCCCACAGCTCACACCCAGTTCTTCCAGCCGCTTCTACACAACATGTTGGGGTTGACAGACCATCCGTAACGTATATATTGCGCTCAAACGTCGTTTGCCGTACCGTCCACGCAGTCTGTGGACAACCCCCGTCTGAGTAATGCACGAGCCGTCCCGAGGAGGAGCCATGGCCACCGAAGCGCCGTCCGCCGAGCCAACGCAAGACATCGCCGTACCCCCCGAGCCCGCCGAGCGCGCGAGCCGCACCGAGGTCGAGGCCCTTGCCCCGGGCAAGGTCCAGGTGATCCGCCGCAACGGCAAGGTCACCCACTTCGACGCGAACAAGATCATGGTCGCCATGACCAAGGCCTTCCTCGCCGTGGAGGGCGGCAGCGCGGCCGCCTCCAGCCGCATCCACGACAAGGTGCGCGAGCTGACCGAGCAGGTCGCCTCGGCGCTCACCCGCCGCCTGCCCGGCGGCGGCACGGTCCACATCGAGGACATCCAGGACCAGGTCGAGCTGGCGCTGATGCGCGCCGGCGAGCACAAGGTCGCCCGCGACTACGTGCTCTACCGCGAGGAGCGCGCGCGCGAGCGCGCCCAGAAGGCGGCGGCCGAGCCCAAGGCGGAAGCGCCGGGACTCAGCGTCACCCTGGCCGACGGCAGCACCCGACCGCTGGACATCGAGCGCATGCGCCGCCTGGTCGAGGAGGCCTGCCGCGACCTGGACGCGGTGGATGGCGAGAAGATCCTCGCCGAGACCACCCGCAACCTGTTCGACGGCGTCAAGGAGGCCGACGTGGGCCAGGCCCTGGTCATGAGCGCCCGCGCCATGATCGAGAAGGAGCCGAGCTACAGCAAGGCGGCTGCCCGCCTGCTGCTGGACGTCCTGCGGCGCGAGGGCCTGGATTTTCTGGGACTGGGGATCGGGGTCGAGACCCAGGCGGACCTGGCCGAGCGCTACGCCGAGTACTTCTCCGCCTACGTCAAGCGAGGCGCGGACCTGGAGCTGCTCGACCGGCGCCTCGCCCAGTACGACCTGCGGCGCCTGGGCGCGGCCCTCAAGCCCGAGCGCGACCTGCAGTTCACCTACCTCGGGCTGCAGACCCTCTACGACCGCTACTTCATCCACACCGCCGAGGGGGTGCGCTTCGAGCTGCCCCAGGCCTTCTTCATGCGCGTCGCCATGGGGCTCGCCATCAACGAGATCGACCGCGAGGAGCGGGCGATCGAGTTCTACGAGCTGCTGTCCAGCTTCGACTTCATGAGCTCGACGCCGACCCTGTTCAACTCCGGCACCCTGCGTCCGCAGCTCAGCTCCTGTTACCTCACCACGGTGCCGGACGACCTCGACGGCATCTACGGCGCGATCAAGGACAACGCCCTGCTCTCCAAGTTCGCCGGCGGCCTCGGCAACGACTGGACCCGGGTGCGCGGCATGGGCGCCCACATCAAGGGCACCAACGGCAAGAGCCAGGGCGTGGTGCCCTTCCTCAAGGTCGCCAACGACACCGCCGTCGCCGTCAACCAGGGCGGCAAGCGCAAGGGCGCCGTCTGCGCCTACCTCGAGACCTGGCACATCGACATCGAGGAGTTCCTGGAGCTGCGCAAGAACACCGGCGACGACCGCCGCCGCACCCACGACATGAACACCGCCAACTGGGTGCCGGACCTGTTCATGAAGCGCGTCGCAGAGGACCAGCACTGGACCCTGTTCTCGCCCGACGAGACCCCGGACCTGCACGACCTCACCGGCCAGGCCTTCGAGGCCGCCTACACCGGCTACGAGGCGCGCGCCGCCCGCGGCGACATGAAGGTCGGCAAGAAGGTCAAGGCGGTCGACCTGTGGCGCAAGATGCTCGCCATGCTGTTCGAGACCGGCCACCCCTGGCTCGCCTTCAAGGACCCCTGCAACCTGCGCTACACCAACCAGCACGCGGGCACGGTCCACAGCTCCAACCTCTGCACCGAGATCACCCTGCACACCAACGACCAGGAGATCGCCGTGTGCAACCTGGGCTCGGTCAACCTGGCCGCTCACGTCACGGACAAGGGGCTCGACACCGCCAAGCTGCGCAAGACCGTCACCACGGCCATGCGCATGCTCGACAACGTCATCGACTACAACTTCTACAACGTGCCCCAGGCGCGCAGCTCCAACCTGCGCCACCGCCCGGTGGGGCTCGGCATCATGGGCTTCCAGGACTCGCTCTACAAGCTGCGCATCCCCTACGCCAGCATGGAGGCGGTGCAGTTCGCCGACCACAGCATGGAGGCCGTCTCCTACTACGCCATTGACGCATCCACCCGTCTCGCCGAGGAGCGCGGGCGCTACTCCAGCTTCGACGGCAGCCTGTGGAGCCAGGGCGTCCTGCCCATCGACTCCATCGCCCGACTGGAGGAAGGCCGCGGCGGCTACCTGCAGATGGACAGGTCCAGCACGCTGGACTGGGACGCCCTGCGCGAGCGGGTCAGGACCGTCGGCATGCGCAACTCCAACTGCATGGCCATCGCGCCCACGGCGACCATCTCCAACATCGCCGGGGTCAGCCAGTCCATCGAGCCGACCTACCAGAACCTGTTCGTCAAATCCAACCTTTCCGGGGAATTCACCGTGGTGAACCCCTACCTCGTCGCAGACCTGAAGGACCAGGGCCTGTGGGATGCGGTCATGGTGAATGACCTGAAGTATTACGACGGCTCCGTGCAAGCCATCGACCGCGTCCCGCAGGAGCTCAAGGATCTCTACGCCACCGCCTTCGAGATCGACGCCCGCTGGCTGGTGGAGGCCGGCAGCCGCCGCCAGAAGTGGCTCGACCAGGCGCAGAGCCTGAACCTCTACATGAGCGAGCCCAACGGCAAGAAGCTCGACAACCTCTACAAGCTCGCCTGGGTGCGGGGGCTGAAGACCACCTATTACCTGCGCTCCATGGGTGCGACCCATGTGGAGAAGTCCACGATGGACGATTCCTCGCGCGCCAATCGGTTGAGCGCGGTGGGGGGGAGTTATTCCGCTGCCAAGGGCAACGGGAATGGGAAGGGGAATGGATCGGAGGAGGTGAAGGCGTGTTCGATTTTGGATCCGGAGTGTGAGGCTTGTCAGTAGGACGGAATTGAACCGCGGCGGCGCAGAGGACGCGCACGCGGTTCTTGCTGGTTAGGAAAAGATGGAAGGGATGCAGAGTTCCCCAAACCATCGGGAATCAGGCGCCATCCCAAATCTGCTCGGTATTCAACTTAACGATTTTTGCCTACCACACTGTCACCACGAAAAAGGTGCGCGTTATGGCCATCATCCGAAAACTAGAGAAAATCACACTTGACAAGGACAGCACACACACTGAAACCGACGCAACATACTCGACAGTTCAATCTGAGGGAGAGTCTTATCTTCAAATAGACACGTATGGGTCGAAGGATCGGAAAATGGAAGGCAAAAAAAGCCAGTCCATACTGCTATCCACTGAAGCGATTGATCAACTGAAATCCATAATCAAAGAAAACAAACTTGGATCTCACTAGCTCACGTAGAACTCAATAGCGAAGCGTATTGCGCCGAATGGAAACAACCGCCAACCGATAGATATTCGCATGATTTCGCCTCGCTCCATATTAATTGCCAAGATCAACGCCCTGCCGGCGAGGCGAGCTACTTTCTTTGTACGGACAAAGAAAGTACCCAAAGAAATCCGCCCCCTTGCCGCGACAACCTCTGCGCTTCTCGCCGTTTCCGGGGGTCGGCCGACGGCACGTCCTTGTACCGACGACCGACGCGCGCGATCCCTCGCGCGCCCCTTCGGGCTTTTCCCGCAAACGGCTGCGATGCTCGACGCGGCAAAAGGGAGCATCGCTGGCGGAACCTCCTGCGGAGTTCCGCCGTACGCCTGGCTCCGAGGTAGGGCGCAACTCTTGAACCCCTACTGTCGCGCCGAGCATCGCAGGGATTTCCGGACAGGCCCACAGGGGGCGCGCCAGGAAGGCGCGCATTCCATCGTCGGCACAGGGATCGTGCCGTCGATGGAACCCCGGAAATCCCGAGAAGCGCAGGGGTCGTCGCGACAGCGGGGCGGCCTCTTCTTTGGTGACTTTCTTTTGGCCGGGCAAAAGAAAGTCACTCGGGGCCGCGCAACGAGCACGATCGGCGCGACGGCTTCGAACGCGGCCACGAGACCGCACAGCCATGCGGCGCAATACGCCGGAGGCTATTGCGCCCTACGGATTACGGTGCTCGCAGCGGTTCAAAAACACCGATTCGCGCCTTGGTAGGGCGCAATAGCGAAGCGTATTGCGCCGAATGAGATGGAGCCGAAATGCCCGACTATCGCCGCATCCGCATACCGGGCGGCACGTACTTTTTCACGGTGAACCTGCTCGAACGATACCCGAATGATCTGCTGGTCCGACACATTGCCGAGCTCCGAGACGCCGTTCGCCGCGTACGCCGCCGCCGTCCGTTTCACGTCGACGCATGGGTCGTGCTTCCCGACCACCTGCACGCGGTCTGGACACTCCCGCCCGGAGACGACGATTACGCGAACCGCTGGCGGACGATCAAACAGCATTTCTCGCGGGCATTGCAGCAGATCGAGCACCGATCCGAGGTCCGCAGGCTGCGCGACGAGCGGGGTATCTGGCAACGACGCTTCTGGGAGCACGCCATCCGCGACGACGCGGACTACGCGGCCCATGTCGACTACGTCCACATCAATCCGCTCAAGCATGGATACGTCGAGCGCGTGCGGGATTGGCCTCATTCGACGTTTCTTCGCCATGTCGAGTCGGGAGTCTACCCGGTCGATTGGGCGGATGATCCGGGCATCGGTGACATTGCGGGCGAGCGGCGGGGATGACATGCGGCGCAATACGCTTCGCTATTGCGCCCTACCGGACCGCCACGCGAAGGTCGAGCGCCATGCGGAATGGACGGCCTGAGCCCCGCCCTGCTGTGGGACGTCCTCAAGCACATCAGGTCCTGGCTGGCGAACCTGAGCCGCGCCGGGACCGCGCGCAAGGAGGAGTCGAAGAAGGCCCTGCGCGGCGTCGTCATGGCGGCCAGGGAAACCGCGGCCTACATGCGCCGCATGCAGGACACCGGCAGCCGGGACCACGCGACGGAGGGGCGGCTGGCGGTCCTCTGGACCGAGCTGGGCTTCGCCCTGCAGGATCTCGGCATCGCGAAGCTTGCCAAGCGCTGCCAGATCAGCGGCAAGCAATGGTCCGAGCCGGGTTTCTACGACGAGGCCTTTGTCGAAAAGGCCGACATCAGCCTGGAGCGCATGGAGGCGGTGGCGATGGAGATATTGCACCAGATCGAAGACTGACCAGGCCAGCGCCGCACCAGCGCGGCGGGCTCGACGAACAAGCGAGGTGACCAAGGACATGACTGCACAGCAAGAGCACATCTACCAGGTGAAGGTGACACTGACGGGCTCCTCGCCGCCGATCTGGCGACGGCTCCTCGTTCCGGGCCAGATTTCGCTCGCCCAGCTCCACGACGTCCTGCAGATCGCCATGGGCTGGACCGACTCCCACATGCATCAGTTCGAGAAGAACGGGCGCCTTTTCAGAACGCCGCTGCACGACTGGGACTTCGAGCCGGTGCTCGACGAACGCAGCACCCGGCTGAACAAGCTGCTGCGGCGCGAGAAGGACTGGCTGCGTTACGAATACGACTTCGGCGACGGGTGGGAGCACCGCGTCACCCTGGAAAAGGTCCTGCCCTTCGATCCGGGGGTCGCAACACCGATCTGCATCAAGGCGAAGGGCGCCTGTCCGCCGGAGGATATCGGGGGCCTGTGGGGCTACTACGCGGCGCTGGAGGCGTGGAACGACCCCGCGCACCCGGATCACGCCGAGGTCCGGGAGATGTTCGACCGGGACACGCTGTTTCCCGGAGACCCTGACGTTGCGGAGGTGAACGGGGTGCTGAGCAGCTGTTTCTCGCAGGCGGCCTGAGCCGGGAGGCGCTCCGAAACTGGCGTCACCGGCACCAGGACCGGTGACGGGACGAAAAGAGACCGAAAAACCAAACAAAGACGAAGAGGTGGATGAAGATGCCTGACGCGCAATTCGATCTGATCGAGACCTACGACACGGCACCGCAGAGCGATTGGTTCCACTACTGCCAGGAGACCGCGAAACCCTACGTGGTGGTGCGCACCGGCGAGAACACCGCCGACGTGATGTGGGATTACGTCACCCTGCCCCCTACCTACGACCATGTGCTGTTCGAGAAGGGCGGGCAGATCCAGGAGCAGGCCATCGCCATCTTCGAGCGGCACGCGTCCAAGGATTCCAGCGTCCGCGCCAAGCCGACCGTGGTCTTCTTCGACAACCTGCCGATCGAGAAGGCGAAACTGGCCGCCAACGAGCTCTACCACCTGATCGAGTCCCTGTTCAAAGGACGGGAGCCCTCGCTGCAATAGACATCCCCGGACGCCGGAACCGCAATTAGACAGGCACGACCACAGAGGTAGATACGAGATGTTGAACTGGGACGACCCCCTCGCCACCCCCGCGCCCAACGCCAAGGCAAAGCCGCAAGCAAAGCTTTCGGACAAGGACGCGCACTGGTTCCAGCAGGAGGCCGCGCCGCGGCTCCAGCGCGCGATCCGCGCCCACGATACGGGAGAACAGGTTCGCCCGGGGCGGGGGGTGGTGGCCAACGAGGTGCTGATGGCCACCGCCGGGGGCGCGCCCGTGGTCGATCCCAAACCCGCCCAGGTGCAGCCGGACCTCGGCATGTCCGACCCCGACTTCCCCGCCACAACCGGACGGCCGGCCCGGCACGAGCTCGACGAGCGGGCCGAGGGCGGCGCCACCGGGCTGGAGAGCCTGGAGATGGGCGCCGGGCGGGTGCGGGTCGACGACAAGAAGATCATCAACTGCCGCGCCGACCTCAACCAGCTGGTTCCGTTCAAGTACGACTGGGCCTGGCAGAAGTACCTGGACGCCTGCGCCAACCACTGGATGCCGCAGGAAATCAACATGAACGCGGACATCGCCCTGTGGAAGAGCCCCGAGGGGCTCACCGAGGACGAGCGCACCATCATCAAGCGCAACCTCGGCTTCTTCTCCACCGCCGACTCCCTGGTGGCCAACAACCTGGTGCTCGCGGTCTACCGCCACATCTCCAACCCCGAGTGCCGCCAGTACCTGCTGCGTCAGGCCTTCGAGGAGGCCCTGCACACCCACGCCTACCAGTACGTGGTGGAGAGCCTCGGGCTCGACGAGGGGGAGATCTTCAACATGTACCGGGAGGTGCCGGCTGTCGCCAAGAAGGCGGAGTGGGCCCTGCCCTACACCCAGTACCTCGCGGACCCCCACTTCCACACCGGCACCCCGGAGAACGACCAGAGGCTGCTGCGGGAGCTGGTGGCCTTCTACCTGATCTTCGAGGGCATCTTCTTCTACGTCGGCTTCGTGCAGATCCTGAGCATGGGCCGGCGCAACAAGATGACCGGCACCGCCGAGCAGTTCCAGTACATCCTGCGCGACGAGTCCATGCACATGAACTTCGGCATCGACGTCATCAACCAGATCAAGATCGAGAACCCGCACCTGTGGACCGAGTCGTTCAAGGGCGAGCTGGTGGAGATGATCCGCGACGCGGTGAACCTGGAGTCCCAGTACGCCCACGACACCATGCCGCGCGGCGTGCTGGGGCTGAACGCGCCCATGTTCGAGGAGTACCTGCACTTCATCGCCAACCGGCGCTGCGCCCAGATCGGACTGCCGGAGCAGTACCCTGGCGCGACCAACCCCTTCCCCTGGATGTCCGAGGTGCTGGATCTCAAGAAGGAGAAGAACTTCTTCGAGACCCGCGTGACCGAATACCAGACCGGGGGCACCCTCAATTGGGATTGATCCAGGGGATGCTTCCAGGCACCGCGGCGAGGCAATGAGAGATGGCGGGGCAGGAAGAGAAAAAGGGGCTGGGTGAGGTGCTGAGGCACCCGATGGCGAATGTCGTCATCGGCTTCCTGCTCACCGGCGTGGTTGGCGGCGCGCTGACCAACTACTACGCCTCCAAGCGCTCCGAGGAGGTACGCCAGCAGGCCATGATCCAGGCCCGCAAGGAGGCGATCAGCAATCTGTCCAAGCTCAACGCGGAGCATCTGGCGCGTGCCGACAAGCTGCTCACGGCCATCGAGACCGGGACAAATAAGGAGGACTTCGAGGAGCTCCGGGCGATGTATGATGCCGCCAATGTCCGCTGGCGGACCGAGACCAGTCCCGCGCTGATGGCGGCCCGGGAGGTCCTCCCCACGGACGTCTACTACAGGTACCGCGAGCACGTGAAGACGGAATTCGGCGAGCGATTTCTCTCGCCGCTTGAAGCTTGCATCCAGGTCGGCCGGCGCGCCATGGACACCGGTCAGCCCGTCGCGCCGGTTCTCGAATCCTGCGGTGCCCGCGCCCTCATCCGGCAGGCCGGACGCTGCACCGACGCCATGATGGACATGCTTTACGACCTGGCGAATGGGACCATCAACGAGCACGACGAAGACTGGCTGCGCCGCGAGCAAGAACGCCACGAGCAGCGGCTCGCCGACGCCTGCGCCGCGCCCGGTACCGAAACCTCTGGAGGTCCGCAGTAGATGATGCTCAAACTGGTTCGCGAAGGCCTCGGACGGGTCCTCGTCCTCGTCGATTACCTGACCAGCCCCCGGCCGATGCAACGCGGCAAGGAGGAGCAGATCGCCGCGGAGGAGGCAGCGCAGGCGCTGGCCCTGTACCATTACCACGCCTGCCCCTTCTGCATCCGCACGCGCCGGGCGATTCGTCGGCTGAATATCCTGATCGAGCTGCGCGACGCCCAGAACGACCCGGACCACCGGGCGGCCCTGCTGTCCGAGGGCGGCAAGATTCAGGTGCCCTGCCTGCGCATCGCCGAGCCGGACGGGACGCGATGGCTGTATGAGTCCAGGGACATCGTCGGCTTCCTCAACGCCAGGTTCGGCGCGGCGCCCAATGCGACGGATTCGCCGGTCAGGGAAGTCCCCTAGGACGCTGATGATTGGCCATCCTGGCCAGAATCAGCACAAATCCCTGTGCCGCGGCAGGCGCTGAATTGATCAGCGCTTTCCCGAAAATTTGCGAGTAGAGAAAGCGAACGACGGGCGTCAATGCGCTCCCTGATAGGCGCGGAGACAATGATTGCACCGAAGCGAGCTCGAATCCGACCAGACCTGAGCAGGAAAGCAGTGCCTCGACGAACGATGATGACCCATAAACGGGGGCCGACCCATGCGCCTTGAACCGAATCCGAATACGCATCCGCGACTGCTGCGCAAAGCGGCCCTTCCGGAAGAGCTTGCGGTCAAGCCGAAGCCGCCGTCCAAGGCCGGCCAGAAGCGCGGCTCCGCGAAGGCACCGGCGTCGCTCAAGCCACCCGAGGCCGCCTCGGCGGCATCCCGCCAAGGAAGCCGCGACAGTCGCTTCATCGACCCCGTGCACCTCGATGAACGCCAGAAGTCGGAAATCTGCAAGGCGCTGAAGCGAAAACAGGTCGGGGACGAGATGGGCCGGCAGATCTTCGTCGCCGCGGTGGAGTACCAGCTGAGTGCCTTCTCCGATCAACTCGTCCGCAGCGACGGCCCCGCGCCAACACCGGCGCCTCCGGAGCGGGATCGGGGACTGGAACAGATTCTGCTCGCCGTCGAGGAACAGGCGCGCATGCTCTCGGATCTGCTGCTGCAGATCCCGCAGCCGTCCAGACCGGGGCTGGCTCGCGTCCTTACCGCGCAGGACGAGCGCGGACGCTTGTACGACGAGCACTACCTGAGCGAGCTGGTGTGCGAGATCGACCGCCTGCGGAATGCGTGCGGGACGATGACCGCGGTAGTGGAGTCGCCCCAACCCGCGCCGGATGCGGAGAGCAGCCGAGGCTTCGTCCATCAGCTTGCCGGCGTTTTCTCCGAGTGCTTCGAGCAGGCACCGACCGCTGCGGAAGACGGTCCCTTCCGCGCCTGCCTGATGGTGCTCGAGGAGTACACCGGCTTGTTGATCGGACACGAGCCGGACTTCATTGCCCGCGCCATCGGTCAGGATTGATCCTGGCACCGCCACAGAACAGCCAATCGACACAACTCTACCGTAGGGGAAACGAGATCATGAACTGTACGCGCTGCCGGACCCCGATGATCCTGACCGAACGCACGGACCAGCCCGGCTCCGTCCAGACCTGGTACCAGTGTCCCACCTGTAGCGGTCAACGTCTGGTGTCGGTCGATACGCGCCGTTCCTCGTTAGGCAACCAGCGTTCTCGGGGATCGGCACTTCTCACGCATTCGTTCGGGGAGCTCGGCGCCCAAAGGGGACCTTGAATTTTCCCGGTGTCTTCAAGCGGTCATCCCGCTCGCAGGGGTCCGCCTTGCGGGCGAGACCAGAGAAGATCTGTCGGGCGTAGGCGACAGTTTTTCCCCTGTCACATCGAGCACGCGCGCGGCCTGTTAGCGAAATCAATGCTGTTAGCTTCTGGCACGGTCCTTGTATGGTTATTTTCACGTGCGAACTGTCTGGTTCCTCCGGATGGGGCGCACGTGAGTCCCTCGCTTTGAAAGCCGCCTGCTCCCAAGGGAACAGCGGCTTTTTTTTGCTCATCGAATGTGAGTAGTTTTTTTGTGAACCGCTTCACATAAAAACTTGCGATTGCATATCAATATGTAACTCGACGCTCGCAATCAGGGATGGCGTGTCTCTGACAGGTCTCAAACGACGATGGGACTGGCGTCCGCGCCAATCGCGGGCCATACAGAGAGTTCAAAGCGAGGGACATCCGGAATAACGCCAACAAAACGTAACGCAGAAGCTCATCGCCGGGCCCCAATGGCCCGGCGATTTTTTGTTTACCCCACCTCCAGTCTCGAAAGCTCCCTAGCCCGACGCTTGTCCACAAGAGGGATCGACCGCGCGCGTCTGAAGCGTCGGCAGGGTCTCGTAGAGGGCTGTGCAGATCCGCGCGACGAAAGACGCTGAGGCATGAGCGGGTTTGTGCTTCAGCACCGACGCCAACTCCGAGCGGATCCAAGGCATCGGGAAATACACCTCCCCGGCGTACTGAGATCCCATGACTCCGGCATGCATGGCACAACCACAAGCCGCCTCGGCACCGAGTGGGTGAAGAGAGGCGTGGACGAGAAGTCCCCCGTCGGCCGCGATGCCGACGACAACCGAAGGATGGGTTGAGTCGACCCAGTCAATATCCATGAGATTTCCCCCGATCGCTCTGGATGTCGGTTTCCCCGTCAAGCCAAGACGAGGATCTTCCTCGGATACCCCGATCGGCTGTCCGGGACTGTGAAAAAGTTCACAAAACGCCGAACAGGAGGGCGGATAGCTGCCGGGGAGGCGGTAGGCAAGTGGCCGCAGGCGAGCAACCAAGCCAAGGCACCTGCCCAGGTTGTTCGTCCCCGTAGTCACCAAGACATGGCGACCACCAGCCCAGATGGGATTGGGCCACACCAAGGCTAGACCATGGCACACGCCCTCCGTGGCGGCGCGCGGGCTCCCTTCTCGTTCGGTGCTCTTTCTCTCTGCGCTTCATCTCACCACCGTCGTGATCCATGCCCAGCAGTGCGCAGCGCTCCGACACGATTGAAAGCCTGTGACAGCGCTCACGGCATCACCAGGGCACACCTCTGTACACTGGCCCCAAGGAATACGGTGGCAGGGGTGCAGCGGCAGTTCCTGGCGAAGGTTTCACGACGCATCCGCGCGGTTCGCCTGCAGCGACAGCACGAAGAGGAAGTCTCGATGATCGACCATCTGGGCATCGCCAACCACATTGCGCAGCTCGGCGTGTATATCTCGGGCGCCGAGGAGCCATGCAGCAGGGCCTTGGTCTACAGTGTCGGACGACACCAGCGAGGTTGGGCCGAGCTCGCGATGCGCGTCGGATCATGGCAGGATCGGGAGCTGGCCAGTGGCGTTCTCCTGCTGTTGGCCTACGAACCGGTGCGTGCCGGCGACCGAATCGAGTTTTGGCCGGGCGGACCTTCATGGACCGCGATGGATCTGCGAGACGAGCCGGAAGAGGCCCGCCCGTGCGTCAACGACGCCCATGTTTACTATGGGCACGACGTCGAAGTCTTGGTCCTGGTGTCTGAGATCGAGATGGCCCAGAAGGAGCTTCGCGAGAACAACCATCGGATCATGTAGCAGGCGGCGGCGCGGAGACACCTGACGCCGACCCGTCGCGCGCTGGCGGGAAACCAGCGCCACCTCGAGGTCGAACAAGCCGGCCGCCGAGCGAAGGCGAACGAATCGCCAGCACTCGATACGCCGGCGGGGGGAACGCGGGACTAGGGAGGAGTTGAGTGGTGGCTACGGGTAGACTCGAACTACCGACATCAGCATTATGAGTGCTGCGCTCTAACCAACTGAGCTACGTAGCCAAATAGACCGCAAATGTTAGCGGGCGCATGATTGAGCGTCAAGCGCTGCGCTCAGACGTTGAAACGAAAGTGGATCACGTCGCCGTCCTGGACCACGTAGTCCTTGCCCTCCGAGCGTAGCCTCCCCGCATCGCGTGCGCCCGATTCACCCTTGAAGGCGACGAAATCCTGATAGGCGATCACCTCCGCTCGGATGAAGCCGCGCTCGAAGTCCGTGTGGATGACCCCAGCCGCCTGCGGCGCCCGCGCGCCCTTGGCGATCGTCCATGCCCGCACCTCCTTGGGGCCCGCCGTGAAATAGGTCTCGAGGCCCAGCAGGCGATAGCCAGCGCGGACTACGCGGTTCAACCCCGGCTCATCGAGACCCAGGTCGGCCAGGAACTCGCTGCGCTCGTCGTCGGCAAGCTCCACGATCTCCGCCTCGATGGCGGCGCATACGGCTACCACCTCCGCGCCCTCGTCCGCAGCCAGGGCCGCGACCGCATCCAGGAAGGGGTTGTTCTCGAAGCCCCCTTCGTCGACGTTGGCGATGTACATGGTCGGCTTGGCGGTGAGGAGAAACAGGTCCCTGATCTCCCCGCGCTCATCCTCTCCTAGACCCATTGCCCGCACCGGCCGGCCCGCGTCCAGCTGAGCGCGCACCCGCTCCAGGAGCTCCTTGCGCGCCAGGATCTTCTTGTCGCCGGTCTTGGCCTGGCGGGCGGCTCGATCCAGGGCCTTATCGACCGACTCGAGGTCGGCAAGGGCGAGCTCGGTGTTGATGACCTCGATGTCCCCCAGGGGATCCACCTTGCCGGATACGTGCACCACGTCGTCGTTCTCGAAACAGCGCACCACATGGGCAATGGCATCGGTCTCGCGGATGTTGGCGAGAAACTTGTTCCCCAGGCCCTCCCCTTTCGAGGCCCCGGCTACCAGCCCGGCGATGTCGACGAACTGCATCGTGGTGGGCACGACGCTTTTCGGCTTCACGATCGCGGCAATGGTGTCGAGACGCTCGTCCGGCAGGGGCACCACGCCGACGTTGGGATCGATGGTGCAGAAGGGATAGTTCTCCGCAGCGATGGCGGCCTTGGTGAGCGCGTTGAAGAGTGTGGACTTGCCGACGTTGGGCAGACCCACGATACCGCATTTGAAACCCATGATGATTGCGAGTGCCGGGAAAAAGCGGGAAGGATACAGGAACCTGGGCGCCCGGGGCCAGCGGAGCGCCGGCTCAGGAAGCGGCCCGACGGAACGAGCATCCGCCGTCCGCGACGGAGATCAGGTCTCCCCGGGACCTCGATTGTAGACATCATCGAAGCGCACGATATCGTCCTCGCCAAGGTAGCTGCCCGACTGGACCTCGATGATCTGCAGCGGGATGGTACCGGGATTCTCGAGCCGATGAGTGGCGCCGACCGGGATGTAGGTGGACTGGTTCTCCGCGAGCAGCTTCACCTCGTCCCCGCAGGTCACCCGCGCCGTGCCGGAGACGACGATCCAATGCTCGGCCCGGTGATGGTGCATCTGCAGCGACAGGGACTCGCCGGGCCTCACCGTGAGCCGTTTGACCTGGTAACGGTCGCCCTGACCGATGGACTCGAAGGTACCCCAGGGCCGATGCACCCGCTGGTGATGTCGAAGCTCGATGCGCTGCTCGCGCTGCAGAAACTGGGTGACTGCCTTGACGTCCTGGGCCCGCCCCTTCTCGGTCACGAGCACGGCGTCGGGCGTTTCCACGACGATCAGGTCGTTGACGCCCACCGCGGCCACCATCCGGCTTTGGGCCAGCAGGAGATTGTTGTGCGCATCGTGGACGAAGGCATCTCCACCGAGCACGTTTCCCATCTCGTCCCGATCAGTCACCTCCCACAGGGCCGACCAGGCGCCGACGTCCGACCAACCGACGTCGAGCGGCAGAACCAGGGCGGGTGTGTCCTCCCGCGCGGCATCGCGCGACAAACTCTCCATTACGGCGTAGTCGATGGAATCGGCGGGGCAGGCGCGGAACGCCTCGCCATCGAGCCGCAGGAAGTCGCCATCGGCCGCGCCCTGGGCAAATGACCGCTCGCTCGCCTCGGCGATTTCGGGTCGGAAACGGGCGATGAGTTGCAGCCAGACCGAAGCCTTCATCATGAAGATGCCGCTGTTCCAGAAAAACGCTCCGGTCCCGAGATAATCCTGGGCGGTGGTCTCGTCCGGCTTCTCGACGAAGGCGCTGAGGACGTAGGCCTTGCCAGCGATCCCGGCAGATGGGAAAGGCTCGCCCCGACGGATGTAGCCATAGCCGGTCTCGGGCTTGTCGGGCATGACGCCGAAGGTCACGACGGCCCCGCCTCCAGCGAGGCGAAAGCCGTCCGCGACGGCCTGGCGGAAACCCCGTTCATCGCGGATGGTGTGGTCCGCCGGCATGACCAGCAGCACCGGGTCGCGCTCACCCCGTACTGCCGCCAGCGCCGCCACGGTCAACGCGGGAGCGGTATTGCGGCCCTTCGGCTCCAGCAGGATCGCGGCAGGGCTGCGCGCGATCAGCCGGAACTGCTCGGCCACCAGAAATCTGTGCGTGTCGTTGCACACGACGATGGGGTCGAGGACGCCGATCGCCCCACGCGGGTGCTCCTCGTCCAGCCCGTCCAGGCGTCTCACCGTCTCCTGGAGCATGGTGCGCTCGCTGGTGAGCGGCAGAAACTGCTTGGGGTAGGCCTCGCGGGAGAGCGGCCAGAGGCGGGTTCCCGATCCGCCGGAAAGGATCACGGGCTGCAGGGACATGATGTTGGTTCGTGGGCCGAGACGAGCGCGAATTGCGGCGGGTCATTACAACAACTCGTCTAGGGAGCGTCAACGAATCGCCCAGGGGCGGCGAGCCGCGGGGCCAAACGCCCCGCGGCTCGGTAACGCGGATGTCAGGCGTCGGCTACAGCGCGAGGAAGCTGTCGGCCCTGGTGAGGAAGTCCTGCCGCGGCAGGAGCTCCGAGCGCGGGAAACGCACCAGGGCGCCGACCCTCGGCTCCGTCGCGGCGATACGAATCTCCGTCAGAGCAACCTCGTAGCCTGCATCCTCGGAATGCCCGTCGAGCCTCACGCCCATTCGGTTCATGCGGATGGCGCTCGAACGGCTGCTCAGATACTGCGCCGGGTGCCCGAGCACATCCGCCACGTAGTCGAGATAATCCTCCAGGGACGAAAGCCGCAAGTCCTGTTGCGAGAACTCCCTCTCCAGCGCATCGATCTGGGTCAGCAAGCGCTGGCGGGAATCGTCAGCCCCCTCGTCCGCGATCGTCTTCTGCAACCGCCCGCGGAGGGATTTCAGCCGGTTCTCCAGCTCCGTCACCGTCGCCTTCGCCGAGTCCGCCCTTTTTTGCATGAAGGACAGCAGGCCATCGAAGATGCAGCACTTCAATGTACGCCGGGCCTCCTGCTCGGTGCGGCCCGGGGAGAGGAGCTGATGGTCGGTGAAACTGATCACCGTCTGCATGACGTCCTTGCGGACCGCGTCACCGACCACCGACATGCCGGGCTGCTGCCGCTCCTCTTTCCGCATGCACAAGAGGGCCCAGCACTCGTCCACGTCAGGGTGGGTTTCCAGAAGCCCGCGCAACTCCGCGCTTTCGCTGAATACCTCCTGCATGTGCTTGGGGTCCACGAAGAAGGCGTTGACCCGTGGGTCTTCCGTGAACCGGGAGCGGGTGCAGAGAATCGGCTCCGGCACACTCTCCACCAGTTGATCGATGTAGCGGAAGGTTTCGAATACCGGTCCCTGCAAGCGCTTGGCGTAGCCCGGAATCGCGCGGAAGCGGCTGTAGGTCTGGTCTACCACATGCTCGACGACCGCAGGCAGGACGCCGCTGCACAGCCGGCTCGACTCGTATTCTTCGGGCAGGGACGCAGGACCCCCGCCGAAGAGGCGAAACACCTCTTGCACAAAGCCCGACATTGCCCGCTCCTCCAGAAAGATGCTCTTATCGTGATGGTTGTCCCAACAGCGCCCGATGCCGGATGCGCGTGGGATTCTCTTAAAGATAGCGAATTCTGGACAAAGTCAACTCGATCTTTGGGGGTATGCAGGGCTTGCGGCGATGGGCGCCTAACCGCCAGACCGTCCATCCATCCTCTGCATCCCACGCCAGAGCGTCGTTACGCCCCAGAACGCGCCGACCAGCCCAAGCAGGCCCAGCAGCCACCACCAGTCGACCGCGTCCGGTTGGGAGACGGCCTCTTCGGTGGAGCGCATGATCGCGGAAGGCCTCCCGGTGGTCACAAGCCCCGTGTCGCGAAGTTCCGTTGCCGAGAAGATGCGCTCACCCGAACTGGCCGAGGACGTTGCCAGCACCGCGACCTTGCCGCCGTTCACGCCCATGGCATCGAAGTAGGCCGCGGTCTCCGCAACCGATCGCCGGTTGCCGACCCAGACCCCGAGCCCTTTCGTGACCAGCGCCGGGCGCAAGCCAACGCGGGCACCCGCCTCCACCGACCGCGAGATACCGGCCGCGAGAATGAAGGTGCATTCCGACAGGCACTGACCGCCGGCCTCGACCTTGGCCACCATTCCCGCGGCGCGCACGGCATGACCGATGCGTTGCGCCTCCACGGCAAGGCCACCGGTGGAATTCAGCAACAGCCCCTCGGGCCGCTGTCGGCGGATGGCGGCGATAATCCCGTCGTCGGTCGTCTGGGTGATCTCGCCCGCCAGGGCGATCCAGTTTCCACCGTCGCCGGCCGGTACGCAGTGATCGAGCCCTGTCCAGGCCGCCGAGGTCCCCAGCAGACTGAACCCGAGCACATGGTCGCCACCCGCGTACACCGACATCCAGTTCTTCGCCAGGAAGGGCTCGGCACCTCCCTGAAGCTCCACCGCTCCACCCACCTGTTGGCCCCGCCAGGTCCGGCTACCGACATCCACCTTGACCCGCGCATCGTCGGCTACCAATCCGTCGGGCAGATACAGGAGAATGCCATTCGGCGTGCGCGCCACGGAGACCGTGCCTTTCGGGGTCTCGCGAGTCAGCTCGCACCGGTCGTTTAACGTCCAAGCGGCTCCCAGGGAGGGGAAGAGCAGTAGGGCGAAGAGCGCGCGCAACATCAGCCGCTCCCCCGATGCACGGGCGTAAAGCCCGTCCGCGGACGCCTCGGATACCGGGACTTTGGAAGCATTCACACGCGTCTCCTTGCGTTCTCTAGGAGCCAATGCGGCCTGGGCGCAGCCGATCAGAAGCGCCCGTGCCTGGGAAAAATTCACGGCATCTGCGCGCTCAAGGGCTCGTAGACGTGATCCCCGCCCGGATCGCGAACTTGACGAGCGCGGGAAGGTTGTCGATGCCGAGCTTGAGCATGATGCGGCCGCGATAGGTCTCCACCGTCCTGGCGCTGATCCCCAGGCTCTCGGCAATGGCCCTCGCCCGCTGGCCGTCGACCATCATACGCAGCACCTCGAGCTCCCGATCGCTCAGGCTCGCGCTTGCGAGCTCGGGTCTCGATGGCACGGTCGAGGGATGCGAGCGCATCGGAACAGAGCTGGCGAACCGCTCGCCGCGCAGGGCAGCCTCAATGGCGTTCACCAGGTCGTCCACCGCCTCGTTCTTGATGACGTAAGCCGATGCGCCCGCCTCCATCATGCGCTGCTGATGATAATCATCGCCGTACATGGACAGCGCCACGACACGGGTGGACGGGGACACCTGGACGATTCTGCCTGCCGCCTCGATGCCGTCCATGCCGGGCATCTCCAGATCGAGCACAGCGACCTCCGGGGCCAGGGCTTGAGCCAGACGAACCGCTTCCGCTCCATCGGCGACCTCGCCGACAACCTCCCAATCCGTCTGCTCACGCAAAAGATGGGAGAGCCCTTGGCGGAAGATCACATGATCGTCGGCAAGCAATATCCTGATCGTCATTGCACCGGCTCCCTCCGGTCGGATGGGGAAACCAGCCGCAAGTGCCTTGCAACGGGCACCCGCGCCGCCACCCGACTACCCGTGCCGGCCGATTCGACGTGCAGGGCGCCGCCAAGTAGCTTCAGGCGCTCGCGCAAGCTGAACAAACCGTACCCGCCCTCGTTGCAAGACGCCGGTTGCTCTCCGGCGGAAGGGAAGCCCTTGCCGTCGTCACTAACCGCAAGTACGACTTCGCCGTCGCCCGCGTCGAGCTCGATACGCCCGCGACCGGCCTCGGCATGTTTGACCAGGTTATAGACCAACTCGCGGGCGCATTGAAACAGGACAACGATCGTATCCGAGGGAAGGTCGGGCAGCGAGCCCCGCTGCGCGAAGGAAAGGTCCACGCCGAAACGCCTGCTTGCGTCCGACGCGAGCCAGCGCAGCCCTGCCGCCAGACCCTCCCGATAGAGCGCGGGCGGACTGAGCTCGAACTGCAGCGAGCGCAGCTCCTGCAGCGCTTCGCGCATCAGCTCTATGCCCGCCTCCAGACGCGCCTCATTCTGGTCGTGGCGCTGCCTCGCCGCCGCGGCGATCTGCACCTGCGCCAATGCGAGCTTCTGCATCGGGCTGTCGTGCAGTTCCTCGGCCAGGCGTCTGCGCTCACGCTCCCCGGCAAGAGCGACCTGCATCGTGAGCCGGCGGAGCTTGGCGTTGGCCTCGACCAACTCCCGCGAGCGGTCGGCCAAGGCCGACTCGAGATTGTTGGAGAGCAGTCCCAGCCTCGCGTGGGTCTTCACCCGCGCCAGCAATATGTCCGCGTTGAAGGGCTTCAGCAGGTAGTCCGCACCGCCGGCCTGGAACGCGCGCACCATGGTTTCCGCATCATCCTTGCCGGTGAGGAAGATCACCGGCGTGTTGCGCAGCTCCTCCCGACGTTTGAGTCGGCGACAGGCCTCGATGCCGTCCATTCCACCCGGCATCCGCATGTCCAGGAGAATCACGTCGATGCGCGTCGCCGGAGTCACGGCCTCCGCGAGGTCGAGCGCGCGCTCGCCGCTCTCGGCCACCAGCACCTGGTAGCCATGCCTGGTGAGGATTGTCCCCAGCAAGCGGATGCTTCCCGGGTCGTCGTCCACCGCGAGGATGGTTCTGTTCAGTCCTTTCATTTCCCCTTCACCCCGCACCGGCGGGCCGCATTATAACCCTATCTTTTTTCAGAATAATCGCCTGTCGCGCCGGTTCGCTCCGCCAGTTGCCTCAGCGCACGCACGTCGAATGCGTCGGCCGCCACGGCGATCCGCCGCGCCAGGACCGGGCATTGACCCTCCCGCGCCAGATCGCCCGCGAAGACCTTGATTCCGGCGATGTCACCGATGCGCACCAGCCGCGAGAACCGCGCCGCAAATCGGGCGGACAACGGTTCGAGCTCGAGCGTAGACGAAGCGTCGTCGACTCCCTCCGCGACGACCCACTCCAAGGGCAGCAGGTCCCCGATGATCTGGAGGAGCGACTCCCTCAGCACCGGCTTGGCCAGGTGCCGGTCGCACCCCGCCTCCAGTGCGCGCTCGCGGTCCTCATCGAAGGCGGCTGCCGTCACGGCGACGATGCGCAACTGCTGCGTTCCGGGCAGCGCCCGCAAGGCCCTCGTTGCCGCCAGCCCATCCATCCCCGGCATCCGCAGATCCATGAGCACGAGATCCGGAATGCGCCGCTGTACCCACTCGATGCAAGCGCGGCCCGTCTCGACCTCGCTCACATCGAAACCCAGGGGCGCCAGCATCAGCCGCAGGATGGCCCGGTTCTCGGGCTCGTCGTCAACGACGAGGACGCGCAACGCCCCCTCGCCCGCGCGCCTGCGGTAGCCGATCGCACGCGGCCCGGGCGACGCCACGATGCGCTGTCTACCCGGGTCTGCACGCGCTTCCGCGGGTATCTCCACGCTGAACGTGCTCCCTTGCCCCGGCTCGCTCTCCACGGAAATCGCACCGCCCATGCGCTCGACGAGCTTCCTGGTGATGGCGAGTCCTAGACCGGCTCCCTGCCCCCGTCGCGCGGCGCCGCTCGCCTGTTCGAAGGGCTCGAAGACCGCCTGCAGACGGTCCGGGAGGATTCCGATGCCCGTATCCGTCACCGTGACGTCAAGATACCCGTCGTGGAAGCCGGCCCGCAGGGTCACGGACCCCCGGTCCGTGTATTTGACGGCGTTGTCGAGCAGGTTCGCCAGCACCTGATTGAGGCGCTGTGCATCGCACAGGAGAACGGGGGGCAGCGACGATTCGACCTCCAGGGCAATGCCCTTGTCCTCCGCGCGGGGCCTGAAGATCCTGTCGAGCTCGCCCAGCAGCTCGTGGCTGTCCCATTCCACGGGCATCAGCTCGAAGCGGCCCGCCTCGATCTTCGCCAGATCCAGCACCTCGTTGATCAGCCCGAGGAGGCGCTCCGCACCCCGGCGGATTCCCTGCAAATGTTGCCGCTGCAAGTCTTCGAGCCGGTCGCCATCGAGTACCTGGGCGAACCCGAGGATGGCGTTGAGGGGGGTACGCAGCTCATGGCTCATGTTCGCCAGGAACGTGTCCTTGGCCCGGTTGGCGGCCTCCGCCGACTCCCGTGCCTGACGCAGGGAGTCCTCCAGGGCCTTGTCCCGGTCGATGTCGTCGACGATCCAGATGGAACCCATGGCCGGGTCGTTCGGGTCGATGTACTGCCCGATCAGCCTGCCCCAGAAACGGCCGCCGTCCTTGCGCCGGAGGAGCCGGTCCGAGCGGTAGGTCCTTCCGTTCGACATCTGCGCGTAGGCCTCGCGGCCCACCTCTTCGAATGACGTACGATCCGGGTAGAAACACTCGGTGGTGACGCCGAGCATCTCGTCCTCGCCCCAGCGGAAGAGCTCGAGAGCCCGAGGGTTCACGCGGACGACGCGCCGCTCGACGAGGTGGATGACCCCGAGCGGCAAGGCCTCGAGGATCAGCCGCTGCTCGCGAACCACCCCGTCCAGGCGGCGTGTGCGCTCCTCCACCAGCTGCTCCAGGTGCGAGCGAATCTCCCGGAGGTCGCGCTCGTGGCGCTCGATCTGATCGAGCATGGTGTTGAAGCCACGATAGAGTGCGGCAATCTCGTCGTCCGATTCCGGCTCCGTCACCCGTACGGAATAGTTCCTTTGCGCCGAGATCTCGCGCGTCTTGGCCGCGAGACGCAGGATCGGCTCCGAAACCCGCCGCTGCAGGCGCAGCGCCAGCAGCAGCGACATCACGAGCGTCACCAGAAACACCAGTCCCACCACCCCGGCGTAGCGCCGAAGCTGGGCGGACAGCTCGTCCATGACGGCGTGGATAAAGATCTTGCCGACGGCGCGCCCGTCGAAGATCAGTTCCCGCACCACATCGACACTGCCCGTCCCGAGCCAGGAGGTGTCGAGAAAGACGCCCTGCCCGGTCCTGATCGGATCCCGTATGGTCACCTCGTCGCCCCGCCGGTACTGCGCGAAAGCCCGGCCCTCGGCGTCGTACAGGACGGCATAGCGGATTTGGTACTCCTGGCGCAGACTGGAAAGGTTCTTCTCGGCCGTCTCGGGAGCGTCGAAGACCAGCGAGGACAGACAATTGTCGCCCACCACGACCGACAGAACCTCGAGGTCTCGCACCATCTGGCCGCGCAGCATGCGCACATCGTTGACCGCGAACAGGCCACCGGCCACCACCAGCGCCAGCGCGGTGATGGCCGCCGAGATCAGCAGCAGCCTTTGGCGGATCGAGGTCGCGCGCGGCAGGCTCACTCGACCACCTCCGCCACGTCGTAGAGCTGCGCCGATACCGTCAGTCCACGCCCCTTGAGCGCCGCCGGGTCGATGCGAAAGCGCAGCCGCTCCGACCTTCGGAAGACGTCCGGCTTGCGGAACAGCTCAATGGCCACGCCGCGCCCCACGTAGCCGGGGGTATCGCCGACCAACACCGTGGGCTTGCCGGTGGTGCGCCGGACGATGGCGCCGAGCCGGTCCGAGGCCGCCGCGCCCACGAAGAGGATCTCGCACGGACCGATCGTGTCCGGTTCCCCATACGCCCGCACCTCGATGGGCCTGCCGTCTGCCCGCTTGTCGTCCTGCTCCAGAACCCGCAGCCCTGCCTCCAAGGCGGGGTCGCCGATCACGCCGATGCAGAAGCGGCGGCCCCCCGAAACCTCCGGCCAGTGGATGAAACGGGTGAAGTTGTAGATGTAGGCGACCTTGAGCTCGGTGAGGAGATCAGCGCCGTCCGCGCTCTGCGCCTGCGGAGCGAGCAGCGGGCCGTACAGGAGGGCGAGCAGCAGCGCGACGAAGCAACGTCCGCCGCGGGCGGACGCGCCCCGTTGGTCGCGGGCCGAAGGAAAAGCCGCCGTCAAAATTCCCAGCCGATCGTCGCTGTGACGACGCGTCCGGGCCCGATCAGCCCCCGGTAGAAGTCGGCCAGCTCGTTGGCGGGATAGCGGATCTCGGCGTCGAGCAGGTTCGAGACGTTGAGGTCGGCGTAGAACCCGTTGCCCGGGTGGCGGTAGCGCAGGTTTGCGCCCAGGTTCCAGTAGGCGTCGACGCGCTCGCCGATGCGCTGGGTCGCGCCGGGCCGCAGCGCACCGACGAAGTTCCAGTCCGCCTCCATGCCGCTCACGTAAAGGGCGTAGGCGGCGTAGGTCACGGGCCCGTGCGCTGTAGTCCGCCCTGAGCCTTCGCCAGCAGCGCCGGTGAATAGCCGGGGTCGATGCCCGTCTTGCGGTCCTCTGTGTGCTGCCAGGTCGCGCTCGCGCTCAGGTTGAGCCCCGGCAGCGGCCGCAGCTCCCCGATCAGCTCAACGCCGTTGGTCGTCCACTCCCCCGAGTTGTCGTCGACGACCTGGTAATCCCCATTGGCGGAATCGACCCGCTGGATCGTGCGCACGATGTTGGACGTCTGATTGCGAAACAGGCTTCCACTCAGCGTCCATCCGGGCCGGGTCTGCACATAGACGAGCTCGGTGGTCTCGATGCGCTCGGGCTCCGGGAACTGGATCTGATCGTTATCCTGGGCCGCGGTGCCCCAGATCAGCTTCACCACCTGCTGACCGTCGAGACTCCAGAGGGCGGCGACGCGGCCAGTGAGCAGGTTGCGATCGTCGACGGCGATTTCCTCGTCGGTGCGAATGCCGGTCAGAAAGTTGTCGCTGGTGTAGGAGTACGCGCTCGGAAGGCGCGACAGGCGCACCCCGCCGACGAACCGCAGGCGGTCGACGGGCTTCCATGCCAGCTCGGCGAACAGGTCGTGCGTCGCAAAGGCGCCGACCCGGTTGGTCTGGTCGGCCAGAGGCGGTATGGCGGCGGCGTTCTCCACGTCGTCAACCCGCCGGAACCGGTACCCGGCGAGCAGGTTGAGGTTTGGCTGCGGGTCCCAGACGAGGTCCAGCTCCAGGTCCCAGCGCCGGTAGTGCATTTGCTGACCGCCGTCGATGGCGGGAGAGATGAAATCGATCTCGTAGAGGTTGACGCGCTCTTCGCTGACGACCGCGCTGGCGCGCAGGCCCAGGTTGTCCGCAATGGCATGCTCCCAACCGAGCGCCGCGTGCCAGGTAGTCAGCCGCGCCTGGTTCCCGTCGTCGAAGCTCGGCGTGAACAGATAGACACCGTAGTCCTTCTCCGTGTAGCGCAGATCCGCCGTCCATTCGCCCCAGCCCGCGGACAGGTCCAGGCTCACATCCCGCTGGGGCACGTCCCCGTCCAGACTCGAATGCATGCCCGGAACCAGGCCCGCGAGCTGATCGGGACCCATCATGTCCGCGTAATCGGCATCGAGACCGTCCGTTCTGTAGCCGCCGGCATTGAGCACGACGAACCCGCGATCGCCCTCCGTCCCGAGGCGCGCGAACAGGCGGCCGCTGCCGCGGCTGCCGTAGCTCGCCGAGACGCGGGGACCGCTGCGTCCGATCTGGTTGGTCACCACGTTGATCACGCCGAGGAAGGCATTGTTGCCGTAGATGACCGACATGGGTCCGCGGATCACCTCGATGCGGTCGATGGACTCCACTGGGATGTTCATCTGGGCGATCTCGGGGATGGTCAGCGCCTTCTGCCGGGTCTGGTGCTGAGGGACCCCGTTGACCAGAAGCTGGACGCCCCCGCCCACGGTCCCGCGGCTGCCGATCAAGCGCTCGTCGATGGTGTCCAGGATGAAGAATCCCGGCACGTTGCGCAGCAGTTCCTCGAAGGTGACCCACCCGTAACGCGCGATCTCCTCGCGGGTGAGGATGGTCACGCTGGCCGGGATATCGCGGATCTGCTCCTCGCGCTTGCCGGCGGAGCGGATCTCCACCTGCAGCAAGTCTTCGAAGGGCAGATTGAGCAGGTCGCGATCGCCGGTGGCGGCCGCGAGGTTCGCTGACGCAAAGGTTGACAGGCACAGTGCGAACACGGCCTGCAGTGCGAGCCCCAAGGACCGCACCGTATTGGCGGCGCAGCTGCGAGCGGGGGAAAAATCCGGAACCTTGAGAAGAGACCATCTCGACTGGCGGCGATCGAAGGCGCAAGACGCGCTCCGCCATTTATTAGACCACATCGATCGGCGTTAGCTGTCCGGAATCCCCTTACGCGGCAATACTTACGTCGATCACCGGATTTAAAGCGTGCCCACCGATCGTTACTTTTAGCGGCCATGGTGGGGGCTTTCGGACGCGACGGGAGCATCGACAAGGAATATCCCTCGTGCGCCGGGTTCACGAGGCAAGATCCCGAAGAGATAACGACGGCAAGCGTCTCGGCGCCGAACACCAGGAGTCCAGCTATGCAGCTCAGGTCGTCGGGCATGAGACGTCGATGACTGGACCGCAGGATCCACATAGCGGAGCGGAACTCACACCCCGCTGAAACTCGGAAAGGCAGTTCCACAACCAAACGGAGATCATCATGCTACATCTCATCAAACCCCTGTCGGCAGCCGCGGCATTCGCGCTGATTGCCGGCTGTGTTCAGAGCACCGGCGGCACCCATTCCTCCGCCGGGGCTGCACCTGGGACACCGACTCTCGCCGAGCAGGGCTGCCTGCGCGACGTCACCCGCACAACCGGCAACCCCGACGTCGTCCTGTTGTCATCCAGCTTCTCGCAAGCCGGCACCGAGGTGATCGTTGGCGTCGGTCCGCAGCGCGCGCGCTGGCGCTGCATCGGCTACGAAGACGGCGCGACCTCCAGCATCATGTCGATGACCGACGAAGGAAGGCTCTGAGAAAGCGGGGGCCAGCCTTGTTTCCTCCTCGATGCGCCCCTACCACAACCCACCGGTACGGCAACACAAATCCCACTCGCAAAGCGATCATACCCATGCGAATCACGAATCAAGCTTTCCATGGCAGCCGCGCTGCTCGGCAGCGCATTACTCACCGGCTGCGCCGGCACCGGCGGCAGCACAAGCAACAGCGGCCAGGGTATGCAGGCCAATCCCCTGTCCAGCGACGTGAGGGCCCTGCAGGGCATGCGCGCCGGCAGCCTGGATTCCGAGATGAACCGCCTCGGCTTCAGCAACGTCGGTGGCTACAAGGCCGGCGGCGCCTCCATTACCACCTGGTGGAACCCGAACGGCGAGCAATGCGCCAAGGTGGAGACCCGCGAGGGCCGCGTCGCCTCCATCGAGGCACTCTACGCGGGGAATTGCCGCTGAGCCCGTAGGACAACTGAAAGCCGAAGAGTCGCCCGACGGGACCCTTTCTGCACTGCGCGGCGCAAGTGCGCAGACCAGGTCCGTTTATTCAGCCCAGCCATCCGGAAACGAATGACAC
Source organism: uncultured Gammaproteobacteria bacterium (assembly GCA_963698495.1). Lineage (GTDB taxonomy): Bacteria > Pseudomonadota > Gammaproteobacteria > Chromatiales > Chromatiaceae > CAVORB01. The sequence goes on along the minus strand of CAVORB010000009.1, from coordinate 134,759 downwards.
CATGATCAAACGACTCACCTTTGCCGCGGTTGCGGCCCTTGTAGCCGGTACGGCCAGCGCCGAAATGCCGGTATTCGCGGCCAAGTGCGGGGCCGGCATCACCGCCGATTCGAACCCGCGCGGCCAGGTGTACATCAACGGCAAGTCGGCGAAAGTGATCGAACGGCCCGACGGGCAGATCTCCGCCAACTCCGCCGGGGTCTGGGTCGACATCACGCCCCAGGGCGGGAACATGCCGATCGTGACCTACACCGCCAAGGACAAGAGCACCGGCAGGTGCGAGGTCATCTCGTTCGCTGCACCGGGCGGCGGCGCCCACGGCAGCACGGCGGCCCCTGACCGGGGGGACAGCTCCGAGCGAGCCGGCCGCGGCGACTTCGACGCGAACGGCCCGGTCAAGTGCGCCGAGGGCGCGGGGGCTTCCTGGATGCAATGCGACGCCGCGGTGGCCCGAGAGAGCGGCGGCACCGCCACCGTGGCGGTGACCCGCCCCGACGGCCGCAAGCGTTTCATCTTCTTCGAGAAGGGCAAGGCCATCGGCGCCGACTTGAGCCAGGCCGACGGCAGCCAGCACTTCCATGCGACCAGGAAAGGGGACATGTACCTGATCGAGGCCGGCCACGAACGCTACCAGATCATCGAGGCGATGGTCTTCGGCGGTTGACGAGGGAGAGCAAACGGGTACGAGCTGCGCAAACGCGGAAGAGTGCGGGCAAGGGGCCAGGCTCGATTCGATCAAGCGGCTCGAGGGGAGAAAAAGGACTCGCAGCGCCTCAGGGCCGCTTGGCCCCCGCCCCGATTGACCTTTTCCGATACAACCAAAACCAAGGGAACAACGACATGAAGAAATCACTCGGCATCAGCGCCATCGCCCTCGCCGCAGTGGCCCTCGCCGCTTCCGTCAATGCCGAAACGTCGAGCGCACCCCCTGCCCCCGACGCCGCGGCCAAGACCGAACAGGCGGTCGAGGACAAGTACGCCCTCGCCAAACAGGAGGCAGCAAAGACCTGGGAGGCCGCGAAGAAGGCGAGCGAGGATGCCTGGGAGGTTGCGAAAAAGGACTCCGCGGACGTCTGGCACGGCGCCAAGACCGAGTCAGAGAAGCTCTGGCACGAGGCCACCGACGAGGAGACCTGGGCCAAGGCCGAGGCGCAGTCGCAGGATCTGTGGGCGGAGGCCAAGCAGAAGTCCCACGATGCCTGGGTGAAGGCCAAGGACGCCTCGCACAAGGCGTGGGAAGAGGCCGCCGAGCTTTCTCAACGCGAGTGGGCCAGGGCCAAGGGCCTGGTGAGCGAGGCTGAAACGGCGCCGGGCGAAGGCAAGCCGGAAGCGGCCCAGTGAGGCCCACCCACCACCTGGCCCAACCACGCCGCCGAAAAGGACGGCAACAGGTAACCGCTTAGAGAGGAACAACACATGGACATCACAAGCCTGCTCGTCTTTCTCGCCATCGGCGCCGTCGCCGGCTGGATCGCCGGCCAGCTCATGCGCGGCGGTGGCTTCGGCCTGCTCGTAAACATCATCGTCGGCGTCATCGGCGCGGTGATCGGCGGCTTTCTGTTCGGTCTGGCCGGCATCACCACCGGGGGCGGACTGGTCGGCTCCCTGGTCACCGCCGTGATCGGCGCGGCGGTCCTGCTCTTCGTCGTCGGCCTGTTCAAGAAGGCCTGAGTCGATCTTGGTCCTCGCCGCGGCGGCCATGCCCCGCGGTGAGACCGGGAGCCAAGGCCGCGTGTCCCGGCGGCGCCCCAATCAGCGTTCCTGATCGCGGTTCAGGTTTCCGGCGCACCTGTGCGACGGCGCGGTGCTCTCTTCCGACGGGTGGGCCGTCGCTGGCGCAAGACCGCAAGAGTCTGACCGTCAGATGCGGCCTGCGCAAATCCGACCAGAAAACAGCCCATGACCAACCAGCCCAAAAGCCGGTTCGACCCGTTGGGCGCCTGGCTTTGCCTGGTGGCTGCGACCGCGGTGCTGGCCTCGCCGCGGTTCGATTGCTCCAGCGCGTTCGGCGGCATGGGACGATACCTCTGCGGCGGCGCCGGGTTCGCCATCCTCGACCGCACTCTCACCAGCTACTCGGGCACCGGCGTCAGACAGGCTGAGTATGTCGGTCGCGAGGAGGCGGGCACGGCCTCACCACGCGTGCAGACAAGAGCCCTCGGCGGCAACCTGATGAGCCCGGCGATACGCAATTGCGAAGCGAGATCCAAACGCTCGTGTATCGACGGGACCGAGGATCGCTAAGATAGAACGGCCGACGGATGCAGCCGTCGGCGTACCGCCCGCATGAGCGCCTGCCGTACGGAAAATCCTGACGTTGCAAGCCGGACAGACAGCCCACCGGTCGTCGCCTAACATCCGCGCTCGAACCGTTCCCGTCTCGCCAAAAGCCTTCGGCCGGTTGGACTTGAGCTGGCTGCCGCGGCCGATTCATATAGGTCGGCATCGGACTACCTCGCCTTTGAGCCGTACGCGAGATCCCTGGCGAGAGGGTGGTTGCGGTTGATCGCTCCGGACCCTATGTTGCTGCTGGCAGTATTCCACGATCTTCGAGGCCGACATCGCCCCGAATCGACGCGCGCCACATTGGATGAGGAAACATGCATGCGCATTCATACAGGTTTCGCCATCGCCCTGACTGCGGCCCTGCTCGCCGGCTGCGGCGGCGCAGGTGTGTCCGACCCCAGCCGCTCCGCCGTACTACCTGCCGCCGACGTCGCCGCGGCGCAGCGGCTGGTGTCCCCCGACGAGACGCTTCAGACCCTCGATTTCCCGCGCGTCGGCAGCACCAGGGTCAGCGGCACCGTCGACGGCTACAGGAACACCTCCTACCTGGTCCCCATCGCCAAGGGGCAGACCCTGACGGTAACCCTTGAGAGTCCCAGCACGAATGCCTATTTCAATGTTCACGACGCGGCCGACCGGAGCGGTTTTGCGGTCTTCAACGGCAACTCCGGCGAGCGCACGGCCCGGCTGACCGCCCCCGAGGACATGACCTATGTCATTCGACCCTTCCAACCGCGGGCCTCGGCGCGGCGCAACGAGCAGGTGCCCTACAGCTTCACAGTGGAGCGGGGATGACGCGATCGCCGGGGCAAGCCCTGACCATTCCTGACGAGGCTCTCCCCCTTTCCTTCGACCAAAGCCAAGAGACACCCATGACCAGACTGCAAAATACCTCTGTTCTCCTTTTCGCCATCGGCCTGTTCCTCGCGGGCGGGGGCGCAACGGCCGCGACGCCGAGCTTCGACTGCGCCAAGGCGTCGAGTGACGCCGAGAAGCTTATCTGCAGTGACGCAGAGCTCGCCGGCCTCGACCGCAGTCTCGCCGAGCTCTACGGCACGCTCCTCAAGCACACGCCGGTAAGCGAGCAGAAGATGCTCAAGGCCGAGCAGCGTGGCTGGGTCAAGGGCCGCGACGAGTGCTGGAAGAGCGACGACCTGCGCGGTTGTGTGGCCAGCGAGTACCGGACACGGATCAACGAGCTGAAGGACCGATAGGACCGGTGGTGAAATCGAACGCGAAGCAAAGACGCGGCGTGTGGAGTTGCTCCGCGGCGCTTGTCCTCGCCGTGGTCCTGCCCTTTGCCCATGCCGGACAGGTTGAGGACGAGCCCGCCGCCCCGCCGGCGGCGAAGGTTCTGGATACGGAGATCCGCACGGACGACGCGGAGGAGATGCGCTACTGGATCCTGCTCAAGCTGACGGATGAATACGCCACCGAACGGGGCATCGCGGTGACGCAGGACGAAATCGACGCTTACATCCAAGGCACGGAGCGGCTCGCGGAAAGGGACCGCTTAGAGCGCGAGGCGCGTCTGGAGGCAATCGAAGGCCGGCTGGGCTCGGACGATTTGGGCGATGCGGAACGCAAGGCCCTCGCCTCCGAACGCGAATCACTGAATCAGCTCCAGAGCGACCTCCGGGAAATGTCGGCTGGAGACCAGGATGAGGTACGGCAGGCCCGGCAAGCAGTGGCCTCAGCCTTTGTCCGCCAATGGAAGCTCAATCAGGCGCTGTACCGCGAATACGGCGGACGTATCGTCTACCAGCAGGGCGGCCCGGAACCCCTGGACGCCTACCGCAAGTTCCTCGAGGCGCAGCGTGAACAAGGCGCCTTCGAAATCCTGAACAAGGACCTGGACGACCGTTTTTGGCGTTACTACACCAACGACACGATCCACAGCTTCTATCCCCCGGGCAGCGAAGAGGAAAAACAGGCCTTCGCAGAGCCCTGGTGGGAAAGCGAGTGACCCCGCAGGCGCCTCCGGGCTTGAACGACGGGCAACAGACCAAACACCCGTAAACATCCCCACCTCGACATGCCGGGGTGATCGGGAATCGTCGATCCGCGGACAGTGGATCAAACGCAGCCTCATCTGAATCTGGAGCAAGCACATGAATCTTTTCCAACACAACATGGGCAAGACCGACCGCATCATTCGCGTCGTTCTCGGCGTGCTGCTGATCGGCAACGTCTTCTTCGCCCTGCAGCACCCGATCGGCTGGATCGGCGTGGTGCTCCTCTTGACCGGCCTTGTCGGCATCTGCCCCCTGTATTCACTGCTCAACATCAATACCAAGTCCGCCGCCGAGAAAGTCGGACTCAAGTAACCGGCGAAGGCAAACGCCTCCTCGGACGCGGTCAGCCGGATCGGAAAACCGATTGGGGGCCGTCGTCCGAGATCATGTTACCGCCGCTCAATGAAACGAAAGACAAGCGACGCGACCTGAAACCATCGTCGCGCACCTGCGCCACCGCGACGAAACCACCCTCGGAGAAGGCAACAGCATGCCAGCGAGATACCTCATGGCCGCCGCACTCGCATTCGCGGGCCTCGACGCGACGGCGACCCCCTTCTGGGGAGCGAAACACTCATCCCCGGCCGACACGCCCCTCAGCGCCCTCGAGCCCGGGGAGTTCGTCTGGGAGGGGAATCTGGAGCCCGAGGGGCCCGTGGCGGTCGTGGTCAGCCTCCCCGAGCAGATGGCCTACGTGTATCGGAACGGGGTGCGTATCGGTGTGTCCACGGTCAGCTCCGGCAAGCCGGGGCACAGCACCCCGACCGGGGTGTTTACCATTCTCAACAAGGACAAGAATCACCACTCCAAGAAATACGGGAACGCGCCCATGCCCTACTCCGAGCGCCTGACCTGGGACGGCGTAGCGCTCCACGCGGGCGGCCTTCCGGGCTACCCATCCTCTCACGGCTGCGTGCACCTGCCATCGGAGTTCGCGCGTCTGCTGTTCGGGATCACGCACAGCGGGACGACCGTGGTGATCGCGGGCAAATCGACCGCACCGCGCGAGCTGGTTCACCCGGCCCTGCTCACGCCGATCGACGCCGCGACCGGGCATGCCGGGCCCGATCGTGCCCTGGCCGCGTCCGAGACCTTGCGCTGGCAGCCGCAGAACTCCCCCGAGGGTCCGCTCACCCTCGTGGTCAGCGCCGCGGACCGGCGAGCCATCGTCCTACGCAATGGCAAGGAGATCGGCCGCGCCCGGATCGGAATCGAGGAACCCGGACGGCCGCTGGGCACGCACGCCTACACGGTGCTCGCCGGCGAAGGGCCCGGACATGCGCGCTGGAGCGCCATCGGGCTTCCGGGGCACGCCGCAGAGAGTGGGGGGCAGCACGATGACGACGCCTTCCACCGTATCCGCCTGCCGGGGGAGCTTTCCCGCGAGATCGCCCCCCTGCTGGTGCCCGGGACCACCATGCTGATCACCGACGCCCCGGTCCTGGAGCACACCACCGGACCTTCGCTCGCTGTGATGCACTCTGGCCTGCCTTCGGCCCAGCCCGCGGCCGCGTCCTACAATCCAGTCCGGCGCGCGCCGGACGGCGGTCGCACACCCGCGCCCGTCGAGTCGATCAGTATCAACTGACCCTGCACGGAAACCGGTGCACTACCCGGCGATCCTGGTGCTCGCCATCGGCATCACCGGCGGCGGATGCGCCGAGCGGTCCGTGACCGAGTTGGCGAGTGAACAGAAGGACTCCGCCGAATATTGGCGCTACTGCGAGCTGGCGAAGCATTCCGTGGAGGCCGACCGGTCGATGCTGGTCGCTGTTGCCGAATGCTACGAGCACGGCTGGGGCGAGCTGTCGAGGGACCAGGCGCTCGCCGTGAACTACTACGAGCAGGGCGCACGGTGGGGCGTCCCCGAGGCCATCGCCGCGCTGAATCGGCTGGGGGTTTCGGTACCCGCGGCGGACCTGCTGCACACGGAGCACAAACACCTCGACGAGATGCGCTCGGCGGAGCTCAAGCATGCCCTGCTGCTCGCCGTCGTCGGAACCGAGATGAGCATCGACCGGCATCCGGCGTTCGACCCGGCGAGCGGCACCCTGGGACCCAGGCCGGGGACCGACATTGCCAGCAGTCCCGCCTTTGCCCGATATCTGGGCGAGCGTGCGCAGCAAGGCGTGGGACCGCCTTGCGCCCTGGTCTACGTGAAGGGGCATCGCATCGAGCCGGGAGGTGCGTGCAGATGAGACGCGTGCCCCGGCTGCTCGGCGCTGTGCTCCTGGCGGTGGCGCTCGCCGGCCCGTTCCCGGTGCAGGCGCGCACCCCCGACGAGATCCGCGCGCGCGGCCAGCTCGACATCGGCGTTGCATTGTTCACCCCCTGGGTAATGGTTCGGGACGACGGCATTCCGACGGGGTTCGAGGTGGAGGTCGGCGCCAAGGTCGCCTTGGACATGGGCGTGACCCCCGCCTTCCATTTCTACGAGTGGGACAAGCTGATCCCTGCCCTGGAGTCGCGGGAGATCGATGTCATCATCGCTGGCATGACCATCACCCGGGAGCGCGCGCAGCGCGTCCTCTTCACGGCCCCCTACACCGAGACCGGCGTCGATGTCGCGGTGAACACCCAAGCCATGGGGGCGATAGACCGACCCGCCGATCTCAATGAAACGGGAGTCCGCATCGGCGTTGTACGGCACACCCTCGCGCAGCAGCTGGCCCGGGAGAGGTTTCCGCGCGCGCTGCGTATCCCCTTCTTCCACTCCCAGACCCTGCTCGACGCCCTCGAGGACGGCAAGCTCGACGCTTACGTCGGCGCCGAGCCCGGTCCCCGCATCGCCTCCGCCCTGCACCCGACCAAGATCGAAGTGCCGCTGGCCGAGCCGGTGCTGAGGACTCGCCAGGGCATGGCGGTGCACAAGGGCGACCAGAAGCTGCTGTCCCTGCTGAACGCATGGATCAAAGAAAACCGCGACCAGGGGTGGCTGGACCAGGCCGAGCGCCATTGGTTCGACTCTCTGGGCTGGCGGAAAGGGGATCGCAGATAACACTGGAGCAATGCACCGCACGACACTGATCACGAATGCGCCTATGTGTGTGCGAGCGCACCACGGGCACCAGCCTGTGAATCGGACGATTCGGGCTCCCGGAGATGGGTCTCGCGGGAAGTCGCGCGGTTACGAAACTCATGGCCGAGATCACCTTTCCAGCAGCCCGATCCAAAACGATCGGTGGGGTTTGCGTAAGGGAATTCCGTACGGCGAAGCCCGGATGTGCGGTGCGGCACAGGGGGCTAGACTAGCGCCGCTCGGAAGCCGGTGCTGCTTGAGGCTCCTGCCTGTAGCGCCCTCCGTGCCTTGAGTTCGGCTTCCGAGCCCACACCCCGGTTCCGGGAAAACACCACCGAGAAAGGAGATTGCATGACCCCAGCATCCATTTTCCGCGGCCGGCTGGTCGCTGCATCCGTCACGCTGACCGTGATCCTGCCGGGCAGCGCCTTTGCCTACGGCCAGAACGACGCCATCCACGACTGCGAGAGCCACCTGCGGAGCGAGTACGGATTGAGCGATTTCCGCCACGAATCGGCCGAGCGCGTCGCCGCCGAGGGCCACCAGTACAAGGTGGTCGGCAGCACCAAGGTAGACGGTGAGAAGTATCCGATCGAGTGCCACATCAAGGATCGGCACGTGACCTCGGTGAAATATGACGGACCTGCGCCCGAGGGCATGAGCACCTCCCAGAAGCTGGCGATCGGGGCCGCGGCGGCCATCGCGGCTGGGTTGGTCGCATCCGAGATGTCCAAGGACGGCGAGCAATCAGCCTCGACATCACCGACCGGAAGCTACACGACGGCCGAGTATGACGCCACGACCAGCTTCCGCTGCTCGATGAACGAGCCGAACCATGACAAGCAGTGCCCGGCGGGGATCCGGCGCGGCGACTCTGGCTCCGCCTCCATCCGCGTGACCACTCCGGTCGGCAGCGAGCGCACCCTGAACTTCCACGGCGGGGACGTCACCACACCCGACGGTGGTGACCTGACCTGGGGCAAGCAGGGGGACGAGTGGTACATCGGCATCGATGACCGGGAGTTCTACATCGTCCCGGAGGCCGCCGTTTACGGCGGATGATCTCGATTCGCCTCGCGGTCCCGGACCGGCCGGGGCCGCGCTTGGCGACCTCCAACAGCGGCAACCGCCGCAATGTCACGATTTTTCTGACCTGACGTTACCTAGGAGAAGTCCGTATGAAGAGCTTTATCATCGCCCTGGTATTCCTGCTGATCGGCGGCGTCGTCGGCGGCTTCCTCTCGTTGAGCGTAGGTGCCGGCATGGGCGCGGGAGCCGGCCTCATCGTGGGCGCGCAAGCCGGCGCCTGTCTCGCCGTCGAGTCGGCCAAGGACAAGGGGCTGCTGACCGCTGAGCAGATTGACGAGGTACTCAACGGGGCCATCACCAGGATCTCCGCCGGCGCCAAGCTGAAGCCGGAAGCCAAGCTGGTCGGCAGCGAGGCCGATTGCGCGAAGATGGTGGCCGAGCTCCAAGATGCCGTGAAGAGCGAGCAGCAGTGACAACCGTGGGCGGGTCTTCCCTGAGCGTCGCGAAGGAGCCTTCCGCATACGCGAGACCCCGAAGGCCCGCCGCCGTCCTGGCGGCGGCGGGGCTATTGGCCGCCAGCGGTCAGGTAACGGGCGAGGAGCCGAGCTTCGACTGCGCGAAGGCCGACGGCGCGGTCGAGCGGTTGATCTGCGCGGACCCGGGCCTCGCCGCCCTCGACCGCAAGCTGGCCGAGGTCTACGCGGCGGCACTGAGGCAGTTCGAGAACAGCAACTACGAGGACCCGCGACCCTTCCAGCGCGGCTGGGTCAAGGGCCGCAACGATTGCCGGAAGGCGGAGGACGTGCGCGGATGCACCGAGACGACCTACAGGCATCGCATCGCCGAGCTACAGGTCGAATACGGCGCCTTCACGGTACCCGCGGCCATCAACTACGACTGCGGCGGCTTCGACCTGGCCGCCGTCTTCTACGCCGAAACAGATCCGCCGACCGTCGTGCTGACACCGATCGGGGAGCACGAGGGAAGCGATCAGGTCCTTGCATTCTTGACACCTGCTGCCAGCGGCTCCAAGTACGAGGCCGCAAATGTGCTCTTTTGGGAGCATCACGGCGAGGCGATGCTGACGTGGTTCGGCACGGAAACGAACTGCAAGGTCCGCTGACGAAATCGCCCAACCTTGTGTTAACCGACTTGAGGGGAGGATGGGGATGAACACGTTGAAGTTCTTGGTGCTCGCGGCCAGCATACTCGCACTGGTTCCGGGCTCTGTGAGCGCGGAGGCGGACGGGCCCGATTTCTATGCGGTGACTGGCGTCCCGGCAGACGATGTCCTCAATATCCGCGCCGAGCCGCACGCCGACGCGGAACTGATTGGCGCGATCCCGCCAGACGGCACCTGCGTCCGCAACCTCGGTTGCAAGGGGGGACTGACACTGCGCGAGTTCACCGAGCTGACCGAGGACCAAAAAGCCAAACGCCTGCAGGAGAACCCGCGCTGGTGCCGGATCGAGTATCAGGGCGTCACGGGCTGGGTTGCGGGACGTCATCTGTTGGAGGGTACCTGCAGCCAATAAGACCGGTCGGCGCGCCAGTGGAGCGGCTCGAGCACGCCAGCGCGTCACCCGGGATTTCTGGCCAAGCGGGCCTCGCCGCTGATCGTCCATAGACCAAATCACGCGAATAGGAGGCAGAGATGCTTGGGGCATTATTCGGAAACATTACCGACGGTAAGCTGGCGCGTCTGTCATTCCTCGGTTACTGGGTGCTGCTCGCGATGGCCGTTGTCCTCGTCATGCTGGGCATCGGAGCCGCGATCGGCGTCGCGGAGCAGATGGTCGGGGGCGATCTGCACAGCGCCCAGGTCAAGTTGGGGGAAACACTGGGCATCCCGGGCCTGCTTCTGATCTCGGTCGTGTTCGCCGTGCTGTTGTTCGCCGGAGCGAACCTGAAGGCGAAACGCATCCGCGACATCGGACTGCCCGGCTGGTGGACGCTGCTCGCAATCCTCGTCGTGGACCTGTGCGTCTCGCTCTTCTCGCAGCAAGCCGCCCAGGCCTTCAGCTCCCTCGTGATACTCGCCCTGCTGCTGGTCCCCAGCAACGCCTTCTCCGGCAAGTCGGGGCAACGAGCCTAACCCAAACTCCCCAAGGGTCGGAACCAAACTGCCGTTCCGCGATTTCCAAAGGCAACACTGGAGCTCAGCTCGGATGAACAACCTACCGGCAAGCATTTCCGCCCTCCTCCTTGCTGCATTCTCAATGGCTGCGGCCGCGACAGATCAGGTCGCGGGGAATCGTTACACCTTCGCCTCTCCCAATGGCGTCACCGAGACCTGCGTTGCCCTTACGCCGTTCCCGGGCGGCGCCTATTCCGCAGAGGACGCAGCAAAGGAGAAGGCCCTGTGCGGCCTCGACATCTACGACCGGCGGGTCGCCGTCTGCCCGAAGCTGCGCAGCACCAGCCCCGGCACCTTCGTCTACGAGATCACGAAGGGCCCCTACGCCGGGAACCAGAAGGGCTTCGAGGCCAAGGTCTGCCCCCGCCGCGAGGTCGTCGTGAGCGAGGCGGACGGCCCGCCGGCCGGCTTCAAGGTGACCATGAACGCCAAGAACACGAGCGGCACCTTCTCCACCGCCTCCCTGCTCTACTACCACTTCGCCCGCTACCTGGACGCCTCCATCCACGTGCCCGTGAGCGTCTACCGCAGCATCGACCGCAAGGTGCACGAACAGCGTGTCACCCGACGCGGTCTCGACCTCTCCGCCAAGGACAAGTCCCTGCGCATGAACCACGCCGCCTGGCAGGAGCTCGACAGGGTGGAGAAGGACCCCGAGGCGTACCCCGAGGCAAACGAGCTCTTCACCGCAGACCGCACCAGGATCTACGGCGTGCTCCAGCACGTCAGCGGCAAGCGCTACGGCCCGGAGCTCAACGGCACCAGGAAGTCCGGCTGGGGTAAAGGCCAAAATCAGGACTTTCAGGAGACGGCGCCCTATCTCGCCCTGCGCAGCGAAAAGCCGCTGGAGGACGCCATCGCCGAAGGCGTCGCCAAGGCCGAACGTGATCCCGCCCTGAAGAAGGCCATGCACGGCGGCCTATCCAATGAGCAGATAGCCTATTGGATGCAGGACCTTACCGAGATCACCCTGCTCGACTACATCTTCAGCCAACAGGACAGGGTCGGGAACATCGATTACGTGCCCTACTGGCACTGGACCGAGGGCGGCGAGGTCAAGCGGGCACAAGCCAATGCGGACAGCCCACCCTCCTCCCTCGCCGGCCACAGTCCCATTCTGATAAAGCGAACTTGGCTCAACGACAACGACGCGGGCGGCAAACGCAAGTACGCCAACTTCGCCAAGACGACGGGCATGCTGGAGAAGATCCGCCACTACAACCCGGAGACCTACCGCCGCCTCATGGCCCTGGACAAGGACTTCCAGGCACAAGGCGAGCTCTACGCCTACGTGCGAGACACCTTCGGGCTGAGCGCGGCGCAGCTTGGGCAGGCGGTTTCCAATACCCACGCCGCGGCGCGGATTCTCCGCACCACCTGCGAGGCGGGCAAGCTGCGCTTCGATCTCGACCCCGACGCCTTCCTGGCCACCGGCAAGGCCGAGACGCACAAGGTCGATTGCCGGAATCCGCGATGAAGATTTTCCCACCAAGGCGCCGACCTGAGGAACTATCTGCACAGCAGGCGTGGGTTCTGGTGGGGGCACGTGCATTCGCCCTTCTCACGTTCCTGCTCCTCCTGGCCGGTCTCGGTCCAGTCGCAGCGGAGCCTATACGGGTAGCCGTGATCTCGGACCTGAACGGCTCCTACGGCTCCACCCGGTACGAGGCATCCGTGGACGGGGCGGTGAAGCGCATCCTGCAGCTCAAGCCGGACCTCGTCATCAGCACCGGGGACATGGTGGCGGGGCAGCGCAAGCCTCATCTCTCCCGGCCCCAGGTTGAGGCCATGTGGGCGGCCTTCCACGCGCATGTGAGCAGTCCCCTGGAGGCAGCGGGTATCCCGCTCGCCGTTACGCCCGGCAACCACGACGGCTCTGCCTACGACGGTTTCGCGGCGGAGCGGCGCATCTACGCCGAGCAATGGGGAAAGAGGAAGCCGGCCCTGGGCTTCCTCGACGATGCCCACTATCCCTTCTATTACGCCTTCGCGGTAGGAGATGCGCTCTTCGTCTCTCTTGACGCCACCACCGTCGGCCACCTGTCCGCTGAGCAGCTACGATGGCTCAGGGACCTGCTCGACCGACACGGCGGCGAGTACGCGCAGCGCATTGCCTTCAGCCACGTCCCCCTGTGGCCTTTCGCCCAACAGCGCGAGCGGGACTTCATCGGCGACCCAGAGCTGGAGCGGCTGCTTCAACGGGCGGATGTAAAGCTCTATCTCAGCGGTCATCACCACGCCTTCTACCCCGGCCACAAGGACGGAGTTCACTACGTCGGTCAGTCCTGCCTCGGCGCCGGTCCGCGCAAGCTCATCGGCACCTCGGAGCGATCGCCGCAAAGCTTCACCCTGATCGAGCTAGACGATGGGGACCTGCGCCTGGGAGCCTTTAAGGCACCGGACTTCACCCGCCCCATCGACTGGGACACTCTGCCCACTCGCATCCGATCCCAAGCGGCAGACCTGATCCGGGCGGACCTTTCCGCCCGAAAGCTCGGTAGGCTCGATCCGGAACCCGAAACGGCAAGGGAGTGATCATGGCCGTGTTTTCCTGCAGCTGGAGCCTGGTCTACTCTGCCCGGCAGGTACTGAAGGCAGAGAAGACCTTCATTTTCTTCCCGGTGCTCGCCGCGGTCGTGGTGCTCGGGCTGCCGATCTTCGTCGTCAGCCTAACCTTGTTCGCGCTCACCGCTGGGGTCAACCGCACCCTGGTGGGCATCTATCGCGGCGCCGTCTATCTCTATGCCGCGCAGGCCGAGGTGGCGCCACAGTTCGACCGGACGATGATCACGCCGGCGTTCGGACCGACCAAGTAGCCTTGGGCTGGCGGCCCGCCTCACGCCGGAGAATCGCATCATGACCGCTGCGCCAAACCAAGCCCCGCTCGAGCGCTTCCTCAACATCTTCACCGAGGTCCGGCCGGGGGAGGCAACGTCGGCCCTGCTCCTGGCGCTCAACATCTTTCTCATCCTCACCGCCTACTATGTGCTCAAGCCGGTGCGGGAAGCGTTGATCCTTGCGGGAGGAGGGGCCGAGATCAAGAGCTACGCGGCGGCGGGACAGGCCCTGCTGCTGCTGGCCGCGGTTCCCCTGTACGGCTGGATCGCAAGCCGAGTGCCGCGGCGGGTGCTGATCAACGGCGTCACGCTTTTCTTCGCCGGCTGCCTGCTGGCGTTCTACGGTCTGGCACATCTCCATGTGCCCCTGGGCGTGGTCTTCTTCCTCTGGGTCGGCATCTTCAATCTGATGGTGCCCGCCCAGTTCTGGGCCCTCGCCAACGACCTGTACACCCCCGAGGCGGGCAAGCGGCTGTTCGTCATCGTCGCCTTCGGCGCCTCTTGCGGAGCGGTAGCTGGCAGCTACCTGGACTCGCTGCTGATCGGGTCCGTGGGGGTCTATCAATTGATGCTGGTAGCGGCGGGCATCCTGGCGGTGAGCCTGGTCCTCACCAACGGCGTGGAGCGCAGGGAGCAGGCGCGTAAGGTCCAGATCGAGTCTATCGCTGGCGCGCAGCAGGCCGGAGAGGACGAACCCCTCAAGGAGGGTGGCGCCTTCGCCCTGGTATTCCGCAGCCGCTATCTGCTGCTCATCGCCCTGCTGATGCTGGTCCTCAACTGGGTCAACACCACCGGCGAGTATATCCTCGGGCGCACCGTGCTCGCGGCGGCAGAGGAGGCGGTGGCGTCCGGAACGGCCCGGGGGCTGTCTGAGGAGGAATATATTGGGGAGTTCTACGCCGAGTTCTTCACGGTGGTGAATCTGGTCGGCCTGCTGCTCCAGCTCTTCGTCGTGTCGCGGGTACTCAAGTACCTCGGGGTCGGCGCCGCCATCATGATCCTGCCGCTGATCGCCCTCGGGGGCTACTTGATCGCCGCCTTTTATCCAGTGCTCGCGATGGTTCGCTGGGCCAAGACCGCGGAGAACGCCACCGATTACTCCGTTCAGAACACCGTGCGCCAGGTACTCTTCCTGCCTACCACCAGAGAGCAGAAGTACAAGGCCAAGCAGGCCATCGACACCTTTTTCGTACGCGCGGGCGACGTGCTCTCAGCAGTAGTGGTGTTTGCGGGCACCACCTGGCTCGCCTTTTCTGCACAGAGTTTCGCCCTGTTCAACGTCGCGTTGGTTATCATCTGGCTGATCCTCGCGATCCTGATCGGCCGTCACTACAAACGGCTGACGGCATCGCGGACTCCCTGATCGCGAGCCCAAAGCATTGAGCATCGAATCCGCCCGCGGGGCGTTGTCGCGCACGAGCCTATCCGTTCGCATCATCGCCGGACTGGGGCTCGGCGTCTTCGTCGGGCTCTTCTTCGGGGAACCCGCCTCAGCCCTGCAGCCCATCGCCGACATCTACATCCGCCTGATGCAGATGACGGTGCTTCCGTACCTGGTGATGGCCCTGATCATCGGCTTCGGGCAACTCGAGGCCGACGTAGCCAGGCGACTGGCTCTGAGGGGCGGCGCCCTGCTTCTGCTGACCTGGGTGCTCGCGTTCGCGGTGATCGCAGCGATGCCCGTCGCCTTCCCCGAGCATCCAGAGCGCCTCGTTCTTCAGCCACGCACTGGTCGAGCCCAAGCACCCTTTCTCGATTCCGGACATCTACTTCACCGCGAACCCGTTCAATTCGCTCTCCAACGCGGTGGTGCCCGCGGTTGTCCTGTTCAGCTCGGCGATCGGCATCGGACTCATCGGGCTCGAGGACAGGGAACGCGTGCTGGGTCCCCTGCGGGTCTTCAATGCCTCGATCGTTCGGATCACCAAGTTCATCATCGGCCTGACGCCCATCGGCGTCTTCGCCATCGGCGCCGTGACCGCGGGCACCATGACGCCCGAAACCTTCGGGCGGCTCGAGGTCTATTTCGTCGCCTTCGCAGCCGCGTCGTTACTGCTCGCCTTCTGGGTGTTGCCGCTGCTGGTAACGGCTCTGACGCCATTCCGTTATCGGGAGGTGGTCGGCATCGCCAGGGATGCGCTGTTGACCGCGTTCGTGGCCAGCAACGCCTTCATCGTGCTGCCCCTGCTCGTGGAACGGTCCAAGACACTCCTCCAGCAGCGCGGTCTGCTCACCCAGGAGGCGGATTCCGCCGCCGAGATCCTGGTGCCCATCTTGTTCAACTTTCCCAACGCGGGGCGGCTGCTGACCCTGCTGTTCGTCCCTTTCGCCGGTTGGCTGGCCGGCAGCGCCCTGTCGGCGGCGGATTACGCGACCCTGTTTGCCATCGGCGTGCCGAGTTACTTCGCCAAGGCCCAGGTAGCACTGCCCTTTCTCATGGATCTCTTCGGGCTGCCCCACGACATCTTCCAGCTCTATATCCCGACCACCATCATCAGCGGCAAGTTCGACTCCTTGGTGACAGCCATGAACCTGTTCGCCTTCGCGCTCCTCGGGGCCGGCGCCATGGGCGGGTTTCTGGTGGTTCGGCGCAAGCGGTTGCTGGTGGCCAGCGTTGCAATGGTAGGCGGCATCGCGGTCACGATGATATCAATGCGCCTGCTCCTGGCCGCGAGCATCGATACCGGCTACCACAAGGACGAGGCCTTACGGCGCATGCACGCGCCCCAAGAAACGTCGTCGGCACTCGTCCACAAGGACCTCACGACAGTCAGCCGGGAGCAAAAGACAAGCAGCGTGGGAACGTTCGACCGCATCCAGGCGCGGGGCACCCTGCGGGTAGGCTACGACCCTTCAAACCTCCCGTTCAGCTTTTTCAACGCCGACGGGGAGCTGGTTGGATTCGACATCGAACTGGCCCAGAGCCTCGCGAAGGCGCTGGGATTGAAAGCCGAGCTGATCCCGATCACATGGCGGGAGCTCCCTACCCTGCTTGCCGACGGCGTCATCGATGTGATGCCCGGCGTCTGGTACCGGCCCTTCTGGTTTTCGTCGCTGCGCCTGTCCGCACCCTACCTGACGGGAACCATGGGCCTGGCCGTGCGCGACGAGCGCCGCCACGAATTCGCCAGTGTGGAGGCATTACGCCACAGCAAGGGTCTGAAAATCGGGGTGCCGCTAGATATCCACCAGATCGAGTTCAGCATGAAGCGCTACTTCGGGGACGCGGACGCGGAGTTCGTCACGATCGAGTTCTGGCGCCCCTTCTTCGAGGGCCAGCACCCCGAGCTGGACGCCTTCCTCGTACCGGCGGAGAACGGGGCGGCATGGACGCTCCTGCACCCGGAGTACACGGTCGTCGTCCCCCAGCCGGATCCCGTGAAGATTCCCTCTGCGTTCGGCCTCGCCCGAGATGCCGATGACCTTGCGGACGCCGTCAACGAGTGGGTGGTCTTCGCAACCAGCGAGGGCCTAATCCAACGCGCCCACGACTACTGGATCCTCGGGCAAGGCGCCGAGGACAGGGGACCGCGATGGTCGATCCTACGCGACGTCCTCGGCTGGGCCGAGTAAATCGAGCACCCCAGCGACGGACAGCCGTGCCCGATCAAGTGCTGTCAATGGGGGCAGATTTCCTTCTGCTGCGCCGGGGTGATCTTCAGGCTCGGGTCCACCTTGAAGCGCGCGAACTTTCCGTCGATCCAGGCGTCGCAGCCGGCCTTGCCGCAGGGGGCGTTGTTGCGCGCCTTGTTCCAGTATGCCTTGGCCCTGCTCTCCGGCCAGCCGCAGAATTGGACCAGGGCCATGGCCGACACCGAGCCCGAGGAATGCACGCCCCACATGCAGTGGACCAGGATCGGCCCCTTGCCGGGATCCTCGATCACGGAGTGGATGTCCTTCATGATGTCGTGCGTGCTGCCCGACGACCCCTTCTTGTACGTCAAGCTGTTGCCCCCGCAACTGGTCGCCCCAAACTCCGTCTTGCTCCCGAAATCGACGTACCGGGCACCGGAGAAACCAGCCTCGCACAGCGCCTTGCGCTGGGCCCCGGACAGGCCGGTGTGAGCCTTGTCACCCCCCTTAAACCCGGCACGGTACAGCACGCCGTCGAGAACCGGTCGCACGAAGGCCATGCCGGGAAGACCGCCGTCTCCCCTGCCGAGCATCTGCGCCTCCCTCGGCCCGCCGTCGCGGCTGGTGAACTCCTCGGCGCGGTCGGCACTGGAGGCGAAGCCCGCGCACAGGAGGAGGAAAAAAGCGCCGATGGCAGGACGATAAGATCTTGGCTGACGCATATGGCCTCCGTTCGAACGTCTGTGAGGGCTGCCGGCGAGGCAACGGGGAATTCGCAAGCGGCCCAAAGTTTATCTGGTTCATCGCCTGCCGTCAGCGCGGCGAACCCTCGACGTTGGCCGATCAGGCCTCTAACATGGCGTCCGGCGCCGGCAAAGATGTCCGGCCCATTCATCCGAGGTCCCGAGGAGACACGAGAGGACATGCAGACATTCTATGCCCCGGCGATCTGGGTGCCCGGATGCACGACCACTGGCGGGACGCAATCTCCCTCGGGGAACGTTTGAAATGAAGAGATCGAGCAAGTCCCTCGCCTGCATCGCTCTGACGGTCATCCCGCTGAGCGCCACTTCCACTCTGCGGGCCGACAGCGGCCCGTCCTGGAGCGGCTCCGCGCCCGCTCCGGGGGTCTATTTCTCCCGGTACGAGCCCTCCTTCTACGCGGGCTTCGCACCCCGCACCCAGGATCGCTCGCGGGTGCACCTGGAGTTGGGGCGCGGCAACCAGCAGCGGCTGACCATCGTGCTCGGGGCCGACGAGCTGGACTCCTACCTCAAGGGCCTGCTTTCGCGTCGGGACACGATCCAGGAGATGATCGACAAGGGGGTGATCGAGCTCACCACCAACCGCGAATTCGAGCGCTTCGCGGGGACGCTGGTCGAGGCCGGGGTGGAGGCCACGGTCTATGGCGGAGATCTCGGTCCCGAAGCGTACCGGGGCAGGACCCTGGATATCATGAGCAAGCTGAACCCGGGGCGCGTCTTCCGAATCGCGATTCCCGTCGATCGTATCGTCGCCGATTGGTATGCCTACCTCGCCGTTATGCGCGATGTGGGTCTCGGATCGGCCGAGGCCAAGCTCGACGCCGCCAATGCGGTGCTTCCCGGGCGCGTCAATCTCCACGCCTTGAACGGCGACATCGGCACCGCGCTGGGGGCCGCCTTCGAGCTGGTGCGCGTGGGCAATCCGGCGGATGATCCCGCTTTCCGCGAACAGACCGTCAAGTTCCTGGAGCTGGTTACCAAGGGGCGTTATCCGGTCGTGGACGGCCAGGTCCGTGCCGTCGAGTTCACGGCCGCCTACCCCGCCGGCACCGTCAATGCGTGGACCGAATACAAGGGGTCCAAGCTGCCCGACTTCGGCGCCACCGGCATATGGCCCCTCATTCCCCACGAGCACGGCAAGGGCCCGGTCGGCATGGTGGACTATCTGTCCCCAAACCCGGGTTACGGCTTCATCCCCCTGCTGGGCTACCAGCACCTTGGCGGGATCGCCTACCACTCCCTGCACAATGCCGGCGTGCGTTTCCGGCTAGACGCCAACCCTCTCCTGCCGAAGGAGTGGAGGGATGTGCGGGGCGAGCGCAACCCCGAGCAGAACTATCAACACCTCTGGCTCGGCAGCCGGGGACCAAGCTCCCGCGGCTCCACCCGTCTTCCCTCCGGCCATATGAGCGAGCTGCGCGACGCCCTGCCATCGACCTCCGAGGGGCTTGCAGGGATTCCCAACTTCCGCAACAAGCCGGAATGCTACGACGTCTTCGACGTCGACGGCGACGGCGCCGCGGAGGTGATGGGCGTGCGCTACTACCTCGCCTTCGGGGCGACCAAGCACGTGCCCGAGACATCCTACGCGTCGAACGAGCGCAAGGGTTTCTACCAGTGGCTCTACCAGGACAACATCTCCTATCGGGAGGACGGCAGCGCCATCATCAAGGAGGCGCCGGTCTGCCGCTTCTCCGGGCTGAAGAAGGCGGAGGCGGCGTGGGTGCTGCAAGACGTGCCCCTGTTCGAGGCCCCGTACGCGCGGGAATCCATCCAGTTCTACCGCACCAAGCCGGTCGACTTCCGGAGCAAGGCCGGCTTCGAGCTCAACCGGGAGCTGCGTCGCATCGGCGCCGGTTACCAACCCGACCGTGGGTTGTTGCTGCTCGAGTGAGCGCGGGGAGACACCTTACCTTGCCTACCCAAGCCCCTCTGTTACCACCGGTTTTTGGCGCAGGCGCCGCCCCGAGCCGGGTCGAGTCTCCGGAGCCGGAATGGCGCCCCCGGAATGGGCCACCAGACGCATCGCGATTCCCCTCGGAGCGCACAAGATGAACCAACGACCACTGACGGCCGGCGCAACGGCTTCTCCGACGCTCGTGCCGATCTGCCTGATGCTTGCGGCATTCTCGTGGCCAGCGTCGGCGCAGCAAGACCCGGCGAACGCCTGCGGCGCACTGGTGGGGACTTATGTCACCACCGTGACCGATATCGAGGGCGTCTTCGCCTCGCGTGCCTTGGCGACCTTCACCGGCGACGGCACCATGCTGATCACCGACTCGGGCCAATCTGGCCTGCCCGGCATCTACCAGCCGTTCACCTCGTCCCACGGGGCCTGGACCTGCCTGGGGGCGGAGGACGGCGCGATCAGGGCGGCCGCGTCCGGATTGAGCTTCCTCGTGCCCGGGGAGGGTCTGTCCACCAGCTTCGGCCGCACCGATTATCGGCTAACCTTGGACCCCAACACCGGCAACCTGTCCGGGATCGTCGAGCTGAGCTTCACCTCGGACGGTGACCTCGAGTCGGCGGACCCGATCGAAGCACCGGGCCCGGTGTTTGAGACCTTCGAGATCGAGGGCCGGCGCCTGGTGGCCAGAAGCGAGCCACCGGAATCCTGAGCCAGCCGGCCGTCTGGACGTCGCGCTCTGTTCGGGGTGGCGAACGACAACCGGGCCGGTGCCCAGCGCTCGCCAGCAACCCAAGGAACCTGGCGCCAATCCAACCCCTAAACCCCGCCTTCGTCGAATCAGGAAACAGCATGACCAAGCGCCTTCATTCCCTCGCCGCCACAACCGCGGCCGTTGTCCTCATGGCAGCGATCCAGCCTGCCGCCGCGGCGCCGGTGCCGCTCTCCGTATTGGCCAACGCCGAGTACCACGGCATCTACGAGCAGTCGGTGACCCTGACGGAAGGTCGCTACGAGGGGGAGCCTGTCCTCGCGGACGGAGCCTCCCGACCGAGCGTGACCCTTATCGACCAGATGGTGGCCGTGGGGGATCTCGACGCCGACGGGGAACAGGACGCGGCCGTGCTCCTGGTCGAGAACTCCGGCGGCAGCGGCAGCTTCGTCTTTCTGGCGGCCGTTTCCCTGGCCGGTGGTAAGGCGAAGAACCTGGCGACGACCCATCTGGGCGACCGGGTGCAAGTCCGCAACCTCTCCCAGGACGACGGCGCCATCCTGGTCGATCTCGTCGTCGCGGGGGAGGAAGACGCCTCGGCGCTTCCCGCCACCAAGGTTCGCAAGACCTTCCAGGTCTCCGACGGGTCCCTGATCGAGCGTGCATCCGAGACCCAGGATGCCCTGTCGCTGACCGACCTGGAGGGCACGTCCTGGACCCTGCGGACCATGAACGGCGCCGGCGGTGAGATCCAACCGGAGGGCACCGTTACCGCCTCTTTCCAGGACGAAAAGATCTCGGGCAGCGCGAGCTGCAACCGCTACTCCGGCGGCGTGGAGGAACTGGGGAGAGGCGCCATCGCCATCGGCGACATCAGCGCCACCCAGGCGGCCTGCCCCGAGCCACGCATGGAGCTGGAGCAGACCTTTCTGGAACACCTGGCCGCCGTGGAACGCTTCGGCTTCCGCTTCGGCGACCTGGTGCTCAGCGGCGCGGGCGGGATACTGGTGTTTTCCCCGGGGATGGACTGACGGAATCCGCGCCCGAGTTGCCGAGCGTTGCAGCAACGCGCCGAGGCGAACCGATCACCAGGTCCAAACGCCGTCCGAGCCGAGCACGAACATGTCCGACACCGCGAACGATGACTACAGGTACCTGGTGGACACGGCCACACTCGCCGCCCGGCTGGGGGACCCGGACTGGGTGGTCTTCGACTGCCGCTTCGCCCTGGCCGACCCCGCTTGGGGGCGAGACCAATACGACCGGGGCCACATCCCGGGCGCCCGTTATGCCCATCTCGACGAGGACCTGTCCTCTTCCATCGGCCCCGACACGGGCCGCCACCCCCTGCCCGATCCGGCGAGCCTGTGCGAGAAACTCAGGGGCTGGGGCGTCGGAAATCACACGCAAGTGGTCGTCTACGACGATGCGGGCGGCGCCTTCGCGGTGCGCCTCTGGTGGCTGCTGCGCTGGCTCGGGCATCCCAGGGCAGCAGTGCTGGACGGCGGGCTCGGCGCCTGGCTCGCGCGGGGCGGCATCCTAACCTCGGAGATCCCGACGATCGAACCCCGCACCTTCAGCGGACTTCCGGATCAATCCCTGTGGCTCAGCACCGCCGCCATCGAGGAGAACCTCCGCACCGGCGCCTTCCAGTTGGTCGACGCCCGGGCGGCGGAGCGCTTTCGCGGCGAGGTCGAGCCCATCGACCCGGTCGCGGGTCACATCCCGGGAGGGGTCAACCTGCCGTTCGCCGGCAATCTGTCCGCGGATGGAGCGTTTCTGCCCCCATCGGTCTTGCGCGAGCGATTCACCGCCGCATTGCGGGACATTCCCCCGGAGCGGGTGGTGCACTCCTGCGGCTCCGGCGTGAACGCCTGCCACAACCTGCTCGCGATGGAGGTCGCCGGGCTCCACGGATCCCGCATCTACGCCGGGTCCTGGAGCGAGTGGATCCGTTCGCCGTTGCGACCGGTGGCGACCGGGCCTTAGCGGCCCCGCAGTCGGATCACGCGCGCCCGCCGCCTTCGCCGCGTCCCGCCATGGGCCGATAGTCGGTTTCGGTGTTGCCGACGTAGATCTGGCGCGGGCGGGCGATCTTGTTCGATTGGGTCTGGTTCTGCTCCCACCAGTGAGCGATCCATCCGGGCAGACGGCCCATGGAGAAGATCACCGTGAACATGTTGGTCGGGATGCCGACGGCCCGCAGGATGATCCCGCTGTAGAAGTCCACGTTGGGGTAGAGCTTGCGCTCGATGAAGTAGGGGTCCTCCAGCGCGATCTCCTCCAACCGGCGGGCGATGTCGAGCAAGGGGTCGTCCTGGCCGAGATAGGAAAGCAGCCGCTCGGCGACCCCGGCCAGGATCTTCGCCCGCGGGTCGAAGTTCTTGTAGACCCGATGGCCGAAGCCCATCAGGCGCACGTTGCCGTCCTTGGCCTTGGCCATGCGCACGTATTCCTCCGGGGTGACGTGCCCCTTGTGGATCTGCTCCAGCATGTTGAGCACCTCCACGTTGGCACCGCCGTGCAGGGGCCCCCACAGGGCGCACACCCCCGCCGCGCAGGAGGCGAACAGGTTGGCCTGGCTGGACCCGACCATACGCACGGTGGAGGTCGAGCAGTTCTGCTCGTGGTCGGCGTGCAGGATGAACACCAGGTTGAGCGCCTCGCGCACGACGTCGTCACACACGTGCTGGGCGTAGGGCTGGGAGAACATCATGTGCAGGAAATTGGGCACATAGCGCAGCCGGGGGTCCGGGTAGATGTAGGGCTGCCCCCTGGAGTGACGATAGGCGTAGGCCGCGATGGTCCGCACCTTGCTGATGAGCCGAGCGGCCGCCATGCGGAAACGGTCCTGATCCTCCAGCTCGAACAGCTCCGGGTGGAAGCAGGACAGCGCGTTGATCATGGCCGAGAGAATCGCCATCGGCGGCGCCGAGCGCGGGAAGCCCTGGAAATGGTGCTTCATGGTCTCGTCGAGGTCCGCTTGCCGGGTCAGATCGGCGGCGAACTCCCGATACTCCGCCTCGCTCGGCAAGTGGCCGAAGATCAGGAGCCACGCCACCTCGACGAAGTTGGGATCGGCCGCGAACTGCTCGATGGGGATCCCGCGGTAGCGCAGGATGCCTTGCTCGCCGTCGATGAAGGTGATGGCGCTCTCGCAGCTCCCCGTATTGCCGTAGCCGGGGTCCAGGGTGATGTGCCCGGTACGGCTCCGCAGGTCGCGGATATCGATGCCGCGCTCCCCTTCCGTGCCTTGCACGACGGGAAACTCATAGGTGTCGTCGCCCAGAATCAGGGTGGCTCGATCGGACATGGGGATACTCGCTCAAGAATGGTCGGGAACTGAAGATTAATCCCGATCATCGTCGAGCAAAACAAGAATCGCAGACGGTTCCGCAACGGAGACCCGCCCCCGCGCGCCAAATTTCATACCCCTGGCAAGAGCAGACTGGGAGGCGGTGGAGACCGCACGGCCGTTTCAAGGCGGGTGGCGCCTACCCCCGTCCCTACCTTCCCCCTGAGAGGGGGGGAAGGAGACCGGGGCATGCCAACTCATTCCTCCCCCCTTGGCAGGGGGGAGGTCAGGTGGGGGGTAGAGACTCTGCGGCCATACTAACGCCGTCCGCGCGCGTCGGCACCGGGGCTGGCTTCCGGCAGGCGCTACTCTCCGCGTTCCGCGAGCAGGTCCCGCAGCGCCCGCAGCAGATCCGTCTCGGTGATGATGCCGACCAGATGGCGCCCGTCGTCGGAAACGGGCAGGCAGCCGATGTGGTCGTCCATCATGCGTTCGACGGCGACGGAAAGATCGGCGTTGGAGGCAATGGTCACCACCGGGGTATGCATCACCTCGCCCACCTCCACCGGCGCCTCGTGAAAATGCCGAGCGGCAAGCTGCAGGTCCCGGCGGGCCAGGATGCCCAGCACCTCGCCGTCGGAGCTGACGACCGGGACGTGGTGCAGATCGCCTTTTTCCATGATCTCGAACGCCTCGCCGTAGTCGGCATCCTCGCGGATGGTGACGGGTGACGGGCTCATGTATTGGCGTACATGCATTCGTAATTTCTCCTTCGGTAATTTGTTGTTGGTGCGGTTGAAGCCCCGGCGGAACAGCGGGAAGACTCCAAGATTCTGCAGTGTATCACCCCCCGCTCGGTGCAATCACGAACCGCCGGAACAGATCCAGAGGCCCCCACCACGCACCTGCCGGCGCGAGTATATACAAATACGCCGACAATCATGACACCAGATCCGCCCGGACGAGGTCATATATACTTTAATATCTTGTTAAACAAGTAATTATGTGAGTTTAATAATTTTCGATCTCATGAGATCTAATCGAGGCTTCCGGCGGTAAGCCTTTCCGTATCAATGTGATTTATGATTTTTCAAATGCAATGGATTAGGAAAATCAAGCATCGCACTGGCACTTCTCGTTACCGATGCTGCGAATCGGACCTCCGCGTCTCACTGACGAGCCGGGCTCGACATATGGATACTAGGGTTTTCCCTATTTCGGGTTTACCCTGAACATGAATCTCCGTATACTCGCGCTTCCTTTGAACCGCCGCGTTTTCGCCCGTCGGTGGTTCGTTCCTTAAGTGAACTAGAGAGGCGAGCATGTTCAGAAAACTATTTGCCGCCGGGATGCTGGCCATCCTGGCAATGACACCACTCATCACCTCGGCCAAGGTGGCCACCGGTGACACCCACGTCGGAATCGCATCCTACTACGCAGACAAGTTCCACGGCCGCAAGACGGCAAACGGCGAGAGATTCGACCAGTCCGCTCTCACCGCCGCCCACAAGACCCTCCCCCTCGGCACCAAGGTCCGCGTCACCAGCACCAAGACGGGCAAGAGCGTCGTCGTGCGCATCAATGACCGCGGTCCCTTCATCAAGGGTCGGGTCATCGACCTCTCCCGCCGCGCCGCCAAAGAGCTTGGCATCATCAAGCGCGGGCTGGCCAAGGTTCGTGTCGAGGTCATCAGCCGACCGAACCGCAAGGGCATCTGAAGCCCCTCAGAACGGGAACTCATCCGGCACCTTCATCTCGACCGCTTCGCTGCGGGGCTCCGCGGCGAGCTGGTGCTCGGGTTCCCCCTCGACGAAGATGGCCCGGTGCGGCCGCACCGGGCAGACGTGCTCGCAGGCCCCGCAGCCGATGCAGACCTCCGTGTCGAGCTCGGGGACTGTGAGCACGCCCTCGTAGGCCACCATGTGCACCGCCTGGGTCGGGCAATGCTCGGCGCAGGCGCCGCAGGCCGTCTTCTCGGTCACCACGATGCAATTGTCCTCGATGAGGTGCACGGTGCCGATGCGGCTGCGCTTCTTCTCCTCGACCGCCAGCGGCCGGATCGCGTCCGTCGGGCAGACCTCGCCACAGCGCACGCACTCGTAGGTGCAATAGGCCGTCTCGTAGGCCATGTGCGGCTGCAGGAAGCCTGAAGTCCCGTAGAGCAGCAACGACGGCTGGAGCACCTGGGTCGGGCAGACGCTGACACAGAGCTGGCACGCGGTGCAGGCGGCGTTGAAGCGCGCGGTCGCTCCCGCCCCGGGCGGGGAGATGGGATGCTGCTTGACCACCGGGATCGTCGTCGGACGCTTGTTCTGCGGCCAATCCTCGGCGCGCGTGAGCGCGGCGAGCCCGGTCAACCCCAGAATCCAGCCCAAGCCAAGGCGCAGAACGGTGCGGCGGCCCGCTTCTGACACGGACCGGCGAGCCGCCCCGTCCCTTGCGGACTGATCGTCGGCCTGCGAGTCAACCGTCCCCCGCCCCCTCCAGGCCAGCCGATACCCGATTCCGGACTCCGGACAGGCGGGTATGCAGTTGAAGCAGGCGACGCAGCGGTCGAAATCCACGTGCTTGTCCTTGAGGTGTATGCACTGCGCCTTGCACCGCACGGAGCACTCGGCGCACAGGTTGCAGCGCGCGCGGTCGATGCCGATGCGAAACAGCGCGTAGCGGGAGACCAGGGCCAGCAGGGCCCCCAGGGGGCAGAGGGTGTTGCAGAACAGCCGTCCGCGCCTCGCGGCCATCCAAACGACCAGGCCCAGGACAGCGATCGGCGCCAGCAGCGCCTGCCAGTGGTCGAGCATGAAGACGAAGGGCGCGATCAGATAGCTGCCGAGGCCCTCCAGCGCCCGCGCGGCCAGGTTGTTGGCGCCGACCGCCAAGGGGCGCACCAGCAGGCCCATGATGCGCCCGAAGTGACTGAAGGGATCGAGCTGCGCGACCAGCAGCATCGAGCCGCCGAGCGCGGCGCCGACCGTCGCGGCGAGCAGCCCGAAACGCACCAGATTCATGGGACGCCGGTAGCGGTAGAGCACCCTCCTCCGCTTGCGGCGCAGGCGCAGCGCGAGACGGCTGACCAAGTCCTGCAGGGTCCCGAGCGGGCAGATCGTGGAGCAGAACACGCGCCCGAACAACAGCGTGAGCAGCAGCACGCCGACGAAACCCGCCGCCGCCCAGCCCGCACCCTGCAGAAACCTGACCAGCGAGGGCGTGAACTGCAGGAAAAGCACGCTATCGACCACCGCCCCCGGCGTCCGCCCCTCCAGGTCGAGGAACAGCGCGGCGGTCGCAGCGAGGAACGCGAGCGAGAGAACTCACCCGCAAAGGTTTCAGCAGGCGCTGGGGCATGTGCCTGTGCCGACCGCGAAACCGGGCCCGGCTAGAGCGAGATGCGCTTGATGGACAGGTTCTCCAGATCCATGCGCCCCGCCCCCTGATCCGCCGCCATGCGGATGTAGGGAATCTCGTGCGGTTTCGAGCCGAACAGCCGCGCGGCGGCCGCGTCCGCGGTCACCATGTCCGCCGAGATGAGCTGCGACCCCATGCGCACCACGTCCTTGGCCGAGATCCCGCGCGGCCCGTGCCGCATCATGACGTCGTAGGCATCCACCACGTTCAGGTCCGGCTTGCGGTAGCCCGCGTAGTCCGCGATGCACTGGTGCAGGCCGTTCTTGTGCCACCACCCGCGATTCCAGATCACGCCCATCAGGTTCTTCATGCTGATGGTGAGCCCCGCGCTCGAATGATGCTTGAGCACCGGGACATTGATGAACACGTCCGACTCCAGCATCAGCTCGTGCTCCTTGACCTTCTTCAGGGTCTGGCCGTCCAGCTCCACCTTGTGGAAGTACCGCTCCCCGTCCCCCGGCGCCAGCACCGCCCCCGCCGCCTTGGCGGCCGCCTCGATGCCGCTGTTGCGGTAGGAGCGCCGCCAGTCGTCGCAGGTGAAATCGAACACGTAGACCTTCTTCGCGCCCGCCGCGAAGCAGTGCTCGACGATGCGCCCCACCAGCGCCGGATTGGTGTTCGCCGCGCGCTCGGGCCCCGCGTCCCACGCGATGTTGGGCTTGACCACCACCGTCTGCCCGGGCTTCACGTACCGCTTCATGCCGCCCATACGCCTCGATGCCGGCGTCGAACAGCTTGTCCGGCGCGGCGCCCTTCACCGCAACCAGGTCATAAGGTCCGCCCTCATCCGCCGCCAGCAGCGGAGCGACCGGACCCAGCCACTGCGACGCCACCGCGGCCGCAAACCCGGCGCCGGACGCCTTCAACAGCTCTCGCCTACGCATGACCGTACCTCCCAAGAGCCTGAAACATCTTCATTATTGGCCTTGCGCAGCGGCCCTTGGGTGACATGGGTCAAGCGCAGGGGAGGATAGCGTAGGACGGCGGACGGAGCGGTGCTGGGTAAAGATCCGTGAGGCGGTGGCAGCGCGGGAGACCGAGGCGAATGCGGGCGAAACACCGCAGACAACTGCCCTGCCGGAAGACTGGCCCTGCCCGGCTGTCGCGCGGAACGGGTGGCGTATCGTCGCTTGGATGACGCCGAACTCGTGCCGAGAGGTGGTCCCAAGCCGATACCTCCGGCCACTCCCCCGCTGGGACGGGCCCACGATCCCGAGGCCGCCGCGCGGTTTGCGGATCTGCACCTTCCCAGCGTAGAAATGACGCCCCAGCCATGACAAACGGGCTCGCATCTGTGCCCCGCTTCGCTTCCCAGCGCCGGAACGCACGCCCACCGCTCGGCGTGGACCGCCGATCCGACTTCGACAACCCCTCTCGCTGCAAATACAATCCCCTTCTTTTAAGGAGACACTGATTAAATCAGCCCCATCAATGGGGCGTGAGTGGTAAAATACTGGGCAATCCGGCCGCCAGCGACGAGTCACCCGATGAAGCAACTGTCTTTTGCCCAAGCCGAGTTTGCCAGCAAGAAGAAGGTGACCCGCCGCGAGCGCTTTCTGGGCGAGATGGAGCAGGTCGTGCCGTGGGCGGCGCTGATCGCGGCGCTCGAGCCCGTACTACTTCCCGGACGCGGGCACGGGGCGCGGGCGCCGCCCGATCGGCCTGGAGCGGATGCTGCGGATGTACTTCCTGCAGCAGTGGTACGCCCTGGCCGACGAGGCGCTGGAGGATGCCATCTACGACAGCCAGGCGCTGCGCAACTTCGTCGGGATTGACCTGGGCCGCGAGTCGGTGCCCGATGCCACCACGCTGCTGGAGCTTTCGCCACCTGCTCGAAGAGCAACGGTCTGACCAAGACGATCTTCGAGACCGTCAACCGCCACCTGCGCGAGCGCGGGCTGCTGTTGAACAAGGGCACCCTGACCGATGCCACCATCCTGGCCGCGCCGTCCTCGACCAAGAACCAAGAGAAGGCGCGCGATCCCGAGATGCACCAGACCCGCAAGGGCAACCAGTGGTACTTCGGCATGAAGGCGCACATCGGTGCGGATGCCGACTCCGGACTGGTGCACACCGTCGTCGGCACCGCCGCCAACGTCTCCGACGTCACCCAGACCGAGCACCTGCTGCACGGCGAAGAGGAGGTCGTCTTCGCCGATGCCGGCTACATCGGTGCCGACAAGCGCGAAGCGCTCAAGGACAAGCCGCTGAAGTGGCACATCGCCATGAAGCGCGGCAAGCTCAAGGCGATGGCGGAGGGTCCGCTCAAGGAGCTGACGCGGCGCGCCGAACGGCTCAAAGCGCAGCTGCGCTCCCGCGTCGAGCATCCGTTCCATGTCATCAAGAACCTGTTCGGTCATCGCAAGGTCCGCTACAAGGGCCTGGCCAAGAACACCGCGCAGCTGCACACCCTGTTCGCCCTGGCGAACCTGGTGATCGCCAAGAAGGCGTTGTTGGGTCACAGCAGCCAAGGTGCGTCCTGAATCCAGGAAAAGGCGGAAAAACCGCCGATTAAAGCCGCCAAATGCCGCCGGAATCGAGCGAAAAGCAATATCTACTCAGGCCCTATTGAAAAATCTACTCCAGGAACGCAGCTCCGAGAAACTCGATTAGATCAGCGCTTCCTTAAGAAGGGCTATCCCGGCCCGCAATGCAACCGTGGGACCGGTTTCGTCCAACAGACATTTATCAGTCCCGCGCTCCAGCGCCAACGGTCCGTCCGACGGCCCTTTTTCAGGCGCGCGACGGCAATGCTTAGACGTTCGGCCGCAAGTATACAGAATGCCGCATCCGGATAGCTTCGCCCCATGAAAACTGAACTTCTGAATCTAAACAAGATTTTCACGGACAGAATATTCCGTATTCCTGATTACCAAAGAGGATACGCTTGGCGCGCCAAGCAACTAAAGGATTATTGGAATGACCTGGTCCAATTAGACGTCGGCAAAAACCATTACCTTGGTGTTCTAACCTTTGAGGACGTCACCGAGGATAAGTATAAGAAATGGGACGATGACCTATGGATTATTGAGTCGAAATGCTTTACCCCCCTTTACATCGTCGATGGGCAGCAACGCCTAACGACTTCGATCGTCTTGATCCAAGCAATCCTTGAGGCAAACGCTGACGACAAAAAATCAATTACTTTACCAGCGAAGAGATCACGAAGAGATATATCTTTGACTCTAAGGATGAGGGAATCTCGAAGTCATACATTTTCGGTTACGAAAAAGACAATCCAAGTTATGAGTTCTTGAAGACTAGGATCTTTCTCGACAAATCAGACAACACAACCGCCGAGGAAACGATATATACTCATAATTTGGAATTAGCCAAGAAGTTCTTCTTGGAGAGGTTGTCGGAACTTAACTTTAAAGAGGTCGAAGCTCTATTCAGAAAGGTAACGCAGCATTGCTTGTTTAACATCTACACCGTTTCAAATGACATTGATGTCAACGTTGCTTTTGAGGGCATGAATAACAGGGGCAAACCTCTTTCCTTACTGGAGTTACTAAAGAACAGGCTAATCTATCTCTCAATAAAAATCGACGATGATCCGCATGACAAGATCAAGCTGCGCAACTCAATCAATGAAGCTTGGAAAGCGGTCTATCATCAATTGGGGAAGAACAAGAGCAAACCGCTAGATGACGACACTTTCCTGCTGAACCACTTCTTTTATCACTTCAGCGGTTATCTTAAATTCGACGAGGACGTTAGATATAGACTTTATCACCGTCGGCTTGCTTCAGATTACAAGGAGTACCTGCTGGACAACCTGTTCAGCATCAAGCAACTACAGGCCGGGAAAATAGACGATAGCTTATTCTCCATCAAAGCGCTGAATATCGACCTAATATATCGCTATGTCGCAAGCCTGAAGTCATCCGTGGAGACTTGGTTTAAAATCCTAAACCCCAATGATAGTGATTTTTCTCAGAAAGAGAAGGAGCTCTTACGGAGCATTTACCGAATACGACCAAGCTCTGAATCAGACTATTTCATGGTTCTCGTTCTTGTGTTCTATGAAAAGGTCAGCCAGCCAAGCGACAGGGTAAAGCTTCTTGAGCTGATTGAAAGAATGTTGTTTTTCAGCACCCTCTCAAGCTTTAGGTACTACTCTAGCTATGCAGACTTCAGTGATGAATCGCTGCTGGAGTTGGCGGTATCTTTCGCAAGAGATGACAAGAACAAGAACGGCATACTAAATAATCTTCATGAGATGGGGAGGTCCTGGATATCTAGTGGCCACCTAGTTTCCGCAATTGTGAACCAATTCAAGTCGAGAGGCTTTTACGGATGGAACGGGTTGAGATACTTTCTGTATGAGTACGAACAGCATCTTAAGGGCCAATCAAGAACGAAACGAAATAAACTGGACTGGGAAGAATTCACAAAAGAGCATGATGATGATTTCACGACGATCGAGCATATCTACCCACAAACTGCGAGGAAGCGTTGTTGGTCTGGCTTATTCGGAAAATACAGCCAACCTCAAAGGTATGCATTGAAGGATTCTCTGGGCAATTTATTGCCATTGTCAAGAGCAAAGAACTCCAGCCTCGGCAACCGATGTTTTGCGGAAAAGAAGAACAACCGGGACAATACTGTAGGATACTCCTATGGCTGCTATTCGGAAGTACAAGTATCTCTAGAAGACAGTTGGACAGCGGAATCCATATTGAAACGAGGCATCAGGATGGCAACGTTCCTGGAGGAAAGGTGGGGTTTCCAGTTTGAATCCAGATTACAAATTATTCAATTTCTTGGGCTTGAGTTCTTAATAAAGAAAGACAAGATTGACATCGACAAACTTTTCCAAGCTTCTCGATTTTCGAGCAGAAATGGGGTTGGCGTAACAGAATCATCCAGCGGACGCGCCAAAGGCGCGCGCCGCTGATGATTGACGTTAGGAGCAAAAGGCAGAACCGGAGGTCTCGCGCTGACGCCAGCTAAGATCATCGCGGCGGTTCACCGCACGAACCACTTCCCCGGAGATCACCCAGTGGATATCGATATTGATCATTTAACGGAAGATGAGTTGCTGCGCCTGAATCGACGCATCGTCGCTCGTCTGAAATTCCTCGAATCGCTGCATGCCCATGCGGAAATGCTGCAGTTCGAAGTCGGCCAGCAAGTCAGCTTCCACCCCCCGGGAAGAGATCGGCAGGTCGGCATCTTGATCAAGTACAACAAGAAAACGGTTACCGTGCTTACCGATTCCGGTCAAAGATGGAACGTGTCGCCCCACCTTCTCTCACCTGTCAATGAGGTCAGGCGCGGACAATCCGGGAGGGGTGATGTCATCGACATCAAGTCTAAGCGATAGCATGCTCAGCAGGGTGCTCGACTTGGCGCCTCGCTTACCGGTCCAGCGCCGGTTCGGCGTTTCCTGAGGACGAATCCACGCCATGGCCTATGCCGAGCTCACGATCAGCGACCGCAACCCGGTGAAGCGATGGTTGCAGCGTCGTCGTTTTTCCGATGTCCGCTCGGTGCTGCGGCGATTCCCGTGGGGACGAGCGTCCCCGCATCCTGGACTTCGGCGCGGGTGACGGGGAGCTGGTCCGCCAGCTCGCCGCCGATGTGGCTCTCGAGGCGACGGTGTTCGAGCCGACCCCCGCCCTCATGGCCGAGGCAAGGGTAAAGCTTTCGGGACTCGACCGGGTGGCTTTCGCAGAGCATTTGGACTCGGTGGCTTCAGGGACCTTCGACTACGTGTTCTGCCTGGAGGTCTTCGAGCACCTGCCGCCGAACGAGACGATCCATGCCGTTGCGGAGATTGATCGGCTCTTGAAGCCCGATGGTTGTGCGGTAATCGGCGTCCCCCACGAGCTGTTCCTGCCCGCGCTGTTCAAGGGGATGTTTCGGATGTGGCGCCGCTACGGCGACTTCGACGCCTCTCCCCGCAACGTCGCCGCCTCGGCGCTCGGGCGCCCCCCGACCGCGCGTCCCGTCGCGGACATCGCTCCCGGCGTTCCCTATCACTTCCACCACCTCGGCTTCGATTATCGGTCGCTCGAGCGCCTGCTTGGGGATCACTTCCAGATCGGAAAGAGGTGGTTCAGCCCGTTCCCTGCCCTTGGAGCCGCTCTCAACTCCGAGGTGTACTTCCTGCTGACCAAGGCCGAGCCCAAACAAGCCGCGAATGCGTCGCCAGGTGCGCACGGTGTCAAGCCCGGGCCATAGGGCGGGGTTGCGATAAATCCGCGGCAGGGCGGCCATGATGCATGGTCCATCGCCGAGTAGCTGAGCTCGGACCCTCAGGGCAAAGCCGCGGAGTCGAGACATTGTGAGAGAATTGGGGCCGGGGGGAGTCAACGGCGCTTCAGACGACTCCCCGCTCTCTGCATGGCCCCCTCTACTCTGGGGATGTCGCCTGTGCCGGTCGGAGCGCGGCGTGACGCTGTGACCTCGTCCCGTGTGACGTGAAGCGTGCCGATGAAGCGGTCGGATCGAGACCGGGTCAAGCCGTGGTCGTCGACAGGGATTGGGCGGGCGGAAACTGTGGAGCTAACGGGATGAGGGATCCAGGCAACGGTACGGACACCATCGAGGAGTTTCGGGCGTTCTTCGCCTTCGTCCAGGACCTGTGGGGCATGCTCGCGGGGGTGTCCATCTTTTTCCCGCTGTCCAACGAGCTGATGCGCGTCATTCCGATCGGCGGCTTCTACGACGAACCACCCGGGTCCGGCGCCTTTCAATACTTTTCGCCCGAGCTGGTGACCTCGATCGCTACCCTCGTCACCCTGTTCGTCGTCGTGTCGACATTCGGCAGGCGGCACAGATACAACGTCGGCAACTTCGCCCCGGTACGACGCCAGGCCTGGCTCGCCTTCGGCCTCGGGATCGCATCGCTGGCACTGTATCTGACGGGTAACTTCGGGATCTACGAGCTGTGCTACGGGCCTTACCGGATCTGGGGCGATGATCCGCGCAGGCTGATCGGGGACATGTTCCTGCTGTCCACCTACAGCGTCTTCTTCGCCTTGACGACCAGGGCCTTCACCCTGCTGGGGATGGCCGAATTCTTCGGCGCCCGGAATGCCGTAGATTAAGCGCTGATCAATTCAGCGCTTGCCGCGGCACAGGGATGTGACGCCATTTTCAAGCGCGTAAGCGTTTGAAAATGAAGCCATCCAAGAACCGCGTTTCTTGGATGGCGTGCTGATTTTGGCCAGGATGGCCAATGATCAGCGTCTTTAAGCCGTCCCGGGTGCCGAATCCGGCCATACGGCTGGGCAGCCAACACCAAGAGTAACGCGCGATGAGAATCTGGGTCGATGCCGACGCCTGCCCCGGCGTGATCAAGGAAATCCTGTTCAAGGCCGCGGAGCGCACGGAGGTGGAGGTGACCCTGGTCGCGAATCAGCCGGTGCGCGTGCCCCCGTCGCGCTTCGTCAAGTCCCTTCAGGTGCGCTCGGGGTTCGACGTGGCCGACAACGAGATCGTCAAGCGGTTGAGCGCCGGGGATCTGGTGATCACCAGCGACATCCCCCTGGCCGCCGAGGTGATCGACAAGGGCGGGCATGCGCTCGCCCCGCGCGGCGAGCGTTTCTCGACAGAAACCATCAAGGCGCGCCTGACCATGCGGGACTTCATGGACACCCTGCGCGCGAGCGGCGTCAACACCGGCGGCCCACCGGCATTGAGCCAAACCGATCGCAGGGCATTCGCCAACGAGCTGGACAAGTTTCTGGCCCGTCACGCCGGCGGCAGGTGACCGGCGCGATCCCCTCCCCGGCAGCGCTTCGCCAGTCCGCGGTCCACTATCGGCCCGCCCCACGGCGGCTCATGGCCAGACCCGCGACGATGACGGCAAGGCTGACGAACAGCACGATCAGGCTCGCCAGGGCGTTGATCTGGGGCGACACCCCCATGCGCACGCTGGAGTAGACCACCATCGGCAGCGTCGTGGAGCCAGGGCCGGCGACGAAGCTGGCGATGACCAGGTCATCCAGGGACAGGGTGAAGGCCAGCAGCCAGCCCGAGAGCAGGGCAGGCGCGATCAGCGGCAGCGTGATGCGCAGATAGACCGTGAGCGGCCGCGCTCCCAGATCCATCGCGGCCTCTTCCAGGGAACGGTCCATCTGCCCGAGGCGGGACTTCACCACGACCGCGACGTAGGCCATGCT
This sequence comes from uncultured Gammaproteobacteria bacterium, assembly GCA_963698495.1. Classification (GTDB taxonomy): domain Bacteria; phylum Pseudomonadota; class Gammaproteobacteria; order Chromatiales; family Chromatiaceae; genus CAVORB01. The sequence continues at coordinate 99,646 of CAVORB010000009.1, read as the reverse complement.
GAAGGTGATGTGGGCGATGGCGATGGTCGTGAAGCCGCGCCCGTCGGGCCAGCCGATGGCCTGCTGCATGGCCACGAACAGCAGCAGCAGGGAGAGGCCGATGATCACGTCGGGCATCACCAGTGGCGCGGTCAGCAGCAGGTCGAATCCGGTGCGCCCGCGAAAGCGCCCATGACGCACGAGGGCGTTCGCGGCCAGGGTGCCCAGCACCACGGCGACCGTGGCGTTGACCGCGGCGATGCGCACGCTGAGCCAGGCGGCATCCAGCAACTGCTGGTTCTCCAGCAGCGCCGCGTACCACTTGGTGGAGAAGCCCCCCCACACGGTGACCAGGCGGGATGCGTTGAAGGAATAGACCACGAGCAGGATCACCGGCACGTAGAGGAAGGCGTAGCCGAATGCCAGCACCGAGTAGAGGGGCCAGCCGCGCCTAGGCATCGTCGTCGCGTCCCCCGTGCCCCGTGTCGCAACACCCTGCTCAATGATCTTCCCCCTCGATCCGGACCTGCCAGCGCTGCAGGGCGACGAAGGGAATCACCAGCACCGAGAGCAGGACGATGGCGAGCGCCGACGCCAACGGCCAGTCCTTGTTGGAGAAGAACTCGGTCCACAGCATGCGCCCCACCATGAGGGTGTCCGGCCCTCCGAGCAGATCGGGAATGACGAACTCCCCCACCGCCGGAATGAAGACCAGCATGCTGCCGGCGATGATCCCGGGCAGGGAGAGGGGCAGGGTCACGCGCACGAATGCCCGCGCCGGACGGCAGCCCAGGTCCGCGGCGGCCTCGAGCAGCCTGCGATCCAACCGCGTCAGGTTGGCGTACAGCGGCAGAATCATGAACGGCAGATAGGAGTAGACAATGCCGATGTAGACCGCGAGCGGCGTGTGCAGCATGGCGAGCGGCTGGTCGATCAGCCCGAGCCACAGCAGCAGGTTGTTCAGCAGGCCGTTGGTCTTGAGGATGCCGATCCAGGCGTAGACCCGGATCAGGAAGGAGGTCCAGAACGGCAGCACGATCAGCATCAGGAGCGGAACGCGCCAGCGCTCCGGGGCGGTGGCGATGGCGTAGGCCATGGGATAGCCGATCAGCAGGCACAGCAGGGTGCACACCAGCGCGATCCACAGCGAGCTCAGGAACGCGGACAGGTACAGGGCGTCGCCGGCGACCAGCAGTGTAGTTGGCGAGATTCAGCCGGATCTGCAGGGCGGAGTCCTCCACCCACTCCCACAGCGCCGTGTACGGCGGCTGCCCGAGCACCGGCTCCGCCAGGCTGATCTCCAGCACGATGACGAAGGGCAGCAGGAAAAACAGCGACAGCCAGGCATAGGGAATGCCGATGTTGGCGAGCCGGCTCAACCGCCGGGAACGCCCCGGCGCTGGCCGCCTGTCGCGGAGCTCATTCATGGCGGCTCACTCGGTGAGGACCACGCCGCTGGCGGGGCTCCACTCCATCGCCACCTCCTGCCCCCAGGTCAGCGCCTGCTCGGTGCGCGGGTGAATGTTGGCCTGGGTCATCTCGACCACCAGGCCCGGGGCCACGCGCACGTGATAGATGGAGACGCCGCCCAGGTAGGCGATGTCCTCCACCGCGCCGCGCAGCTGGTTCACCCCGTCCCCGCCCCCGTCCTCGACCTGGCGCAGCTTCTCGGGACGCACCGCCACCGTCACCGGGGTGCCGATCGCCAGCGGCTGCAGGCAGCGCATGCGCATGGTCAGGCCGGCGGCGCCCTGCACCAGCACCTCGTCTCCCTCACGCCTCGTCACCTTGCCCTCGAACAGGTTGACCGAGCCGATGAACCCGGCCACGAAGCGGGAGCTCGGGTACTCGTAGATGGCCGTCGGGGTGTCGACCTGAAGGATGCGTCCCGCCTCCATCACCGCGATGCGGCTGGACATGGTCATCGCCTCCTCCTGGTCGTGGGTGACGGTGACGAAGGTGATGCCGAGCTTCTCCTGCAGGTTCACCAGCTCGAACTGGGTATGCTCGCGCAGCTTCTTGTCGAGCGCGCCGAGGGGCTCGTCGAGGAGCAGCAGCTTGGGGTGCTTGGCCAACGCCCGCGCCAGGGCGACCCGCTGGCGCTGGCCGCCGGAGAGCTGGTGGGGCCGGCGCTTGCGGAGCTCCGCGATCTGCAGCAGCTCCAGCATCTCCCCGACCCGCTCCGCGCGCTCGGCACGCGGCAGCCGATCCTGCCGCAGCCCGAACTCCACGTTGCGCTCCACGCTCATGTGGGGGAACAGGGCGTAGGACTGGAACATCATGTTCACCGGGCGGCGATGCGGCGGGATGTCCGTCACGTCCGCGCCGTCGATCCAGACGCGGCCGGCGGTCGGCCGTTCCAGCCCCGCCAGTATCCGCAGCAGGGTGGTCTTGCCGCAGCCGGAGCTGCCCAGGAGAGAGAAGAACTCCCCCTGGAAGATGTCCAGGCTCAGGTCGTCGACCGCGTAGACGTCGCCGTACTTGCGGGTGACCCGCTCGATGCGCACGTAGGGCAGCGCCTTGGGGTCCTGCCACGGCTCCAGGGGATGCTCGGCGGATGCGGTCACTCCGGGAGCCCCCGCCGCGCGCTCGTCAGCGGTTGGCCTTGAGCCGGGTCCACAGGCGGTTGAGGCTGCGCAGCTCCTTGTCGCTGCGCTCGGCGTTCACGAACAGGCGGGCGCGAACCTCCGGCGGCGGGTAGATGGCCGGGTCGAAGCGCAGCTCCTCGTCGAGATAAGGCTGCGAGGCCGTGTTCGGGTTCGCGTAGTAGACATAGTTGGACACCGCGGCGATCACCTTGGGGTCGAGCAGGTACTCGATGAAGGCATGCGCCGCTTCCGGATTCGGGGCGTCCTTGGGAATGGCGACGACATCGGTCCAGAGCACGGCGCCCTCTTTCGGAATCAGGTAGTCCACCTCCACCTGATTGGCCGCCTCCTCGGCGTTGGCCTGGGCCTGGAGCACGTCACCCGAGTAGCCCAGGGCCACGCAGATGTCGCCATTGGCCAGGTCGCTGATGTACTGGGACGAATGGAAGTAGCGGATGTGGGGATGGACCTGCTTCAGGAGCTCGGTCGCCGCGTCGAGATCCTCCTTGGCGAGGCTGTTGGGGTCCTTGCCCAGGTAGGCCAGGGCCGCGGAGTAGACCTCGGTGGGGTCGTCCAGCAGGGCGATGCCGCAGCCGGCGAGCTTCTGCGCCTGCGCGGGGTCGAAGATCAGCGCCCAGCTTGCCTCCGGCTCGGCGCCCAGCGCGGCCCGGACCTTTGCCGAATTGATACCGAGCCCGGTGGTGCCCCACATGTAGGGAACGAGGTACTGGTTGCCGGGATCGATGTCCTGCAGGGACTTCATGATCTCCGGGTCCAGGTTCCCCAGTCCCGGCAGCTTGCCCTTGTCCAGCTCGCGGTAGATGCCCGCCTTGACGTGGCGCGCGCCGAACGGCCGCGCGGTGGGGAAGACCAGATCGTAGCCGCTGCTGCCCGCGAGCAGCTTGGCCTCCAGGATCTCGTTGCTGTCGTAGACGTCGAGCACCGGTCGGATGCCGGTGCGCTCCTGGAAGCCGGAAAGCGTGTCCTCGGCGAAATAGTCGTTCCAGTTGTAGATGTGGACCCTGGACTCATCGGCCGGGGCCGCAAGCGGCCACCCGGTCAGCAGACAGACGAGGGCGCAAGGGAGGCTTTTGAACCAAGGATGCATCTCGTTGTTCCCCCGGATTGAGACCCGCCAGAGACCCCATCCGTCCCCTGCCGAGCAGTGAGCCAACACCGGGGCGGCGCGGCAGGTGGAACCGCGCGCCAACCCCTTCGGAACTGTGGAATGCTACAGCAAAAGCCAGGGGTACACACCCGAGCAAGACGCTGCTCTCAGCGCGGGTGGGCTGAGCGGCAAAGGTTGTTACACTGGGTGCAGATCAACAACACGCGGGAGACGGCAGGTGCGTTCGGCCTTCATCGTCAGCTTCGTAGCGAACCTCGTCCTCGCCATCGTCTCGACGCAGGTCCTTCCGGAGCGGGTGGCCATCCACTTCGGCGCCGGCGGCGCGGCCAACGGATGGAGTTCGACGAATGCCAATGCGCTCCTGATGGCGGGCGTCGACCTGCTGCTGTTCTGCTCCATCTACTTTTCGCCCTGGCTCATCGAGCGCATCCCCGCGCGCTGGATCAGTCTGCCGAACCGGGACTACTGGCTCACCCCCGAGAACAAGGAGCGGGCGGTCAAGATCATGCGCGAGATGATGTGGCAGTTCGGCACCGCCCTCTTCCTGTTCCTGTTCTTCACCGGCCTGCTGACAATCAGCGCCAACCTGTCCGAGCCGGTACGGCTGAACGAGGGACTGCTCCTGTCCGGTCTGGTCGTCTTCCTTGTCTACACGGGCTATTGGACGATCGCGCTGGTGCGGGCCTTCCGTATCCCATCCAAGCGCTGAAGGGCGGCAAAATCCCTCAGAACCAGTTGCGGCGCTTGAAGGCATACAGCAGGCCGGCCGCGATCAGGATCATCACCACCCACACGGCGGGATAGCCATAGGCCCAGCGCAGCTCCGGCATGGCCCACCAGCTGGTAGTGTTCACGCCGAAGTTCATACCGTAGACGCCCGCGATGAAGGTAAGGGGGATGAAGATGGTGGCGATAACCGTCAGCACCCGCATGGACTCGTTCAGGCGGTTGCTGACGCTCGAGAGGTAGACCTCGAGCATGCTCGAGGTCATGTCGCGGTAGCTCTCGACGAAGTCCAAGATCTGTACGGTGTGATCGTAACAGTCGCGCAGGAACAGCCGCGTCTCCGCCTCGATGCAGGCGCACTCCCCGCGGTAGAGGTGGGCGAGCACCTCCCGCTGAGGCCAGAGCGTCCGGCGCAGCAGCAGCAGGTCCCGCCGGACGTGGTGGATGCGGGTGAGGGTGTCCTGATCCGGCCGCGCGAGCAGCTCGTCCTCCAGGGCCTCGATATGCTCGCCGTAGATCTCCAGCAGGGGGAACGCCTCGTCAACGATGCTGTCGACCAGGGCATACAGGAGATAGTCGCTCTTGCGCCGCCGGATCGTGCCCACCTGGCGCCGGAGCCGGTCGCGAACCAGATCGAAGGGATCGGCCTCGGCGTCGCAGAAGCTCACCAGAAACCCCTCGCCGGCGAACAGGCTGACCTGCTCCGCCACCACCCGGTCCCCCTGGTTGAGCACCGGCAGCTGCATCACCACGAAGACCTGCTCCTCGTACTCCTCCGCCTTCGCCCGCTGGCCCTTGTTCAGGACGTCCTCGAGCGCCAGCAGGTGCAGGTCGAGCAGATCGCCCAGCTCGTGCAGAGTCGCCGGCGGCACGCTGCCCTGGACGTGTATCCAGGTGGTGGTGGCGCGATCGAGGAAGGGGCGGCACTCGGCCACCGTCGCGAGTGCCCTCTCCTCGTACTCGCCGTGGGAGAAGTCGACGAGCTTGATGCTGAAAGGCACCTCGGCCGCTACCGACCTGAGCGTGCCGGGCTCAGTACCAGGCGGATGATAGTGCTTGCTGAAGATGCGCATGGTTTCCCCCCCGCGGCGAAGCGTCAGGTAAACGAGAAAGCGTTCGCGCATCATACGGGACCTCCAACAAAACGCTGATCGATTCAACGCTTCCCGCGGCACATGGATGTGTGCTGATTCTGGCCAGGATGGCCAATCGTCGGCGTCTCCTAAAGCATCTTGCGGCAATCGGGTGGCGGCCGTATTATCTGCGCGCCAGGCAGATTGCGTCCGACTGTATGCGCGCGATGTGAACCGCCGTTCCTAACCCCACCCCTCCTCGTTACCGCGGCTCCCCGGTCATCGCCCGATGCCGATCCCGAGCCGGATACGGAAGCGCTCAAGGTTCCGACAGAAGCACATTCGCCCCGGCCCGTTTCCACATACAGGGCATCTCCACTGACCTGACAGGCGCCGCGTTCGGTGGTCAGCACCTCGCTCCGATCGGCGGCAAGGGACATCGACGTCGCTACCTGGAGGCTCAACCCCAGTGGACCTGTTTCCAAAACCCTTGAACATCGATTTCGTGGCCAAACGCAGGGCCGCCTATACCCTGTCCGCCGTGGCCATCCTGGTATCCCTGCTTTCACTCGGATTTCGGGGACTGAACTTCGGCATCGACTTCACCGGCGGGACCCTGGTGGAAATGGGCTTCCCGGAAGCGGTGGAGACCGCCTACGTCGCGCGCCACCTCCGCGACGCGGGAATCACGATCTCCACCATCCAGCACTTTGGCACCGATCGTGATGTGCTGGCGCGCATTCCGCCCAAGGCCGAGATCGACAAGGTCCGGATTCAGGACCAGGTGGTCGAGGCCTTCAAGGAGAGCCCGGGTCCGGTCCCCGAGGTGCGCCGCGTCGAGATCGTCGGCTCGCAGGTCGGCGGGGAGTTGGTGGAAAGCGGGGGCCTCGCCGTGCTGATCGCCCTCGGCGGCATCGCCATCTATATCTGGCTGCGCTTCGAGCGGCGCTTCGCCATCGGCGCGTTGGCCGCCACGGTGCACGACCCGGTGTTGACCCTGGGCTACTTCTCCCTGACCGGGACGGAGTTCGACCTCACGGTGCTCGCCGCCATCCTCGCCGTGGTGGGCTACTCGGTGAACGACACCATCGTCATCTTCGATCGCATTCGGGAGAACTTCCGCAGGATGCGCAAGAGCTCGCCCAAGGAAGTGGTCAACGCCTCCGTGAACCAGACCATGTCGCGCTCCGCCATCACCTCCGGCACCACGCTGATGGTGGTGATCGCCATGTTCATCTTCGGCGGCCCCCTGCTCTACGGCTTCTCCCTGGCCCTGATCATCGGCATCGTCGTCGGCACCTACTCGTCCATCTACGTGGCCAGCACCGTCGCCCTCGACCTGGGCGCGACCAGGATGGACCTGATGCCCATCGACAAGGAGACGGGGAAACCTGCCGAAGACGCCTGAAGCCATTCACGACGGCGCTGGCCCGGTCAAGGGTCTTAGCGCCCGCTTGGCGCCGGATGCGCGGGGACCCGGAGAATCGCGCCCCTACACATCCACCCTGGCTGGGGCTATGTTTAGGGCAGGCGCCGATCAATTCAGCGCTTGCCGCGGCACAGGGATGCGACGCCATTTTCAAGCGCGTAAGCCTCTGAAAATGAAGCCAACCAAGAACCACGCTTCTTGGTTGGCGTGCTGATCTTGGGCAGGATGGCCAATGAATCGATGTCTCCGTAGATCAGTCGTACCCCAAGGACACCGGGGCAGCGGTGATCCTGGTTCCAGAGGGTTGTTGGCGCACTCGGACGGATCGCCACCGGCCCGGCGTCCCCCGTGAACATGCGCGCGCAGGCCCCAGTCACCGTATCCACCAACCCCACCGAGCCCATCGGCCAGGTGGAGGAGGTGCACGGCCCAGTGGTGATCATCGACTGTGACCGGCTCCCCCCACTGCGGCAGGCCCTGGTCGCGCGCGTCGATGCGGAGACCTACTGGTTCGAGGTTCATCAGCACCTGGACCGGCGCCGGGTGCGCGCCATCACCCTGCATCGCACCGCCGGTCTGACCCGCGCCATGCCCGTTTTCGACACTGGCGCGCCGGTGCACGTGCCGGTGAGCCCGGGCTGCCTTGGTCGGGCGATCAACATGTTCGGCGAGCCTTTGGACGGGGGTGCTCCCCTCGCGGCGGAACAGTACCGCGACATCCGGGGTCAACCCTTGCGGCTCGACGAGACGATAGCCCCAAGCGAGATCTTGGAAACGGGCATCAAGGTCATCGACCTGCTTTGTCCCTTTGTGCGCGGCGGCAAGACCGGGCTGTTCGGCGGCGCCGGGGTCGGCAAGACGGTGCTGGTGATGGAGTTCATGCACGCCATCGTCGCCCTGCACCGCGGCGTCTCGGTCTTCGCCGGGGTGGGAGAGCGCATCCGCGAGGGCCACGAGCTTTGGCACGAGTTGGAGAACGCCGGGGTCAGGGAAAAGTCCCTGCTGGTCTTCGGCGAGATGGACGAGTCGCCCGGGGTGCGGTTCCGGGTCGGTCACGCCGCGCTCACCTACGCGGAGTACCTGCGCGACACCCTGGGCACGGAGGTCCTGTTCCTGATGGACAACGTATTCCGCTTCGTGCAGGCGGGCAGCGAGATCTCCAGCCTGCTCGGGCGCATGCCCTCGGCGGTGGGCTACCAGCCGACGCTGGATACCGAGGTCGCCGAGATCGAGGACCGCATCAGCTCCACCCGCACCGGCGCGGTGACCTCGGTGCAGGCGGTCTATGTGCCGGCGGACGACATGACCGATCCTGCCGTCGGCGCGATCCTCAGCCACCTCGACACCACCGTGGTGCTGTCCCGCGGCCAGGCCGGCAAGGGGATCTATCCGGCGGTGGACCCGCTCGCCTCCGGCAGCAAGCTGATGGACCGCCACGTGCTGGGCGATCGCCACTACGATATCGCCGAGGGGGTGCGCGAGCACCTCGCCCGCTACCGGGAGCTGGAGGACGTGATCGCCATGCTCGGCATGTCGGAGCTCTCGCAACGCGACCAGCAGATCGTGATGCGCGCGCGCAAGCTCCAGCGCTATCTGACCCAGCCCTTCCACGTGACCGCGGCCCACACCGGCATCGATGGGGTTAGCGTGCCGCTCGATACGACCCTGGCAGACTGCGCGGGCTTCCTGCATGGCGATTACGACGGTACGCCCGAGGACGCCTGCTACATGCGCGGCGGCATGCAGGGGGTCACGGCGTGAGGACCTTCGTGCTGCGCCTGCAGGACGCCCGGGGCCACGAGCAGATGGACGACGTGGAGTCGTTCGTCGGCGCTGACGAGAGCGGCTCATTCGGTCTGCTGGCGGGGCACGAGCGATTCATGACCTCCCTGGTCTTCGGGCTGGCCCGTTTCCGCCGGGCTGCCGGATCCTGGGAGTACCTCGCGCTGCCCGGGGCGCTGATCTACTTCGCCGACGATCAGCTCATCCTGAGCACGCGGCGCTATTTCAGGGACGCCGATTACAAGCGCATCAGCGGCCAGCTCATGGACCGACTGGCCGCCGAGGAGAAGGATCTCGAAGCGATTCAGCAGAGCCTCAAGCGGCTGGAGGGGGAGATGCTGAAGCGGCTGTGGGAGATGGGCCGCGGGCGTGAGGGGCGGCTGTGACCGGACCCCGGAACGAGCGGGAGTTGCGGCGCCGGGTCGAGCGGGACGCGCGGCGCATGCGAAAGGCCGAGCGCGAGCGCGAGGGCCTGCTGGTGCAGACCGTCTACCTCGGAACCCTCGGCCTGGTGTTCGTGCTGCCGCTGGTCGCCGGCGCCTATCTCGGGCACTGGCTGGACACTTTGAGCGATGGTTACTCCATGCGCTGGACCCTGAGCCTGCTCTTTCTGGGCCTGGTGATCGGGGCCTTTAACGTCTATTTCCTGATCCGCAGCCGGGAGTAGCGTATGGAGCAGGATCAGGTCTTCGCCCACGCCCTGTTTCAGATCGGGCCCGTCGTGATCCGGGACACGATGCTCACGACCTGGTTGATCATGCTCGGTCTGTGGCTCGCCTGCTGGTACCTGGGAACCAGGCTCCGTTCGTCGCCGGGCCTCTTGCAGACCGCCATCGAGGGAGCCCAGGCCAGCATGGAGGACGCCGTTCGGCAGGTCCTGCCGCATCACGCCAACCTGGTGCTGCCCTTCGTCATGACCCTCTGGATCTTCTTGGTGGTAGCCAACCTGGTGGGCCTGATCCCGGGTCTGCACTCCCCCACCCGGGACCCGTCCGCCACCGCGGCGCTCGCGGTGCTGGTGTTTTTCTCGGTGCACTGGTTCGGCATCCGGGCCCAGGGCCTGCGGGACTATCTCAGGCACTATCTGTCGCCGAGCCCGATCCTGCTGCCTTTCCACATCATCAGCGAGATCACGCGCACCCTGGCGCTGGCGGTGCGCCTCTTCGGCAACATGATGAGCCTGGAGCTGGTTGCTCTGCTGCTGGTCTGGGTCGGGGGGCTGCTGGTGCCAATACCCATTCTGATGCTGCACATCGTCGAGGCCCTGGTGCAGGCCTACATCTTCGGTATGCTGGCCTTGATCTACATCGCCAGCGCCATTCAGACGCGACAGCACGAAGCCGGCAAGATCCCTGATGAGGAGTAGACAATGACCGACATGACCTGGGTAGTGCTCGGATCCACGGTGGCGGCGGCGCTGGCCATCGCCCTCGGGGTGATGCTCCCGGCGATCGCCATGGGGCGCGCCATCAGCCAGGCCCTGGATGCGCTCGCCCGGCAGCCGGAGGCGGAGCGCTCGATCATGCGCACCCTGTTCATCGGCCTCGCCATGATCGAGTCCCTGGCCATCTACTGTCTGGTCATCGTGCTCATCATCCTGTTCCGCAACCCGCTGCTGGAATACCTGCTCAAGTAGGCCGCAGGTCGAGGAGACAGCGATGGGGCTCGACTGGTCGACGTTTCTCCTGGAAGTCGTCAACTTCCTGATCCTGGTCTGGATCCTGAAGCGGTTCCTATACGCCCCGGTTAGGGCGGCCATCGAGCGCCGGCGGGAGCGCGTGGAGGCGGTGCTCGCCGAGGCCGACGCCCGCCGCGCGGAGGCCGATCGCCTGCGCGAGGATTACGAGGCGCGCCAGCAGCAGTGGGAGCGCGAACGCGCGAGCGCGCGCGCCGACCTGGAGCAGGAAATGGGTGCGGAACGCGCTCGCCGCCTCCAGGAGCTGGAACAGGAGCTCGGGCGCCGGCGCGAGCGGGAGACCACCCTGGACGAGCGGCGGCGCGACGAGGCCGAGCGCCGGTCCGAGGAAGCGGCGCTGACCCTGGCCGCCGGCTTCGCCGCCAAGCTCCTGGCGCGGGTCGCCGACCAGGCATTGGAGGCCAGGCTGCTCGCACTGGCGGTGGAGGACCTGGCATCGCTGAGCGAGGACCATCGAAAGGCGTTGGCCACCGCCGCGCGGGAGGAGGCCACCGCGCCGCGGGTGCTGAGCGCGTATGCCCTGAACGACGTCCAACGCGCCGACCTCGAGTCCGCCCTGAGCAGGGCCGCGGAGACCGAGGTGCGCTGCCGGTTCGCCGAGGACCCCGAGCTGATCGCCGGCATCCGGATCGACGCCGGTGCGCTGGTCATGCGCGCCAACCTGCGCGACGAGCTCCGCTACTTCGCCGAGGCCGCGCGGTGAGCGACAGCCCCGCGGCGCATCTCGACCGGCCCCTCGCGCGCCAGGCGGCCTGGGTCGCGAGCTACCGGCCCCGCCTGCGGGTGACCGAGCAGGGCGCGGTGGTCTCCTTGGGGGACGGCATCGCCTGGATTCGCGGTCTGCCCTCGGCCGCGGTGGAGGAAATCCTGCAATTCGGCGACGGCAGCCGGGGAATCGTGTTCGATCTGGAGCGCGACCTGGTCGGCGCGGTGCTGCTGCATCAGACCCAGGCGCTCACCGCCGGCACGCCGGTCTTCCTCACGGGTCATCAGGTCAACATTCCCACCGGAGACGCCCTGCTGGGGCGCGTGGTGGACCCCCTCGGAACCCCGCTGGACGGCCTGCCGCCGCCCGAATGCCGAGCGCGTCAGCCGCTGGACGTCGCCTCTCCGCCCATGGTCCGGCGCGACTTCGTCCACCATCCGCTGTACACCGGGATCAAGATCATCGACAGCATGATCCCCATCGGGCGCGGGCAGCGCCAGCTGATCATCGGGGACAAGGGACTCGGCCGCAGCTCGATCGGCATCGACACCATCATCAATCAGGCCGCCTCGGGCGTGCGCTGCGTCTACGTCCTGATCGGTCAGAGGCGCTCCTCGGTGGTGACCACCATCGATCTGCTCTCCAAGCACGGCGCCATGGACTACACGACCCTGTTGGTCGGCGACGGCAGCGCCCTGCCCGGCCTGAAGTATCTCGCCCCTTTCGCCGGCTGCGCCGTCGCCGAGCACTGGATGGCGCGGGGGCAGGACGCCCTGGTGGTGTACGACGATCTCAGCACCCACGCCCAGGCCTACCGCGAGCTGTCGCTCCTGCTGCGGCGCCCGCCGGGACGGGAGGCGTACCCCGGCGACATCTTCTTCCTCCACGCCAAGCTGCTCGAGCGCGCCACCTGCCTGTCGGCGGCGGAGGGCGGCGGGAGCATGACCGCGCTGGCCATCGTCGATACCCGCCTCGGGGAAATCGCCTCGTACATCCCCACCAATCTGATCTCGATCACGGACGGCCAGATCTACCTCGACCAGGCGCTGTTCTCCGCCGGCTTCCTGCCCGCCATCGACATCGCGCGCTCCGTCTCGCGCATCGGCGGCAAGGCCCAGCCCCCCGCCATCAAGCAGGAAGCGGGACGCATGAAGCTCGATTATCTCCAGTTCCTCGATCTGGAGGTCTTCACCCGCTTCGGCGCACGCCTGGAGGCGGGGATGGAGCGCCAGCTCAAACGCGGCGCCGTGCTGCGGGAGCTGTTGCAGCAGGACCGGCTGGACCCGTTGCCCATCCGCTGCCAGCTCGCCTTGCTCATCGCCTTCAACGAGGGTCTGCTCGACGGGGTCCCGACCGACCAGCTGCCGCCGCGCCTGTCGCAGTTGCGCGAGGGTGTCGACGCCAGCGCGCTGGCGCTCGAGGACCCCCGCAATGCCTGGGTAGCCGCGGTGCGTAGCTGGCTGCAGGCCGAACCCGGAGAGCCCGATGAGCCGCCGGCATGACATCGATGCGCGGCTCGAAGCCCTCGCCGACATCGGCAAGATCATGCGCTCGATGAAGAATCTGTCCTACCTGGAGACGCGCAAGCTGGCGCGCTTTCTCGACAGCCAGCGCCTCGTCGTCGCGGGTATCGACGCCGCCGCCCGCGACTTCCTCCAGCACCACCCAGCCTTGCTGCAGCCAGTGCGAGGCGGCACCGCCCTGTACGTGCTGATCGGCGCCGAGCGCGGCTTTTGCGGCAGCTTCAACGAGGCCGTCCTGCGCTCGCTGGAACAGGAACACCGTTCAGCGCGGGACGAGCGCCCGCTGTTGATCGCCGTCGGCACCAAGCTGGCCATGTCACTCGCGCAGGATCCACGTATGGTCGAGCGGGTACCCGGGGCGAGCGCCGCCGAGGAGGTCCCATCGGTCCTGGGCCAACTGGTACAGACCCTCAATCGGCTGAGCGCGCAGGAAAACGAGCTGAGCCTGACGGTCCTGCATTGGGATGCCGAGGCCGAACGGGTCGTGTCGGTGTCCGTGCTGCCACCCTTCCAGCCGCGTCTGGACAGCGACGTGCGGGCGCACTCTTTCCCGCCGCGCTTGAACCTGCCGGCCGAACGGTTCCTGGCACTGCTGATCGAGCACTATCTCTTCGCCGTCCTCCACGAGCTCCTGTACAGCTCGCTGATGGCGGAGCACCGGCAGCGCGTGCGACATCTCGAGGGCGCGCTCGGGCGGGTCGACGACCGCACCCAGGAGCTGACGCTACGCCGCAACGCCGTGCGCCAGGAGGAGATCACCGAGGAGATCGAGCTCATCCTGCTCAATCTACCGCCAGGCAGTCGATGACCCGGCGGCGGACCCTGCAAGCGATCGAAAATCGATCGGCGCGGGGCGTGTCAGACATCGATCTCGTAGTTCTTGAGCTTGCGCCAGAGGGACACCCGGTCGATGCCCAGAACCTCTGCCGCGCACGTGCGGGGTTGCCCTTCGTCTGCTGGAGAACCCAGGATATGTAGTCCGCCTCCTGCGCCGTGTTGGTTGTCAAAGCCCCATGATGGCCGCGGTCCCGCGTGGTCCGCGGGACCGCCCCTTGCCTCACCTGTCATGGAGTGGCCGGTTGTTCCGGCGCGGTCCCTGCGATCGCGCCGCGTCCGCGGCAACCGGCAACGATAGCCGGCCGGTCGGTGCACTGATCCCGGCTCGGCCATCCCCTATGCCGCTCGCTTGCCATCGGCTATGCTGTCCTCGCTGTACCCTCACTAGATATCTGCCCTCGTGCATCCCTACTCCATCGCACGCATCGTCGGGCTGTTCGCCATCATGTTCGGCCTGACGCTCCTGGCTCCAGTCGTGATCTCCCTCTGGTACGGCGAGGTCGAGGTCGCCAACTTTCTCCAGCCCTTCGCGGGCTCCCTCGCCTTGGGTCTCGCGCTGTGGGCGATCGGCCGCCTGCGCCCGACCTATCTCGGGGTGCGCGACGGCTTTCTGGTGGTCGTCCTGTTCTGGGTTCTGCTCAGTCTGCTCGGGGCCTGGCCCCTGATGCTCAGCGCCCGGTTAACGCTTGCGGACGCGGTTTTCGAGTCCGCCTCGGGCATCACCACGACCGGAGCCACCGTGATCAAGGGTCTCGACGACCTGCCCAAGTCTCTGCTCTTCTACCGTCAGCAGCTGCAATGGCTGGGCGGCATGGGGTTGATCGTGCTCGGGGTCGCGGTGCTGCCGATGCTCGGTATCGGCGGCATGCAGCTCTACCGGGCCGAGGCGCCGGGTCCGCTGAAGGAAGAGAAGCTCACGCCGAGACTCGCCGAGACCGCGCGCGCCCTGTGGCGGATTTACGTAGCCCTGACCCTGGCCTGCGCGTTGGGCTATTGGCTCGCCGGCATGGGTCTCTTCGACGCCGTCGCCCACAGCCTGGCAACCGTCTCCACGGGCGGATTCTCCACTCACGATGCGAGCATCGGTTACTTCGAGAGCGCCGCAGTGGAGGCCGTGGGCGTCGTTTTCATGCTGCTCGCCGCCATCAATTTCGGCGTCCACTATGCGGTACTGCTCCGTCGGAACCCGTTGCTTTGGCTGCGGGACGTCGAGGCGCGTACCTTTCTCTTGTTCGTGCTCGCCGTGACCCTGTTTGTCGGCCTGGTACTGAGACTGCAAGGTGGCTACGAGCAATGGCATCCGAGCCTGAGGGACGCCACGTTCGAGGTGGTCTCGGTCGTCACCAGCACCGGCTTCGGCACCGTCGATTTCTCCCACTGGCCGGAGATGCTTCCGGTCTTGCTGATCCTGATCAGCTTCGTGGGAGGCTGCGGCGGCTCCACTGCCGGGGGCATGAAGGTGATGCGGGTACTGCTGCTGGTTCGCCAAGGGGCGTTGGAGGTGCGCCGGCTCATTCACCCCCACGCCTATCAGCCCCTTCGGCTCGGCCGCCGCGTGGTCGACGACCGCCTGATGCAGAGCATCTGGGGCTTTTTCGCGGTTTACATGGCCGCCTTCGTTCTGTTGGTCATGCTCATGATCCACGCCGGACTGGACAAGGTCTCCGCCTTTTCCGCGGTGGCCACCTGCATGAACAACCTCGGACCGGGGCTCGGGAGCGTGGCGTACAATTTCCAGTCCGTCAGCGATTTCGGCAAGCTGGTGAGCGTTGTGGCGATGCTGCTCGGCCGCCTGGAGGTGTTCACGGTCCTGGTGCTGATGTCGCCCCATTTCTGGCGGCGATAGGCAACGCAAAGCCGCTGTGCCGTTTGCGCACTGCCCCGGCCAAGCATCTCGCCGCGCACAACGACCCCAGGCTTCATCGACGACGAGCAACATAGGCAATACGCTGATCGATTCCGCGCTTTCCGCGCCACAGGGATGTGGCGCCGTTTTCAAGCGCGCAAGCGTTCGAGAATCAAGCCCGACTTCAGCTACCTTCCGCAGAGGTTCCCACGCGATGCGAACGACACTGAGATCCCCACGCTGGTCTTGGCTGATGCCTTTCCTGACCTGGCTGCCCGGCGTGGGCCGCACGGAGATCAAGGCCGATCTGACGGCTGCCATCACCGGGGCGGTCGTGGTCCTTCCCCAGGGGGTGGCGTTCGCGACAATCGCAGGCATGCCGCCGGAATACGGCCTCTACGCGGGCATGGTGCCTGCCATCGTCGCCGCCTTCTTCGGATCGTCGCGGCATCTGGTCTCGGGACCCACCACCGCCGCCTCGGTGGTGCTTTTCTCTTCCCTCTCGCTGCTCGCCGTACCCGGGACGCCGGACTACGTGACCCTCGCCCTGACGCTCACCTTCATGGTCGGCGTCATGGAGCTGGCCCTCGGTCTGGCCCGCATGGGCGCGCTCGGTCAACTTCATCTCCCACTCCGTGGTCGTGGGCTTCACGGCCGGGGCGGCCCTGCTGATCGCCGCCAAGCAGCTCAAGCACTTCTTCGGCGTGGAGATGGACAGCGGCGGGCACTTTCACGACATCCTGATCCAGTTCGGCCACCACGCCGCCGAGGTCAACCCCAGCGCCACCGCGGTCGCCGTCGCGACCCTGCTTGATCGGCATTGCCGTCAGACGCTGGCTGCCGCGCGTCCCCTACATGATCGCGGCCATGGTGGGCGGAAGCCTGGTGGCCGTGGCGCTGGATCTGCTGATCGGCGCGGAGGCGGCGGGCATTGCGACCGTCGGCGCCCTGCCCGCCAGCCTGCCGCCTCTCTCAGCGCCGTCCCTGACGCTCGACCACATCAAGCACCTGGCCCCCTCGGCGCTGGCAGTAACCCTGTTCGCGCTCACCGAGGCAGTCTCCATCGGCCGCTCGCTCGCCGCCCGCGGCGGCTACCGCATCGACGGCAACCAGGAGTTCATCGGCCAGGGGCTGTCCAACATCGCCGGGTCATTCTTCTCGGGCTACGTCGCGACCGGCTCCTTCAACCGCAGCGGCGTCAACTTCGAGGCCGGCGCGCGGACCCCGCTCGCGGCCGTTTTCGCCGGGCTTCCTGTTGATGGTCATCGTGCTGCTGGTAGCGCCGCTGGCAAGCTACCTGCCCAAGGCCGCGATGGCCGGCGTGCTGTTCCTGGTCGCCTGGGGACTGATCGACTTCAAGGAGATCGCCCACATCCTGCATGCCTCCAAGCGAGAGACCGCGGTCCTGGCGGTCACCTTCTTCTCCGCCCTGTTCCTGGAGCTGGAGTTCGCCATCTTCGCCGGCGTGCTGCTGTCCCTGGTGCTCTATCTCGAGCGGACGTCCAAGCCGCGTATCGTCACCCTGGCGCCGGACCCGCGCCTGCCCAACCGGGCCTTGTCCAGTGACCCCGACGTATCCCAGTGCCCCCAGCTCCGGATCATCCGCATCGACGGCTCCGTGTTCTTCGGCTCGGTCAACCACGTCGAGCAGACCTTCGACCGCATTCGCTCCGAGAGCCCGGAGCAGAAGCACCTGGCGGTCATCGCCAGCGGCATCAACTTCGTCGATCTCCAGGGCGGAGGCGCGCTCGCCAAGGAGGCAGAGCGGCGCAAGCGAGAAGGTGGCGGCTTCTACCTCATCAACGTCAAACAGGGTCTCTGGGAGGCGCTGGAGCGCTGCGGCTGCATGGACGCCACCGGAGCTAGAAATGTCTTCCAGTCGAAGCAGGCCGCCATCCACGCGATCTACCAGAAGCTCGACAGGTCGGTATGCGAGATCTGCCAGCGGCGCACCTTCACGGAATGCCGGCGCTGAGCAGAAACGGCACGAGCCGCCGCTTGATTGCTAGAAATCGCGAGGGCATGCTGCGGTCAAGCCACCACCTTGGGAAGCAATGACCAATGCACCTGTATCTCGTCCAGCACGGACTCGCGCTGCCGAAGGAGGCAGATCCTGACCGGCCACTCAGCCCCGAGGGGCGTGCCGACATCGAGCGCCTCGGGGACTTCGTCGCCCGAACAGGGGTTCAGGTCGCGCGAACCTTGCACAGCGGCAAGACGAGGGCGGAGCAGACCGCGGCCATCCTTGGGGCTGGCATGATGCCGAAAGGGACGCCCGATGCGCGACCCGGGCTCGCACCGGCTGACCCGGTGGAGCCGGTCGCGGAGGAGATCCGGCACTGGGACCTGGATACGCTGCTCGTCGGCCACCAGCCCTTCATGGGCAGGCTGGCCTCCCTGCTGGTCACGGGTTCCGCGGAACGCGAGTTGGTCTCGTTCGAGCCGGGGAGCCTGGTCTGCCTGGAGCGCGGCGAGGCGGAGTGAATGGACGCTGGCATGGATGATACGCCCCGGGCTGCTGCGCGCCGGGAAGCGATGAAGGCATAGCCGCGTCAACATGAAGACGGTTCATCGCTGCCTGCGGACACGCACCGGTACCGGGATCGCGCTTCTGGACGTCACGCCCGATATTCACGAGCTGGTGGCGGAAAGCGGAGTTGAGTCCGGGTTCGTCACCGTGACCTCGCGCCACACCACCACCGCGGTCACCATCAACGAGAACGAGGAGCGGCTGCTCGCGGACACTCGCCGGTTTCTCGCCGACCTGGCACCGGCGGACGCGCCTTATCTGCACAACGACATCCATCTGCGCGACTGCCCGCCGGACGAGCCCAGGAACGCCCACGCCCATCTGCTGGCCATGCTCGTGGGGAGCTCCGAGGTGATCTCCATCGTCGCCGGAAAGCTTGACCTGGGATGCTGGCAGTCGGTGCTGCTGGTGGAGCTCGACGGACCCCGCGAACGGACGCTCAGCCTGCGGGTGTGGGGGGAGTAGCCGGGCCGCGACGACTGCCGGGGCCGGGTGCCTGGCGGGAAGAGCACCGGCAGGTCCTCATCCGCCGCTGCTCGTCACCTGCGCGCCTTGAGCAGGTAGGTCTCCACGCTACCCTCGCCCTTCAGGTCGACCCGCCCGCGGGCGTCGAGCCGGTAGTTCTGCTTGAGGAACTCGTAGGTCCTGGCCGAGACGTTGACCTGGCCTGGAAGACCCTGGGTCTCGATCCGGCTGGCAACGTTGACCGTGTTGCCCCAGATGTCGTAGGTGAACTTCTTGCGACCGATGACGCCCGCGACGAGCGGCCCCGAATGAATGCCGACACGCAGTTGGACCGGGGTTCCGTCCGGCGTCCGAAAGCGCGGCATCGCCTCGAGCATCGCCAGCGCCATCTCGGCCGCGGCCTCCGCGTGGTCATCGCGGGGAAGCGGAATCCCGGCTGCCGCGACGTAGCAGTCTCCGGATGTCTTGATCTTCTCGACGCCAAATCGATCCGTGAGGTCGTCGAACTCGAGAAAGATCTCGTTCAGGAGACAGGCGATCTCCTTGGGCGCCATCCGCGACGACCATTTCGTGAAGTCCACGAGGTCGGCGAACAACACGGTGGCCAGATCGAAGCTGTCGGCGACGTTCTGCGATCGCCAGTAGGAGCGGTCGACGTCGACGATCGGCAATGCCTTGGGTACCCAGCGCTCCGCGCGCTCGCGCTCCCGCGAGGCGATCTCGCAAAGCCGCGTCTTCTCGACCACGACGCCCAGCAGGCCCGCCACCTGAAGGTAGACATTGACGTGCGCGTCGCGGTAGGTGTCGGGCTTGCGGCTCGAAAAGAACAAGAACCCGAGCGGCCTCCCCCCGGCCAACAGAGGGCACGTCAGATTGGAACGCATACCGTCTTCGACGATGCGCCGGGTCGAGTCCGATCCGGGATGGGCCAGAAGGTACTCTTTCAGGTCGTTCAGGACGCGAGGCCGGCCCGTGCCGAGTATCTCGTCGAGCGAGCTGTCCTCAAGACGGGCTGCATGGCCCGGCTTCAAGCGCTCTATGCGCGTTTCCGAACGCACCCAGACCAATCGAACCAGGGAGTTTTCCTCCTCCAGCAGCGCAAAGCCGATTCGGTCATAGGGAATGACCTGGCGGAAGGCCTCGTACACGGAATCGAGCATCTCCGGCATGGTCGCCCCCGCATTCACGCTGCGGGTCGCACGGAGAAGAAGCTCTGCCTCGGAGTGCCGCTTTTCAAGCTCCTGGCTTATCGTCAGAAGCAGTCGAACGAGGTTCGAAATTGCATCGCGCGCGCCAACCTTGACGACAACCGGGGATCCATCCGCTGACGACGTACTTCCGGCCAACTGGCGTGGCCTGACACTGCTGAGATTGGACATGTCTCCCCCCCGGGAATTCAGACAGGCGCTCTACGCGCCGCCACTCGCGGGCATTGTTCTATCTTGTTATTCTGCAGCGGAAACAAACCACAAGAGGAGACTTTTTACAAGCCGGTTTCGCTATCTTTTCTAAAAACATTGATCCAAATAGGGGAATGGCGCTGGGATAAGCGGCGCAGATGGCATTCCTGCCCGTCACAAGCAGACCAATCCGCCGCAACCGCACCGGATAAGCAAGGCCTTGCGGCCGCTGGTTCCAGACCGCCTCTATCACTCACCGACATACCGAAACGAGCAACTCGCCTGTCGTGGCGGCGTGCGTGGCAAAGAGCCGGCGTTCAGGCCGCCGAAACGAAACCACAACAATCGCGCGCGTGTTTTTTCCGAATCTTGGCTAGTATTCGCAATGCGGGACATGAAGAATCTTCGCTATGCGTGAAAGCTGAACCCCCCGGGGACGCGCAGGACGAGACGCGATCTCGAAGCCCGGCCCCTCCCGCACATCCCAGCCGATGAAGGTGGCAATGCACTCACGGCCATCGCGCTCGGCTTGTCATGGAGATCCTGCCACCGCTACACCCGCTCGGTCGTCCCACGGCGACGGCGGCGGGTTATTTCGGCTGGCCGTTTTCACGCTGGGTCAGAGCTCGGAAACAACGCAACCACGACAATGATCTCATCCCCACCCAAGTTCATCTGCGTCCCTCTGGGCGTGGACGGTGGCCTCAACGAGGGCAACCTCTCCGCATACCTGCTTGCCCCGCACGGCTCCGATGCCTTTGCGTGCCTGGATGCGGGCACCGTCTGGAAGGGACTCGAAGCCGCCATTCGCGGGGGCGCCTTTGCCGGCCTCGCCACGGAAGAGACTGACTTGACCGCAGAGGGTTACGTCCTCCGCAACCACGTCCGGGCGTACCTGATCACCCACACCTACCTCGACCACGTAGCCGGTCTGGCAATCGTCTCCCCGGAGGACAACCAGAAGCCAATACTCGCCATGCAAGGCATCATCGACGACCTGCGCGAGCACCTGTTCAACTGGAAGACATGGCCGAATTTCGCGGATCAAGGCGCCGAGCCTTGCCTGGGTCAGTATCGATACATCGCCCTGCCCGAGAGAAGGCCCGAAACCATCCCCGGTACCGAGATGAAGGTCACCGCCTTCCCGCTCGCGCATCGGGCCTACGACGGCAACTCCACGGCGTTCCTGATCGAGGCCGGGGGCTCCTTCGCGCTCTACATGGGGGACACCGGGCCGGACGAGGTCGAGAGCTCCGACAAGACCCTGGCACTCTGGAAGGCGATCGCCCCGCTGATTCGGGATCGCCTGCTGCGCGGGATCTTCGTCGAGGCGTCCTACCCCAACGCCCGCCCCGACGACCTGCTCTACTCGCACCTCACCCCCGCATGGCTGTTCAAGGCGCTGCGAAAATTGGCCGAGCTGACCGATCCTCACACCCCCGATACGGCGCTCGAAGGCCTGACCTTGGTCATCACCCACATCAAGCCTTCGCTCCGATCTGGAGCCGCAGCGCGCGCTGTCATCAGGCAAGAGGTCATCGAGGCGAACGATCTCGGTCTCGACCTGGTTTTCGCGGAGCAGGGAGAACGCTTCGAGTTCTGACCAAGCGCGTCGAGGCTTGGCGCAGGGCGGGAAGGCCCGGCCGGTTGGCCTAGAGAGGCTCAGCCAACCGCGCCAGCCGGCGGGAGTTGTCCCGGGAGACAGAGGATGCTGATGATCGCAGCGCCCGGCGCCTGTGAGGCGCGGAAGAAATGGCGTCCCCAGGGGGAGTCGAACCCCCGTCGCCGCCGTGAAAGGGCGGTGTCCTGGGCCTCTAGACGATGGGGACGGTGTCGGGTCCCAAAAAAAACCGGTCGGACGAGGGACCGGATTCACTAGGGTTTGGTGGAGCCAGGCGGGATCGAACCGCCGACCTCAACACTGCCAGTGTTGCGCTCTCCCAGCTGAGCTATGGCCCCAAAAACTGAGACCCGCGATGGTACCCAGCCGGGGCACGCTTGTCTAGACTTTTTATCGCTGCCCGTGGCCCCATGAACCGTGGGAACGGGGCGTCCGCGGGTCGGCCCGTTCGCCGTGCAAGCAGACAATTCGGTGCTTGCGCGGTCTGCCCGACGCAGGCATGTTACCCGCCTGAGTATTCAATCGTTGGGGAGTCTTGACCGAAAAATGAAACGCATCCTCCTTTTCCTGGCCACGAACATCGCCGTGCTGTTCGTAATCAGCATCGTGTTCCAGCTGCTCGGCTTCCAGGGCCTGCTTCAGGAGAACAACGTCGACCTGGACCTGAAGGCCGTGCTGGTGTTCGCGGCGCTCATCGGCTTCGCCGGCTCCCTCATCTCCCTGTTCATGTCCAAGGCCATGGCGAAGCGGTCCATGGGCGTGCAAGTCATCGACCAGCCGTCCACGCCCTTCGAGACCTGGCTGATGGACACGGTCGCCCGTCAGGCCGAGGCGTCCGGGATCCGTATGCCCGAGGTCGGCATTTTCGACTCGCCGGATCCCAACGCCTTCGCCACCGGCTGGAACCGCAACGACGCCCTCGTAGCGGTCAGCACCGGCCTGCTGCAGAGCATGAACAAGCAGGAGGTCGAGGCGGTGGTGGGACACGAGGTGAGCCACGTGGCAAACGGCGACATGGTCACCCTGACCCTGATTCAAGGCGTGGTGAACACCTTCGTCGTCTTCCTGTCCACGGTCATCGGCCACGTCATCGACCGCGTCGTGTTCAAGACCGAGCAGGGACATGGACCCGCCTACTTCATCGTGTCCATGATCTCCCAGGTGCTGCTGTCGATTCTCGCGACCATGATCGTGATGTGGTTCTCCCGCTACCGGGAGTTCAAGGCCGACGCCGGCGGCGCCCGCCTGACCAGCAACACCAGCATGGCCGCGGCACTGCGTCGACTGCAGATGGCCCACGAGCCGAAAGACCTGCCGTCCGGCGAGTTCGCGGCGTTCGGCATCAACGGCGGCATCGGCGAGGGTCTCAAGCGCCTGTTCATGAGTCATCCCCCGCTGCAGGAGAGAATCGCTGCCCTGGAAGGCCGCGGCGGCTAACCCACCTCGCACGCCCGGCGGCTCTCGCCGCCGGGTGCTCTTATGCTTAACCCCCGTTTGCGCCCCTCCGGCCAGCTTGTTGCGCACAAGGGAAGGATGTTTTTCGGCCGCCGCCGTTTATCCGTCCGAGCCGCGCCACCAGTTTCAGCCCTGACTGGTAAAGGCCGAAGTCCGCCGCGATCACCGGAGCTCAGGAGCAAGAGGCGTGCTGCGTAACACCGAAGAAGGCTACGGCCTCGTCGCCATCTTTCTTCACTGGTCGATGGCGATCGTGGTGATCGTCCTGTTTGCCCTCGGCCTGTGGATGGTCGACCTGACCTATTACGATCCCTGGTACCGCCGCGCCCCGGACATCCACAAGGGCCTGGGCGTCCTGCTGGCGATCACCCTGGCGTTGCGGCTCCTCTGGCGCTGGATCAATCCGCGACCGCGGCCCGAGCCGGGCCTGTCCGCGCTGGAGCGCCGGGCCGCTTCCGCCGCCCACGGCCTGCTGTATGTGCTGCTCGCGACGGTCATGGTGAGCGGCTATCTGATTTCGACCGCCGATGGCCGCTCCATCGACGTATTCGGCCTGTTCGCGGTCCCGGCGAGCCTCACCGGCATCCCGAACCAGGCGGATCTGGCCGGCGACGTGCACCTTGTTCTCGCCATCGCCCTCGTGTCCCTCGCCGGCATTCACGCCGCGGGCGCACTCAAGCATCACTTCCTGGACCGGGACCGCACCCTGCTGCGCATGCTGGGTCCGGTCCGACGCTGACGACCCCAACCACAGAGGAAACCTCCATGAAGCGCGTTCGAATCATTTCCAAGCTGGGCACAACCATCGCCCTCTCCGCCGCACTGCTGCTGCCCGCCGTGGCGGCGGCGGACAAGTACGTCATCGACACCGAGGGCGCCCACGCCTTCGTGCAGTTCCGTATCCAGCACCTCGGCTACAGCTGGCTGTACGGGCGCTTCAACGACTTTGGCGGCAGCTTCACCTATGACGAGGCGAGCCCGAACGACGCGAAGGTGGAGGTGGTGATCAAGACCGCGAGTATCGACTCCAACCACGCCGAGCGCGACAAGCATCTGCGGGATGCGGATTTCCTGCACGTGGAGAAATACCCCGAGGCCCGCTTCGAGAGTACCTCCTATAAGGAGACCGGCATCAATCAGGCGGTGCTGGAGGGCAACCTGACCCTGCACGGCGTGACCAAGCCGGTCACCATCGACGTGACCAAGATCGGGAGCGGTCCCGACCCCTGGGGCGGCTATCGACGCGGCTTCGAGGGCACGACAAGCCTGAAGCTCGCGGACTTCGGCATCGACTACGACCTCGGCCCCGCCTCGCGGGAGGTCGAGCTCACCCTCTCGATCGAAGGCATCCGCCAATAGGGCTTTCGCCATGAGCACACGCCGCCTGCAGCAGAGAATCGGCGCCATGACGGTCACCGAAGGGGCGGGCGTGAGACTGCGCCGCTCCCTCGGCCTGCCCGTCCTGCGCCACCTCGACCCATTCCTGATGCTGGACCACTTCTCCAGCGACGATCCGGACGACTACAGCGCGGGATTTCCGGACCACCCGCATCGGGGCTTCGTCACCTTCACCTACATGCTCGACGGTCACATGGAGCACCGCGACAGCATGGGCAACCAGGGCGACCTGCGCGCCGGCGGGGCGCAGTGGATGCGGGCCGGGAGCGGGGTGATCCACTCGGAGATGCCGCGCCAGACCGACGGCCTGATGCGCGGCTTTCAGCTCTGGATCAATCTTCCCGCGGCGCAGAAGATGAGCCCGCCCGCTTACCAGGAGCTGGACGCGAGCAGCATCCCCGTGGTGGAGACGCAGGGTGCTCGGGTGAAGGTGCTGAGCGGGCGCTTCCTCGACCGCGAGGGCCCGGTGCGCGACCCGCTAACGGGTCTGTTGTACCTGGACGTGTCGCTGCCGGCCGGAACCCGTTTCGAGCTTCCGCTCGGCGAGGAGATGACCGGCTTCCTCTACCCGTTCGAAGGGGAGATCACGGTAGCCGGCCTGCCCCTGCGAGCGCACGAGCTGGGAGTGCTCGGCCCCGGGGATCGGATCGAAGCGGCGGCAGCGGCGAACATGCCCGCGCGACTGATCCTGGTCGCAGGACGGCCCTTGAAGGAGCCCGTCGTCCAGCACGGGCCCTTCGTCATGAACACGCGGGAGCAGATCGATGACGCCCTGCGGGATTATCGCGACGGGCGGCTGGTGAAAAGCCCTGCCGCTGATTTGTCGCCCTGATACCTGACACTCGCGCCCCTTGATGCGGGGCGGCCGCCCCGGGTCGATGTCGGGGCGCAGGCCTCAGGGATGGAGCTTGTAGTGGTGATGGGCCTCCTCGTCGCGGTAGTGGACATCGGTCCAGCACCTGGGCAAGGCCTCGTCCGAGGGAAACACCAGCGCGGCCTTCTCGAACTGCTCGGGATCCTGCAACTCCTCGCCGGCGTGGTAACGGCCCACCAGTGTCGAATGCAGAGGATTGAAGAGGTCCCGCAGGCTGAGGACCTCGACCAACTTGCCGCTGTCTTTGTGCTTCAGGAACATGACTGCTCTCCTCTTTGATTGGCGGTTTTTTCCTCTGTCTTGAGTATGGCGGGCCGGGGTCGAATTTCAAATCAGGCGCCCCGGCGTTGATCAGCGCCGGGTATATCCCGGCAGCGACGGCTTCAGCCGGACTGCGCCGACCATTGCTCCGGCGTGTAGGTCTTGATCGAAATCGCGTGCAGCTCACCGCTCTCGATCTGCGGCTTGACCGTCGCCATGACCAGCCGCTGCTTCTGGATCGGGGTCTTGCCCACGAAGTCCGCGCTCACCACCACGGCCTCGAAGTGGCTGCCGTCCCCGGTGACCGTGACCTCGGCGCCAGGTATACCGTCACGGATTAGCTTCGTCACTGCATCGGTTTCCATTTTGTTTCACCCTTCTACATCTCAACCATGGACTGCAACTTGCGGCCGAAACGGAGCAACTCAATTTCGTTGTTCGCCGCCGAGGATCGCGCTCACAGCTCCCGCGTGGCGTTGAAGCGGATATCCGGCCAGCGCTCCTCGGTCAGGTTCAGGTTCACCCGCGTGGGGGCCAGGTAGACGAGCTGTCCGTCGCCGTCCTCCGCCAGGTGCTCGTAGGCCTTGACCCGGAAGCGATCGAGCATCTTCTCGTCCTCGCACGCCACCCAGCGGGCCGTGTAGACGCCGACCGGCTCGACCACAGCCTCCACCCCGTACTCGTCCTTCAGCCGGTAGGCGGCGACATCGAACTGGAGCACGCCGACCGCCCCGAGGATCAGGTCGTTGTTCTTGAGCGGGCGAAAGACCTGGGTGGCGCCCTCCTCGCTCAGCTGGACCACGCCCTTCTGCAGGGCCTTCATGCGCAGGGGGTCCTTGAGCACCACACGGCGGAAAAGCTCGGGCGCGAAAAAGGGAATGCCCCCGTACTTAAGCTCCTCGCCCTCGCTGAAGGTGTCGCCGATCTGGATGGTGCCGTGGTTGTGCAGGCCGATGATATCCCCCGGCCAGGCCTCCTCGACATGGCGGCGCTCGTCCGCCTGAAAGGTGATGGCGTTGGCCACCTGCACCGTCTTGCCGATGCGCACGTGGCGCATCTTCATTCCCTTCTTGTAGCTGCCGGAGCAGACGCGGAGGAATGCGATGCGGTCGCGGTGGGCCGGGTCCATGTTCGCCTGGATCTTGAACACGAAGCCGGTGAAGCTCTCCTCCGCGGGATCGACGGTCCGCTGCAGGGCGGCGCGCGGCCGCGGCGGCGGGGCGTACTCGACGAAGGCGTCCAGGAGCTCGCGCACGCCGAAATTGTTGATGGCCGAGCCGAAGAACACCGGCGTCTGCCGGCCGGCGAGATAGGCCTCCAGGTCCAGCGGATGGCTCGCCCCCCGCACCAGCTCCATTTCCTCCCGGAGCTCCCGGGCCTGATCGCCCAGCACCTCGTCCATGCGCGGGTGGTCGATGCCGTCGATGACCTCGCCGGCCTTGATCTTGCCGCCATGCTGAGCGCTGAACAGGTGGGTCTTGTCTGCGCGCAGGTCGTATACGCCCTTGAAGCGCTTGCCCATGCCGATGGGCCAGGTCGCGGGGGCGCACTGAATCTGCAGGATGTTCTCGATCTCGTCCAGGACCTCGATGGCATCGCGCCCCTCGCGATCGAGCTTGTTGACGAAGGTGAGGATCGGGGTGTCGCGCAGGCGGCACACCTCCATCAGCTTGATGGTCCGCTCCTCCACGCCCTTCGCCACATCGATGACCATCAGCGCCGAGTCGACCGCCGTGAGGGTGCGGTAGGTGTCCTCGGAGAAATCCTCGTGGCCCGGTGTGTCCAGCAGGTTGACGATTGCCTCGCCGTAGGGGAACTGCATGACCGAGGAGGTCACGGAGATCCCGCGCTGCTTCTCCAGCTCCATCCAGTCGGAGGTCGCGTGTCGGGCGGCCTTGCGCCCCTTGACCGTGCCCGCCATCTGGATCGCGCCGCCGAACAGCAGCAGCTTCTCGGTGAGGGTGGTCTTACCCGCGTCCGGGTGGGAGATGATGGCGAAGGTGCGGCGCCTGGACAGTTGCTCGGCGAGCTGGCTCATGAGGGAACAAGAGGTTCGGGAAAATTTTGGGATTATACCCCAAGCGCCGGGCTCGCCGGCGGCTTAGGAAACGGCGGGGAACATCTGCGTCTGCCCGGGTACCGGACACGCCGGCATTGTCGGTACCGACGCGAGTTCTGAGAATTGAGGCATCCGGGAACCGTTCCTTTCGGTTGCCGTGCGCTGAGCAAGCCAGGATGGTTTTATTCAGCACTCCCATCCAGGGAACGCGCCATGATGACGGCGTCCTCGCGACCCTTGTCCGCGGGGTAGTAGCCACGGCGCACCGCGACCTCGCAGAATCCCTCTGATTCGTAGAGGCCGATCGCGGGGTGGTTGGAGACCCGTACCTCCAGGAAGGCGTTCTCGGCATGGTGCCCGCGAGCGATGGCGAGCAACCAGCGCAGCATTCGGCGCCCCAGCTGGCGGCCCTGCCAATCGGGATGAATGCACACATTGAGCACATGGCACTCACCCACCGCCACCGACATGACTCCGTGGCCGACAACGGCCCCCGCCCGCTCGACGACCCAGCAGCAATAACCCACCCGCAGGCAGTCGCGGAAGATCCCTTCCGTCCAGGGATGGGGATAGGCGGCGGTCTCCACGGCGACAACCGCCGGGATATCCTCTTCCCCCATCGGGCGGAGGGCGATTTCGGGTTCCTTGATGACGGCGCTCATCTCGATCCAACCGATCGGCGTCTTTCCTTGCGGTTCAACAATGAGGGCTCAACGTTCGTAGACGATCCTTGCCGACATGATAGAACCCGGAGTGATCCCGGTCATGCCGGCTTTCGATTGTTCTCGGAACCCCCTTTCCGCAACAGCATGGACATATTGATTCGGGATATAGTAAGCATTGCGACCATGGCCACTACGGCCGGACGCAGCACCCGACAGGGATATCGTCCCATCCGCGCTCCCATCACATGCAGCCAGAAGAGACGAGGACAGCTTCCGCACGACATTCCGGACCGGTATTCCCAACACCGCCTAGCGCGCCGGAGCCTTTCAATTCAGCATTTCAGGGTTGATCGATGTCGCAACAACAGATGATCACGATCGACGGCAACGAGGCCGCCGCCTACGTCGCCCACATGACCAACGAGGTGGTCGCCATCTACCCCATCACCCCCGCCTCGCCCATGGGCGAGTGGGCGGACGAGTGGTCCTCGCTCAAGGTCGCGAACCTATGGGGTACGGTCCCGGACGTGATCGAGATGCAGAGCGAGGCCGGCGCCGCCGGCGCCATCCACGGCGCCCTGCAGGCCGGTTCGCTCGCGACCACCTTCACCGCCTCCCAGGGCCTGCTGCTGATGATCCCGAACATGTACAAGATCGCCGGCGAGCTTACGCCGACGGTCCTGCACGTGTCCGCCCGCTCCCTCGCTGCTCAGGCCCTTTCGATCTTCGGCGACCACTCCGACGTGATGGCCTGCCGCGCCACCGGCTACGCCATGCTGTGCTCGGCCTCGGTGCAGGAGGTCATGGATTTCGCCCTCATCGCCCAAGCGGCAACCCTGGAGGGGCGGATCCCCTTCCTCCACTTCTTCGACGGCTTCCGCACCTCCCATGAGGTGGACAAGGTGCAGAAGCTGCCGGTCGAGACCATCCGCGCCATGATCGACGAGGACCTGGTGAAGGCCCACCGCGGGCGCGCACTGAATCCCGACCACCCGGTGATCCGCGGCACCTCCCAGAACCCGGACGTGTATTTCCAGGGCCGCGAGACGGTCAACCCCTACTACAGCGCACTGCCCGCCATCGTGCAGCGGACCATGGACAAGTTCGCCGGGCTCACCGGCCGCCAGTACAGGCTGTTCGAATATATCGGCGCGGACGACGCTGAGCGCGTCGTCATGCTCATGGGGTCCGGCATCGGCGCCGCCGAGGAAACGGTCCGACACCTCGCAGCCCACGGCGAGAAGGTCGGGCTGATCAAGGTGCGCCTGTTCCGTCCCTTCGACCCCTCCTACCTTCTCGCCGCCCTGCCGGTGACCGCGAAGAAAATCGCGGTCCTGGACCGCTGCAAGGAGCCCGGCGCCGACGGCGAGCCCCTGTACAAGGACGTGCTCACCGCGCTGGCCCAATCGGTGGCCGAGGGCGGCATGGCGGCCATGCCGCGCGTGGTCGGCGGACGCTACGGCCTGTCTTCGAAGGAGCTCACTCCGGCCATGGTCAAGGGGGTGCTCGACGAGCTGGCGAAGGACGCGCCAAAGAACCAGTTCACCGTCGGCATCATCGACGACGTGACGCATTCCAGCCTGCCCTGGGATCCCGCCTTCCGGCCGGACGCCGCCGAGGGCGTGACCGCCTGCGTCTTCTACGGCCTGGGCTCGGACGGCACCGTCTCCGCCAACAAGAACTCGATCAAGATCATCGCGGAGGAAACCCCCAACTACGGGCAGGGCTACTTCCAGTACGACTCCAAGAAGGCGGGCGCCGTCACCATCTCACACCTGCGTTTCGGCCCAAGCCCCATCGCCAGCACCTACCTCGTGGGGGACGGCGAGGCGAGCTTCGTCGCCTGCCACCAGCCGACCTTCCTGACCCGCTACGACATGCTCGACAAGGCCAAGGACGGCGGGGTGTTCCTGCTCAACTCCCCCGCCCCGCCGGACCGGGTGTGGGACGACCTGCCCAGGCGCATGCAGCAGCAGATCATCGACAAGGGGCTTTCCTTCTACACCATCGACGCCTACCGGATCGCCGGCGAGACGGGCATGGGGCGGCGCATCAACACCATCATGCAGACCTGCTTCTTCGCCATTTCCGGCATCCTGCCCAAGGACGAGGCCATCGCCCAGATCAAGGCGGCGGTGAAGAAGACGTACGGAAAGAAGGGCCAGCGTCTGCTCGAACGCAACTACGCCGCCATCGACGCCGCCCTCGACGGGCTGCACCAGGTGCACGTCCCGGGCCACACGACCAGCAGCTTCGAGCGCCCACCCGTAGTGCCGGCCGACGCGCCGGAGTTCGTGCGCGAGGTCACGGCCGTGCTCATGGCGGACAAGGGCGACAGCCTGCCGGTGAGCCTGATGCCCGCCGACGGCACCTGGCCGACGGGCACCACCAGGTACGAGAAGCGCAACATCGCTCTGGAGCTGCCGAAGTGGGAGGACGACATCTGCACCCACTGCGGCAAGTGTCCCCTGGTCTGCCCGCACGCGGCGATCCGCGCCAAGGTCTACCCGGCCGAGCTCACCGGCGATGCGCCGGAGAGCTTCCAGCACGTCCAGATCAAAGGCAAGGACTTCCCCGAGGGCTACCACATCACCTACCAGGTGGCCCCGGACGACTGCACCGGCTGCGGGCTGTGCGTGGAGGTCTGCCCCATCCGCGACCGCAAGGACCCCAAGCGCAAGGCGCTCAACATGCACCCCGCCGAGGAGCGCCACGACCTGGAACGGCCCAACTGGGACTTCTTCCTGCAGCTCCCGGAATACGACCGCACCAAGCTGGAGCCGAGCAAGATCAAGCACGCCATGATGCTGCAGCCCCTGTTCGAGTTCTCCGGGGCCTGCGTGGGCTGCGGCGAGACCCCTTACGTCAAGCTCGCCACCCAGCTCTTCGGCGACCGCATGCTGATCGCCAACGCCACCGGCTGCTCGTCGATCTATGGCGGGAACCTGCCCACCACGCCCTACACGGTCACGCCGGAGGGCCGCGGCCCGACCTGGAACAACTCCCTGTTCGAGGACAACGCCGAGTTCGGTCTGGGCCTGCGCCTCGCCGTGGACAAGCAGGCGGAGTACGCGCGCGAGCTGGTGAGACGCCTCGCCGACAAGATCGGCGGGGACCTGGCGAGCGCCCTGCTCGACGCCGACCAGTCCGACGAGGCGGGCATCTTCGAGCAGCGCGAGCGCATCGCCGTCCTCAAGCAGAAGCTCGCCGGGATGGACGGCGCCGAGGCGAAGGCGCTCGCGGGCATCTGCGAAAACCTGGCCAAGCGCAGTGTCTGGATCATCGGCGGCGACGGCTGGGCGTACGACATCGGCTACGGCGGCGTGGACCACGTGCTCGCCTCCGGTCGCAACGTCAACCTGCTGGTGCTCGACACCGAGGTCTACTCCAACACCGGTGGCCAGACCTCCAAGGCCACGCCGCTGGGCGCGGTGGCCAAGTTCTCGGCGGCGGGCAAGCCCACGTTCAAGAAGGATCTGGCCATGATGGCCATGGCCTACGAGAACGTCTACGTCGCCCAGGTCGCATTCGGCGCCAAGGACCTGCAGACAGTCCGCGCCTTCCTCGAGGCCGAGTCCTACGATGGCCCCTCGCTGATCATCTGCTACTCGCCCTGCATCGCGCACGGCGTGGACCTGTCGAACAACCTGCGTCAGCAGGACATGGCGGTAAACTCCGGGCACTGGGCACTGTTCCGCTACGACCCGCGCAAGACCGCCCAGGGGGAGAACCCGCTGCACATCGACTCCAAGGCCCCAAATATCCCCTACCGGGACTATGTCGCCACGGAGACCCGCTTCAGCGTGCTGAACCGCACCCACCCGGAGGCGGCGGAGCGCTACCTGCGGCTCGCCCAGAAGCACGTGGAGACGCGCTTCAGCCTGTACGAGCA
The DNA here is from genome assembly GCA_963698495.1 of uncultured Gammaproteobacteria bacterium. Lineage (GTDB taxonomy): Bacteria > Pseudomonadota > Gammaproteobacteria > Chromatiales > Chromatiaceae > CAVORB01. The sequence goes on along the minus strand of CAVORB010000009.1, from coordinate 67,712 downwards.
GCTGGCCCACCTGGCGGTGCAGAAGGCACCGGAGAAACCCTCGTAGGGCGGATTCGCTAGGCCCATTCCGTCATCATCGTCCGCCACGGTGGATTAAGGCGCGAAAAACGCGCCTAATCCGCCCTATGAACAAGACTCTGGAGAACCCCTATGGAGCTCACCACCAAGTACCTGGGCCTGGAGATCAAGAGCCCGCTGGTCCCCTCCGCCTCGCCGCTGAGCCGTAGCATCGACATGAGCAGGGAGTTGGAGGACGCCGGCGCCGGCGCCATCATCATGTGGTCCCTGTTCGAGGAGGCGCTGATCGCCGAGTCCGAGACGGCGGTCCGTTTCCTGAGCGAGCAGAACACCGGCTTCGCGGAGGCCGGAAGCTTCCTGCCGGATCATGAGGACTTCACGCCCGGGCTGGACGCCTACCTCGAGAACCTGCGCGCGCTCAAGGAGGCCCTCGACATCCCGGTCATCGCCAGTCTCAACGGCGTCACCCCCGGCGGCTGGATCGAGCACGCGAAGGAGCTGCAGCAGGCGGGCGCCGACGCCCTGGAGCTCAACGTCTATTATGTCGCGGCGGACATCAACCAGACCGGCGCCCAGGTCGAGGACCGATACCTGTCACTGCTGAAGAACCTGCGCCAGCACATCTCCATCCCGATCAACATGAAGCTCTCGCCGAGCTTCAGCTCGCTCGGCAACGTGGTCAAGCAGATGGAGGCGGCCGGCGCCAGCGGCGTGGCCATGTTCAACCGCTTCTACCAGCCGGACATCAGCGTCGACAGCATGCGCCTGCAGCCCAGCCTGCACCCCTCGACCTCCGCCGAGGCCCTGCTCGCCATGCGCTGGATCGCGATCCTCTACGGCCGCACCGGCCTCTCGCTAGGGGCCACCGGCGGTGTGCACACCCCGGAGGACGCGATCAAGCTGCTGCTGGCGGGCGCCGACGTGGTTCACCTGTGCAGCGCCTTGCTGGCCAAGGGCCCGGCCTATCTCGAGCACGTGCTCGACGGCATCAAGGACTGGATGGACGAGCAGGGCTTCGAGACCCTGGACGAGTTCCGCGGCCGGGTGAGCGCCCTGTCGGTGCCGAATCCGGCGGAGTTCGAGCGCGCCAACTATGTCAACATCCTGGACAGCTACAGCTTCTCGCCGGGCGTGATGGTCTAGCGCGGCGCTGGGGGAGACGCTGATGATTGGCCATCCTGGCCAAACTCAGCACGCCACATCCCTGTGCCGCGGCAGGCGCTGAATCGATCAGCGGTTTCCTAGCAGCGAGAGATTCCCGAATGGCAATAAGCGAGAAACAGAAACGCTGGCTCAAGAAGCAGGTCCACCATCTCAAGCCGGTGGTGACCGTCGGCCAGGCGGGGCCCACAGACGCCGTGCTGGCCGAGATCGAGATCGCCCTCGACCATCACGAGCTTATCAAGGTGAAAATCAACGCTGGCGAGCGCGAGGAGCGGGACGCGGCGGTGCAGCTGATCGCGGAGCGCACCGCCAGCGATCTCATCAACCGAATCGGCAATACCGCTGCCTTCTTCCGCGCCAATCCGAAGAAAAAGACGCCGATGCGTCTGCCCGCCGACTGACGCGTTGCCGGCCGGTGCCTTCGAACAGGCTCAAGGGGCATCGTCCGGGGTTTGCATCCAGCGGGGTGAGGTGCTTCCCGCTCGGCGGGAAGCACCAATGGGGCTGGTGGCCTAGTGGTGGGTCAGGTCCACCGGATGTTGCCCCGTGAGGCGATCACGCACCGCCTCCACGAGCGCCTTCGCGTCACGCCCCGCCGCCGCCACCTCCGCATCGTCCGATAGCGCGAAGATTGCATCGGGGTCCATGAAGGTCACGCCAGTGAGCTCCGGGTTGATCTGCCGGACCACGATGTTGCAAGGAAGCAGCGCCCCGGCATCCGGGTCCGCCTGCATCACCCGCTTGGCGAGCTTCGGCGCGCAGGCCCCCAGGATGCGATAGGGCGGAATCTCCTCGTTGAGCTTCTTGCGCATCACCGCCTGCACGTCGATCTCGCTGACGATCCCGAGCCCTTCCTGGCTGATGGCCTGGCTGACCTTCTCAAGCGCGTCGATGAACGGCATGCGCAGCTCGACTCCGAACGCGTACATCATTCTCGTTTCTCCTGTCTGGTTACTGCCGCGGTTGTAAGTTTAACGTGGACAGGGTGGCTTCCGAACAAGTTTCCCCGGCCGATGTTCGAAACCAGGAAATAGGGCCCGTCAGTCGGATACTGAATGCGAGCCGCTATTGGGACGCCAGGGTTCGGGCTTGGGACCTGTTGCCGATGGCGCGTCGCCAGACTCTTGAGCGGGCACCTGACCGCCGAGCACGCGGAACGACACATCACCCTTACCGCCGTGCTTCACCTCGTACATCAGCGCATCCGCCGCGGCGAGCAAACCCTGGGGCGAGCTCGTGGGATCGAGAGACGTGACGACGCCAATGCTGCTGGTTATCGGCGGGTCACTCGCTCCAAGGGCCGCCTGAAGGCCGCTTCTAACCCGCGCAATGACATTCCGAGCTCCGTCAGGGTCGGTATCCGGAAAGATCAGCGCAAACTCATCGCCGCCGAGCCGCGCCCCCGTGTCCGACCCCCGCACCTCGGACATCAGCACCTCGCCGACCATTCGCAGCACCCGATCGCCCTCGGCGTGACCCCGGGAGTCGTTCACCGCCTTGAAGTCGTCCAGGTCGATGTAAGCGAGCGTAAGCGCTGCGCTGCGCCGCTGTGCCAGCGCCAGGTCGTGCGCCAGCCGGTCCTCGAATAGCCGCCGGCCGACCAATCCGGTCAGCGCATCCGTTCGCGCCAGATGCTGTTGCCCGACAAGACTCTTCCGCAGAGCGGTCAGCAGCAACCCCGTGACGACAAAGAACCCGAATCGGATCAGCGCGTTCCAGACGGGGATCGCCGGATGCGAGTACTGGTGCCCCGCGGCACGGTCCGCGATATACCAGCTCGCGCAGGAGAGCACCGCAATGACTATTCCAGTCGATCGCCCGGCATACCAGCCGGCCACTGCCACCGGTCCGAGGTAGAACAGGGACATCGACAACTCGTGTCCGGTGGCGTAGTCGACACCACCGACGACCAGGACCCCGAATACAGCCAGCACGAGGATCTCCGCACGACCGAGGCGGCCGAGGCACTCGTCCAGGAGTCTGAGGCCGTTCTGCATCGAACCCCCGTGCACAGCGATGGTTTCTCCCGCCGCAATTGTATGGCAATGGATGCGGTGCCGTGCACGGGGTTGCGATGCTCCCGACGACGCTGGGCATCACAGCGCCGCTCCAACGCGAAGGCCTCGGGCGGGTGGATGTGAGGCACCGCGGCATGACGACAAGCAGCCCGGCGGAGATCCGGGATTCCGCCGGCCGGTCCGGCATTCCAGCCAGGAATCAGGCGACAAGATGTTTCGCCACCTCGTGATGGGTTGCTTGGCGTTGGCCGAGAACGCCAGGCTGCCCCGCTCGATCCCTGGCCGTCTCGAAAACGATTCTCGTCGAGACAGGGACCTACCGCCCGATCGCGCGCATCCCCGGCGCGCAGGGCATGGGCCTGAGCTCCTGCGAGTCGCCGAGCTCCGCGATGTCCTCCAGCGCCTGTTGATCGAGGATGGTCACATGGCTGCCGTGCACCTCGATCACGCCGTGATCGCTCAGGTTTTTGACGACGCGGGAGAAGGTTTCCGGCTTGACCGAGAGGCGGGAGGCGAGCACGCCCTTGCGCACGTCGAGCTCCAGGGCCCGGTGGTCCGCGGGCAGCTTGGTGAGCAGGTAGCGGGCGACCCGGCTGGTCGCGGTATGCAGGGTGAGATTGTCGATTTCGCCGATCAAACCGCGCAGGCGCATGCTCAGGGCGCCCAGCAGCAGGAAGCAGGTGTCCACCGATTCGTGCAGCATGGACGAGAAGTCGCGGGCGTCCACGGCGATGAGCTCGGCGGACGAGAGCGCGGCCGCGCAGACCGGATAGCGCGGGGCCTTCAGGAACATCAGTGCCTCGGCGAAGGTCTGCCCCGGCGCCACGATCTCGATGACCTTCTCCGCTCCCTCGGGCGAGAGCCGGAACAGCCGGACCTGCCCCTTGAGGACCAGGTAGAACCGCTCGGCCGGGTCCCCCTGGCTGAACAGCAACTGCCCCTCGTCCAGCCGGATGCGCGATGCGTGACGCGCGACCCTCTCCAGCTGGTCGGTGGTCAGGTCCGAGAGCAAAGGCCCGCTTCGCAGTTCGTCGATCATTGCCGTTTCCATCGTTCGCTCTGCCGACAGTAACGCCCCCACCGTATCAATCCTTGATCAGAATCAGGCTCCCGCGGGAACCCCGGTCCGGCCCCCTTCGCCGCCCGCAACGCGCTTTGACATGAGTCAAGGTCCCGTCGGGCCACCGAAAGTGCAATGGACCGCGCCGATTTTCTTTCCGGAGCGACCGAGTCCATGTCACAAACCTTCACCAAATCCATGGCACGGAACATCTTCTACGGTGGCACCGTGTTCTTCCTGCTGCTGTTCCTCGCATTGACCTTCGACACCTCGATGGCGCTGCCCGACCGGGACCAGCGCGCCCAGCTCGACACCTCGACCGAGGTTGGCCAGAGAATCGCCCGCGGCAAGATGCTGTGGGAGACCAACAACTGCATCGGCTGCCACACCCTGCTTGGAGAGGGCGCCTACTTCGCACCTGAGCTCGGCAACGTCTACGTGCGCTTCGGCCACAACAAGGAGGCGATCAAGGCCTTTATCCAGAGCCGTCCGGCGGAAGGCGTGCCGGGACGGCGCAGCATGCCCCAGTTCAACTTCAGCGACGAGGAGCTCGATGCGATTGCCGAGTTCCTCAAGTATAGCTCCGAGATCGATACGGCCGGCTGGCCGCCGAACGTCCAGGGCTGAATCGCCGCATAACGGAGAGAGATCAGATGAAATACAAGTCCCAAGCCGTCGCCAAGCCCTACTTCATCGCGGCCATCGCCCTGTTTCTGGCGCAGATCCTGTTCGGGCTCATCATGGGCCTGCAATACGTCATCGGCGATTTCCTGTTCCCGGAGATCCCGTTCAACGTCGCTCGCATGGTGCATACCAACGCGCTCATCGTGTGGCTGCTGATGGCCTTCATGGGTGCCTCCTACTACCTGGTGCCGGAGGAGGCGGAGCGTGAGCTCGCCGCGCCCTGGCTCGCGATCGCCATGTTCTGGATCTTCCTGATCGCGGCCGCTCTGACGGTGGCGGGCTATCTGCTGGTGCCCTACGCGGGCCTGGCGAAGCTGACGCAGAACGAGCTGCTGCCCACCATGGGCCGGGAGTTCCTCGAGCAGCCCACGATCACCAAGGTCGGGATCGTGATCGTGGCGCTGGCCTTCCTGTTCAACATCGCGCTGACCATCCTCAAGGGCCGCAAGACGGTTGTGAGCCTGGTGCTGCTGATCGGCCTCACCGGCCTGGCCGTGTTCTTCCTGTTCGCCTTCTACAACCCGACCAACCTGGTGCTCGACAAGTACTACTGGTGGTGGGTGGTGCATCTGTGGGTCGAGGGTGTGTGGGAGCTGATCCTGGGCGCCATCCTCGCGTTCGTGCTGATCAAGACCACCGGGCGTCGACCGCGAGGTGATCGAGAAGTGGCTCTACGTGATCATCGCCATGACGCTCATCACCGGCATCATCGGCACCGGCCATCACTACTACTGGATCGGCACCCCCGAGTACTGGCAGTGGTGGGGCTCGATCTTCTCCGCGCTGGAGCCCATCCCCTTCTTCATGATGACGGTTTTCGCCTTCAACATGGTCAACAAGCGGCGCCGCAATCACCCCAACAAGGCCGCCGTCTTGTGGGCGCTGGGCACCGCGGTCATGGCCTTCCTCGGCGCCGGCGTGTGGGGCTTCCTGCACACCCTGGCGCCGGTGAATTTCTACACCCACGGCACCCAGATCACGGCCGCCCACGGGCATCTGGCCTTCTACGGCGCCTACGTGCTGATCAGCATCACCATGATCTCCTACGCCATGCCGCAGATTAACGGCCGCGAGGCGAACAGCATGCGCTCCCAGGTGCTGGAGATGTGGAGCTTCTGGCTGATGACCGTCTCCATGGTCTTCATCACCCTGTTCCTGACCGCCGCCGGCATCCTGCAGGTCTATCTGCAGCGCTTCAGCGAGGCGCCGCAGCAGTTCATCCTGGTGCAGGACAAGGTCGCCCTCTTCTATTGGCTGCGCGAGATCGCTGGAGTGGTGTTCCTGGTCGGCTTGATCGTCTACATCTGGAGCTTCTTTGCCGCCGCCAGGGACGCCAAGCAACCGGCCGCGAGCGGGGATTCCATCGCCGAGGGCACAACGGCTCCGGCTTCGGCCTAAAAGCGCACTCCCCTGCGGGCACAAGGACGGCCCGCCTGACGTGTTGGCCCCGCACTGCGGGGCCGATTTTTTTCCGGCGGGCACGGACCACGCGGGTATCGGAGCCAGCTCCATGCGCTAGCGCGCGGAGCCCTCACCTCCCGACCGTTCCAGCAGATCGAGCAGCGGCGCGGCCTTGTGGTACGTCTCCTCGTACTCCAGCTCGGGCTCCGAGTCGGCGACGATGCCCCCGCCGGCCCAGAAGCGCGTGACGCCATGCGAGTGCACCAGGGTTCGTATCGCGATACTGGTGTCCATCGAGCCGTCGAAGCCGATGTAGCCGATGGCTCCGCAATACACGCCCCGTCGGTTGGGTTCCAGCTCCTCGATGATCTGCATCGCGCGGATCTTCGGCGCCCCCGTGATCGACCCGCCGGGGAAGCAGGCGCGCAGGAGATCGAGCGCGGTCCGACCCTCGGCCAGACGGCCGCGCACGGTGCTGACCAGATGGTGAACCCGGGCAAAGCTCTCGATCGCGAACAGCCTGGGCACCCGCACGCTGCCCACGGCGCAGACCTTGCCGAGGTCGTTGCGCAAGAGATCAACGATCATGACATTCTCGGCCCTGTCCTTCGCGCTGCGGCTCAGCCGTTCGGCAAACAGGGCGTCCTCGACGCGGTCCCTGCCCCGCCGGGTGGTTCCCTTAATCGGACTGGTCTCGACCTCGCCGCCACGCACCCGTAAGAAACGCTCCGGCGACGAAGACATCACCTGGCACTCGCCCGTATCTAGGTAGGCGCCATAGGGCGCGGCGTTGAGCTCGCGCAGCTGCCGGTACGCATCCCAAGGGTCGCCTTCGGTGTTGGCGGCGAAGCGTCGGGCGAGGTTGACCTGGTAGCAGTCACCCTCGCGCAGATAGCGCTGGATGCGCGACAAGGCCGCGAAGTAGTCCGCCCGCTCCAGATTGCACCGGATCGGTCCCGTTACGCGGAACCGCCCGCGCGCCTCGGGGCCTGCCGAATGCGAGCCGCCCGCTGCGGAAAGCGCGGCCGAGAGCATGCCGCCCGCCACGCGCGCGCGCTCCCCGGACGCCGTCACCAGTCGGCTGCAGCGCTGATGATGGTCGACCACCAGCGCCCAGTCGTAGATGCCGACCGCCATGTCAGGAATCCGCTCGGCGTCGGCCGCGAGGATCGGGAGGCGCTCGAGTCGACGCGCGAGGTCGTAGCCGAAATACCCCACCGCGCCGCCGCAAAAGGGCAGCCCCGCGACGCTGGGTCTGACGGTCCCGAGTGCGCGCTGGACTAGGGTGAAGGGGTCTTCGCTGGAAACCTCGGTACGGGAGGCGCTCCGAATCTCCGTCTCGGCGCCCCTGGTCACCAACCGGATGACGGGATCGGCCGTGATGATGTCATAGCGGCCCTGCGTGCAATAGGGCCGGCAACTGTCGAGGAAGACGGGCCAGGATTGCCCGCGCAAGGCGCCGAACAGCTCGGCGCTATCCGATCTGTAAGGCAGTTCCTGAACGACCGTCTGCGCCATACCGAAGCCAAACCCTGCCCGCTCGGCCCCACCAGTGGGGCGTATGACCAGCGATCGGGTCCATCACTCGCGAGGCGGAATCAAGGCGTCGGGTGCGGCCGAAGCGAGGCCGCGGGCGGCGGGCCTCGCCCCGCGGCTCACAGCACCCGATCCTGATCGCAGTCCTGCTCAGTTCTTGCTCTTATCCACCAGCTTCGATGCCTTGATCCAGGGCATCATCTCGCGCAGGCGCTCTCCGACCTCCTCGATCTGATGCTCCTCACCCAGGCGACGCAGGGCCTTCATCTTGGCCTTCCCCGCCTGGTTCTCCAGGATGAACTCCTTGGCGAACTCGCCCGACTGGATCTCGCCCAGGATGCGCTTCATCTCAGCCTTGGTGTCGCCGGTGACGATGCGCGGACCGCGGGTCAGATCCCCGTACTCGGCGGTGTTGGAGATCGAGTAGCGCATGTTGGCGATGCCGCCCTCGTAGATGAGGTCGACGATGAGCTTGACCTCGTGCAGGCACTCGAAATACGCCATCTCCGGCGCGTAGCCGGCCTCGACCAGGGTCTCGAATCCGTTCTGGATCAGCGAGGTGAGTCCACCGCAGAGCACCACCTGCTCGCCGAACAGGTCGGTCTCGCACTCCTCGCGGAAGCTGGTCTCGATAATGCCGGCGCGACCGCCACCGTTGGCCGAGGCATAGGCGAGCGCAATATCGCGGGCCTGGCCGGTTGCGTCCTGGAAGACGGCGATCAGGCTCGGCACCCCGCCGCCCTGGGTATAGGTGGAGCGCACCAGGTGCCCGGGGCCCTTGGGCGCGACCATGATCACGTCCAGGTCTTCCCGCGGCTCGATCTGGCCGAAATGGATGTTGAAGCCGTGCGCGAAGGCCAGCGCTGCCCCTTCTGGAATGTTGGGGGCGACCTGCTCGCGATAGAGCCTGGCCTGGTGCTCGTCCGGGGCAAGGATCATGACCACGTCCGCCTCCCGGACGGCATCCTCGATCGCCTTGACCTCGAGGCCGGCGTTCGTGGCCTTGGCCGCGGACGCGGAGCCGGGACGCAGCCCGACGGTGACGGAGACGCCCGAGTCCTTCAGGTTGTTGGCGTGGGCATGCCCCTGGGAGCCGTAACCGATGATGGTCACCTTCTTGCCCTGGATGAGGGAGAGATCGGCGTCTTTATCGTAGAAAACGTTGATGGCCATGGATGGTTCCTGGATTTGTCAGAATCGGGGAAAAGGCTTCAAAGGGTCAGGCCCTTGTCGCCGCGGGCGATGCCGGTGGGCCCGGAACGCACCACCTCCACGACCATGCCCTCGGGCACGGCCTGGATGAAGGCGTCGAGCTTCTTCGAGGCGCCGGTCAGCTCCACCACGTAGCTGGTGTCGGTGACGTCGATGATCTTGGCGCGGAAGATGTCGGCGAGGCGCTTGAGCTCCTCGCGGCCCTCGCGCTCCGCGCGCACCTTGATCAGCATCATCTCGCGCTCGATGTGCGGACCTTCCGAGAGGTCGAGCAGCTTGACCGTGTCCACCAGCTTGTTCAGCTGCTTCTTGATCTGCTCGATGATCTCCTCGCTGCCCGCGGTGACCAGGGTCATGCGCGAAAGGGAGGGGTCGTCCGTGGGGGCTACCGTGAGCGACTCGATATTGTAGCCGCGCGCGGAGAACAGGCCCGCCACCCGCGACAGGGCACCGGCCTCGTTTTCGAGCAGAACGGAAATAATGTGTCTCATCTCAGGCCAGCTCCCTTTCCGGCGACAGGTGCATCTCGTGGTGCCCCTTGCCCGCTTCGATCATCGGATAGACGTTTTCCGTCGGGTCGACCACCACGTCGAGGAACACGAAGCGGTCCTTCATCCCGAAGGCCTCTTTCATCGCGGCCTCGAGATCGCCAGGCTTGTCCACCCGCATGCCGACATGGCCGAAGCTCTCGGCCAGCTTCACGAAGTCCGGCAGGGCGTCCACGTAGGAGTGCGAGTAGCGGCTCTCGTAGAAGAACTCCTGCCACTGGCGCACCATGCCCATGTAGCCGTTGTTGAGCAGCACCACCTTGATCGGCAGGTCGTACTGCTTGCAGGTAGCCATCTCCTGGATGCACATCAGGATGCTGGCCTCGCCGGAGATGCAGGCAACCTGGGCGTCGGGAAAGGCCAGCTGCACCCCCATCGCCGCCGGCAGCCCGAAACCCATGGTCCCGAGCCCGCCGGAGTTGATCCAGCGGCGCGGCTCGTCGAAGGGGTAGAACTGGGCGGCGAACATCTGGTGCTGGCCCACGTCCGAGGTCAGGTAGAGGTCGCCGTTGGTCACCTTGTACAGGGTCTCCACCGCGAGCTGGGGCTTGATCATGGCGCTGTTGCGGTCGTAGGCGAGGCAGTCCATGGCCCGCCACTCCTCGATCTGCCTCCACCAGTCGGCGATCGCCGAATGCCCCGGGTCGCCCTTGTGCTCCTTGATCAGGCGGACCATGTCGTTGAGCACACTCGAAACCGGGCCGACGATGGGCACGTCCACCCGCACGTTCTTCGAGATCGAGGACGGGTCCACGTCGACGTGGACGATCTTCGCATGGGGACAGAAGTGCTCGATCTTGCCCGTCACCCGATCGTCGAAGCGCGCGCCGATGGCGATCAGGGCATCGGTCTCGTGCATCGCCATGTTGGCCTCGTAGGTGCCGTGCATGCCGAGCATGCCGAGGAACTGGCGATCGGTCATCGGGTAGGCGCCGAGCCCCATGAGGGTGCTGGTGATGGGGAAACCGGTCTCCTTGACCAGATCGCGCAGTGCCTGCGAGCCCTCTCCCAGAATCACGCCGCCACCCGTATAGAGCACCGGGCGCTTGGCGGCGAGCATCACCTCCACCGCCTTCTTGATCTGGCCGAGGTGGCCCTTCTGGGCGGGGTTGTAGGAGCGCATCTTGACATCCCGCGGGTAGATGTACGGGATCTTGATGTTGGGGTCGGTGACGTCCTTGGGGATATCCACCACCACCGGACCGGGCCGGCCGGAGGTGGCGATGATGAAGGCCTTGCGGATGGTCTCCGCCAGCTTGTCGACCTCCTTCACCAGGAAGTTGTGCTTGACGCAGGGCCGAGTGATGCCGACCGTGTCGACCTCCTGGAAGGCATCGCTGCCGATCACCGGCGTCGGTACCTGTCCGGTCAGGATCACCATGGGGATCGAGTCCATGTGGGCGGTCGCGATTCCGGTGACCGCATTGGTCGCGCCGGGACCGGAGGTAACCAGACACACGCCGCACTTTCCGGTGGCGCGCGCATAGCCATCGGCCGCATGGCTCGCCCCCTGCTCATGCCGGACCAGGATGTGCTTGACCTTGTCCTGCTTGAACAAGGCATCGTAGATGTGAAGCACGGCGCCCCCGGGATACCCGAAGACGTACTCCACCTCTTCGTCGATCAAGGCCTGAACGACGATCTCGGCACCACTCAATTCCACTTGTGTGACCCTCCGTCAGGCCCGCTGCCGGCAGCCATCCGGCCGCAGCATCGGGGTGTGCCGCCGATTCGGGCCACTATCCGGGTGACCTTTCGTGCCGCGAGTTGAGATCCTGGCTCAGCCGAGCGGGGCATGGCCGCCTGGGCGGCTGGCTCGTCTGCGAGGACCTTCCCGGAGCCATGGGCGGGGAAGACAATAAGATAACGGCGAAAAGGTGAAAAACTACAGGAGATGTCGCGCCCCGGTCAAGATAAACCCTGACAACGGAGGGCGTTGCGGCAAAACCGCCCGCGGGTTGCATCCGGCGCTTGGCGTCCGATAATGCCAGTTGACGCGGCCGGGCCTCGGCCGAACCGGAAACATGAATCCGCCCTGGATAAAACTACAATGCACAAGCGCGTCAGGACTCTCTTGTATGCCGTATGCATCTCCCTGGTCTCGCTGCCCGCATCCTCCGGCGTCTATCGCTGGGTGGACGAGAACGGCGTGACCGTCTACTCGCAGAACGCCCCGCCCGCCGGGGAGGCGGTGAGGATCAAGCCGCAGCCCGGCCCCAGCCCCGCCGATCAGGCGGCGGCTCAAGAGCGTCTGAAGGCCCAGCTCGAGCAATCCATGGACGCCGAGGAGGAACGCAGGCAAGCCGAAGAGGAACAGGCGAAAGAGGCCGAACAGGCAACCGCGAAGGCCGATGCCTGCAAGGCCGCGCGTACCAACCTGGAGACCCTGCAGAACCTGGGCAACCGCATGGTGCGCACCGCCGACGGCCGCTACCTGCGCCTGAGCGAGGAGGAGGTAGCCGCCAAGATCAAGGAAGCGCAGACGCAAGTGGACGAGTACTGCAACTGAGAACGAGGGAGGACACGCCTTGCCCACACTCACAATTCAGACCAACGTCGAGATCCCGATCGGGCGCCGCAAGGTCGTCCTCGAGGCCGCCTCCTCCACCGTCGCCGAGCAGCTCGGCAAGCCGGAGAGCTATGTCATGGTCCTGCTGGAGACCAACAGCGACATGATCTTCGCCGCCAGCGGCGCGCCGATGGCCTACCTGGAGCTGAAAAGTCTGGGCCTGCCCGAGGAGCGTACGCCGGATCTCTCCGCCGCCCTGTGCGGCTTCATGGAGCAGCATTTCGGTGTTCCGCCCGCCCGGGTGTACATCGAGTTCGCCTCTCCGCCACGCCACCTCTTCGGATGGAACGGGCGCACCTTCTGAACGATGCCCCGATCAGAGGTAGCGTCAGCGGTTGTGAGTAATCGGCTGCGCAAATAGAATGCCAAAATTTGCCCTGTTGGCCGAGCCGTCATGCGCACCTCCCAGTTCCCGCTCACCACCGTCAAAGAGACCCCCGCCGACGCCGAGGTGGCCAGCCACAAGCTGATGCTGCGCGCCGGGATGATCCGCAAGCTCGCCGCCGGACTCTATACCTGGCTGCCGCTGGGGCTCCGGGTGTTGCGGAAGGTCGAGCGCATCGTGCGCGAGGAGATGGACCGCGCCGGCGCCCTCGAGGTGCTGATGCCCGCGATCCAGCCGGCGGAGCTGTGGCAGGAGTCCGGCCGCTGGGAGCACTACGGACCGGAGCTGCTGCGCCTGAAGGACCGCCACCAGCGCGAATTCTGCTTCGGCCCCACCCACGAGGAGATCATCACCGAGCTCGCCCGCAGCGAGCTGCGCAGCTACAAGCAGCTGCCGGTCAACTTCTACCAGATCCAGACCAAGTTCCGGGACGAGATCCGGCCTCGCTTCGGCGTCATGCGCGCGCGCGAGTTCCTGATGAAGGACGCCTACTCCTTCCACCTGGACCAGGCCTCACTGGAGGACACCTATCGTCGGATGCACGAGACCTACAGCCGCATCTTCCGCCGCTGCGGGCTCGACTTTCGCGCCGTGCAGGCGGACACCGGGAGCATCGGCGGTCACGCCTCCCACGAGTTCCATGTCCTGGCCGAATCGGGCGAGGACGCCATCGCGTTCTCCAGCGAGAGCGACTATGCCGCCAACGTGGAGCTGGCAGAGGCCCTGCCCTCACCCGACCGGCGCCCCGCTCCATCCGAGGAGCTGCGGCTGGTGGAGACCCCGAACGCCAAGACCATCCAGGACCTGGTGGAGCAGTTCGGGCAACCCATCGAGCGCACGGTCAAGACCCTGATCGTGGCCGCCAGCGACGAGATCGATGCGGGGCTGGTTGCGCTGCTGGTGCGCGGCGACCACGAGCTCAACGCGGTCAAGGCCGAGAAACTGCCACAGGTGGCCTCCCCCCTGCGCATGGCCACGGAGGAGGAGATCCGCGCCGCCATCGGTGCCGGCCCGGGCTCTCTCGGCCCGCTGAATCTGACCCTTCCCTGCGTTGCCGACCGCAGCGTCGCCGTCACCGCCGACTTCAGCGCCGGCGCCAACCTCGACGGCAAGCACTTCTTCGGCCTCAACTGGGAGCGTGACCTGCCCCTTCCGCCGGTAGCCGATCTGCGCAACGTCCGCGAGGGCGACCCCAGCCCGGACGGCTCGGGCAGGCTCACCATCGCCCGCGGTATCGAGGTCGGGCATATCTTCCAGCTCGGGCGCAAGTACAGCCAGGCGATGAAGGCCAATGTGCTCGACGAGTCGGGCAAGGCCGCGACACTGGAGATGGGATGCTACGGCATCGGCGTCTCGCGGGTGGTGGCCGCCGCCGTCGAGCAGAACCACGACGACCGCGGCATCATCTGGCCCGCGCCCCTCGCTCCGTTCCAGGTCGCCGTACTGCCGATGAAGATGCAGAAGTCCTACCGCGTGCGCGAGGCCGCCGAGCGCCTCTACGAGGAGCTGCGAGCTGCGGGCGTCGAGGTGCTGCTGGACGACCGCGACGTGCGCCCCGGCTTCATGTTTGCCGACATGGAGCTGATCGGCATCCCGCACCGGGTCGTCATCGGCGACAAGGGCCTGGACGATGGCCAGCTCGAATACAAGGGCCGGCGCGACGCGGAGCCCAGCTTCGTCCCCATCGCAGAGATCCTGCCCTTCCTCGCCGAGAGGCTTGCGCCCGGCGCGGCCTGAGCAAGTCCGAATCGAGCCCCATTCATCCGCACGCCGCGCCGGAACCTAGCGGCGCCGCCAACCGCAAGGGAATCATCGATCTAATGAGCAAAGAGCAATCCTTCGAGCGCGACCAGCTGCTGGACTGCGGCCACGGCCGCATGTTCGGTCCTGGCAACGCACAGCTGCCGACCCCCAACATGCTGATGATGGACCGGATCCTGCGCATCGCCGACTTCGGTGGCGAATACGGCAAGGGGGAGATTCTGGCGGAGCTCGACATCCAGCCCGACCTCTGGTTCTTCGGCTGCCACTTTCCGGGTGATCCGGTGATGCCCGGCTGCCTGGGGTTGGATGCGCTGTGGCAGCTGGTAGGCTTCTACCTGGCCTGGATCGGGAACCCTGGGCACGGCCGCGCTCTGGGCGTCGGCGAGGTCAAGTTCACCGGCCAGGTGCTGCCGACGGCGAGCAAGGTCACCTACCACATCGACATGAAGCGGGTGATCGCCCGTAAGCTGGTCCTCGGCATCGGTGACGGCACCGTGCAGGTCGATGGGCGCGAGATCTACGCCGCCAAGGACTTGCGGGTGGGCCTGTTCACCTCCACCGAGGGCTTCTGATCCATTCGACATCGCGATCGGGCTCTCGGATACCACCGTCGGTTGCCGATCAGATGCTGTTTGACCCTCCCTTATAAAACCTGTGTTTAGGCGGCATTGCCTGCCCCTTTTCGTTGCAGGGCCGGTTCAGGGGGTCCTTAGGGGAGCACTTGCTGCCGTTGGAACGGATCATCCGCGAGATCCGCCGGCGCACCCGCGTGGTTGGCGCTTTCCTGGATGGGCAGTCAGCGCTAATGCTGTGCGCGGCCAGGCTACGAGGCCTTGCCGGGACGAAATGGGGTACGCGCCGTTACCTGAATATGGAGCCGCTATTCAGGCAGGCATTCGAACCAGCTTCCGCGTGAGCACCGCCCCCGGAGAAAGTGCGAAAGATTCTGGACACTACCGTGTTCGCCGATGCGCCCCAGGATACCGAATTGCCGGCACAGTCCCCACCGTCCACGATCCCCAGCACCCTGTCACCTGGACTGTCCACCGCTCACTCGTGCTCGAAGTTCGTCAATTTCCCGCGCGAAGAGCCCGCGTCCCGAGCGGTCATCCTGGACCAGCAGCCTTGCTCACACTGCACTTTTCGTCAGACCTGATGCACATAATGTCCCGGCGCCTCCTCCAGGGGCGGATAACCGGCCAGTGGTGCGCCGTAACCGGGCGCCTCGCACTGGCCGGTGGAGTGTTCGACCAGCCAAGCCTGCCACGCCGGCCACCAGGAACCCTCGTGGCGCGGGTTTGATTGCTGCCAGGTGTCGGGATCGACGTAAGGATCGCCGTTTCGACGCCAGCCCTGTTGGTAGCTGCGGCCCGGGTGACCGGGCTCACTGACGATTCCCGCATTGTGTCCGCCGGTCGTCAGCACGAAGGTCACCTCCTGCGAGTTGGCCAATAGGTTGATCTTGTAAACCGATTGCCAGGGCGCGACGTGGTCTTTGACGGTGGCGACGGCGAAGATCGGGGCATGGATGTCGCTCACCGCCACGGGGCGCCCGTCGACGCGATATCGCCCAGCCGCGAGGTCGTTGTTCAGAAACAGCTTGCGCAGGTACTCCGAATGCATGCGGTATGGCATGCGCGTCTGGTCGGAATTCCAGGCCATCAGGTCGTTCGGCGGGCGGCGCTCGCCCAACAGGTATTCGCGCACCATGCGCGACCAGATCAGGTCGTTGGAGCGAAGCAGTTGGAAGGCACCGGACATCTGGTTGGTGTCGAGCAAACCCCGCTCCCACATCATGCTTTCGAGAAAGCTCACCTGCTCCTCGTTGACGAACAGCATCAGCTCGCCTGCCTCACTGAAATCGGTTTGGGCCGCAAGCAGGGTCAGCGTTTTCAGCCGGTTGTCTCCATTGCGCGCCATGGCGGCGGCAGCGATCGCCAGCAGGGTCCCGCCCAGGCAATAGCCTGCCGCATGCACCTTCTGCTCGGGTTGGATCGCCCCGATGGCCTCGAGCGCCGCCAGGATGCCCATGCGCCGGTAATCTTCCATGCCGAGGTCGCGATCCTCGCTCGTCGGGTTGCGCCAGGAGATCATGAACACCGTATGCCCATGCTCCACCAGATATCTGACCAGGGAATTGTGCGGCGACAGGTCCAGAATGTAGTACTTCATGATCCACGCCGGCACGATGAGCACCGGCTCGGCATGGACACGGGCCGTCCTGGGCCCGTACTGGATCAATTCGATCAGGTGGTTACGGTACACCACCCTGCCCGGCGTCACCGCCACATCCTTGCCAGGCACGAACCCGTCCGTTCCGAGCGGCCGCTTCCCGATCGCCAGACGCGTCCAGTCGTCCCACCAGTTGGCCCAGCCGCGCAGCAGGTTCGCGCCACCCTCTTGCAGCGTCGCCTGGACCACCTCGGGATTGGTCAGCGGGAAGTTGGCCGGCGAAGCCATGTCCAGGATCTGGCGCACCGTGAAGTTCAGGATGTCTTTGCTCCGGCTCGAGAGGGCGGGTACCCCGGTGGTGGCATTGGCCCACCACTGCTGCGTGAGCAGAAATGACTGGCTCATCAGATTGAAGGGCCATTGCTGCCAGGCTGCGGCCCGGAAGCGGTTATCCTGCGGCAGCGGCTCGATCGCCGGCGGCGCCCGCGGGTCCGCGACCGATTGGAGGGCGTAAAGTGTGAGGCGGGCCGCTTTGCGAAAGGCTTTCTCGGTCAGACGCGCATGGGTTCCGGGAGACCAGACGAGCTTCACCCACCAGTCGAGCAAGTGCAGCGGGACCACCCGCGGATCCATGCCCCCCGTGACTCTGGCGACGGAAGCGTTGAACAGCCGATCCAGGTATTTCGCAACCTCGGGGCTCAGGGTCGAGGGCGGCAATGGGTCCGGCCTGTACGTATCCGCCGCGCCATCGTCGAACGGGGAAACCGGCATCATCGACGGCTCGGCCGCTGGCAAGGCAGCGTCCGATGCGACGGCTGGTTTGCGGCGAGACAACGAGGCGGCGGCGGTCAACGTTTTTGTGGGCATGGCGATGGATCCTGGACGCAGAGTCTTCGCAGTACCTACATGAGTATAATGCTGCACTGCACCATCCGCCAGCGGGTCCGCTCTAGCGTGACTTCCCCCTCCACCTCGAAAGCGTTCCGGTCAGATGGCGAGGGTTGCGGAGTACTGCGGGCAACGCGCTCGCAACCACACCAGGAAACCCCTTATGAGCACACGGCAATGACCAATACTCCGTGCCGGCAATACTGCTGGGTGAAACGGTTCGAGTCGAATGTGCGCGCCGTTCCTGTGCATCAGGCATTGACTGGTTCGATAGGAGACTGGAAGCTGCGCAACCCGGCGAACAAGATCCCCTCCAAAAAAAACGGGGGCTCGCGCCCCCGCTTGTTCGACCAAAAAAGTTGCCGTTCTAGGAGACGGCAACCGCGCGCCGGTGTGCCGGCGCGCGGCGCCTGATTACGGCCGGATGAGAATGGCCGAGTCGTAGGGCTCGATCGTCACCTGCCGCACGGTGGAGCCATCGTTGATCGGATCCTGACCCGTGCCGCGAATGCGCCGGAAGGTGCCGCCGAGATCCACCGTCCGCCGCGAGGGCGTGGCGTTGACGACCACAGTGGCGTTGTCGAAGTCGCGACGCAGCACATCGGCGTTACCCCGGAACAGGTAGACCGAGTCGATCCAGACGACGGAGTCCTCCTTGCCCACGTTGAAACTCAACCGGTAGTTGCCGGTACGAGGAGCTTCGAAGGTCACGACCCGCCGCACCCACTCGTCCGGCACGGTGATCGTCTCGATGACATCCCCGAGTGCGGCCTGCAGGGTGCGGATCTTGCTCGCCTTCGCGGCGAAGGCCAAGCGTGTACTCCACCCCGCCGGTCAGAGCTAACCGTGGGCCCGCGGGCCGCCGCGCCGGCGTAGGTATCCGTCTGGCTGATCGGTTCGCTGATCCTCAGCGCGCCAGCTCCGTCCATGCGATTGGCCCAAGTGGTGTCCCGCGAGATGTTCACATTCGAGCCGCTCCATCCGGTGAGGTTCGAGTCGAACGTGCCATTCGTCATCATGTCCCTCTGCGGCGCGAAGTCCGCGTCATTGTAGACGCGGTAGCGCGGCCCGAGCGGCCATCCCATCCAGCCGGTGTGCTTGCGGATCTGGGACTCGTTGCTCGGGTTCGAGGCAATGGCACGACCATAGGTCGCCGACCCTGGCACCACGTCCACCGCGTACTCGTCCCACCAGGGGTCCGTCGTGACCGAGTTCTGCTGGCCGAAGTAACCGTCGTCGAGAAGCATCAGGCCGAACGCGAACCTGAACGGTCGCGTTGTTGCTGCCCGGCGCTCCGTAGGGATAGAGCTTCGTCGTCACCCGGTTGAAGCCTTCCGTGTAGCGCGGACCATACTGACGGTGGTGCATCTGCACGCTGTACGAGGACAGACGGCCGTCGATCTCGCGGTAGTCCGGCGTGGAGCTGCCGATGTTGCGGTTTGGCCAGCCCTCGAGCTGCACGCCGTTGAGGCTCGCGAAACCGCCCGCCTCGAGGACGCCGCCAACCAGCACGGCGTCCGGCAGCCGCTGCCTGGTCAGCCGGTAGAACTCGTCCATCCGTTGCCCCACAGGTTCACACCGCTGGCCGAGATCGCCATCGTCGAGCGACGAGGTTATTGTCGACATCCGGCAGTTTTCCGTGACCGGAGTCCTTGATGAAGTGGAAGTCCGAATCGAACAGGATGCCGTCGACATCCGCCTTGGTCAGGTTGCCCAGTCCCGTCGCGGTTGTAGTTGGTGCCGAGCCAGGCGGCCAGGACGGCGTTGAACTGACGTCCGCTGCCGTCCCGCGGGCACGAGGTGCTCATGTTGTACATCCAGTTCCGGCCGATCCTGCTCACCGCCGTTGCCGATCACGTGCTCGGCGATGATGCTGCCGGCGGGGTGGGATGCGGCCGTGGACTTGTAGCCCCGGTTCGCAAGCGTCAGGGTATTGTTCGACCGGTTCACGCCAGTCACCCGCGCGTGCTCCGCGTTGCGGAAGGCACCCGCACCGCCCTCGTAGATCACGACGTAGCGGCCGGCGTTGAATCGGCTCGCGTCCGCGACCTGCACCGTCGTCGTGCCGGCGTTGATCGCGCTGCGCAGGGTGCTGCCGGGTGCGTACAGCCAGTGACCCGCGTACACGTCGCAACCCTGGGTGCTGGGCCCGGTCCCGCCGAAGGGCAGGCCGCTGCCTTGGCGGCAGGGATCAGAGTCGTTCCAGCCCTGGTACTCGGCCGGCGCGATGATGCGCAGGCCGGCGGTGCTCGGATCCATCGGCCTGAACGCTCGCAAGCCAGTCCAACCAGAAGGGCTTGACCGCGATCACCCCGTACTTCGAGAACTGCTGGGCGCTTCCCGTGGGTCTTCACGGGACCGGTGGTGATCCGCGGGAACGGGACGGTTCTCGATCCTGGAGCTGCCCGTGTAGCGCACGCTGTTCGTCGTGTCCGCGTCCCAGAGATAGTCGTAGCCGACCGGCGTCGGGGTCGGATCGGAGGGCGCGGGATCGGGCTCGGGCTCCGGTAGCGGCGGATCTACCGCGACCGGTGGGTCGTTCAGACAGCTGCTCAGGGTCTGGATGTCGAAGGGGGACTGCACCGTTTGGCGGTTCGGCCCGACCGTCACGGGCTCGCCGGCGTCGAGGCAGCCACTGGCGCCGGAGGCCAGGGCAAAGTCAACGCCGTCCTGCCCGGTTCCACCGACGAACAGCTTGTAACTGAACTCGGCCGCCGAGGCCGAGTTCAGCACGTCGCCATTCTCCATCGAGAAGCCGTCGACGGCTGCGAGAGCCCGGTCCGAGGTCAGCCCGCCGGTGAAGCTCGCGGAGCTGCCGCCCGCGGTCACCCGCAGGTGCCACTCGCTCGTGTCGCAATCCTGCCAGAGGAAGGTGCCCTGCTCGGTTGCCTTGTTGAAGGCCACCTCGCCGCAGTCAGCGGGCGCGGCGCCACAGGCACCGAGTGTGGTGATGTCGAAAGCCCCGCGCATGACGATGCGGGTCGGGCCAACGACCACGTCGCCGCCAGCGTCGAGGCAGGCGCTGGCTCCATTGCGCAGGGAGAAATCGATCCCGTCCTCGCCGGTGTTGCCGACGTTCATGACGTAATCGAAGCGCGCGGGACGCGGGATGTCGAGCACGTCATTGCTCTCGAAGGAGTACGGCGTCACCCCGTCGATGACCATGCTGGAAATCAGGTTACCTGCGAAACTTGCGTAGCTTCCGCCCGCCGTCACGCGGACGTGCCATTGCCCGCTGTCGCAGTCCTGCCACAGAAAGGTGCCCTGCTCGCGGGCCTTGTTGTAGGGCACATCGCCGCACGCTGCTTGCGCGTTGGACCACTGCAGTCCGGCAGCAAGCATCAGTACCCCCAGGCCAACAACCCCGCGACCGACCCCACGGCGAGGTGCCTGACCTTTGAAAACAAGCGTTCGGCCGAAAAACCTTTGCCAAAAACGCTTGCGATTCGTACTTCTTTCCATCGCTATGCCTCATCTCGGTTAAGTGACGTTGTCGAGCAGCCCAACTCATGCTGCTGGTTCGCGACAACTTGTAGTTGCAGGAATCTCCTCGCTGATTCCGATGTCCGGGCAGTTTTCGTTCTTGGCTGTGCGCGGCGCTGCCGGAGTTGAACCAAACTCCGGTGCATCCGTTCTTCCGCCGAGCGAGCGCAAAGAGCCACCACGCGGTCGGTTCAACCAACTTCCCGGTTGGATTGAACCCGCCGCTCTTATACGCAGTGCGCTAACGGTCGGAAACGGATGCGGTGACGCTAGGGATCTCCCTAGCCTTTACCCTCTAAAATAAAAAGATCGATTGTTGCCCCGTGTATTTATCGTGTTTCAGTAAGAAAATGACTGCCGGTTGGCGCACACCACGCTCGCGTAGCATGTTGGCAAACCGTTGGTGAATCGACGACCGACGTCCAAGCCCTGCCCGGGCAAACGAGACGGCCCGAGGTCCGGATGCGCGGTCGGAATTGGATGCGGAGATTTGGTCTGGCCGGTACCGGTACGGCACCATTTCGAGTCGTGAGCACTGCTCCGCGGGTCTGGCATTGACATTCCGCCCAGGGTACTTGTGGTACCGGTAGACTTTCGTTCACGAGATGGCCCGTATGTTATCCCACGGCCAAGAACCCTACATTAAGCAAGCTTAAGATTCGGCTTGCTCGCGACCCGGCTGGGACCGAAAGCGGCGGATCATTTCACGGTTTCCGCTACTTCAGCGAGCCGCTGACTATTGGCCATCCTGGGCCGGATCAGCGCCTCCCAGGCAGCGGTCGAAGCCCAGCCTGCCCGCGCCGCGGCAAGCCCGGCGAGCCGACGCCAGAGATGCCGGCGCACGACGGCCGTCTTGACGTCCCTCAAAGCCCGTCTTCCTTCCTTTGCCTAGCATGCCTTAAGCGAGTGGTCGCGTTGGCACGAGACGAGGCAAGCCCGGAGCAGGGGCGCTGGGAGGTTGTATGGCAGGAACACCAAAGGATCCGGCGGGGCGGTACCCGCCCGGTGATCTCGCGATCTGGATCTTCATTCTCGCGGAGCTCGCGGTCTTCGCCGCCTTTTTCGCCTCCTACGCATTCACCCGCATGGGCCATGTGGAACTGTTCGACACCTATCAGGCGACGCTGGATCGGCGCGCGGCCCTGTTCAATACGCTCGCGCTCATTACCAGCAGCTACTTCGTCGTGCGAGCGGTCGCGTCAATCCGCGACGACAACAGCCGGGAATGCGTGGCCTGGCTGCTCGGTGCCCTCGGCATGGGCCTTGTGTTTTTGGTCGTCAAATCGAGCGAGTACGCCCACCACTTCGGAGAGGGCATCCGCCTCAGCACCAATACTTTCTACATGTTCTACCTGTCCCTGACCTTCTTCCACTTCATGCACGTGATCCTCGGGATGGTCATTCTCGCCGCAGTCGCGGTGAAGGCACACCGCGGGGGCTACTCCGCCGTCGATCACACCGGCGTGGACACGGGGGCCTCCTATTGGCACATGGTGGACCTGGTATGGTTGATCCTGTTCCCGCTGGTGTACGTAATGCGATGAACACCATGCACGGGAAACGCCGCTGGCTCCGCCCTTGCACCGCCGTTTACCTGTCGATGGTCGCGCTCACCCTGGTGACCTTCCTCATCGGCGAGGCCGGGGCCAGCGGATTGGGCGTCTCCCTTCTGGTCCTCGCCTTCGCACTGATCAAGGGTGAGCTGCTGGGCGATTTTTTCATGGGACTCAAGGGCCTCAGGGGGCCTTGGCGCTGGGTGATCTTCCTCTGGCTATTCGTGCCGGGTGCGCTGATTACCACTGCTTTTGTCCTTTCCAGCTGACGCTGCCCGAGGCGGTGACCGATTTGACCCAGGTTAAGGTGCCAGGCGGCGCCTCTCGCGATCATCGGCTACCGCTCCCGCTCTGTCCGTGCGGCTTCCGCGGGTGCGGCATGACGCACGCCTTCCCAAGGAGAACCGAATGAAACGCTCATTAACCCTTCTTCTCGCCGCCATGCTCTCGGCCGCCAGCCTCGTGCATGCCGCGACGCCCGAGAGCGCCTGCGCCAACCTGGCCGACGCGCGCACGCAGCTGGTCGGCATGATCGCCGAAACCGACGCGGCCAAGCTCGACGATTACAAGGCCAAGGTCCACGCCGCGAGCGACAAACTCGACGCCGACCTCGCCGCCATGGCCTCCGGTCCGGATGCCGCCAAGGTCGCCGCGTTCCAGCCGGTGTGGGAGGCCTTCAAGAACACCCGCGAGACGGAGATCATCCCCGCCGTTTACGCAGGCAAGAACGCCGACGCCAAGGCCATCGCCACCGGCGTCCAGGCAGAGCGCATGAAGCAGATGAAGGCCGCCATGGGCTGCCAATAGGGCCACCGGACGTTAGCGGGACCTTCAGTGAACAACAGCGAGACCGCGCGGTCTCGCCGGTGATATCCATGCAAGCGAACCAGCAGGCCATCAGAGCGAAATCGGCGAGCGCCGCGCGGGGGGTGTTCTACCGGCCCCAGGGCAACGAGATGGCGCTTTTCGAGCACGCCTTTCACAACCGCCTGCCCGTGATGATCAAGGGCCCCACCGGGTGCGGCAAGACACGCTTCGTGCGCTACATGGCCGAGCGGCTCGGCCGGCCGCTGTTCACCGTCGCCTGTCACGACGACCTGACCGCGGCCGACCTGGTCGGGCGACATCTGATCGGAGACAGCGGCACCTTCTGGAGCGACGGCCCCTTGACCCGCGCCGTGCGCGAAGGCGCCATCTGTTACCTGGACGAGGTGGTCGAGGCGCGCAAGGACACCACCGTGGTGCTGCACCCGCTGACCGACGATCGGCGCATCCTGCCCCTGGAGCGCACCGGCGAGACGCTGCACGCCCCGGACGGCTTCATGTTGGTCGTTTCCTACAACCCGGGCTATCAGAACCTGCTCAAGGGGATGAAGCCCAGCACCAGGCAGCGCTTCGTGGCGATGACCTTCGATTTCCCGAAGCCGGAGCTGGAGGTGGAGATCCTGATCGGCGAGACGGGAATCGACGCCCCGGCGGCGCTGCGCCTGGTCCGGCTGGCCGGCGCGCTGCGCGCGCTCAAGGACCATGATCTCGAAGAGGCGGCGTCCACCCGCCTCCTGGTATACGCGGCCACCCTCATACGCGGCGGCATGAGCGAGCCGGAGGCCTGCCGCGCCGCCCTCGCCGAGCCGCTGACGGACGACGCCGAGACCATCGCCGCCCTGGCCGAGGTCATCGATGCCAGCCTCGCCTGAGCCCGATCCCAAGCCGGCGGACGGCCAACCGCCGCAGGGCATCAGGCTCGCGATCACGGCCGAGGCGCTCTACCTCGCCAACCTGCTGGCGATCCCGGTAATCGCCTTCCTGATGCTCGGCGTGCTGTTCCTGCGCCGCGACAGAAACACGCCCGCACTCGCCGCCGCTCACATCAACCAGACGTTCTCCGCAAGCCTGTGGGCGGGCATCCTGCTGATCCTGGTCAATGCCGCGATCCTGCTCATGGGCGGCTACCGGGGCGTGCACGCATGGACCCTGGTGATCATCTACTTCACCGTTTGCCATTCGGCCCTGGTGCTGTTCGGGGTGGTCGGGCTGGCCAAGGCCATGGCCGGGCAATGCTGGCGTTTCCCGCTCGTGGGGCGCCCCCTGCCCCCTGGTTGCCCCGGGATGGATCGCCATGATTAGAACCGGACTGCAGCGCAAGCGGGCCTGGTTTCAGATCGGGTTCTTCACCCTCTTCGTTCTCGCGCCGCCGCTGGACATCTTCCGCATCGACCTGACCCAGGGTCATGCCATCCTGCTCGGGCAGGACTGGACCCTGGGCATCGACGACTTCCTCGCCGGACGTGCCGGAACCGCGGACGCGGCGCTCAACCTCTTCGTGCGCGGGTTCGTGCCGATCTTCGGTGGCGCCGCCCTCTTCATCTGGATCGCCTGGCGCTATGGGCGCCTCTACTGCGGCTGGCTCTGCCCTCACTTCTCGGTCGTCGAGCTCATCAACGGGCTGATGCGCCGCGCATCCGGCAAGCCCAGCCTGTGGGAGCACCGACGCCTGCCCGAGGTGCGGCTGGATGGCCGCCGACAGGCACCCAATCCCTGGTACTGGCCACCCACACTGCTCGCGGTCGGCACCTTCGCATTCCTCTGGGCGCTCGCGCTGCTGACTTACCTGCTGCCGCCGTTCGAGATCTATCACAATCTCCTCACCGGTCAACTGACCCGCAATCAGACCATCTTTCTCGCCGCGGGCACGATCGCCCTGAGCGTGGAGTTCCTGCTCGCCCGCCACCTGTTCTGCCGCTTCGCCTGTGCCGTCGGCCTGTTCCAAAGCCTGGCCTGGATGGCCAACGACCGTGCGATGGTGGTGGGCTTCGACACCCGCCGCGCCGACGCCTGCAGCGGGTGCGACAACGCCTGCGACAACGCATGTCCCATGCGGCTGAAGCCCCGCACGATGAAACGCAAGATGTTCACCTGCACCGAGTGCGGCGAATGCATTTCCGCCTGCACGCAGGTCCAGCGCGGCCAACCCGAACAGAGCCTGCTGCGATGGGTCGACGGCGAGGCGGCGCTGCCAGTGGTGACGGGCCGCCCGGTGCGCGGAGACACGGCAGCGCAGGGCCGCCCGATGAGCTCGATGCGGCGTCCATCTTCGCGGCCGATCTACCTCCATCGCGCGGTCGATCGGCAATGAGCCGCTTCGCGGCGGGATAAGGGATTTGGAAGAGCACGTCGGCGCACTCTGGCACCGGATAATCACCCGCATCGCCGACCGCCGTTACCCTCACGCGGCGGTGGACCTGGGGGACGTGGCCCAAACGGCCGGTATTCTCTTCCGCGCCCTCGGCGGCGATGGCGGGCTCGAGGTCTGCGCCGCGGAGGCCACCGTCCATGGAGCCCGCCGAGGATTGCTGCAACGCGTCGCCGGTATCGGCGAGAGGATCGAGCTCGCCTGGCGCGATGAACGCACCCTGCGCCTGCCGCCCGTCATCGACTGTTTCCCCGAGGTCTGCCTCAATCGCGATCTCTACTTGTGGCTCGCCGCCCTGGCGGTCCACCAGCCCTCCGCGGCGATGGACTGGATCTCCGCCGCCCAATGGATGACTTTGCGTACGCTCTCGCGCTTCCCGGGTCTGCGGCCGCGCTACCGGCGCCTGGTCGCCGCCCACCTCGACCTGCGCCCCGACCCGACGCGTATTCCCGCCAGCGAAGCCGAGCGCGAGAGGGCGATCCGCGCTGCCCTGACCGAGCCCGGTGGCGTTGCGGCGCTGCCCGCTGGCAGATGGCCGCCGGCCCCGGTTCCGCTCTGGCTGCACCCGAGTCCCCCGGTTTCCAGCGGTCAGGGCACGAGCGGCGGGGAGGCGCAGCGGTCCGCGCCAGACGACCGGGTGCAGGCGCTCGGCGAGCGCCGCCGTCGCCGCGGCGAGCGCGTGGAAATGCCGGAGAAAGACCAGGGCCTGATCACCATCCGCATGGAGAACATCCTCACCTGGGGCGAGTACGTGAAGGTCGACCGGGGCACCGACGAGGAAGACGACCTCGAGCGGGCCCGCGCCGCCGCCGAGGACATGGACCGTATCGCCGTCGCCCGCGATCGCAGGGCTTCCGGCGCCCGGCTCCGGTTCGACCTCGATCTGCCCGCGGAATCGGAGGACGATCTGATTCTCGACGACGGGATCCTCCTGCCCGAATGGGACTGGAGGCACCGGCGCCTCCGGCCCGATCACTGCCGCGTGGTTTCCATGGTCGCCGCCAATGCCGCCCCCCGGCCCCTGCCCCCGCACCTCACGCGCACCGCCAAGCGGCTGCGCAACCAGTTCCAGGCCCTCGCCCCGGCGCGGGTCTGGCATCGCGCGCAAGCCGACGGCCAGGAGGTGGACCTCGACGCCTATCTGCGGTTCGCGGCGGACCGGCGGGCGGGTGCCGGTACCCATGCGGACGGCCTGTACCGCGACATGCGCAGCGGGGCGCGTGATCTCGCCTGCCTGCTGCTCGCGGATCTTTCCCTCTCCACCGACACCTGGATCGACGACCGGGCGCGGGTCATCGACGTCATCCGCGACAGCCTGTACCTGTTCGCCGAAAGCCTGGCGGCCACCGGCGATCGCTTCGCCATGCTCGGCTTCTCCTCACGCCGACGCGACCCGGTTCGGGTGCACACGCTCAAGGGGTTCGACGAGCGTTACGGCTCCGCGGTGCGCGGGCGTATCGGCGCGGTCAAGCCCGGCTACTACACGCGCATGGGCGCCGCCATTCGCCACGCCACCGATCTGCTCGCCCATCAGCCCGCGGGCCGGCGGCTTCTGCTCCTGCTCTCCGACGGCAAGCCAAACGATCTCGATCAGTACGAGGGCCGTTACGGTATCGAGGACACCCGTCATGCGGTCCGGCAGGCCCGGCGACTGGGCCTCACGCCCTTCTGCGTCACCATCGACGAGCGCGGCAACGACTATCTGCCGCATCTCTTCGGTGGCGGCGGCTACGTCGTCATCCATCGCCCCTCGGAGCTGCCGTCGCACCTGCCGATGCTGTACGCCCGGCTCACCGCCTGAACCCAGACTATTTGGCTGGCTCTGGCGTCTGCGTGCCGGCAGCGCCTTTTCGCTACGTTGCAGGCGAGCGGATTGGATGCCGTCGGGCAGCCAGACGGGCCTCAGGGCAGATCACTGCGCCTGAACAGCAGATACCCGCCGAACGCGCACAGGGTGCCGAGCAGGACCGGATACGCGAGCGCGTAGGCGATGTAGCCCGCCTGGCCGAAGGCATCCAGGATCACGTAGGCGGAAGGCCCCAGCATCACCAGTTGCTGATCCAGCAGCATCATGGCGGCGGTGCGGAAGACCTGCAGCGGGTTGGCGAGCGCGATGGCCACCGCGCTCTCCGGCGGCAGGTGCCCCTGGATCATGACGCCGAGCAGGATCAGGTCGAGGAACAGGAGCAGGGTGAGCCAGATCACGAAGGCCGAGGCCTGGGCCACGTCCGCGGAGCGCGCCAGGGTCGAGAGCAGCATCCCGATCCCGAGGAAGCACCAGGCAAGCGCCATGAGCAACCCCGTGTAATAGATGAACAGGACCCAAGGGACCTCCGCGCCCTGGAACACCCCCCAGATGACCGCACCGAGCATGGCCAGAAAGACCGGCAGGAAGACGACCAGGAATCGTCCGGCGAGCTTGCCCCAGAACCAGGGCGCGAGTCCGATGGGCAGGGAGAGCAGGTACTCGTAGACCCCCGCCTCCCGGTCCCCGGCGACCGAGCGCACGGTGGTGATGAGCACGAACACGGGCAGGATGGCCATGGCGAGCTGGATGTAGGTCACCATGAGACGCGACAGCCCGGTGAAGCCCATGATCCGGGATTCCGTCAGGCCGAAGACGAACAACAGGGCCACCAGCCCGCCGAAGATGAGGCTGTAGGCCAGGAACCACTTGGCCCGCAGCGACTCCAGGATGTCCGTGTAGGCGGTGAGCCAGAGGTTCTTCATTCGTGCCGGTGCTCGGAGGGGGCGTCGTCCAGATGTCCGCCGTGGACGTTGTAGCGCCGCTCCACCTCGAAGATGTGCGCCTTGGCCCCTTGGAAGTCGAGCGCCCCCTCAGCGGGTCCGGGCTGCGCGCCCAGCCCGTACTGCATCGGCGTCTCCTGCCCCGTCACGTAGCTCGCGGTCCTGGCGTCGATCCAGCCCCCGTCGCGCCAGTCGTTGACCCAGATCTCGGTGGCCGGATGGTCCCGCAAGGGATTGTCCTCCAACCAGATGACGGCACAGCCGATGTCGTCGAACAGATGGACGCGAGAGCGGCCATCGGCCTCCCGGACGCGGACCTGGGCGGAGTGGTTGCGGTCGGAGAGCACCATGCGGCAACGATCGCAGGCGGCACGGTCCCACTTGACGTCCACCGGCCCGGTGCCGGGATCTCCGCCACAACCGGCGAGCAGGAACAGCACGACCAATGCGAGCAGCGGCCAGTAACCAGACGCCAGACCGGCGCCCGCGTCCGCCCGTTCCCGATGCCCCGTCATCGGCGGCGATGAGACCATGCGTAGTTGCTCAGGCATATCGCACCTCCGCGGATTCGGGCTCCCGGGCCTCCTCCATGCTGATCCCCGCCAAAAGCGCAGCGTAGCGCGACAGCACGCCGAGGAACCGCAGCCGGTCGGGTCCCGCGACCCGGCCGTCCCAGGTACGGCCTCCGTCGCTGCTGCGGAAGCCCCAGGGACCGATGGCGCGGCCGAAGGCCTCATCGGCGCGGGTCAGCATGACTCGGCAGCGCAGGCGGCTGGCCAGATCCACCAGGTCCGCGACCCGGTCGTCCAGGACCACCACCCCCTGGTCCAGCTCGATCACGCGGTTGACCAGGGCGGCGACCTCGTCCAGCCGGTGGCTGGAGATGAGCATGGCCGCCGTGTCCTGCCGCTCGGCCAGCAGCTCGAAGAAGATCTGGCGCGCCTCCGGATCCAGGTTGGCCGCCGGCTCGTCCAGCACCAGCAGCTCGGTGTCTCGCCCCAGGGCGATGCTGATCAGAAGCTTCTGCTTCTGCCCGCCCGAGAGCTTGACGAAGGGCTGGCGACGAAAGCGCGCCGGGTCGAGCCCCAGACGAAGGGCGACCGCCTCCATGCGCGACGGGTCGGCATCGCACACGCCGGCGGCGAAGGCGATCAGCTGTCCCACGGGCATCTTGAGCGGCGGCGGCAGCTGCGGCACGAAGCCGACCTTGGACAGGACCTGCTGGCGGTGTTCCCGGGGATCGAGACCGTCGACCGTCACCCGACCCTGGCAGTTGTACTCGCCCAGCAGGCAGCGAATCAGCGTGGTCTTGCCGGCCCCGTTCGAGCCCACCAGGGCGACCCGGTGGCCGCGCTCGATCTCGAGATCGAGTCCCTTGAGAACCTCCTGGCGGCGGAAGCGTTTGACGACCTGCTCGAACCGGATCATGTGCTGATGCCTGTCACAGGGCCTTGTCGAGACCCTTGAACTTGAAGCTCAGGGAGCTGGTCGGGCAGATGTCGACGCACAGGCCGCAGCGCGTGCAATCCGCGCCGATGTCGGTGTCGATCGCCTTGGCGCGCCCGCGGATGGTCACGTCCAGCACATGGGGCACCATGCAGATCTTGCGGCAATCCCCCTCGTGGTGACAGCTCTGCATGTTGTACTGCACCCGCAGGGGCGAGATGGCCCCGACCAGCCCGTAGGTCATGCCGATGGGGCAGACGTAGCGGCACCAGGCCCGGCGCGACACCAGGACCTCGAACGCCAACAGCGCCAGCACCCACAGCAGGGCGATGCCGGGGCCATAGATCAGGGCGCGGCTCAGGATGCCGGTGGGGGAGATGGTCTCGAACACCGTGTAGCCGGTGAGCAGCGCCAGCAGGGCGAAGACGACGTAGAACAGGGTGCGCACGCCGCGGTGGAACTGGACGTCCTTGACCCATTTCTTTTCCGCGAGCTTGAGGTGCAGCGCCTCGGCCCACTCCGCGATCAGATGATAGGGGCAGACCCAGGAGCAGAAGGTGCGCCCGCCGAGCAGCCACCAGAGAACGAACACGGTCACGGTGCCGATCACCAGATTCAGCACCAGGTGCTTGTAGGCCAGCATGACCTGCAGCGCCGAGTTGAGGTCCGCCATGTGGAAGCCGACGAAGCGCGACGCGGTCAGCGCCCCCTCGACCAGCTGCACGTCCAGGTAGTAGGAGACGACGAACAGCAGGTTCACGACGATCAGGGTCGCCCAGCGGCGGTTGCGCCACTTGTGGCGATCATGGGCGAGCGCCCTGCCCGCCTCGACCTCCTCCAGCTTCTCCTTGGTCAGCTTCTCCTTGCGTTTCTCGGCGTAGACGGCCACCACCTGGGGCAGCCGCTCGTCGGGCAGCGGCTTCGGGGGTTTCATCCCGATCAGCTGGCGCAGGGATTCGACGAAGTAGCTCATGGCTCGCTCACCCGATCCGGACCGAGTCGGCGGTCTGGTCGATGTCGACCACGATGGCGGCGGACTCCACCGGGCAGATCATCTCGCACACCCCGCAGCCCACGCAGCCGTCCTCGACCGCCGGGACCGCCCCCTTCCCCGCAGCCTTCGGCTCGAGCCGGATTGCGTGGCGCGGCGGGCATTGGTTGGGATCCCCCGACGGCGGCTCGCCCGCCTCGCACTGGGCGATGCGGATCTCGATCGGGCACTGGCGCACGCACAGATCGCACAGCTCCAGGTCGTAGGGGTGGTCCGCCACCGGGATCGGGGTCCAGCGGTCGATCTCCTCGTAGCGCAGCTTGCCGCGGTAGTCGGGCCCGCGTGCCTGCCCCTTGAAGCCCTCGCCCCGCGCGGCCAGGCAGGCGTCCGGTCGGGCGAGGCGGGCGAAACCCATGCGCGACTGGGCCGGGTAGTTGATCTCGTGGGTCAGCGCGCCGGTCGGACAGGCCAGCACGCACTGCAGCCCGTCGCAGGAGAAATCGCAGGCCTGGGCGCGGGCGTCGATGAAGGGCGTGCCGATGCCGACCCCGTCGAGCAGGTCGGCGAGCTTGATGGCCTCGACCGGGCAGACCTGCACGCACTGACCGCACTTGATGCAGGAGGCGAGAAACTCCTGCTCCTCGAGCCGGTCCTTCAGCGCGCCAGGCGGACGCAGGCGCGCGTTGGCGTTGCCGGCGAGCGGGACCAGTCCGGCGAGTGAGGCGGTGACGAAGCCCGCGGCAAGGATGCCGGTGCGCAGGAACTCGCGCCGGCTCTGCTCGCGGCGCTTGGCGGACATCGCAGGCCGCTTGCGCGATGTTTTCTGGTTCGACTCGTCTTTCATCCTGCCCCTCAGTCCCGCTCGAGCGAGCGGCGCAGGGCGTCGTAGGCGTCGAAGCCACCGACCGGTGCCGGGGTGGGTCTGTCGATCCCGGGCTCGTTGTCTGCATCGTCCGGCTCAACACTCGGGACCGCGGGCTCGATGCCGGCCAGCTCGGCACTGGCGGTGCGTACCGGCCTGTCGTCTCGCACGAGCAGGCTCGGCGAGCTGAAGGGCGCGAGGCGCTCCAGGAAATCGATCACCTCGAGCATCGGCGAGCCCTTGAAGAACTGCGCGGGGGGCACATCCATCCACAGCCGGTCGGCATAGGCGTAGAGCTCATAGGGCGTGTCGCCGACGCCGTCGCCGTCGCGGTCGAAGCCCTCGTAATCGTCCCAGAAGTTGCCCTCCCAACGATTGCGGTTGGCGCTCTTGCCGCCCGCGACCACCATCTGGGTGATATTGCCCTTGAAGCGGTTGCCGCTGAAAACATTGCCCTGCCAGTCGTTCAGCCAGCGCACGCCGATCCCATTGTAGGCGATCAGGTTGTCGGTGAAGCGGTTGGTGGTCTCCGGCTGGTAGGGGGAGACGTCCAGATACAGCCCGGTTGCGCAGTACAGGACGCGGTTCCCCTCGATGGTGACGTCGGAGGTCTCCTTGAAACCGATCCCGATCCCGGTGGAGCCCGAGGCATTGGCGATGGTGTTGTTGATCACCTGCACGCCGTCGCTGTACATGAGGAAGATGCCGACGGTGTTGTCCTCGTAGTGGTTGCCCTCCACCCGGTTGGTCTGGGAGTACATGAAGTGCAGCGAATAGCGCCCGCCGCGGGCGTCGTTGCGCGCGATCAGGTTGTCCCGGGAGTACCAGACCACGGTGTCGCGGGCGCCGCGGATGACGTTGTCCGTGACCTGGTTGTTGAAGCTGTACCAGAGCCGGATGGCATCACCACGCACACCCAGATCCACCGGCTTGGACGAAATGCGGTTGCGGCGCACGATATTGTTCTTGGACTGCTGCAGGTCGATGCCGAACAGGCAGTGGTCGATGACGTTGTCCTTGATGACGTTGAAGTTCCCGCGCACCTGCACACCAGAATCGATATCGTTGTGGGAGTCGCCGGAATTGGTCAGCCGCAGGCCCTTCAGGGTGGCCCCGTCGGTATCGAGGAGGACGACCGTGCCCTTGCCGCCGCCGTCGATGGTCACCTCGCCCCGCCCGTCGATGGTCAGCGGCCTGTCGACCACCACCGGCCCGCTGTAGATTCCGGGCGCGGGAGTCAGGACCGCCCCGTCCTCCGCGGCGTCCACCAGCTCCTGGAACGCGGGATACCCGGCCAGCGCCGGCCCCGAGAGCGTCATCACCAGCAGCAGCGCCAAGGACGAGGACAGTCGCCGCGACACCCGGGCGCCCGTTGTGCCTCGCCGGTTCAATCCGACTCCCGCAACTGCTTGCGTCGCAACAGGGCCAGCACCGCCAGCACGGCGGAGAGCAGCACCATCAGGCCGAAGCCGATGTAGGGGTAGGAGTGGGTCGCGAACTGGGCCACCTTGCCGTCGCCGAAGACGGTGGGCATGAAGGGCTTGACCGTGAAGGCGCCCATGTCGTTCAAGCTGTGTCCGTACCACCAGAGCCAGGCGGCATAATCGATGATGAAGAACAGAGGCAGCGCCATGGGAACCAGGACCATCAGCCAGTACAGCGGGCCGCTGCTCTTGCGCGCGCCCCAGAGCAGGAGCAGCATGGCGGCGGCGAGGCCCCAGAACATGACGTGGCCCGCGGCGGACATCGCCCGCCCCATGGGGTAAATCTCCTCCGGGTTGTTGAAGTAGCGCCCCAGGCTGGTCTCGTAGTGCCACCTGAGCATCTGGGCACCGCTGCCGTTCCATTCCCGGCGCTCCGCCGGAGGACGACGCGCCTGGGATTTCTCGAAGGTGATACGCAGATTCTCGATGATGCGCCCCTTGTCCGACGGCTCGGCCTTGTCGGGGGCCGCGGCAGGCGCCTGATCCTGGGCGGCGGCCATTTCCGCCTTGAGGCGGGCGATCAGGGCCTCCCCGGCCGACATCCGGCTCGGCTCCTTTTCGGACCCGGCGTCTTGGTCCAGGGCCGTGACCAGGGCGGTGAGGTAGCCCAGATTCTGGAACCGCAGCCCGCCCTCGCTGTAGTGGGTCAAGGCCCATCCAGACGACGATGCCGGCGAAGCCGATAGCCATGACGGCGAGGCGCACTCGGACCCAGGGGATGACAAAGCCCATCAGCATCACCCCCAGCAGGGAGACGAGGAAGGGCGAGAAGGCCTTCTCCACCACGCCGCCGGCCGCGATCGGGTACATGCCCACATAGTGGTTGATGGTGTCCATCTCGTGAACGCAGTCGAGCGCCTCGTCCTCCGTGATCTCGGTCTTCTCGACCTTGCTGCAGCCGTTGAACACGCCGTTCATGTGAAAGTGGATGCGGACCCCGTCCGGGAATGCCTCCGGCGGATAGTTCGGCGCCGTGAGCGACACCCACCAGATCGGGGCGTAGTAGATGGCCACCAGCAGCCCGATGCCCACCAGCGCGAGGGCGAAGATCAGAGGCGTGCGCTTGGCGGCCGTCGGCTTGTCGGGGCTTGGCGTGCTCATGGCGGTTCTACTGCAGGCGAGGAAAGGTGATCGCGGACGAAGACCTGCCGGGGCGACGGGTCCTCGCCGCGAGGCTAAACGGTCGGCCTACTTGTAGTCCGGGTTCTGCCAGTCGGCAGATTCGGCCAGCTGATCCTGCGGGCACCGGTACCCAGGACGTGTAGTTGATTACCAGCTTCATGTCCTGATCGGTGAAGTTCTTGATCTGCTCGACCATCTCCGGGTTGGAGTTGCGGCGCTTGCCGTCGCGGATCCACTCGAACTGGCGCAGCATGTAGTTGTAGTGCTGGCCGTTGATGCGCGGGTAGAACTTCTCCACGTCGCCCATCCCGGTCTCGCCGTGGCACTTCACGCAGTTGTCCTTGTAGAGCTTCTCGCCCTGGGCGTACTCGGGCGTGTCCGGTCCCCAGGCGCCCTTGCCCCACTCGGGGTTCATGGGCAGCTTCTCGATGTAGGCGACCACGTCGGCCAATGCCTGGGCGTCACCGATGGCTTCGGGAAGGGCGAAGGGATACATGGTCGGGTTGTCCCGGTTCAGCGCCCGGATGTCCGAGAGCTGCTTGATCAGCACGCCGCGATGCTGGCCGGCGAGCTGCGGGAAGGTGCCGTCCGGCAGGCCCCAGCCCTCGGGCAGGTGGCAGGCAGAGCAGACCTCGTAGACGTCCATGCCGTTCTCCAGATCCGGCGTGAGGGCCAGCGCCTCTTCCTGCTCGCCGCCGCCCGGGTTCCAGGCCTCGGCGTATGCGGCACCCGCCAGCACGGCCGCCATTGCGGTTACAACGGCCCTGATCGCGACTTTCTTCATCGGAAACCTCCGGCTATAGCAAGCAACGCGGCCCTGCGACCGCTGGATGGGTGAGCGCCTCGATGCAAGACGCCCCAAAACGGCCACACCATAACAGACTGAGGCACCTTCTCCTTGACCTTCATCAACCCACAACCAGCTGATTGCCTTGGTTATTTCAAGGTCGCAAGCCAGTCGGCGATGGCCCGCAACTCTTCGTCCGAAACCAGGTGCATGATGCCCTTCATGGCCGCAGTCTGACCGTTGGCGCGAGCGCCGCTGGCGATGTCCTTCATCTGATTGTAGGCATAGTCCGGGTTCTGTCCGGCGAGCTTCGGGTAGATGGGCAGGATGGGCGTGTTGGCGTCCTTGCCATGACAGGCGACGCAGGTCTTCTTGACGTAGAGCTCGGCGCCGTCCAAAGCGAGGGCGGAGGTCGACAGGCCAGCGGCGCCAACGACCAGCAGGGCGATTACAGACTTGTTCAGCAGTTTCATCTCGAAAAACCTCTCTATGAGCGTTCGCATCGATTCTCCCGGTTGGAGGCGACACCTCTTCCCCGCACGAGCGCGATGCCTGGATAGGAAACGGGCGCATCCGGCGTGACTCCCGACTCCTGATACCCCGGAACCACTCGGGCATGCCTTGACCCAGGGCAAAGGGTTCGCGGCCCGGAACCGACAAGGGGGCCGTACGGCCCCCTTGTCACCTGCGGCGCTGAGGGTTTACTGAACCTTCTTCGCGCCGGACTCCTCCAGATAGGTCTTGGCGCGCAGACCCAGGTCCGCCGCCTTCACCTGGTACTGCCACCACTGGTTGGCCCAGAGCATGGCGTTCTGCCAGTCCTCCTTGCCGGCGGCCTCCTCGGACTTGGCCTTGGCCTCCTGGGCGAAGCCGAGCTGGTCGGTCGCGTCCTCCACCAGGGCCACCACGGTCGGGAAGTCCTTGAAGTTGTGGCTGGTGATGTAGGCCACGACCTGGTCGATGACGGCCTGGGTGTCGAGGTTGGTCTTGACCTGGGTGTCGTAGTCGGCCTGGGTGTAGACCGTGCCTTCCACCATCTTCACCTGCGGTCGCCTGGTAGCCCTTCGGCTTGACCAGCAGATAGCCCTGCATCTCCAGGTGCAGCGCCGAGCAGAACTCGGTGCAGTAGTAGGGGTAGACGCCGGGCTGGTCGGCCACGAAGGTGGCGCTGGCGGTCTTGCCGGGCTCGATCGAGAGCTGCACGTTCTGGCCGTACATGGCGAAGCCGTGCACCTCGTCCTGCGCCCGCTCCAGGTTGGTCAGGTGGAGCTTGACCGTATCGCCCTCCTCGACCTCGATGATCTCGGGCGTGATGTGGGAGCGGATCACGGTGCCCAGGACCTCGGTCGTGCACTTGCCTTCTGCGTCGCAGGTACGCTCGGTCTTCTCGCGGCCGGCGCGGGCCTTGTAGGGCGAAACCGAATCGGTGCGGCTATCCCATCCGGACTTGTACCGCACCGCGGGTTGCAGCTTGTCGGCCGCGATGGCCACCGCGTAGTGGGGCTCGCCCAAGGGCAGCGGCATGTCGTAGAGCAGCTGCATCTTGTCGCCGCTGATGTCGATCAGCTGATGGTTCTGCGGGTGCAGCGGGCCGACCGGGTTGAAGCGGTCGATCGCCAGCTTGTTGAGTGCGACCAGGTACTTCCCGTCCGGGCTCACCGAGTCCCCTTCCATGGTCATCAGGTGACCGATGTTGTAGTGGATCGACAGCTTGTCCAGGATCTTGCCCTCGCAGTAATCGTACTTGGCGACCTGGGAGTCCACATACAGCGAGGTGTAGGCGACACAGGGCTTGGAATCGAACTGGGTGTGCAGCGGGCCGAGTCCCAGATTGATCTGGGTGTGCAGCACGTCCTGCATGGCGATGATGGGCACGCCATAGGGGTCCTTGCCCTCGAACTTACCCTCCTCGATGGCCTTCATGATCTTCTCGAAGCTGTAGACCGATACGTGGCTGTCCAGCTTGCCGGAGACGATCAGGTACTTGCCGTCGGGGGTCACGTCCACGCCGTGGGGGCTCTTGGGCTCGGGGATCAGGAACAGCAGACCCTCGGCGATGGCCTGCTCCATCGGGATGTAGTACATCCCCCGCTCCTGCCTGACCTTGCCGGCCTTGACCAGCTCCTCGGCCTTCTTCCAGTTGGTCACGTGCAGGAAGTCGGTGTCCTTGGACGAGCAGCCGGCCTCGAAGGGAGGACGCCCGCGCTCGATGCCGCCGACGTAGCGCTCGGAGCAGAAGGAGTTGGTGAAGCCCCAGCCGTAGCTGTCCTTCTTGCCCGCGTCGGACAGGTCCTGGCTGTAGGGTCCCATCTCGATGACGAAGGAGTTCTCGGGCTCGATGCGCCCCTTCTCCTTGTTGAACTTCCAGTAGGTCAGGCCGCCGCGGTACTTGTCGTTGAACTCCTCGAGGGGCACATAACCGTCCTCCAGCAGCGGCGCCGCATACTGGGTCGCTTCCATCACGTACTCGGTGTTGGGCGTAACGAACGCGCCGCCGTGCTCGGACTTGAAGAAGGGGTTGACCACGATCTGCTTGGTCTCGAAGTCGTGCAGATCGACCACCGCCACGCGGGGGTTGGCCTTGTCGTTGATGAACAGGAATTTCCCGTCGTAGTCGCCTTCCGTCTCCGAGATGGCCGGGTGGTGGGTGTCGCCGAAGGTGATGTCCTTACCGCGGATCCGGCCCTGGGCCAGCACTGCCTTGGACTCGTCGTCGAAGCCGTAGCCCTGCCAGGGCTCCGGCGTGAACACGCCGATGTATTTCAGGATGCGCATGGACGGGACGCCGTACACGATCACCTGACCGGACTGACCGCCGGAGCTGAATACCAGATACTCGTCCCGCCCGCCCGTGGGCGTGTAGGTCTTGGCCGCCGCCAACAGGTCCTTCTCGGTCAGGCCCCGGCGTTGCATGACGTCCTGCAGCGTCTCGGTAGACCAGGCCGCCGACGCGCCGCCCATTGCGATCGCGGCCCCGACCATGAGAGACAGGCCCCGCGTTGTTCTTTGATGCATTCGTCCACCCTCCAGAAAAATGGATGCTTTGTTGCTAACCGGGCGTCCTTCCCGTCCGAATCAGCGCCGGAGACATTCCCCGGCACCGCTATCCCGACCCGGAGCAAACCGGGGATTGGAGTTAGGCGGACGGACGGTAGCAGGCCGTAGCCGGGCGGGCCTTGATCTGTGTTAAATGACGCAATCAATGCGTCCTTTCACATGGCCGCTGCGCCACCGGTATGCGCGGATTCGGTAATGGGAGCGCTATCGACCGAGGAGGAATCCAAGGGTCAGGAGACCCGGAGTAAGGAGGGTGAGGACCACGTTGAGCCCCATTGACGGCACGATACCCGGCGCCAACGGGCCGCCCTGCCGGAGGGTCCGGTTCACGCCCAGATACACCAGCACCGGGATCGGCAGGGTAAGCAGCGCAACCAAGGCGCCGTAAGGCAGCAACCCGAGCGCCACGCCGAGCGCGACACTGGCGTAGGCGAGCATGGCCGAGAGGCCATAGACGCGCAGGCTTCGCTGGAGCCCGAGGGCGACCGGCAGATTGTCGCGACCCACTGAACGGTCTGCCTCCACATCGGGGAACTGATTCAGCAGAAGCAGGTTGCTCACCAGGAAGAAAGGGACCAGGGAGGCAACCGCAGCGCCCCAGGACCAGGTCCCGGTTACGGCATAGTAGCTGCCGACGACCATCAAGGGCCCAAACCCGAGCCCGGGCGCGATCAGGCACAGCCAGCGATGATGGTTGATCTTGCTGGTGTAGAAGTAGACGAGCGCCAGGCCCACCGCGCCGATGGGAAGCAGACCCCAACCGGCTCGCCACAGCAGCACCAGGCCGCATGCCGCGGTCAATGCCAGGGACGCCAACCCGATCCAACGCGCCTGGTCGGCAACCGACGGATGGGCGACCAGGGTTCCGCTCCCGCCGCTGAAGGGGGTGCGCTCGGTACGCAGATCCAGTCCCGAGCGGAAGTCCTCGTACTCGTTCAGGGAGTTGACGCTCACATGCGCCGATACGGCCCCGATCAGGGCAACCGCGGCCGCGACCCAATCGATCGGGGCATCGCCGATGATTGCGATCGCGAGCCCAAGCAGCACGCAAACCGGTGTCAACAGAAGGAACGGGGGACGGATCACGCCCAGGACAGCGGGAAGACGCACGTTTTCTTGCTCCGGCACTCGACGCTTGAAATCGGGGATGTTTGCTCGCGACCCCGAAACCTTCGACGCCTCGGGAACCGCGCGTCAATGACATCCGGTAGTACGCCAGCTACGCGGTGTTTCCCTTGATCCCGGTCAGAAACGTATCAGCGCATTCGTTAGGGAGAATGCCCATCGATTCAGCGCTTCCCGCGGCACAGGGATGTAACGCCATTTCCAAGCGCGCAAGCGATCGACAATGAAGCCATCCAAGAATCACGCTTCTTGGGTGGCGTGCTGATTTTGGCCCGGATGACCAATGATCAGAGTCTTAGAATCGCGCCACCCGCCAAACGGTTGGGGCCGCTTGACTCCGATCAAGGGCGGGCGGATCGGTTGCCGCTAGGGTGCGACGCCAATCGGAGACTCCAGGATGCAACAAATCCCCATTTCGGCTGCCCGCAAGCGGACGAGCGTCCTCGCGCTCGGCTTCCGCCCCTTCTTCCTCGCCGCCGGTTTGTCCGCTGCGCTCGCCATGGCCGCGTGGCTCGCCCTGCTCCAGGGCGGGATCTCCCTCAACGGCCACTACGCCGCCGGCCTTTGGCACGCCCACGAGATGCTGTTCGGCTATACCGCCGCGGTCATCGCCGGCTTCCTGCTCACCGCGGTACGCAACTGGACCGGGATCGATACGCCCACGGGGATCGCATTGGGCGCTCTGGTCGGCCTCTGGGTGGCGGCACGCATCGCCCCCTTTCTGCCCCTGCCGACGATGCTGGTCGCGGTCGTCGACATCGCCTTCTTTCCCGCGATCGCGCTCGGCCTGTTCCAGCCGCTCTGGCAAGGCAAGAATCGCGCAAACCGGGTCTTCCTCGTCCTGCTCGCCGCCATGACGCTGGCAGCGCTGCTGGTGCAGTTGCAGACCCTCGGCATCGCCGAGGGCACCGCTGCGCGCGGAACCCGCCTGATGCTGGACTCGGCCTTGCTGACGCTCATGATCGTCGCCGGGCGGGTCATGCCCTTCTTCACCGAGCGGGCGGTGCCAGGGTCCACGCCGATTGCGCGCCCCTGGATCGAGCGCCTGACCTTTACCCTTGCAACGGCGGGCGCAATCGTCAACCTCGTGGCGCCCTGGTCCGCGCCCGCGGGCGTCATCGCCCTGGCACTCGCCGCCACGCAGGCGCTGCGGCTGGCGGGCTGGCACGATCGCCGCGTCTGGGGCATCCCAATCCTGGCGGTCCTGTTCGCGGGCTACCTCTGGCTCGTGCTGGGGTTCGCCCTCGGTGGGCTCGCCGGTCTCGGCTTGCTGCCGCCCTTCCCTTCCCTCCACGCGCTCACCGTTGGCGCTGTCGGCGTCTTCACGCTCGGCATGATGGCGCGGGTAACACTCGGCCACACGGGGCGGGAGATGCGCTCCTCGCCGCTCACCAACATCGCCTTCGTGCTGGTGAACCTGGCGGCAGTGACCAGGGTCGGCGCAACCCTGCTCTTCCCCGCGGCCTATCCCAACTGGGTCCAGATCTCGGGCCTCCTCTGGACGCTGGCCTTCGGCCTGTTCCTTTGGATCTACGCGCCGATGCTGGTCGCCCCACGACCAGACGGGCGTCCGGGTTAGCGAATCAGTCGGCGCGGCGGGGTCAGTGCCTCGCCTTCGACAGTATGTCCGTGAGGTGGGCCGGCATATCCACGGCGTCGGTGAAGTCAGCGCCGCCGACCACGGCATTCGTGAAACGGGTCTTGGCCAGGCCGGCGCGGCGGAACACCGCCCCTTCGAGGTGCGCCCCGTTGAGGAGGGAGCCGGTCAGATCGGCGCCGGAGAAGTCGGTCTGCTCGAGTGCCGCGCCGGTCAGCACGACCTGCCGCATGCTGGCCCCCGTGAGCCGGCTTCCGATCAGCACCGCCCGCAGCATGAAGCAGCGCTCGAACCGACTGCCCGGCAGCTGCGCCTCTTCCATCAACAGATCCTTCATGTAGGCGTGTGAGAAGTCCGCTCCCTCGGCGTGCACCTCGTTGAGGTTGGCACCGAACAGATTCGCGCCGGACAGATTCGCGCCGTCGAGCCGCGCGCGGTCGAGCACGGCGTGGAAGAGGTCGGCCTTGCTGAGGTCTCCACCGCTCAGGTCGCACCCGGCCAAGTTGGCCCACTTCAGGTTGCTGCCGACGGCGCTGGCGCGCGCAAGGTTGCAACCCGCCAGGTTCGCGTTCTCCAGCTTCGCGTTGTCCAGCCGCACACCGCTGAGATCCAGGCCGGCAAGGTCCGCGCCCTGGAAATCGCAATGGGCCAGGTCGGTCGCGGGCCTCGGAGCGGCGCAATCGCCACGAGGAAGCGCGTCACCCGCGGCGCCGCTCGACGCGACCAGAAGGGCGGCGACACCTGCCGCCAGGAACAACCCGGTCAGGGCACGCATCGGCAGATCACCTTCTTTCGGTTGACGCGTCGCCTTCGGCTTCCGTCCCTGATCCGGCCTCGCACCCAGTCTCCTCCAGAGCCGTCGCGATACGCCGGAAGCGCGCGACACTCGCTGCCAGAAGTACGCCGAGGCCAAGGGTGGACAGCGCCAAGGCGCCGCTCGCGAGTGGAATCAGCCCCGGGTTCTCCCACGCCGCAATTAGGCTGGACAGGGCCAGCGCGTGGCCGGCGAATTGCCAGCGCCCCTGCCCGTCCGGGAGGAAGGTGAGCATGTGGGGAACGCGGACATCGAACCTCCCCGTGTCCAATTGCCGGTGGTGCAGATGGAACCAGGCGAGAAAGGGCGCGATCTTCAACAACATTCCGGTAGGCAGACCCGTACCCACGCCGATCAGGAGCAGGATACCGGTGAGGACGGGGGCTTCCGTAAAGGCCCAGGTAGCGGCCGCGGCCAGGACGCTGGCCATGGCCAGCCACCAGTGGAGAACCGTCGCATCGATGCGCCTCCGCGCGCGGCGCAGCTGCAGCCAGATGGTAACCGCGGCGAAAAGGCAGAGGGCGATCGCCGCGACCCCCAGCGCGAGCAACGCCGCCACGTCGGCGCCGGCCAGCGCGAGCAGGCTCCCCAGCGTGAGCGCCACGGCCACGACAGGGGACAGCCACCGGCTCAGCCAGACCGGGTACGGCGGCGTGACATGGAACATGGGAACCACCTGGTAGGCGACCGCCGCCATGAGCAGCCCCAGCCACCCGAACAGCCCCCACGCGAGATGGAAATCCACCAGGCCAGCGAGCCCCTCGATCGAGATCCAGCCAAGCAGTGCGGCCGTGAGCACCAAACCCAGGCACAGGGTGACCAGCAATGAAGCGAACGCGAAACGCATGGCCCAGACCGTTTGAGGGACCCCTTGCGCCCCCTTCAACGCGGCGCCGGCGAAGACGAGAAAGACGAGGAATCCCAGTGCCGAGCTGGATGCCCCAAGGGTCAGTGCCGTCTGGCCTCCCCCAAGGAACCCCCAGGAGAGCAGTCCCGCACCGAGGGCCAGCAGCGAACTGACCGCGCCGCCTACCGGGCCGACCGCCGGCACTGGCGCTCCCGCGATGACCGGGAGCAGCTGCAGCGAGGCGCCGCACATGATCTGGCCGAGAAAACCGATGGCGATCAGATGGGCGGCGGCGAGCGCGGCGGGCGACCACCTGGAGGCAAGCAGGGCCTCTCCCTGCCATCCAAGGAGCAGGGCAGCGGCGAGCAGGAACAAGGGCGCCGTCAGGAAGAAGCGGAAAGGGACATGAATGGGTGGGGCCTGCTCCAGGCTGAGCCCCGCGGTCCTCATGACCGCGGCCCACCCGCTCGCGCCGATACGACCGGCCAGATCAGGATCTCGAACCGCTCTTCGATGGCGGTGGTCTCCCACGCATAGCCCATGCGGCGAAGCAGATCATAGAGGGGATAAGGCTCGCGCCGGTGCAGGACCCGCAGGCGATGCCCCGCGGGCATGTCAGCCAGCGCGTCCAGCACCCGCTCCAGCGGCTCCGGAGGCTCCAGGGAGCTGACGTCCAGCGTCACTTCCATGGCTCACGCGGCCCGCATCCGCCCTACCAAGGTCTCCGCGCTGTCGGTCAAGGCGTCGTCGGCGAGGGGATAGAGTATTCCCTCCTCTTTGACATTGTGCTGCTGGCCGAGCAGGTGCAGGGTCTCGAGGTTGCCGAGGCAGGCAGCCCGATCGCGGGCACGGACGGCGGAGACGAGCTCGTCGAGCAGGTAGCGCATCTGCCGATGCTCCATGCGCATGACCCCGGTTGGCCCCGCGGCGGCTGGGCTCGCTCGCTCGACCTCGGGGAAAAGCACGTCTTCCTCAAGGGCGAAGTGGCGCAGCAGGGCATCGCGAAAGCCAGCGGCGGCCTCGTCGGCGGCGGCCCAGGCGGCGGCCGACACCGCCGCCTCACAGGCGGCAAGCAGGTGGTCGCAGCGGCGGTGATCCTCGGTGAGATAGCTCGAGATCGGGTCGTTCATGGCAGCCCCTCGCGTAGTCGTCAGGGCCGATTCTGGCAGCCGGGGAAAAGACCTCCTTGACCTTCGTCATGCGCAGCCTACCAGGTGGGATCCCGTTCGGCCGCCGCCGACAAGGCCGCGCGATCCAGCACCTCGATCCGACGGGCCTGGACCCGGATGAGATTGCGGTCGCTCAGCTCCCGTATGATGCGCGAGAAGGTCTCCGGCTTGACCGTCAGACGCGAAGCGATGACGAGCTTCGGCACACCGAGATCGAAGACATCGCCCTCCTGCTCCGCGCGGCGCAGCAGGTAATCCGCCACCCGGCAGCCGGCGCTATGGAGACTGAGATTGTCGATCTCGCCGATCAGGCCGCGCAGGCGCCGGCTCATGTCGCCCATGATCAGGAAGCAGGTTTCCACCGACTCGCGCAGCATGCTGACGAAATCCGCGGCATCGATGCTGATGAGCTCGGCGTGACCGATCGCGGTGGCGCCCACGGGGTAATGCGGGCGGTTCAGAAACATCAGGGCCTCGGCAAAGGTGTTGCCGGGGGTGACGATCTCGATCACCTTCTCGTTGCCGTCGGGGGAAAGCCGATAGAGCTTGATCTGCCCCTTCAGGACGAGATAGAAGCGCTCCGCCTTGTCCCCCTGCTGGAACAGCGCCTCATCGTCCCGCAGGAGAAAGCGCAGCGCGTGGCGGGCGATGCGCTCGAGCTGCTCTCGATCGAGTGGGCGCAGGAGAGGCCCCCGTCGCAGGTCGTCTGGTGTCGGCCGAGCGCCCTGGTTCATGGCTCAAGGATAGGTAGCCGACGGGAAGGCGTCCACCGACGCCGCAGCCGAGCTGGAGACGGGGAGTCAGGGATTCGCTGCCGTGTCGGCCACCGAGTGATTGAGGGAGAGCACGTACGCGAGCAATGCGTCGAGCTCGTCCTCGTAGGCCTCTCCGAACATCTTGTCGGCATACTCGTGCTCTCGTTCCTCGTTGCGGAAATCCGCCATCTGCTTGGCGATATAGCGTGGATACTGGGCGATGAGCTGCGGACTGCCCTTCTCCTCCTTTCCGCGCCCGTCCGGTCCGTGGCACAGGATACAGTCAC
Source organism: uncultured Gammaproteobacteria bacterium (assembly GCA_963698495.1). GTDB lineage: Bacteria > Pseudomonadota > Gammaproteobacteria > Chromatiales > Chromatiaceae > CAVORB01. Next base: position 22,973 of record CAVORB010000009.1, on the reverse strand, counting down.
GCTCGTACAGCTCGAACCCGAACTCGAGATCGCCGACCACCTCCGCGGGCACCCCGACCGAGGCCGGATCGGGGATCGGCAGGCTCGACAGATAGGCCGCCACCGCCTCGATCTCGGACGACCGCAACTTGCCCGCCTTGAAGATTGGCAGCATGGGCTTGTTCTGACGCTTGCGGTCGCGGAAGTTCTTGAGCTGTAGCTGGATGTAGTCGTCGCGCTGTCCGGCGAGCCGCGGGTACTCACCGCCCTTCCCGCCGTGCGCCTGCTCGCCGTGGCAGTTGACGCACTCGGCCCGATAGATCTGCTCGCCGAGCGTGACATCGGCCGCCGCGGCAGGCAGCGCGGCGAGGGTGGACAGCAGAGGGAGAATCAGGCAAGGCAAAGCGGTCATCGAGAGCTCCTGGCCGCGCGTTTGGAAGAAAGCCGTTCTTCGCCCCTCTACGGGCGCACCATCATGCGGCACCGGGCAAGGGGATCATGCGATCATCGCTCACCGCGATCCCCTCTGCCTAGCCATGTCGCGCCGTCAGTGGCTCTTTGCGTAGTAGATGCTCTCGCCGGGGATGTCCTTCTCCGGGTCATACTCCCGCGGCAGAGTGTGCGCGATGCCCTTGTGGCAGTCGATGCAGGTCAGGCCCTCTTCCTCCGCCTGCTCGTGGCGCTCGGAGCTGCGGGGCTCCTGCTTGCCGTAGTCCATGGACATGAAGTCGTGGCAGTTGCGGCACTCGCGGGAGTCGGTGGCCTTCATGGTGCGCCATACATTCTGGGCCAGATCGATGCGTTTCTCGTCGAACTTCTCGGGCGTATCGATGGTGCCGCGGAAGTGGTGGTAGAGCTCGTTGGTGGCCTGCACCTTGCGGGCGAACTTGTGGATCCAGTCCTTCGGCACGTGACAGTCGGGGCAGGTGGCGCGCACCCCGGTCCGGTTCTGGTAATGGATGGTGTCGGTGTACTCCTCGTATACGTTCACCTCCATCTCGTGGCAGGAGATGCAGAAGGTCTCGGTGTTGGTGGCCTCCATGGCCGTGTTGAAGCCGCCCCAGAAGATGATGCCGAGCGCGACGCCGATGATCAGAACGATCAGGGTCTTCTTGCCGGTCTTGGGTTTCTCATCGGCCATGGGAGTACTCCCTAATTTACTAATGTTATTGAGGAAAAAAAGCCGCCGGCCCGGAGGGCAGCGGCGGCTACAGGGTTATTTCCGGCCCTCGAAGGTGTTCTCCACCAGAGGCGCCCCTTCCAACTGCACCGTGTGGCACTGGGTGCAGAAGTAGCGGCGCGACGAGAGCTTCTCGAGCTTGTTGCCGTCGCGGTCGAGGTAATGGCTCTCGGGCGTCGGCTTGGTGTTCTCCTTCTCCGCCGTGGCCTCGCTGTGGCACTTGAGGCAGCCGTTCTGGCGCAGGTCGATGCTGTATTTCTCGACCCCATGTGGGATCATCGGCGGTTGCTCCTTGAAGGAGCGATCGAAGCCCCCTTGGACGACCTCGACCTTCAGCCTCATTGGCTCGGCCGATTGACCCGAGATATCCGTATCGCCGCGCAGGGACTCCAGCCCCAGCGTTGCAGTGCTCATGGCCAGCGCGGCCAGGGACAGGGTAAGCGTCGCGATTTGCTTTTTCATGGCCTTCTCCACCACCTCAGTTTCGAATTTGCCTCTTGCCCGGAACGGCCGTCGCCGCCAAGGCGATCTGGATCTTTTCACAGGATTCGGGAAGCCCCTCCCGGTTGTGAAAACGCGAGTCGAAGCGGAACACGTCCTTGCCGCAGACGTCGATGCAGCGCCCACAGTTGGTGCAGTTGATGTCGAGGATCACCGGACCGACGCAGTTGTCCCTGCCCTTGAGCGCGGGCTTGATGACCTGCGGCTCCGGGCAGACCTCGAAACAGTCCATGCAGTCGTCGCACTTTTCCCGCTGAACCGCGGACACGCGCAACAGCGCCCCGCTCCCGATGAGCCCGTAGAAGGCCCCCATGGGGCACAGCCGACCGCACCACCCGTGCTTCGCCACCAGCAGGTCGAACAGGAACACCGCGGCGATGATGACCCATGCCGTGCCCATGCCGAAGATGAGCCCGCGGTGAAACATGGACACCGGGTTCAGGTACTCCCACACGATCACACCCGTCACCATCGGAAACAGCAGGGCCAGGCCCAGGATCCAGTAGCGCAGGTTGCGCGACAGGCTGCTGTTGCCGCGGAGGTCGAATCGTCGCCGCAGCCAGGCCGCCAGGTCTGTCACCAGATTCACGGGGCAGACCCAGGAGCAGAACACCCGACCTCCCACCAGGGCATAGAAGACCAGCACGATCAGGGCACCGATCGCCCCGCTCAGCACCGGCAGACTCCCTGAGAGCATCGACTGCAGCAGCAGGAAGGGATCGGTCAGCGGCAGCACGTCCAGCGTCATGCTGCCGGAGAGATTGCCCTTGACGATCCAGATCCCGGCGAGCGGCCCGAGCAGAAACAACGCCAGAATGCCGACCTGGCTCACGCGGCGCGCGAGCAGCCACTTGTGCGCCCTGAGCCAACCCTTGTTCTCGATCGCATCCTTGCCTGGGAAACCCTTGATGGCCACGGTTACATCGGCCCCTGCTTGTTCAGCGTGTCGAGCGGGTTATCCGAGAAGGGGACCTCGCCGCCGCCGTCCTGGATCAACCCCTGGCCGCCATGCTCGTAGCGCATGCCCTCGGGAAGGTTGTACTGGTGCTCCAAATCCGGGGTCACCAGAGAGCCTCCGGCCTGCTGCTTCTGCTCCCAACCGACACGGTAGTGCTTGCCCAGCTCGCCCTTCGCCAGTCGTTGCGGCAGCACCTTGATGGCCGCTTCCTCCAGAATGCAGGCCTCCTCGCACTTGCCGCAACCGGTGCAGCGCTCGGAGTGCACGACCGGGATGAACATCGCGTGCTTGCCCGAGCGCTCGTTGTGCTGGCGTTCGAGCGTGATGGCCTCGTCCTTGATGGGACAGATCTGGTAGCAGACCTCGCACCGCAGCCCCAGGAAGGCGATACAGTTCTCCTGATCGACCAGCACCGCCAGCCCCATGCGGGCATCGTTGATGTCCGTCGAGGGCATGGTCGAGGGCGTTGGTCGGACAGGCGGCTACGCACGGAATGTCCTCGCACATCTCGCACGCCTTGTTGCGCGCGATGAAGTAAGGTGTGCCGGTCGGGATGTTTTCGCCGACCTCGCCCAGATAGAGCATGTCGTAGGGGCAGTCGCGGACGCACAGGCCACAGCGGATACAGGCGCCGTTGAACTCGCCCTCCGGCAGGGCGCCCGGTGGCCGCAGGTAGTGCGCGGGCAGCGACGAGGCGCGGTTGGAATAGAGCCCGAGCCCGAGCCCGAACAGCCCCACGCCGCACGCGGTCTTGAGCACATCGCCCATGAACCGGCGGCGGGTGACGCCCTTCTTCTTGGCCGAATCGAGATCTGCCATCACTGCCTACCCGTTGCGGCCGCGGGGCGGGCGGCACCCGCCCAGCACGGCCCCTCCCAGGTCGGGGCCGACCCGACCTATGCCTTCTCCACCTTGCAGGCGCACTTCTTGAAGTCCGTTTCTTTCGACAGCGGACAAGTGGCGTCGAGCGTCAGCTTGTTCACCAGACGGCCCGCGTCGAACCAGGGAATGAACACCATGCCCTCGGGCGGACGATTGCGGCCCCGTGTCTCGACGCGCGCCGTGATCTCGCCACGGCGCGTGGAGATCTTGGCCACCTGCCCGTCGCGCAGCTTGAGCTTCTTGGCATCGTTCTTGTGCATGAACAGCTGCGCCTCCGGCACAGCGCGATAGAGCTCGGGCACGCGCCGGGTCATGGAGCCCGAATGCCAGTGCTCCAGCACTCGTCCGGTGGACAGCCACAGCGGATACTCGTCGTCCGGGCTCTCGGCCGGCGGATCGTAGGGGGCAAAGATGATGTTCGCCTTGCCGTCCGGATTGCCGTAGAACTTGACGACGCTCTGGTCGCCCTCGACGTGGGGGTCGTAACCGCCGCGGAAGCGCCACAGGGTCTCCTTGCCGTCGATCACCGGCCAGCGCAGACCGCGCGTCTTGTGGTAGACGTCGAACTCGGCCATCTCGTGTCCCTTCTTGATGATGTCCGGGCGCCGAGTTGAACAGCCGGTACTCCTCGAACATGCCCTTCTGCACGTAGTAGCCGAAGTCCTCGCTCTCGTGGTTGCCATACTCGTTGCCGCGGTCGTCGACCACCTTGCCCTCATAGGGGAACTTGTCGACCACGCCGTTGGCGAACAGGATGTCGTACAGGGTCTTGCCCCGATACTCGGGCTTCTTGGCCAGCAGCTCCTCGGGCCAGACCTCTTCCACCGGGAAGCGCTTGGCGAACTCCATGACCTGCCACATGTCGGACTTGGACTCGCCCGGGGCGTCTACCTGCTCGCGCCAGAACTGGGTGCGCCGCTCGGCGTTGCCGTAGGCGCCCTCCTTCTCGGTCCACATGGCGGTGGGCAGGATGAGGTCCGCAGCCTGGGCGGACACCGTCGGATACGGATCGGACACGGTGATGAAGTTGTCCGGGTTGCGCCAGCCGGGGAACATTTCCTCGTTGATGTTCGGGCCGGCCTGCATGTTGTTGTTGCACTGCTGCCAGTAGCAGTTCATCTTGCCGTCCTTGAGCATGCGCTGCATGAGCACGGCGTGGTAGCCGATGTTGCCGTTGAGCGTGCCCTCCGGCAGCATCCAGACCTTCTCGCAGAAGGCCCGGTGCTCCGGCTTCATCACCACCAGATCCGCCGGCAGGCGGTGGGCAAAGGTGCCGACCTCGCGCGCGGTGCCGCAGGCCGAGGGCTGACCGGTCAGCGAGAAGGGACCGTTGCCGGGCTCGGAGATCTTTCCGACCAGCAGATGGACGTTGTACATGTTGCCGTTCACCCAGCTACCGCGGGTGTGCTGGTTGAAGCCCATGGTCCAGAAGGACACGACCTTCTTGTTCGGGTCCGCATACACCTTTGCGAGCTTCTCGAGACTTTCCTTGGACACGCCGGACAGCTCGGCCGTGTAGTCCAGGGTGTAGGGCTCGACCAGCTTGGCGAACTCCTCGAAGGTGATCTCCGAGGCGCCCATGGGATTGCCCTTCTTTTCCCCGGGCTTGTTCGGATCGGGATAGCCGTTGTTGGTGGCCGCCTGCTCCAGCGGGTGGTTGGGGCGCAGGCCGTAGCCGATGTCGAGCGCCGTCTTCTTGAAGTTGACGTGGTTGTCCACGAACTCCTTGTTCACGTGCCCGTTCTGGATGATGTAGTTGCAGATGTAGTTCTGGATCGCCAGGTCCGTCTGAGGCTTGAACACGATCGGGTTGTCCGCCAGCTCGAAGCAGCGGTTCTCGAACGTGGAGAGCACATGGACCTCGCAGTCCTCCTTGGTCAGGCGAGTGTCGGTGAGACGCGACCAGAGGATGGGGTGCATCTCGGCCATGTTGGCGCCCCAGAGCACGAAGACATCCGCGTGCTCGAGATCGTCATAGCAGCCCATGGGCTCGTCGATGCCGAAATGGCGGATGAAGGCAACCACCGCGGAGGCCATGCAGTGGCGGGCGTTGGGATCGAGGTTGTTGGAGCGCAGACCCGCCTTCATGAGCTTGGAGGCGGCATAGCCCTCCCACACGGTCCACTGGCCGGAGCCGAACATGCCGACCCGGGTGACGCCGTCCTCCTTCTTCAGCGCCTCCTTCCACTTCTCGGCCATGACGTCGAAGGCCTCGTCCCAGCTCACCGGCTCGAACTGGCCGTTCTTGTCGAACTTGCCGTTGGTCTTGCGCAGCAGGGGCTGGGTCAGCCGGTCCTTGCCGTACATGATCTTGGGCAGGAAGTAGCCCTTGATGCAGTTGAGTCCGCGGTTGACCGGGGCGTCCGGATCGCCCTGACTGGCGACGACCTTGTCGTCCTTCACGCCCACCAGCACGCTGCAGCCGGTGCCGCAGAAGCGGCAGGGGGCCTTGTCCCAACGCAGGCCCTCGTCGCCTTCGGCCGCGAGCGCCGTGGTGCTTACGGGCAAGGTGACGCCGGCCGCCGCTGCCGCCGCTACTGCCGCCTGGGATTTGATGAATTCGCGTCGAGTGACTTTCACGGGTTACCCTCCTCCGCCAAGGACTGTTCGATGTCGTCGCCACCGTAGTGGTAGATCAGGACTGTGTTGATGACCCCTTCCACGGCGCCGATGGCGCCCAGGGTGTCCGCCGCCAGGGTGTCCGCGGTGTCTTCCACCGTGACCACCAGCTTTCCCTCCGCCTCGCCGCCGTGCACCTCCACACCCGGGATGGTCAGCAAACGTGCGCTGACTTCCGTGGCCCGCTCGGGTCTGGTGTGGACGACACAGCTGCAGATGTTCATGCGGAAACCTTCTTCGTCTGCCCCGCCGGAGACTTGGTGATACGCAGCGCCCGCACCGGGCAGACGCCGATGCAGTAGCCACATCCGGTACAGATCGCCGGATCCACGTGCGGCTCCGCCGCTCCACCGACACGCAGTCGGAAGCGGATGGCCGAGGCGTCGCATGCCTCGCCGCAGGAGCGACAGACGACACCCTTGTCGGCGAGGCAACGGCCGCTGATCTCGACCACCGAGTCCCAGGGCCGATCGCGCTCCGGGTCCCCCACGAGGGCCTTGCCCCCGCAGGCGATCACGCACTCGCCGCACAGGCTGCAGCCGCGTGCGCTGAAATCCATTTCGGGGAAACCGCCCGAACCGGAACGAATCACCCGTTCCGGGCAGGCATGGACGCAATCGTCGCAACGATCACAGGCGATGACGAAGCCATCTTCGGCAACCGCCCACGGAGGTCGAATCGGCGCCCGCTTGCCTGACAGGTCACCTCGGAATAGTTGGCGACGCGAGATGTCGGCGGCTTTAGGTGCGCTCACGGTCACTACCGGTTGCAGGGCCTAATGAGAACGCGATCGCGACGCCGGGTGACTTGAGCCGGATCAAGTTTTTCCTGGTGGCGGAGCATCTGTTGATCCCGGTCAATCTCCGGACGCGGCGGCGCGCAATCGCTCGAGCTGATGCACTTGCACCGTGCAGCGCTCGACGCTGATCACCCCCTCGTCCGTAAGGTGGCGAAGCTCGCGCGAGAAGGTTTCCGGGGTCAGATTCAGGCGCGAGGCAACCACCGCCTTGCCCGCGGGCAGGACCGCAGACTCGGGCAAACGGGGGCTGGATTGCACGCCGCAGGTCAGGCTGCGCAGCAGATAACCGGCTACCCGCTGACGCGCCGTCTGCAGACAGCTTGCCTCCAGATCCCGATAAAGCTCGTTGACGCGGATGCAGGCCTGCTCGAGCAGCAGCAGCGCCCAGCGAGGGCCAGCGCAAGGCGGCGACGCGGACGCGCTCGGCGCGAAAGAACAGCAGGCTGGAGCTGCACAGCGCCTGTGCGTAGACCGGGCTCGGCCGATCGAGCAAGCCGAGCGACTCGCCGATGGTATCCCCCGCCAAGGCGATCTGGACGACGCGCTCGCCCCCGTCCGGGGCGAGCACGGCGAGCTTCACCCGCCCCTCGCGCACCGCGAAGAAACCGCCGAGGAGGGTGTCTTTCTCGAAGATCACGCCCCCCTTGCACACGCGTCGGGTAAAACACTCAGCCGCCAGGAAACGCAACTGTTCTCCGCTCAGGCCGTCGAACAGAGCGACATCCGAGAGCAGCGGGAAGAGCAGGTCTTCTCTAGCGGCAGTGTTCATGATCCGTACGTTCCGCGCCCGACCAGGCCGAGTGAGCTAGGCAGTCTATTCAACCCGGGCATGGACGCAACCGAGCCGCCCGTTGACAGGCATCGGTAGCGATACCTCTTCCGAGGTACGGGTGGTAGCCATCTATGTGTCTGAATAGCGACGTGATAACTTCACCAACTCTCGGATGTCTCCGGGCAATCGAGGGCACGCCTTTTGGATTTGGTGGTACCCCCTTTTCCCGGAAGTCGATTGCGTTTACACATCTCTCGATCATGCTCATGATCCAAAGTATTGCCCGCAAACCCATCCTCGTCAGCATCGGACTGCTGATGTCCGCGATCGTCCTGCTCGCCGTAGTCAGCATGGTGAGCTCGGTGTTCGTGGCGCAAACGATGGAAGGGATGGCGTCCGCCATCAATCAGTCAGGCAGCCTGCGCATGCAGTCCTACCGTATCGGGGTCGCCTTGGCGGACGAGCGCGCACCCGCCTCCCTGCGGGCGGAGCGGGCCGCGACCCTGGCGGCGGAGTTCGAGTCGCGGCTCTTCAGCCCGCGTCTCGTCAATGCCATCCCCGGACACAACGCGCACGAGGTAACGCAGGCCTACGCGCGGGTCACCCGGCACTGGGAACGGACCATGAAACCGCCGCTGGCGGATCATATCGGCTTGCTGGCGAGCGACGCGGCCGACGGCAGTCAGGCGCCGCAGCCGCTGGAGTATCTGGCCGGCGTCGACGCCTTCGTGGCCGAGATCGACGCCTTGGTGCACCTGCTCGAGGATGTCGCCGAGCGCCGCATCGACATCCTGCGTTGGATCCAGGCCACGGCGCTCGGGCTCACGGTGATCGTCGTGATCCTGACCATGTTCCTGATGGTGCGCCGCGTGATACGCCCCCTGGGAGAGCTGCTCTCCTGCGCCGACAGCATCCGACAGGGGGACTTCTCCGGGCGCACCAGGGTCACGGGCAGCGACGAGCTGGGACGCCTGGGCGCGGCGGTGAACATGATGTCCGAGGGGCTATCGCAGCTCTACGGGGCGCTGGAGCAGCGGGTGGAGGAGAAGACCCGGGACCTGGCGCGCACCAACCACTCGCTGGAGCTCCTCTACCGCACCAGCAAGGTCCTGAACGAGGAGCCCGTCTCCGACCAGCTCCTGCGCCGCGTGCTCGACGACATCCAGGATCACGTCAAGACCGGCCCGGCGACCCTGTGCCTGAGCGCCGAGGCAGCGGGCAACCGCGGCACGCTCCTGGTGAGCACCCGCCCGGGCACCGACCATGACTGGCCCTGTTGGGATCAAGGTTGCCGTGCCTGCCTGGACGCGGACCATTGCCGGACGACCGAGCTGGAGGGGGTCAACGGGAACAAGCAGCGTCTCGCCTCCTTCCCGGTAGGCGACCGGGAACAGCATCTCGGCGTGCTCATGATCGACCTCGTCGACGATGAGCCGCTGCTTCCCTGGCAGCGGCGCCTGCTCTCGACCCTGGCGGGCCATATCGGCACCGCCCTGAATCTGCAGCGGCGGGTTCAGGAGAGCCGGCGCCTCGTCCTGCACGAGGAGCGCGGCATCATCGCCCGGGAGCTGCACGACTCGCTGGCGCAATCCCTCTCTTACCTCAAGATCCAGGTGACACGCCTCGCCGCCGCCCTCGACGCACCGTCGGACGCGCAGCAGGCCAGGACGGTGCTGGATGAGTTGCGTGAGGGCATCAGCAGCGCCTATCGTCAGCTCCGGGAGCTACTGGCCACCTTCCGGCTCAAGATGGATGACGGCGGATTGAGCCGCGCGCTCGAGGAGACCGTCAAGGAGTTCCGACGGCGCGGCACCGTGGATATCCGCCTCGACAATCGCCTCGCCCCCGCCCTGCTCACGCCGAACGAGGAAATCCACGTGCTGCAGATCGTGCGCGAGGCGCTCTCCAACGTCGTTCGTCACGCCAAGGCGGGTCACGCCTGGGTGAGCCTGCGCCCGCGCGCTGGCGGGGTGGAGGTCGAGGTCCGCGACGACGGCCGCGGGGCCGTCCTCCCCGCGGACGAGGCGCGCCACTACGGCATGGCGATCATGCGCGAGCGCTCGCTGAACCTGGGGGGTGAGCTGGCCGTGACGTCCGCACCCGCCGCAGGCACCAGCGTGCATCTGCACTTCCGTCACCGCTCCTCCGGCCGGGCAGACACGCAGGAGGCGGAGACGGGTCCGCGGGCGCGTCAGAGCGGCTTCGCGGGGGCACCCCAGTGAGCATCACCACCGAATCATCGGTCATCGTCATCGACGATCACCCCTTGTTTCGCAAGGGCGTGGCGGACCTCATCGCCATGGAGCCCGCGCTGCGCCTGGTCGGCGAGGCCGCCGACGGCGAGAGCGGCATCCGGCTGGCGCGTGAGACCCAACCGGACCTCATCCTGCTGGACATGAACATGAAAGGCATGGACGGCATCGCGACCCTGCAGCGCCTGCGCGCCCAGGACCTGGATGCGCGCGTCATCATGCTCACGGTCTCAGACAACGAGGAAGACGTGGTGGCCGCACTGCGCGCCGGCGCGGACGGCTACCTGCTCAAGGACATGGAGCCGGAGGATATTCTGCGCGCCCTCCAACGCGCCACGGCGGGGAGGCTGGTCATCAGCGAGCGCCTGACCGAGTTGCTCGCCCGCGCCCTGCGCGAGGAACCGCGGCCACAGGGACCCACGGAGGCCGGGCTGACCCCGCGTGAGCAGGAGATCCTGAATCTGATCGCCAAGGGTTACAGCAACAAGCTCATCGCCCGCGATCTCGATCTCGCGGTCGGGACGGTCAAGGTCCACGTCAAGCACATCCTCAGAAAGCTCAAGCTCAAGACGCGGGTGGAGGCTGCGGTGTGGGCGGTGAACGGCCGACATTGACAGCACAGTTCGGGCGAATGGTGGCGATGCCTTCCCCAAGCGGCATCCGGCGCGTTCGCAGCACCCGTCCGCCATCCCGCCGCGGGCACGACTCGTGGCAGAATGCCATCGTCATTCCGGAAAGGATTCAAACTCACCGCCGATGAAACTGTCCCCGGATGCCTTCACGCGCGCCCTCGCCGATTCCACTCGGCTGCGCCTGCTGGTGCTCTTGCAGAACCGGATCGAGCTGTGCGTATGCGACCTGACGGAGGCGCTCACCCTGCCGCAGCCGAAGATTTCCCGGCACCTGTCGATTCTCCGCGCGGCGGGCCTGTTGCAGGACCGCAGATCGGGGCTCTGGATCCACTACAAGATCCATCCAGACACGCCGGCTTGGGCCCTGGATGCGCTGGCTGCCATCGCCAGGGGATGCGCCGACGACCCGCCATTCGCGCAAGACCGGGAGCGCCTCTCGGGCCGTGCGCCACGCCTGACCGGAACCTGCAGCTGACCCCTGGCGACAAGAGCCCATCAGCTCTGGCTGGTGGCCGGTGGCGAGATTTCCTGCAATACATTCGCGAAAACGCATATACTCTGTCCGGGCCGCTGACCAAACACCCGCGTCATGTTCGAGCAACTCGGCAATCTGACCGCCTATCGCCTCCTCGGGCTCGACCCGGGCTCCGCCGCGGGCGCCGCGATCCAGTTCTTCGTCATGGACACGGCCAAGATCTTTTTCCTGCTGGTGCTGGTGATCTACGGCATGGGTCTCGTGCGGGCAATGCTCTCCCCGGAGCGGGTGCGCACCTTCGTGCGCGGACGCCCTGACTGGCAGGCGCGCGGCATGGCGGTCGGCCTGGGTGCGGTGACCCCGTTCTGCTCGTGCTCGTCGGTGCCCTTGTTCATCGGCTTCGTGGAGGCCGGCATCCCGCTGGGGGTGACCTTCTCCTTTCTGATCGCCTCGCCGATGATCAACGAGGTGGCCGCGGTGCTACTGGTCGGTATCCTCGGCTGGAAGCTCGCCGCCCTGTACGTCGCGGCGGGGTTGACCGTGGCCTGGTTCGGCGGCATCGCCATGCAATGGTTCAAGCCGGAACGGTGGGTCGAGGACTATGTCTGGAAGATCCGCATGGGTGACACGAGCCTGCCCGAGCCCGACACCAGCTTGCGTGGGCGCCACCACTACGCGGTGGCCGAGGTCAAGGAGATCGTCGGGCGCATCTGGCAATGGGTGCTGATCGGCATCGGCATCGGCGCCTTGTTTCACGGCTTCGTGCCCACGGCATGGGTGGTCGAGAACCTGGGCGGAGACCAGTGGCTCGCGGTGCCGGGGGCGGTGCTGCTGGGCATCCCACTGTACTCCAACGCCACCGGCGTCATCCCGGTGGCGGAGGCCATGCTGGGCAAGGGTGTCGCCATCGGCACGACCCTCGCGCTGATGATGAGCATCGCGGCCCTCTCGCTGCCGGAGATGCTGATCCTGCGCAAGGTCATCCGCTGGCAGGCGCTGGCCCTGTTCGCGGGCGTGCTGGCGATCGCCTTCATGCTGGTCGGCTGGGGTTTTAACGCCATCGCCTGAAGGAAGGACACGCAATGACAACGCACGCAATCCGACTTCAATCCCTGATCACCTGTCCCGCCTGCGGCGTCAGCCGGGAAGAGACCATGCCCACGGACGCCTGCCAGTTCTACTGGGAATGCCCGGCCTGTCACGCCTTGATCCGGCCCAAGGCCGGTGACTGCTGTGTCTACTGCTCCTATGGGACCGTTCCCTGCCCGCCGGTCCAGCAGGCCGGCAGCGGTGGCTGCTGCACCGACCACGTCAATGGAGAATCGTCATGAAACAGATCAAGGTCCTCGGCTCGGGCTGCCGCAACTGCGAGATCACCGCCAATGTCATCGCCCAGGCGGCGCGGGAGGCCGGGGTCGAGATCGCCCTGGAGAAGATCACGGACATTGCGGAGATCATGTCCTACGGGGTCATGTCCACGCCGGGCGTTGTGGTGGACGGGACCCTGGTGCACGCGGGCGGTGTCCCGGGTCCCGACCTGGTGCGGGCGTGGGTTACGGACTAGACGCCGATTGCGGCGTCTCGGCCCCCACCCAGCGATTATTCACCTGCGGCGCACCAGGCGTCGCCTAACGAGCATGGGTAGCCTTGGCGCTACCTCCTGAGGAGAAACGACAATGGGCATTCGCGTCGGCATCAACGGGTTCGGTCGCATGGGCAAGCTGGGGCTGCGCGCCGGCTGGGATTTCGCAGAGCTAGACATCGTCCACATCAACGAGATCAAGGGCGACGCCGCCTGCCAGGCCCACCTGCTGGAGTTCGACTCGGTGAACGGGCGCTGGCGCCGCGAGATCGCGGCCCGCGAGCACGCCATCGTCGTCGACGGCAAGGAGATCGGTTTCAGCATGGAGCGCGACCCCCGCAGGAGGTCGAACTGGGGCGCGAAGGGTGTGGATCTGGTGATCGAGTGCTCGGGCAAGCTCAAGACCCGGGAGGCCCTGCAGCCCTACTTCGATCAGGGGGTGAGGAAGGTTCTGGTCTCAGCACCGGTGCCCGAGCCCGCCCTGAACGTCGTCTACGGGGTAAACGACCACCTGTACGACCCGGCGGTGCACGACATTGTCACCGCCGCCTCCTGCACCACCAACTGCCTCGCCCCGGTGGTCAAAGTCATGCACGAACGGATCGGCATCGTCCACGGCTGCATGACCACCATCCACGACATCACCAACACCCAGACCATCGTCGACAAGGGCCACAAAGACCTGCGCCGCGCGCGCGCCTGCGGCGAGTCCCTGATTCCGACCTCGACCGGTTCGGCGAAGGCCATCACCAAGATCTTCCCGGAGCTCACGGGCAAGCTAAACGGGCACGCGGTGCGGGTGCCCCTGCTCAACGCCTCGCTGACCGATTTCGTGTTCGAGGCGGCGCGTCCGGTGACCGCCGAGGAGGTCAACGGTTACTTCAAGGAAGCAGCGGAAGGCGAGCTCAAGGGCATCCTCGGTTACGAGGAGCGGCCACTGGTCTCCGTCGACTATAAGGGAGATCCCCGCTCATCCATCGTCGACGCCCTGTCCACCATGGTCATAGACGGCACTCAGGTGAAAATCTATGCCTGGTACGACAACGAATGGGGCTACGTGAACCGGATGATGGAGCTGGCCCGCAAGATGGCCCGGACGATGTAATCGTGGACCAGGGACTACGCACTTACCTGGTTGTGACGGGGGCCTATTGGGGCTTCACGCTCACCGACGGCGCCATCCACATGCTGGTGGTGCTGCACTTCCACAACCTGGGGTACAGCCCCCTGTCCATCGCCTTCCTGTTCCTCTTCTACGAGGTCTTCGGGATCATCACCAACGGGCTGGGAGGCTGGATCGCCTCCCACATCGGGCTCAACCGCACCATGGTGACGGGCGGCTTCCTGCAGGTGTTCGCCCTGAGCATGCTGACGGTCGATCCCGCCTGGCTCTCGGTGGGCTATGTGATGACCGCCATGGCGCTGTCCGGCATCGCCAAGGACCTCAACAAGATGAGCGCCAAGTCCAGCGTCAAGCTGGTGGTGCCTAAGGGCGAGGATGCCGACACGCGGCTGTTCAAGTGGGTGGCCATCCTCACCGGCTCGAAGAACACGCTCAAGGGCGTCGGCTTCTTCCTCGGCGGGCTATTGCTCTACCTAGTCGGTTTCCGCTGGGCCAACGCGGGCATGGCGGCGGTGCTCTTCGTCGTCTATCTGTATGCCTGGTGGGTACTGCCGATGGGACTGGGCACGGCCAAGGCCAAGGCGAAGTTCAAGCAGATTTTCTCCAAGACCCGGGAGATCAACATCCTGTCGGCGGCGCGCTACTTCCTGTTCGGCTCCCGCGACATCTGGTTCGTGGTGGGGCTGCCGGTGTTCCTGGCCTCCGTCACCGGCTGGAACCACCTTCAGGTCGGCAGCTTCCTTGCGCTGTGGGTCATCGGCTATGGCTTCGTGCAGGCCGGCGCCCCCGCCCTGCTGCGCAAGGGCCACCACGGGCGCGGCCCCCAGGGCACCAGCGCGCGCAACTGGGCGTTGCTGCTGGCGGTCTTTCCCGCCGGCATCGCCCTGGCCCTCACGGCCGGCCTCGACCCGGCCGTGTCCCTGATCATCGGCCTGGGCGCGTTCGGCGCCGTGTTCGCCATCAATTCCGCCGTCCACTCCTACCTCATCCTGGCCTACTCGGACCACGAAAAGGTCGCCATGAACGTGGGGTTCTACTACATGGCCAACGCCGCCGGTCGGCTGACAGGGACCGTGCTCTCCGGCTGGGTCTACCAAACCCAGGGGCTGACTGGATGCCTGTGGTGGTCGACGGCCTTCGTGCTGGCGGCGGCGCTGATCTCCTTTCTGCTACCACCAGTGCCGACAGGCAATCAGGCGCCGACGGACCTCGCGGCGACCCGATAGGCCCACCGAGACGAGGCGACCGTCCGCGAATTTCGGTTCCCGACCGTCCTCGCCCTCGCTGCTGCCACAGCCTTTCCTACGAGCATGTCTTTTCCATGGCTGGGCTATGCTTTTGTTGCCCAAGGCGCCTGTGGGGGGCACATGTGCCAGTTCAGCGTGACATGTTCTGGAGGTTCATCATGAAACGGCGCACGTTCTTGACTCTGCTACTCGGCATGACCTTTTCCGCCATGACCAGTTCGGTCATCGCCTCTGGCGGCGGTGGCGGTGGCGGCGGTGGCGGCGGTGGCGGCGGTGGCGGCGGTGGCGGTGGCGGCGGTGGCGGCGGCGGCGGCGGTGGCGGCGGTGGCGGCGGTGGCGGGGGTGGCGGTGGCGGTGGCGGTGGTGGCGGTGGCGGTGGCGGAGGCGGCGGCAGCGGAGGTGGAAGCGGAGGCGGCGGCTCGAACACCCACGGAAACGGAGTCGACGGAATCGGCATCGGTGGTGGCAGGGGAGCCTACGGCGCCGGTCAGACCTCGACTTTCGGACCCGGACCAGCCGGCACGACACCGCCTTCCACGACCCCGCCGTCTTTCGGATACGGCCCGCACCACGGAAGGGGTCCTCAGCAGGGGCCGAGCTACGGTTACGGCTACAGCAACAAGGCAGGGCCCGCGCCGGTCGAAGATCGCTCGTTCCAGTCTCCCGCCCGCAAACCCTAGACCAATTCCATTCCCCGTGGACGAGCATTCGCCCGACGGGGATGGGAGTCCGCAATCGCGGGCCCGTCTCGGGGCTCGGCTGTTGTTCGCCTGAAGCAGCCGCCGGCAAACGTTCTCCCGTCGGCACCGGACAACGCACGGCCAAGTGTGCCCAGCGCCGGCATCCGGCCGTCGAAGCTCTCCCGCCGCATCCCTCCGGGCCGTCCCGCCCGAGGCGTGGTTTCTCGCGCCGCCTGTCGGGTAGCACATGTGACGAACATCAAAACGCCGTGCCATCCTCGTTCAGCGGGATAGCGGCATTGTCGGAAACGTGAACCCCGTACCCTCCTTCAGATTCGGGTCCTTCTAGCCTGAAATCGAGGTCCGAGCCGTATCGACCAAACGTCGTGCAAAGGGCACGACGACTCACCCCGGCAGGTGCAGAGCGATGACCAGCTATCGATCGCAAGCAGTCTGGGAGTTGTGCAGGCAAGGATACCCAAGCTCCGCGGACGAGGCGGAAAGGCTATGGCGAACGGGGAAAACCTACAATCCCGAATCTGGCATGCAGATGTCCCGGACGCTGCGCGCCCTGATCGATCAATGCAACTATGAGGCATCCGACCTCGATCTACCG
The DNA here is from genome assembly GCA_963698495.1 of uncultured Gammaproteobacteria bacterium. Taxonomy (GTDB): domain Bacteria; phylum Pseudomonadota; class Gammaproteobacteria; order Chromatiales; family Chromatiaceae; genus CAVORB01. Next base: position 6,676 of record CAVORB010000009.1, on the reverse strand, counting down.
CGGACAACACATTGAAAGCAGATGGCGCCACGCGCACCCCCCACCGACCGGCACCATGCCTCGGACCGCTTGACGCGCGGAAGCGGATTGGACGCGCAATCGGCCGCAAGGGCCGTTGTTCCCGCAAACCGCTTCCCGCGAGGAACCCGGCCCGCCTCGCGGGCGCTCCGACGGGAGCGCGCCCTCGCCCCTACCGTGAAGCGGGTCACGGTTGGTCCTAGGACGGACCTATTAGAGTGACATCGTGATACCCAAGATTCGGTACCTGGAACACCCTTAATGGCAAACTGCTCTCAAGCCGGCGCTTTCTTGCTTGGCCTTCTCTCTTTGACGATGGGTTTGATTGCCCTGCTCGAGCAACCCTCCGATGTCGCCATGCCCTTCGTCGTCGGTGGGCTGGTGCTGGCATGGTCTGGACGGAAATCAGTCAGGTCCGGCTGACAAGCGCCCCTGCCCCACGTATCCCGCGTTCAATATCTCCAAAGCCGTTACTCGGGTTGCGCATTCCGTCACGGCAAAAAACACAGCCATCCGTTGCTCTTCGCGCCGCTGATCGGTTCGCCACTTGAGGGGACGTCTCTCCCGAGGCTTGGCGAAACAAACCGAATCCCGACCGCGCCTCCCTTGGTCTTGCCACCTGCCCGGGCTACCGGCGGGGAAGGCGCCGGTGCGCGTCGGCACCGGATCATCACGGACAAGCCTGCGTGCACGTGGCGCGAAGACTTGCAGATCCAGCGCGGCGAGACCGGGCACAAGGGGCGGAGGCTAGTCGCAACACAGGTGTTTCGCGGGATGAATGCGGGATAATGGCATCCTTCCATTGATTCAGGGAGGTGCACGGGCCGACACTGCGGCGCAAAATGGCGAGCGCCGGGGGCCGGGATCGCCTCATGCCCGATGCCGCGTATAGGCGAAAACCGAATCGCTCGGACACCGCCTCACTCTCACCATTGTGGCGACACCCCATCGCCCTGTAATCCGATCAGCATCCCCGCGAACAGAGGAGGAAATCTCGAATGGACATCCCGTCCGTGCTTCAGCACTGGCCGCTCCAGGCCATAGCCGCAATCATCGCGGGTGTTGTCGTATTGCTGGCGCCGCGCATCCTGAACTATGCCGTCGCCACCTATCTGCTGATCATCGGTGCACTCGGATTGCTGGGTTATGTGTACGGCCAGGCGATCCGTCCTCAGACAGTAATCGCGCTGGTCGCCGGCGCGCTGATCCTGATCAGGCCAAACATCCTGAGCTATGTAGTCGGTGTCTATCTAATACTCGTCGGGCTACTCGATGCGGGTGTACTCCGATTTTAACCGGGAGGGCCGCAAGATCGGATTCGCAGGGGCGTGGTCCTGCCGAACCCAAGGTCACTGGCCGGGCCGCTGACACTACCAGGAGTCCTTCGGGGCGGCACGTAGTACGGTCAGGCAAACCGCCGTTCGGCGAGCCAATCTACGGCGGCTTTACGGCAACCCTCGATCCGAAGAGAAGTGCATCGCGCACGCTCGGTCTCCGCTGCAAGGCTAGCAATACCCGATTACTCGCGAAGCTGGGCTGGACGCCCCGGTTGAGGACTGCCGGTTCTGGCTTGGTGCCGGCAGGGGACGCTCGTCCGGTCCGGCCTCTACCCCGGCAAGAGATCCACTCCTCCCGTCTTCTTCGCACGTGGCGATGGTTGGCTCAAGCAAGCAGAGTCGCATTCAAGCGAATCCCCGCGCCAACCTAAGCCTGTAACGAGGGGAATCTGGCTGCGGATATGCGGATGATCGCAGAGCACCGACACGGTTACCTCAGCCTCGCCAAGCCGTTGGTAGAGCATGCGCAACAGCGCCAAACCAGAATCGAAAACCTGCTCCACGCGACGCAGATCGAGTATGCAGGACTTCAGGCCCGGGGGCATGGTCTTGCACGCGTCGCACACGGCCAGCCAGACACTCACGTCCAGATTTCCCTCGAAAACCACGTCCAGTCGCCCGATTCGCTCGATGTACGAGGCTTGCACTGGCATTCTTGAAGTCCTCCGCGTCTCTTTATCGGTACCTATGTAGAATCGCGCAGCGCCGATCGGTCATTCCGATAGAACGCGCCCTGTCCGGGCAGGCGAGCGAGACCCATGACCACATTCCCGCGGGATTCCGCTGGAGAACGGATCGACCCCGGTCTCCCTGGTTACCCTGGCTATAGCTTCCGCTCCGTATTGGAGACTAGGCGCGGGTTTGAAAGTCGGCAATCCGGAATTGCCGAACGCCCATCCGTAGAATCACGAAGTGACAGCAAACCCCTCGCCTACCCGCATCGCTCACGCGCCGCGGCGCCGGATAGCGCTTGCGCGTGATGTTGCCCGTGGGGCGATGCTGCTCAGCGAGCGGCATGCGACTGCGGCACGCCCGAGCTCAACGGATGCAGGGGGCGACTGGACTGGACATCCGAGGCTTCCGCGGAGACCCGGTGTGGGTGGGGGATGATCGCGAGTCGAGGGAGAAGGCGCTGCAAGGGCTTGACTAAACACGTCTTTCACGAACGAGCAGGACTTGAAACACCGCGCTCGTCCCGTTTCCGCTATTCGGTCGCGTCACTTGTTCCCGCCTTTCAGACTGACGGACAGCATCACCAAGTCCACAAGTGTCTTGGCCTCCAACTTCTCCATGATGCTCGCGCGATGCGACTCGACGGTCCGAACGCTGATCCCAAGGTCAAAAGCGATCGCCTTGTTGGACTCGCCGGAAACAATGCAATCGAAGATCTCGCGCTCGCGGGCCGTCAGCGCATCGAACCGTGCGGTCACGCCTTGTGCGCTTTGCTCTTGCGCGGCGCACTCCGCGGTCTTCCGCAACACCTCCTGAAGCCGATCCAGCAGGCTCTGCGAGCTGAAAGGCTTGGTAATAAAGTCCACCGCGCCGAGCTTCATGGCCCGCACCGCCATGTCGATGTCGCCATGACCGGTGATGATGATGATCGGCATCGCCGCGCATCGCGCCTGCAGTTGCTCGAGCAAGGCCATGCCACTCATCCCGGGCATGCGCACGTCGAGCAGCAAAACGGCCGGGCGGCCTCGATCCTCCACGTAGTTGGCAAGGAACTCATCGGCACTCGCGTAAGCCTTGTTCGCGATGCCCACCGAGTCCAACAGCAACTGCAACGATTCTCGGATCTCGAAATCGTCGTCCACCACATGAACGAGCGGTTCCGCCGTCACGACCTCGCCTCCACCGTCACGGGCAGATCGATGCGAAACAGAGCCCCCCGTGGGGCTGCCCGCTCCATCTTAATCCGGCCTCCGAATGCCTCGACAATGGTTTGTGCGATCGAGAGCCCGATCCCGAGTGCTCCCGGTTTCTCCGTTTCCCACGGATCGAACATGCGGCTGGCAATCCCCGCCTTGACCCCGGGCCCCGTATCCCTGATCTCAATCCTGACCGAGCCCGCGTCCGGATCATGGCTCGTGCGGATCCACAGACGGCGTTCTTTCTGGGCAGTCCCTTCGAGCGCATCAAGGGCGTTGGAACCCAACTGTATCAATGCGTGCTCCAGCTCGATGGGGTCGCCGAGGATCGTGGGAAGCGCTGTGCCATAGCGACACTCCAGCTTGACACCCTGCCGCCCGATCCGCTCTTTGAGAAACTCTAGACTAGACGCCACCACGGCGTTCACATCGACATCGGTCTTGAGCCGCTCGCGACGGCGGATGCGTGCACGCAGCCTGTCGAGGATCTCCCCGGACTGGGCGGAAAGGCGCTCAATGCGCGCCAGCACGCGACCCAGCTCGGGTTCCCCGAGTCGCCCCTGCTCGTGTAGGCGGATTGCGGCCCCGGCATAGTTGCACATTGCGGCGATGGGCTGACTGAGCTGATGGGCCGCCGTGGAGGCGATCTCGGCACCCAGCACCATACGGCCGAACTTGACAAGCTCGGCGCGGTGCCCGTCCAGGTGCGCCTGCAAACGCTTCTGCTCGGTCACGTCCACGAGCACGGCAACCGCTCCGGAAATCTTGCCCTGCGCGTCCCGCAGCGGACGAGCGGTGACCTGTATCCAATGCCCCTCGCTGCGGCGTGGGTGACGGAGATAGAGCTCGGCGTTCACGGTCGACTCCCCCTTGATGGCTCGCACCAGGGGCAGCTCCTCGGTCGCCAGCAGCTCGCCAGACTCGTCGCGAAATACGCCAAAATGGTCCGACCAGCGCTCGGGCGGAACCTTCTCGGGGCCAGAACCGATGATTTGCTCCGCTTTCCCGTTCCAGAGCAGGAAATTCCCGTCACGATCGGCGACCACGACGCCGTCGGCAATGCTCTCCAGGATCAATCTTTGCAGGTGATGCTGGCTGGACAGCTCGCGGGTGCGCTCGCGTACACGCTCCTCGAGATCCCGATTGAGCTCCGCGAGGGCTTCCACGCGCCGCTCGACTTCCGCCGACATGTGCCGGAAGGCGCGCACAAGGCTTCCAACCTCGCTTCCGTCCTCGCGCGGTAGCTCGACCGCATAATCTCCCGCGGCGATTGTCTCGGACGCGCTCGCAAGCACGCGGAGTGACCTGGTCTGACGGCGCACCACTATGATGAGCAGTGCGGCCGCCAACAGCAGGAGTCCTCCCATGGCGATCAGGCTTTCCCGGCGCATCAGATGGACTGCCTCGAGCAGCTGGTCCGTCGGCTCTGTCAGAATCACGATCAAACGCCGCGTCGCGTCGCTGGGGTCGAAATCACGCGCGGTCGCGTAGGCGAGCCGTGCCCCGTCGCCTCCCGGCAGCTCGAAATAGGTTCCACCGCCGGGACGGACGGCCGAGATGCGTTCCGCGTGGTCCGGAAAGGCGTCCGCGAGACGAAACGGCTCTCCGAACTCGAATGCGAAGGCGACACTCGGGTCAGGGTGGAGCAGAAAGTCCCCTCGCTCGTCGACGATATAGAGCGTCTCCGCGGGATCTCGGTAGGACGCCACGCGCTCGAACGCCTGACCCATATCCATGTTCAAGACCACCACGGCAAAGATGTCTCCCGTCGCGTCATGAACCGGCGTGGCCACTCGCAGGGTCGGCTGAAGCGGCGTGCTGATCACCCCCTGCTCCCGATTGAGGTCGGTCCGCGAGAAGTAAACCGCCCCTGGGGGAAACCTGGACGCCTCCTGGAAGTAATAACGATCGCCTTTCCTTTGTAAACCATCTGGAGGTGTGATCCGGAGACCCTCGGCGGTTCGATCGACACGGACGAGCTCGCGTCCGCCGTCTCCGGTCCCGATGAGCCGCAACTGAGCGTACTCCGGTCTGGCTTCGGCGAAGGCCAGAAGGATCTGCTGCAAGCGACCCTCCCACTGCGCAAGCGAGGAGCCGCCGACGCGGTCCGTGCCGCCACCCTCCAATGCGCGACGAATGCCATCAATCGGGGGAGTAGCCGAGAGAAACAGCACATCCCGCTGCAATCGTCTAACGAGGTGAGCGAACTCATCGGCGCCACGCTCGGCGTGAAGGCGCAGATGCTCGAGCTCGCGCTGCCTGAGCGCCTCGGATCGCCCCCGATCGAAAAGGTAACCGACCGCCAACGCGGCCGCCACAAGAAGCACGACCGACGCGGCGCTCAACCGAAGTGAAACGGAGCGCCAACGCACCGGTATCGCTTGTCTCCTTCTCAGCAAGATCACAGCAGCGAAGGCGCCTTAGCAGGCTGAATGCGGCTTGCCGCCGGATGTACCGTGCGGACGCAACTGGGCTCGAATCACCGCAGCTCGGGCACAACCGATGCCCGATCTCCCGGCGCCGGATGACCGAACGGCGCCTTTGCCAAACGCGGTCGTTGCCAGTGCGTGAAGGGCGCCTTGCGTGGCAGACACGACTTCGCCACCGGCCATGGTCGCATGACCGGCATTGATCGACGAATGACGCCCCGAGCCAAGGCAGTCACGCGCCTGACGAGCCGATCTAACGTAGGATGGGGACGGGGATGCTAATGCGCGCTGAAAAGCGATAGGAACGAGGAAGCGGGCAGCAACTTCCGCAACTGCCCGCCGGCTGGCAGGATCGGACAACGCATCACTTCTCTGACAGACGACCGGAACCGGATTCGACTGACCAATCGGAACGCTCGTGAGCAACGGAACCAGCTCCCGCCCGAGGGGGAAACGTCTGGGCAATGATGGGAATTCGTTCGCGAATCTCCGGGCTATCGCTCAGGATGACGACCGTCGTCCCAACCTGCGTCAGGCGGCGGTGGAGCATTTGCAGAAGCGCCATCCCAGAATCAAACAAACGTCGCACACCCGACAAATCGACGATGCAGTACCTAAGACCGCAGGGCACTTGCCTGCAAATGTCGCAAATGACCTGTGAAACGCTCACGTCCAGGTTGCCGTCGAAGCTCAGATCGAGCCGCTTCTCCTCCGCAATGTACGAGACACTCGCTGGCATTGTAAGAATCCCCCTTCGCTCTCATGATTGTACTTCTCGGCCGGTTACACCCGACAGCCAAACGACACGGAGGGTGCCGCCTTGGGCGCTTCGCACAACGATTTGTGCGAGATGGATTCGCCGGATGCAATCATCGGGCGTTAAAGCGCCCCAACGATTAGGTTAGGGGCATTCGCCGGTGAAGGCAATCCGCAATATTCCTACAGAAATCCGTAGAACTACGGACAGGTTGAGCGGGAAATGCTCGCGCGGGGAACAGCGCCAGCCGAAGCACTACTGCGATGC